>NZ_JADGMY010000023.1:142146-392343 GCF_015234515.1 Cellulomonas sp.
CCACAGCGGCGGCGGACGCGCAACTGGATCGCACTCTCACACCCCCCCTGGGGGGCCCACAGCGGTGACGGACGCGCAACTGGATCGCACTCTCACACCCCTCCTGGGGGGCCCACAGCGGCGGCGGACGCGCAAGTGGATCGCACTCTCACACCCCTCCTGGGGGGGTGAGAGTGCGATCCAGCGCTTGTTGGAGGGGCCGAGGCCCGGGAGGGCCTGGGCTGTCAGCCGGCCGGTGTCGGCTCGGACGCCTCGATCGACGTCGGGGCCGTGCCGTGCTGGACCTCGATACGGCGGGGCTTGGCCTCCTCCGCCACCGGGATGGTCAGCGTGAGGACGCCGTCGTCGTACGTCGCGTTGATGCGGTCGAGCGCGAGGCCGCGGCCCACGGTCAGCTGGCGGGCGTAGGTGCCGACGGCCCGCTCCTTGGCGAGCCACTGGACGTCGCTCTCGGTGCGCGGCGTGCGCTGCGCCCTGATGGTCAGGGTGCGGTCGTCCACGTTCACGTCGATGGTGCCCGGGTCGGCGCCCGGCAGGTCGACGTGCAGGACGTAGTGGTCACCGTCGCGGTACAGGTCCATCGGCATCGTCGCCGACGCGCGGTCGGACGCCATGACCTGCGCCAGCACACGGTCCATCTCACGGAACGGGTCGAAACGAGTAGCCATCACCCATCACCTCCTCGACGTGGGTCCGGTCCTCCCGGCTCCCGGTGCTGTGCCGGCGGCTCTGCCGCCGGTTGGCTACACGTCAACAGTTAGCACTCTCGCGCCGAGAGTGCCAAGTGGAAGTTCCGGATATTTCGCTGAGAGCGAACAGGCGTCAGGCGGAGCGGCCCATGGAGCGCCGGTCCTCGCGCGCGAAGCCCGCGACGAAGTCGACCAGGCCCTCGACGATCCGCACGTCGGCATCGAGCCAGGGCACGTCGAGCCACTGGCCCGCGGGCAGCCAGCGCAGCTCGTCGTGCTCGACGAGCGGCTCCGGACCGCCCTCGAGCACCTCGGCGAACCACAGCCGCATGACGTACTGGTCGGACAGGACCCACGCGCCGTCGTCCGGGCCGAGGAGCTCGACGCCGAGCCCGACGCGCACGCCCAGCTCCTCACGCAGCTCTCTGTGCAGCGCCTCCTCGGGCGTCTCACCCGGCTCGACCTTGCCACCGGGGAACTCCCAGCGCCCCGCGAGACTGGCGGGCGTCGCACGCCGCGCCGCGAGCAGGAGCTGCGGGTCGTCGAGGTCGTCGACCACGGCCGCTGCCACGACGAGCACAGGATTCATGGAACGAGTCTGCCAGTCCTCTGTCACAGCCGGATCACGACGATGTGGCCGGCGGTCCGCGTCGTGTGCTCGGCCGGGGAGGTCCGGCCGGGCGGGACGCGCGTGCTGGTGGTACGGGTACGGAGGGATCCCTCCCGCCCCTCCGTGGGGCGGTGACGCGTCAGCGGATACCGTTCGCCTCGGCCCACGCGACGGCCTCGGCACGCGTGGAGGCGCCGATCTTGCGGTAGACGCTGCGTACCTGCGACTTGACGGTGTTGCGCGTGACGAACAGCCGCGTGGCGATCTCCTCGAGCGTGACGTCCTCGGTCAGCTCGGCCAGCACGACGCGCTCGCGTCGGGTGAGGGAGTGCGCCCCCAGCATGTGCGGGTTCATGGGGGTGTCCAGCATGCTCATGATGTCCTCCGGTGGGCGGCGGGCCCGGTCTCTCCGGGCTCGCGTGGGCTGCGTACCGGATGAGAGCGGCGTGCGTCGTGGGTATGACGCGACTTTCGCCGGTTTCTCTGAATCACCGTGAGTTCCCCCCCGCGGTGCCGATCGCTGCACCTGTCATGACGGCGGTCCGAGCCCCGTGATACATCGCGGTCGGAACGCCGTCACCAGCACTGTGCGTCACATCACCCGTTCGGGCAAGCACCCGGACGCATGGACAACTGTCCAGCACTCACCCACCCGGCCCAACCGTAGGTGCCATCACCCACGGACGGCTCACGGGTTGAGCGCTGCGTACTCCTCGGCCGACAGGAGGGCGCCGGTGGACGTGACGTCGACGCGCAGCAGCCACCCCTCGCCGTACGGGTCCGCGTTGACCAGCGAAGGGTCGTCGACGACCGCTCCGTTCACCTCGACGACGGTTCCGGACACCGGTGAGAACAGCTCGGAGACCGACTTGGTCGACTCGATCTCCCCGATGACGGCGCCCGCCTCGATCGTCGAGCCGACGCTCGGCAGCTCGACGAAGACGATGTCACCCAGGGCGTCGGCGGCGACCGCCGTGATGCCGACCGTGACGGGCGACGACGCGTCCACCCACTCGTGCTCGGCGGTGTACTCCAGCGTCGTGGGCAGCTCGGCGGCCATGAGGGCTCCTGTCGGGTCGGGTGGTGCGGGTGTGCGGGCGGACCGGGTGCGGCGGACCGTCACCGAGGACGACGGTAGAAGGGAAGGGGCACCACGCGCACGGGTTCACGCCGTCCGCGCACGTCGACCGCGAGCTCGGTGCCCTCGGCGCTCATCTCCGGGGTCACGTACGCCATCGCCACGGGGTACCCGAGCGTGGGTGACGGCGCACCGGACGTGACCGTGCCGACGACCGGCGCGTCGGGCTGCGTGGACGCGAGCACGGCGTACCCGTGGCGGGCCGCGCGACGCCCCAGACCCTGCAGCCCCACGAGGACGCGCGCCGGTGCCGAGTGCGCCCGCGCGGCGAGCGCGTCCCGCCCGACGAAGGGCAGGGGCGCACCGTCGGCGTCGACCTTGTCGAGCTTGACGACCCGGCCGAGGCCCGCGTCGTGCGGCGTCGTCGTGCGGTCCAGCTCGTTGCCGTACAGCGGCATGCCCGCCTCGAGCCGCAGCGAGTCGCGCGCCGACAGACCCGCCGGGACGAGCCCGTGGTCCGCACCGGCGGCGAGCAGGGCACGCCACAGGGCCGGGGCGCCCGCCGCGTCGACGAAGAACTCGAACCCGTCCTCGCCCGTGTAGCCGGTGCGTGCGACCAGCACGGCTGCACCGTCGAACCGCATCGGCAGGCACGCGTAATAGCGCAGCGTCGCGGGGCTCACGTCGGCGGGGCCGGCCGGATCGGCCGTCAGGCCGGGCAGCGCCTCGACCACGTCGAGCGCACGCGGCCCCTGCACCGCCACGAGCGCCGTCGTGGCGGAGCGGTCGACGACGTGGGCGTCGAGGCCCGTCCCGGCCACCCGCTCGCGCAGCTCGGCGAGCACGACGTCGTGGTTCGACGCGTTGGCGACGACGAGGTACTCCTCGTCGCCCGTGCGGTACACGACGAGGTCGTCGATGACGCCGCCGTCGGGCTGGACGATCATCGTGTACCGCGCCCCGAGCACCCGCAGGCCCGTGAGGTTGCCGACGAGCGCGAGGTCGAGGAACGCGCCGGCCTGCGGCCCCGTCACGGCGATCTCCCCCATGTGCGACAGGTCGAACAGGCCGGCGGCCGTGCGGACCGCCGTGTGCTCGGCGAGGTCGGACGTGTACCGCAGCGGCATCTGCCAGCCGGCGAAGGCGGTGAGCGACGCGCCGAGGGCGACGTGCTCGTCGTGCAGGGGCGAGCGCAGCTCGGTCATCGGGGCTCCCGTGGTGAGGTCGGGCCGGGGGTCGGCGGTCATCGCACGTCGTCCGCGTACGCCTCGACGGGCGGGCACGAGCAGACGAGGTGCCGGTCGCCGCGGGCACCGTCGATGCGGCGCACGGGCGGCCAGTACTTGTCGGCGCGCAGCGACGCGAGGGGGAACGCAGCCAGCTCACGGCCGTACGGCTGCTCCCAGACGTCCGCGCTGACGGACGCGGCCGTGTGCGGCGCCTGGCGCAGCGGCGAGCCGGCCAGCGGCCAGCGGCCGTCCGCGACACCCGCGATCTCGCCGCGGATCGCGACCATCGCGTCGACGAACCGGTCGAGCTCGACGAGGTCCTCGCTCTCGGTCGGCTCGATCATGAGGGTGCCCGGGACCGGGAACGACAGCGTGGGCGCGTGGAAGCCGTAGTCCATGAGGCGCTTGGCGACGTCCTCGGCGGTGACGCCCGTGGCCTTCGTCAGGGGACGCAGGTCGAGGATGCACTCGTGCGCGACCAGGCCGCCCGGGCCGGCGTAGAGGACCGGGTAGTGCTCCCGCAGGCGCGTGGCCAGGTAGTTCGCGGCCAGCACGGCCGTCTCGGTCGCGCGGCGCAGGCCGTCGGGACCCATGAGCGCGACGTAGGCCCACGAGATCGGCAGGATGCCGGCGGAGCCCCACGGCGCAGCCGAGACGGGCGCGACGCCGGACGCCGCCGCGCCCGGCGTCGGGTCGCCCGGCAGGTACGGCGCGAGGTGCGCCGCAACCGCGACGGGCCCGACCCCGGGGCCGCCGCCGCCGTGCGGGATGCAGAAGGTCTTGTGCAGGTTGAGGTGCGAGACGTCGCCACCGAGCTCGGCCGGGCGGGCGAGCCCGACGAGCGCGTTGAGGTTGGCGCCGTCGATGTAGACCTGCCCGCCGGCGGCGTGGACCAGGTCGCACACCTCACGCACGTGCGCCTCGTAGACGCCGTGCGTCGAGGGGTAGGTGATCATGATCGCCGCGACGCGCGGGCCGTGCTGGTCGAGCTTGGCGCGCAGGTCGGCGAGGTCGACCTCGCCGTCCTCGGCCGTCGCGACGACGACGACCTTGAGGCCCGCGAGCGCGGCCGACGCCGCGTTGGTGCCGTGCGCCGAGGCCGGGATGAGGCAGATGTCGCGGTGCTCGGCACCCTCGGGCCGGGTGGCCTCGTGGTACGCGTGGATGGCCAGAAGCCCGGCGAGCTCGCCCTGCGAGCCCGCGTTGGGCTGCACGCTCACCGCGGCGTAGCCCGTGATCTCGGCGAGCCAGCCCTGCAGCTCGGTGACCAGGGCCGCGTAGCCCTGCGTCTGGTCGGCCGGGGCGTAGGGGTGGACGTCCGCGAACTGCGGCCAGGAGATGGGCTCCATCTCGGCCGTCGCGTTGAGCTTCATGGTGCACGAGCCCAGCGGGATCATCGTCCGGTCGAGCGCGAGGTCCTTGTCGGACAGGCGGCGCAGGTAGCGCAGCATCGCGGTCTCGGAACGATTCACGTGGAACACCGGGTGCGTGAGGTACCCGGTGGTCCGCAGCAGCTCGGCGCGCGGCTCGGTGGGGCCACCCCCGAACGCGCCGAAGGAGACGGTCCCGTCGGCCGCGACCGCGGCCGTGGTGACGCCCGCGGCGACGAACGCACCCAGCACCGCCACCACGTCGTCGGCCGTCGTCGTCTCGTCGCACGCGACCTGCACGTGGTCCGCGTCGGCGACCCACACGTTGATGCCAGCGTCGACAGCCGCCCGTGCCACGTCCGCCGCACGGCCCGGCACGTGCGCGCGCACGGTGTCGAAGACGTCGTCGTGGACGACCGTCACGCCTAGGTCGCGCAGGCCGCGCTGCACGTCTCGCGCGTGGCCGTGCACCCGCCGCGCGATCGCCCGCAGCCCGTCGGGGCCGTGGTAGACCGCGTACATCGACGCGACGATCGCGAGCAGCGCCTGCGCCGTGCAGATGTTGCTCGTCGCCTTCTCGCGGCGGATGTGCTGCTCACGGGTCTGCAGCGCGAGCCGGTACGCGGGCGTCCCGTCGGCGTCGACGGACACGCCGACCAGACGCCCGGGCAGCGTGCGCTCCAGCCCGGTGCGCACCGCCATGAACGCCGCGTGCGGGCCGCCGCCGAACAGCGGGACGCCGAACCGCTGCGCCGAGCCGACCGCGACGTCCGCCCCCAGCTCGCCCGGCGACGCCACGAGCGTCAGCGCGAGCAGGTCCGCCGCGACGGTCACGAGAGCCCCGCGCTCCTTGGCCGCGGCGACGAGCGGGCGCAGGTCCCGCAGCGCGCCCGACGCGCCCACCTGCTGCACGACGACGCCGACCAGCGGCCCGTCCACCTCCGGCAGCCCGTCGGCGAGGTCCGCGACGACGACCGGCAGGCCGACGGCCTCGGCGCGGCCGCGTGCGACGGCCAGCGACTGGCCGAACAGGTCGGCGTCCAGCACGACCGTGCCCGTCGTCGCGCGCGACGCCCGCCACATGAGCGCGACCGCCTCCGCGACGGCCGTCGCCTCGTCGAGCAGCGACGCGTTCGCCACGTCGAGGCCGGTGAGGTCGGACACGACGGTCTGGAAGTTCAGGAGCGCCTCGAGCCGGCCCTGCGAGATCTCCGGCTGGTAGGGCGTGTAGGCCGTGTACCAGGCGGGCGACTCGAGCACGTTGCGGCGGATCACCGCGGGCGTGACCGTGCCGTAGTAGCCCTGGCCGATCATGGGCCGCAGGACGGCGTTGCGCGACGCGACGTCGCGCAGCGCGGCGAGGACCTGCTCCTCGGAGCGAGCCGGTGGCAGGTCCAGCGGGCGGTCCGTGCGGATGGCGGCGGGCACGGCGGCGTCGACCAGCGCGTCGAGGCTGTCGTAGCCGAGCGCGGCGAGCATGCGGGCCGTCTCGTCGCCGCGGGGGCCGATGTGCCGGTCGGCGAAGCCGTCGGCAGCGGGCGAGCGGACGGGCGCGGTGGACGAGGGCGCGGCGGGGGGCACGGACGGCACGGCGAGGTCGGTCACGGGGCGCTCCACGGGGTCGTCCGGATGTGGCGGTCCACGTACCGGGACGGGCAGGGGCTCCCCGCTCTGTCATCCACCCCCGTACGGGGTGACCTGAGAGTTTGGCCGGTCCGCCGTGAGCGTCGACCCGCGGGGTCGAGGCTCCGGGGCGCGCCGGCTTGCACCGTCGGTGGGCACCGGACCTGGCCGGCGCCACTTTCCAGAGTTGCCTGGCCACGGCGGTACGGGTGCCTGAGAGATTCGGAGGGGAACTTGCTCCTTCGGCGCCCCGCGCAGCCGCCTCGCGGGCGGCCGACGGGAGCTCTCCCGCCGCGGTTCGAGCAGCGTGTTGAGTTGTGCGGCCAGCCTACGGCACGGGTCGCTCCGAGAGCATGAGACCCACGACCGGGTCCGCGCCGGGAAGGTCCGCGCAGATCGTCCGGGCGAACACCTTCTGCGGGGGCGCCGACGCGGATAGCCTCCGGCGGTGCGCACCGGCGGTCTGCTGACCCGACGCGCGAGGGCGCAGGGCGGGCTGCTCGTGCTGGCCGGCGTGCTCGCGGCGGTGGCGTGCGCCGTCGTCGTCGCGATCGTCGGGCACCTCGACGTCGCGGCACGGTCCGGGCTGGTGACGGCGCTGCGCGAGGCGCCCGCGACGTCGGCCGCCACACGGTTCACGACGACGCTCTCCGGTGCGCCCGACGAGCAGGACGCGGCGGCGCGGCGGATCCTCGCCCAGCGCCTGGGCCGCCAGCCGGTCGACGTCCACAGGTCGGCGCGGTCCGAGCCGCTCCCGCTCGTGCCCGGCGGCGCAGCGGCGGGCGGTGACCCGGCGGGAGAGCGCGGTGCGACCTCCGTCGCCGACGACGCGCTCGAGGTCACCATCGGCACCCAGGAGCCCGGCCTCGTCGTCACGTCGGCGGGGACGTGGCCCACGGACGCCCCCGACGCCGTCGCCGTGCCGGCCGGCCTCGCGACGTCCGCCGGCTTGGCGGTCGGGGACGCGCTCGCGCTCGGTGCGGGCGACGACGCGCGTCCCTTCGTGGTCGCCGCCGTGTACGAGCCGCGCGACGTGCGCGACCCCGCGTGGTTCGACGAGGCGGAGGGCGGTGCCGACCCCGTGGCGCACCCGGTGCTGGTGGCCGGGTCGGCTCTGGGGGACGCCCCGCAGCGCGTCCGGGTGCACTGGACCGTGGTCCCCGACCTCGACCGGGTGCGCCCGGCGGACCTGGCACGGCTGCGGACGGCGCTCGAGGGCACGCGGGCCGTGCTCCACGAGGACGACGACGTCATGGTGCTCGGCGTCACGGCGACCGGTGGCCTGGGCGGGCTGCTCGCGAGCACGGACGCGGACCTGGCGGCAGCCCGGGGCGTGTCCGTGCCGGCGGCGGCGCTCACGGCGCTCGTCGTGGTCCTCACGTTCGGCCAGGCGTCCCGCATGCTCGTCGACGCCCGCCGCCCGGAGACCGTGCTCGTGCGCTCGCGCGGCACGACGCGCGCGGCCGTCGTCGGCGCGTCGGCGATCGAGGGTGCGCTGGTCACGAGCCTCGGCGCGGTCCTCGGTGCGGTCGTCGGCGGAACGCTCGTCACGGCCACGGCGGGCAGCAGCGCGCCGAGCACCGTCGTGGCGGGCGGGGTGCTCGCCGTCGTCGTCGTGGGTACGGCGACGCTCGCCACGGCGGCGTGGCAGGGCACGGCCGACGGTCGCGCCGAGACGCGTCGTCGTGCGGTCCCCGGCTCGCTCGCGGCCGGAGCGCTCACGCTGCTGGCGGGTACGACGGCCCTCGCGGTCTGGCGGCTGACCGACCGCGGGTCCCCCGTCCGCGTGGACGCCGCCGGTCGCGCCGTGCTGGACCCGCTGGCAGCAGGGGCGCTGCCCCTCGCGCTCGTGCTCGTCGCGCTGTTGGCGGCGACGCTGCCGGGCCCCGTCGCCGGGCTGCTCGCACGCGCGGCGTCCCGGCGTCGCACGCTGGACGCGGTCCTCGCGGCCCGGCAGGTGGCCCGGCGGCCGCTGGCGCACGCGACCGCCGCGACGTTCGTCGCGCTCACCGTCGCGACGACCGTGGTCGCCGCGGCGTTCACGGGCTCGTGGCACGCCCACGCCCGCGACCGCGCGGACGCCGCGGTCGGCGCGGACATCCGCCTCGACCTCGGGCGTGACCCCATGCCGGGCGGCGCCGGGGCGCACGCGGCGCAGGTGGCCACGGTCCCCGGGGTGACCGCGGCCGCGCCGGCCCGCGTCGACCGCACGGCCATCGGGTCCATCGAGGGGCGCACGGTCGCCCTGCCGCCGGCCGGACGCGCAGCCCTGCCCGTGGCGGGCGCCGCCTCGCTCGCCGACGCGCTCGCGTCCGGTGCGGCGGACGGGCTGCCCCTGCCGGCGTCCGCGACCCGCCTCGACGTCGAGGTGACACCCACGGCCGGCGACCCCGGCGGCGACGCGCCACCGGTCGTCGGGGCCGTCGCGTGGGTCGCCTCGGCCCCGGGGACCCTCACGCCGCTCGCCCTGGCACGGGACACGCGTCGGGACACCTGGACGGCTCCGCTGCCGGCCGGGGGCACCGCGTGGCGGGTCCTCGCGGTCGACGTCGCACCGCGCGGCGCCGCCGGGTACGGCGTCGCGGTCACGCGCGTGACGACCGACGCCGGGGACGGCGCCGTCGGGCCCGGGGACGTGCCCTGGACCGCCTGGCAGCTCGCGCCGACGCCGGTCGCGCTCGACGTGGCGCAGGGACGTGCCGACGTGCCCCGACGGGTGGCCGCCCGCGCCTCGACCGCACCCGTGCGGCTGACCCCCGGCGCCGTCGAGCCGCTGCCGGTCGCGCTCGGCGCGTCCCTGGCGACGGCGCTCGACCTGGGCACGGGCGGGACGACGACCGTGCGCGTCGCCGGTGCGGACCTCCCGGTGACCGTCGCGGCCGTCGTCCCGGTGGTCCCCGGCAGCGGGCACCGGAACGCGCTGCTGGCCGACCTCGACGGGATCGAGGCCGCGCTGCTGCGCGGTGGCGTCGCCGCCCCGCCCGCGGTGCACGAGGTCTGGGTGGACGTCGCCACCGCTCGCCCGGACACGCTCGTCGCGGCCGTGGTCGACGCACTGAGCACCCCACCGCACGCGGTCGCGACCGCCGCGCCGCCACCCGCACCGCTGCTCCGACCTGCGCTCACGCTGCTCGCTGCCGCGGCCGCCGCCACGGCGCTGCTGGCGGTCGGCGGGCTCGCCGTGAGCGTCCGGGCGGCGGACCGGCGCCGGTCCGCGGACGAGCGCGTCCTGCTGGCGCTCGGCGTCGCACCCGCGCGGCAGGCACGGGCCCGGTCCGCCGAGCTCGGCGCCACGGTGCTGCTCGCCGCGGTCGCCGGGGCCCTCGGCGGTGCCGCCGTCGCGCGGCTGACCGTCGCCACGCTCGTGGGGGCGACCAGCGGCACGACGCCCGACGTCCCCCCGCTCGCCGTGGCGTCCGCGGTCGACGCCGGCGCCCTCGCGGCGCTGCTCGCCGTCTCGGCGGCGGGTGCGGCCGCCGTCCTGGTCGTGTCGGCCGTGGGCGTGCGGGCCCGCGCGACGGGGGTGCGCGCATGACCCGGCCGCTCACGCTCGCCCGCCTGGCGCACCGCCAGCTCACGACCGACCTCGGTGCGGTGCTCGCCCTCGCCACCACGACGGTGCTGGTCACCGCGCTGCTCACGGCGTGGCCGCGCGTCGTGGACCGCGTCGTCGCGCAGGACCGGGTCGAGCACGTCGCCGCGCTGAACGCCGTCGCACGGGACCTCACGTGGGAGGGTGCCCGACCGCAGTGGTTGCCGGGCGTGCCGTCGCACGACGAGCTCGCCGCCGCGCTCACGGCCGCCGCAACCCAGGGCGAGGAGCTCGTCGACGGCCTGGGTCCCGAGCTGCGGTCGGTCGTCGGACCGCCCGAGCACGTCGTCGTCGGCCCCGGGTTCGCCATCGAGCTCGGCGAGCGTGACACGCCGTTCTCGGCGATGACCCTCTCGACGGTCGTCGACCCCCGAGCCGACGCGCGGGTCCGGGTCGTCGAGGGTCGCGTCCCGTCGCCCCCGGCCCTCGACGCCGAGGTCCAGGTCGAGGCCGAGGTCGAGGTCATGCTGTCCACGGTCGCCGCCGAGGCGCTCGGGTGGCAGGTCGGCGAGACCCGGGCGTCGCTCGAGCCGTCCGTGCCGGTCGTCGCTCGCCTCAGCGGGACGTTCGAGCCGGTCGACCCGGCGTCGTCCGCGTGGAGCCACACCAGTCCCCTGCTCACCCCGACGCACGCCGGCAGCGAGAACGCCGGCTGGACCGCGCAGGCCGCGGGCGTCGTGCACCCCGACGCCCTGGCCCGGCTGACGACGCCCGTGGTGCTGTACGTGCAGCACTGGGTGCCGGTCCGCGCGGCGGCAGTCGCCGGCGCCGATCCCGCCCGGCTCGTCGCCGACCTCGAGCGTGCCCGCGCGGACCTCGCCCTGCGGTCCGACACCCGCGCGGCCGTCGAGGCCGCTCAGCAGCGGGCGACGGCCGTCACGGCCGTGCTCGGCGTCGTCGCCACCGGCGCGCTGGGCACCGCCGGGGTGGCGCTGTGGCTCGGGTCCGTGCTCGTCGCGCAGCGCCGCGGCGCTGCGCTCGTGCTACTGCGCGCCCGCGGCATGTCCGCCCGTGCCCTCCCGGTGCTGGTCGCGGCGCAGACGCTCGTCGCCACCGTGCCGGGCGGGGTCGTCGGCACGGTGGTCGGGCTCCGCCTCGTGCCGGGGCCGGTGCGCGTGCCGGACCTGGTCGCGCCCGCGCTGGCGACGGTCCTGACGGCCGGCCTGGCCGCGTTCGCTGCGTGGCGCCGCAGCCGGCAGGTCGCGCCCGTGCGGCGCGCGCACCACCCGTGGCGGTGGGTCGCGGAGCTGCTCGTCGTGCTGGCGGCGGGCACGGCCGCCGCGCTCGTCGCGTCGTCACGCGACGCCGGTGACCCCGTCCTCGTGGCGCTGCCGGTGCTGCTCGGCGTGGCCGCCGCGGCCGTGGGTCTGCGGCTGCACCCGCTGCTTCTGGCGCCTGCGGACCGGCCGGCCCGCCGGGGACGCCGGCTCGGCCCGTTCCTCGTCGTCGCGCAGCTCGCCCGCGCCGGCGCGGGTGCGGCCGTGCCGGTCGTCGGGCTCGTCGTCGCCAGCGGCACGGTCGCCCTCATGGCCACGGTGCTGTCGGTGGTCGACGCGAGCACCGAGGAGAGCGCGGCGCGACGCATCGGGGGTGACCTGCGGCTCGACGTGCTGCAGACCGTCGCGGGATGGGCACCGCTGACCTCCGACGACGTGGCCGCGGTCGCCGACGTGCCGGGTGTCCGGGCGGTCGCCGCCGTCCGGGACGGGGGCCGTGCGACGCTCCGCACCGGCGGCGGGACGGACGTGGCGTCCGTGCTCGTGGTCGACGCGGCCGCGCTGTCCGCGGTGCAGCAGTCCCTGCCGTCCGCCGTCCGGTCCCCGCTGACCACCCTGGCAGCCGTCGGGGACACGCCACCGGGCGTGCTCCTGCCACGGTCGGCCGACGTCGCCGCCGGTGCCGAGGTCGCGATCGGACGGGGGCCTGACGCGGCACCGGTGGCGGCCGTGGCCGTCGTCGGCGAGGCGCCCGGCGTGGCGAGCGGCACCGCCTGGGTCGTCGTCGACGACGCGACGTGGGCACCTCCCTCCGGCGACGCCGGCGCCGTCGAGACCGTGCTCGTCGGGCTCCAGCCCGGCTCCGACCCCGCCGCGGTCGCCACCGCCGTCACCGGCGTCCTCGACGGACGCGTGAGCGTGAGCGCGCTGGCGGACCGGATCCACGACGCGCGGGCGGGCGCCCTGACTGCGGGGCTGCGGTCCGCGATCGGTGCCGTCGGCGTCGTCACCGTGCCCCTCGCCGCGCTCGTCCTCGGCCTGTCGCTGCTCGGCGGAGCCCTGCAGAGGGAACGCGCCGCGAGCGTGCTGGCCGGTCTCGGTGCGCCCCGGGCGCTGCGGCGTCGCCTCGTGGTCGGCGAGTCGCTGGGGCTACTCGCCGCGGCGCTGCCCGCGGCCGTCGCCGTGGCCGCCGCGCTGCCGCTGCTCGTGCTGCGGGTCGTCGACCTGCGCGTCTTCACCCGTACCCCCACGTCCACGACGGCCACCACCGACCCCGTCCTGGTCGCCGGCCTCGGCGGGCTCGGTCTCGTCCTCGGTGGCGCGGCCGTGCTCGTCGCCGCCGTGTCCGCCCGCCGGGCGGCCGCGTCCGGTCCGCTGCGAGAAGGAGGAGCACCATGACCACCCCGCCGGACGCCGACGCGGAGATCCTCTGCGAGGACCTCATCCGGGTCTACGTCACCGAAGGTGTCGAGGTGCAGGCCCTGCAGGGCCTCGACCTGCGGGTCGAGCGCGGCGACCTCGTCGCGCTCGTCGGGGCCTCCGGCTCGGGCAAGTCGACGCTCCTGACCATCCTGTCCGGCCTCGACCGGCCGACCGCGGGCACCGCGGTCGTCGCCGGGTGCGACGTGCTGCGCATGACGGGCGCGCAGCGCCGTGCGTACCGGCGCGACGTCGTGGGCTTCGCCTGGCAGCAGACGGCCCGCAACCTGCTGCCGTACCTCACCGCGGCGGAGAACGTCGCCCTGCCCATGGTCGCGACCCGCACGGCGCGCCTGCGCGAGCGGACGGCGCGCGTCGACGAGCTGCTCGAGGTCATGGGGGTGACGCACTGCCGCGACCGCCGCCCGGCCGAGCTGTCGGGCGGCGAGCAGCAGCGCGTCGCGATCGCCACGGCGGTCGCGAACCGGCCGCGCGTGCTGCTCGCCGACGAGCCCACGGGTGAGCTGGACGAGGAGACGTCGGCGGACGTGCTCGAGGCGATCCGCCACGTCAACGAGACCTTCGGGACGACGACGCTCATCGTGACGCACGACCCGCTGGTCGCCGACCACGTCCGGCGCACCGTGCAGATCCGCGACGGGCGCACGTCGCGCGAGACGCTGCGCAGCACCGCCGTCGGCGACGACGGGCACGCGCGGCTGCACGCGGAGGAGTTCACCGTGATCGACCGTGCCGGGCGGCTGCAGCTGCCGACGGAGTACGTCGAGCAGCTCGGGCTGCGCGACCGGGTGCGGCTCGGGCTCGAGCCCGACCACGTGCGCGTGCACGCGGGCACGCAGGCGTCCACCGGCGCCGCCGAGGCACAGCAGGCACCGCACGCACCGCAGGCACCGCAGGAGGAGTCATGAGCACGATCCGCGCCGAGGGCCTGACCTGCACGTACGGCGCGGGCGCCGCTGCCGTCCACGCGCTGCGCGGGGTGGACCTGGAGGCCGCGCCGGGTGAGCTGCTGGTCGTGCGCGGCCGGTCGGGGTCCGGCAAGTCGACGCTGCTGCACGCGCTCGGCGGGCTGGTCCGGCCGACGTCGGGCACGGTCCACCTCGACGGCACCGACCTCACCGCTCTCGGCGAGGCCGAGCTGCTGCGGGTGCGGCGCGAGCAGATCGCCTACGTCTTCCAGACGTTCGGGCTGCTGCCCGTGCTGTCGGCGGCCGAGAACGTCGAGGTGCCGCTGCGGCTGCTCGAGCTCGACCCCGCGCAGCGGGGGGCGCGCGTCGCGGCCGCGATCGACGCCGTCGGCCTGACGCGGCACGCCGCGCAGCGGCCGGACGAGCTGTCCGGCGGGCAGCAGCAGCGCGTCGCGATCGCACGGGCCCTGGCGACGCGCCCGCAGGTGCTGCTGGCCGACGAGCCCACCGGTCAGCTCGACAGCCAGAACGCCCTGTCCGTGGTCGGGCTGCTGCTCGAGCTCGCCCACGAGCACGGCGTCACGACCGTCGTGACGACGCACGACCCGGCCGTCGCGGAACGCGCCGACCGCGTCGTCGAGCTGCGGTCCGGCGTCCTCGCCGCGCCCGCACGCGCCTGACACGCCGCGCCTGCGGCCGACGGCAGGTCCGACCGCGAACCGGTCGAACCGCAGGTATTGACGTTAAACCTCCGACACGACAGCATTCGGACAACCCGTTCCTGCAGCGTTGCAGATTGCGGGCACGTCGTGGGCGTCGAGGGCGTCCGCGTCCTTCCGGAGGGGGAAGCATCCCGGTCGGCTCTCGACGCGGAGAGCGGGTCCGCTGCGCCCACCTGCCGGTCGGCGACAGAGGAGAGGAATCGATGGGGATGACTCGAAGAGGACCAGCCGGACACCGACGCACCGCAGCCGTGGTCACCGGTGCAGCGCTCGTGATGGGAGGTGCTGCCGTGGCACCGGCCGCAGCAGCGGAGGGACCGTCGCCCGACCCGTGGGTGTCCGTGACGCCCGAGGGGTACCACCGGTTCACGGTGCCGCAGGCGGAGGTGGAGCAGATCGTCGGGTCGCGGCCCGCGGTGATGGAGCTGCAGGGCAACATCGGGCCGAGCGGCACGTGGTCCGACCTGGCGATGGACCCCAGCGGCACGGACTACCCGACCCAGGTCGGGATCCTCGAGCCGGGCCTGTACTACTACCAGTACACGGCGACGTTCGAGGACCGGACCAAGAAGTCGTTCCGCAACCCCTCGACGGAGGTCGCGGTCACGTCGCACCCGACGTGGAACACGTTCTTCGTCCCGGGACCGCAGGTCCAGTGGATGTCCGACGTGGCCAACGGCGGCGACGTCGCCGAGCTGGCGTACGACAGCCCCGTCGCGGACGACGAGCGCACGACGCTCGTGTGGACGCCGCCCGGCTACGACGCCGAGCGCGCCGACGCGTACCCCGTGCTGTACCTGCTGGCCGACGGCACGCAGAGCGCGCAGGAGTGGGCCGAGCTGGGTCGTGCGCCGCAGGTGCTCGACAACCTCGCGGCCGAGGGCCGGCTGGCGGACATGGTCGTCGTCATGGCGGACGTGCGCGGCGCCGACCCGCGCACCGAGCTGCTCGACGGTGTCCTGACCGCGACGCGCGACGCGTACAACGTGGCCGACGACGCGGCGGGACAGGCCGTGGCGGGCATCGGCGACGGCGCGCACCACGCGCTGACGGTGCTGCGCACGGACCCCGGCGTCTTCAGCGAGGTCGGGTCGTTCTCCGGGCGCCTGACCGGCTCGATCAGCGCCACCACGGCGCGCGAGATCAACGAGGGCACCGACCGTCTGCGCGTCTACGTGGGCAACGTGCTCGACCCCGCGTACAACCAGACGCACGACCTGCTGCGCACGCTCGAGCGCGCCGGCGTCGAGCACGAGTTCGACGGCGTCGACCCCGACACCGGTGGCACGTGGGACACGTGGCGCGAGGGGCTGCGCGACTTCGCGTCGCGCGTGTTCCAGGACGACGCGGGCCACGGTCCGCGCGAGGGTCACCGCCCGCTGGACGAGAAGTACACGCCGCCGGCGACGGGCTCGATCACGACCCCGCACGTCGACGAGGACGGCATCGTGACCTTCGAGACGGGCACGCAGTTCGCCGACGCGAAGGACGTCACGGTGTGGGCCAACTGGGCGCCGAACGGCGCGTGGTTCCGCGTCCCGATGACCAAGGTCGGCGACCGCTGGCGCCTGTCGATGGGGCCGCTCGACGGCTTCTACTACTACCGGTACGTCGTCGACGGCGTCGACGTGAAGGACCCCGAGGACAAGGTCAACACGCTCACCGGTGTGAGCCCGCTGTTCGTCCCGGGCGAGACCGACCGGCTGCTCGGCGACCTGCCCGAGGAGGACCGGGGCGACCTGTCCCTCCTGACGTACCAGAGCGCGGTGGTCAACGAGGAGCGCGAGGCGTACGTCTGGACGCCCAAGGGCTACGACCCGAACCGGGCCGAGCCCTACCCCGTGCTGTACCTCAACCACGGCGGCGGGCAGAACTACGGCGACTGGGTCGAGGTGGGCCGCGCGCCGCAGATCCTCGACCACTACATCAAGGACGGCGCGATCGTCCCGATGGTCGTCGTCATGGGCAACGGCAACTCGCCCGACTTCCCCGCGGAGCTGATGGAGAACCTCGCACCCGCTGCGCGGGCCGAGTACAACATCGCGGACGACGCCGCAGGTCAGGCCATCGCCGGTCTGTCGATGGGCGCGATGAACACGCTCAACACGTGGCTGACCCGGCCCGGGCAGTTCGGGTGGATGGGCGCGTTCTCGGGTGGGCTGTTCTTCAACACCCCGCAGTTCGACCCGGCCGCGGTCAACGCCGAGACGCGGCTGGCGCGCGTCTACACCGGTGACAAGACCGACTTCACCTACCAGGCGACGATGGACCTCCTGGACCTGCTGGAGACCAACGGGATCGAGCACGAGTTCGCCGGCGTCACGCAGGGCCCGCACGGGTTCGACGTGTGGTCGAAGAACCTCGTCGACCTGCTGCCGCGGCTGTTCCGCGACCCGGAGACCACGCAGGGCGTGGAGCTGCGGGCCGTGGTCCCCGAGGGCGAGGACGGCGTCCTGGCGCTGTCGGTGGCCGACGACGGCTCGGGCGTCACGCTCGACGGGCCGCAGAACACGGGCACCGCGCTGCGGTTCCGGGGTCAGCTGCCGACGGTGACGGTCACCGACTCGCGCTCGGTCACGCAGGCCGGTGTCACCGGCTGGGCGGTCACGGGGCAGGCGTACTCGTTCGACTCCGGGTCGCGGCTGCTCGACGCGAAGCACCTGGGGTGGACGCCGCGCATCGAGACCCCGCGCGCGGGGCTCGTCGCCGGTGACGCCCGGGCGACCGCGCTCGACGGGGGCGAGGGCCTGGTCGTCCCGGGCCGGCTCGCCTCCGCGACTCCCGAGGGCCGGGTCGGGTCTGCCACCATCGGCGCCGACCTCGTGCTCGACGCCCCGGTGGACACGCGACCGGGTGAGTACGCAGGCACGTTGAGCCTGTCGCTGTTCCCGGTCGACTGACCGGAGCCGAGCTCGTACTTCGGCGGCCCATGGCCCGCCGGAAGCCGCCGAAGTACGGGCTCGGCACCCCACAGTTCATGGAGGACGTTCCCGTGCGCAACCTGGTCCGTGCTGTCGTCGTCGCTGCGCTCCTCGCTGTCGGAGGAGGGCTCGTCGTGGGCCCCGCCGCCGGCACGTCCGACGACGGTGCTCGCGAGGACCCCGGTGCCGGGGCCCCCGGCGGCACGGTGACCTGGGCCGTGCAGCCGGCGACCGCCGAGGGGCCCGACGGGCGCATCTCGTTGCGGCACGTGCTCGACCCCGGTGCGTCCGTCACCGAGCACGTCGCGATCACCAACTTCAGCGACGGTCCCGCGACCTTCGCGGTGTACGCCGGCGACGGGGTCGTGTCCGACTCCGGCCACTTCGACCTCCCGCCCGGCGACGGCGCACCGCGCGACGGGGGTGCGTGGATCACGCTGGGCGACGCCCCCGGCGCCGAGCGGGTCGACGGGCGCACGCTGCGCCTCACGCTGGACCCCGGCGCCGTCGTGACCGTGCCGCTGACCGTCACGGTCCCCGCCGACGCGACGCCGGGCGACCACCCCGCAGGTGTCGTCGCCGAGCTCGTCGCCGGCGACACGGTGCGGCTCGCCGCGCGCGTCGGCACGCGCCTGCACCTGCGCGTCACCGGTGACGTCGTGGCGTCGCTCGCACCGCAGGACGTCACCACGCGCTGGGAGCCGTCGTGGAACCCGTTCGCACCGGGCACCGTGCACGTGCGGTACCGGGTGGCGAACACCGGTGACGTCCGGCTCGCGGCCCGCGCAGCGACGACGCTCGCCGGCCCGTTCGGGATCGCGGAGGCCGAGCACGGCACGGAGGTCCGCGAGGTGCTGCCGGGCCAGTCGGCGCTCGTGGAGGCGGAGCTGCGGGTGTGGCCCCTCGTCCGCGTCACCGGTCACGTGGACGTACGGCCGTGGGTCGTCGGCGAGGACGTCGTCGACGCCGCGCTGCGCGGCGAGTCGGCGGACGTGAGCGCGTGGGTGCTGCCGTGGTCGCAGCTCGCGCTGCTGGTGCTGGTCGTCGGCGGCGTGCTGCTGGTCCGGTGGCGGCGTCGGCGGACCGCGCAGCGGGTGCAGGCCCGTGTCGACGAGGCGCTGGCGGCCGCCGGGGTCACGCCCGAGCCCGCGTCGACGACCGGTACCACGGGGCCGGTGTCGTGAGCCGGTCGGACGTCCGCCCGGACGCCCCCCGGCACGCGCACGTCCGGGAGCTGGTCCGTGCGCACCGGGGACGGTTCGCGTGGTCCTACGTGTTCCAGGTCGTCGGCGGCATCGCCCCGCTGATCCAGGTCCTGCTGCTCCGGTCGGTCGTCGACGGGCTCGTCCAGGAGCGGACCGTGGGCTCGCAGGTCGCCTGGCAGATCGGCGCGATGCTGGGCCTCGGGCTGCTCGGCGTGTGGATGACGTACGCGGCCCGGGTGGTCTCGACGAGGGCCGCGGGCGCCGTCATCGCGGACATGCAGTCGTCGATGTTCCGCCGGCTGACCACCATGCCGATCAACTTCTACACGACCGTCCGGCCCGGAGCCGTCGTCAGCCGCCTGACCAGCGACGCCAACGGCGCCGAGGCGATGTACACGTCGGTGATCCCCGTCGTGGTGTCGGGTGTGACGACGATCGTGACGTCGGTGGTGATCGTCGCGTTCGTCGACCCGCGGCTGCTCGTGCTGCTGGTCGTCATCCCCGTCGCCATCGCGTACGTCCGCAAGGCGGAGGCACGGATCAACGAGCTCATCGCGCGGTCGTTCGACGTGACCAAGGAGCTGGCGTCGTCCGCCGAGACCTTCGTCAGCCGCGACGGCGCCCTCCTCGCACGCCAGAACGGGCAGACCCGGCGCGAGCAGGGGCGCTTCGCGGAGCAGGCCGACGTGCTCGCCGGCCTGTCCGCGGCGACGGCGAGGGCGGCGGCGACCTCGGGTGCCAGCTACGGGACCGCGTTCGTCGTCATCACCGCCGGTGCGCTCGCCATGGGCGTGTGGCTCGTGGCCGAGCAGGGCGTGACCGTCGGCAGCGTCATCCTCGTCGTGCTCTACCTGCAGCAGCTGCAGGCACCCGTCCAGAGCCTGCTGAACACCCGGTACCCGCGGATGCGCTCGTCGATCGCCCTCGACCGGGTCGAGGCCGTCCTCGCCGCCGGGCCGGCCGCGCCCCGCACGCCGCAGGCGTCGGGCCGCCCGGGCACCGTCGTGCGGCCGTCCCCCGACGCTGCCCCCGACGCTCCCCCCGCAGGCGACGCCGACGTACGCGAGGTGACGCCCGCCCTGCGGATGGTGGGCGTGCGCTACCGCTACCCGGCGGTGGCCTCGTACTCGATCGACGGGCTGTCCCACGCCGGCGACGCGTTGTCGATCCCGTGGCTGCCCATCACCGGTCTGAACGGGAAGATCGTCGGGTCCGGGGACGCGCCGCAGGACGAGCGCCCGCGCGGCAACGCCCTGGACGGCATCGACCTGACGATCGGCCGGGGCGAGGTCGTCGCCGTCGTCGGGTCCTCCGGTGCCGGCAAGTCGACGCTCGCCGGGATCACCGCGGGGCTCGTGGACTGCGACGAGGGCGTCGTCGAGATCGCCGGGTCCGCGCTGCGCGACCTGGACGAGCAGCGGCGCGCCGAACTCATCGCCTACATCCCGCAGGAGCCGTACGTGCTCCACGCGAGCGTCCGCGACAACCTCCGGTACGCGAACCACGACGCGACGGAGCGCGAGCTCCTCGAGGTGTGCCGGGCGGTCGCCCTCGACGGCCTCGTCGAGCAGCTGGACGACGGCCTCGACTCGGTGATCGGTGAGAAGGGGCACCGCCTGTCCGGCGGTGAGCGGCAGCGGCTCGCCATCGCGCGCGCCGCGCTCAAGCGACCCGCCCTCGTCGTCATGGACGAGCCGACGGCCCACCTGGACACCGCGACCGAGGCCCGCGTCCGGGCGGCGATGGGCGAGCTGTTCGGCGACGCCGGGATCCTGATGATCGCCCACCGGCTGTCGACCGTGCGGCACGCGGACCGGATCGTCGTGCTGGAGGCGGGACGCATCGTCCAGTCGGGTCGGCACGAGGAGCTCGCGCAGCAGCCCGGCCGGTACCGCGTGCTGCTGGGGTCCTCCGCCCAGGACGTGCTGTCCTGACCGGAGGACCGTGGTCAGGCGTCCGGGGCCACCGTCGCGGTCACGATCGCGGACGCCACGACCCGCAGCCGGAGACCCACTCGCCACCACCGCCGGGCGCCGACGAGCAGGGCCACGCCGCACGTCCTACCGTCGAGCCATGGCCACCGGGGGGACGCCGTCGGCTCGCGCGCCCCGGCGCGCGACCGTGCAGCCCCGCGCCCGTGCAGGTGCACCATGACGGCGCGCACCGGCCCCGGCCTCGCGGTCGTCGTCGGGGCGGTGGCCCTCGGGGTCGCCGACATCAGCACCGTCAACTCGATCCTGCCGGAGCTGCGGCGTGACCTGGGCGCCACCGCGAGCGACCTGCAGTGGGTGGTGTCCGGCTACCTGCTCGCGTACGGCCTGGCGATGGTCGTCACCGGGCGCATCGGCGACACCCGCGGGCGCCGGCCCACGTTCCTCGCCGGGATCACGATCTTCACCGCCGCGAGCCTGGTGGCCGCGCTGGCCCCCGAGCCCCGCGTCCTGATCGTGGCCCGTGTCGTGCAGGGGTTCGGCGGGGGTTTCCTCAACCCCCAGGCGACGGCTCTCATCCGCGACCTGGTCGCACCGGCGCGCCGGGCGCGGCTGTTCGCCGTCTACACCGCGGTGGTGGGCGCCGCCGTCGCCACCGGGCCCTTCCTGGGTGGGGTGCTGGGCGCTGCGGGCTGGCGGTGGGTGTTCTGGGTGAACGTCCCGCTGGGACTCGTCTCGCTCGTGGGCGGTGCACTGTGGCTACCGCGCCCCGCGATCGCGACGACCCGACCACCGCGGCCCGACGTGGTCGGCGTCGGGCTGCTCTGGGTCGGGCTCGTGCTGCTCCTCGTGCCGTTCTTCGAGATGTCGGAGCTGCCGGGGCGTGTGGTGGCGGCGTCACTGGTGGCGGCCGCCGTGGTCCTCGCCGCCTTCGCCGCGTGGGAGTCGCGACTGGAGCGCCACGGCGGCGCCCCCGTCGTCGACCTCGCGCTGTTCCGGAGCCGCTCGTACACCTGCGGCGTGGCGCTCAACCTCAGCTACCAGGCGGCGGTCACGGCACTGCTGTACGTCCTGACGCTGTACCTGCGCTCCGGCCTCGGTCTGCACCCCGTGGCCGCGGGCGCGATGCTGCTGCCGCTGGCGGTCGGCTCGCTGGCGGCGGCACCCGTGGCGTCGCGCGTCGCGTCGCGCCCTCGGCACGTCGAGCTGGTCGGCGTCGCGCTCATGGTCGGCGGCACCGCCGTCACCTGGGCAGCGGTCGAGGTCTTCCACGACAGCACCGCGGTGATCCTGTGGGCGATCGTCGTCCCGCTCGCCGTGCTGGGCGTCGGGATCGCCCTGGTCATGTCCATGAACCTCGGTGTCACCAACGCGGAGATCCCGGCCGCGGAGGCGGGCAGCGCCAACGCGGTGCGCCAGACCTCGTCCCGCATCGGGTCGACTCTGGGCACCGCGACGGTCGGCGCCCTGTTCCTCGCCGCGCTGGGCCCGGCGGGCGTGGGCACGACGGCACGTGGCGACTGGGACCGGGCGCTCAGCTCCGGCATGGCGCTGGTCCTCGTCTTCTTCGCGCTCACCATCGTGCCGGTGGCGGTCGACCTCGTGGGCTACACCCGCGAGAAGCGTGCCGCCCGGCCCTGAGGCGCCCGGCTCGTCGCACGCCCTCCGTCACAGGGCCCCGGTCACCGCCTGCACGGCCAGGCTGGTCACCGCCACCGCTGCCGACAGCGCACCGCCCAGCGCGAGCGGCCGCCAGCCGGCCCGGCGCAGCGCGTCGACGGGGGTCAGCAGCCCGACGCCCGCGAGCGCGACCGCCGTCAGGGCACGTGCGCCGGTGTCCGCGCCGCCCTCCCACGTCGTGGGGAACCAGCCGAGCGTCGTGACGACCGACGCGAGCAGGAACAGGACCAGGAACGGCGGCACGAGGCGCGTCCAGGGCGTGCCCCCGCCGGTCGCCTCGGCCGAGGCGCGGTCGCGGCGGCCCTGCCGCACGGCGAGCGCCAGGGTCACCGGCACGATCGCCAGGGTGCGGGTGAGCTTGACGACGACCGCCGTCTCGAGCGCGAGCGCCCCGTAGGCCGTCGCCGCCGCCACGACCGACGACGTGTCGTTGACGGCGGTGCCGGCCCACGTCCCGAACCCCTCCTGCGACAGACCCATCGCGTCGCCCAGCAGCGGGAAGGTGATGGCCCCGAGCACGTTGAAGGTGAAGATCGTCGCCATGGCCGTCGCGATGGTCGTCTGCGACGCCCGGATCACCGCACTCGTCGCGGCGATGGCCGACGCCCCGCAGATGCCGGTGCCGACCCCGATGAGGGTGCGGGTGTCGGAGTCGAGGCCGAGCCGACGTCCCAGGAGCGCGGCAAGCAGCAGGACGACCGTGAGCGTGACGAGCATGACGGGCAGCGCCCGCCCGCCGGTCTGCGCGACCTGCCCCAGCGACAGCCCGAACCCCAGCAGCACGACGGCCGCCTGCAGCGCGATGGTGGAGCACGTGCGGGCCCCCGGCTCCAGCGCGTGCGCCCACGCCACCGGCCCGCGGGACAGGACCTCGCGCAGCGCGACGCCCATCGCGAGGGCCAGCACGGCGCCACCCAGCAGCGGGACCGCCGCGCCCAGTGCGGCACCCGCCGCGCCCAGGCCCAGGGCCACGGCGACACCCGGTACGTGGTCCCGCCACGACGCGGGGAGCCCACCGCGGGGCGTCGGCTCGCGGCCGGGCGCGGGTCGTCGGGCATCCGGCACACCTCCAGCGTCCACCCCCGCACGCTGCACCGCCGCATCGGCACCCTGCAGCGCACGACGGCCCGAAGCCGCCGCGCCCTCCCGCCCCGACCGCGACTGGATTGCCCCCTCACCCCCAAGCGCGAGAGTGCAATCCAGTCACCCCCGGCCCCACCCCAGGCGCCCGCCACCCACCCCAGGCGCGAGAGTGCAATCCAGTCACCCCCGGCCCAGGCGCCTGCCGCCCGGAGACCGCCGGATGGGCGTCCTCAAGGTCAAGGGGCGTCGACCCTGTCCAGGACGATGAGCGGCGTGACGTAGTGCTCGATGACGTGACCGCCGAGCTCGTCGACGGCACGGGCAGCCTCGGCCACCTCACCGGGTTCCCAGTCGCTGAACGTCGTGAACAGGTCGCGGACCTGCTCCGTGGCAAGGTCGACCGACCAGCGGAACTCCTCGACAGCGACCGCGACGAACCGGTTCCCGGCTGTCAGTCGTTCGACCCACGCGGCGTCGTCGAGCTCGCCGGGTCCTGGCCGCGCACGGTCCGGCCCACGGCGCGCGACGATCTCGGCGACGCGTTCACGGAAGGGCGTGACGGGCGCCGTCGGGTCACCGAAGGCGTTGCGCCAGACGGCGAACCGCCCGCTGCGGACGAGCGCGCGGTGCAGCGCGGGCAGGACCACGTCCAGATCGAGCCAGTGGACCGACGTCGCCGCGACGGCCAGGTCGAAGGCGGCAACCGGCAGCGTCACCGACTCCGCGGTGCCGACGCGCACCGTCGCCGCCGGGCACGCCGCGCGCAGCCGCGCAGCGAGGGCCGGACCCGGCTCGACCGCCGTCACGGCTGCGCCCACGGCGAGCATCGGACCGGTTGCCTGGCCGGTCCCCGCGCCGAGCTCGATCACACGCGTCCCGGGACCAAGCAGACCGTGGTCTGTGAGCCACGCCCACAGCTCCCGCGGGTACGGCGGCCGGGCCCGGGCGTAGACGTCGGCGTGCGCATCGAAGTGCAGCGGGTCCGGCACGCGTCGCACGCTAGACCGCACCTCTGCAGCACGCCAGGCCCGGGCGCACCCGGCCGCGCGGCACGGCGCGTCGGCCGGCGTGCGCGACCGCGCCTCGGATCGACGGGTTCCGAAGCATCCAGGGAGCCGGATCGCACTCTCGGCACGGGGACTGGATTGCCCTCTCACCCCCCCGGGCGGGACTGGATTGCCCTCTCACCCCCCGGGCGGGACTGGAATGCCGTCTCACCCCCCGGGCGGGACTGGAATGCCCTCTCACCCCCCCGGGCGGGACTGGAATGCCCTCTCACCCCCTGGGGGGTGACTGGAATGCCCTCTCACCCCCTGGGGGTGACTGGAATGCACTCTCACGCCCGGGGTGGGTGGGTGGCGTCAGAAGTCGAAGAGGTCCTCGAGCCAGGACTCCTTCTTCTTGCGCTTGCGACCGTCGTAGCCGCGGTCGTAGCCCCGGTCACGGTCGTAGCCGCGGTCGTCGCGGGCGCGGTCGCCGCGTCCCTGGTCGTCGCGGACGCCGTCGTACCGGGGCCGGTCGTACCCGGGCGCGTCGTACGCGCGGGGGTCGGGGGTGCCGTACACCGGCGGCAAGCCGGGTCCGGGGACGGCCCGCGGGTCGACGGGTGCCGCCGGCGACGTCGACGCGGCGCGGTCGATGATCTTGTCGAGCTCGCCACGGTCCAGCCAGATGCCGCGGCACACGGGGCAGTAGTCGATCTCGACGCCCTGGCGCTCGGTCATCACGAGCTGGGTCTGGTCCACGGGGCACTGCATGGTGCGTTCCTTCCGTCGACGGGCGGGAGGACGAACCTACGTGAACCGGCTGTGCACCGGGTGGTCGCGGTCGTCCGCCTCGTGCTGCACCGGGCCCGCGCCCACCTTCGCTGCGAGGGCCATCGCGTCGAACGGTGCGCGCACCTTCACGTCGTTGTCGAAGTAGACGTGCACGTCACGCGGCCGGTCCGGGGCGAGAGGGCTCACCCGCGGGCCGTCCGGTGGCGGCGTGCCCGTGGACCACGCGCGCACCTTCGCGGCCCACGCGTCGAGCGCGTCGTCGTCGTATCCCGAGACGTACAGCTCGCTGTGGCCGTGCAGCCGCACGTAGACGACGTCGCTGGTGAGGTCCTCGAGGTGCGGCCAGCGCCCGGCGGTGTCGGCGACGACGAGCCCGACGTCGTGCGCGCGCAGCATCTCGGGGAAGGCGGGGTCCACGAAGGTGTCGTGCCGCACCTCGACGACGTGCCGCAGCGGGCGGTCCGCCTCGACGGTCGTCAGCGCGCGTCCCTCGGGGACCTTGTCGTCGTGGTGCGCGGCCAGCTCCGCGGCGGCCGCCGTCGAGCGCGGCAGCAGGTCGAAGAACCGGGCGAGACGGTCCGGGTCGAACCCGAGGTTGGGCGGCAGCTGCCACAGGACGGGCCCGGTGCGGTCCTCGAGCGCGAGCACGCCGGAGGCGAAGAAGTTGGCCAACGGTGTCTCGACGCCCGCGAGCTTCTTCATGTGCGTGACGAAGCGCGGCCCCTTGATCGAGAAGACGAAGCCGTCGGGGGTGTCCGCGCGCCACGCGCGGTAGCTGTCGGGGCGCTGCAGCGAGTAGAAGGACCCGTTGATCTCGACCGACCCGAGCTGCCGGGCCGCGTACTCCAGCTCGCGCCGCTGCGGCAGCCCCGGCGGGTAGAACACGCCACGCCAGGGGGCGTAGCGCCACCCGGAGATGCCGATGCGCACCTGCCCGGGCCCGTCCATGCGAGCGACTCTAGGAGCGGCCCGCCGGCCTCACCCGCCGAGGGGGCGAAGTGGTCACGTCCGTGGGCTTCCCCAGCGGCAAGTGGTCATCTGGTCGACCAGTTCCGAGCGAGGGGCGGCTCCGCGCCGCCGCTACGGCAGCGACCTCGGCTCAGAGGCCCGGGATCCTCGTCCCGAGCCACTCCTGCGTGCGATCGGCGAGCCCACGCGCGTACGGGACGAGGTCGACGTCGGCCTGCATCCGCGCGGGCTGGGCAGCTACGCAGCGTCGCCGACAGGTTGCGGACGGAGGCGGCCGACGGCTGGGACGAAGCGGCCGACGTGGGCGGCGTACTCGGTGTAGTGCCGGCCGTGCATGGTCCGCAGGTACGGCTCCTCGACGATGCGGACCTGCAGCTGCACGGCGGTGATCAGCGCCGCCAGCGCCAGTAGCGATGCGAGCGAGGGCACCAGGAGCACCAGGCCCGACAGGGCCAGGACCATCGCCGTGAAGACGGGGTTGCGCACGACGGCGAAGACCCCGGTGGTGACGAGGTCGGTGCGTTCACCGGCGTCGACGCCGATGCGCCATGACCGCCCCATCGTGACCTGCGAGAGCAGGACTCCGGCGAAGCCGGCGACCGTGACGACGAGCCCGACGACGGGCATCCACAGCGGCAGCGCCGACGTGCCGTCAGCGAGGAGCTCGAGCATCGGGGCGGCCGCGGCCAGGATGACGGCGGCGACGAACAGCACGCCGCCCCACCAACCGGCGGATCCCGGTGTGCCGCTGATCCCGCGGAAGCCGGCTGCTCCCGTCTGGCGACGCTGTCGCCAGCTGCGCCACCCGAACACGACCGCGCACCCGGCCACGTAGAGGACGAGCGCGACGAGTGCCGCAGCTCCCCGCGTCATCGGGTGCCGTCCTTCCCGTCGTGGGTGAGGCAGCTGTCGCCGCAGTGCCCGTCCTGGTCGCCGACGAGCTGGGCGACCGGTGTGCAGCAGGCGTCGCCCTTCCACGCCTCGAGACCCTCGCGCACGGCGAACCCGGCGATCACGACGGCGGCGAGCGGGTCGGCCCACCACCAGCCCAGGGTGCTGTTCAGGACGAGCCCGACGAGCAGGACGCCGGAGAGGTAGGAGCAGACGAGGGTCTGCTTCGAGTCAGCGATCGCGGAGGCTGAGCCGAGCTCGCGCCCCGTACGGCGCTCGAACCACGACAGGGCGGGCATGATCGCGAGGCTCACGGCGGCGAGCACGATCCCGACCGTCGAGTGGTCAGGCTCGGCACCACCGAGGACGGTGCGGACGGCGTCGATCGTCACGAACAGCGCCAGGCCGAAGAACGACACCGCGATCGCGCGCATCGCGACCTTCTCGCGGGCCTCGGGGTCGGGCGCGGCGAACTGCCAGGCGACGGCGGCGGCGGACAGGACCTCGACGACCGAGTCCAGGCCGAAGCCGATCAGCGCTGACGAGGATGCCGCACGTCCGGCGGCGATCGCGATGACCGCCTCGATGACGTTGTAGGAGATGGTGGCGGTGACCACCCAACGGATGCGGCGTTGCAGCACCGCCCGGCGGGCGGCGTCCAGGGGCCGCGGACCGATCGACACGGCGCTCATGCGCAGGTGCAGTCCGGGCCGCAGCACTCGGGGTCGACGGCGAGCACCAGGGTGAGCAGGTCGCCGAGCGCCGACGCGAGGTGGGCGTCGCCCAGCCGGTACAGGGTCCTTCGGCCGTCCGGGATCGACTCGACGAGCCCGCAGCCACGCAGGCACGCGAGCTGGTTCGACATCACCTGCCGGGACACGCCCAACGCGTCCGCCAGGTCCGAGGGGTACGCCGGAGCCTCGCGCAGTGCCAGCAGGATCCGCGTGCGCGTCTCGTCCGACAACGCGTGCCCGAGCCGCGCCAGCGCGGCCGTGTGCGTCAGGGTCACGGTCTCCATGGCCACGACAGTACATAAGATGCTGAATTCAGCGCTAGTGCAACAGTCTGCGTCGCCGGGGAGCGACTTCGGTGGGAAGCGCACCGACCACCGGAGCTGATCGTCTCCCCGCGTGGCACGAGCGCTGGGAGACCAACCGCGAGGCCGTGGAGAGCCTGACGGGACCGCCGCTGCGGTGTGGTCCTGGCACGGTGGGCGACACGCCCGGATCGTCCCCTCACCGCGCGCGCACCGCCGCCAGTCGTGACGATGGGTGCCATGACCCCGACCAGCCGCGACCTCCCCCACGCCCCCGGCCCGACGCGAGCCCGCCCGTGACCGCCGGCCTCGTCGTCCTCGGCGCCACCGGCGACCTCACCGCCCGCTACATCCTGCCCGGGCTCGCGCGCGTCGAGTCGATGGTGGACGGCGGCCTGCGGCTCGTCGGCGTCGCGAACGACGACCTGGACGACGACGGGTTCCGCGCCCTGGTGCACGAGAAGGTCGCGTACCACGCGGACGGCGAGCCGGACCCGGACGTCACGGCACTGGTCGACCGGGTCGTGTGGGTGCACGGCGACGTCACCGACCCGCAGACGCTGCGCACCGCCATCGCGGCGTGCGAGGTGCAGGGCGCGGACCCCCTCGTGCTGTACCTCGCGCTGCCGCACGTGCTGTTCCTGCCGGTGGTGCACGCGCTGGCGGACGTCGACCTGCCCGACGGGCTGCGGGTCGTCGTCGAGAAGCCGTTCGGGGAGGACCTGGCCGGGGCTGCGGAGCTCAACGCGGCGCTGGGCGAGCTGCTCCCGGAGGACAAGATCTTCCGCGTCGACCACTTCCTCGCCAAGCAGACCGTGCTGAACCTGCTGGGCCTGCGGTTCGCCAACCGCGTCCTCGAGCCGCTGTGGAGCAGCACGCACGTCGCGTCCGTCGACATCGTCTTCGACGAGACGGTCGACGCCCAGGCCCGCGCGTCGTACTACGACCGGTCCGGCGCGCTGCGCGACATGGTGCAGAACCACCTGCTGCAGCTGCTGACGTACGTGGCGATGGAGCCGCCCACGTCTGTCGCGCCCGCGGACCTCGCGTCGCGCAAGGTCGACGTGCTGCGGGCCGTGCGGACACCGGACCACGAGTCCGTCGCCCGCTGGACGCGCCGCGCCCGGTACGTCGCGGGCGAGGTCGACGGGCGCGAGGTCGACGCGTACGCCGCCGCACCGGGCGTCGACCCGGACCGCGAGGTCGAGACGTACGCCGAGGTCACCCTGTTCGTCGACACGTGGCGGTGGTCCGGCGTGCCGTTCCGGCTGCGCACCGGCAAGGCGCTGTCCGCGAGCCGCCGGGAGATCGTCGTGCGGTTCCGTGAGGTGCCGCTGCGGGTGTTCGACGGCGCCCCTCCGACCCGCAACGAGCTGCGCCTGCAGCTCGACCCCGACCGGATGTCCCTGCACCTCAACGTCAACGGGATCGGCGACCCGTTCGCGCTCGAGAAGGTCGTCCTCGACACCGAGCTCGCCCGTCAGGACCCCACGCCGTACGGGCAGCTGCTGCTCGCCGTCATCGACGGGGACACCCGCCTGTCGGCCCGCGCGGCCGAGGCGGAGGAGGGCTGGCGCATCGTCGAGCCGATCCTCGACGCGTGGGCGGCGGGCGTCGTGCCCCTCGAGGAGTACCCGGCGGGCAGCGACGGGCCTCGCAGGCGCGCGGGTTAGGCTGCCCGGGTTCCGGACAGAGGGAGGGACCGTGCGCGATCGCGCCAGGCGGACCCGCGCGACGGCCGTCGTCGTGGTGGCCGCCCTCGTCGGCACCACGCTGCTTGGGGCGCTCGCCGTGTTCGGTGGTGGCGGCGGGTCGTCCGTCGTCGACATCCCGGCGCAGGGCCCGTGGACGGTGCTCGTGGCCGGCGACCTGAGGACGGTCGCGGTGTGCGCCGAGGACCCGATGGTCGTCGACGCCTACGTGGGCGCCGACGAGCCGGGCAACGGCGGTGGGCTGGTCCTCGCGGCCGACGCGAGCGTGGCCGACGTCGAGCGCGTCGTGCGGTGCGTCGCGCAGGGCATCGATCCCGAGCGCATCACCGTGGTGACGTCCCCGCTCGAGGACCACGCCGCCTGACCCCGCCGGCGTGCGGCGGCAGGCGTCAGAGCCCGCGCTGCCACGCGACGACCCGGTCGGCCGCCTCGGCGACCACCTGCGGCGACGACGCGAACGACAGCCGCACCCAGCTGCCCCCGCCCACGGGGTCGAAGTCCGTCCCCGGGGTGATCGCCACGCCCGCCTCGTCGAGCAGGCGCGCGCAGTACGTCACCGCGTCCAGCCCCGTCACCGACACGTCGCCGTACAGGTAGAACGCGCCGTCCGCCGGCGCGACGGGGTCCCAGCCGAGGTCCGGGAGCCGGTCGAGCAGCAGCCGGCGCGAGTCCGCGTACCGCTCGACGTTGGCGCGCGCGGCCGCCATGCCGTCGGCGCTGAACGCCGCGACGCCCGCGTGCTGCGCGAGCGCGGGCGGGCACAGGGCGACGTTGCCCGCGAGCGCGTCGACGGGCGTGACGAGGTCGTCGGGCAGGACCAGCCACCCCAGGCGCCAGCCCGTCATGGCCCAGTACTTGGAGAACGAGTTCACGACGACGGCGCCCGTGCCCAGGTACTGCGCGGCGGTGGCCGTCGCGGGCGTCGCGCCGGACGCGTCGGCGTACGTGATGCCGTGGTAGATCTCGTCGCTGACCAGGCGCACGCCGTGCTCGCCGCACCACGCGGCGAGGGCCGCGAGCTCGTCCGGCTCGATCATCGTGCCCGTCGGGTTGGCGGGCGACGCGACGACGAGGCCCTCGACCGGCTGGTCCAGGGCCTCGAGCTGCGCGACGGTCGGCTGGTAGCGCTGCTCGGGGCCGCACGACAGGTCGACGACCTCGCAGCCCAGCGCCGTGAGGATGTTCGCGTACGCCGGGTACCCGGGCCGGGCCAGCGCGACGCGGTCGCCGACGTCGAACGCCGCGAGGAACGCGAGCATGAACCCCCCGGAGGACCCCGTGGTCACCGCCACGCGCCCGGGGTCCACGTCGACGCCGTACGTGGCGCCGTAGTGCGCGGCGATCGCCGCACGCAGCCCGGGTGCGCCGAGCGACTCGGTGTACCCCAGGTCGCCGGACGTCAGCAGCTCGATCGCGCGCTGCCGCACGACGTCCGACGCGCCGGTCGACGGCTCCCCCGCGCACAGGTTGAGCACGTGCTCACCCGCAGCGCGGCGCGCGTTGGCGGCGGCCAGGATCTCCATGACGGCGAACGGGGGCACGTGCGCGCGGGCGGCGACCTTCATGAGGTCAGTCTGCCGCGCGGGCGGCGCGGGGACGTCCGCACGAGGTCGGGGCGATCGCCGAGAATTGTCGGCACTCGTCGAGTTTTCTCGGTACTCAAGGCCGGACGACCGCCGCGACGGCGAGCCGTCGGCCGCCGGGCCGGGGCCGCGTCACCCCACCGGGACGAGCGGCCGTCGCGCGACCGTCAGCACGTGCGTGTCGGGCCAGTCCACCGGCTCGCCCGTCGCGGGGTCGCGCAGCGCCGCACCGACGCGCAGCCGGTTCTCGACCAGCCAGTCGTTGCGCCAGGGCCCGCTGCCCGGGTCGAGCTCGAAGCCGACGCCCGTCAGCAGGTCCGCCCAGTCGTCGCCCGTCAGGTCGCAGAAGCGCTCGTGGCACTCCGAGAGCCAGGAGTCGGTGTAGTCACGCGTGTACAGGTACTCCATGGCGGTGCGCAGCGTCGTGCGCGCGACGCTGCGATCCGCGCCGCGCCCGACCCACTCGACCTTCACGTCGGCGCCGGACAGCGCCGGGAAGTCCTGCGTGAACTGCACGAGCCGCGCCGCGGGCGACAGACCGGCGACGTACGCGGCGGCCTCGGCGCGCGGCAGGCCCGACAGGTCCCGCGCCGAGGCGTCCGCGTCGCCGTCGAGCACGAGGTCGACGGGACGCTCCGGGTCGCCCGGCCCCAGCACGTCGGAGTTGATCCAGACGCCCCCGGGGCGGGTGTGCTCGAAGATCCGGCGCGCCAGCAGCTCGAGGTCCGCGCGCCCGTCGCCGTAGCTGGCGATCTCGTGGGTCAACGCGATCGTCGTCGTCGTGTCGACGGACCGCTCCGGGAACACCGGGCCCAGCAGCAGGTTGCGCTGCGCGAAGAACACGTTGGGGTTGGCGAACACGCCCTGCGCGCGACGGTGCTCGGCCTCGGCGACGAGGTGCCGGGACACGTCGACGCCGTACAGGTCGGACTCCGCGAGGCGCGGGTCCCGGGCCGCGCGCTCCAGCAGGCCGCCCGCCGCGCACCCGAGGTCGACGACCCGCCCCGGCCGCACGTGCGGCGCGACCTGCGCCCACTTGCGGTCCGACGCGTCGTCGAAGGCCGCGGTGTACGTCGCGTAGTCGCGGGTCCCGGTGAGGTCGCCGTCGTCCTGCACGGTCGGGTCGGTGTGGACGAGGCGGACGTGCGCGTCGAGCCCGTACCGCTCGTAGAACGCGACCGCCTCGGGGTGCGCGAGCGTGCGCCACGCGTCGTCGCCCGCGACCATCCGCTCGAGCACGTCCCACGGCCGGTCCGGGTCGCCCGGCGCGCCCTGCTCGACGGTCGCGACGCGGAAGCCGTCCGCGGCGTACATCGCCGCGACCTGCGGCGTCGAGCACGCGACCACCGTGTCGTGGGGGCTCAGGGCGGCCCCCAGGACCATCTCGCACGTCGCGAGGACGGTGTGCGCGAACCGCGGGCTCGGCGGCACGTCGGCGACCGGGACGACGAGCGAGGGCAGACCCGCCCGGGCCGTGACCGCCTCGATCATCGCCTCGCGGCGGTGCGCGGGGACCGGGTTGCGGCGCGTGCCGCTGTGCGTCGCGGACGTGAGCGCCCACACGACGCGGGCGTCCGGTGCGCAGGTCACGAGCGCGCCGTCGGCGTCGCGGACGCGGCCGGCGAGCAGGTCCGTCAGGTAGGCGACCTGGAAGGCGGTGACCAGGTGGTGGCGGCCGGGGAACAGGACGTGGCGGATCGCGTCGGGCACAGCGAGCACCGTGCCACACGTCGGCGTGATCGCCCGTCCCAGGTGCGGGTGAGGTCCGGGGCGTGAGCCGGCCGACGAGGTCAGTCGGTGAGCCCGTTGCGGTAGTCGAGCGCCTCGCGGACGTGCGCGACGATCCCGTCGGCGGCGGCCTCGACCTCCGCGAGCGTGGTCTCGAAACCCTCCTCCGGGCCGTACCAGGGGTCGTCGACGTCCAGGACGTGCTCCGGCTGCCCGGGCTCGGCCGGCGCCGCGGGGTCGAAGCTGCGGTACATCCGGATGCGCGACGTCGCGGCCGGGTCCCCGCCGGCGATCCGGCGCAGCGAGCGCGCGTGCGTGGCGGTCATCGGCAGCACCAGGTCCCGCTCGAGGAGGTGCTCCGGCAGGATCTGACGGGCGTGGTGCCCCTCGCCCGTCGGGTAGCCGTGGCGGCGCAGCACGGAGCGCGCGCGCCAGTCCACGGGGTTGCCGCGCTCCTCGTCGCTGATGCCGGTCGAGTCGACCTCGACGGCGTCGGCGAGGCCCGCGGCCGCGAAACGCTCGCGGAGCACGATCTCGGCCATGGGTGAGCGGCAGATGTTGCCGGTGCAGACGGTCATCACACGGTAAGGACGAGGCACCGCAACATCCTTGCAGGTCACGGGCCGTCCGTTACCAATCCGTGATGATTCTCACGGTACCGGAGCCCGCGGGTCACTCGTCCGTGTGGACCGGCGCGGGTGCCGGGTACGCCCGGTTACAGTGACCGCGTGCCGACGACGACGCGCAGGGTGACCGCCCTCGTCGCCGCCTGCGCCGTCGCGCTGCTGCTCCCCGCCTGCCGACCGGCGCCCGACCCGGCTGCCGCACCGGTGTCCCCGAGCAGCGCGCCCACCGCCGCGTCCCCGCAGGTGGGGACGGTGGCACCCGGACCGGTGGCGTCGTCGGCGCCGGCCGGCACCCCGGCACCGGCGCCCGCGCCGCCCCTCCCGTCGGTGACGCCCACGCCCACCGGGACACCCGCGTCCGCACCGACCGCCACGCCCACGGTGCGGCCCGTGACCCTGCCCGCGCCCGGTGCGCGGTTCGAGTACCAGCTCGGCGGTACCGACGAGCCGGCGGCGGACACCGTGACCGTCGTCCGCGACGCCACGGCCGCACCCACCGGCCGCTACGACGTCTGCTACGTCAACGGCTTCCAGACGCAGCCCGGCGAGACCGAGCGTCTGCTGCGCACCGACCCCGGGCTCGTCCTGCACCACGGCGGCGAGCCCGTGCGCGACGACGGCTGGCCCGACGAGGTCCTCTACGACCTCACGACGCCCGACCTGCGCGCGCGCGTCGCCGACCGCGTCGGACGCCTGATCGACGCGTGCGCGGCCGCCGGGTTCGACGCCGTCGAGGTCGACAACCTCGACTCCCACACGCGGTCCCTCGGACGCATCGCCCCGGCGGACACCCTCGCGTACGTGGCGCTGCTGATCGAGCGGGCGCACGCCGTGGGCCTGGCATTCGCGCAGAAGAACGCGGCCGAGCTGACGACCCAGGTGCGCGAGCTCGGCGCAGACCTCGCCGTCGCCGAGGAGTGCCACCAGTGGCAGGAGTGCGACGTGTACACGTCCGCCTACCCCGTGGTGCTCGACGTGGAGTACGACCGCGCGTCGTTCGACGCGCTGTGCGCCGAGCAGTCGGACCCGGCGACCCGCAGACCGGGCCTCTCGGTCGTCCTGCGTGACCGCGACGTGTCGCCCCGCACGGCACCGGGGTCGGTGCACGCGGCCTGCTGAGGCGCCGGTCCGCGACCGCCGCCGCCGGGCGGCCCGCCCCTGTCCCACATCCCGGGATGTCTCCTCCGCGAGACCGGGCTGGGTCGGCTCATGCCGGCCCCTGACGCCGCTGCGCCCGGTCTCGCTGCAGGGCCGTCCCGCCACGTGGACGCTCCCCGGGAGCCGCGGCGCAGCCCGGCGGCGGGACGACGGAAGATGGGGGCGTGGACCCGTCCGGTGAGCAGGCGCGGCGGCTCGTCGACGCCGTGCGCGTGCGGGACGCCGCGACCGTGCTGCACCTGGACGCCGACGCGTTCTTCGCCGCCGTCGAGCAGCGCGACAAGCCGTCGCTGCGTGGCAAGCCGGTCCTGGTCGGGGGCGTCGGCGGGAGGGGCGTCGTGTCGACGGCGTCGTACGAGGCCCGGCGCGCCGGCGCACGGTCCGCGATGCCCATGGCGCGGGCCCGACGCCTGTGCCCCGCCGCCGCGGTGCTCGTCCCCCGGTTCGCCGCGTACGCCGCGTACTCGCAGGTCATCATGGACGTCCTGCGCGAGCTGACGCCGGCGGTGGAGCCGCTGTCGATCGACGAGGCGTTCGCGGACCTCGCGCTGGCGCCGGGCGGCACCCCCGAGCCGGAGGACGCCGCCGCCCAGGTCCAGGCCCGCGTCGCCGAGCTCACGGGCCTGACCGTGTCGGTCGGCGTGGGCCGCTCCAAGCTGGTCGCCAAGATCGCCTCGGACCTGCGCAAGCCCGGCGGCGTCGTCGTCGTCCGGCCCGAGGACGAGGACGCCGTCCTGCTGCCGCTCGACGTGCGGACCGTCCCCGGCGTCGGACCCGCGACGCAGGGCGCGCTCGAGCGGCTCGGCGTGCGCACCGTCGCGGACCTGCGGCGCCAACCGCTCGACACCCTCACCATGACGCTCGGGGAGGCGCACGGCACCGGGCTGTACCTCATGTCCCGCGGCCTGGACGACCGGCCCGTCGTCACGACGACCGAGCGCAAGTCCGCCGGCGCCGAGCGCACGTTCGCGGTCGACCTGCGGGGCCGCGACGTCGTGCTGTCCGCCGTGGACGACGTCGTCGACGAGGCCCTGCAGCGGCTCGAGCGTCACGGCGGGGCCGCGCGGACCGTCGTCGCCAAGGTCCGCTACGCCGACTTCTCGACCGTGACGCGCTCCGTGACGTTCCCGCACCCGACCGCCGCGGACGCCGAGCTGCGCGACGCCGCCCGGCGCGCGGTCCTCGCGGCCGGGGTCGTCGAGCCCGTGCGACTGCTGGGCGTGGCGTTCCACGCGCTGTCGCCGCACGCGCAGCTCGCGCTCGACCTCGACGCGCACCTGTTCGACGCGCCGCGGCGGGCGGTCGTCGGCGAGCACGACCACGTGAGCGGTCGGCTCGCGGACGCCTGGGCGACGGTCCCGGGCGACGGGGACGCGGGCGACGTCGTCGACGGCACCACGTCCGGCCCCGCGCTCCCCGACGGCATGACGGCACCCGGCATCGACGACGTCGTCGCGACGCTCGTCGAGGACGACGCCCGGCTCGTCGGGGCCGAGAAGGCCGTCGTGGGACGACCGCTCGGCGGCTCCCAGGTGGGCCGGCCGCTCGAGGAGTCCAACGCGCGCCCCGGTCTGGACGTCGAGCACGCGACCCTCGGCCGCGGGTGGGTCGTGCACGTGCGCGGCCGCGAGGCGACCGTGCGCTTCGAGACCGCCCTGACGGCACCGGCCCGCTCGCGCGTCCTCGACCTCGACGAGGACCCGCTCGTGCTCGTCGAGCCCGTGGGCGTCACTCCGCCGTCGCAGGTCCCGCCGGAGCTGCGCGACGACGCCTGACGGCGCTGAGCAGTGCGACGACGACGACGCCGACGAGCGCCCCGACGGCCAGCCGGACGGCGAGCCCGGCGACCGTGAACTCCGCGACGGCGTCGGTGCCCGCCAGGACGACGACCACGAAGAGCACCGCCAGGACGATCTCGAGCCAGGTCCACCACCGGACGCCCGCCCGCCGGACCTGCACCGTGCGCCACACGCTGATGACGGCCGTCGTCGCGAGCGCCGCCGGCAGCATGTCGGCGTAGTAGCCCGTCGCCAGGGCCAGCACGGCGACGCCGGACCCCGCCCACAGGTAGCCGTCGCGGTACCACGGCGGCGTGTCGGCGTACGGCTCCTCGCGATAGGCGTGGGCCTCCACCGGCCGCGCGGCCGGGATGCCGGAGATGCCGTGATCTGCGCTCATGCGGCCATCCTGGCCGACGGCGCCCGGCGGCGTGACCGGTTCGCACCACCGACCGTCCGGATCGGCGAAGAGAGTGAGGGTTTGCCGTCGGCTGGCCGCGACGACACCCCTCACGGTCAGTCGCGTGCCGTCAGGACCACCGGGCCGCGCTTGGTGATGGCCACCGTGTGCTCCGCGTGCGCGGCGAGCGCGCCGTCGGCGCTGCGGATGGTCCAGCCGTCGTCGTCGACGACGTAGTCGCTGCTGCCCGCCATGAGCCACGGCTCGATGGCGATGACCGTGCCCGGCTTGAGGCGGATGCCGGTGCCCGGGCGGCCGTCGTTGGCGACGTGCGGGTCCTCGTGCATCGTCCGGCCCACGCCGTGCCCGCCGAAGTCGGTGTTCAGACCGAACCCGGACTGCCGCGCGACCCGGCCGATCGCCGCCGAGATGTCGCCCATGCGGCCACCCGGCTGCGCGGCGGCGATGCCTGCGGCGAGCGCCTGCTCGGTCGTCGAGATGAGGCGCTGCGCCTCGGGCGTCGTCGTGCCGAGCTGGAACGTCAGGGCGGAGTCGGCGACCCAGCCCTCGACCTCGCACGCGAAGTCGATGCTGACCACGTCGCCGTCGGCCAGGACGCGGTCGGACGGCAGGCCGTGCAGCGCGTGGTCGTTGACGGACGTGCACAGGACACCCGGGTACGGCATCGCCCCGAAGCTCGGGTGGTAGCCGAGGTACACGGACCGCGCGCCGGCCTTCGCGATCATCTCGCGGGCGTGCGCGTCCAGGTCGTTGGTCGTCATGCCCACGCGGGCGTACGCGCGCAACGACGTCAGGACGTCGGCGACGAACCGCCCGGCGGGGCGCATCTGCTCGATCTCTGCGGGGGACTTGAGTGCCACACCCCCACCCTCTCACCCCCCGCGCACGGCAGATGGGCAGGGAACAGCCCGTGGGCCGGGTCCCCTCACGGGGGCCCTGCCGCGAAGGACGAGGTCGCGGCTCCCACGGGCTGCGGTGACTGCCGGGTATTCGCTGCCGCCCTGCCGGTCGACGCCGGCGGAGCATGAGCGGACCGTGCAGTCCGTCCGATGACTCGGGCGGCTAGCGGGCAGCCACCTCACGCGTCCGGAAAGACTTCATGTCGCGGACCACCTCCTTCCAGTGTGGGAACGACGCTACGTCGCGTCGCCGCGTCCGCCAAGGGGTTTTCGCGAGCGCGGCACACCACCGTCGACCGCGCTACTCGTTGGTGGCGCGCTCGACGGCTGAGTACCGCGCTCGGCGGGAGGTGGGTCGGTCAGGCCGACGGGTCAGGGGTGGTGACGGACGGGCGCGGGGTCCGCTGCGACACCGGCGGACGCCACATCGTCACGGGCGCCGCCGGGACGCCGCGCACGGGTGCACCCTCCACGAAGCCGTGGCGGCGGTACAGGCGGCGGTTGCGCTCGGTCGACGACTCCAGGTACGCCCCGGCGTCCTGCGTGTCGACGTCCGCGAGACGGGCGTGGAGGAGCGCGCCGCCGACGCCCCGACCGCGCGCGTCGGCCGCCACGCCGATCTCCTGCAGGTACCAGTGGGGCTGCCGGGGCCGGTACCGCTCGACTGCGCGCTTGGTGACGAGTGCGCGCCGCAGGCCCGCGGCGCCGCACGCGCGCCAGAACGAGGGCAGCTGGGCGGCGAGCCGCACGATGGTGGTCACAGCGCCGGGCGCCTCCCAGATCGCGACGCCGAGCACCTGGCCGTCACCCGATCGGCGGGCGACGTCGACGGTGCCGTCGGCGATCGCCGGACGCAGCAGCGCGACGAACAGGTGCTGGGCGCACCCCAGCCGGTCGGCACCCGTACGGCGCAGCACCGCACCGGTGACCGGGTCGTCGACGAAGGCCTCGGCCAGCACCGCAGCCGCGGCGGCGAGGTCGCCGGGCCGGGCGGGGGTGATGGTGATCACGATGCCCTCCTGCCGAGCGTCACGATGTGTGTGACTCCACCGTAGGGCGAACTGGCCGCTTGTCCAAGTCGCTTGGCCAAGTCCACCCGTACGATGGAAGGGTGAACCTCCCGGCCGTGGGCGGGCACCGCCCCGTCGACGAGCGTCGCGCACAGCTGCTCGACGCCGCGCTCGCCGTGCTGCGCGAGCACGGGCTCGCCGGCCTCACGACGCGGGCCGTCACGAACCGCGCGGGTCTGCCGCACGGGATCTTCCACTACGCGTTCGGCTCGAAGGCCGCGCTGGTGCGGGCGCTCGTCGACCGCGAGCTGAGGGGCGCCGCCGCCGCCTGGGCCCCCGCCGTCGACACCGACGACCTCGAGACGGCGCTGCGCCAGGCCCTGCGCGCCCAGCTCGACATCGTGCGCGCCGACCCGCAGCACCAGGCCGCCATGTTCGAGCTCATCCGCGCGGCGCGTGACGACGCGGGGTCCGACGCCGTGGCCTGGGAGCGCCAGCAGTACCTGGCGGAGATCGAACGCCACCTCGGGGCCTGGTCGCAGCGCGGCGGCGTCGCGTGGAGCGCCCCCGTGGAGCACGTGGCGGCCCTGGTCCTGTCAGCCGGTGACGGGGTCATCCAGACGTGGGTCGCCGACCACGACGACGAGCGCGCGGAAGCCTCCGTCGACCTGTTGGCACGCGCCGTCGCGTCGCTGGCCCACCCCGCCTGACGCCCCCCGGGGACCTGCGACCCGACCCCAGGGCGTCCAAAAGGATGATTCGCCCCCAACTTGGACAGAAGTTCACCACCGGACGGGTGTTTGCCTCTATTGTCCGTTACGCCCGATGGCGTGGCCGTCGTCCCCGGGCACCCGTCCAAGCGTCCGCGGCCGAGGAGTCCCTCCGTGAACCGCCGTCTCCCCCTCGTCATCCTGTCCGTCGCAGCCCTCGTGGCGCTGCCCTCCACCGCCGCGTCCGCCACCGGTGGCGGGCACCACGGGTCCGGCAAGCCCGGGTACTCGACCGGCTACGACAAGCCCAAGCCCGGCAAGCCCAAGCCCGCGCCCCAGCCCACCGCCGCCCCCGGCGACCTGTGCGGCGGCACGCGCGCCGACCAGGTCATCCCCTGGGACGCCTACACGTGCGACCAGGCCACGGGGTACTTCCTCTACAAGAAGCTCGACGTGCGCAAGCCCGCCGGGTACTGGAACAGCGGGCGGCAGCACCGTGTCGCGCTGCACGACGTGTGGGCGTGGCCGACGGCGGACGCGTCCGCCCGCATCGAGGCGTCGAAGGCCCAGCCGCGCAACCCGCAGATCATCCCGCTGGAGCTCGACGCCACCGACGCCGCGGCGGTCTGCGCGGAGCGGGAGCTCTACGGCCTGCAGGTGGACCTCGTGGGCGACGGCGAGGCCGGCCGCGGGCTCGACGTGGCGTCGCTGGTACCCACCGTCATCACGCCGCCTCACAACCAGGGCGGGTTCCCGGTGCCGAACACGCTGGCGTTCTACGCCCACTTCGAGGTGAGGGACATCGTCGACCTCGACGTGTTCTGCGCCCCGGTCGTCGTCCCCACGCCGTCGGCGTCGCCGACTCCCCCGCCGCCCCCGCCGCCGGCGCCCGCGCCCAGCCCGTCGCCGACCAGCGACGTGGACGACGAGCCCACCGTGGCGCCGAGCCCGACGCCCGAGCCGTCCCCGTCGGAGACGAGCGAGGTGCTGCCGGCTCCGGCGGAGACGCCCGAGCCCACCCCCACGGCGACCTCCGCGGTGACCCCCGCGCCGACCACGCCGGCTCCGACGCCGACGGAGCGCGCCGAGGTGCTCTCCGCGGTCGACGACGACACGCTCGCCGCGACGGGTACGCAGGCCGCCGTCGGCCTGCTGGCCGCGATCGCCGCGATCGCCGGCGGTGGAGCACTCGTGCTCGCCCGGCGTCGTCACCGGATGAACGGCTGACCTGAGGGCGCACCCCGCGCCCCGTGCACGGGTGTCGTCGACACCCCAAGGACCGTCACCCCCTGGCCCTCCCCCCCGGCCGGGGGGTGACGCACGTCCACGGGACTCGCGGCGGCGCCGGCCGCGGTCACGGCGGTCCCCACGAAGGCACAGACCAGGACCGCCGATCCCGCCCGCGCCACCCCGCGGCCGCGCTAGCGTGCGGCCGTGGCACGTCGCAGCGGGAGGACGCATGTCGAGCTCGTCGAGGACGACGGGCTCGACGGCTCCGCGCCGCCACCTGACGAGAACGCCCGCTCCACGTCCGACGGGCCCGGGTCCCCCGGTCACGCCCACCCGTCCCCCCGGACCCGCCGCCGGGTGCTGACCGTCGCGGTGACGCTCGTCGTCGGCCTGGTGGCGGTCGCCGTGGTCGGGGAGGTCCGCGAGGCGGCGAGGGAGCGTGCCCGGCTCGCGGTGCTGGCGACGCTGCCGCGGGTGCTCGCGCCGCTCGACGCCCCGCCCGAGGTCCTGTGGACGGACGACACCGACAACCTCCTGCTGGGGACGACGGTGCGCACGGCCGGCGGGCTGCTCGTCGGCGCGCACGCCGGGGACGACGGCTCGTCCATCGCGCACGCGCTGGACCCGGCGACGGGCGAGGTCGTCTGGGAGCGGGAGCTGCTGGCGGCACCGGCAACCGCACCCCAGCCGGACGCGCCCCCGCAGGGCGGCTTCTGCCAGGCGCACGGCGCGGACGGCACCCTGGTCGCCTGCTTCGCCGGCGACGACGGCTCCGTCCCCGACGGCGACGGCTTCCGGTACCTCGCGCCCACCGTGACGCGGCTCCTGCTGCTGGACCCGCAGGACGGGACCGTCGTCGCCGACCTGTCGGACGCCGTCGCCGGCACGGGGGCAGTACCGGCGTTCCTCGTCCTGGACGACCTCGCCGTGGTCAGCAGCGTGGTGGACGACGTCACCCAGGTCGTGGCCGTCGACCGGGCCGGCGCCGTCGCGTGGCGGCACACGGTCCCGGTCGAACCCACGTCGCCGGCCCGGGTCGACCTGCGGCGGGCGGAGGTGGTCCCCCTCGGGCAGCACCTCCTCGTGGCGACGCCCGACGAGCTGCGCGTGCTGGACGGCACGGGCGCGACGGTGCGCGCCGTCCCGCTCGGCTCGGATGAGTTCCTCGAGGGCACGTCCGGTGCGACGGCGCTCGTGTCCACCGCCGGGGACCGGGCGCCGGTGGATCTCTTCTCGGGGCGGGTCGGCGAGGGTGAGACCACCAAGGTCCTGTGGGACGACCACGTCGGAGAGGTCCCCGGGCGGTGGCTGCGCCCGCACGTCGACGACGGCAGCGCCCACGGCCTGCTGCTGACCGTGGACCACGAGAACCTCTACGGCTGGGACCCCGACGGCGAGCTCCGGTGGACGGCGGACCGGCCGTCGTCGATCGAGTCGCTCGACGTGCTCGCGGGGCGCGTCCACCTCACGGTCGGCGCCTCGCTGATGACCCTCGACGCGCGCACGGGCGGCGAGCTGTGGCGCCGGGGTGGCCTGGTCCTGGTGGACGAGGTCCTGACGGACGGACGGCACCTCCTGGCACGTCCCGCCGCACCCGCCGATGCCCCGCACGCGGAGCTCCTGGCGCTGGACGCGACCGACGGCACCATCGCCTGGCGCACGGAGCTCCCACCGGAGCTCACGTTCCTGCAGGCGGTGTCCGGCCTGCTCGTGGGCGTCTCCGCCGGCGAGGAAGACTCCTGGGACCTCACCGTCCTCGGCTGAGCGGAACCCGCGCGCCGCGCACCCACGCGTCGATAGCCTGCATCCGTGGCACGCGGCGACGCGAGGACGGACGTCGAGCTCGTCGAGGACGACGACGGCACCACCGGCGCGCCGCCGGGGGGCGGGAGACAGCCGGGCGGAGCCGCGGACCACGGCGACGACGACCCCACCGGGGCGTCCCGCCGCACCCGCCGGCGCGTGCTCGTCCTCGGTGCCGCGCTGGTCGCCGTGCTCCTGGCGGTCGGCGTCGTCGGGCAGGCGGTGGTGGCGTCCCGGGAACGCGCGAGGATCGAGGCGGTCGCGGGGCTGCCGGGCGTCGTGGACGCCGTGGACGGCCCGGTGCACGTGCTGCGCTCCGGTGCGGACGACGGGTTCCTGCGCGCGAGCTCCCGGACACCGGACGGGCTGCTGGTCACGTCCACCCAGGGCGAGGACGGTGCGGCCTCGGTCCGTGCCTTCGACCCCGCCGACGGCACCGTCGCGTGGGAGGTCGAGCTGATCGCGCCCGGTGACGTGCTCGAGCCGCTGCCGGGCGGCGAGGTCGTCCGCAGCGGCGGGTGGTGCGAGGAGTACGGCAGGGACGGCGACCTGCTGGTGTGCCTGGCCGACAACGGCGTGTCCGTGGTGGGGCGGGGCACGCTCAGCCAGGTCGCCCCGACGACGACGCGGCTGCTCGTGCTCGACGCTCACGACGGGTCGGTCGTGAGCGACCTCTCGGCGGCGGTGGGCGAGCCGCTCTCCTCGACGTCGGTGGCCGTGCTCGACGACCTCGTGGTGCTGGCGGGCGCGGACGGCTCGGCCGTCCACGTGCGCGCGATCACCGTGGACGGCTCGGTCGAGTGGGAGACGACGTTCCCCACGACGACGACGACGGCCTACGGGTCGTACGCCGAGGTGCACGCGACGACCGACGGCGTCGCGGTGGTGACGGCCGACGCGTTGATGCTGCTCGACGCGTCGGGCGCGACCGTGCAGGGCCACCAGATGACCCCGGACTCCCACGTGCGCGGGACGGTCGGCGACGCCGTCCTCGTCCTCGACCTCACGCAGGACGGCGAGACGACGGTCGTGGTGCGCCCGGACGGAGTGAGGTCCCTGCCGGGACGCTGGGTCAGCCTCGCGGTCGACGACGGCAGCGCTCCGGGGCTCCTGCTCACGTCCGACACCAGTGGCCTGCACGCGTGGGACCTCGACGGGGATCCGCTGTGGAGCTCCGAGCAGCCGGCCAACCAGCAGGACGCGGTGCTCCTCGACGGCCGCGTGATCGCCGGCTACGCCACCGAGCTGTTCGCCCTGGACGCCGGCACCGGAGCCGAGCGGTGGCGCGTGGGCGGTCTGCTGCCCGAGGCCACGGTGGCGACGGACGGTCGTCACGTCCTCGCCATGGCGCCGGCCCCCGGCGGCAGCGCGCCGCAGGTGCTCGTGGCGCTCGACGCCACCAGTGGGGGCGTCGCCTGGCGGGTGACGCTGCCGGACGAGGTCACCGCCCTGCATCCCGTGCACGGCGTCCTCGCCGCGTACCGGGTCGACGGGTCCACGGGCGACGCGGGACCGGTCGTCACCGTCCTGGGCTGAGTGCCGGGCCGGGCGGTCGTGCGGCGGGCGCGACCGTCGCCCCCCGGCTAGCGTGCCGCCATGGCGCGCGCACGCAGGGTCGACGTGGAGCTGCAGCAGGCGGCTCCGGACGCGGCCGGCCCGGGCTCCGCCGTCCCGGGGGCCCCGCCCGCCGCGGGCTCGTCCGCCGCGCGCCGTCGGCGGTGGTGGCTGGCCGTCCCGATCGCGGCGGTCCTCGCGCTCGTCGTCGGCCAGGCGGTTGTCGACCGCCGCGAGCGTGCCGCGCTGGCGGAGCTCGCGGCCGTCCCGTCGGTCCTGGCGCCGCTCGACGGCCCGCCGGTGGTCGCGTGGGAGCTCGACGAGGGCACCCACCTGGGCGGCTCCGCGCTCGTGGGGTCGGTGCTGGTGGCCACGCACCGGACGCCGGACCGCACGGTCGTGCTCGAGGGCCGGGACGTCGCGACGGGTGATCGGCTGTGGGCCCTCGACGTGGTGGAGCCGTCGGCGGACCGGACGTCCGAGGCGCAGGTCGACCCGGCGTCGTGCGCCGCCGTGCCAGAACTTCCCGGGCGGGTCGCCTGCCTCGTGACGAACGGCGGGTTCGACGTCGTCGACGGGGACTGGGCGTCGGTCCCCGCGACGTCGACGCGACTGCTCGTGCTCGACGCCACCGACGGCGCGGTGGTCGTCGAGCGTGAGGTCCCCACGTCGGCGCGGTGGCTGACGCCGTCGGGCGACGACGTGCTGCTCGTCGGCCTGGTGGACGGCACGCTGCACGTCCGCTCGCAGGCGCTCCTGGACGACACGGAGCACTGGCACGTCACGGTGGACGTGGCGACGGACGACGGTCCTCTCACGCTGGGCGAGAGTGCGCTGGTGGACGCGCGGACGTTCGCCGTGGGCCACGGCGACGCGGTGACGCTCGTGTCGACGGACGGCGAGGTGCTGCGCACCGTGGACATGTCGCCGGAGAGCGCGCTGACCGGCCAGGCCACCACGACGCGGCTCGAGCTCTCCACGGCCCTCGGGGCGGCGGTCATCGGTGGCGAGTCGTCGACGACGGTGGTGTCGGCGACGGGCGAGGTCCCCCTCGACGGGAACCCGTTGCCGGTCGTCGTGGACGACGGCAGCGTCCCGGGGCTGGTCCTGACGCGCACGCCCGTGCTGCAGGCGTGGGACGCGCGTGACGGCGAAGCGCGCTGGGAGGGCGGCGTCGTCGACGCCCAGGACGCGACGGTCCTGGACGGCCGTGTGCACGTGGGCACGTCCGCGTGGCTCGTGACCTTCGACGGCGAGACGGGTGCCGAGCTGTGGCGGTGGGCGCGGCCGACCGCCACCGGCGCGCCCCTGACCGACGGCCGGTACCTGTACCTGCTGGGCATGCGCGGCCCCCGGCACAGCGCCCCGTACGACCTCGTCGCGCTGCACGTCGCCGACGGCAGCGAGGCGTGGCGCACGCCGTTGCCCCAGATGACGTGGCTGCAGGTGCTGCACCGGCTGCTCCTCGCGCGGTCGTTCGAACCGGAGACGCAGGAGGAGTCGTACAGCGTGCTGCGCTGACGTCCGGCGGCGACCCGGCGGCGCCGCAACGGGGCGCGCGAACCCGCCCCGCCGCAGCACGCCCGGCGATAGCCTCCGACGATGCCGCGCCGCCGCTCCCTGCAGGACGTCGAGCTCGTCGACGACCTCCACCCGGGCCCGCCCACCGACGCGCCCGCGCCGGACCGGTCCGGGCGCCGCAGGGTGCTCGTGCTCGGTGCGGCGCTGCTCGCGGTCCTGGTGGCCGTCGGTGTCATCGGCCAGGTGGTCGTGGACAGGCGCGAGAGTGCGCGGTTCGCCGCCATCGCCACGGATCCCGGCAGCATCGACCCGGTGCGCGAGCCCCCGACGGCCGGGTGGCAGGTGCCGGACCAGGTCGTGTACGACCTCGCCGAGGTGCGCACGCCGGACGGACTGCTGGTCGGCGTCCGGGACGCCGCCGAGGGTCCCGTGCGCGTGGCCGCGCTGGACATCGCCACGGGCGACGAGGTCTGGGAGGTCGACCTCCTCGACGGGACGAGTCGACCCGACCCGGGCACCGGCGAGGTGGTCCCCTCGTCCGGCCGGTGCGAGGCGCACGAGACGCAGGGGCACCTGGCGGTCTGCCTCGCGCACGACGGCACGAGCGTCATCGACGGCCTGGTGTCGCGCACGGTGGAGCCCTCGGCCGCACGCCTCGTCACGCTGGACACGCGTGACGGGACGGTCGTCACCGACCTGACCGACGCCCTGGGGACCGACGCCCTCGTCACCTCGTTCGCCACCACGGGCGATCTCGTGGTCGTCACCGCCGAGTCCGCGGAGCTCATGGACGTCCGGGCGGTGACGTCGGACGGCACACTCGCGTGGCGGACGACGGCGCCCGCACCGGACGACGAGGATGGCAGGACCGTCATCACGTCCGTCGGCGACCTCGTCGCGCTCGTGACGCGCACCGAGGTCCGGCTGCTCGACGCCGCCGGCGACACGGTCCGCACCGTCCCGCTCGACGGCCGCTTCGCAGCCGCATGGAGCGACGACGCGCTGTACGTCGTGCCCACCGGGGAGCGTCCCGCGCACGGGGTCGAGGAACGGGAGCGGACCACGGTGGTGCGGCCCGAGGGCGACGTGGAGCTGCAGGGTCGCGACGTCCTGCCCCTGGCCGTGGACGACGGCAGCGTGCCCGGCCTCGTGCTGACGTCGGACGGGACGACGCTCACCGCGCGGGACGGCGCGGGCCAGAAGCTGTGGGCCGTCAGTGCCGGGTCGAGCTGGCTCGCCGTGCTGCTGGACGGCAGGCTCCACCTCACCCCGGGCGCGGAGATCCTGACGATCGACGCGCGCACGGGCGACGAGCTGTGGCGCTCGGACGCCGCCACCTCCTCCCTCGTGACGGACGGGCGGCTGCTCCTGGCAGTCGCGGCGTCCCCGCGCCGCGGGCACAGCACCGAGATGGTGGCGCTCGACCCGGCGGACGGCGCGGAGCTGTGGCGCGCGCCGCTGCCGGAGAGCACCCAGGAGCTGACGTCGTACCAGCGTCTGCTGTTCGCGGTCGAGCGCTCGGGCGACACCGGCGAGCACCAGCTCACCCTCCTGGACTGACCTCGCGCGCCCGCCGCACGGGCGCGGGAGGCCTCCTGCCGTTCCCGGCCCTGGCCGCCCTGCCGCCCGCTGGGTAGCGTGCGAGAGGTGGGTGACCCGGTGCTGGTCGAGCTCGACGATGACTCCGCAGCGCCCGTGCCTCAGGACCGCACCGGCCCGGCGCGGCGCCGGTGGGGGCTCGTCCTGACCGTCGCGCTCGTGCTCGCGCTGGTCGTCGCGCAGCTCGTCGCGGACGTGCGTGAGCGGGCCCGCCTCGGCGCACTCGACGACGTCCCCGGCGTCCTCGACCCGCTGCCCGTTCCGCCGGACGTCGCGTGGCGGCTGCACGACGACGCGACGGGGACCGTGCAGGTCGTCGGCTCGCGGCTGCTGGAGGGCCGGATCGCGCCGGACGGCGCGATGTCCCTGGCGGCGCGCGACGTGACGACCGGGGACGTGCACTGGACGACGTCCCTGCTCGACGCCCCCGACGCCGCCCTGCCTGCGACGGTCGCACGCTACGGGCTGCAGTGCGCCACCGGCCCTGGGCTCCCCGGTCGGGTCGCGTGCCTCGTCCACGACGCGACCGCGGCGCGCACGCCCGCCGGCGGGCCGGCGGCCGCCGCCACGGCGTCGAGCGCTCCGGCCACGGCGGCGCGCCTGGAGGTGGTCGACGTCGAGTCGGGTGAGGTCGTCGCCGAGTACCCGGCCGGTGCCGATGCGACCGGGGCCGGTGAGGCGGTCGCGGCGGCTGTCGGCGTCACCCACGACGCCCTGGTGCTCGCGGCCCCGCTCGACGACGGGACGTCCGTCCGGGCGCTCGACCCGACGACGGGCGCGCAGCAGTGGCGCGTGCGCGCCGACACCGGATTCGGCGGTGGGTGGCTGCGGTGGGGTGCGGAGGCGCGCGTCCTGCCCGTCGGGGACGACGCCGTCGGGATCCTGGGGGCGGGCGTGGTGCTGCTCGACACCGTCGACGGGTCCACCGTGGCCACCGCGGGCTCGCTGGCGACCGTCACCGGGACCCGCCAGGACGGCTCCGCTCTGGTGGTCGGCAGCGAGGGGTACACCCGCCTGGTCGGGCACGACGGGGACGTGCGGCTCGAGGGGACGCCCGTGCAGGTCGCGGTCGACGACGGCAGCGTCCCCGGCCTGGCGCTGACCACGTCGGGCGGTCTACGGGCGTGGGACGCGGTGACCGGTGAGGAACGGTGGTGGGCCGACGTCCCGGCGCAGGAGGCGCTCGTCGTCGGGACCTGCGTGCACGTGCACGACGGGTTCCGCGTCACGACGCTCGACGGGCGCACGGGCGAGGTGCTGTGGGAGGCGACGGCTCCCGACCTGCTCGGCGAGGACGCCGTGGTCACGGGCCTGGCGACCGACGGCTCCCGGCTGCTGGTCGTCGCCTCGAGCGTCCCGGCGTCCCACGCGCGGCTGGTCGCGCTCGACGCCGCCGGGGGGACCGAGGCCTGGCGCACGCACCTGGCCCGGCTCGGGGACGACAGCGCCGTGGTGGCCGTCGACGGCGTCCTGCTCGGGTTCACCGGGGACGACGTCGTCCTGCTGCGGTGACTCGCCGCGCCGGGCCGCCGGGCAGGCCGTAGCGTCTGTGCGACGCACCTGCGGCGACGTGACCTGCGGGTACCGGACACGACGGAGGACGCGCATGGGATGGTTCCGCCGACGACGCGACGTCGGGGTCGCCCGACCGACGGCACCCCCGCCCCCAGCCGCGCCGCCGCGCGGCGCGACCGCGTCCCTGTGGGCCGACGGGTTCGGGCGCGTCGCCACGCGCTCCCTGCAGACGCTCGCCGTCGTCGCGGTGGTCGCGGTCGCGGTGCTGGCCGTCATGCAGCTGACGCTCGTCGTCATCCCGGTCCTCATCGCCCTGGTCCTGGCCGCCGCGATCAGCCCGCTGGTCGCGTGGCTGCGCCGCCGCGGCGTGCCGTCGCTGCTGGCCACGTGGATCGCGCTCCTGACGCTCGTCGCGCTGCTCTCACTGGTGGTGTGGGCCGTCGTGCGCGCCGTGATCAACCAGTGGGACGAGCTCGCGGAGTCCGCGGTCGACGGTCTGGCGGAGCTGCGCGACCTCGTGTCGGTGCTCCCGTTCGAGATCACCGACGAGCAGATCACCGAGGCGCAGGACGCCGCGCAGGGCCTGCTCGCATCGGACGCGGTGGGCGCCGGCGCGGCGGCGGGCCTGTCCCAGACGGCCGACTTCGTCGCCGGGTTCTTCATCATGGTCGTGGTGCTGTTCTTCTTCCTCAAGGACGGCCCGCGGATCTGGGAGTTCCTGCTGCGGCCCTTCGAGGGCGAGCGCTACCAGCGCGGGCTGCGCGTGGGTAACAGGACCGTGCAGACGCTCGGCGGGTACGTGCGCGGCACCGCGATCATCGCGGCGGTCGACGCGATCGGCATCGGCATCGGGCTGGCGATCGTGGGGGTGCCGCTCGTGATCCCGCTGTCCGTCCTGGTGTTCCTCCTCGCGTTCGTCCCGCTCGTCGGGGCGACGGTCGCGGGGATCCTCGCCGCGCTCGTGGCGCTCGTCGCGCTCGGGCCGATCCAGGCGCTGATCGTCGTGGTCATCGTCGTGGTGGTGAACCAGATCGAGGGCGACTTCCTGCAGCCCGTCGTGATGGGCCGGTCGCTGCGGCTGCACCCGCTCGTCATCCTCGTGGCCCTGACGGCCGGGACCGTCCTGGCCGGCATCACGGGTGCCGTGCTCGCGGTGCCGATCGCCGCGTCGCTGTGGGGGGCGGTGCAGGTGTGGGACGGGCCGGGGACGCCCGCACGCTTCGCACGGCAGAAGCGGCCTGAGACGGTGTGACCTGCGGCGTCGGCGGGCAGCGCTCAGGTCGGCGGCAGTCCGACCAGCCAGCGCGCCTCGCGGCGCAGCAGCTCGGCACGCGCCGGCGTGGCATAGGACTCGACGCCGTGGCCCAGCCCGTCGTACACGGCCCGCCAGCTCGGTGCGACCCACACGACGGGGTGCGTCGTGCCGCCCTCGTCGTGCGTCACCAGGGCGCGCACGTCGGGCGCGACGACGAGGTCGGTGTACCGCTCGTCGTCGACCACCAGCGGGCCCAGGCCGTCCGTCACCGGGTGGCCGGCGTGCACGTCGAACGTCGCGAGGTCCTGCGGCGGGTGCCACGACCGGTCGTCGACCCAGCGCCCGCCGATCACCTCCGACCACCAGGGGCTGTCCCGGAACGCCATGGCGGCCTGGTGCAGCGCGAGCACGGGACCACCGGCGACGGCGTGGTCGCGGACCGCCTCGTGCAGCGGGCGCCACGTCGCGTCGTCGTCGTCCGGGGCGCCGAGGCCCGCGTTGACCACGAGCAGGTCGTCGCCCGTCAGGTCCGCGAGCGCGTCGGGGAACGTGCTGCGTACCTCGGCGGCGAACCCACCGGCCGTCAGCTCGCGCGCGACGCGGTGCGACGTGGCCGCGTGGTCGTGCCACGGGTCGCCGTAGCGGGCGCGGCCCGCCAGGACCAGGGCGCGGGGGGACGTCGGACCGGGCACGCCCCCACCGTAGGCGACCTGGCGCGCAGCGCACCCGTCGACACGGACGCCGCAGGGCGAGGGGGCAGACTCATGTGCCATGACCTCCACCCGGTGCCCCTGCGGCAGCGGCCTGCCGTTCGCCGAGTGCTGCGAGCCCGTGCACCGTGGCGAGCGCGCCGCCGGCACGGCGGAGCAGCTGATGCGTTCGCGGTTCAGCGCGTTCGCGGTCGGTGACGTCGCCTACCTGCGGCGCTCGTGGCACCCCTCGACGCGGCCTGCCGACCTCACCCTCGACGACGACGTGCGCTGGTACCGGCTCGACGTGGGCGCGACGACCGGGGGCGGCGTGTTCGACACCGCCGGCACGGTGGCGTTCGAGGCGTTCTGGCGCAGCCCCGACGGCCGCGGGTCGATGCGTGAGGTCAGCCGGTTCGTGCGGGGTGCCGACGGGTGGCAGTACGTGGACGGGGTCGTCGCGCCGACGTCGTGACCGGCGTGCCGCTCAGCGCAGGCCGCCCCAGCGCATCGGGTTCGCCGCGTTGGAGGCGAGCAGGAACCACGACGTCGCGCCGACGTGCTGCACCTGGAAGTACCCGAACCCGAAGCCCGAGTCGATGAGGCTCGACGCCGCGACGACGCCGCCGTCGACGGGCGAACCGCCCAGGTGCTGCCCGCCGCCGAGGCTGTCCTGCGCGCGGCGCACCTGCGCCAGCAGCCACTCCGCCTGCTTGCGGTCACCGCGGCGGTCCCGGTCGAGCAGGGACGTGGCGAGCTGGGCCGTGCCCTCCAACCAGACGCCCTGCGGGTGGACGGTGATCCCGTTGTACTGCGCGGTCGACGTGAGCGACGCCGTGCTGAACGTGACGCCGGAGATCTGCTCGGTGCCGTCGGGCATCTGGGACGTGGGCGCCGACGGGTCGTCGGTGACCGCGAGCGCCTCGGCCGCCCAGTCGAGCGCCGGGTCGTAGCGGCGTTCGCGGATCGCGAGCCGGCTCCACGTGGCCGGGTCCAGCGGGACGGGGTCGCGGTTGATCTCGACGCCGTCGTTCGTGCCCGTCCAGAACCAGCCCGGGGCCGGCTCCCACATGCGGTCGACGAACGCGAGCGCGTGCTCGGACGCGGCGGTCCAGCGCCGCTCACCGGTGACCTTGCGCAGCATCGAGAAGAACGCGACGCAGTCGACGTTGTGCTCGGTCGACCCGTTGGGGACCGGCTGGTTGCCGCCGTCGACACCGAAGGAGAAGCCGCCGAGCGGCGCGGTCGACCACGTGGTCGTCGTGATCCACTCGCCGATCCGCACGGCCGCGCGCAGGTAGCGCTGGTCGCGCGTCGCGCCGAACAGCTGCAGCAGCGCGATGCCGGGCCACGCCATGTCACCCACGGCCGTGCCGAGGAACCCGAACTGCCAGCCGACGTTGGCGGCGCCGTCGGCGCGCACGAACCCGTCGGGCTGCGGTGAGCCGTCGTAGAAGGTGTACGGCCCGACGTTGTAGCCCTGGCGCAGCCGCCCGTCGGCGTGGTCGGGGTCGTGCTCCTGCGCGAAGAGCAGGCCGTCACCGATCACCCGGGCGCTGTCGACGCTGCTGCGGCGGCCGTCGGCGAGCAGCGCGCAGATCGCGAGCGCGTTGTCGTACACGAACGCCGTGGAGAACAGCCCGAGCTCGTCGGTGTAGCTCTGCGCGAGCCGGGGGCCGGTGTTGACGGTGGGGTAGGCGTCGGCTGCAGCGCGGACGAACGCGACGGCGGCCCGCTCCGACCCGGCACGGCCGCCGTGCGGGCGTCCGGGGCGGTGGTGCAGCGCGGGCCGCGGGCCCCACGCGCGTCCGTCGTGCGCGGCGGCGGCGCCCGCCCCGGCCACGACGGCGCTGGCCGCGCCCGCGACGGCGAGGAACGTGCGACGGCCGAGGGTGCGGGGGTTGGTGGGCTCGGTGGGGTCGGTGGCAGGGGTGGTGCGGGTCGTGTCGGGGACTCTCGTGGTGTCCGGCATCGCACGCTCCCGGGGTCTGGGGGTGGTCGCCGCGGCGTCGCGGCACCCGACCCAGGCTAGGGACCTGGGCCGGGCGGCGGAACCCCACACTTCACCCGATCTGTCCCATACGGCTCACGCGCGCTCCGAGGGGTCCGGGACCAGCGACAACGCGACGCTGAGGGCCCCGAGGGCCAGGCCGGTGCGGGTGTGCGCGAACCGCACGCCGGCCGCCGCGCGGGCCTCACCGCGGCGGAAGAGCCACTTCTCGCCCGCGACCGTCAGCGCCGTGGACGCGGCGAGCAGGGCGACACCGACGACCGCGACAGCGGTCTTCCGGGAGGCCGACGCGTGCTCGTCCGTCACCGCAGCCGACCCGTCGACGGCCCGGGTCCCGGGTGCGTCGTCCGTCGCCGCTGCGCCGTCCGTCACGGCTGCGTCGTCCGTCCCGAGGGCATCGTCCTTCGCGACGCCCTCCCGCCACGTCGAGCGCAGCTTCCGCAAGCCGTCACGGCTCTCCGGCTCGGCCGCGGTGAGGGCAGCTCCCGCGACGAGACAGGCGGCCTTGAGCCAACCGCGTGCGGCACGGGACGGGGTGACGTCCGGGACGGCGTAGTACGCGGCGGTCGTCAGGCCGGTGAGGGCGGCGTTCAGGGCTCGGGACCTGGGGTTGGTGGTCATGGTGGGCCTCCTGTCGTCGAGCCGCCACGGTAGCGAGCCGGGCGACGGCCCGGCATCGGTCGCCGGGACGACCGGGGTCGGTCGCGCGACGGGTGGCGGTGCGTCGGGGGGCCCGGCGCGTGGCATCGTGGGTGCTGCCATGCGCTCCTACCTGACCATCGCCCGCGACGGTGAGGCGACCATCGAGGTCAAGCGGTCCCGGTTCCTGTGCACCCTGCGCCGGGTCGAGCAGGAGAGCGAGGCCCGCGCGCTGGTCGACGAGCTGCGCAAGGCCCACTGGGACGCGCGCCACCACTGCTCGGCGTTCGTCATCGGCCCGGACGCGATGCTGCAGCGCTCGTCCGACGACGGCGAGCCGGCCGGCACCGCCGGGGCGCCGATGCTCGAGGTCCTCCGCGGTCACGGCGTCAGCGACGTCGCGGTGGTCGTCACCCGCTGGTTCGGCGGGATCCTGCTGGGCGCCGGTGGGCTGGTGCGGGCGTACGGCGACGCGGTGTCCGCCGGGCTGGCGGAGGTCGGCACGCTCGAGCGGCGGCTCCTCGAGGAGTGGAGCGTGCGCCTGGACCACACCGAGGCGGGGCGTGTCGAGGCCGAGCTGCGCGCGCGCGGCGTCGAGGTGCTCGACACCACGTACGCGCAGGACGTGCGGCTGCTGCTCGGCGTCACCGACGCGCGGGCGCTCGTGGCGACCGTCGCGGCGCTCACCTCGGGCCGGGTCGAGCCGGAGCGCGTCGGCGAGCGGTGGGTCGACGGGCGCTGAGCCGCGACGAGCGTCAGTCCGGCCGGACCTCGCGCACCTGACCGTCCTCGACGTGCCAGCGCCGCGTCAGCCGCACGGTGTCGAGCATCCGCCGGTCGTGCGTGACCAGCAGGATCGTGCCGTCGAACGACTCCATGGCCTGCTCGAGCTGCTCGATGGCCGGCAGGTCCAGGTGGTTGGTCGGCTCGTCGAGGACCAGCAGGTTGACGCCGCGGGCCTGCAGCAGCGCGAGCGCGGCACGCGTGCGCTCGCCGGGCGAGAGCGACGCCGCCGGGCGGCCCACCTGGTGCCCCGCGAGGCCGAACTTCGCGAGCAGCGTGCGCACGTCGGCCGTCGTCCAGTCCGGCACCTGCCGGGCGAACGCCTCACCGACCGGCTCGTCACCCTCGAACGCCGCGCGCGCCTGGTCGACCTCGCCGACCAGCACGCCCGGGCCCAGGGACGCGCTGCCCTCGTCGGGCGTCAGGCGTCCCAGCAGCAGACCCAGCAGCGTGGACTTGCCGGACCCGTTGGGGCCGGTGACGGCGACCCGGTCCTGCCAGTCGAGCTGCAGGTCCACGGGCCCCAGGACGAAGTCCCCGCGCCGCACGGCGGCGGCCCGCGTCGTGGCCACGACGGCACCGGACCGCGGCGCGGTGGCGATGCTCATCTGCAGCTGCCACTCCTTGCGCGGCTCCTCGACCGTCTCCAGCCGCTCGATCATCTTGTCCGTCTGCCGCGCCTTCGCAGCCTGCTTCTCGGACGTCTCGCCGCGGTGGTGCTTGACGTGCTTGTCGTTGTCGCTCGCCTTGCGCCGGGCGTTGCGCACGCCCTTCTCCATCCACGCGCGCTGCATGCGGGCGCGCGCGTCGAGCGTGGCGCGCCGGCCCGCGTAGTCCTCGTACGCCTCGCGCGCCTGGCGCCGCGCGGTCGAGCGCTCCTCGAGGTACGCGTCGTACGAGCCGCCGTACGTCACGACGCGCTGCAGGCTGCGGTCGATCTCCACGACGCTCGTCACGGTCCGGGCGAGGAACTCGCGGTCGTGGCTGACGACGACGATCGGCGCCTGCGCGCGCTCGACGAACTCCTCGAGCCGGTCCAGGCCGTCGGCGTCGAGGTCGTTGGTCGGCTCGTCCAGCAGGTACAGGTCGAAGCGCGAGAGCAGCAGCGCCGCCAGGCCGACGCGCGCGGCCTGCCCGCCGGACAGCGCCGTCATCGGCAGCCCGAGGTCGACTGCGAGGCCCAGGTCGTCGGCGACGACGCCGAGGCGCGTGTCGAGGTCCGCGCCCCCGAGCGCCATCCACCGCTCGAGCGCCTGGGTGAACCGGTCGCCCGCGTCGGGCTCGTCGGCCGCGAGCGCGTCCGACGCGGCGTCCATCGCGAGCTGCGCGTCGTGCACGCCGGTGCGCCGCTCGAGGTACGTCCGGACGTCCTCGTCCGCGCGCCGCTCGACCTCCTGGACCAGGTACCCGACCTGCGCCGACGGTGGCGACAGGGCCACTGCCCCGGCGTCGGGCGCGCGCTGCCCCGCGAGGATGCGCAGCAGCGTCGTCTTGCCGGCGCCGTTGGGCCCGACCAGGCCGACCACGTCGCCGGGCGCGACGACGAGGTCCAGACCGCTGAACAGCTCGCGGTCACCGAACGCCGCGGCGACGGCCCGGGCCTGCAAGGTTGCACTCATGGGCACATCCTGCCCGTCGGTCGAGCCCCTAACCTGGTCTCACCTGTGGCCTGACGCGAGGGGGGACCGAGTGGCGCGCGTGACCAGCGCTGACGTGGCCCGCGAGAGCGGTGTGTCACGCACGACCGTCTCCTACGTGCTCAACGCCAAGACCGGCGTCGCGCTCACCGAGGCGACCCGGCAACGCGTCCTGGAGACGGCGGCCCGCATGGGCTACACGCCGTCCGCACCGGCGCGTGCGCTGCGGTCGGGCCGCAGCGACCTCGTGCTGTGCGTGCTGCCGGACTGGACCATCGGCCCCGCCATCGACCGGCTCCTCGACCTCCTCACGACCGCGCTGGCCGACCACGGGCTGACGGTCCTCGTGCACATCGGGCGCGGCACCCGGCCGCTGGCCGACCTGTGGCGCGCGGTCACCCCGTGCGCGGTCCTGGGCCTGGCGCCCTTCGCCGAGCAGGACGCGCGCGCGATGCGGCAGGCGGGGATCCCCGTGGTGGGGGCGGCCCTCGACGCCGACGCGCAGCCCGAGGTCTTCGTCGTCCCGCAGGCCTGCATCGGCGCGCTGCAGGCCGACCACCTGGTGTCCCGGGGCCGTCGGGTCCTGGCGTACGCGGCACCGCACGACGACCGCGTCGCGGCCTTCGCGGACCGGAGGCTCGCCGGTGTGCGCGCCGCGTGCGAGCGGCACGGGCTGCCGGAGCCGCTGGTCACGGCGGTGGACCTCGACGTGGCGTCGGCGTCCCGGGCGGTGCGCGGCTGGCACGCCGACGGTGTGACGGGCGTCGCCGCCTACAACGACGAGGTCGCGCTGGCCGTCCTGGCGGGGGTGCGCGCCGAGGGGCTGGACGTCCCGGGCGACGTCGCCGTGATCGGCGTCGACGACATCCCCGCCGCGCGCGTGGCGGCACCGGCGCTCACGAGCGTCTGGCAGGCCATCGACGCGCAGGCCGAGTACCTGGCCGCCGCCGTGCTCGCCGCCCTGGGGCTCGCCGACCACCCGCCGCAGCCGCCCGACGACGTGTTCCACCTGGTGCAGCGGGCCTCCACCTGACGGTGACTCGTCACGGGGCAGCCGAAAGTGGTCGCATCCTCGACCACTCCGGGTCCGACGACAGGCAGATGTGACCACTTCTGCGGCGCGGGCGTGATCGGGCTGCTCTCTGGGACGATGCGGCGATGACGGAGCAGGAGGCGCTTGCGCGCGAGTTCGAGGAGCACCGGTCGCGGCTCGTCGGCGTCGCGTACCGGATCCTCGGCAGCGTGACCGAGGCCGAGGACGCCGTCCAGGACGCCTGGCTCCGGTTCGCACGTGCCGACCGGTCGGCCGTCGAGGAGCCGGCGGCGTGGCTCACGACGGTCACGTCGCGGCTGTGCCTCGACCGGTTGCGGTCGGCCCGCGCGCGTCGCGAGACGTACGTCGGCCCGTGGCTGCCGGAGCCCTGGGTCCAGGGGCTCGACGCACCCCCCGGGCCCGACGTGCTCGCCGAGCGGGGCGAGAGCGTGCGGCTGGCGCTGCTCGTCGTGCTCGAGGAGCTCACTCCCGAGCAGCGCGTGGCCTTCGTCCTGCACGACGTGTTCGCCGTCCCGTTCACCGAGGTCGCCGACGCGCTCGGCACCTCCGTGGCCGCGGCGCGGCAGGTCGCGTCACGCGCGCGACGCACCGTCCGGGACCGCCGGCCCCCGCCGGCCGTCCCGCTCGCCCGCCAGCGCGAGGTGGTCGAGGCGTTCACGCGTGCGACCCTCACGGGTGACCTCGACGGTCTGGTGCGGACCCTCGCGCCGGGGGTCGTGCTGCGGTCCGACGGCGGTGGGGTCGTCAGCGCCGCGCTGCGGCCCGTCGTCGGTCCCGACCGCGTCGCACGCGTGCTCATCGGCCTGGTGACGCGCAGCGCGGGCTCCCCCGTCACGGTGGTCCCCGTGCTGGTCAACGGCGAGCTGGGCGCCCTCGTCGACGTGGGCGAGGGCGAGTCGCGCGCGAGCGCGGGGATGAACGTCGTCCTGCCGCGCGTCGGTCCGGACGGCCTCGTCCACGGGGTCGACATGGTCCGCAACCCGGAGAAGCTCACCCGGGTGCGCGTCGCCGGGTGACGGCGGCCGCGGGCGCGTCGACGGACGTCGGCAGCGCGCACACCGTCGCGTCCGTGAACCCCTGCGCCGTGATGCCGAGCGCGTGGTTGAGCCGCGAGCGCTGGTTCTCGAGCGCGACCAGGTGCGCGAGCTCGACCAGGCCCGCGTCCCCCAGGTCGCCCCGCAGGTCGGCGACCATCGCGTCGCTCACCCGCGGCGGGGTGGCCGTGGCCGCGTCGGCGAACGCCATCGCGCGCTTCTCCAGGCCGCTGAACGCCGGGGAGGTGGCGTAGTCGGGCACCGCCAGGACCTCCTGCGCGTCGACCCCGGCGCGCAGCGCGAGCATCGCCCCGAAGTCGATGCACCACGGGCAGCCGATCACGACCGAGACCCGGTGCTCGACGAGGCTGCGCAACCGCACGGGCAGGTGGTGGCGCGCGCGCAGCAGCACCACCTCACCCAGGAGCTGCGACCAGAACACACCGCGGTGGTGCGACGTGACCGCCGCGGGCTCCAGCGGCCGGCCGAACATGCGCCGGGTCGCGACGGCGGCGATCCGGTCGGCGAGGCGCTGGCGGGCGGGTGGGGCGATGCGGGCCATGGTGACTCCTTCGTCGTCGGTACCGGGATGACGAGGAAGGTGCCGGGGACGTGACGACGCGGGACGATCGACCAGGTGCTGCACCACCTGGGGCCACCGTCAGGAGGCGACCAGCAGCTCCAGCTCCAGCCACTGCGCCAGGTCCTCGATCTCGCGGTCCACGTCGGCGGTCATCGCCGCGGTGAACGGGACGTCCCGGTGCACCGCCGTCACGCGCAGGACGCCCGCCCGCACGTCCGCCGTGGCGTCGAGCTTGCCGACGATCGCGTCACCGTGCAGCACCGGCATCGCCCAGTACCCCCACCGGCGCTTCGCTGCCGGCTTGTACATCTCGAGCTGGTAGTCGGACTCGAAGAGCTCGGCGAGCCGCTTGCGGTCCAGCACGAGCCGGTCGAGCGGGGACAGCAGCGCGGTGCGCCCCGCGAACGGTCGGTCGAGCGCCGCGGGGTCGACGCGCCACGTCCCCCGCACCCCCTCGACGACGGCCGGCTCCCCCGCCTCGCCCACGTCGTCCGGCTCACCGGGACGCTCGCTCGCGCGCGGCCGCGCGATGCCCAGGGCCCGCAGCCGCCGCTCGTCCCGGAGGCGCCGCGCCTGCGCCGACGGCACGGCCGGCGCGTCGGGGTACACGCGCGGGGCCAGGTCCCAGAGCTTCTCGCGCCGCTCGGTGCCCGCCACGGCGACCTCGCCGCGCGCCGCCATGACGGCGAGCAGCATCTGCACGTTCCGGCGGTCGTTCCACCCCGTCGAGCGCCACGGCTGCGCGCACGTGTCGGGGATGCGGCTCGCGGGCAGGGGGCCGTCGGCGCGCAGCAGCTCGAGCACGTCCTGCCGGGCCCCCTCGTTCGCCTCCGCCCACTGCCGCACGCCCTCACGCCACTGCGGGACGTCTCCCCTGCCCGGCCACTCGTCCATCTCGGCACGGAACAGCGCCACGTCCTGCGCCGGGCGCAGGAACCCCCGGATCTCGACGATCCGCTGCTGGTCCACCAGGTCGCGCAGCTCGCGCGGGTCGTAGTCGCTGCTGATGCGGCTCCACAGCACGACGTCCGCGCTGGGCGCGACCGCGCTCGTGGGGTCCGGCTGCAGCACCGTGAGGTGCCGGACGACGTCGAGCACGTCGGTGGGACGCTCCGCCGCGAGCAGCTGGGCGCGCACCGCGACCCGGCGCGCGTCGGCGCGGGTCAGGCGGTGCGGCTGCGTCATGGCGGGCCCTGAGGTCTCAGCCCGTCGCACCCATGAGCAGGCCGGGCGCGAACACCGTCGGCGCCAGCCCCAGGGACCCGGCCAGCGAGACGCACCCGTGGCACGGGTCCATCGGACCGTGCGGCAGGTACGTCGCGTCCCCGACTGTGCAGATCGCCCCGTCCGGCAGCCCGGCGAGCGACGTCGGTTCCGGCTCGCCCGCGGCGGCCGCGTGCTCCGAGCGGGCGTCGAGCACCTGCGACATGACGCCGACCGGCGAGCACCCGCGGACGTCGTACTGCAGCCACGGGCCGGTGTCACGCACGGCCGCGTCCAACCAGTCGGTGAACCACTCGGTGAACGACGAAGCGACCTGGGTGGTCTCCCCGGCGGAGCCGGACGCGTCGAGCCAGACCGTGCCACGCCGCTCCCCCTCGAGCGCGAGCACCCAGGCGTTGCCGCACCCCGCGTGCGCGAGCGGCACGACGTCGCCCACCCGCCGCAGCGGCAGCAGCCCGTACCCCGGGCCCGCACCCGGGCCGGCGACCCGCAGGAGGAAGTCCCGCACGTCGTCCGGCAGCGGACCGGTCCCGGTCTCGACCGCCGCGAGCTGCTCGTCGTCCAGCACCGGCCCCAGCCGACCACCGTGGACGGCCCAGCCCTGCCAGCCGGCCGCCTGGCGGGGCGCACGCCGCTCGCTCAGGCCGTCGAGGGTCCGCTGGACGGCCTCGCGTCTCATGGGCGCCGGCGGGTCGAGCGGCACCAGCATCGCGAGCTCGCGCAGCAGCGCGGCCTCGACGCCCGCCGGAAGCTCCACCGGGTCGTCGAGGAGGCCGGTCGTGGTCCAGTCGGCGCCGTGGACCTTCAGCTCGACCGTCCGCGAGCTCGGCCACTGGGCCACGAAGAGGCTGACGAGCACGGCGTCGTCGCCCTGGAGCAACGGCAAGCACCCGACGTCACCGATCAACGGCGGCAGCAGGAAGGGCGTGCCACCGAGGGCCTCGCGGAGCTCGGCGAGCCGGGCCGACCCGTCCGGCCCGGCGGAGCCACGGTCGAGCCCTGCGACGACGAGCCCGAACCGCCGCCCGTCGAGCTCGACCTGGCACCGCACCACCGGGTGCGCCGCCGCCGGCTCGCGACCGTCGATCGCCCCGAGCAGCGCCGACACCAGGCCCGCCAGGGAGTGACCGCCCTGCGCGACGGCCTCCTGCTCGCTGGGGCCGTACCCGGGCACCGACGTGAAGACCGGCGTGCCGCCCAGACGTCCACCGGACAGCTGGAAGAAGCAGGCCGCCTGCCGCTGCCGTCCCAGATCCGTGACCCCGGGGACGTGGCACAGCACGGTCACCTCGGGACTGACGACGCGCGCCGTCCCCTCCTCGACCTCCGCGCCGTCGAGGTGCTCCGCCACGACCGCGGCGAGCAGCGCGTCGAGCGACACCGGCGCCGGAGGTCCGGGCTCGGCGCCCTGCTCATCGGGTCCAGGGGCGGGCTCGCGGCGGCGGCGTCCGAACATCCGCCCATCCTGGCGCGGGATCGGTGACGTGTCACGGTCGCCCCACCTAGCCTGCCTCGAATCCGGCCCACAGCGCGGCACCCGACGCGTTCACGGCCGCCGGACGCAATCCCAGCCGCCAAGAGCTGTTCGACCACGCAACCAGGGTCGATGATCTGCTCGGACACCACTTCATCCCTCGGAAGCGCTGATGTACTGGATCAAGCCTGAGGTCGCCGGAGGCCTCGCAGAGGGCTCCAACTACCACACGTCCGGGTCCGGTGACTTCATGCCGACCTTCCAGAGCTCCTCCTCGACCTTGAGGGGCACGGTGCCGAGCGCGCCGACGAGGTCCGGGGTGACCCTGGCTCGCTCACCCGGGGCCTTGCCGGCCACGGCCACCGTTCCCGGCGGCGTCGGCGCCTTGCCGAGCGCAGTGGCCGCGGTGGGCAAGGTCATCAGCACGACGGCAGCGGCCGCGATGACGATCGTGATGCGATGTGGCCTCATGGGTTCCTCTCGTCGTGGAGCGGGCGCACAGGCACGCCACTCCAGTGGGTGGTACGGCGGCGGGGAGCCGCCGTCGTCAGGTGCGCTGGACCACTACGCTCGAACGCGTGACATCCGGACCCATGGCTCATGCAGCGGTCCTCGCCGTCGTGGTGGTGCTGGGCGGGTGCGCCACGCAGCCGCCGATGGCGCACATCGGTCCGTCGATACCCGCGGCCGCGTGCAGCGACGCGTTCGCCGAGATGCGCCGGGCTGCCGCCGACACGGTTCCGGTCAACCTTTCGGACCCGGACGGCCGCGCGATCGAGCTCATCGGGCTCGAGGGCTGCGCCAACACCGAGGAGTGGTTCGCGGCTGCGGTCCAGAACCCCGACCTCGTGGGGGCGGCGGACCCGACGACGATGGATTCGACCGTCTTTGCCGAGCGTTGCCGCGTGGAGTGGCCCGAGCTGCGTGGCTCGCGGGTGTGCACCGACGCCATTGCGACGGGGCTCGTCCCGGACTGAGCACAAGGCGGCCGCTCTCGCCCCGCATGGAACACGTCGCCCGCGGATCCGCGTCTGGTGGTCACGTAGGCGCTCGTGAGTGATGCGAGGTCGCGGGCGGCGCCGGCCGAGGTTCGAGCAGACGATGCTCTCGATCCACGACGGCCCGTTCCCGCCCGAGGACCGCAGGCAGCCCGGGCACTGGGAGTGCGATCTGATCGTGGGACCGGTCACCGCTCGGCGACCGGGACGTTGGTTGAACGCCACACCCGCGCGACGCCGCCGTTTGCTTCTGCGACCCTCACGCACCCTGGCAGCGCGGCAGCAACGAGAACACCAACGGCCTGCTGCGTCAGTACTTCCCCAAGATCACGGACCTCACCCTCACCCCGCACGCATGCGCAACACGCGTACCGCGGCCTTGCGCGAGCAGTCGCCCGCCAGGCTTTCGAGGCGAGATCATGCGCCTGCGACACACGCGGTCACAGGCGAGTTGACTCGACTCGGTCGCACTGCCAAGATCACCACGCACCTCCACCCCAGGCGCCCCGCGGGAACTGCGTCACCAGACAGGAACACAATGAAGCGTTCACTTCTTGCGATGATTTCCACTGCCGCTCTGATTGCTGGCTCGATCGGCTACTGATCCTCATGCCGTATCGACACCTTCGGGCGTCGGGCGCGTCGTCCCTCGTGCTCGCCCTCGCGGCGTGCACGGGGGGCGGCGCTCCCGCCCGTGACGACGTGGCCCCGATGTGGGCAGCCGAGATCGACCGCATCCTCGCCGACTCGCCGAGCGATCTGGAGAAGCGCGCCCTTGCCGACGGAAAGATCAGCGACGGCGAGATGAGCGAAGCACGGAACGCGTTCAAGTCCTGCATAGAGGACCTGCCGTACGGATTCGACGTCGAAATTCTCCCGGATGGTGGATTCGATATCGGTCCTCTCGACAAGTTCTACGACTCCTTCTCCTCGGAGGAGGAGGGCCGAGCCGCTTACCAGGCCCTGGTCGACGATTGCGAAACCGGGACGACGGGCGCCCTCGGTATGCTGCACGCCGCGATGCGTGACAACCCTCAGGGGAAGACTTCCGTCCAACTGATCCGTGAGTGCTTCGACGAGCACGACGTGAAGGACGGTGCGGGACTGACGGACGACGCGTTCAAGGATCTGCTCGAGTCCCCCGACTACACCCCGAGCACGGCGTGGGCGCAGAGCTGCTTCATCGACCCGGAGAGTGACGTCCTCATGGAGGAGCCGATGGAGCCGCTCCAGCAGGACACGGAGTGACCCGTGGGAAGCGGACCGGGCTGTCATGGGCAGCCGGCACCGTCGGACTGGCCGCGCTCGCTCTCGTGGCAGCAGGTGCGGCCATCGGTGCCGTCCTGCTGCCCGAGCAGGTCTCCCCGTCGCTCGGCCCGGCCCAGGGGGACCGATTCGTCGCGGTGAGCACCGAGTCGTACGACGGCGCCCGCAAGGTCCAGCTCACGCCGGAGGTCACGGAGTCGACCGAGCTCACGGTGACCGACTCCGGTCGCATCACCGCCTCCACGTGCGCGCCGGGAACCGCTCTGGTGTCCGGCTCGAGCCCGCTGACCGTGGACGACCGGCCCGTGCTCGCCCTGGCGACCCCTACGCCCCTGTGGCGGGACCTCGACGTCGACGCCCGCGGGCCCGACGTGCGAGCCCTGCAGGAGGAGCTCGCGCGGCTCGGCCACCCCGTCAAGGCGGATGGCGTCTACGGCACGCGGACCCGCGACGCGGTCAAGGCGCTGATGCGCGGCATCGGCGTCGAGCGTCCGACGGGCGCTCTGCCCGTCGCGTCCGTCCTCTGGCTTCCCGCCCAGGAGGTCCGGACGGCGACGTGCGCCGTCCGTCCGGGGGATCGCCTGACGGACGGCGTCGTGGCCGAGGTCGCCGGCGGACTGACCTCCCTCAAGGTCGCCGACCCCGCCGAAGGTGAGTGGGTCGTCCGGTACCGGGACGTGACGGCGCCCGTTCCCTCCGACGGCAAGGTCGTCGACCCCACGTTCCTCGCTGCCGTCGAGGCGGGCCCGGAGCTCGAGCTCGCCCTGTCGGACGACGGCTCCGGGACGATCGACGTGGAGTACGCCTGGGCGGCACCGGCCGACGTCGCCGTCGTCCCGCCCAGCGCTGTCACCTCGCTCGCCGGTGGTGCCGGCTGCGTCGTGACGGAGGAGGGCGTCAAGCCCGTCACCGTCGTCTCGTCCGCTCTCGGCCAGACCCTCGTGTCCTTCGACGGGCCCCTACCCGCGCGCGTCGACACGCGCCCCGCGGCAGGGACGACCTGCCGGTGAAGACCGTCCGAGCCCGCGGCCTGAGTCACGCCTTCACCGGCACGGGCCCGCTGTTCACCGACCTCGACCTCGACCTCCTCCCGGGTGAGGTGGTCGCTCTCGTCGGACCGTCCGGGTCGGGCAAGTCGACCCTCCTGTCGATCATCGCCGGGTGGGTTCGACCCACTGCGGGGACGATCGAGCGCGAGGGCATCACGCACACCGGATGGGTCTTCCAGAACCCCCACGGAGTGCCTCGGCGCGCCGCTCTCGACCACGTGGTGCTGCCCTTGATCGCGCGAGGGCTGCACCGTGCCGACGCCGAGGACGAGGCGCGAAGCCTCATGGAGCGGTTTGCGCTCGCCCACGTCGCGGACCGCCCGTTCCGGGCCCTGTCGGGCGGTGAGGCGCAGCGTCTCATGCTCGCCCGCGCCACGGCCACGGGGTCGGACCTCATGCTCGTCGACGAGCCCACAGCGCAGCTCGACCTCTCGACGGCCGGGACGGTCAACGCCGTGCTCGCCGGGATCGCCCGCGATGACGGCATCGTCGTCGTCGCGACCCACGACCCCGCCACCCGCGACGCCTGCACGCGCGTCGTCGACCTCGCCCACCATCAAGCGCAGGCGCCCTCGACCGCTGGGCAGGGGACGGCGTGACGGGACGCATGCGCGTCGGCTCGGTCTGGTCGGAGGCCGTACGCAACGTCGCGAGCCGGACGACCCGTGCCACCCTGCTGGCGCTCGTCCTCACGTTCGGCGCAGGTGGCCTGGCCTGGGCCGACGTCCACTCGTACGTGGGAGTGGTCAGGGACGCGGAGACGTACCGGTCGTCGGGCTCGGCCGTGCGGACGGTGAGCACGGAGGGCCGTGAGGTGAACGGCCGCCGGTGTGACGCCCTCGCCGGGACGGCCGGGGTCGTCGCGGCCGGAGCCCTGCGCCCCGGTGTGGCCCTCGATCTGCTCGCCCTGCCCGGGACCGACCTGCGCACCTGGGAGGTGACGCCCGGCGTCGTCGACCTGCTGGCTGCCGCCGGGGCCTCACCAGTCGCGGGCAGCGCAGGCCTCGGGGTCTGGCTGTCCGACGACCTCGCGCTCGCCCTCGGGGTACGTCCCGACGACGAGCTCACGACGCCCGGCGGGACGGTGCGCGTCGCAGGGATCTACACGTGGCCGGACGACGGGCGCGCCCGCGACCTCGGGTACGCGGTCCTGGCCCCCGTCGCCGCAGCAGGCGCGTTCGACCGGTGCTGGGCGCAGGTGTGGCCGGTCGACGAGGGCGTGGCCGGGCTGCTGCACACTGCGCTCGAGCCGGCCGGCGTCGCGGCGTCGCGCACCAGCCCGCTCAACGCGAGTCTCGGCTCGTCGCTCGACGGGCCCCAGCTCCTCGCCGCACGACCCACCCGCCTCGCGCCGCTCGCAGCCGCGATGCTGGGCGCCGCGCTCGGCCTGCTGGCCGTACGTGCGCGTCGGCTCGAGATCGCGAGCGCGATGCACGCGCGGGTCCCGCGGGCGCACCTCACCTGGCAGCACGTGCTCGAGGCCGCGGCGTGGGTCGGGGCCGGGACGGCGCTGTCGGCCGCGCTCGTCGCCCATGCGGCCATCGACGGCAACCCGGACCCCGCGCTCGCCGCGTGGATCACCGGCATGCGGACCGTCCTGGCGGGTGGTGCCGCTGCAATCCTGGGGATCCTCGCCGGTGTCGTGGCGACCCGGGAGAGCCATCTGTTCCGGTACTTCAAGGAGCGGTGACGCCGTGGGTGCGCCTACCGGGCGCCGAGGTCGAGGAACGGCGCGGTGTGACCGGACCGCTGGCCAAGGAGTTCGGCATCAGCCGCGAAACGCTCGACAACTACCTGCGCGCGGCGACCGCGACCGGCTGAACCGCGCCCGACGATGCGGCCGCCGGGAACAGCCGGTCGAGCTCATCGGGGTCGAAGAAGGAAGCGAACAGGTCCGTCCCACTTCCAAGGAACTGGGACGGGCGGTCGGCGGCCGTCGTCAGCGCCGCGCGCCATGCAGTCGGGCGTCTTCGCGCTCGGCCAGGTTGGCGCGGCCGGACGGTCAGCGCACCTCGACGGTGCCGTCCTCACGGACGTAGATCAGGGTCTCGGGGCAGATCGGCGGATCGACGGTCCCCAGCACCTCGCCGGTGGCCGTGTCGGTCACCGTGAAGCCCACATCGACACAGCGCTCGTCCTCCTCCCTGATGAGCTCGCCCTCGTACCGGATCGATCGCCCTTCGCGTGCCGCGATCTCCTGGGGCTCTGCGGCCGGGCCGTCGAACGTCAGGGTGACGGACGTCGTGCCCTCATTCACCAGCTCGGCCCTTTGTGGCAGGGGGGGTCGTAGAAGCAGCCCGTCGTCGTGAGAGCACAGGCCACTGCCAGCGCGATAGTTGACAGGGTCTGGCGCGCCGCTGCGGCGTGAGCTGTCACGGGGTTGCTCCGTTGGTAGGCGTGGTGGCTCGGTAGGCGAAGATCCCTGTCGCTGATTGGTCGGGGGCCGGCCATGACGGATAGGCGAGGTAGAAGACGTCGGCCTCCACGGCAGCCACGGCTGCTTCCGCGTCGGCCTTGGTTAGGGCGACGCCGTAGTAGAGGGTGAAGGAGACCGAGTCTCCGGGGTCGATCACGCCCAGGTCGAGGTCGAGAGTGCTGCCGGCGCTCCAGTGCGGGCCGGATGTCGCGTACCCGGCGGTGCCCCACGGGGCAACAGACTGGCCGGACCATGTCGCGTCATCCGTGACGTCGACCACCCGCGAGTCGTCGCCGCCCGGCCTCTTCGCCCAGGTGGAACCCATCTGCCACACCCACCGCGACCAGGTCACGTCCCACGACGTGCTGCGTCGGTAGTAGACGTGGCCACCGGCCGACGGCGTCTGCCCGAGCAGTGGCTCCGGGCGTTCCACGGTGACGTCCACCGCGTAGAGGTTCGGGTCCTGCGACGGGTGCACGCTCTGGCGGACGCGGAGCGTGGAAGTGTTGAACAGGCTGACGCCGACGGAGGTGCCCGTGTACGCCGTGGACCGCTCGGGGTTGAAGGTGAACACGCCGGGCTCGACCGTCCTGGTGCTCTGGTAGTCGAAGTCCTGTCCCGCGACCTCGTCGTCCCCCACTGCCCAACCGTCATCCAAGGACACGTGATAGGTGCCATCGCGCTGGACGCCGCTGCGGTACCCGACCACTCCCGTGTTGCCGACTCCCAGCGTGAGCCAGTCGCTCTGCAGCATCACCCTGTCCGGGACGAACGTCGCCGTCCAGCTGACGGTCGTGGCAACCGACCACGGCTTGCTCAGAGCGGTATTGGTGACGACCAGCACCGCGTTGCGGCATTCGTATCCGTCCTCTGAGCCGAGAGAAGAGGTGTGACCGGCGGCCGGCGCTGACGAGGCTGCCGTCGAAGTCAGGCCCTCTGAGCCGAAAGAAGAGGTGTGACCGGCGGCTGGCGCTGACGACGCTGACATCAGAGTCGGGCCGGTGTACCTCGGGCAGATCGTTGGGAAAGCGGCGACCCCGTCGATGAGGGTTGCCGCCGCCCCCTCGCCGACGGTGACGGTCAACTGACCCGTCAGGTCGGTCGGCCCGGTGAACTCGATGTAGGCGGCGCCCCCTGGACCCAGGCGGACGGTGCCGGACTGCTGGCGGTGCGTCTCGCCGAAGGTCACCTCTTCCGCCGGCTCGATGTGCGGGGTATTGAGCTCGTCGCGCCAGAACCCGCCCGGCTTTGCATCCTCGGTCGTGAAGCCGCCGAAGCCGTCGACGTAACCCAAGGAGTACATCCACGTCCGGAACAGGTGGATCTGCTCGCTGTAGCTGTCCCCGTGGTCGGCCATCACGGACGCGATGGCGCCCACCGCGCTAGGGGGAAGGAAGAAGCGACCGATCTTGCGCCAGGTCGCCTCGATGGCGGCCGCGCCACCGGTAGCGTCGTCGAAGTACTGCTGCTGCAGGAACTCAGCTACGGGGAAGGCCCCGTACTCGGGGCCGCCGCCCGTCAAGGGCTCGATCAGCGTGCCGCTGTCGAGGCTGTCGGCCGAGTTGTCGAGGAACGTCTGCAGGAAGTGCGCGTACGTATCCCGGGGAGGGAACGTGCCCTTGCCATCGGCGCTCTGCACGGCATCGGTGCTCTGCACCAGGTGAGCGCCCCAGTTCGCGGTCGCCTCGCCCCACCAGTAGATGTCGGCGGACCCGGAGGCCAGCCGCAGGAGCTGCGCGGGCGACTGGAGGTACCGGTACTGCACCTGGTGAAAGAACTCGTGGTGGGGGAGCCATTCCTCGATGTCCACCGAGCTCATGACGGGCCGGGATCGGACGCGGCCTCCTGGTCGACGGTGAGCGCCCATCCGGCGACGTCGGCCTCACCGTCGATCGCCCAGGAGGCGCTCACCCATGACGTCGTCACCCACGCGTCCGAAGGATCGATCCACACCACTGGCGCGGGAATCTCGTCCACGGCGGCCGCCGGCATTCCCTGAAGCATCAGTGCGACGACCATCAGCACACCGGTGGCCGTGACGCGATGGCGGGACCTCTGCCGTTGCCCATGCGTGCGATGTGTTGAGCCACCATGCATTGCCACGTCGAGGTCCCCCTGCTCTGAGGGCTCGACTGTTGCACTCGCCGCCGCCGCGGGTGACGACATGCCGGGGGTTCATCCGAATGCCGCAGGCACCGGGCGCGCTCGCCCGGGGGGTTGAGGTCTTCCCGTTTGGCGATCGCTCATCGGGCAGCGCGTCGGCTCCTTGACGACTGGGCGCTGCATCGCAGCAGTCTCGGTCAACAGGCCCGCGGTGGTGTCGGGGTGAGCGGGGCACTACCCGCCGCGACGTGGGCAGGGACCGGAGGCTGGTTCCCACAAACGACCGTTTCCGGTGGTGGATGCCCAACGGCGTCCGGCGTCACGGGCGTGCTGAGCGGCGGCGGCGGCGATGGCACGCTCCCCGGCTCCTGGGCCACCTCCCCTAGTCCTGCCGCCGCAGGGGCATCTGGGCGGGGCCCATCCGTTCCGCTCAGCAGGGCAACCTCACCACCGCGATCTTCTTGGCCATCAGGCTGCCGCTGCTCGGTCTCGGCTTCCTGTTCTGGGTCCTCACCTCCGAGGCCCGGTCTCGTCATCTCGCCAAGCTCGTGACGGCGTACCGCCATCGCGGATGAAGGCGCGCCATGACGGAGCTGTCGCCGCCTGCGCGGCGTGCGACAACTTCGGCGCGCCTCGGAGGGGTCGAGGCGTCCGACGGCGGGTGGCTAGGCAGCCTCACACCCCCGCGTGCCATCAGCGCGGTGACGGGCGCACCGGACCCAGGCACACCGCCCGGCCGCCGGCACCCGCATCGAGTCCGAGATCCGACGGAATCCGGGCATCGGCGTCCGGTCACCCAGCTAGTTCCGGCCGTCGGCTCCGGCCCGGAAACAGCCCCACAGCGCCGTCGCCGACCCAAGAAGCCCTGCCGAGACCCCTCGGCAGGGCTTCTCGCCGTCCGCGAGCGCCTCCAGACCGCCTCAAGCACCCCAGAACCACGAAACTCCCGGTCAGAGAACCCTGACCGGGAGTTTCGGTACCACCTGAGCGGTTCCTTCCGGAACCACCCCACTGTGCGCGAGGCGGGATTTGAACCCGCACGCCCTTTCGGACACTGGCACCTGAAGCCAGCGCGTCTGCCGTTCCGCCACTCGCGCGCGCCGCAGAACGTTAGCACGGTGCGGGCCTCACCACCGAACCGCCCCGGTCGGCCCCACCGCCGCTGCCTCACGAACGGCCCCACCCACCGTGCACGTGGTCACCGATGTGACCACGTGCGAAGGCTGCACGACGTCGATGTGACCACTTCCGCCCCCCTCCCCGCTGCGGCCGGCGTCGGGCGCCCGGCCGCGCACCGATCCGTCCACAGGTGCCTCGCCCACGCGGCGCGTGCACCGTTCACCCCCAGGGGCACCCGTCCAGCCCGTCGCACGGATACCATCGAGGCGGATCGTCGTCGCACCGCGCCGCGCGAGCCGATGAGCACAGGGACGGGCCACCCGGCCCGCCCGACGCGGGAGGAGGTGGACGTGGGATTCCTCGACAAGTTCGAGAACGGCGTGGAGCGAGTCGTCAACAACGCGTTCGCCCGTGCCTTCCGCAGCGAGGTCAAGCCCATCGAGCTGGCCGACGCGCTGCGTCGTGAGCTCGACGACCGTGCCGCCGTCGTCGGCCGCGACCGCACGGTCGTGCCCAACGAGTTCACGATCGAGCTGTCCACCCCCGACTACGACCAGGTCGAGGCGTGGGGTGCCGAGGCCCTCGCGGAGGAGCTCGCCGCCAACGTCACCGAGCACGCGTCCAGCCAGCACTACGCGTTCGTCGGGCCCGTGACCGTGTCGTTCTCCGAGAACACGGAGCAGGACGCCGGCCGGTTCGCCGTCCACAGCGCGACCGTGCGCGGTGCGGTGGCCCCCGCGACCAACGCGGCACCCAGCCCGCGGCACCCGCTCATCGACATCGACGGCCAGCGCTACATCCTCACCGGCCCCGTCACGGTCATCGGCCGCGGCTCGGAGGCCGACATCATCGTCGACGACCCCGGGGTCTCGCGTCGCCACCTGGAGATCCGCGTCACGCCGGACGGCGTCGTGGCCAGCGACATGGGCTCCACCAACGGCGTGTTCGTCGAGGGGCACCAGGTGCCCGCCGCGACGCTGCTCGACGGCAACACGCTGACCATCGGTCGCACCCGCATCCTGTTCTGGACGGGCGGCGACGCGGACGTGGACGAGTGATGCCGCGGCATGAGTGAGCTCACCATCACCCTGCTGCGGCTGGGGTACCTCGCACTGCTGTGGTTCCTGGTCCTGTCGGCGATCACCGTGCTGCGGCGCGACCTGTACGGCACGCGGATCATCGACCGGCGCCGCGCGGCCGGCAAGGCGTCGACCGAGTCGCCCGTGCCCGTCGGCGAGACGCCCCGTGCGCCACGGCGCGCACGCGGCACCGGCGGCCCCACCCGGCTCGTGGTGACGGAGGGCCCGCTGCGCGGCACCACGCTGCCGCTGGGCTCCTCGGCCGTCCTCGTCGGCCGCGCGCCGAGCTGCACGCTCGTCCTCGACGACGACTACTCGTCGTCCCGCCACGCGCGGATCTTCCCGCAGGGCGACCAGTGGTTCGTCGAGGACCTCGGTTCCACCAACGGCACGTTCGTCGGCGAGCAGCGGGTCGAGCAGCCCACGCCCGTCCCCACCGGTACCGCGGTGCGGATCGGCCAGAGCCTGCTCGAGCTGCAGAGGTAGCGGAGTGACAGTCGCCCTGCGCTACGCCGCACGCTCCGACGTCGGCCTCGTCCGCTCGGACAACCAGGACTCCGCCTACGCGGGTCCCCACCTGCTCGTCGTCGCCGACGGCATGGGCGGGCACGCGGGCGGCGACGTCGCCTCGTCCGTGGCTGTCGCCGCGCTGGCACCCCTCGACGGGGAGTCGCACGGTCCCGACGACGCCCTCGACGAGCTCGAGACCGCCCTGGACGACGCCCGCTCCGAGATCATCGCGCGCAGCGACGCCGAGCCGGACCTGGCGGGCATGGGCACGACCGTGACGGCGATCCTGCGCGCCGGCAACAAGCTCGCGATGGTGCACCTGGGCGACTCGCGCGGCTACCTGTTCCGCGAGGGCACGCTCACGCAGGTCACCACCGACCACACGTTCGTGCAGCACCTGGTCGACACGGGCCGCATCACGCCCGAGGAGGCCGAGCACCACCCGCAGCGGTCGGTCGTCATGCGCGTCCTCGGGGACTTCGACAGCGACGTGACGGCGGACCTGTCGGTGCGCGAGGCGCGGCCGGGCGACCGGTGGCTGCTGTGCTCGGACGGGCTCTCGGGCTACGTCTCCGCCGAGACGATCGCCGAGACGCTGGCCGAGATCGAGGACGTCGACGCGTGCGCCGACCGGCTGGTGCAGCTCGCCCTGCGCGCCGGCGGCCCGGACAACGTGACCGTCGTCATCGCGGACGTCGTCGAGCTCGACTCCCTGGCGGACGGGGCGATGCCGTCGACCGCCAGCGCCGTCGTCGGGGCGGCCGCAGTCAGCCGCAACCGTCCGTCGGCCGCCGCGGACGGCCCGGCCGCACGTGCCGCGCGACTGAGCCGCAAGGCACGCTCGGAGGCCGGCGCGTCGGACGACGACGCGCGCGGCGACGACACCGGCGACGGGGACGACCCGCCGCCCTCCTCCCCCGACGACGGCCCGGAACGGGCGGGCGACGACGAGGACGAGCCGCTGGAGCCCGCGCCCCGCCGCCGTGGCCTCGCCCTGACCTGGGTCGCCGTGGGCGTCGCGCTGGTCGCCGCCCTCGCCGGCGCGTACCTGTGGACACAGACCCAGTACTTCGTGGGCGCGCCCGACGGGACGGTCGCCGTCTACCGCGGCATCCCGCAGTCGCTCGGCCCTGTGGAGCTCGCGTCGCTGGTCGAGACGTCCGACGTGAAGGTCGACGAGCTGCCCGCCTACCTGCGCGAGCGCGTGGAGCGCACGATCTCCGCCGGGTCCCTCGACGAGGCGCGTCGCCTGGTCGACATGCTGGCCGACGGAGCCGTGCCGAAGCCGTCGCCCACGGTCACCCCCTCGCCCACGCTGACGCCCGCACCGGACGCGACCCTGCCGGCACAGTCCGTCGAGCCCGTGATCCCGCCCCCGGACGTCCCCGAGCCGAACGCCGGTGCCCCGACCCCCGGCCCGCCCGCGGTCGCCCCAGCGCTGTGATGGCCACCGTCCAGCCGCACCGGGTCCGGCCCGGGCGAGGGACCGAGCTGCTCCTGCTCGTCCCGGCCCTGGGCATCGGCATCGCGGGGTACGTCCTGGCGGGCCTCGGCGCGACGGGGTCCGTGCCGCCGCACGTCATCGCGTACGCGGTCGGCACCACCGTGCTCGCGCTGGTCATGCACGTGGTGCTGCGGCTGCGCGCGCCGTGGGCGGACCCCGTGATCCTGCCGATCGCGGTCGCGCTCAACGGCATCGGCCTGACGATGATCTACCGGATCTCCATCGCCTACGCGGAGCGCGGCCGGTCGGAGGCCGACATCGCCGACCGCCAGCTCGCGTGGACGGCCATCTCCGTCGCCCTGGCGATCGCGGTCCTGTGGTTCCTGCGCGACCACCGCACGCTGCGCCGCTACACCTACACGGCGATGGTCGCGGCGCTCGTGCTCATCGTCCTGCCGCTGGTCCCCGGGCTCGGTCAGACCATCAACGGGGCCCGCATCTGGGTCCGCGTCGGGCCGGTCGGCATGCAGCCCGCCGAGTTCGCGAAGATCGCGCTCGCCGTGTTCTTCGCCGGTTACCTCGTGACGCACCGCGACACCCTCGCGCTGGCCGGCAAGCGCGTGCTGGGCCTGCAGCTGCCACGGGCCCGCGACCTCGGCCCGATCATCCTGGTGTGGGTGGCGTCCCTCGCGGTCCTCGTCCTGCAGCGCGACCTCGGCACGTCGCTGCTCTTCTTCGGGCTGTTCGTCGCCGTGCTGTACCTGGCGACCGAGCGGACCTCGTGGATCATCATCGGGCTCGTGCTGTTCGTCGGGGGCGCGGGTGTCGCCGCGGCGACGTTCGGGCACGTCGGCGCGCGGTTCGACGTGTGGCTGCACGCGCTCGACGACGAGATCTTCAGCCGCGACCCGGGCGGCTCCGGGCAGCTGGTGTACGGGCTGTTCGGCATGGCCAACGGGGGGCTGTTCGGCACCGGCCTCGGCCAGGGTCGGCCCGACCTCGTGCCGTTCTCCTACTCGGACTTCATCGTCGCGGCCCTCGGTGAGGAGCTCGGCCTCACGGGGCTCCTGGCGATCCTGCTGCTCTACACGATCTTCGTGTCCCGCGGCCTGCGGACGGCGATCGGCGTCCGCGACGGGTTCGGCAAGCTGCTCGCCGGCGGCCTGTCGTTCGTCGTGGCGTTCCAGCTGTTCGTCGTCGTCGGCGGCGTGACGCGACTCATCCCGCTCACGGGCCTGACCACACCCTTCCTCGCGTACGGCGGGTCGTCCCTGGTGGCCAACTGGATCATCGCGGCCCTGCTGCTACGGATCTCCGACGAGGCGCGTCGGCCGGTCCCGGCCGTGCGCGCGGTCGCGACCCCGGACATCGGCATCCCGCTGTCCGCAGCCGGCCGCTCCCGGCCGGTGGGTGGCGGGCGCAGCACGGGGCGCACGGGCACTCCCGCGGCCGGCACGCCGGTGGTGGTCGGGGACGCGCCGGTCCGCACGTCCGGCGCCGTCGTCGACACCGGCCCGGTGCCCGACGACAGCCCCACCGAGCACCTGGGCGCCGACCCGCTGATCCCGGACGAGCCGGACGGGCGCGACCCCGACGGCCGCGACACCGACCACCGGGGAGGCGAGACGCGATGAACACCCCCCTGCGTCGCCTCGCGACCATCACGCTCGTCATGTTCGTGGCCCTCATGGCCTCGGCGACGTGGGTGCAGTTCTTCCAGGCGGAGTCGCTGAACACCGACCCCCGCAACGTCCGCACGCTGTACCGGGAGCACGGCAACGCGCGCGGACCGATCGTCGCCGGCGGCGAGGCGATCGCGTCCTCGGTCCCCGTCGACGACCCGTTCGGGTACCAGCGCGTCTACCCGCAGGGCGACCTGTACTCCGCGGTGACCGGCTTCTACTCGATCGCCAACGGGCGCAGCGAGCTGGAGAAGTACGAGAACGACCAGCTCACCGGCCGGTCGGACCAGCTGTTCTTCACGCGGATCCGCGACCTGCTGACCGGCAAGCGGCCCGAGGGCGCCGCGGTCGAGACGACCATCGTGCCCGCGGCGCAGCAGGCGGCGTTCGCCGGGCTGGCCGGCCAGAGCGGCGCGGTCGTCGCCATCGAGCCGTCGACCGGGCGGATCCTGGCGATGGTGTCCACCCCCGGCTTCGACCCCAACGTCCTGGCCGTGCACTCGACCAGCGAGGCCGCCGCCCAGTACCGCGCGCTCGACCAGGCCCCCGGCAATCCGCTGCGCTCCAACGCGGTCCAGGAGCGTTACGCGCCCGGGTCCACGTTCAAGCTCGTGACCGCCGCAGCCGCCCTGGAGTCCGGGCAGTACACGGCCGACACCGCCGTGCCGTCCCCCACGACGCTGACCCTGCCGCAGACGTCCGCGACGATCGGCAACTTCGGCGGCAGCAGCTGCGGCGGCGAGCAGATCAGCCTCGCGGAGGCGCTGCGCATCTCGTGCAACACCGCGTTCGCGAGCCTCGGCATGACGCTCGGCGAGGACGCGCTCCGCGAGCAGTCCGAGCGGTTCGGATTCCACGACCCGGAGCTCACGGTGCCCATGCCGGTCGTGGAGTCGGTGTTCCCCTCCGACCTCGACCCCGCGCAGCTCGCGCAGTCCGCGATCGGCCAGCGCGACGTGCAGGCGTCCCCCATGGAGATGGCCATGGTCGCGTCCGCGATCGCCAACGGGGGACGGCTCATGACCCCGTTCCTGGTCGACACCGTGCGCGCCGCCGACCTCACCGTCGTGTCCACCACCGAGCCCCAGGTGCTCTCCGACGCCGTGTCGGCGTCCACGGCGAGCGCCCTGACGCAGATGATGGTCGGTGTGGTCGACTCCGGCACCGGGAAGGCCGCCCGCATCAACGGCGTGCAGGTGGCGGGCAAGACCGGCACGGCCCAGACCGTCGAGGGCCAGCCCCCGCACGCGTGGTTCACCGCGTTCGCACCGGCCGAGGCGCCGCGGGTGGCGGTGGCCGTGATCGTCGAGAACGGCGGCAGCCTGGGCAACGAGGCGACCGGTGGCGCGGTCGCCGCGCCCATCGCGCGTGCCGTGATCGAGGCGGTGCTCGCGTCGTGAGGACCGCACCGGGTGTCGCGCTCGGCGGTGGCCGCTACCGGCTGCTGCGCCGCATCGCCGTCGGCGGCATGGGCGAGGTCTGGGAGGCCAACGACGACGCGCTCGCACGCGCGGTGGCCGTCAAGGTGCTGCGCGACGAGTTCGCGGGCGACGCCGGCTTCCTCGAGCGGTTCCGCACCGAGGCCCGCAACTCCGCCGCGCTGCACCACCCGCACATCGCGGCGCTGTTCGACTACGGGGAGCAGGACGGCTCGGCGTACCTCGTCATGGAGCTGGTGGTCGGCGAGCCGCTGTCCGACCTGCTCGAGCGCGAGCCGGTGCTGCCGCCGCGGCGCCTGCTGCCGATGCTCGCGCAGACGGCCCGCGGGCTGCACGCCGCGCACCTGGCGGGCGTCGTCCACCGGGACGTCAAGCCCGGCAACATCCTGCTGGCACGCTCCGGCAAGGTGAAGATCACGGACTTCGGCGTCTCGCTGGCCGCCGACCAGAAGACGATGACCGCGACGGGCATGGTCATGGGCACGGCCCAGTACCTGTCGCCCGAGCAGGCCGTCGGGCGGCCCGCGACCCCGTTGTCGGACCTGTACTCCCTGGGCGTCGTCGCGTACGAGGGGCTGGCGGGCAAGCGGCCGTTCACGGGGCCGACGGCCGTGGACATCGCGGTCGCGCACGTCAACGACCCGGTGCCGCCGTTGCCCGCGTCGGTCGACAAGAAGCTCGCGGCACTGGTGCTGCGGCTGCTGTCGAAGGAGCCTGCGGATCGCCCGGCGTCGGGCGAGGAGCTGGCGGGTCTCCTGGACCGCCTGATGCCGCAGACGCCGCCGTCGGGCGTCGCGGTCCTGGTGAGCAGGCCCGCCCCCGCGCGCGAGGAGCGACGTGTCGCGACGAGGCCGCGTACCGCGTCGGACACCGCGCACGCTGCGCAGGCCGGAGCCGGGACACCGCCGTCCTACCCGCCGTCGCGCCGCGAGCGCGCGGGCCGCGCGCCGGGCCCGAGCGGCGACGTCTCGCGGCGGGACCGGCGCGCGATGCCGGCGGACCGGGTGTCCGACGACCTCCTGACCACGGCTGTCACCTGGGTGCGCCGCCTCCGGCTGCCGCTCGTCGCGCTGGTCCTCGTCCTCGTCGCGATGCTCGGCGCAGCACTCGCCGACCGACTCCTGGGCTCCGGCCCGGCGGGCCCGTCCGTGGGCTCCGTCACCGCCGAGTACCCTCATGGCGGCCCACCAGGTGGGATGATCGCCGCAGAACCCACCGGGGCCGGTACGGCCGGCCCGGCAGACGGATCACCGGCAGGCGCCGGCGGTCCGCGACCGACTGAAGTGAAGGACTCCTAGTGGTGGACGACGGATCGCGCATCCTCGCCGGCAGGTACCAGGTCGGCGAGCTCATCGGGCGCGGCGGCATGGCCGAGGTGCACATCGGGCACGACACGCGCCTGGGACGCACGGTCGCCATCAAGATCCTGCGCTCCGACCTGGCACGTGACCCGTCCTTCCAGGCGCGTTTCCGCCGGGAGGCGCAGTCGGCGGCCGCGCTCAACCACCCCGCGATCGTCGCGGTCTACGACACCGGCGAGGACGTCTTCACCGAGCCGTCCGGCAACGTCGCGCACGTGCCGTTCATCGTCATGGAGTACGTCGAGGGTCACACCGTGCGGGACATCCTGCGCGACGGCCACGCGGTGCCCATCGACGAGGGGATCGAGATCACCGCCGGCGTCCTGTCGGCGCTGGAGTACTCGCACCACGCGGGCATCGTGCACCGGGACATCAAGCCCGCGAACGTCATGATCACCCCCACGGGTGCGGTCAAGGTCATGGACTTCGGCATCGCGCGTGCCGTGGCGGACTCCGCGGCGACGATGACGCAGACGCAGGCCGTCATCGGCACCGCCCAGTACCTCTCCCCCGAGCAGGCGCGCGGCGAGCAGGTCGACGCCCGCTCCGACCTGTACTCCACGGGCTGCCTGCTGTTCGAGCTGCTCACGGGCCGTCCCCCCTTCGTCGGCGACTCCCCCGTGGCCGTCGCCTACCAGCACGTCCGCGAGATGCCGCCCGTGCCCAGCACGATCGCGTCCGACCTGCCGGAGTCGCTCGACCGCATCACGCTCAAGGCGCTCGCCAAGGAGCGCGACGCGCGCTACTCGACGGCCGCGGAGTTCCGCGCCGACCTCGAGGCCGTCCTGCGGGGTGGCCAGGTCAGCGCCCCCGCGGTCGGTGCGGCGATGGCGGCGGTCCCCACGGGCGACACCACCCAGGTCATGGCACCCCCGGTCGCCGCGACGCAGGCGATGCCGCCGGCGACCTCCCCGTGGGGTGCCACCGGTCTGGCCACGACGACCGAGACGGAGCAGGACGCCGAGGAGGAGAAGAAGCGGCCCTGGCTGATCTGGGTGCTGGCGCTCGTCGCCCTGCTGGCCGTCGGCGGCATCATCGCGGCGATCGTCGCCAACCAGACCCCGCCCGCCGAGACGAAGGTCGACATCCCCGCGGTCACCGGGCTGCAGCAGGAGGAGGCGTTCGCTGCCCTGCGGGAGGCAGACCTGCGCCCCGAGCCCGCTCAGGAGCCCAGCGACGTCGCGGCCGGCCTCGTCACGCGCACCGACCCGCCCGAGGGCACCCCGGTCGACAAGGAGTCCCAGGTCACGGTCTACATCTCGACCGGACCCGCCGAGGTGACGGTGCCGAACGTCGCGGACAAGACCGAGGCGGAGGCCGTCAAGATCCTCGAGGCGGCAGACCTCACCGTGTCGCCGACGCGGCAGACCGAGGACCACCCGACGATCGCGAAGGGCCGCGTCATCAGGACCGACCCGGCGGCGGACAGCCCCGCGAAGGCGGGCGACGCGGTCACGCTGTTCGTGTCGTCCGGGACCATCGTCGTGCCGGACGTCAGGGGCAAGCACCAGGAGGACGCCGTGGCGGAGCTGGAGGCGCTGGGCCTGCGCGTCAGCACGACCGGTGAGGAGTCGACGGAACCCGAGGGCACCGTCGTCTCGCAGGACCGCGCGGACGTGATCGTGCCGCAGGGCACGACGATCAAGCTGGGCATCGCCGAGGCCGCCACCACCGCGACGGTCCCGACGAACCTGCGCGGCATGACCTACGACCAGGCCGTGCAGGCCCTCGCGGCCGTCGGCCTGACGAGCGTGACCTCCGAGGAGGTGCAGTCGGACGAGCCGCAGGGCACCGTCGTGTCGTCCGACCCGAGCGGTGGTACGCAGATCGCCAAGGAGCAGCGGGTGACGCTCCGGATCTCGCGCGGGCCGGCCCCCAACAACAACGGCAACAACCCCGGGCCGAGCGCCAGCGCGACGCCCGGCAACGACAACTGAGGACCGGCAGGAACCCAGCAGCACACGAACGCCCCGGCCGGAAGGCCGGGGCGTTCGTCGTCGCGGTGGCGGGTGCTCCCGCTACGAGCGGCGTCGCTGCGGCGGCGTCAGAGACGCACGAGCGGGTGCAGGCCCTGCGACCGCTCGACCGCGTCGGCCGCGCCGCAGACCTGCAGCCAGTTGGCGAGCAGCCGGTGCCCGCCCTCGGTGAGCACCGACTCCGGGTGGAACTGCACGCCGTGCAGCGGCAGCTCGCGGTGCTGCAGTCCCATGATGATGCCGTTGGTGCGCGCCGTGACGACCAGCTCGTCGGAGAACGTGCCGTCGACCACCGCGAGCGAGTGGTAGCGCGTCGCGGTGAACGGCGTCGGCAGCCCGGCCAGGACGCCCTGCCCGTCGTGCTCGACCGGGCTGGTCTTGCCGTGCATGAGCTCGGGTGCGTGCGTCACGGTGCCACCGAAGACCTCGCCCAGGGCCTGGTGGCCCAGGCAGACGCCGAGCATGGGCGTGCCGGCGGCGGCGCAGTCCCGGATCACCTGGGTGCTCGCTCCGGCGTCCGCGGGCGTGCCGGGGCCGGGCGAGACGAGCACGCCGTCGTACGCGGCGCGCTCGGCCGCCGGCGGCACCGCGTCGTTCCGCACGATCTCGGTCTTCGCCCCGAGCTGGTCGAGGTAGCCGACGATCGTGTAGACGAACGAGTCGTAGTTGTCGACGACGAGGATCCGCGTCATCCCTCACCCACCGTGGTCTCGTTGAAGGGCATGAACGGCGCGATCGCCGGGTACACCCACAGGAAGCACGCCGCGAGGACCGCTGCGACGAGCACGGCCGCGAGGAGCACCCGCACGGGCACAGGGCCCGGCAGGTGCCGCCACAACCATCCGTACATCATGAGCCTCCCGTCGTCGTCCGCCCAGCCCGGTCCCGCCTGCCGATCACGTCGCCCGTCGTCACGTGCTCCTCACGGCGTCACCCGAGCAGCTCGGAGGGGGTGCCGTCGGCCACGGGTGCCCAGTAGTCGAGCACGCCGTGGACGACGTACCGCTCGCGCGCGGAGAACATGGGGTGGCAGGTCGTCAGGGTGATGTACCGCTCGGTCGGTTCGCCGCCCGGCTCGTTGGGCACGGGTGCGATGACGCGGACGTCGGCCGGCATGACGACCTCCGTCGAGGTGACCCTGTAGACGTACCAGGTGTCCGCGGTCCGCACGACCAACGGGTCGCCGACCTGCAGCTCCTCGATGCGGTTGAACGGCTTGCCGAACGTCACGCGGTGCCCGGCGAGCGCGAAGTTGCCGAGGCCGCCCGGCATCGCCGTGCCCTCGTAGTGACCGATGCCCAGGACGTCGAGGACGGTCGGGCGGTCGGTGCCCTGCGAGATGGGGCGCTCCTGCTCGCCGACCCAGCGCGGCACCTGCAGCGTCGCGAACGACGTGGCGTGCGCGGGCTCGTCGATCACCGGGGGCTCGTCACGGCGCGGCTCCGCGACGCCGTCGTCGGCCTCGGTCGCGGGGGGCTCCTCGAAGCCCAGGTCCTGCACGATCTCCGCCTGCACCGCGTTGCCCTCGACGTCCGTCCACCACAGCTGCCAGACCAGGAAGCCGAGCAGCAGGACACCGATCGTGATGAGCAGCTCGCCGACCACGCCGACCACGCCGTAGACGACGGACGACCTGGGCGTGCGCGCCGAGCGGGAGTTCGCCGGCGGGCGCACGACGACGGGCGGTGTGCTCACAGCGGGTCCCCCACGGTCGTCGGACGGGTCGCTGCCGCGTTCGCGGGGACCGGCGGCTCGGACGGCTGCGAGGTGGGCTCCGCGAGCCCGGGCAGCACCTCGACGTCGTCGGGCACCCGCGCCCAGGTCAGCTCGGTCGCGCCGGAGTACGCGGGGAGCTCCAGGGCGTCGCGGGTCTCGACGTCCCACCCCAGACCCAGCTCGGCCGCGTGCCGCACGTAGGTGCTGACGGCGGGGTCGTCGGCGAGCGAGGCCCGGAGCCGGTCCGGGTCCCCGATGGCCGTGATGACGAACGGGGGCGAGTACATGCGTCCGTGCAGCCGCAGCACGTTGCCCTGGCACTGCACGCCCGTCGTGGACACGACCCGCTGGTCCATGAGGCCCATCGCCTCCGCGCCGCCGGCCCAGAGGGCGTTCATGACCGACTGGATGTCCTGCTGGTGGACGACGAGCAGGTCGGGGCGCACGTCCTCGTTGCGGACGTCGAAGGGCGCGTCGTCGAGCGCCACGCGCAGGCCGCGACCGGTGACGGGGGTCGACCCGGCCGCGACGAGGTCACCCGCTCCGCCGGTCAGGACCGGACGACCGGCCAGGGCGTTCTGCTCGGCGGTGAGGCGCTCGACCTCGGAGCGCAGCTCGTCCACCTCGGCGGACAGGTCCTGGACCGTCGTCGCCTGCTTCAGCGCCAGCTCGCGCAGGTCCTGCGGGTGACGACCGTCGTCGTCCCCGGTGCTGCGCGCGTTGACGGTGAACATCAGGCCGGACAGGCCGAGGACGAGCCCCACGGAGACGGCGCCGCGCCACAGGCCGACGCGGCGTGCCCGGGGCGCGCGGGGGTCGGAGCTCGATGCCATGCCGCTCCCTCCGCCAGAGCCCGCACGGGCAGCGGGACGACAGCACTACGCTAGGTCACGTTCGGCGCACGCCGACACCGGTCCGCAGGTCGACGACACCAACGCACCCGGACGGCCCACCGTACCCGCGGTCCCGGTGACGTCGATGCCCCGCCTGCCCACCGCACCGTCGCAGACAGGAGCCCACCCGTGCCCGAGTCGAAGTCGCGCAAGAAGGCGACGTACACCCCGCCGCCGTCGAAGGCCTCCGCACCCAAGCCCCTGCCGCGATGGTTCCTGCCCGTGTCCTTGGGTCTGATGATCCTCGGGCTCGTGTGGCTCGTCGTCACGTACCTGTCGCCGGGCGCCGGCTACCCCGTCCCGGGCATCGGCCAGTGGAACCTCGCCATCGGCTTCACGGTCATCATCGTCGGCTTCGGGATGCTCACGCGCTGGCGCTGAGACGTCCCACGCGTTCCCGGAGCGAGGCTGTGGGTGGTAGGTGCCCACAGCCTCGTCCACAGACGGCCATGCTTGTTGTCCACAGGCGGTGCACATACCTGTGGAGAACTACACGGGTGTAATTCCACAGGTGTGAGTAACTCTGGGGAGGGGCCGGTTCCCGCGGGACCTGTCGTTCGTCAGAGGACGCCGTACGACGTGTACATCGTCCACGTCACGACCGCGAGCACGACCACGAGGGCCACCGGCGCGGCCCACCCCACGAGCGCCCGTCGGTCCCGCGGGGCGTACGCGTAGGCGGCACCGAGCAGCGCGCCGACCACCAGGCCGCCGAGGTGCGCCTGCCAGGCGATCCCGGGCAGGACGAAGCCCAGGACGCCGTTGAGCACCAGGATGCCGATGATGGGCCCCGCGTCGCGGCCCGTGCGGCGCAGGACGACGAGCACCGCCCCGAACATCCCGAAGACGGCACCCGAGGCGCCGACCATCGCCGTGAGCCACGTGCCCGTCGCCGGTGCGAGCAGCACGGCCCCGACCGAGCCGCCCAGCGCGCTGACCAGGTACAACGTCGCGAACCGGCCACGCCCGAGCGTCGACTCGAGGTACGGGCCGACCATCCACAGCGCGATCATGTTGAACAGGATGTGGAAGACCTGGCCGGGCGAGTGCAGGAACGCGGCCGTGAGGAAGCGCCACGGCTCGTAGGCCCCGGCGACCGGGCTGAACGCCCAGCGGGACGTCCACCCGGGCACGGCGAGCTGCAGCACGTAGGACGCCGCGCACAGCCCGATGATCGTCAGCGTGACGACGGGACGTCCGCCCCGGACCCGGCCACCGAAGGCGGTGCGCCCCTCACGGGACGTCCGCGCCGCCTCGGCGACGCAGTCGACGCAGTGGACGCCCACCGGCGCGGGCCGCTGGCACTCCGGGCAGGCGGGGCGTCCGCACCTCTGGCAGCGGACGTACGCGACCCGGTCCGGGTGGCGCGGGCAGACGGGCGGCTGCCCGGTCCCGTCACCGGGCACGCCGGGCGACCCCGCGACGGGGCCGCCCGGCACGTCAGGGATGCTGATGTCAGCTCTCCACCGTGATGGACGTGATCGTGACGTCCTGCACCGGGCGGTCGCCGGGGCGCGTCGGCGTCGCGGCGATCGCGTCGACGACCTTGCGGCTCTCCTCGTCCGCGACCTTGCCGAAGATCGTGTGCTTGCCGTTCAGCCACGTCGTGGGAGCGACGGAGATGAAGAACTGCGAGCCGTTGGTGCCGCCGACCTTGCCGGTCACGGGGTTGAGCTGCTTGCCGGCGTTCGCCATGGCCAGCAGGTAGGGCTCCGAGAACGTGAGCTCGGGGTGGATCTCGTCGTCGAACTGGTAGCCGGGGCCGCCGCGGCCGTTGCCCAGCGGGTCGCCGCCCTGGATCATGAAGTCGGGGATGACACGGTGGAAGACCACGCCGGAGTACAGCGGGTCGGTGCGGGGTGCTCCGGTGGACGGGTCGGTCCACTCCTTGGTGCCCTGCGCGAGGCCGACGAAGTTCTCGACGGTGCGCGGCGCGTGGTTCTCGAAGAGCTCGACCCGGATGTCACCGGCGGACGTGTGGATGGTCGCGAACATGGGGCCAGTCTGGCACCCGGCACGGACCGCGCGCCCTGGCACGCAGCGGATTCGCCGTCGGCGAACCGCCGTTTCGCGCGGGCACGACGGCACGGACAGTGGCAGAGTGTCTGGTCAGGACGTCGACCCGACCCAGCCGAGACCAGCCGAGACAGCGCGGGAGTGGCACATGACCCATCGTCCGAAGATCGACGTGGACACCGAACGGCTCAAGACGCAGGCCGCCGTGATCGGCGCCTCGCTCGCCGACGGCGCCAAGGATGCAGCAGGGAGAGCCGGTGACGCGGCGGGGCACGCGAAGGAGTGGACGACGCCCCGGGTCGAGGCCTTCGTCGCCTGGCTGCTCCCGCACGTCGACCACCTCTACAAGGAGAGCGTGAAGAGCGCGGCCCCCCAGGTGGAGAAGGCCGCCCGGATGGCGACGCCGGCGATCGACACGGCGCACGACAAGCTCGTCGACGAGCTCATCCCCAAGCTCGTCGCCGCCGTGAACGAGGCGGCCGCGAAGGCCGGCGCGCAGGCCGAGATCGCCGCCGGTGTCGCAGCCGGCCAGGCCGGCAAGCAGTCGAAGAAGCTCGCGAAGGCGGCGCAGAAGGCCGCCAAGGAGGCCGCCAAGGCCGAGCGCAAGGGGTCCGGCGCCAAGGTGTTCTGGATCGTCGCCGGGCTCGCCGGCGCGGGTGCCGCAGCGTTCGCGTGGATGCGCTCGCGCTCGACCACCGACCCGTGGGCCGAGCCGTGGGAACCGGCCGACTCGCTCGGCTCGGAGTCGCTCAAGGCCCGGGCGCAGACCGCCGTCGGTGACGCTGCGGACGCGGTCGGCGAGGCGGCCGGCGCCGCGGTCGCCAAGAGCCGCGAGGCCGCCGGGGCCGTCGCGCAGGCGACGGAGGAGCTGGGCGACAAGGCCAAGGAGGCCGGCCAGGCCGCGCAGGAGACGGCGCGTCGGGCAACCCGTCGCTCCGTGTCGAAGAAGCTGGACGACAGTGACGCCACGTCGGGCGAGGCACCCGCGGCACCCGCGGCCGCCGCGCCCGCGGCCGACGCTCCCGCGACGGACACCCCGGACCCCGTGGTGGACAAGGAGTCCTGACAGCACGTTCGTCGGCCCCGGCCCGTCCACCGACGGGCCGGGGCCGACGTGCGTGCGGGCTAAAGGTTTCAGACATAGACAGTCGGCGCCCGGCGTCAGCACGATCAGCGGCAGGTCTCCTCCCCGTGCGACGTCGGCGTCGTCGCGGGTGCGGCACCTGTGGGAGCGCTCCACCCGGCGCTCTACCCCGTCTGAAGGGACGTGCCATGCCCCGCACCTCCGCCCGCAGCCCGCGCAGCCGCGCGGTGTGGGCCGGCGCAGCCGCCGTCGCGGTCGTCGCCGGTGCACTCACGGTGCCCTTGCAGGCGGCGCAGGCCGCTCCGGCGTACAACTACGCCGAGGCCCTGCAGAAGTCGATGTTCTTCTACCAGGCGCAGCGCTCGGGCGACCTGCCGGCCGACTACCCGGTGTCCTGGCGCGGGGACTCGGGCATGGACGACGGCAAGGACGTCGGCAAGGACCTCACGGGCGGCTGGTACGACGCGGGCGACCACGTGAAGTTCGGGCTGCCGATGGCGTTCACCGCCACGATGCTCGCCTGGGGTGCGATCGAGAGCCCGGCCGGCTACACGCACGCCGGCCAGACCGACGAGCTGCGCGACAACCTGCGGGCCGTCAACGACTACTTCGTCAAGGCGCACACCGCGCCCAACGAGCTCTACGTGCAGGTCGGCAAGGGCGACGACGACCACAAGTGGTGGGGCCCCGCCGAGGTCATGACGATGGCCCGCCCGTCCTACAAGATCAGCGCGTCCTGCCCCGGTTCGGACGCCGCCGCCGAGACCGCTGCCGCGATGGCGTCCGCGTCGATCGTCTTCAAGTCCTCCGACGCGGCGTACTCGGCGACCCTGCTGACGCACGCCAAGCAGCTCTACTCCTTCGCCGACACGTACCGCGGCAAGTACTCCGACTGCGTCACCGACGCCCAGTCGTTCTACAAGTCGTGGTCGGGCTACCAGGACGAGCTCGTGTGGGGTGCGTACTGGCTGTACAAGGCCACGGGTGACGCGACGTACCTGACCAAGGCCGAGTCGGAGTACGACAAGCTCAGCAACGAGAACCAGACGACGACCAAGTCCTACAAGTGGACCGTCGCGTGGGACGACAAGTCGTACGCCACCTACGCGCTGCTCGCGATGGAGACCGGCAAGCAGAAGTACGTCGACGACGCGAACCGCTGGCTGGACTACTGGACCGTCGGCGTCAACGGCGCCCGCGTGAACCACTCCCCCGGCGGGATGGCCGTCCTCGACTCGTGGGGCGCGCTGCGGTACGCCGCCAACACGTCCTTCGTCGCGCTCGTCTACGCCGACTGGCTGACGGACACCACCCGCAAGGCGCGGTACCACGACTTCGGCGTCCGGCAGATCAACTACGCGCTGGGCGACAACCCCCGCAAGGCGTCCTACGTGGTCGGCTTCGGCGCCAACCCGCCCGAGAACCCGCACCACCGCACCGCGCACGGGTCGTGGCTGGACTCGCTCAAGGACCCGGCCGAGACGCGCCACGTGCTCTACGGCGCCCTCGTCGGCGGGCCCGGCACGGCCAACGACGCGTACACCGACGACCGCGGCGACTACGTCGCCAACGAGGTGGCCACCGACTACAACGCCGGCTTCACCAGCGCGCTGGCGTACCTGACGGCGGAGTACGGCGGCACGCCGCTGGCTGGCTTCCCGACCGCGGAGACGCCCGACCAGGACGAGTTCTTCGTCGAGGCGAAGCTCAACCAGCCGCAGTCCGGTGCGTTCACCGAGGTCAAGGCGATCATCCGCAACCGGTCGGCCTTCCCCGCGCGGTCGCTGACCAACGCGTCGATCCGCTACTGGTTCACGCTCGACGAGGGCGTCCCTGCCTCGAGCCTCTCCGTCTCGCCCAACTACAGCGAGTGCGGCAGCCAGCCCGCGGCGATCAAGCACGCGTCCGGCTCGCTGTACTACGCGGAGGTCAGCTGCGCGGGGCAGAACATCCACCCCGGTGGCCAGTCGCAGCACCGGCGCGAGATCCAGTTCCGGGTCCAGGGCACGCTGCAGTGGAACGCCACGAACGACCCGTCGTTCGACGGTCTGCCGGCCACGGGAGACCCCGTCAAGACGAAGGGCATCACGCTCCACGAGGGCGGCACGCTGCTGTGGGGCACGGTGCCGGACGGTTCGGTGGACCCGACGCCGACGCCCACCGCCACCCCGACGCCGACGCCCACCCCGACGCCGACGCCGACGCCCACGGAGACGATGAACCCGATCATCGCGACGCCGCAGGACGTGCGGCTCGTGGCGGCGGGCGACGAGCTGCGCCTGACGTGGACCAAGCCGACCATCGGCGCCGACGTCACCGCCTACCAGACGCAGCTGGACGACGAGCCCGTCCAGAGCACGCAGAACACCTGGTACAACCGGCTGGACCTGGCACCCGGGGAGCACACGATCCGCGTGCGGTCGCAGGCGTCCGAGGGCACCTCGGGCTGGGTCGTGAGGACCGTCAGCATCCCCGCGGCCGGCGAGTGGCCGACGACGGTGCCGGTGCCGACCAACGTCAGGTTCATGATCGACATGACCGGCTTCGTCGGCCAGTTCCTCTGGGACGCCCCGGCGGGTGAGCCCCAGGTGGTCGCCTTCGAGTCCGCGGTCGTCGGGTCGAACGGCTCCGTGAACCCGAACCGCGGGACGGCCACGTCGAGGACCCTGTCCGGCACGCCGCTCGGCGTGTACACGCTGCACCTGCGTTCCGTGGCCGCGGACGGCTCGGTCTCACCCTGGGTGACCAAGACCGTGCTCTTCCCCCCGTCGAGCACGCCCTCGCCGACGCCGACGGTCACGACGACCCCGTCGTCGTGCGTCGTCGCCTACTCGGCCAACAGCTGGAGCACCGGGTTCACGGCGTCGGTGAAGCTGAGGAACACCGGCACGGCTCCCCTGACGTGGAACCTGACGTTCGACCTCCCGGCCGGTCAGAAGGTCCAGCAGGGCTGGAGCGCGACGTGGTCCCAGACGGGTACGACGGTCACCGCGACGGGTGCGGCGTGGAACGCCACGCTCGCCCCCGGTGCGTCGGTCGACCTGGGCTTCAACGGCTCGCACACCGGCCAGAACACCGCCCCGACGTCGTTCGCGGTCAACGGCGCGACCTGCGCCGCGGGGTGACCAGACGGGTCCCGGTCCGGCTCGACCCCCGACGTCGCCGGATCGGGACCGATCCACCACCCGGGCGGGCGGCCCGTTCCGCCCGCCCGGGGAGGCGTCCGACGCGGGGGCGGTCGGACGCCGCACGAGGGCGTCGCGTGTTGCGCGCGACGCCCTCGTCGCCCTCTGGCGCCCTCTGGCCCTTTGCGGTTGACCGCGCACCGTCCTGCCGGGACGCTGCGAGGGTGAGCGACGCACCCCTCCCCCCGCAGCCCGCCGCACCAGCTCTCAGCGACGCGGACATCTGGCCGCTCACCGGCCTGCGCGTCGTCGGCGGGGGTCTCGAGCTGCGCGCGCCGGACGACCGGATGCTGCTCGACCTGGCACGTGTGGCGTCGCAGGGCGTGCACCGCGAGGACTACATGCCGTTCCTCGTCCCCTGGACCCGCGGGACCCCCGTCCAGGTCGCACGGAGCGTCATGACGTACCAGTGGGGCCTGCGCCAGCGCACCACGCCGGCCGACTGGGCGATCGAGCTCGCGGTGGTCCGTGACGGCGAGCCGCTGGGGACGCAGGGCGTGTACGCCAAGGACTTCCTCGTCACACGGACTGCCGAGACGGGCTCGTGGCTCGGTCTGCAGCACCAGCACGGCGGCGTCGGCACCCGCATGCGGCTGCTGATGCTGCACCTGCTCTTCGAGGGGTTCGACGCCCTGCACGCGACGAGCTCGGCGTTCGTCGACAACCCCGGGTCGTCGGGTGTCAGCCGCAGGATCGGCTACCGCGAGAACGGCGTGCTGCACCAGGCGCGCGAGGGCGGGCCGGTCGACAGCCAGCTGTACGTCCTGGACCGCGCCGACTGGGACGCCCGTCCGGACGAGCTGCGCCTGGACGTGACGATCGAGGGCCTGGAGCCCGTCCGGGAGCAGCTGGGCATGGCCTGACGCCCGCCCCGCGCGTCGGAGGTCCTGTCCGGCGCCGTCGGCGCGGGAGTAACGTCCCGTCATGCTGCTCGCCGACCTGCAGGCCAGGGTGCGTATCGCACTGACCACCACGCTCGTCGACGGGTGGACGCTCTTCGCGCCCTCGGCCGGGACGAGCCGGCCGTCGGACCGGACGATCTCGTTCCACCTCGGCTGGGCCCTGCACGGGACGATCGAGAAGTCGTGGGACGTCGACGCGGACTACGACCGCTCGGGCATGGTCCTGGAGGAGTCGGTCCGCCTCGACGGGTCCAGGACGCGCCCGCCGCACCTCATCGTCCACCAGCGCGGACGGCTGGGTCCGGAGCACAACCTGCTGCTCGTCGAGCTGACCGCCGACGCGTCGGCGGCCGCGCCCGGGGCGGCGGACCTCACGGTCGCGCACGCGGTGCAGCAGCGCTTCGGGTACCGGTACGCGGTCCTGATCGACCTGCGGCTGCGGGAGGACGCGGCGACCGCGGACGTACACCCGCACTGGCAGTGGTCGACCCTCGAGGACGGTCTGGTGACCGAGGACCCGGTGGCCGTCTACGCCGACGACGTGCTGGCGGACGTGGTCGCGCGCGCCCGGCGCGGGGTGCACCGCTGAGCGCACCGAGCAGGGCTGCAGCGGCCCGCCGCACCCTCACGCAGGAACGACGAAGGCCGCACAGCGAGTCGCTGCGCGGCCTTCGGGTGCTCGTGGTTCAGAGCGGACGGATGTCCGACGCCTGAAGGCCCTTGGGGCCCTGGGTGACCTCGAACTCGACCTGCTGGTTCTCCTCGAGGGTGCGGAAGCCGCCCGTCGAGACGATCGCGCTGAAGTGCGCGAACACGTCGGCGGAGCCGTCCGAGGGGGCGATGAAGCCGAACCCCTTCTCAGCGTTGAACCACTTAACGGTGCCGGTGGCCATGATGTCTTCTCTCGTTCGTTCCGCCGGCGCGCTGGTGCGGCGCCGGTTGCCGCGTCCCGAGGGACGCAGACGGTGAAGGGTCGACGTGCGACGCGCTCGGGATGAGCTCGTGCGAGCCGGTGCCAGGAGGCACGCCGCACGGTCGAACGTCGGTGCGATACCCACGGGCCGCGTCCAGCGGTCGTGGGCGTGGTAGCCGTCGGGGTGGCGGGCGATCATGCCCGCGTACTCGCCACCGACGGTCCCGACCCAGAGGTCGTCGTCGGCGGCACGCCAAACGGCGGCCGGTCCGGAGGTCACGCTCGGCGCTACGGCGACCGAGGGACTCTCGAAGATGGTGTGTGTGATGTTCTCTGCTTCCGCTCCGCACCCGGGTGGGCGGAGATCCTGACCGACAGCGGTGCTGCCGGGTGCGCATGGTCCTCGCTTCGATGCTGAGGCCCGAAGTGCGCCGCGGAGGTATTCGCGCGGCATGACGCAGTGAAGACAGTATCACGATGTCCGCGCACGTGCTGACGACCCTCGGCGCACCCGGGTGTCCAGGGTGTGCCGAGGGCCGCGTCCGTGCAGGTCAGAAGGCCGTCAGCCCTTGACGCAGACGATCGTGCGGAGCCGGGCCACGACCTCCACCAGGTCCGCCTGGGCGGCGATGACCTGGTCGAGGTCCTTGTACGCACCGGGGATCTCGTCGAGGACCCCGGCGTCCTTCCGGCACTCGACGCCCGCGGTCTGGGCCGCGAGGTCGTCGAGCGTGAACGTCCGCTTGGCCGCGTTGCGTGACATCCTGCGCCCCGCGCCGTGGGACGCCGACCAGTACGACGCCGGGTTGCCCAGGCCCCGGACGATGTACGACCCCGTGCCCATCGAGCCCGGGATGAGGCCCAGGTCGCCGGCTCCGGCCCGGATCGCACCCTTGCGGGTCACGACGAGGTCGGCGCCGTCGATGTGCTCGGTCGCGACGTAGTTGTGATGCACGTTCGCGACCTCCTCGAAGGTCACGTCACGGTCCGCGAAGGTGGCCCGCACGGCGTCGACGAACAGCGTCATCATCACCGCACGGGACCGCGCCGCGTACTCCTGCGCCCACCACAGGTCGTTCAGGTAGGCGTCCATCTGCGGCGTGCCGGCCAGCAGGACCGCGAGGGCCCGGTCCACGAGCCCCTGGTTGTGCGGCAGGTCCTTGGCGACGGCCACGTGCACCTCCGCCAGCGACTTGCCGATGTTCCGGGACCCGGAGTGCAGCTGCAGCCACACGGTGTCGTCCTCGTCGAGGCAGACCTCCAGGAAGTGGTTGCCGCCGCCGAGCGTGCCCAGCTGCCGGCGTGCACGGGTCTCCAGGTCCCGGACACGCGGCGTCAGCGAGTCGAAGCGCGCCCAGAAGGCGTCGGCGCCCCGCAGCGCCTCGGCGGTCCGGGCCCGGGCGCCGATGGGCCGCAGCCGACGCAGGTCCACCGCCTCGTCGTGGGCGTGGAAGCCCACCGGGATGCGGGCCTCCACCGCGGTGCGCAACGCGTGCAGGTCGTCCGGCAGGTCGTCCGCGACGAGGGACGTGCGGACGCCGATCATGCCGCACCCGATGTCGACCCCGACGGCGTTGGGGGAGACCGCGTCACGCATCGCGATGACGGACCCGACGGTCGCACCCTTGCCGAGGTGGACGTCCGGCATGACCCGCACCCCGTGGACCCACGGCAGCGAAGCGATGTTCCGCAGCTGCTGGAGCGCCGCCGGCTCGACGTCGTGCTCGTGCGCCCACATGAGCGTGGACGCGGCCGCACCACGCAGCTCGACGGGGAACGTGCTGGTCATGACATCCCTCCTTCGGGGGATCACACCCGGGCGACCGGGACGGGACCTGGTGGCGGAGGTGTCCGCCGGGCCGTGAGGAGGATCCACGGCCCACCCCCTCCAGGTCACCGCATTTTCCCGTGGGGGAGTGACCGTCGTTCCGGATGCAGAAAGGGCCCGGGTTTGTGACGCTCGATGCCGGACCACCCAGGAGGCGGAGTTGACCGACGGCAGGCGCGAGCGGCTGGTGCTCACGGACACGGACGCCGGGCTGCCCGTCAGCAGGCCCCCGGCGCGGTTCGAACCCGTGCGTGAGTGGGCGCTGGCGTCCACCGCGCAGCTGCGGACGCTCCGTCACGAGCTGGCGGACGAGATCGGGGCCGGGACCACCGCGGTCCGCCAGGACCTCGAGGCGACGCCGGACAAGCTCGTCCTCATCGCGACCGAGCTCGCCGCCAACGCCCTCACCCACGGCCTGCCCCCGACGATCGTCACGCTGTCCCGCGGGCAGGACCAGTGGCTGATCGACGTCGCCGACCACGACCCCGAGACGGAGCCCGTCTACGCGGGTGCCCGCATCACGGGCGCGGGAGGGCTCGGTCTGCACCTGGCGCGGCAGCTGTCGCTCGAGGTCGGGTGGTACGCGACCGGGCGGACGAAGAACATCTGGGCGACGTTCGCGGTCTGATCGACCGCGGCGCACGACCTCGCCGCGCGGTGCCGGGAACGCGGAACGGCGCAGGACACGGGTGTCCTGCGCCGTTCCGGCGTGGTGGAGCCAAGGGGACTCGAACCCCTAACCCCCTGCTTGCAAAGCAGGTGCGCTACCAATTGCGCCATGGCCCCCGATAGGCCGTCGTCACTCGAAGGTGTCGGTGACCTCGGCCCAGAGGTCCCGCTCGTCACGGTCCTCCGCGTACTTCTGCCAGGCGACGTAACCGATGGCCGCGAGTGCGGCCAGAACCAGGAGCTTCTTCATCGGATCCCCCGTCTCGGGTGGGTGCCGGCAGTCCGCGGTACGACGTGCGCACCGGCAGCGTGGGCCTAACAGGACTTGAACCTGTGACCTCTTCCTTATCAGGGAAGCGCTCTAACCGTCTGAGCTATAGGCCCGTGACACGTCCACCGGATCGACCTCTGGCGGGAGATCAGCACCGGCGGGCGCGACGGTCGAGAGTACCCCAGGCGAGCCGCCGCACCCAAACCGGTGAGCGCCGCACCGCGAGGTGCTCCCTGTGGGTCACTCGTCCGTCATGGTGACGTTCACGCCACCGACGAGCGCCGCCACGATGTTGTAGAGGAACGCACCGATGGTCGCGAGCGCCGTCAGCAGGAAGACGTCGATGACGCCCACGAGCGTGGCGGCCGACACGGTCTTCTCGAACGAGACGAACGCGAGCAGGTCCGGGCTCTCCTGCCCGGCGACCTGCCGGATCAGCCCGTCGAGCTGCGAGAACACCTGCAGGCTGTCGAGCGTGAACCACACCACGACCGCCGCGACGACGATCATGATCCCGATCGCCACCGACAGCAGGAACGCGAGCTTCATGACCGACCACGGGTCGACGCGCGAGACCGCCAGGCGCACACGGCGCGGGCCGGCTCCGACGGTCGGGATGCGCCCCGTCGCAGGGCGCGAGGTCGCCCCGGTCACAGGCGCCGTCGATCGTGGCGCAGGGCGCTGCGTCGTTGCGGCACCGGCTGTCGTCGGCGTCGTGGTCATGTGGTCGTCCTCGGTGCGGGGTCGGGTCAGCTGAGAGTACGCCCTCGAGAGCCCGGAACCCGTGACTCCGGCGGCCTTCTTCAGCCAGACGGTCGTCGCGTCGACCGCTGTGACCAGCGGCGAGGGCGGCTCGTCGTCGTCACCGGCGGGACCGGCGGCCGGCGTCGCGACCCGCGGCGGACGCGGGTCCGACGACTCCTGCCGTGCACGGTCGTCCGTCCGGGGACCGGAGGGCACCGAGCTGCGCCCGGTCGACGACGCGGGGAGCGCGCTGCTGCGCGCGTCGACCGTGTACGTCGGCGGGGCGGCTCCCTCGGCCCCCCCGATCGACGACCACGAGCTGCCGCCCGGCACGTCGTGCTCGGCGGCCTGCACCGAGCCGCCGTGATCGCCGGGGCGAGCGCCGCCGCCCGTCAGGGGTGACGTGGGTCGCTTGCGCGGGGGGATCGAGGGGGGCGTGTCACTCATCAGTCCTCCGCGGGTCGGTCGCCGCTGTCAGGCACCGACCCGTCCGGGTCCGGTACGTCGGTTGCGTCGTGGTTGGCCACGTTCTCGCCCACGGTACCGCCATCGTCCTCGAGGTGTCGTTCGCTGTTCCGGGCGACGGCGATGATCCGGTCACCCGGATCCGGCTTGGCGAAGATCACACCCTGGGTGGTCCGGCCGGTGGCGTTGACCTCCGACGTGGCCGACCGCACGATCTTGCCGCGCTCCATGATGACGAGCACCTCGTCGTCCGGGTCGGTCACGAGGGCACCGACGAGCTCGCCGTTGGCCTCGGGCAGGTTCGCGACCTTGATCCCCAGACCACCACGGCCCTGCTGGCGGTAGTTCTCGACCGTGAGCGCCGTGCGCTTGGCGATGCCGCCCTCGGTGACGGTGAACAGGAACGCGTCCTCGCGGACGACGTCCATCGCCAGCAGGTCGTCGTCGGCACGGAACTTCATGCCCGTGACACCGCTCGTCGCACGGCCCATGGGGCGCATCGCCTCGTCGGAGGCGGTGAACCGCACCGACTGCCCGAGGCGCGAGACCAGGATGACGTCCTGGTCGGAGTCGACCAGGCGCGCGGCGACCAGCTCGTCCGTGCGGCCCTCGTCGTCCTCGCGCAGGTTGATGGCGATGACGCCGCCGCTGCGGTTCGAGTCGTACTCCGTCAGGCGCGTCTTCTTCACCAGCCCGCGCCGGGTGGCCAGCACCAGGTACTCCGCCTGCTCGTAGTCGCGCAGGTCCAGGACCTGGGCGATCCGCTCGCCCGGCTGGAACGCCAGCAGGTTCGCGACGTGCTGACCCTTCGCGTCGCGGCCGGCCTCCGGCAGCTCGTACGCCTTGGCCCGGTACACCCGGCCGAGGTTCGTGAAGAAGAGCAGCCAGCGGTGCGTCGTCGTGACGAAGAAGTGGTCGACCAGGTCGTCCTCGCGCAGCTGGGCACCGCGCACGCCCTTGCCGCCGCGGCGCTGCGCCCGGTACGCGTCGACGCGGGTCCGCTTGGCGTAGCCGCCGCGCGTGATCGTGACGACCACGTCCTCCTCGGCGATGAGGTCCTCGATCGAGACCTCGCCGTCGAACGGCAGGATGTGGGTGCGCCGCTCGTCGCCGAACTTGTCGACGACCGTCGCGAGCTCCTCGCTGACGATCTGCCGCTGCCGCTCGGGGGAGGCGAGGATCGCGTTGAGGGCCGTGATGACGGCCTCGAGCTCGGCGTGCTTGTCGAGGATCTCCTGGCGCTGCAGGGCGGCCAGGCGGCGCAGCTGCAGGTTGAGGATCGCCTGTGCCTGCAGCTCGTCGACGTCGAGGAGCTCCATGAGGCCGTTGCGGGCCTGCTCGGCGTCGGGGGAGCGGCGGATGAGGGCGATGACCTCGTCCAGCGCGTCCAGCGCCTTGAGGTACCCACGGAAGATGTGGATGTCCTCCTCCGCCTTGCGCAGGCGGTAGCGGGTGCGGCGCTGGATGACGTCGATCTGGTGCGACGTCCAGTGGCGGACGAACGCGTCGATGCTCAGCGTGCGCGGCACGCCGTCGACCAGCGCCAGCATGTTGGCGCCGAACGTGTCCTGCAGCTGCGTGTGCTTGTACAGGTTGTTCAGCACGACCTTGGCGACGGCGTCCCGCTTGAGGACGATCACGAGTCGCTGGCCCGCGCGGCCCGAGGTCTCGTCGCGGATGTCCGCGATCCCCTGGACGCGGTTCTCCTTGACGAGGTCCGCGATCTTCTTGGCCAGGGTGTCGGGGTTCACCTGGTACGGCAGCTCGGTGACCACCAGGCACTGCCGGCCCTGGATCTCCTCGACCTCGACCACGGCACGCATCGTGATGGAGCCGCGCCCCGTGCGGTACGCCTCCTCGATGCCACGCCGGCCCAGGATCGTGGCCGCCGTCGGGAAGTCGGGGCCCTTGATCCGGAGCATGAGCGCCTCGAGGAGCTCCTCCTTGGACGCCTCCGGGTGGTCCAGGTGCCACTGCACGCCCGCCGCGACCTCGCGCAGGTTGTGCGGCGGGATGTTGGTCGCCATGCCGACGGCGATGCCGGCCGAGCCGTTGACCAGCAGGTTCGGGAACCGCGAGGGCAGCACGGCGGGCTCCTGCGTGTGCCCGTCGTAGTTGTCCTGGAAGTCGACCGCGTCCTCGTCGATGTCGCGGACCATCTCCATGGCCAGCGGTGCCATCTTGCACTCGGTGTACCGGGGGGCGGCCGCCGGGTCGTCGCCGGGGGAGCCGAAGTTGCCCTGGCCGGACACCAGCGGGTAGCGCAGCGACCAGTCCTGCACCAGGCGGACGAGGGCGTCGTAGATCGCCGTGTCGCCGTGGGGGTGGTACTTGCCCATGACGTCGCCGACGACGCGGCTGCACTTGGAGAACTGCCGGTCGGGGCGGTAGCCGCCGTCGTACATCGCGTACAGCACACGACGGTGCACCGGCTTGAGGCCGTCGCGGACGTCCGGCAGCGCGCGGCCGACGATGACGGCCATCGCGTAGTCCAGGTAGGAGCGCTGCATCTCGAGCTGCAGGTCCACCTGGTCGATGTTGCCGTGCTCGATCTCGCCCGGGGTCTCGGTCACGTGCGGGTCACTCCAGTCGTCGGTGCCAGGTCGGTCGCGTCGCCGGGGTCACCGGCGCCGCGTCAGATGTCGAGGAAGCGGACGTCCTTCGCGTTGCGCTGGATGAACGCGCGACGTGCCTCGACGTCCTCGCCCATCAGCACCGTGAACGTCTCGTCGGCGGCGACGGCCTCGTCCAGCGTCACCTGCAGCAGGGTCCGGTGCTCGGGCGACATGGTCGTCTCCCAGAGCTCCGTGTAGTCCATCTCGCCCAGACCCTTGTACCGCTGGACGGCGTTCTCCTTGGGCAGCCGGCGGTTGTTCGCCCGGCCGTCCGCGATCACGGCGTCCCGCTCGCGGTCGGAGTACACGTAGTCGTGCGGCGCGTTGCTCCACTTGATGCGGTACAGCGGCGGCTGCGCCATGTAGACGAACCCGCCCGTGATGAGCTGCGGCATGTAGCGGAACAGCAGCGTCAGCAGCAGGGTGCGGATGTGCTGGCCGTCGACGTCGGCGTCGGCCATGAGGACGATCTTGTGGTACCTCAGCCGCGAGACGTCGAAGTCCTCACCGATGCCGGTGCCGAACGCGGTGATCAGCGCCTGCACCTCCTGGTTGCCCAGGGCCTTGTCGAGCCGCGCCCGCTCGACGTTGAGGATCTTCCCGCGGATCGGCATGATCGCCTGCGTCCGCGGGTTGCGGCCGCGGACGGCCGAGCCGCCGGCGGAGTCACCCTCGACGATGAAGACCTCGCACTCGGCGGGGTTGTTCGACTGGCAGTCGCGCAGCTTGCCGGGCATCGAGTTGGACTCGAGCAGGCCCTTGCGTCGCGTCGCCTCGCGGGCCTTGCGGGCCGCCATGCGGGCGGCCGCGGCCTGCATGGACTTGCGGATGACGTCCTTGGCCTCGACGGGGTGGGCGTCCAGCCACGCACCGAGCTGGTCGTTGACGACCTGCTGCACGAAGCGCTTGGCGTCGGTGTTGCCGAGCTTGGTCTTGGTCTGCCCCTCGAACTGGGGCTCGCCGAGCTTGACGGAGATGACGGCCGTCAGACCCTCGCGGATGTCGTCACCCGTGAGGTTCTCGTCCTTCTCCTTGAGGATGTTCTTCTCCCGGGCGTACCGGTTCATCAGCGACGTCATCGCCGCCCGGAAGCCCTCCTCGTGGGTGCCGCCCTCGGTCGTGGAGATCGTGTTGGCGAACGTGTGGACCGACTCCGAGTAGGCGGTGGTCCACTGCATCGCGATCTCGACCGCGATCTTGCGGCTCTTGTCCTCGGCCTCGAAGTCGATGACCTCGGGGTGCACGTGGTCGACCTTCTTGGCCGAGTTCAGGTGCGTCACGTAGTCGACCAGGCCGCCGTCGTACCGGTACCTGACCCGACGCACGGGCGTCTCCGCCTGCTCCGCACCGGCCTCGCCGGTGACCTCGTCCTCGGTCCCCGTGTGCGCCGGGCGCTCGTCCGTCAGCGAGATCTGCAGCCCCTTGTTGAGGAACGCGTACTGCTGGAAGCGCGCGCGCAACGTCTCGAAGTCGTAGTCGACGGTCTCGAAGATCGTCGGGTCGGCCCAGAACGTCTGCGACGTGCCCGTCTCGTCCGTCGGCGCGCCCTTGCGCAGGTCACCCACGGGCTTGCCGCCGTCGGCGAAGTCCTGGCTCCAGACGTACCCGTCGCGCTTGACGACCGTCTCGACACGCGACGACAGCGCATTCACGACGGAGATGCCGACGCCGTGCAGACCACCCGACACCGCGTACCCGGCGCCGCCGAACTTGCCGCCCGCGTGCAGGATCGTCATGACGACCTGGACGGTCGGGCGACCCTCGGTCGGGTGGATCGCCACGGGGATGCCACGGCCGTTGTCGGTCACGCGCACGCCGCCGTCGGCGAGGAGGGTGACGTCGATCGTGTCGCAGTAGCCGGCGAGCGCCTCGTCGACGGAGTTGTCGACCACCTCGTAGACGAGGTGGTGCAGGCCACGGGCGCCGGTGGAGCCGATGTACATGCCGGGCCGCTTGCGGACGGCCTCGAGGCCCTCGAGGACGGTGATCGCGCTGGCGTCGTACGTGCCGTCGTCCGTGAGGCGCTCCCGGAACGGCGTCGCCGGCTCCTGCCCCTCGGTGGTCTCGTCCTGCGGGTCGCGAGGGGTGCTCTGGTCGGCCACGGGCAGCGGTTCTCCTCGAGAGCTCGATACGCGCCAGGCGCGTCGTGAGCGGCTGCGAACCGCCGGACAGTCCAGATCACCCCACAGCGGCGGAGTTCTGGGCTCACGAGGGCGCGCAGGCGCCTTTGTTGACCCGTCCAGTCTACCTGGTGGATACCCCATCACGGGCAGGCGCGGCGAGCACCGTCCGTGCAGACGTCGCCGACGTCAGCCGTACGTGTCGCGCGGTCCGCGCCCGGCCACGCGGCGCGGTCCGCGCCCGAACCCGTGCCCTGCCGGTGCGAGCACCTCCACCTGCACGACGACGCCCTCACCGAGCGTCTCGTCGAAGCGCGCCAGCATCGTCGGGGCGAGCAGCCGCAGGTTCGCCGCCCACGCCGTGGAGGACGCGCGCACCGTCAGCAGACCGGACGTGAACGAGACGTACTCGCAGTGCTCCGCGACCTGCGGCCCGACGATCTGGGCCCACCGGTGCACGAGGTCGCCCACCATCAGCCCCGGCTCCCAGCCCAGGTCCCGCGCGAGCAGACCGGCGGACACCGCGAGCGGCTGCGGGTCACGAGGGCCGGCGCCCGCCCCGCTGCTGATCGGCCTGCTGCGGACCACGCCCGGCCGCAGACCGCGGGCCCGCGCCGCCGCCTTCGCACGGGCGAGCGCCGCACGCACCACCTGCTCCGGCGGCGTGAGCGCGACCAGCTCGGACACCGGCACACCGTCCGGGACGGCCGTCGGCGCCGGCAGGAGCGTGTCGGCGTCTGCCGGGTCGTGCTGCGGCGTCGCGGACCGGTGACCGTCGACGGGCGAGCGCGAGCCCGCGGGGGAGGGCTCGGCGCCACGTGCGCGCCTAGAGGACACGCGCCACCTCCCCACCCATGACGTCGACGCGCGCTCCGGCCAGCGGCTCGGGGACGTCCTGCGGCACGGCCGCCGTCACCAGCACCTGCCGGGCACCCGCGACGAGCTGCGCGAGCCGCTCGCGACGGCGCGTGTCCAGCTCGGCGAAGACGTCGTCGAGGATGAGGACCGGCTCGCCGTCGGGCCCCCAGTCCGCCGACCACGCGCCCGCGTCGTCGACGCCGTGCGTGAGCAGCGCGTACGACGCGAGCCGCAGCGCGAGCGCGACCGACCACGACTCGCCGTGGCTCGCGTACCCCTTGGCCGGCAGGTCGCCGAGCTGGAGCACGAGGTCGTCGCGGTGCGGCCCCACGAGGCACACGCCCCGCTCGATCTCCTTGCCGCGCAGCCGGCCCATCGCGTCGAGCAGACGCGCCTCGACGAGCTCGACGCCCGCGTCAGGGGCCGACCCCGCGTGGTCGTCCGGGGTCTGGCCCAGCGCGGTGTCGAGCGACGAGCGGTACGTCAGGACCAGGTCACCCTGCCCCGCGCTGACCTGCTCGTACGCGTGCGCGGCACGGGGGCGCAGCGCGGCGACCAGCGCCTGGCGCGCGACGACGACCTGTGCCCCCGTCTGCGCGAGCTTGGCGTCCCACACGTCGAGCGTGCGCAGGTCGGCGCCCGCGCGTGCACGGGTCGCGGCCCCCGCGGACTTCAGCAGCGCCGACCGCTGCCGCAGGACGCGCTCGTAGTCGCCCAGCACCCCGGCGATCCGGGGCGTCAGCTGCACGAGGAGGTCGTCGAGGAACCGTCGCCTGCCGTCCGGGTCGCCCTTGACGAGCGCCAGGTCCTCGGGAGCGAACAGCACGGTCCGCAGGATGCCCAGCACGTCGCGCGCGCGGCCGGGGGAGCCGCCGTTGATGCGCGACCTGTTGGCCTTGCCCGGCGTGATCTCGACCTCGACGAGCGTGGCCCGCTCCTCGCGCACCACCTTGGCGCGCACCACGGCGCGGCTCGTGCCCGCCCGCACCAGGGCGGCGTCCGACGGCACGCGGTGGCTGCCGAGCGTCGCGATGTAGCCGACCGCCTCGACGAGGTTCGTCTTGCCCTGCCCGTTGGGCCCGACGAGCGCGGTGATGCCCGGCTCGAGCGGGAGCTCGACCTGCGGGTACGACCGGAAGTCGGTGAGGGACAGGTGCGCGACGTACACGCGACTCAGGCCTCCGAGGTGGGCGGCGCCGACGGTGTGACGGTCTCCCCGCCGGCGGCGCGCACGGCGTGCCCACCGAACTGCTGGCGCAGCGCCGCGACGGCCTTCATCGCGGGGGACTCACCCTGGCGTGAGGCGAACCGTGCGAAGAGGGCGGCGGAGATGACGGGCGCCGGGACGGCGAGGTCGATCGCCTCGTCGACGGTCCAGCGGCCCTCGCCCGAGTCCTCGACCCAGTCGTCGATCGCCCCGAACTTGGGGTCCTCGGACAGCGCCTGGACCAGCAGGTCCAGCAGCCACGAGCGCACGACGGTCCCGTTGGTCCACGCGCGCATCGTCGCGGGCACGTCCGTGACCAGGTCCTTCGCCGCGAGGAGCTCGTAGCCCTCGGCGTACGCCTGCATCAGGCCGTACTCGATGCCGTTGTGGACCATCTTGGCGTAGTGCCCCGCGCCGACGGGACCGGCGTGGACGAAGCCGTCCGCACGCTCGCCCGGGGGACGCAGCGCGTCGAAGACGGGCATCGCCCGCTCGACGTCCTGCGGAGCGCCGCCCACCATCAGGCCGTAGCCGTTCTCGAGGCCCCAGATGCCGCCGGAGACCCCGGCGTCGATGAAGCCGACGCCGTGCTCGGCGAGCAGGGCCCCGTGGGGCTCGTCGTCCTGGTAGTAGGAGTTGCCGCCGTCGATGACCAGGTCGCCCGGCGCCAGGAGGCCTGCGAGGTCCTGGATCACCGCGTCGGTGATCGGCCCGGACGGCACCATGACCCACACGACACGCTCACCCGCGGGGAGCGCGTCGACCAGTGCCTCCAGCGAGGGCACGTCGGTCACGTCGGGGTTGCGGTCGAAGCCGGTGACCTCGATGCCTGCGTCCCGGATCCGCTGGCGCATGTTCGCACCCATCTTGCCCAGGCCCACCAGACCGATGTGCATCGTCTTGCCCCTCTCCGCTGCGCGTCGTGGTCCGTTCCCGACCACCGTCCCGGCCACTGTGCCGTACCCGGGGCACGGACGCGCGTGCCGCCCGTCAGCTCGCGAAGCGGATCGGCACCAGCAGGTAGCGGTAGTCCTTGAGGTCGTCGCCCTCGAGCGACTCCTGACCGGTGAACTCGACGGGCTTGTTCGGGTGCGTGAACGACATCCGGACGAACGTCGTGTCGATCGCGCCCAGGCCGTCGGCCAGGAAGTGCGGGTTGAACGCCACCGAGATGTCCTCGCCCGCGAGCACCGCCTCCAGGGCCTCGGACGCCTGCGCGTCGTCGCCCTGGCCCGCGTCGAGCACGACCTGGCCCTCGCTGAAGCTCAACCGGATCGGCGTGTTGCGCTCGGCGACGAGCGCCACGCGCTTGGCGGCCTCGGCCAGCGCCTGCCGGTTCACGATGGCGTGGATCGGGGTGTCGTCGGGGAACAGCCGGCGCACCGGCGGGTAGTCGCCGTCGACCAGCAGGCTCGTCGTCTGACGACCGGCGGCCTCGAAGCCGATGAGGTCGATCCCGCCGCCGGTGGACAGCGCGACCGACACCGAGCCGGAGCCGCCCAGCGACTTCGCCGCGTCGGAGAGGGTGCGGGCGCGCACGAGCGCGACCGCCTCCACGCCGGGGTTCGCGGGCTTCCACGTCATCTCGCGCAGCGCGAGGCGGTAGCGGTCGGTAGCCAGCAGCGTGACGCGCTCGCCCTCGATCTCGACGCGCACGCCGGTGAGCAGCGGCAGGGTGTCGTCGCGGCTCGCCGCGACGGAGACCTGTGCGACGGCGTGCGTGAGCTCGTCGCCGTCGACCGTGCCGGTGACCTCGGGCATGACCGGCAGGCTCGGGTAGTCCTCGACCGGCATGGTCAGCAGCGTGAAGCGGCTCGCCCCGCACGTGACCTGCACCTTCGTCCCGTCCAGGACGACATCGACGGGCTTGGCCGGCAGTGCGCGCGAGATCTCGGCGAGGAGTCGTCCCGAGACCAGGACGGTGCCCGGCTCGCTGACGTCCGCCGGCAGCTGGGCCCGTGCCGAGACCTCGTAGTCGAAGCTCGAGAGCTGGACCGTGCCGGTGGTGTCGGCCTCGATGCGCACTCCTGCCAGGACGGGCACGGGAGGCCGCGTCGGCAGGCTGCGTGCCGTCCACGTGACGGCATCGGCGAGCACGTCACGGTCGACGCGGAACCTCATGCATCACCTTCTCGTCGTCCGGCCCTGGTGCCCTCGTCGGTGCGGGCGTTCGCGAGCACGTCGAGGCACGTCAGCGAGCGCTGGCGGGTCTGCCCGAAGACTACGCGACGGGCCCGACAGCGGTACACACCACCGCACCTGCTTTCGCACCGGTGGCGCGGGAGCCGAGGCGTCGCACCGCCGGGCCCAACGTCGGTGTGTGGATCTCTGCATGATGGATGGTTCGTCGTCGTCATCGGGGCTGTTGATGATGGGGACAACCGGTCCGTGTGCAGGTCACGAGGCGTGTCGTCCTGTGCGGGAGGTGGGGACGCCACGCCGGTGGACCGGTGGACGGAGGTGGACGGTGCGAGCGGTGTTCTTCGTCGTCCACCGATGACCACCTCTCCGTCCACAGTGTTCGTGCGTGTCGTCCACCGCCGTCCACAGGTCTGTGCACAGGTGTGCACATTCGTCCCATGCATGTTTCACCCGGTCCAGTAGATGTGGATACACGGTGGTTCTGGGGGTTGAGGACGTTTGGTCGTGACCTGCTGGCGTCCACCGGGAGCCTCGCGCAGGGCGTGCCGATGCCGCTCGAGGGTGCGTATCAGCGCGCGTTCGAGGGCATCAGTGCAGGTCAGCGGCGTGGCGCACGCCCCATCACACCTGCGACCGATGTCCGGTTGGTCCGCTTGGGTGAAGGAGTTCACAAGTGTCCCCAGGCGGTGGGCAAACCTGTGGATAACTTGGGGAGGGGTGAGATCTCGCGGTCAGGGCCGGCGCTGGGTCGGACGTGGCGGGCCATGTCATCACGATCACCTCGACCGCCAGGACCATCGGTGGAGGGCTCTGCCCGGCCCTGAGGGCCTCGGCATCCACGCGCGAGGGCTGTTGGAGTCGCCTGCCAGGCCGCGTCGCCCGACGGGAACGGGACCACCGTCCGCGGGCAGCAGGCGCACCGTTGCTCGCCCAGGTCGACGCCCGCGGGCCTGTCGTCCACGACGAGCACCGACGGGGGCCGAGAGTGGTCGGCCTCAGCCCCGGTGCTGCTGCTTGATGCGGTTCGTCAGCTCGGTGACCTGGTTGTAGATCGAGCGGCGCTCGGCCATCAGCTCACGGATCTTGCGGTTCGCGTGCATGACCGTCGTGTGGTCACGTCCACCGAACGCCTGCCCGATTTTCGGCAGCGAGAGGTCCGTCAGCTCGCGACACAGGTACATGGCGATCTGGCGGGCGGTGACCAGCACGCGGGAGCGGCTCGAGCCGCACAGGTCCTCGATCGACAGCCCGAAGTACGCAGCGGTCTGCCCGATGACGGTCGTCGAGGTGATCTCCTGCGTCTGGTCGTCCGTGATCAGGTCCTTGAGCACGATCTCGGCCAAGGACACGTCGACGAGCTGCCGGTTGAGGTTCGCGAACGCCGTGACGCGGATCAGCGCACCCTCGAGCTCGCGGATGTTGGTCGAGATCCGCGACGCGATGTACTCCAGGACGTCGTCCGGGGCCTGCAGGCGCTCGCTCGCGGCCTTCTTGCGCAGGATCGCGATCCGCGTCTCGAGGTCCGGCGGCTGGACGTCGGTGATGAGGCCCCACTCGAAGCGCGAGCGCATCCGGTCCTCGAACCCGTTGAGCTGCTTGGGCGGGACGTCGGAGGTGATGACGACCTGCTTGCTCGCGTTGTGGAGCGTGTTGAACGTGTGGAAGAACTCCTCCATCGTCTGTTCCTTGCCCTGCAGGAACTGGATGTCGTCGATGAGCAGGACGTCGACCTCGCGGTAGCGCCGCTGGAAGGCGCCCGCCTTGCCCTCGCCGATGGAGTTGATGAAGTCGTTGGTGAACTCCTCGGAGTTCACGTACCGCACGCGGACGGTGGGGTACAGGTTCTGCGCGTAGTGCCCGATGGCGTGGAGCAGGTGGGTCTTGCCCAGCCCGGAGTCGCCGTAGATGAAGAGGGGGTTGTACGCCTTGGCCGGAGCCTCCGCCACGGCGACCGCGGCCGCGTGGGCGAACCGGTTGGACGAGCCGATGACGAAGGTCTCGAACAGGTACTTGGGGTTGAGCCGTGCGGGCTCCGACAGGCCGCGCCGGGGGGCAGGGGCGTCGTACGAGGACCCGTCGACGGCGCGCAGCGGCGTGCGCGACTCCGCGCGGTGCTCTCCGTGCGGCGCCTCGTCGTCGGTCGGCGGCGCGTCGGACGAGTGGTCGCGCAGGAAGCCCGGGTGGGACGTCACGAGAGCCAGGTCCGGACGCTGCTCGCCGTTGCGCTCGTAGGGCGCGGGCGCGGTGGGGGAGGGAGGCACGACACGCAGCGCCGGCGGCACGTCGTCCGCGACCTCGGCGTCGACGGTGATGGCGAAGCGCGCCTCACGGCCGAGGGCCTCGGTCAGGGCCTGCGTCACCTCGGCACGCACCCGCGTCTCGAGGTACTCCTTGGTCAGGTCGTTGCCGACGGCGAGGAGCATGGTGCCGTCCAGGAGCCCCAGGGGGTGCGCCAGACGCACGAACGCGAGCTGCCGCGGAGTGATGTCCGGACTCGCCTCGAGGCTCGTGACGACGTGGCCCCAGACGCGGGTCGGCTCTTCGTCCTGTGACAACGTCTACCTCGATGATCGGGTCGTGCGGGCTGGCTGAGTGTGGCACGGGCAACTGTCGTCCACATAGTTGTCCACACCTGTGAGCGCGCGTGACGAGGAACTCGTCCGATGAGCTGTCGCCGCGCGGCGAGGGCTTCCTGACGCCGGCTCCGACCACGTTCCCACGCTGGTGGCGTGCGGCGTGGCACGACCCGTCGCCGCGGTCGAGCCGCACGACGAACCGATGCTAACGGGGACGCGGGCACGGCGTCAGCACGCGACCGGGTGAGAGATGGGGCCTGATCGGCGTGTCTCGTGTCCCTGCCGGATCATCTACGGTAAGCGCCAGGGCGGCGTGCCGGGTGACGCGGTGTGTCGCAGAGCCCGGACCGCATTTGACCGGGTCGAGGGCAGGAGCGTAGCGTGGTCCAGCCTTTCAACGGCTCCGTCCGGCGCGCCCTGACGCCGACGTACGCGTCACCGCGTGCGTTCCCTGGAGCTGTCGGACCCGGCACCAGGACCTGGTCGCGCGACTGCGTGCGATCGCTACGACAAACGTGTGGAGAACGTCGTGACCAAGCGCACCTTCCAGCCGAACAACCGGCGCCGGGCCAAGACCCACGGCTTCCGTCTGCGCATGCGCACGCGTGCCGGTCGCGCCATCCTCGCGGCGCGCCGCCGCAAGGGGCGCACCGAGCTCTCGGCCTGACGCACGTCCCGGTGCTCCCCGCAACGCACCGGATGCGCCGCTCTGCCGACTTCCAGCAGACGGTGCGCCGGGGCGCGCGTGGGGGCCGCGACACGCTCGTCGTGCACCTCGCGACCATGACCGACCCCGGCTCGCCGGCGGTCGGTCTCGTCGTGTCCAAGGCCGTGGGCAACGCCGTGACCCGTAACCGGGTCAAGCGGCGCCTGCGTGCTCTGGTGGCCGCTCGCCTCGGCGAGCTGCCGGACGGTGCACTGCTCGTCGTGCGGGCGCAGCCGGCAGCCGCTGGGGCGTCGTCCGCCGACCTCGGCCGCGACCTCGACGGAGCTGTCGCAACGGCGTGCCGCCGTCACACCCGACGGCTCGACGGCTAGGTGCGGCGATGACGTGGGGGACGTTGTGGCGGACGGTGAGACGCGTGCCGACGTCCGCCCTCCTGGGGCTGCTCTGGCTGTACCAGCGGCTGATCTCGCCGCTGACGCCCGCGACCTGCCGCTTCTACCCGTCCTGCTCGCAGTACGCAGTGATCGCGGTGCGTCGTCACGGCGCGCTGCGCGGGGTCTGGCTCGCCGTCCGGCGGCTCGCCCGCTGCCACCCCTGGAACCCCGGTGGCGTCGACGACGTTCCTCCAGCACGCTCCACGCACCACTCGCACGACGCGGCGACTGCCGCGCACTGACGCTCGCAAGGAGCACTGCTTCATGGACTGGATGGACGGCCTGCTGTTCCCGCTGATGGTCGCGGTCGCCTGGATCATGGTCCGCTTCCACGATCTGCTGACGTGGGTCGGCCTCGACCCGGCCAGCGGTGCGGCGTGGGCCCTGTCGATCATCGGACTGGTGATCGTCATGCGGATCCTGCTGATCCCGCTGTTCTTCAAGCAGATCAAGGCGTCACGCGGCATGCAGCTGGTGCAGCCCGAGATGCAGGCGCTGCAGAAGAAGTACAAGGGCAAGAGCGACCCGGCATCTCGCGAGGCGATGAGCCGCGAGATGATGGAGCTCTACAAGAAGCACGGGACCAACCCGTTCGCGTCCTGCCTGCCGATCCTGCTGCAGTCGCCCATCTTCTTCGCACTCTTCCGTGTCCTCTACTCGCTGCCGCAGCTGGCGTCCGGGACGTACGACAGGGCTGACGCGATCGGCCCGATGACCGCCGAGCTCGCGGCGCAGGCAGAGACGGCGACGATCTGGGGTGCGCCCCTCTCCGGGACGTTCCTCCAGGCGGACGGCAACTGGCACATCCAGCTCGTCACGGTGGTCCTCATCGTCGCGATGTCGGTGACGACGTTCACCACGCAGCGTCAGCTCACGATGAAGAACATGCCGCCGGCGGCCCTCCAGGGCCCCATGGCGCAGCAGCAGAAGATCCTGCTCTACATGCTCCCGCTGATCTTCGCGTTCTCGGGTGTCAACTTCCCGATCGGTGTCCTGCTGTACTGGACGACGACCAACCTGTGGTCGATGGGCCAGCAGTTCTACACGATCCGCCGGATGCCCGCGCCGGGATCTGAGGCCGAGAAGGCGTTCAAGGCGCGTCAGGCACGCAAGGCCGCCGCGCGCGGCCAGGCGGTCGAGGACGCGGCGCCGACCGTGGTGATCGAGGAGAAGCCGCGGGGACAGCGTCAGCAGCCCAAGCGCAAGGACCGGGCCAAGGCGCGGCCGGGTCAGGTAGCCGGGACGGCGGACACCCCCGATGGCGCCACCGACGACGCACCGGTGCAGGACGCCGTGGCGGACGCACCTGTGGCGGACCAGCCGGCCGGCACGGCCCCCAAGAAGAAGAAGCGCAAGGGCTCACCGTCGACCCCGACCGACGGCCCCGCAGGAACCTGACGACCACCGCCGTGCCCGTCCGACGTGGGGCGGTGCGGTAGCGACTTCGCTGAACGGAGAAGACATGGCTACTTCCGACCCGGGCACAGCTGTAGACGGCGACCTCGTGACGCGCCTCGAGGAGGAGGGCGAGATCGCGGCGGACTACCTCGAGGAGTTCCTCGACATCGCGGACCTCGACGGCGACATCGACATCGATGTCGACCACGGTCGCGCGGCGGTGGAGATCGTGGCGGAGGACGCCGGCGACGACTCGCTGCGTCGTCTCGTCGGCCAGGACGGCCAGGTGCTGGACGCCCTGCAGGAGCTCACGCGCCTCGCGGTCCAGACGAAGACAGGGGAGCGCAGCCGTCTCATGCTCGACGTCGCGGGCTTCCGTGCGGCGCGGCGCAAGGAGCTCGTCGGGATCGCGGCCGAGGCGATCGAGCGGGTCAAGACCGGGGAGGCGGCGGTGACGCTCGCCCCCATGAACCCGTTCGAGCGCAAGGTCGTGCACGACACGGTCGCCGAGGCCGGGCTCGTCAGCGACTCCGAGGGTGTCGAGCCCGATCGGCGCGTGGTGATCCGCGCCGTGTGAGTCCGAGGTTGATGGCAGCGAACGACTGCACAGAGGGCGGGTGGCGGGAGCTGCCCGCCCTCTGTCGTTCCGGTGGCTGACGCGCGGTCACGTCGCGGCTCCCGCGGCCTGTTTCACGTGGAACGGCCCACCGAGGGCACCGGCCCTCTGGCCGTGTGCAGGCGCACGTCGGCGGTTCGTGCGCCGCCGCCGCGGTCTGTTGCGCGCTTGTGCGCCGGGCTCCCGATGTCCACCCCGCGCGGTCTGCGACTTCCGGGGTCCGCGGTGCGGCGCAGGCGGGGTGCGGCGGGGTGCCAGCGGCCGGCTCGGGTTCGCGCGGGCGTCGGTGTGGCTGTTCGCTGTGGCGCGCGGTGCGTGTCGCGTCCGATCCGCGTGGCAGGACGTGGAAGAGAGCTGGCACGCGGATCGCTCGACTACGTGCTGAGAGAGCGGCGATGGGACAACGGCATGGACGTCCAGGTCCCGTGGGGCTATCAGGCGGTGACACACCCACGTTGCCGGCAAAGAGCGACTGAGGTGGGGCGCACGTCGAGACTCGTGCAGGCGCACGTGGACGTTCGTGCAGCAGGGGCCGGGGCTGTTTCACGTGGAACCGTGCGGTGGTGGAGGGCGGTGATCGTGTTGCTAGCGATCGAATCGGTCGCGTGCCGTCGCGCAACCGGGTGCGGCGGGCGCTGGATGGATGGTGCGGTGTGCGCGTGAAAGGGTCGGACGTGAGGCTTGCTGGGGTGCTGTCTTGACCTCTTGCTGACGACTGGCGCGATTCGCAACGTGGCGCCGGTTCGGTCTCGGACGAGGCCGGGATGCCAAGGCCGGGATGCCATCTCCCCGGTAGCGGGCGTGTTGTGGAACGACGACGCCCAGGTCGCGCGGCGCCGGCGCGCAGCAGCGCGTGGAGCTATGGGGCGTTCACGGGCTCCGGGCGGTGAGCGGTCGCGCACGGTGTCCCACCGGTGGTCGATGGGCCCGTGCCGAGTGGCGATCATGGTCGAGCGACGAGGCGCGGCCGGACGGCTGAGACCGGGCGCGATGTGGCGGAAGGCGCACTGGTTCCACGTGGAACATGGCCGCGCATGTGGGCCGGTTCCGTACACGAGGTCAATCTGGAAGACGCCGATGCTCCTTGGCATCGACGTGCGACGACGCGCCGTGCGCCTGAGTCCTGCTGAGGGAGGCGGACCTGTGCAGGTCCGGAGGCTCACTCGCTGCGGCCTCTCTCGAGCCGTACGCCGGCTCTCGCTCCTGCGATAGGCAAAAAGCGGCTCTCGCTGGGGAGGAGGCGGTTGGGGTCGCCTCTGACTGCTACCCCTGTCCCCGCACGCCACGACGGCGGTAGGTCGCGGGCGTCGTTGCGCCCGCGACGTCGTCAGGCTCCCGTCCAGTGCTCTCCGCGTGGACGTCGTGCATCCGGGATCCGACCCATTCGCCCGTTCCAGGTTCCAGTCATCGGCGCGGTGTCCGGCCGCGTGGTCACCAGGTCGACGACAACGGGCCCGTCTGTCGCACCGGTGCCGGCTGCGTTGAGTCTTCGTGTTTCACGTGGAGCGCAGGCAGCTAGTGCGCCAGCCCGGCGCGTCCGGGCGTGCACCCAGCGGCAGTCAGGGATAGCCACCCCTGCACCGGACGTGGCCGCAGCGGCCGTGACCACCACGACGCACCACGAAGTGCGGACAGGGAGTGCTGGCGTGTCCTCGAGCGTGAAGATGCAGGTCAGGACGGCGCGCCTTCGTCTGGCGGACCACCTGGCAAGGTCCCCTGACGCGGACCGCACCGCGGTGGCGCCGTAGCGGCTGCAGAGGGCGACTCACCGCGCACTCGCGCTCGTGGGCGCAGTCAGGGAGCCGACCATGCGTCCGGCGCGTCAGCCGGAGCGGCGGAGCTGTAGGCCGACGCCGGGACTGCCGCGGGTAGCTGGCCGACTGGTCAAGGGCCTAAGTCGGGGTGCCGCACAGCGCGGGCGCATCCTTCTAGCCGGTCCCTGATGGATGGTGCCCCGACAGGCGGATCGGCTCGGGCGCATCCGGAGGCATCTGGCGCGACCCAGTTGGCCTGCGGAGGCATGCGAACCATGCGTGTACCTGCGCGGAGCTCATCGGCACCAGAGGGCGGACGGTCTCGTGCCGCGGGGGTCCCGGGTCGACGGCCAGGGGCGCGGGCCGGTGCATCGAGTGAACGGCCGAGAGCCCACCAGCACCGACCCATCACGTCACTGGCCTCCTCGTCATCGTCGCCTCGGGTCCCAGCACGGCGACGGCTCCCGGGACCGACTCGTCTCCTCAGCCTGTTTGCCTGGGGGTGGCGTCCGCCCACGCGCGGCTCAGCGACCGGACGGTCCTGCCGGGGCGAGGTCCACCCAGGCGAGCTCACTGCAACCGAGCGGCTCCCTCGGGGTATCGCTCGAGGCAGGCTCAGCATCTGTTTCACGTGGAACGCCGTCGGCGCTCGACCAAGGAGCAGCCCGCGTGGAGCAGAGAAGCGGCGCGCGGCGGGCAGGTTGCCTGTGGCGTCAACGCGGGCGGCCGGGCACGCGAGTGCGCGGGACGGGCCGGGTCGGCAGATGCGGACTGCGCGAACGTCGAGCGGATCCAGCGGCCTGCACGGAGCGGAACTGACCTGGGGTATGCCACACACCGCGAGTCGCGCGCGGGCGCGGGGCGGCGTCCCGCCGTTGACGGGACTTGCGTGGGCGAGCCACGGGCCTGCATGAACTCGTCACCTGGGCCGGTCTCGGACCCGAGGCAGACCAGGCCTGCCCTCGCACGGGGGCCGTGCGTGTGGAGGTGCGCCACGGTCTGACTGGACGCGTTTCACGTGGAACGAACCGTACGGACCGCGCGGGATACGCCTTCAAGTCCGGCCGTGGCCCCGGCGTTCGGGTGTCGAGGGCAAAAGTACGGCCAGCGGTCGTCCTGGGCTGCCGTGAGCAGAAGTTGAGGGCGAGCGGCACTCCCGGGCCGCCGGGGACAGCGGTTCACGGGGAGCGGTCCTCCGGGGCTGCCGGGGTGGGGGTTGACGGGTAGCGGTCCTCCGGGGCTGCCGGGGTGGGGGTTGACGGGTAGCGGTCCTCCGGGGCTGCCGGGGCGGGGGTTGACGGGGAGCGGTCCTCCGGGGCCGCCGGGGTAGGGCCTCACAGGCAGCGGTCCCCCAGCCGCCGGGGAAGGGCTCCGTGCAGCGGAGCCCACAATCAACTAGCGATCGCGGCTTGACCTGCGACGAGACATGGGCCCCCGTCCACCATCGACGATTCTCATGCGGCACGGGCCGCTGGCTGCCCTGCCGGACGCTGAGGCGGAACGAAGCGGCCAGCGGCCACGGCCGGCCCTCAGCCGTTCACGTGGAACCGGCAGGCGGCGGGCAGGACCGCGGGTCGCCCGTGACGGACCTATCGGCCGTCAGGGGATTCAGCCACCAGCGACGCTGGTCCACGTCGTCGGCGCCAGACGCATCGCAGTGAGCGAGGCAGTAGGAGTGTCATGCATCGACGGTGGCGGGCGAGGTTCCATGTGCGCCCGACCATCGCGGTCGTCGTCCGGGAGGCGCTCGCCCCCCGGGCGCTTTGGTGAAACAGTAGTCAAGACGTTCGGTCGACGAGCACCCGCGGAGTTGTGAGGACATCGACCAACGGCCAACGGCATAGCTGTGCAGGGCGTCCGGTTGATCACCGGCGGCGGGGAACTCAAAGGCCTGCCTGGGTCGATGGGCTTGACGGGGTCCACGGGGTCCACGGGTTCCACGGCCTTGCCGTTTTGCCGCGGTGAACGCCCTCGAGCGCGGTCTGTGCCTCGTGAACGGGCGACGCGCTGATCTGCATCGACGCAGCGGGCCGGTGCGCCAGCCATGCGACGCCCGACTGTGCCGCAGTCCAGCGCCAGGAGGTGCTGCCTCGTGTGCGGGCGGTGTGCAGCGCCCGACGCGGTGGACAGGTGCGTCGTGCGCATCGCGCCGGCGGGCACGGGACGTGGTCGGCTCGTGAGCCAGGGTGCGGGGAGTCGTTGTGCGTGACGATCGGGTCGGTGACCTGCCCCTTCGGGCATGATCGACACCGCCGTGCGGACGTTGGTGACCGGGCTGTTGGGCAGCCTCGTGCCCCGTGGCGCGGGAACAGGGGCACCGGGGAACGGCAGGACTTTAGGAGGGTTCACGCAACGCGGGTGCTCGGCGCGGCACCTGCAGTGGCGTCGATGGCGGAGTCTGCTCTGCCACAGCGGCTGACCGCGTTGAGAACGTCGCAAGCGACCTTCTCCACAGCCCGCGGGGGAGACCACCGTGCGGTGACCGGCGGGGTAGCGTATCCCCGCAACGAACCGGGACGGCGGGGCCATGCTCGCAAGCGCCCAGCGCTCGTTTCACGTGGAACAGGAGCCGCCGAGTGCCAGACGTACCGAGCGCTGAGCCAGCGAGCGAGACGATGGCCGACCCGTGGGAGAACGACCCCCGCCTGGCCGACTACTTCGGTGAAGCATGGCCCGCGGTGGCGGCCTTTCATGACTTCCTGGTCGCTGAGGGCGAGCTGCGAGGGCTGGTCGGGCCCCGCGAGGTCTCGCGGCTCTGGGAGAGGCACCTGCTCAACTCAGCGGCGGTCGTCCCGTTCCTTCCTGAGAAGGGTGTGATCGTCGACGTGGGGTCAGGCGCTGGGCTTCCGGGCGTCGTCGTGGCGGCGATGCGTCCGCAGGCCGACGTGATCCTGGTCGAGCCGATGGAACGCCGCGTCGCGTGGTTGCTTGACGTCGTCGAGCGCACCGGACTGACAAACGTCGAGGTGAGGCGCGCGCGGGCGCAGGACCTCGATGGGGCGTTGGAGGCCGACGCCGTCACCGCGCGAGCAGTGGCGTCTCTGGACAAGCTCTTCCGGTGGACCGCACCCCTGGTCCGCGAGGGCGGCCGTGTCGTCGCCATGAAGGGTGCCCGAGCCGAGGAAGAGCTCGCTGCAGCCGCCAAGGTCATGCGGTCCGTCGGACTGACCGATGGCCGCGTGCACGAGGCGACGACCATCGCCGGGACCGAACCCACGCGGGTCGTGTCAGCCGTCCGAGGAAGAGGTGCGCGTGTTCGGTAGGAAGAAGCGCCGCGAGGAGCGCGAGGCCGCGGAGCGGGCAGCGGCGCAGGCCGCAGCGGCATCCGGAACGATCCCGGACCCGGTTGTTGCCGGCGGGCGCCCGACGGGCGGCACGCCTCAGCAGCCGCGGCCGGCCATGCCCGACCCGGCGGACGCCTTCGTGTCCGCGCCGCGTGACGTGTCGCCAGTGCAGGCGCAGCCACACGTGCGCGCACGGGCCACCGACGTTGCTGGGACGGCGGATCAGGGGCTGACCACTGGCGACAGCGCTCCGCCGCCTGCTTCCGCCGCCCTGTCCGGGTCTGTTGCCTCCACGGAGCCCTCGTCGCCTCCCGCAGCCCCCGCGGCACCTGCCGCAGCGGCGTCATCGCCCGCGGCTGGCGTCGTCTCCGAACCAACAGGTGCGGGCGCGATGACGACCGCGCCGGCGGGATCACCTGATCAGCCCGGCCCGCGGTGGAAGCCGCAGGATCTCGGCGCACAGCGGAACGCCAGGGGAGCCGACGCTGACGTCCAGGTCACGGCCGGTGAGAACGGCTCAGGCTCAGGCGCTGCGCGGGTAGCGGATTCCTCCGCCCGCGGCGACGTCGTTTCACGTGGAACCGGTTCGCGCGGCGACGGCGCCAGCGGCGCGGTTTCACGTGGAACAGAGTCCCCGACGACAGGGACGACAGACGACGGGTCCGTGACGGAGCCGCGCGAAACAGTTGCCTCTCATGACGTCGCCCCGCAGGATTCCAGCGCGCACGACGCCAGCGCGCACGACTCCAGCCCGCACGACCCCAGCCCGCACGACCCCAGCCCGCACGAGGCCGCCTCGCACGGTGCCGCGCCGCATGACGCCGCCCCGCAGGACGCCGCGCCGCATGACACCACCTCACACGATGCCGCGCCGCATGACGCCCCCCAACCGGATCCTCGCCCCCGGCGAGCGGGACGCCCGCAGCCGGTGTCGGTCGTCGACCTCGGCGCCTCATATCCCTGGGCCGCGGACGGTGCTGCGGACGAGGTCGCGTCGGCCCAGCCCGATGCTCCGTCACAAGCGCCACCGGGCGGCGCGCTGGACGACGACATGGACGACCTGCCGGAAGGGCCGCGCGTGAGCGCACCGGACGGTGCACACGGAGCACCAGGGTCGGCGGGGGAGCCGCCCCCAGGGGCTCCAGAAGCAACAGCCGGCGTCACCAGCAGCGGGACGCCACCTGAGGACGAGAGAGGCACCGTGGAAGACCTGCCAGAGCAGCAGGAGGGGGCCGTGGACACGGCTCCGCACCCGCTCGGCGACCAGGACGAGGCGCGCAGGGCTGCCCTCGTCGACAGCCTGCCGCGTCCGTCTGCGGACACGCCGCTGCTCGCCGAGCTGCAGCTCGACGCGCGGCGTCGCATCGAGCTGCGCGGCCGGAAGTTCCCGCGCCCCGAGCGCACCCGCGTGATCACCGTGGCGAACCAGAAGGGTGGGGTCGGCAAGACGACCACCACGGTCAACCTGGCGGCGGCTCTCGCCCAGGCCGGCCTCCAGGTCCTCGTCCTCGACAACGACCCCCAGGGCAACGCGTCGACGGCCCTGGGCATCGACCACCGCGCTGGGACGCCGTCCATCTACGAGGTGCTCGTGGACACCGCGCCGATGCACGAGGCGGTGCAGGAGAGCCCTGACGTCCCGGGTCTCTGGTGCCTGCCCGCGACGATCGACCTGTCGGGTGCCGAGATCGAGCTGGTCTCGATGGTCGCACGTGAGACGCGGCTGCGGACGGCGCTCGACGGGTACTTCGAGTGGCGTCAACGTCAGGGTCTCGAGCAGATCGACTACGTGTTCGTCGACTGCCCGCCGAGCCTCGGGCTGCTCACCGTCAACGCGTTCGTGGTGGCGCGGGAGGTCCTCATCCCGATCCAGTGCGAGTACTACGCGCTCGAGGGCTTGTCGCAGCTGCTCAAGACGATCGAGCTGATCCAGGCCCACCTCAACCCCGGGCTCGCGGTGTCCACGATCCTGCTCACGATGTACGACGCACGCACCAACCTGGCGCAGCAGGTGGCGCAGGAGGTGCGCACGCACTTCCCCGAGCGGACGTTGCGCACGACCGTCCCGCGCTCGGTCCGGATCTCGGAGGCCCCGAGCTACGGGCAGACGGTCATGACCTACGACGGCAGCTCGTCGGGCGCCCTCGCCTACCTGGAGGCCGCCCGCGAGCTCGCGGAGCGGGCCGTTCCCAGCACCACCACCCCCACCACCGCCGGCGTGCCGGGCGGCTCTGCACAGGAGGACCAGTGAGCGAGAAGCGTCGCGGTCTCGGCCGTGGTCTGGGAGCACTCATCCCGACCGGCCTCGACACCCCGCGCAGCACCAAGGACCGGCCGGTGGACGTCTTCTTCCCTGACGCAGTCGGGGCGGCGGCCGAGCAGGCCGCCGCAGCGGCAGCGGAGGCGGCAGCGGTGACGTCGGCGGCGGCGTCCGATGCGACCGTGTCCGTGGCCACGAAGGTGCCCGTGGAGAGCGGTGACGCCGCGAGCACGGCACCGACTGACGGTTCGGCCAGCGCGTCGCAGCCGGGCACGTCGGAGCCGGCCACCTCGGAGCCGGGCACGTCGGAGTCGGGCACGTCCGCGCCGACCACGTCCGCACCGGCGACGTCGTCGGTGGACCTGGACCGCATGCCGGAGCCCGCAGAGATCGACGGCCTCCTGCCCGTTCCGGGCGCGCGGTTCGCGGAGCTGCCGGTGGGCTCCATCCGGCCGAACCCGCGTCAGCCGCGCACCGTGTTCGACGAGGACGCACTCAGCGAGCTCGTCGGTTCCATCCGTGAGGTCGGTGTCCTTCAGCCGATCGTGGTGCGGGCCGTCGACGACGGCTACGAGCTCATCATGGGGGAGCGGAGGTGGCGCGCGACGCAGGAGGCCGGTCTCGACACCGTTCCCGCGATCATCCGCGACACCGAGGACTCGGACCTGCTGCGCGACGCGCTCCTCGAGAACCTCCACCGCTCGCAGCTGAACCCTCTCGAGGAGGCCGCGGCCTACCAGCAGCTCCTTGACGACTTCGGGTGCACGCACGAGGAGCTGGCGTCCCGTATCCACCGCTCGCGGCCGCAGATCTCGAACACCCTGCGGTTGCTGCGGCTCCCGCCACTGGTGCAGCGGCGGGTCGCGGCCGGGGTCCTCTCGGCGGGGCACGCCCGCGCCCTGCTCGGCCTCGGCGACGGTGCCGCGATCGAGCGGCTGGCGCAGCGCATCGTCTCCGAAGGGCTGTCCGTTCGCGCCGTCGAGGAGATCGTCTCGCTGGGCGGGGACGAGACGCAGCCGAAGCGTCGCCAGCGCACCCGGGCGGGCATCCGCAACGAGGCGCTCGACGAGCTCGCGTCGCGGCTGTCGGACCGGTTCGAGACGCGCGTGAAGGTGGACCTCGGCAAGACCCGCGGGAAGCTGACGGTCGAGTTCGCGTCGGTCCAGGACCTCAACCGAATCCTCGGAGCCCTCGCACCGGAGGACCCGGGGGTCCTCAAGCACTGAGGTCCCAGCGCTGAGCGGGGTCTTCGACGAACTGAGTATGGCTCACTAATTCGTCAGAACGCCCCGAGCGCCTTGATGACCGGCCGCGGCACCGGGTCGGGCCCGCCGACTCGCCATCTGGGCGAGCCTGGTGGAGCCCGATCAGGCCCGTGCGGGCGGCCCGGAGGCCCGCGTGTGGCGTGATCGGCGGTCGACCCGGCCGGGGCCGGCCCGCCCGGACCCTCGAGGGCCGGGTCGGACCGCTCGCCCGCGACCCCACGAGCCTCCGCTCAGCGGACCACGAGCGGGGGCGTCGTCACGCGTCCTGACCGGGTCAGCTCGGCGCGGGCCCCGATCGATCAGGCCTGCTCGGCCGCCAGCAGCTCTTCGACGGCTTCCTTCAGCACGGCCTTCGGCCGGGCGCCCACGAGGCTGTTCTCCATCTCGCCGCCGGTGAAGAACGCGATGTACGGGATCGACTGGACCTTGAAGTCCTCGAAGAGGCCGGGGTTGGCCTCCGTGTCGACCTTGACGAACTTCACGCGTCCGGCGTACTCCGCCGAGAGCTCCTCGATCACAGGGGCCACCAGCCGGCAGGGCCCGCACCAGCTCGCCCAGAAGTCCACGACGACCGGGAGGTCGCTGCGCAGCACCTCGGCCTCGAAAGTCAGGTCCGTGACGTCGATCGTGCTCATCGCTGCTCCTCCGTGCTCTCCTCGACAACGAGCGCCGACCCCGGCGAGACCGGGTCGACGACATCGGTGAGCCCTGCCAGGTAGTGCTGCGCGTCGAGCGCGGCCGAACAGCCGGAACCGGCGGCGGTGATCGCCTGCCGGTAGGTGTGGTCGACGACGTCGCCGCAGGCGAAGACGCCGGGAAGGTTGGTGCGCGTCGAGCGGCCCTCCACCTGCACGTAGCCGTTCTCGTCGAGATCGACCTGACCGATGAGGAGGTCCGTGCGCGGGACGTGGCCGATCGCCACGAACAGCCCCCCGGCCGCCACCTCGCGCGTCTCGCCCGTGACGGTGTCCTGGAGTGTCACACCGGTGACCTTCTCCTCGCCGTGGATCGCGACGACCTGCGAGTTCCACGCGAACGAGATCTTCGGGTCCGCGGCCGCGCGGTCGGCCATGATCTTCGAGGCCCGCAGCTGGTCGCGGCGGTGGACCATCGTCACCGTCTTGCCGAACCGCGAGAGGAACGTCGCCTCCTCGACCGCGGAGTCACCGCCGCCGACCACCAGGATGTCCTGGTCGCGGAAGAAGAACCCGTCGCAGGTCGCGCACCACGAGACGCCGCGTCCGGACAGGCGCTTCTCGTCGGGCAGGCCCAGCTCGCGGTAGGCCGAGCCGGTCGCCAGGATCACGGCACGGGCGCGGAAGACCTCGCCGCCGGCCGTCGTGACCACCTTGACCTCACCGGTCAGGTCCACGGACGCCGCGTCGTCCCACAGCACCTCGGCACCGAACTTCTCGGCCTGCTTCTGCATCGAGTCCATGAGCTCGGGGCCCTGGATCCCGTCAGGGAAGCCGGGGAAGTTCTCGACCTCGGTCGTGTTCATCAGCGCACCGCCGGCCGTGACCGACCCGGCGATCACGACGGGCGCGAGACCGGCCCGCGCGGCGTAGATGGCGGCCGTGTAGCCGGCCGGTCCCGAGCCGACGACGACGAGGTCGCGCACGTCGGTGGGGGTGGGCTGGACGGCGGATTCGGTCACAGGGTGCCTCGCTGGGTCGCTCGACGTCGCCGCGGCGACGGGGCCGGAGGACGGCCCGGGATTCTGGATCGTGCAACCGATCGTAGGGTGCTTCTGTTCCCCGACGAAGGCGGCGTCCACCGCCTCCCTCCCACACTCAGGAGACGGTGATCTCCGTGACCTCGATGCGGAACTGACCTGCGGCGTTGGTGGGCAGCTCGGTGAAGTACAGGACGAGCGTGGACGCCTGGACGGGTTCCGTGAACGACAGCACCGTCGACTGGCTCAGCGTGCTCGACGCCAGCAGGTCGCCCTCGGTGGGTGTCGCGGCCGTCGTCGCGCGGACCTCGACGTTGCCACCGGTGCCGTTGACGTTGACCGTGACGCCGGAGACCGTGGCCTCCTGCGCGAGCGTCACCTCGAGACCCATGCCCTCCTTGAGCCCACCGAAGTCCGGTCGGTTGTACGTGTAGGAGAACCAGAAGGTGCTCGGGTCGCCGTCGATCGCGAGCTCGACGTTCTCGACGCGCTCGCCTGCCGGGTCCGTGGGGTCGAACGTCCGGACGGACGCGATCACCGGCGGCGCGCCGTCCGGCGCCTCGTCCTCGGCGGGCTCTTCCGCGACGGGCGGCACCGCGTCGCCGGTAGCGGACGGCTCCTGCTGCGTGGTCTCGTCGGCGAGCGGCGCACTGCCGCCACCAGGCGTGTCGAACAGGGAGCGTGCGGCGAACACCAGGCCGATGAGCACGACCACGCCGACGATCACGAGGACCAGCGCCGTCGGGTCGAACCGCCGGCGCGGCTCGTCGTCCTCGACGAACGAGAACGGGTCGTCGGCGAAGCTGACGCCCTCGTCGTCCCACGGCTCGGGGGCCGGGGCGACCGGCGGCAGGGTCGCCGGGACGACCGGGGTCGGCATGCCGACGCCAGCCGCACCGGCCGGCAGCACGCCCGTGCGCTCGACCCGGCCCGCGGGGATGCCGCTGCGCGCCGGGATGGCCGGTGGCGGTGTGCCGGGGCGCGGCGTACCGGCCGGCAGCTCGTCGAACGCGGAGCGCACCGACTGCCGTGCGACGCGCACGGGTGCGGTGGGTCGCTCGGGCTGGTCCGTCACGGCGGCCGCGGCGCCTGCGGCGACCGCACCCGCGGCGCCGCCGCGACCGTCGGCGTCGTCCGCAGCCCGGCCGATCCGGATCTCGCCCCACGGCTCGAGCTCGTGCACGACGTCACCGGGGGAGTGCGGGCCGTCGTCGTGCGGGCCGAGGGTCACGGCGCACAGCGTGTCGAGGTCGTTCGGGATGCCCGGTGCGATCTCTCCCGGCGGCACGGTGACACCGTCGAGCACCGGCGCGGGCTGCACGCTCGTCGTCCGGACGTCGTCACGACCCGCGGGCCAGCGGCCCGTCAGACCCGTGTAGAGCAGCCGCACGAGGTCGACCGCGTCGGTGCGGCTGGTCGCCCGGGCGTCACCCTGGCCGGCGCCCATCAGCGCGGCGTCGATCGCAAGGCCCGACACGAGCACCCGACCGTCGGCCGACACGTGCACGACCGACGGCCTCAGAGCCAGGTGGTGGACCCCGCGACGTCGCGCCACCTCGAGTGCCGCGGCGGCCTCGCCGACCACCGCTCGCGCCTGGTCCGGCGTCAGCGCGCCCCGCTCGACCAGCTGGGCGAGGGACGCACCGGTGATCTGCTCGGAGACGACGTACCCGACGCCCTCGTGCATGCCCACGTCGAGCACGCGCACGAGCCGGGAGTCCGTGACGAGGGCGGCACGGCGGGCGGCGTCCAGCGCAGGCGCGACGGCGCCGGACTGCAGCACCCGGACCCGTACGGGACGGTCGAGGATCTGGTCGGTGGCGCGCCACACGGACACGCCGTCGAGGTCCGACGGCAACGGGTCGACGACCCGGTAGCGCCCGGCGAGCACCGTGCCCCGGCCGACCTCTTCCGTCACCGCGCCACCTCCGTACCCGCCCCGACCGGCGGACCTGCGGTCACAGGCCCGTGTGTGCATGCTAGACGGCCCGGGGTCAGCGCCGCCCCCGCACGCGTCGCAGGACGGGTCCCAGCAGCTGGTCCAGCTCCCGCACGTGCAGCAGCCGCAGCGCCCCCAGGTACGTCAGGCCCATCACCGTACCGACGACCACGCACTGCAGGAGGGCTCCGCTCACGTCGCCGGGGCCGTACGTCCTGACGGCGAGGAGCGTGCCGTACCCGATCGCGGCCGCTACGAGGGCCGCCACGCCCGCCCGGGCATGGGTGCGCAGGACGTGCCCGGCGTCGACGCTCCCGCCGAGGCGCCCGCGTAGGGCGCGCATCGCGAGGGCCGTGCCGACGAGGTACGACACGCTCATGGACACGCCCGCACCGACGACCCACGAGCTGTTGGGGAGCAGTGCCCTGCCCAGCAGCGTGCCCCCGGCCACGACGACCGCCATGACGACCTGGACGGGCACCATGCCCTTGGCGTCCTCGTAGGCGTAGTAGACCCGCTGGCACATCGACCAGGCACCGAAGGCGGGCAGCCCCACGGCCATCGCGACCACGACGGGGGCGATGGCGTCGACCACGCCGGGAGGCTGGGAGAGCGCGAACAGCTGGACGACGGGCTGCGCGAGCACGACGAGACCCGCGGCGGCGAGCAGCGTGAACACGGCGACGACGCGCATGCCCGACGACAGGCTCGCGCGGACCCCGGCGACGTCGCCGTCGTGGGCCTGCGCGGACAGCCGCGTGAACAGGGCCGTCGCGAGCGACACCGTGACCAGGGAGTGGGGGACCATGAACACGGTGAACGCCAGGTCGTACGCGGCGTTCCCGGCGATGTCGCTGCCCGCCGCGAGGTCCTGACCCGGTGCGGCCATCGAGACGCGCGAGACGATGACGTACCCGAGCTGGCCGATCGCCAGGCCGACGAACGTCCACTTCGCGACGTCCCCGGCCCGGCCCAGGCCCGACCCCCGCAGGCCCCACCGCCAGCGGTAGCTCACGCCCGCGCGCCGCAGGAACGGGACGAGGACGAGGGCCTGGCACACGATCCCGAGGGTCGCGGAGCCGCACAGGAGCGCCACCTGACCGAGGCTCCAGCCCGCAGCGGTCGGCAGCTCGTCGAACGGCCGGACGAACAGCGCCCAGAACAGCCCGAACCCCGCGATGGACACGACGTTGTTGACGACGGGCGCCCACATGTACGGGCCGAAGGAGCCGCGGGCGTTGAGCACCTGCCCGAGCAGGGCGTACACGCCGTAGAAGAAGAGCTGAGGGATGCACCAGTACGCGAACGTCGTCGCGAGCGCGAGCTGGGCCTCGCTGGGCGACTCGCCGTACAGGCGGACCAGCGCGGGTGCGGCGAGCGTCAGCGCCACGGTGGCGACGGCCAGGAGCGCGAAGCCGAAGCTCAGCAACCGGTCGACGTACTCCTGGCCCGAGCTGCCGCGGTAGGCGCGCACGACCTGCGGCACCAGCACCGCGTTGAGCACGCCGCCCGCGAGCAGCATGTAGAGCACGCTGGGCATCTTGTTGGCCACGGAGAAGGCGTCCGCGGCCTGGCCGGTCGCACCGATCGCGGCGACCAGCACGATGGTGCGCAGCAGGCCGAGGAGCCGGGAGGCGGCCGTGCCGCTCGCCATGAGGGCGGCACCGCGGCGTACCCCGCCGCTGGGTGCGCCCGTCGCGCGCCCGTCGCCACCGAGGGGCTCCACCGGGTTCGCCGGGTCGCCGGGAACGTCCTGCGGGTCGCCCGGCGGCGGGGTGGTGCCGCTCACGCGTCGTCCCCTTCCGGTGTGCCGCCGAGCACGGGCAGCGGCCGGGTGCCGGCGTCGTCGTCCACGCGACGTGCACCGCGACGCGCGCTCTGGCCGCGCCGCACGGTGCGTGCGACGCCCAGCACGAGCCCGACGGCGAGCAGCGCGCCCACGACGGCCGTCCCGACGGACTCGATCGTGGGGGACGCGCGGAACTCGAACGTCACGGGCTCGGCCAGCGGCGCACCGTCGGCACTCGTCAGCACCGCCTCCACGACGACGTCGCAGTTGGCGATCGCGTGGACCTGCACGGGCACGACCTCCACGCCGCCGGCGGGGACGACGACCGTCTCGCTCGGCTCGGTGCGCAGGCACCCCTTGCGGGGCCGGGTCTCCACCCGGACGGACGCCGCCGCCGGCAGGTCGTTGCGGACGGAGAAGCGGACCTCGCTGTAGGCGCTGATGCGGTTCTGGTTGCTGGTGCGGGCGAGCGTGAGCCCGACGCGTCGCGCGTCGACCGCGTCGACGACGGCGTCGACGAGCTCCTGGCGCCCCGCGGGGTCGGTGCGCCAGGCCGTCGCGACCGGCGCGAGCACGGCCGTGTCGACGCCCGCGAGCAGGGTCGCGGCGCCCTCGCCGGTGGCGGCGGCGAACGCGATCGTCGCGTTGCGGGCGTCGGCGAGGCGCCGCACCTGCTCGGGGGCGAGCGCCTCCGGGTCGTCGACCACGGCGGGCAGCGCCTCGGTCCGCTCGCCGGCACCCCGCGCGCCGAGCAGGGCCGTCAGCGGGGCGGTGCGCGACCAGGGCGCGCCCTGGACGGCGCCGAGGACCGCCTCCACCAGCTCCGGGTCCGGGTCCGCGTCCCGCGGCAGCGCGATGAGGACGTGCTGCAGGCCCTCGTCGGACCCGCGGGCCAGGACGGACAGCTCGGCGAGCACGCGCTGGACCACGGTGGCGTCCGTGGGGTCCGGGACGAGCTGCTCGGGGTGGCTGAGGAGCGTCGTGAGGGTCGTGTCGGGCACGAGCCCGACGAGGTTGCCGGCGGTCGACGTGAGCTCGGTGCGTCCTCCGGCCCGGTCGGGGTCGACGGGCAGGTCCCCGGGCGCCAGGACGAGCACCGACGCCCCGGCCTGCGCGGCGAGGTCGACGGTCGCCTGGTCCGTCGCCGGGCCGGGCGCCCACAGGACGTCGGTCCGGGCGGACAGCGGCCGGCCACCGTCGATCGCCTCGCTCGCGGCCGTGGCCGAGACCGCGACGGCGGCGTCGAGCAGGTCGGCCGCGCCGCCGTGGGCGAGCGCCGTCAGGTCGGGGTCCGCCCAGGGCAGGGCGACGAGGTCCCGGCCGACGGACACGGCGGTGAGCGTGTCGGCCCAGGCAACCTCGTCGTCCGTCCCGGAGCGGGCGCGCGCCAGCAGCGCGGGGTCGACGACGATCGCCACGTCAGGGCTGGTGCGTGCGACGTCCAGCATCGAGTCGAGACGCCCGCCGGGCTGCACGAGCTCGGCGAGCGCCGGTCCGGGCGCCGCGATGTCGATGTCCTGCGGCACCGGCGCCTGCCCGACGAAGGGCGCCAGCAACGACACCCGGGTCTGCGGGACGTCGTCGTTCTCGGTGGCCCACAGCACGAAGGACCGCTGCAGCCCGACGCGCTGACCTGCAGAGACGGCCTGGACGCTCAGTCCGCGGGCGCCCCACGTGTCGGGGCGGTCGAGCAGGCCGACGACGTCGGCGGGGACGGTGACCGCCAGGTCGACGCTCGCGCCGGGCGCGAGCGGGCCCTCGGCTGTGACCTGCGCGACGCGGCTGCCCACCCGCCGGCCGGTGAGCGGCTCGTCGAGCCAGCGCTGCAGGTCGTCACGGGTGCCCGGCCGGATCCGTTCGAGGTGGACGAGCGCGCGCGGGTCGCCGACCTCCTCGCCCGACGTGTTGGTGAGCCGGGCGCGGACGACGAGGTCCTGCCCGGGCCGCAGCACGGTCGGGTTGATCTCGGTGATCTGGACACGCACCGGCAGGGCGTCACCGTCGACGGGTGCCGGTGTCGCCGTCGTCGCGAGACCCGGTGCGGCCGTCGCGCCGGGGGCCGCCACACCGGCGAGCCCGAGCAGGGCGACCAGGGCGACAAGCAGGACGCGGCCCGCGCGGTGCCGGGGCGCGCTCAGCGGCCGCCGCCGCGGGGTCGCGGGGTGTCGTGGCAGGTCCGGCACGCGGACGCGTGCGCCCATCAGTCGTCGAGGACCGTGAGCGCCATCCCGGCGAGCCGACGCTCGTTGGGGTAGGCGAGGCGGCCCGACAGGTCGGCGACCCGTACCCACTCGACGTCCTCCGCCTCCCCGTCGGGGTCGTTCTCGACCGTGAGGTCGCCGTGCAGGGCGCCGAGGAGGAAGTGGTGCACGACCTTGTGCACGCGGTGCTCGTCACCCGAGAACCAGTAGTCGATCACCCCGAGGCGCCGCAGGACCTGACCGGTGATGCCGGTCTCCTCCGCGATCTCCCGGACGGCGGCCTCCTCGGGCGTCTCGTCCCCCTCGAGGTGGCCCTTGGGCAGGCACCACTCGAGGCGTCCCGCGCGGTTGCGGCGCGCGATGACGGCGGCCGCGTAGTGACCGTCCTGCCGGGCGACGACCAGCCCTCCGGCCGACGTCTCGTCGACCACGGGCAGGGCGACGGCGTGCGTGCGGGCGGGCATGCGCGCCGGGTCGATCCGCAGGGGGTGCCCACCAGGCGGTGCCGGCACGCGCCCGTGACCGGACGGATGCGCAGCGGGGGACATGCCGACACTGTAACGACTCCTCCCGGACCGTTCCGTTCGGACGTCCCGGAAGGCCACGCACCGACCGCGGTCGGTGCCCGGACCGGCTGCCGGCGCGACGTGACGCCGACGCCGCCGGGACCTCTGGCAGGCTTGGCGGGTGCCCGAGCTCCCTGCCGAACCGACCGACGCCCCCACCGACCCGCCCGCGGACCGGCCGGACCCGGCGGCCGTGCAGCAGCTGCGCCGCCGCGCGCTGGAGTCCCTCGCCGTCATGGCACCGGACGCGATCGACCTCGGCAAGCGCTTCCGGGCCGCGGGGTACGACCTCGCGCTGGTCGGGGGCCCGGTCCGGGACGCCTTCCTGGGACGGGCCAGCAACGACCTGGACCTGACGACGCCGGCGACGCCCGACCAGGCGGAACCGCTGATCGCGGCGTGGGGTGACGCGCACTGGGACATCGGGCGGGAGTTCGGCACGGTCGGCGCACGCCGCTTCGCCGGACGCCGCGGGCCCGGCTCGCAGGACGTGGTCGTCGAGGTGACGACCTACCGCACGGACGCGTACGACCCGACGTCGCGCAAGCCGCTCGTGGAGTTCGGGGACACCCTCGAGGGGGACCTGTCGCGCCGCGACTTCACGGTCAACGCGATGGCGGTGCGCGTGCCCGACCTCGTGTTCGTCGACCCGTTCGACGGCCTGGCCGACCTGGCGGCCGGTGTGCTGCGGACCCCGATCGACCCGCGGCGGTCGTTCGACGACGACCCGTTGCGCATGATGCGCGCCGCGCGGTTCGTCGCCCAGCTGGGCTTCCGCCTCGACGACGACGCCCGCGCCGCGATCGTCGACATGGCCTCGCGCATCGAGATCGTGTCGGCCGAGCGCGTGCGCGACGAGCTGACGAAGCTGCTGCTCGCGCCGCACCCGCGCGCCGGGCTCGAGGTGCTCGTCGAGACGGGTCTGGCCGACCACGTCCTGCCCGAGCTGCCCGCCCTGCGTCTTGAGATCGACGAGCACCACCGCCACAAGGACGTCTACCAGCACACGCTCATGGTGCTGGAGAAGGCGATCGCCCTGGAGACGGGCCCCGACGGCGAGGTGCCCGGCCCGGACCTGGTGCTGCGCCTGGCCGCCCTGCTGCACGACATCGGCAAGCCCCGCACGAAGCGGTTGGAGGAGGGCGGCGGCGTCAGCTTCCACCATCACGAGATCGTCGGCGCCAAGCTCGCGTCGAAGCGGCTCAAGGCCCTGCGCTTCGACAAGCAGACCGTGCAGGACGTCGCGCGCCTCACCGAGCTGCACCTGCGGTTCCACGGCTACGGCGAGGGTGAGTGGACGGACTCCGCGGTGCGCCGCTACGTCACCGACGCCGGGCCGCTGCTCGAGCGTCTGCACCGCCTGACCCGCTCGGACTCCACGACGCGCAACCAGCGCAAGGCCGCGCGCCTGAAGGCCGCGTACGACGACCTGGAGAAGCGCATCGCGACGCTGCGGGAGGCGGAGGAGCTCGCGTCGATCCGCCCGGACCTCGACGGCACGCAGATCATGGAGATCCTCGGCATCGGTCCGGGGCGCGACGTCGGTGAGGCGTACCGCCACCTGCTGGAGCTGCGGATGGAGCACGGGCCGCTGGGCGAGGAGCGGGCACGTGCGCTGCTGCTCGAGTGGTGGGCGGCGCGCGAGGCCTGACAGGGGTGCCCGCGGTGCCGACGGCTCACGACCAACCTCGCGGGGCCCCTCGTCGTTGTTGAGGGTGTGACGACGACCAGCGGGAGGACGTGAGCCGTGGGACGGCACGACGTGCTCGACGAGCTCGTGCGCGACCGGTACCCGGCGCTGCTGGCGCGCGCCCGGATGCTCACGCAGGACCCGGTCGCGGCGCAGGACCTCGTGCAGGACGCGCTCGTCGCGACCTTCGCGGGGCGCGCGCGGTTCACGGCCGTGCAGGCAGCCGAGCAGTACGTGCGCCGCGCGCTGGCCACGCGGTACGTCGACGGTCTACGCCGCCGCAGCCGGGAGCGCGCCGGCGTCGAGCGCCTGGCGGCACTGCCCGCGGACGTCGCCCCGGACCCCGCCGACACCCCCACCCGCCTGGCCGACGACGTCGAGGCAGCGCTGGGCACGCTCACGCCGCAGCAGCGCGCGTGCGTCGTGCTCCGGCACGTCGAGGACCTGTCCGTGCACGAGACCGCCCGGCTCCTGCACCTGTCCGACGGTGCCGTGAAGCGGTACACGTCCGACGCGGTACGCGCCCTGGGCGCGCTGCTGGGAGCCCGTCCGCCCGTCGACCCGGAGGTGCCCGTGCACCTCGTGCCCACCCCGGAGGACCGCCGTGGCTGAGCGACCGCCCGACCTGGCCGACGTGCTGCACGCCGCCGAGGACCAGCGCACGCGCTTCCTGGCGGGCGCGCCGACCGACGAGGTGCTCGTCCGCACGCACGCCGCGCTGGCGGCCGCGCGCCGGCGACGGACCGCGCTCGCGGTGACCGGGGCGGCGGCGTGCCTCGCGCTGCTCGCCGCCGCAGTGCTGACGTGGCAGCCGCGGGCCGACGTGCAGCCGGCGGACCCCGACCCGACGACGTCGACGGTCGAGGTGCCGGGCGTCGGCCCGCTGCGCCGCGCGACGGAGGACGAGGTGCGCGGTGCGCCGCCGGGCAGTGCGCTCGTGCTGTGGCAGCAGGCCTCGTACCGCGAGACCGAGCGGATCGGCAGGACACCCGCCGTCGGCGACCTGTGGTTCCTGCTCGTGGACCCCGACGGCACGGTCCTGCAGGTGGCGCCCGCACCGGTCGGGTACGACGTCCTGCTGTCGTGGGACCGCCCGACGGCGACGGCGGTCATGGCCGCCGACGGGGGCACCGGCTCCTCCGTCGTCGACGTGCTCACCGGCCGCGTCGTCGGGGCGTCGGACGAGTGGGCCGGCGAGGCGGCGAGGTCGCCGGACGGCACCCGTGAGGCGCACGTGCTGCACGACTGGGAGGAGGGGATGCGCCTGGTCGTGGGGCCGGTGGGCGGCGCCGACGTCCGTCTCCCGCTGCCCGCGTCCCACTGCTCCTCGGTCGTGTGGCTCGACGACACGCGTCTGGTGCTGTCGTGCGACTGGGAGGGCCCGGCGGACGAGGTCGGCCGGGGCAGCGAGCTGGTGCTCGTCGACGCGGTCACCGGCGCGGAGCTCGAACGGGCGGCTCTCCCGCCGGACGCCGCGAACGTGCTCACCGGGCCCCAGCGGCTCGCGGACGGCACCGTGGTCCTGCCGACCACCGTCCGTGACGGTGACGTGTGCCGGACGCGCGTCGAGCGGCTCGACGGCCTGGAGCGCGTCCCGCTCGGCGAGGTGCCCGTGGGGAAGCTGACCAGGCTGCTGGCGGGCACCGCCGACCGGCTCCTGGCGGCCGGGGCGCCGACCTGCTGGGGGTCCACGAGCATCGGCGTGTGGTCGCTGGACACGGCGACCGGCGACGTCACCGAGGTCCTGCCACCCCGCGCGTCCCCCGACGGTCCGCTCGGGATGATCCACTGGGTCGGCTGAGGTTCAATCGACCCGCACCACCAGCAGGCACACGTCGTCCTCCTGGTGCTCGTCGACGAGCGCGGACGTCAGCGCGTCGCACACCTGGGTCGCGCTCGCGTCGTCGGGGACGGACGCGAGTGCGGCGGACAGCGCGGCGATGCCCTCGCGCAGGCCGCGGTCGCGCCGCTCGACGAGGCCGTCGGAGTACAGGACGAGGAACGCGCCGTGCGGCACGTCGGCGGACTCCTCCGGGACGGTGCCCGGGCGCACGGGCGGCAGGCCGACGGGTGTGGAGCGGCCGCCGTCGAGCCCGTGGACCTCCCCGCCGGGCAGCCGCACGAGGGCCGGCGGGTGGCCCGCGCTCGCCCACGTCAGGTGCGCGCCCGTCGTCGTGCGCTCCCAGCGGACCAGCACGCACGTCGCGACGTCGGCGACGTCGAGCGCCCGCACCAGGCCGTCGAGGCGTTCGAGCGCCTCGCCCGGGCGGTCGCCGCGCCACACCGACGCGCGCAGCAGCGAGCGGAGCTGGCCCATCGACGCCGCGGCCTGCAGGTCGTGGCCGACGACGTCGCCGACCGCGAGGCTGACCGCGCCGTCGGGCAGCACGAACGCGTCGAACCAGTCGCCGCCGACCTCGGAGCGGCGGCCCGACGGCAGGTACGACGCGGCCACGTCGAGGCCGCCGACGTCCCCGAGCACCGGCAGCAGGCTGTGCTGCAGCGTCAGGGCGGCGTCGCGCTCGGCCAGGTACAGGCGCACGTTCTCCAGCAGCACGCCCGCGCGCCGCCCCAGGTGGGCGGCGGTGACGACGACCTCCCGGTCGAACCCGTCGTGCTCGCGGTGCACCAGGCACAGCACGCCCAGGACCCGGTCGCGGCCCGTGAGCGGCACGAGCAGTGCGCTGCCCAGGCCCAGGGTCTCGAGCAGGCGGAGCTCGGTCGGCGTGGTGCGGCCCGGCAGGCTCGCGACGTCCACCGGCATCGGCATGGGCACGTGGTTCACGCCCGCGGCCAGGGTCTGCGCGACCCGCGGGGACCGTGTCAGCCACGTCGTGCCCTGCGTCCCCAGCGCGTGCGCCACGGCGGCGTGCGCGGGGTCGGCGGTCACGACGTGCACGCGCTCCATGTGCCCCGTCTCCGAGGCCATCGCGACGAAGCCCCACGTGGCCAGCCGCGGCACCACCAGGTCGGCGAGCGCGTCGACGGCGTCGCCGTACTCCAGGTGCCGGGACAGCTCCTCACCCATGCGCGCGAGCAGCTCGAGCCGGTCCGCGGTGCGGTGCATGAGGGACAGCTCGAGCGTGCGCGCGGCCTCGCCGTCCGCCTCGGCCGTGACGTCGACCTGCACGCCGACGCGGTGCGTGACCTGGCCGTCGGCGTCGCGCAGCTGCGTGATCGCGAGCTGGTTCCAGAACGGTGAGCCGTCCTTGCGGACGTTGAGCAGCACCTCCTGCACGTCGTCCCCCCGCGCGAGCGCGGTCCGCAGCCGGTGCACGGCCTCGGGATCGGTCTCGTCGCACTGCAGGAACCGGCAGTTGCGGCCGCGGACCTCCTCGGCCGTGTACCCCGTCAGCACCGTGAAGGCGGTGTTGACCCAGACCAGGGGGTCGTCCGGCTGACGCGGGTCCGACACGGCCATGGCCAGGGGGCCGGCCTCGAGGATCGCGCGGGCCAGGGGCTCGGCGAGCACGTCCTGGGGGAGGGGGTTCTCGCCGTCGACGGCGCGCGGTGCGTCGTCGGGCGTGACCCTCGCGGTCATGCAGGCACCTCGACCGGCGGCGTGCCGACGGGCGTCGGCGTGCGTGGGCTGCGCGCGAACGCCACGGCCCCGGCGAGGTAGACGGCGGCCAGCCCCGCGAACAGCGGGGGCGACCAGCCGGTGTCGGGCAGCGCCACGGCGGCCAGTGCGGCCGCGCCGACGAACGCGGCGTTGTACAGCACGTCGTACAGCGAGAACGCGCGGCCGCGGTAGGCGTCGGCGGTGTCGCGCTGGACGATCGTGTCGACCGCGATCTTCGCGCCCTGCGCGGCCAGGCCCAGCGCGCCGCCCGCGGCGAGCACCGCGGCCAGCGACACCGTCACGACGAGGACCAGCTGGCTCACCACGGCGAGCAGCAGGCACAGCACGATCCACACGTGCGGCCCGACCCGCGGGCTCAGCACGGGCGTCAGGACGACGGCGAGCGCGAACCCGACGGCGCTCGCGGCGAGCACCGTGCCGAACGTCGCCAGGCCCGCGGCCACGTCCGTGGGGTCGGACAGCAGGTTGCGGGAGATGAGGATGCTGGCGATGAACACCGCGCCGTAGCAGAACCGGTGCAGCGCCATGATGCCGAGCGCGTACGCGGGCGTGCGACGCGCGACGAGGTAGCGACCGCCGGCGACGAGACCGCGCGCGAGGTTCCCGAGGGCCTGGCGGACGCGCGAGGTGGGGGTGCGCTCGTCCGGACCGAGCTGGTCCGGTGCCAGGCGCGTGGCCAGGCCGGACGCGCACGCCATGACGGCGGCCGCGACGACCAGCGAGATCGCGTCCCGCACGCGTCCCGTGGGCAGCAGCAGCCCGAGGACGAAGCCGAGGGCGCCCCCCACGCCCGCCGCGGCCGCGCCGAGCGTCGGCGTCAGCGAGTTCGCGGTCAGCAGCAGCGGCCCGTCGACGACCTTCGGCAGCGACGCGGACAGCGCCGCGAGCAGGAACCGGTTGACCGACAGCGTCACCAGGGCGAGCACGTACACCGCCGGCCCCACGCCGCTGGTCAGCATGATCGCCGCGATGACGAGCGTGAGGGCGACGCGCACGAGGTTGCCGAACAGCAGCACCTGACGGCGCCGCCAACGGTCCAGCAGCACGCCGGCCCACGGCCCGACGATCGTGAACGGCAGCAGCAGGACCGCGAACGCGGCCGCGACCCCCGTCGCCGTGGACGCGTTCTCGGGCGAGAAGAAGAAGAGGGTGGCGAGCCCGATCTGGAACATCCCGTCCGACGCCTGGCTGACCAGGCGTACGGCGAAGAGCCGGCGGAAGCCGGTGAGGGGCCACAGGGCCCTGAGGTCGGAGATCACCTGCACCTGGCAAGGTTACGTCCCCGCCCTCGCGGGCGAGGGGGGACCCCCCAACCTTCCGGACGTGCTGCTCCGTTCTCCCGTGGGGCGGGCGACACGAGGAGGAGCAGGTGAGCAGGAGCTGGGAACGGCTGCTCGAGGAGGTCGCGCGGGAGCGGTACGCGCGGCTGCTGGGGCGTGCCGCGCTCCTCGTGCCGACGGGGTCCGACGCCGAGGACCTCGTGCAGGACGCGCTCGTGGCGACCTTCACCGGCCGCGCCCGGTTCAGGACCGCGGCCGAGGCCGAGCAGTACGTGCGTCGCGCGATTGCCACGCGGTCGGTGGACCGGGCGCGCACGGCGGCGGCGGGCGTGTCGGACTGGGACGCGTCGCGCTGCCCGCGCCGTGCGCCGGCACGTCGGACCCCGCGCTCCCGGCCGACGGCACGGTCCGGTCGCTCACGGACGGCTGGTCGCCCTCCGACCACGGCACGTCGCTGGGCTTCGCCGGCGGCGCGGTGTGGACCCACGTCAACGGGTGCTACCCCGGCAGCGGGCGCGCCGACCCGCAGCGCGACGTCCGCGTCGACCTGGCGACGGGGGAGACGACGACCCTCGCGTGGCTCGACGACCGCCGCGACGCCGCCCACGTCGTCGTCGACGAGGACGTGTGGCTGGTGACGCAGGTGCGCCTCACGCACGGGCGCTGACCCGGCCGTCCCCCGTTCGGGCGCGCCCACAACCCCGGGCAGGGCTGCGGCGTTGTAGGCGTGACAGGGTCGGGCGCGGAAGGTGATGACGATGGCGAGGACGACGTGAGCCGGGGGTGGGCGCCCGCGCTCGACCGGCTCGTGCACGAGCGGTACGGCGGGCTCGTCGCGTACGCGACCGTGCTGGCCGGCGACCGGTCGGTCGCGCAGGACCTCGTGCACGACGCCCTCGTCAGCACGTTCACCGCGCGGGCGTCGTTCGCCTCCGTCCCGCAGGCCGAGGGGTACGTGCGGCGCGCGATCGCCTCGCGGTTCGTCGACCGCGCACGTCGCGGCGGGCGCGAGCGCACCGCCGTGGTGCGGTTGGCGCACGCCACGCCGGAGGCCACCGAGCTCCGCTCGGACCTGCTCGACACCGACGTCGCCGAGGCACTGGGCCGCCTGTCCGCCCAGCAGCGCGCGTGCGTCGTGCTGCGCCACCTCGACGACCTCTCCGTGCGGGACACCGCCCGGCTCCTCGGCATCAGCGAGGGCGCCGTCAAGCGCTACGTCTCCGACGGCGTGGCCACGTTGAACGCGCTGCTCGGCACCAGCACCGCACCGGCAGGCGAGACGCTGCCCGTGACGCTCGTGGACCGTGAGGAGGCCCGCCGTGACCGATGACCTGACGGTGCGCCTCGAGCGCGCCCTGAGCACGCAGGAGCAGCACGAGGGCGACCTGCAGCCCGACGCGGCGGCGCTCGCCGGGATCCGGGCGGCCGTCGCCCGTGGACGCCGTGGCCGCACCACGCAGCACGCGGCCGTCGCGGCAGCGGTCGCAGCCGTCGTCGGCGTCGCCGGGTGGTTCGGCCTGCAGGAGCGCACCGCGCCGCTGCCGGCCCACACCCCGACGCCGTCGCCGACGGTCACGCCGACGCCGTCGCCGACTCCCACCCCCACGTCGACGCCCGACGCCCAGGCGTCCGCCCCCGCGCTCGAGCCGGTGTCCCTGCCCGGCATGCCGCCGATGTACCGGGCACCGGAGGGGATCCTGGAGCAGGCGGGCCCGGGGTGGTACCTCGTGCGCTACGGCTCGCCCCTGTACGAGCCGGTGCCGGGCGACGGCGAACGGCAGTCGTTCGTCCTGGCGGCTCCCACCGGTGAGCTGTACCACCTGGTCGACCTCGCCCCGCCCTTCGCCTCGCTCGTCCGGTGGTCCGCCCCGGGTGCCGCGCGCGTCGTCACCACCGAGGACGGCCGCCCGGGGTCGCACGCGGCGACGGTCGATCTGCTCACGGGGGAGGTCGTCATCGACGACCGGGTGCCGGTGAACACGGAGTGGGTGGGCATGGCCGGCACCGACGAGATCTGGTTGTCCGCGGCCGCGTGGGACGGGTCGACGGGCGGGACCCTGCACGTCGTGCCCCCGGACGGGCCGACCCGCGACCTCGCGACCTCACTGCTTTCGGCGTCCGTCTCACCGGACGGTCGGACCGTCGCGGGCGTCGGTGGCTACGGCGCCGGTCAGCGTGCCGAGGCCGTCGACCTCGCGACGGGCCGGCTCACGTCGCTGCTGACGCCGCCGGGGCAGGTGTGCACCGTCGTCGCCTGGCTCGACAGCACGGGCGTCATGGCGTCGTGCGTGGACCGGCACCCGGACGACCACCAGGGGCGCTGGAACATGGACGAGCACGGCGGGCAGCTGGTGCGGGTGGACACCACGGGCGGGCAGGTGCAGGTGCTCACGACGCTGCGCGCCGACGGCGTCGTGCCCTGGGCGGGGGAGCGTGTCCGTGACGGCGTGGTCGTCGCGACCGCCGCGCCTCTGCTGTCCGGCGCCACCGACGACTGCTACGACTTCTGCTACGGCGGGGCGTACCTGTGGTCGGGTGGTGACGTGCGTCCCGTGACCGCGGTGGACCTCGGTGACGACGTCTGCGAGGTGCGTGCCGGAAGCGACGGCCTGCTGCTGCGCACGGGGTCCCTGTGCTACGAGGAGACGGGCCGCAACCAGTGGTGGCACGTCGACGAGGCCACGGGTGCCGCGCGGCTCGTCGCGCCCGCCGTGGAATCGGAGCTGGGCATCGGCGCGTTCGCCCTGGTCGAGCACCCCTGACGTCCCGCTCCGGAACCCAACCGGTCCGGGCCCTCGTGCGTTCTCATCCCCGACGTCGGACGAGGAGGCACACACGTGGTCAGACCGTGGGAGAGGCTGCTCGAGCAGCTCGTGCACGAGAGGTACGGGACGCTCGTCGGGTGGGCGACCCTGGTGTGCGGGTCGCGCGAGGACGCGCAGGACCTGCTGCAGGACGCGCTCGTGGCGACGTTCTCCAGCCGCGCGCGCTTCACGACCCTGCCGGAGGCCGAGCAGTACGTCCGCCGGGCCGTCGCGACGCGCAGCATCGACGCTGCCCGTCGTCGCGGCCGTGAGCGCACCGCGATCCGGACGGTCGCGGGGCACGCGCCCGTACCGACGCCGGGCGTCGAGGGCCACCACCTGCCCGCCGACGTGGTCCGCGCGCTCGCGGACCTGACGCAGCGTGAGCGGGCCTGCGTCGTGCTGCGCCACCTCGAGGACCTGAGCGTCCGTGAGACCGCGGGCCTCCTGGGCATCAGCGAGGGCGCCGTCAAGCGGTACACGTCCGACGGCGTCGCCCGGCTCGACGTCGTCCTGGGTGGCGTCACGGCCGACAACCACGAGCCCATGACCGTCCAGCCCCTGCGCGGGGCCGGCGCGGCGACGGAGGTGACGGAGCGATGACCGACGTCCACGACCTGCTCGCGCGGACCCACGACGCCCTGGGGAGGGCCGAGGCCCCACTGGACGCTGCGCGTCACGACGACCTGCTGTCCGGGATCCGTCGCCGCCGCCGTCGCCGTCACGCCGGCGAGGTGCTCGGTGTCGGTGCCGCCGTCGTGGTGCTCGGCGCCACCGGCTGGCTGGGCCTGCAGCGGGACCGGACGGTCCAGCCCGCCGACCCGACGCCGACGGCGACGTCCGAGCCGACCGGTGGCGCGACGCCGGACGCGGCGTCCGCCCCCACCGCCACGGGGCTGCTGCCCGCGCTCGTCCTGCCGGCCGGGACGCTTCAGGCGGCTACGCCCGGGTGGGTCCTGACGACCCAGGCGCCCACGTACTGGCTGGCCGACCGCACCGGCGTGTCGGGCCCGACGGCGAACGTCGTCGACCTCGTGTCGCCCGCGGGGGAGCGGTACCGGGTGCTGGACCTGCCGACCGACCGGCCGGTGTCCGTCGTGCGCTGGGAGGCGGGCAGCACGCAGGCCCTGGTCGTCACCACCGACGAGGAGCGCGTCCGGCACGGGGCGACGCTCGACCTGCTGACCGGCGGGATCACGCTCGTCGCCGGGCTGGCCGGTGTCGACACCCACGTCGGACGCACGGCCGCCGACGAGGACCTGTGGGCGTCGTCCACGAGCTCACCGCTGCTGGTCCACGACGGGACGCGTGCGGTGCGGGAGCTGCCCCCGCTCACCCTGCCGGTGCTCGACGCGGCGGGCTCCCGCGTGGCGGGCCTCGGCGGTGTGCCCGGTGCCGACGCGGGCGACGGGGACCCGGGCTCCCCGGTCGTCGTCGACGTGGCGAGCGGCGCGGTCACCGTGGTCCCCGCGCCGGTCGACGGGACGTGCGAGCCGTTCGGGTGGAGCGGCACCGAGGTGCTGCTGTCGTGCTGGGACCTCACGGCCGAGGGGATGGTCGCCACGGGGTCGTGGCGGTACGACGCCGCGACACCGGACGTCGCTCCGCGCCCGCTGGTGACCGACACGGACCTCGGTGCCGCCACCGCCACCGGGGTCGGGCTGCCCGACGGCCGTCTCGTGGTCCCGGGCGAGCGCCTCCTGGAGTGCGGTGCCGCGTGGGGCGTCCTGGACGTCGACGCGGGGACCTTCACCCGCGGCACGTTCCTCGAGGACCGGGTCGTCGGCCGGATCGTGGGGACGGACGGGTCGGCCGCGTACGTGCACTCCGTCATCCATTGCTCGGGCACCCCGGGACCGGGCGAGCTGCACCGGATCGACCTCGCCACCGGTGAGGTGGTCACGCTGGCACCCGCACCGGACGGGTCCGGCCTGCCCGACGGCAGCGCGTGGTTCGGGGCGACGACGTCGGCGGTCGTGGCGGCGCCGGCCCGCTGAGGAGGGGCTCCGGGAAGTGTGAAGCGTTGTTGCCGGAATCCGGCAGCAACGCTTCACACTCCTGCGTCACGTCGCCGTGCAGCCGGGGCCGCACGGCGCGACGGTGCCGCGCCAGCCACGCGAGCGCAGGGCCGTCGCGACCTGACGCGCCGTCGCGCACGGCGTCGAGACGACGTGGCGCCACCGGTAGCGCAGCGTCAGCTCCGCCCGCTCCACCAGCACGGCGTTGTCCCGCCAGACGTCCCGGTCCGTCCGCCCGTGCGGGTGTGCCAGCTGCCCGTCGAGCTCCACCCGGACCCCCCACCCCTCGAACACACGGTCGGCGCGCACCCACCGGCCGTCGACGACCTGCCGGACCTGCCCGCGCGAGCGCGGCAACCCGTGCGTGCGCTCGACGCGGTCGTACCGGTGCTCGAGCGGCGACTCGACGCGCGCGTCCGGGTCACCCAGCACGGCCACGACCAGGTCGCGGTGCCGCTGCCACGGCCGGGCGTCCAGCTCGGCGACGACGCGGGACGGCAGCACCCCGGTCCGCACGGCGTCGCACACCACGCCCACCGCCGCGTCCTCGTCCGCGTCCTCCTGCACCAGGTCCAGCACCGAGGCCTCCCGGCACACGCTGCGCAGCCGACCACCCGAACGCGGCATGACGCGACGGCGCCGGACATCGAGCCCTGGCTGCGGACGCACCGCCCGGTGCGCGGGCACGCTCACCACGACGCGGGGCCCGGGCGTCGCCACGAACCCGTGGACGACGCCGGCCGACCGGTGCGACAGGGCCGCACCCGGCCCCGCCGCCAGGAGCGCCGCACGCGCGAGCTGCCGCCACGCGACCGGACCCGACTGCAGCACCACGACCCCGCGGAACACTCGCTGCCAGTGGCCGGCGCGCACCCGGCGCGCGACCACCGACGGGCCGACGCCACCGAGCGCGAGCTGCGCCGTCGTCGCCACACCGTCCTGGCGCACGACGAGCGCCGTCACGGAGGGGGACAGGCGCGTGAGCCCGGGCAGGGCGCCGACGCCCGCACCCGCCGTCCACGTGGGACGCGTCGACGCTCCGTTCGAGCTGCGCGCGCCGGCCGCAGCAGGCCGGGACGCGCCCTCACCCCCCGGCGCACGCCTCGACCCGTCGCCCGCCCTCACACCACCGCCGTCCCACCGCACGAGAGCACGCTCCCGCACCGGACCCACCGACGGGCGCCGTCGGCGACGATCTGTGGACGACCCAGAAAAGCGTGAAGCGTTGTTGCCGGAATCCGGCAACAACGCTTCACACTTCTTGGCTCAGCTGCGGCTCAGCGCTCCAGCTCGCCGCGGATGAAGGCCTCGACCTTGGCGCGACCCTCGGTGTCCTCGGTCTGCACCGGCGGGGACTTCATGAAGTACGTCGACGCCGACAGCAGGGGGCCACCGATGCCACGGTCCTTGGCGATCTTCGCGGCGCGCAGGGCGTCGATGATGATGCCGGCCGAGTTCGGGGAGTCCCAGACCTCGAGCTTGTACTCCAGGCTCAGGGGCACCTCGCCGAACGCGCGGCCCTCGAGGCGCACGTACGCCCACTTGCGGTCGTCGAGCCACGCGACGTAGTCCGACGGGCCGATGTGGACGTTGCGGTCGTCCTTCTTGCCGGCCAGCGGGCCGTCGGTGAGGTTCGAGGTGACGGCCTGCGTCTTCGAGACCTTCTTGGACTCCAGGCGCTCGCGCTCGAGCATGTTCTTGAAGTCCATGTTGCCGCCGACGTTCAGCTGGTACGTGCGGTCCAGGATGACGCCGCGGTCCTCGAACAGACGCGCGAGGACGCGGTGCGTGATGGTTGCGCCGACCTGCGACTTGATGTCGTCGCCGACGATCGGCACACCGGCGGCCTCGAACTTCGCGGCCCACACCGGGTCCGACGCGATGAAGACCGGCAGGGCGTTGACGAACGCGACGCCCGCGTCGATCGCGCACTGCGCGTAGAACTTGGCGGCGGCCTCGGAGCCGACGGGCAGGTAGCAGATCAGGACGTCGACCTGCAGGTCCTTGAGCGTCTGCACGACGTCGACGGGCTCGGCGTCCGACTCCTCGATGGTCTCGGCGTAGTACTTGCCGATGCCGTCGAGCGTGTGACCGCGCTGCACCGTGACACCCAGCGGCGGCACGTCGGCGATCTTGATGGTGTTGTTCTCCGAGTTGAAGATCGCCTCGGAGAGGTCGAAGCCGACCTTCTTGGCGTCCACGTCGAACGCGGCCACGAACTCGATGTCCCGCACGTGGTAGTCACCGAACTGCACGTGCATCAGGCCCGGGACCTTGCCCGCGGGGTCGGCGTCCCGGTAGTACTGCACGCCCTGGACAAGCGACGCGGCGCAGTTGCCGACGCCGACGATGGCGACGCGGATGGAGGTCATCCTCGCTCCTTCTCGTTTCGCGCCTCGGTGTTGCCCTCGGCGTCGTCTGCAGCGATGGCCGGTCGGCCACCGCCCTCGGGACGGGCACGACGCACGCCCCGCTCGTTGTCGATGAGGTCGTCCAGCCAACGGACCTCGCGCTCGACCTGCTCGAGCCCGTGACGCTGCAGCTCGAGCGTGTACTCGTCCATGCGCTCGCGGGTCCGGGCCACCGACTGGCGGAAGGTCTCCAGCCGTTCGGTGAGCCTGATGCGGCGCCCCTCGAGGATCCGCATCCGGGTCTCGGCGTCCGTCTGCGCGAAGAACGCGAAGCGGACGTCGAAGTTCTCGTCCTCCCAGGCTGCCGGACCGGAGGAGGAGAGCACCTGCTGGAGGTGCTCCTTGCCCTCGGCGGTGAGCTGGTAGACGATGCGGGCTCGTTTGCTGGCGACCGTGCGGTCGTCCGGCGCCTCGACGCCGACGATCCACCCACGGTCGGCGAGCCCCTTGAGGCAGGGGTACAGCGACCCGTAGGACAGTGCGCGGAACGAGCCGAGCACGAGGTTGAGCCGCTTGCGCAGCTCGTACCCGTGCATGGGGGACTCGGCGAGCAGGCCCAGGATCGCCGGCTCGAGCACGTCGTGACGCCCGCGCATCCGGCCCTCCCGTCGTCGCCGCCCGTCTCTCGGATCCGACGGTTGCCGGTTCCGATGTATCGACTCGATACATCCGGAGAGTATGTCGGGTCGGCGGTCGTGCACAACACGCCGGGTGGGAGACGGCCTGTGGCGCGCCTCACACCGGCCCCGCAACGGTCGACGTCCTGTCGTGGCGCCGTGCCGATCGTGTGAACGCTCGATCGGATCCGGACAAGTCGAGCCCCACCCCGGCTGTCGGCCCCAGGCACTTCCTCCATACTGAGCCCCGGCAGCGTCCGCCCGGCGTGCTCGCCGGACGGGTCGCCGGGGGGCTGCCGCAGCAACGTCGTCGCACGAGAGGTCCCCCCTTGGCAGCCAGCAACCGTCGCGCAGCGCCTTCCCGCGCTCGACGCGCGACGCGTCGACCCGCCACCTCCGAGCGCCGCGGGTTCTGGAACTACCCCCGCCGCGAGCACACCGGTCTGCACCGGTGGCTGCCGTCGTGGCGCGTGGTCCTCGGCGCGTTCATCAGCGGGATCTTCCTCGCGCTGGGCGCCGGCGCGGCCGCGTTCGCGTTCATCCAGCCGCCCGACCCGCTGGCCGAGGTCGAGTACCAGACGACCACGGTGTACTACGCCGGTGCCGAGCCCGGCACGCCGGGTGAGGTGATGGGGAGGTTCGCGGACCAGCGGCGGGACCTCGTCGACTACGAGTCCCTGCCCCCGCACATCGGCCACGCGGTCGCGGCCGGCGAGGACAAGACCTTCTTCACCAACCGCGGGGTCTCGCTGCGGGCGATCGGGCGCGCGTTCCTCAACAACGTCCAGGGCAAGCCGACGCAGGGCGCGTCGACGCTGACCCAGCAGTACGTCGAGCGGTACTACCAGGACACGACGACGGACTACTGGGGGAAGGCGAAGGAAGCGATCCTCGCGATCAAGATCTCTCAGAACGAGTCCAAAGAGATGATCATGGGGCGCTACCTCAACACCATCTACTTCGGTCGTGACTCGTACGGGATCCAGGCTGCCGCGCAGTCGTACTACGGCGTGGACGCCGCGGACCTGACCGTCGCGCAGTCCGCCGTGCTCGCGGCCGTCATCCCGTCCCCCAACAACTGGGACCCGGCGAACAACCGCGCCAAGGCGGAGCAGCGCTGGGGGATCATCCTCGACAACATGGTCGAGATGGGCTGGCTCACGAGCGAGGAGCGAGCCGCGCAGGTCTTCCCGGACCCGGTGGTCTACCAGGAGTCCGAGACGTACCGCGGTCCCAACGGCCACCTGCTGAAGATGGTCGAGAAGGAGATGCTCGCCACCAAGCTGTGGACCGAGGGCGAGCTGCGCACCAAGGGGCTGACGATCGTCACCACGATCGACAAGGCCGTCCAGGACCTCGCGATCCAGTCCGCCGACGCACTGCGTGCCGGAGAGCTCACCGACGGTGCCACGCCGGCCCCGCTCCTGCGCATGTCGATCGTCACGATCGACCCGGCGACGGGCGGCATCGTCGCCCTCTACGGGGGTCCGGACTACCTCGCCGACACCCGCAACAACGCGACGTACGAGAAGATCCAGGCCGGTTCGACGTACAAGCCGTTCACGCTCGTCGCGGCGCTCGAGCAGGGCATCGGGCTGGGGACGACGTACGACGCGGCGTCGCCGCAGGAGTTCGACATCGGCGAGGCGAAGCCGTGGCGCGTCCAGAACTTCGCCAACTCCAGCCGCTACGGGACCATCGACCTCGCCGCGGCGACGGCCGACTCGGTCAACACGGTCTACGCCCAGCTCAACCTCGAGGTCGGCCCGGAGGAGACCGCGCGGGTCGCGTCTGCCGCAGGGGCGACGACCGAGCCGACGGTGGTGCCCTCGAACGTGCTCGGGTCCGACATGGTCCACCCGGCCGACATGGCGAGCGCCTACGCGACGTTCGCCGCCCAGGGTGTGCAGCGAGACCGGCACATCGTCCAGTCGGTGCTCGACGCCGACGGCGCCGTGATCTGGAGCCCCGACACGAGCGGCGAGCAGGTCTTCGCCCCCGACGTCATGGCCGACACGACGTACGCGCTCACGCAGGTCGTCGAGCGTGGGTCGGCGCGGGCGAACGTCAAGCCCGTCGGACGGCCCCTCGCCGGCAAGACGGGAACGTCGCAGGAGAACAAGTCGGCGTGGTTCATCGGCTACGCGCCACAGCTGGCGACGGCGGTCGCGCTCTTCGAGAACGGCGAGAACGGCAAGGACCTCAACTCGATCACCGCCTGGGGTGGCCTGAAGCAGGTCACCGGTGGTTCGCACCCGGCGGCGCTGTGGGCGCACTACATGAAGCAGGTCTTCGAGCAGCCGAAGTACGCGCCCGTGGTGGACTTCCCGCCGCGCGCGAACGTCGGCCGCACCGCGCCGCCGACGCCGACCGAGCTGCCCTCGGAGGAGCCCACGCCGCAGGAGACCCAGGCGCCCGCCGAGGTGCAGGTCCCGGACGGGCTGGTCGAGCGCACGGAGGCGGACGCCGTCGGGGCGCTGCAGGCCGCAGGTCTGACCCCGCGGGTCGTGACCGAGCGGTCCGCGACGGTTCCGGTCGGGCGCGTGATCCGCGTCGAACCGGGGGAGGGGTCGACCGTCGCGACGGGAGCGACCGTCACGATCGTCGTGTCCAGCGGTGCGCCGCAACCCAGCCCGACGCCTCCGCCCCCGCCGCCGACGGTCGAGCCGACCCCGGCCCCGACGCCCGCGCCGACCGCACCCGGCGGCGGCGACGCCGCGCCGCCACCGGAGCAGGGGCAGGGCGACTAGCAACGATTCGGTCGACCGGCCGCGAACCGGTAGGCTGTGCCACCGCCGTCCCTCACGGGACGGTTCGTCGTGCCCGCCCACCCCGACACTCGTCGGGAACGGGCGCGTCGAGACGCTTGAGACCCTCCTGTCACGGACCGACCGTGACCGCGAAGACCAGAGGAGGTGGGTATGAGCCTGCGTCAGTACGAGATCATGATCATCCTCGACCCCGAGATCGAGGAGCGCACCGTCGCCCCGTCGCTCGACAAGTACCTGACGGTCGTCAAGACCGACGGTGGCACTGTCGACAAGGTGGACGTGTGGGGCCGTCGTCGCCTCGCGTACGACATCCAGAAGAAGAGCGAGGGCATCTACGCCGTCGTCGACTTCACCGCGTCGCCCGCCACGGCCAAGGAGCTGGACCGTCAGCTCGGCCTCAACGAGGTCGTCCTGCGCACGAAGGTCATGCGCCGCGAGGCCTGATCTTCTGTGTGTCGGTGCCCGCCGCTAGCGTCGGGCCCCAGCATCCGCGGCATCACGCCGCAGCCGAACCTTACGAACGAGCGAGGAGGCCGTCATGGCCGGCGAGACCACCATCACGGTGATCGGGAACCTGACCGGGGACCCGGAGCTGCGCTTCACCCCGTCGGGCGCCGCGGTCGCGAACTTCACCGTCGCGTCCACGCCCCGCACGTTCGACCGCCAGTCCAACGAGTGGAAGGACGGGGAGACCCTGTTCCTGCGCTGCTCGATCTGGCGGGAGGCGGCCGAGTCCGTCGCCGAGTCCCTCACCAAGGGCACCCGCGTCATCGTGCAGGGCCGGCTCTCGCAGCGGTCGTACGAGACCCGCGAGGGCGAGAAGCGCACCGTGTACGAGCTGCAGGTCGACGAGGTCGGCCCGTCGCTGCGGTACGCGACCGCCAAGGTCACCCGGACCCAGCGCTCCGGCGGTGGCAACTTCGGTGGCGGTGGCGGTGGCAATTCCGGCGGTGGCGGCTTCGGTGGCGGCGGTTCGTCGTCCGGTGGCGGCGGCCAGACCGACGACCCGTGGGCGACGCCCGCGGGTGGTGGGTCCGGCGGCGGCTACTCCGACGAGCCCCCGTTCTGATCGGCGCCTCGCACACCTGAACACTCCATCCCCGAGCACGGCAACGCTCGGGGCTCCACAGACAAAGGAGCACCGCGATGGCCAAGCCCGTCGTCCGCAAGCCCAAGAAGAAGCAGAACCCCCTCAAGGCCGCCAAGATCGACACGGTCGACTACAAGGACACGGCTCTGCTCCGCAAGTTCATCTCCGACCGCGGGAAGATCCGTGCGCGTCGCGTGACCGGTGTCTCCGTGCAGGAGCAGCGCCAGATCGCCCGTGCCGTCAAGAACGCGCGCGAGATGGCCCTCCTGGCGTACTCGTCGTCGGCTCGCTGAGAAAGGACTGACCCATGGCGAAGATCATCCTGACCCACGAGGTCACCGGTCTCGGTGCCCCTGGCGACATCGTCGAGGTGAAGGACGGGTACGCCCGTAACTACCTCATCCCGCGCAGCCTGGCCACGCCGTGGACCAAGGGTGCCGAGAAGGACGTCTCTGCGATCCGCCGTGCCCGCAAGGCGCGCGAGATCGCGGGTCTCGACGACGCGAAGGCCGTGCGGGACTCCCTGCAGGCCAACCCGGTGACCGTCTCGGCCAAGTCCGGCGAGTCGGGCCGGCTGTTCGGTGCCGTCACCACGGCCGAGATCGCTGCCGCGATCAAGGCCGCCGGCGCCCCGGCCGTCGACAAGCGCAAGATCGAGGTCGCCCAGGCGATCAAGTCGACCGGCGAGTACACGGTGCAGGTCCGCCTGCACCCCGAGGTCTCGGCCAAGGTGACCGTCAAGGTCGTCGCCGCCTGATCTGCTCCACGTGAGCCACGAGGCCCCGCACCGGTGATCCGGTGCGGGGCCTCGTCGCGTCGGCGGAGTCCGGGGTGAGCTCGTCCTCCGCAAGGTGGACAGCGGGTCCTCCCTGGGACGGTCGGCAGCAGGGCCGCCGCTGCGTAGCGTCGGTGACATGGCGCGGAGGTCCCGCGGCGGTTACCCAGGAGGTCGACGTGAGCAGGGCGAGCAGCTGGACGCGGGGCGAGCCGTTGCCCCTGGCCGTGCAGGTGGCCGCGAGCGTCGCGCTGGGCGTCGTGCTGATGGTGAGCGGTGCGTTGCGGGCCGCGCACGACGTCCCGATGGCGATCGCGCTCGCGACCATGGGCGTCGCGCTGCTGGCGCACGCGCTCACGCAGCCGGGCAGCCGCGCAGAGCGAGTCGCGGACGACGGGGCGCCCGGGCGTCTCGTCGGTCTGCGGACGGAGTGACGGATCGTCCTCGCGACGGTGTCGGGCGCCGGCACCCGTCCCTAGGCTGGCGCGTATGACGACATACGGGACATCGAGATGACCGGGCGGCAGCCCGACCCCGAGGCCGGACCCGACGGGAAGCCACCGGTGGACGGGACGAACGGCGCGTTCGTCGTCCTGGGCCTGGTGTTCTTCGTCCTCGGCATCAGCGGGATCGCGAGCGGCGAGACGTCGCGGATCGCCTTCCTCCCGGTCGGGGTCGTGTTCTTCGCGGTGTCCGTGGCGCGGTCCCGGGAGGCCCGCCAGGCCCGCGAGACCGGTAGCGGGTCCGACGGGGGACCGGCCGCCCACGGCGACGACGCCCACGGCGGGTCCTCGGACGGTGGCGCTCGTGGTGACGCAGGCGTTGGCGGCGGCGACTGATCGACGCCCGGGGCGTGCTCGGCGAACGGAGGTCCGCATGAGTGACGAGGTGGCTCCGGCGGAGCGAGCAGAAGGAGAGAGAGATGAGCGACGACAAGGCCGCCGACGGCGCGCAGCAGGAGCCCGCCAAGTCGCCGGCGTTCAACGGTGCGTTCCTCGGGATCGGCTTCGTGTTCCTGATCCTGGGGATCACGCAGATGTCCAACGACGACGGGGGCGGGGTGGCCTTCCTGGGTGTCGGCCTCACGTTCATCGCGCTCGGGGGCGCGTCCGGGGTGGCATCTGCCAAGAGGTCCGGGCCCGGGGGGACCGCCGGCCCTGACGCGTCGTCCGACGGCGCCGGCACCGACGGGCCGACCGACCGCGGCTGAGTGGACTCCCACGTCCGCGCGTTACACGCGGACGTCCCCGACGACCATCCACGCCGTACCGCGGGCACGGAGCCCCGTCGTCAGGGCGCGGGCGGCCATGAACACCACGGCGAACGCGACCCACAGCCAGGCCAGCCCGGCCGGGCCGGGCGGTGCCCAGGCGTGCACGGCGAGGGCGGCGGGGACGTAGGCGACGAGCGTCGCGACGCCCGCCCACGCGAGGAACGGGCCGTCGCCGGCGCCGATGAGCACGCCGTCGAGGACGAACACCCAGCCGGCCATCGGCAGCGCGACGGCCGCGACGACGAGGCCGAGGACGGCCGCGTGCTGCACGTCGGCGTCGGGGGAGAACACCTGCACGTACAGGGGGGCGAGCGCCCCGACGAGAACGCCCAGCACGACGCCCGCCCCGAGGCCCCACTGCAGCGTGCGGCGCAGGACGGCCCGCGTGCGGGCGAGGTCGCGGGCGCCGAGCGCCTGACCGACGAGCGCCTGGGCGGCGATGGCGAGGGCGTCGAGCGCGAAGGCCGTCAGGCCCCAGACCGCGTTGACGACCTGGTGCCCGGCCAGCGCCGTGGGACCGAGCCCGGTCGCCGTCCACACCGTCAGGAGGATCGCGAGCCGCAGCGTCGCGGTGCGGACCAGCAGCGGGAGTCCGGCGCGCGCGTTGGCCCAGATCCCACCGGCGGCCGGGGTGAGGCGCGCGCCGGCCGCCCGGGCGCCGCGCACGACCACGACGACGAGCCACGCGGCCATGCCGAGCTGCGCGAGCGCGGTCCCGAGCCCGGAGCCGGCGATGCCGAGCCCGGCGCCGTAGATGAGGACGGCGTTGAGGGCGGCGTTCGCGACCGCGCCCGACGCGGCCACCACCAGGGGTGTGCGGGTGTCCTGCAGGCCGCGCAGCGCACCGGTCGCTGCCAGGACGAGGAGCATGCCGGGCAGCCCGGGCACCGACCAGCGCAGGTACGCGACGGCCTGCGTCGCGACCGCGCCGTCGGCGCCGAGCAGGGTGACGAGCCAGGGGGCGGCCGCCCACGTGCCTGCCGCGAGCACGATCCCGAGTCCCAGCCCGAGCCACATGCCGTCGACGCCGGTCTGCAGCGCGCCGCGTAGGTCGCCGGCGCCGACGCGGCGTGCGACGGCGGCGGTCGTGGCGTACGCGAGGAAGACGCACAGGCCGACGACGGTGACCAGGACCGTGGACGCGAGGGCCAGGCCGGCGAGGGAGTCGGTGCCGAGGTGACCGACCATGGCGGAGTCGACGAGGACGAACAGCGGCTCGGCGACGAGGGCGCCGAGGGCGGGGACGGCGAGGGCGAGGATCTGGCGGTCCACGCCGGAGCGGTCGCGCCGGCGTCCCCCGGGCGGCGCAGCGGGGGTCACAGAGCCGGACGACTCCGGTTCGCGGGCGTCCGAAGGGCGGTTCAGAAGTCCACCAGGTGAACGCCGGACGAATCTTCTTCGCTCCACAGCACGTGCACAGCGTATGCGCCGGTGGGACGCCTGCGCGGGGCTCCTCACCCGCTCTGTCCACAGGCTCGTCCCCAACCTGTGCACACAGGCGTGAACGGGTTGTCCACACGTCGTCCACCGGCCTGTGCACACACCCGTTTGGGTCCCGGCCCACCCGGGCCTAGCCTCGCGAAGGCAGGTCCCGGTGGGAGTCGTCGTCCCGCAGCGGACGCGCTCGAGGGTGGCTGTCGGTGGGTCCCGGTAGAACACGTGTTCTACGGGTGTGAACGAGCAGGAGTAGGTGACAGGTGACCATCGAGGACCTCGAGTACGGCGCGCCGCCGGACAGCGGGCGCAGCAGCGGCGGCGGTTTCGACCGGACCCCCCCGCAGGACCTCGAGGCCGAGCGGTCCGTGCTCGGCGGCATGATGATCAGCAAGGACGCCATCGCCGACGTCATCGAGCAGATCAAGGGCACCGACTTCTACCGCCCCGCGCACGAGGCGATCTACGACTCGATCCTCGACCTGTACGGCCGCGGCGAGCCCGCCGACGCCATCACCGTCGCGGACGAGCTGACCAAGCGCGGCGAGATGGGCCGCATCGGCGGCGCGGCCTACCTGCACACGCTCATCGCGGGCGTCCCGACCGCCGCCAACGCCGGCTTCTACGCGCGGATCGTGCGGGAGCGCGCCATCCTGCGCAAGCTCGTCGAGGCGGGCACCCGCATCGTGCAGCTCGGCTACGCGACCGACGGCGGCGACGTCGACGAGCTCGTCAACAACGCGCAGGCCGAGGTCTACGCCGTCACCGAGCGCCGTGCGTCCGAGGACTACCTGCCGCTGTCCGAGGTCATCGGCGGCACCGTCGACGAGATCGAGGCCGCCGGCCACCGCGGCGAGGGCATGGTGGGCGTGCCCACCGGGTTCTCCGACCTCGACCGGCTGACGAACGGATTGCACCCCGGGCAGATGATCGTGCTGGCGGCGCGTCCGGCAATTGGTAAGGCGCTCGCGCTCGACACGCCGTTGCCCACGCCCACGGGGTGGACGACGATGGGCGAGGTGCAGGTCGGTGACCTGCTGCTCGCAGCGGACGGCACCGTCACGCGCGTCGTCGCCGCGACCGACGTGATGGTCGACCGTCCCTGCTACCGCGTCACGTTCGACGACGGGTCCACGATCGTCGCCGACGCGCAGCACCAGTGGGTCACGCGCACCCGCGCGGAGCGTCGCATCGACGCGGACGGCGCCGTGCGGACGACGGAGGCGCTCGCGGCGACCGTGCGGTGCGCGACCGCGGACGCACGCGCGAACCACTCGGTGGCGACGGCCGCACCGTTGTCCCTGCCGGAGCGGGACCTGCTCGTCGACCCGTACCTGCTCGGTGCGTGGCTGGGCGACGGCCACTCGGCGTCGGCGCGGTTCACGAGTGCTGACCCGGAGATCGCGATGCGGATCGAGGGGCGCGGGTACGAGGTGCGTGCGGTGTCGGCGGTACTCGCTTCTCTCGGGCTGTTCGACAACAAGCACATCCCCGCCAAGTACCTGCGAGCGAGCGAGGCGCAGCGACGCGACCTGCTGGCAGGTCTGCTCGATACCGACGGCACGGTGAACCCGACGGGGTCGGTGCAGTTCGCCGTGACAGATGAGCGCCTCGCGCGCGACGTCCGGGAGCTCGTGCACTCGCTCGGCTACCGGACGGGGTGGTCGGTGAAGCCTGTGCGCGGTCGCTCGCTGGCGTCGTCGACCTGCTTCACGATCACGTTCACGACGGACGACGACGTGTTCGCGCTCGAGCGCAAGAAGCTCGTCCACAAGGAGCGGCGCCGCCGCTCGACGCCGCGACTGCACCAGCGCTTCGTCGTGTCCGTCGAGCCGGTCGCGTCGGTGCCCGTGCGCTGCGTCGAGATCTCGCACCCGACGCACCTGTACCTCGCGGGCGAGTCGATGATCCCGACGCACAACTCGACGCTCGGCATCGACATCGTCCGCTCGTCCGCCATCAAGCACAACATGGCGGCCGTCGTGTTCTCGCTCGAGATGAGCCGCAACGAGATCACCATGCGTCTGCTCTCCGCCGAGGCGCGCGTGCACCTGCAGAAGCTGCGCACCGGTGCGATGGGCGAGGACGACTGGGCGAAGATCGCCGCGACCATGGGCCGCATCAGCGAGGCCCCGCTGTTCATCGACGACTCCCCGAACATGTCGCTCATGGAGATCCGCGCCAAGTGCCGGCGCCTCAAGCAGCGCCATGACCTCAAGCTGGTCGTCATCGACTACCTGCAGCTCATGACGTCCGGCAAGCGCGTCGAGTCCCGCCAGCAGGAGGTCTCCGAGTTCTCCCGTGCCCTCAAGCTGCTCGCCAAGGAGATCGAGGTCCCCGTGATCGCGATCTCGCAGCTGAACCGTGGTCCTGAGCAGCGAACGGACAAGAAGCCGCAGATGAGCGACCTTCGCGAGTCGGGCTGCCTCACCGAGGACACCCGCGTGCTGCGCGCCGACACGGGCGCAGAAGTCACGCTGGGGGAGATGTACGCGCTCGGGCACACCGATGTCCCGATCTGGGCGCTCGACGACCGGCTGCAGTACGTGCGACGGCACCTGACCCACGTCTTCCCCACGGGAGTCAAGCCGGTGTACCGGCTGCGGCTCGCGTCGGGCAAGGAGGTCACCGCGACCGCCAACCACCCGTTCCTCACGTACGAGGGGTGGACGCCGCTCGGGGAGCTGGCGGCGGGGTCCCGGGTCGGGGTGCCGCGGCACGTGCCGGGGCCCGAGCGCAGCCAGGAGTGGGACGACCGCAAGGTCGTGATGCTGGCGCACCTCATCGGCGACGGCTCCTTCGTGAAGCGTCAGCCGCTGCGGTACGCGTCCGTCGACGAGGCGAACCTCGCTGCCGTGAGCGAGGCAGCGACGGCCTTCGGCATCACGCCGATCCGTGACGACTACGCCGCAGCTCGCGTCACGACGTTGCGGTTGCCGGCCCCTTACCGCCTCGCCAGGGGTAAGCGGAACCCCGTCGCGGAGTGGCTCGACGAGTTCGGGCTCTTCGGCGCCCGGAGTCACGAGAAGTTCGTCCCGACCGCGGTCTTCCACCTGCCGAAGGCACAGATCTCTCTCTTCATCCGTCACATCTGGGCGACGGACGGATCGGTCACGGTCAACGCGAACGGCCGATCCGGTCGGGTCTACTACGCGTCCACCTCCCGCCGTCTCGTCGACGACCTGTCGCGGCTGCTGCTGAGATTCGGCATCTCCACCCGGATCCGAAGGACGCAGAAGACCGGGTACCGCGACGGCTGGACGCTCGACATCTCCGGTGTCGACGACCAGCGCCGCTTTCTCCAGGAGATCGGTGTCCACGGCGCACGCGGCGTGAACGCCGAGCGTCTGCTCGAGATCGTCCGTGACACCCAGGCGAACACGAACGTCGACACGATCCCACGTCAGGTCTGGGACGACGTCCGCGATCTCCTCGTGGAACGAGGGATGACGCACCGGGAGTTCGCTTCGGCGCTCGGTACGCAGTTCTGCGGCTCGACGATGTGGGAGCACGCGCCCTCGCGCCAGCGGCTGGGACGCATCGCGGAGGTCCTCGACGCCCAGGAGCTCGAGATCATGGCAGTGAACGACCTGCTGTGGGACGAGGTCGTGGAGATCGATCCGATCGGTGAGCGCCCGGTATTCGATGCGACCGTCGTGGGCACCCACAACTTCATCGCCAACGGGATCGCGGTCCACAACAGCATCGAGCAGGACGCGGACATGGTCATCCTGCTGCACCGCGAAGACGCGTACGAGAAGGAGTCCCCGCGTGCGGGAGAGGCGGATCTGATCGTCGCCAAGCACCGTAACGGGCCCACCGACACGATCACCGTGGCGTTCCAGGGTCACTACTCGCGGTTCGTGGATATGCAGATGTAGGTCCGTCGTCGAGTTGTCGAGATGTAAGATAGCTTGACTAACCGCCGTCGATAGTCTGACTAAACGACCGTCCAGCACGACACGCTCGACCAAACCTCGCTCGCGGCGGACCACCCCGGCGGTCACGTCCGCTGCTGGCGGGCCAGGTCCCCCGCTGCGTCGGGACCTGGCCCCGTCAAGTAGATGGTTCCCCGTGCCATGCGGTTGGCCGTCGCAGCGATGTCCCGGGCGACGTCCAAGATCGGTCGCCCTGGGTCGACACTGAGATCGGACAGGAGGACTGGCGTCGGTTCCTTGGCGACCGGGACCTTGAGGTTCGGCCATCCGAGCCGGTCAGGGCGAGCTCGATCGCGGTGATCGCGTCGTGCTGGTTCGCCGTCGGTGAGACGTGCCAGGGGTGCTCGTACTTCGACCAGTAGTCCTGGCACCCGGCGATGCGCCAGGCCCCGCCGGTGGTGGTCTCGAACTCGCTGAAGTCCAGCTGCCAGACCTGGTTCGCCCCGGTCGGCTCGGTCGCGAACGCGGCCTTCCTGCGCGCGGCGAGCTGGCGGCGTTCGCGCTGGTAGGCCGCGGGCAGCATCAGTCCTTCGTCGCGCAGCAACCGCAGGACGGTGCCTGAGACACCTGGTGGCCGTCGTGGCGGCACATCGCCCAGACCTTGCGATGACCCCAGGCCGGATGCGCGAGCGCGTGCCGGCGGGCGGCGTCCTTGACGCCCTCGCGGGCCGGGCGCGGCCAGGGCCCTTTGACCGCGGCACCGCGGCGGGCGCGGGCCTGGTGGCGGCACCCGGTCCGCTCGGGCAGGCCGATCAGCGCGCAGAACCTCGACGTCGGCATGCCCGCCTCGGTGCGGATCACCTCGGGGTCCTCGAAGGGCCCAGGCGGCCCTCGGCGGACTCCTTCCACACCCGCAGCTCGACAGCAGACCCCCCCAGCGCCTGGGTCAGGTCGGCGACCTCGGCCTCGAGCTGCTGCTCACGGCTCGAGGGACCGGCCATCCGTGCGACCAGTCCCGCGCGGACGGACTCCAAGACCTGGCGCTTCCCAGTTCCCGACCGGCTGCCCGGAGACCTTCGCCTTGCGCGCGGCCTCAGCCACACTGGCCTCACCGGCCAGGGCCGACAACACGATCCAGACCTTCTCCTCGGCCGGCAGCACCGGCGGTCTCGCCATGATCGATCAGACTCCTTCGCAGGTCAGCCAGCAGACAACCGGCCCGACCCCCAAGTCTGATGCGCGACGCGGGCCGGGCCGCGGTGTTGGGCCAAATGGAGGAGAATCCGACGTTCCGCCTACATCGGAGTGTCGTTCTGGGATGCTTCGCAGCGTTGCGCGCTGAGTGCAACTGTCGACAAGAGATCCGGGCGCTCGTCGGTGGAAGAGACCTTTCGCTGCGTTCGGGGTGGATCGTTCTTGGGCTGACGTCTGCCGCAACAACGCTTGGAGTGCTTCATGCTGGTCGGTCTTGCCCGTCGCCTCGCGACAGTCGTCCTGGTGACGATCGTGTTGCTGGTGGACATGCCTGCTGCGACCGGTGCGCCACAAGCGGCCGTTGGCGCTGTCGGCCCCATCTCGAGCGGCCAGCTTGCCGCGTCACTAGCCGGCTCCGGCGCAGCACTCCAGAGTGCGGGCGTCAGGGCCGCTGGCCCCGTCCGCATGGCTGCCTATCCGGGTCACGTCGTCGGACCAGAGGGGGATGAGTGGGGATTCAGCATCGGCGAGTCGACCCTGGCGTGCTCCACGGTGTCCTACTCGCTTCGGCTCAACGCCTGGGGCTCGCAGTACGGGGGGTACTGCGGAACCTTCGCCACGGTCGGTGGTGTCACATACGGGCAGGCGGGGAACGCGTACCCAGCCCTGCCGACGTACACGCCGGTCTCTCAGACCGCGACCGGAAACGAGATCCGGACGGTCGTTGATGTCGGCATCAGCGGTATTCGGATCACCCAGACCGACAGGTACAACCCTGCACGTGACGGCTGGATCAGCGACGTACGGGTCGACAACCTCGGAGCCACAGAGCAGCAGGTGTCCGTGCGACGTAGCGCCACGAGGTGCAACCCCTGGTCCGGTGTGAACCTGGTCGAGCGGTACTTCGACGCCGTCAAGGGCGTGGCGGCGTGCAAGAACGGGCTGAACACCGTCACCTTCGTCCGGCGTAGCAGCGAGATGTTCCGCGACGGCACCGGGAACATGTGGGGTGAGGGGAGCGAGGAGTTGCTCTCGCCCGGGCAGTCGTTCACCTTCTCGGGAGAGATCGTTTGGCGCAAGAACGGAACGATCCCGACCCCGAGCGCTGCGGTGGTACTGCCTGACGCGCAGATCGCTGGTGAGCCGTCCGCGTGCATGTCCAACAGCGCCTCGATGCTCCGCGAGGACCCGGTCAACACCGCGACCGGGCACCTGGTCGAGTCCGCCACCGACGTTCAGGTCGGTAGTGCCTCGATGCCGCTGCGGCTGCGGCGCTCGTACGACTCGGGACGCACCGCCACGAGTGCCTTCGGGCCGAGCTGGACGTATGAGTTCGGCGCCTTCCTGACACGGGATGCCGCCACCGGCCGAGCCGTCGTCGACACCGGCGCGGGCAACCTCGTCGGGTTCACCAAGCAGCCCGACGGCTCCTACCTGTCCGATCCTGCCGTCACCTCCGAGCTCAGCGAGACTGCCGACGGCTACCGGCTGCGAATGGACTGCTCCGGGGTGAGCATGACCTTCGACGCCAGTGGCGGCTTGACGGGGATCGTCGGTGACGACAGCGGGTATGAGCTGTCACTGACCAGGGATGCTGCTGGGCGTTTGGCAACCCTGACGAACACCGACGGCCAGACGTTGACCTTCACCCACTCCGCAGACCTGTTGACGCAGGTCCGCCTCGCCGACGGTCGGCACGTCGACTACGCCTACACCGGCGGCCGGCTGACTTCTGTGACCACACTCGACGGCTCGGTCGTGACCTACGCCTACGACTCGCAGGGGCACCTGACCGCGAAGTCCGCGGGGGACCGGACCATCACCACTGCGTACGACCCGGCGACCGGGCGGGTGGTCAGCCAGACCGACGGCGTGGGCGCCACGACCACCTTCGCGTGGGACGAGGCGACCCAGACCGCCACGACGACGTTCCCCGGTGGCGGGATCGCGACGGACGTCTATGCCGGGAACCTCCTGGCCCGTACGAGTGACGCCACCGGGAACCTCACGCAGTACGAGTACGACTCCGACGGGCAGATCTCGGCAGTGATCGACCCACTGGGGCGCTACACGACGCTCCGCCACGATGCGCGCGGGCTGCTGCTGGAGCGCATCGGTCCTGCACCGCAGGCCTACCGCGAGGCATGGACCTATGACGACGCCGGGCGAGTGCTGACTGAGACCGACCGGAACAACGAGGTCACGACCTACACCTACAACCCCGACGGGCTGGTCGAGAAGGTCACTGATCCCCTGGGACGGGTCACGTCCTACACCTACGTCAACGGGCGGGTCGCGAGCGTCACCGAGCCCCGCGGCAACCTCTCGGGCGCCGTCCGCAGCGACTTCACCACGACGTACACCTACGACACCCGCGGTCACCCGCACTCCGCCACCGACCCCCTCGGCCGCACTGTCACGACCGTGCACGACGACGCCGGGAACCTCGTCTCGGCGACCGACGCCGCCGGAGCCACGACGACCTTCACCTACGACGAGTCCGGGCGAAGGCTGACCGTCACCGAACCACGCGGGAACGTGACCGGTGCAGACCCGGCGCTCTACACGTCCACGAACACCTACGACGACCTGGGTCAGCTCACGTCCGTGACCGATCCGGCGGGCAACGTCGTGCGCTACCGGTACGACGCCCAGGGCCGCCTGACCTCCGCCACGGCACCCGGGAACCGGGTCACGACGTACGAGCACGACCTCGACGGGAACGTCACTGGCGTCACCGATCCCGAGGGTGCCCGCACCACCTACACCTATGACGTCGCCGGACGTCGGACGTCCATGACGACCCCGCGCGGCAACGCCCTGCCCGCAGGCTCGGACCGCACCCCCTACACCTGGAAGTACACCTACGACGGCGCCGGTCAGCTCCTCACCGAGGAGAACCCGACAACAGGCCGCACGACGTCGACCTACGACACTTACGGCCGCACCACCGTCCGGACGGGACCGACGGGCATCTCGACGGCCTGGACGTACGACGGCACCGGCAACACCCTGACCCAGACCACCAACCTGCCCACGGTCGACGGCGAGTTCACCGCACCGGGGGTGACCACGACCCACCAGTACGACGCCGCCGGGCAGCTCTCGGCCACGATCGACCCCCGGGGCGCGCTGTCGGGTGCGGACCCGGAGCAGTACGCCACGACCTACGCCTACGACGCCGCCGGGCACCTGCTCAAGGAGACCGACCCGCTCGGTGGTGCCAGGACGTACACCTACGACCGAGCCGGACAGCTCGTGAAGGTGGTCGAACCGCGCGGCAACGTCACCGGGGCCAACCCGGCGACCTACGCCACGAGCTTCGGCTACGACGCCGCCGGCCGCCAGAACCGCATCACCACACCGTCGGGAGCTATCACCACCCAGGCGTTCGACCTGTCCGGGCACTTGGTCAGCACGACCGATCCCCGCGGCAACGTCACCGGGGTCTCCCCTCAGCAGTTCACCACCACCTACACCGTCGACCGCCTCGGGCGAGTCACGGACGTCGTCGAGCCGGGTGGTGCCGCCACGCACCTGGAGTACGACGCCGCAGGCAATATCGCGAGCCGCAAGAACGCGAACAACCGCGTCACCTCCTACACCTATGACAAGGCAGGGCGGCTGCTGACGAAGAGCTCACCCGTGGGCCAGGTCTGGGAGACCACCTACGACGCCGACGGCAATGTCGCCAGCCTCACCACCCCGATCGGCACCGCTACCGCCGCGGTGGGGGACGGAACCATCACTTACGCCAACGACCCGGCCGGTCGCCTGACCACGATCGATTACTCCGACGCCACACCTGACGTCACGTACACCCGCGCCCTCGACGGCTTCGTCACGGCAGCCGCCACCACCGCCGGAGCCAAGCAGACCTTCGGGCGCACCCCTGGGGGTCAGCTGTCCTCGGTGTACAGCGACGGCCAGGCAGCGGGCACCGCGGACAGCAACACCATCGGGTACCGGTACGACGCTGCCGGGTTCCTGATCGGGCGAGACGCCAAGCAGCACTCGACGGCGTACACCTACGACCGAGCGGGCCGACTCGCCAGCGCCGGAGCGGGCACGGCGGTGGTCAAGCTGGGCTACGACGCTGCCGGGAACACCACCACCCTCACGCCACCGACCGGCAACGGGTACGTCGAGACCCGCACCTGGGACCCCGACGGGCGCCTGTCCGCGGTGACGAGCAAGCGCGGCACCGCGGTGCTGTCCTCGTTCACCCAGACCTTCGACCGCGCGTCCAACCCCGCCACGCTCACCATGGTCAGCGGCGGCACGACCACCAGAACCGCCAACACCTACGACGCCGCGGGCCGGCTCACCAAGACCTGCTACGCCGCGTCGTGCACCAACGCCACCGCCTACCTCGAGTACGCCTACGACCCGGTCGGCAACCGCCTGAGCGACAAGCGCGTCGGAGTCACCAACCCGGCCACCACCACCTACGCCTACGACGCCGCCGACCGGCTGCTGACCACCAAGGTCGGCACCACGACGACGAGCTACACCCACGACCTCAACGGCAACCGCACCGCCGCCGGCGCGCGGACCTTCACCTACGACCTCGCCAACCGCGTCATCACCACGACCCTGTCCGGCACGACCACGACCTACCGGTACGACCCCAGCGGCAACCGCGCCTCACAGACCGTCGGCACCACCACCACCCACTTCGCCTGGGACCTGCTCGCGGGCGTCCCGCAGCTCGCCCAGGAGACCGACAACGCCGGCGCTCCCCTGCGCAGCTACACCCACACCCCTGACGGTGACCCGCTCACGCTCACCACACCGCAGGCCACCTCGTACTACCACCACGACCAGCTCGGCGGCGTCGCGAACGTCACCAGTGGCACCGGTGCCACCCAGCACACCTACACCTACGAGCCCTTCGGAGCCCAGCGCACCGCCACCAGCGCCAGCGGAGCACCGGTCAACCCGCTGCGGTTCACCGGTGAGTCCCTCGACGGCACCGGGCTGTACAACCTGCGCGCACGCCTCTACGACCCCACCCGCGGCCAGTTCACCGCGCTCGACCCCCTCGTGGAAACCACCGCCCAGCCCTACGCCTACGCACGCAACAACCCCCTGCGCTACATCGACCCCACCGGAACCATCGACTGCGAGGTCTACAGCGACGCCTGCGTCGCAGGTTCCGCCCTCAAGGGCCTAGGGCTCGGTGTCCTCGATACCGTCAAGACGATCTTCTACCCCTGGGACGCGATCAACGAGCACCTGCGCGTCTGCACAGCGGGTATGTACAACGGCCAGCAAGCCGAAGCCGACCTGCTCTGCCTCGACGGCATGAACCCCATCGCCGGCATCCGCGACGGCTTCACCGCCGCCTGGAGCTCCGCAGAACGCGGATGCTACGAAGACTTCGGACGACAGTTCGCCGCCCCAGTGATCGGCACCGCACTCACCGTCGCACCCTTCGCCAAGGGCACATCAAGAGCGCCCTCGGGCAGCCGAGCCGGTGGTGGCGGTTCAGGCGCGACTACCCAGAGAGCGGAGTCAGTACTCGCGCCAGTGGCCATAGGACCCGGAGCGAGGCTGTTGGATGACGCGGCGCGCATCGAGACCCATCTCGCCCGGTTGGATCACTCGCCCGCGAACGACGCGATGCTTGCGCGGATCCGCGCCGCCGCAGCGGCCGGCCGGCCGCTCAGCGCTGCCGACCAGAGCTTCATGAGGCACGAACTGACGGAGGCGGGTCTCATGGACCGCGGGATGGGCTACGAGGAAGCGCATGGACTGGCGGGCCAGACGCACCCGACCTTCGGCAACTATGACCCTGAGGTCATCAAGCAGTTCCCAGAGCTGTTCAACCAGAACTGGCGCAACTATTGGGGAATCGAGTGATTATTTCGGTTGGGTCTCGCCGCGCCGCGGTCGTTAGCGACGAGGAGACGGCGAGGTTCGACGCCGTGCGAATGGTGGGTGCTTCGGTTCCTAGAGTGCCCGACGAGACCTCGTTGCAAGCGGTTCGGTGTGTCGTTGAGATCCTCCGACACGGGGGTGGGCTCATGCCGCGTGCCCTGCTGGGCGGCTCCTACGCGCCGGGTAGGACCGACGGACTGGTCATCGAGGTGGGCACCTCTGGGTCGTGTGTTGATGGGATGCCGACCTGCAGGAGCGCGTTGTCACGCCCACTCGTCCCTGGTCTGCCCTCGGAGTTCGCGTCCGCGGCTGAGGACGGCCTGCTGCGAAGCGCGCTGCCACCGGGAGTCGTCGTCGTCGATCGTGCGGCGTTTGATCCGGTCGAGTCCTCGCCGCTGTCCTTCGAGCTGGCAGCGGAACTTCTCGCGGTTGCACTCGGAGCGATGTCCGCGGGCCGAGTTGTCCGAGAAGCGGTGCGTGCCGCGGTTGAGGCCTGGTCGTGAGGTTCGTCCCGCGCGTGTACCACCGGCCATGCTGCGCGCGACCAGCAACCTCGCCGCGCACGAACTAGAGCGCTGGCCCCGACCACCAGCCGCCACCGGCGCAGCACCCGGCCCAAGCGCACCGTGCGTCGGGTGCTGCGCTTGTGCCATCGCGTTTCTCCGGGGCGAGACAACTCAGCACGCAACTGGGCTCGCAGCATCGGTGCCGTCGGGACTGCCAGGGGTGTCGGGCGGGACCGAAGACGGCCTGCGGGTCATCGAGTCGTTCCGTACTGTCGAGCCGATCGAGGCGGATCGCCTCCGGGCAGGGTTTCGTCGTCGGCAGCACGGCGATAGGGCTCTGCGGCGGCCGAGCGGTGATCGTCGAGCCGATCAGCCGTCCCGATGATTCGGAGCGGGACGGCTGACAGGACCTGACGATCCTGCTGCTCTCGCAGCTGCCGTTCGTGGGCGAGGGCATCGAGATGTGGAGGCTGACGGTCCGGGAGAGGGGGTGAGCCCGGTCGGCGCACCAACCGTCGTGACATCGGCTCCCTCGCAACGAGCGACCGGGCGGCGGGGCCTCCGTACTTTGACCGACGGCGGCTCCGAACGCCCTGTGGTTCAAACTAGCCCGCACGCGAGCAGTCAAGCTGTGCCGCATCTCGACACTCTGCCGCAGACAGGTACCTGTCGATGGCGTGCCACTCAGATGTCGAGATGGTGTGACCAATCGGCCTGGATGCTCTGGCTACGCATTCGACGGACGGCGTCTACGTCTGGCCGGAAGGTCTTGCTCACTACGTGCTGGACCACAGGGTGCGGCTTCCCCGCGAGTTCGTCGCCCATGTGGAGGCTCGCGACGAACTCGCGGACGACGTGCGGGTCGACGAGTCGTGGTGGCGCTCGGTCCAGCCACCTGCGGGCATCGTCCTGACGCCTCGCGCTGTCGCCGCTCCCACGTGCTCAAGACCTCAAGATCGCGGCAGCGACGAGCGCAAGCATGAGCACTCCAAGGGAAGGGGTCCGGCGAGCGCCGCCCGCGCCTACGACCCGATCGTGCGCGGCGAGGCCGGTGAGGACCTGTCCGGCTACTTCCTCAAGGACTACGCACGCTCGCACTGGTGAGGATCCCGTGACGTCACCGCCGGCGGGAGGCCGGCCCGCGGCTCCGGCGTCACTCCCCCCGGTGGGTCCCCGGACCGTCGTCCCGACGCTCGGCCCAGACAACGGCGGCCTCCGCCCGGGTCGCGGTGCCCGTCTTGCGGAGGATCGCCGCGACGTGGACGCCGGCGGTCCGGGGACTGATGAAGAGCCGCTGCGCGATCTGCGGGTTGGTCAGCCCCGCCGCGACGAGCTCGAGCACCTGGACCTCCCGGGCGCTCAGCGACGCGATCCCCGTGACCGCTGGCGTCCCTCGACGCACGACCGCACCCCGCAGCCCGCCCCGCGCTGCCAGTCGCTGCGCCCACCCCGCCACGACCGACGCGCCGACGCGCGGACCCAGGTCCGTGCAGCGCGACAGGGCGTCGGCAGCCGTGGCCCGGTCACCGGCCGCGAGCGCCACCTCACCCCACCGGTACAGGGCGTAGGGCGGGTACCACGCGGGCGCCGGGACCCGGTCGAGCACGGCCACGGCGTGGGCCCACGCCTCCGGCGCGAGCCGGGAGGTCGCGAGCTCCGCGTCGACCAGTGACCGCCAGACTTCCGCCACCCCGTACCCCGGCAGGTCGGCGCGAAGCAGCTCGAGGACCTCCTCGGCGCGCGGTGAGTACCGGCCGAGCCGACGCCAGGCGCCGACGGCGCGCGCCACCGTCGGCACCGCCTCGAAGCGCATCGGCTCGAACTCCGCACGCACCGTGAGCAGCCGCGCGACCTCCGTGAGCGCTGCGTCGACCTCCGCCTCCCACCGCGCCGGCGCCTCCACCGCCCGGCGCAGGTGGAGGTCCGCCGCGAGCTGCGGCCACCGGTACGCCTCGTGCTCCTCGAGGGAAGGGTCCTCGCGCACGTGCTCAAGGAACTGCGCCGCGTGGTCCGCCGGACCGTTCCACACGTGGTGGGTGGCCTGCATCCACCAGACGAACACGCGCATCGGCAGATCGGTGACCGGCGTCGTGACGGCGAGCCGGACCGCCCGCTCGGCCTGCCCGGCGCACATGCACGCCCAGACCAGCCGGCTTGCGACGGCTCCGACCCACCCGCCGCCGGCGCCCGCGGCCCGGATGCCCGCCAGGGCGCGCTCGCCCGTCGCGACCGCCTCGTCGTAGCGGCCGAGATGGGTCTGGTAGCAGATGAGGTACTGCCGGGTGTGAGCGAGGTGGTGGGTCGCCTCGGTCGACCGCTCCGCCATCAGGAAGGAGTCGACCGCGGCGGGCACGTCGAGCCGATCGGCGAGCAACCTGCCGCGCACGGTCTGGCAGTAGGCGACGGTGTCACCGTCGCCCGCGGCCTGCGCGAGCGCGAGCGCCTGCTCGACCCGCGACCACGCCTCCTGCCCCGTGGTGTCCCCCACGATCACCGACAGCCCGAGGACGCGTGCGAGCAGGACCTGGTCCTCCGGCGCCGTCCGGTCTCGCAGCAGGCGTTCCGCCTCCGTGAGCAGCCCTGGGTCCGCCGGCGCTCCGCTGTTGAACCCGAACATCCGCTGCAGCCACATCAGCCGCGCGCGTGACGACGGCTCGGCGGGCGGGCACAGCTCCAGGGCGCGCCGAGCCAGGTCGAGCCCACGCGCCGCGTCGGACACGAACTCCACGTGGACCAGTGCGGCCTCCAGCAGCAGTCGCCACAGCGGCGAATCCGCGGCGGCCGGCGCGTCCTCGACCGACGGCCACACCTGCGCGCACGCCTCAGTCAGGTCCGCGACGCTCGCGTACGCGCCCGTCGCCGCGGCCTCGCGCAGCGCCGCCGCGTACGCCGCAAGGGCGCGCCGCGGCTCGCGCGCCCGGCGCCAGTGCAGCGCCGTCTCCGCCACGTCGGGTGACGCGTCCGCGCCGGCCCGCGCGTCCATGGCCCGCGCGAAGGCGGCGTGCAGGCGAACGCGCTCGCCCGGCAGCACGTCGTCGTACAGCGCCTCCTGGATGAGCGCGTGCCGGAACCGGTAGCGCGTGCCCTCGACGACCACGAGCTTGACGTCCGCGGCCTGGCGCAGGGACGCGTCGAGCGCCGCCTCCGTCAGGTCGACCACCTCGCGGAGCACGTCGTGCTCGACGGCACCACCGCCGACCGCCAGGACCCGCAGCACCTGCCGGGCCCGCGGGTCCAGGGGCAGGCACCGCGCGAGGATCACCTCGCGCATGGTCTCCGGCAGCGGGCCGTCCCCGACGTGCAGGAGCTCCTCGACGAAGAACGGGTTGCCGCCGCTGCGCTGGACGACGGAGTCGACGGACCGCAGAAGCCCTGCTGGCAGCAGTATCGCGGCCGCCTGCGCCCGCACGAGGTCGTCGTCCAGCGGTGCCAGCTCCACCAGCGTCGTCGCGCGGCCACGCTCGAGCTCGGCGATCGCCGGCCGTAGCGGTGGCCGCACCACCTCGTCCGAGCGCAGGGTGACCAGCATCGTCAGGTGCTCGCCGCGCAGCGACTTCGCGAGGGAGCGGAGCAGCGCGAGCGTCGCGGCGTCCGCCCAGTGCACGTCCTCGACGACGAGCACGACGTGGTGGCGCACGCTCAGGGCAGCCACCAGCACCTCGACCGCGTCGTTGACGAGTGCCGGGCGGGGCGCGTCGTCAGCAGGCCCGTGCCCCAGGTCCGGGAGCAGGGGCGCGACGGCGGCCAGCACGGCCGCCGGTGCGGCCGCGACGAACGCCTCCCGTCCCACGCCCACGAGCAGGTCGCGCAGCTGCCACCGCAGCGGGCCGAACGGCGTCCCCGCGGAGCCCAGGTCGACGCACTGCGCGGTCGCGACCACGAGGGGTGGGCCGTCGCCTGGCGCCGTGCTGACGGCCCGCAGCGCCTCCTGGACGAGCCGCGACTTGCCGAGGCCCGCGTCGCCGCGCACGACGACCACCCGGGGCCGCCCGGCGCGCCCGTCCGTCAGCGCGCCCACGAGCACGCCGAGCTCGGACTCCCGGCCGACCATCACCGGCGCAGACGTCGTACGCGCCATACCGCCACTGTAGGAGCGGTCCGACGGCTCGTGGCCGATCTTCGCGGCGTCCTGCCCCGGGTGCAGCGCACAGCGGGTTAGGACGCCCGGTGGTGACGTACCGGGACGAACACGTCGTCGCGGTACGTCATCCTGCCGATCCGCGTCGGCCGCCCACGGTCGAACCTCTCCGGTGGGGGAACACCCCACCACATGTCGAGAGGAACGTCCGATGACCGAGAACGACCCGAGGAGCGACGGCGGCACGACGCCGCACGGCTCCGTCTTCGACGAGCACGACGTCGTCCGCGGCGAGGTGCTCGTCACGCTCACCCCCTCCGCCGCACAGGCACGGACCGCGTCCGTCCCCGTGCACCCCGGCCCCGCAGGCGGCTCCGCCGTGCGGGCGCTGGGCATCGCCCCGCTCGACGAGGTGCTGACGGCACTCGGCGCGCACGACATCGTGCAGCTGGCGCCCGATGCCGGCGTCACGGCGACGCGCGCCCTCGACGGCGGGCGGGCACGCACGGCCTCCCCGCTGGCCCGGACCTACCGGGTGCCGACCGAGTCGGACGTCGACGAGGCCGTCGAGCAGCTGGTCGCGCTCGACGAGGTCGAGTCCGCCGAGCCGAACCGCTGGCGGGAGGCGACCCAGCTGCCCAACGATCCGCTGCTGCCGGACCAGTGGGGGCTGGCGGCGATCGACGCCCCGTCCGCCTGGGACGTCTCCACGGGATCCTCGTCGGTGGTCGTCGCCGTCGTGGACACCGGCGTCGACCTCGCCCACCCCGAGCTCGCACCGCTGCTGGTGCAGGGCTCCGACCAGGTCGACTTCTCGCGGCTCCTGCCCAAGCCGGGCTGGCGCTTCGACGGCGACGTCACCCAGCGCGACAGCGTCCCCGCCGACGAGATCGGCCACGGCACGCACGTCGCCGGCACGATCTCCGCCCTGTCGAACAACGGCATCGGTGTCGCTGGTGTCGGGTGGCAGACGCGGATCATGCCCGTCCGCGTGCTGGGCACCATGGTCAACGTCAGCGACACGAGCGCACCGATCGGCTACACGACGGGTGTGGGGACGGCCGCGGACATCGCGGCCGGCATCACCTGGGCCACGGACCACGGCGCCCACGTCATCAACCTCAGCCTCGGCGGGGCCGTCGCCACCGCGGTCGAGCAGGCCGCGGTGGACCACGCGCTGGCCAACGACCTCGTCGTGGTCGCTGCGATGGGCAACGACGGGACGGCCGTCCCGTTCTTCCCCGCAGCGTTCCCCGGTGTCGTCGCGGTCGGGTCCGTCGGCCGCACCGAGCGCCGTTCATCGTTCTCCCAGACCGGGCCGCACATCGACCTGGTCGCACCCGGGGAGGACGTGCTCTCGACGTGGCCGGGTCAACGTGCGGCGTGGAGGAGCGGGACGTCCATGGCGGCGCCGCACGTCTCCGGCGTGGCGGCGCTCCTGCGAGCCGTCAGTCCCGGTCTGACGGCCGCGAGGGTCGCCGACGTCCTGCGGCGGACCGCGCGCCCACTGCGGGACGACCCTGCGGACCCGGTCCCGAACGACCGCTACGGCCACGGCATCCTCGACGCAGGCGCCGCGGTGCGCGCGGTCCGGCGGCCGGTCCTCGACGAGATCATCATCACCAAGCTCCGCTCGAAGCTTCTCGTCTGGTGCCCTGCGCCCACCCTGCTGATCAAGGACTGCCCGGACCTGACGTTCCTGATCACGGTGCTGCCCCCGCGGTGCGACCTGCGGACCTCCCCGGTGATCTGCGAGAGCGAGCGCGAGATCCCCAGCCTCACCACCCCGCTGATCCGGACCATCGGCCGTCCCGACGGTCTGCGCGTGCGCTCGGGCGACGACCCGTTCGGTCTCGTCCGCAGCCACGAGGTGGCGTACGTCGCGGGGCACGCTGCGGCGATGCAGGAGGTGCGCGACGCCGTCGAGGCGTACGGCACCGACCTGTTCGAGGAGCAGTGAGCACCGCCACCCGGGAGCGCGCCGCGACGGAGGTCCACCCCTCCGTCGCGGCGTTGCGGGCCGTCGGGCTGATCGGTTCCGGGAAAGCCCCGGCCGGTGCGCCGCGCGACCTGTCCCGGGCGCACGGGGTGTGGGCCGTCACGCTGGAGGACGTCGGCGACGTCGTCGTGAAGACCGCGCCGTACACGCAGGACGACGACGGGCCCGGGACGCTGGGGGCCGAGCTGTTCGTCCACCGCCTGGCGCTGTGGTGCGAGCCGCTGCGGCGCGTGCTGCCCACGCCGGTCGTCGTCGACGAAGCAGCGATGGTGCTGGTCACGCACGAGGTCGTCGGCCCCGAGCCGAACGCGGCGTTCCTCGCCGATTCCGACCTCGCGCACCGGCTCGGTGAGCGGACGGGTCGGGTTCACCGAGCCACGGCAGGGCTTCCGGTACCGCCGGCCCCGCACCCGCACGTGCTTGCGGTCGTGCACGAGGGTACGGCGACGGGCGTCGCCGCCGACCTCGCCGGGCACCCGGAGGTGCTGGCGGCGGCCGACGAGCTGCGCCGACCCGCCGGGGGGTGCCTCGTGCACGGCGACCTGAAATGGTCGAACCTCGCCGTCGGCGCGGACGGTCCGGTCGTCCTGGACTGGGAGCTCGCCGGGGGTGGCGACCCGGCGTGGGACGTCGGCAGCCTCGCCGCCGAGCACCTCGTGCGGCCCGGCGCGCGGGCCGGGCTCGGCCCGCTGCTCACCGGGTACGCGGCGGGGGCACGCCCGGCGTCCCGGGTGCTCCCGGCGTTCAGCCGTCGCGTCGCGCTCGCGGCAGGGCTGCGCGTCGCGCAGCTCGCGCTCGAGATCGCGTCGCAGGAGCTCGCGGACGTCGACGCGCTCGTCCGGGACGTCGTCGACCGCGCGGTCGGGCTGGTCCTTGACCGGGCGGCCCTGGAACGGGAGGTGTGGTCATGGCTCGCAGCGTGAGCACACAGGTCCGGCGCACCACGACGTCGCCGACCGCGGCGCGGGTGCTGCGCGAGGTGCGGACGGCCCTCGACGTCGTCGACCTGGTCCCGGAGCACCGCGCGCTGGCCGACGTCGGCCTCGTCACCGAGCTGGCGGACGTCCTCTACGCCGCGTGGTGGGTCGCTCGCCCCACGCCCCGTGCGACGGGCCCGGGCTCGCCGGCCTCGCGCCCGGGCGTCCTCGAGGCGGCGCGGCGCAGCGTCGTCGGCACGAGCGAGCGGCTCGTGCTCGCCGTGACCGACGCGCACGTGGTGACCGTCCCGCTCCGGGGCGGTGCACCCGTCCTCGTCGACGTCGACGAGGTGGTGCGCACGTCCCGGCCCGGCAGCACGCCCGCACCGGGCGACCTGGCGCACGTCCTGGACGGCGCCTCGCACTACGAGCCCGACGGCTGGTGGTGGGTGCACTCGTCGTGCCGGGGCGAGCCGCCGGCCGCACCCGTCGACCGCTGGTACCTGCACGCCGCGGGGCTCGAGCACGCCGCCGCACTGCTGCGCGTGCTGCTGCCGGAGCTCACCGCCGCGCAGGTGCCGTTCTCGCTCAAGGCGGGCCCCGCCGAGGACCGCTACGACCGCGCCGACGCCGTGGTCGTCTACGCGCCGCGTGCCGAGACCGGCGCCCTGCGCGACGTGCTCCGCCGGGCGGCGCCCCTGGTCGCGGCACACCTGCGTCCCGTGACCCCGCCGACGACGGATCGGGTCCTGCCCGGGGTTGCCACCGCCCAGGACCCCGGCGGCGGCCGCAGCTTCGGTCAGGTCCGGTGCGAGCAGGTCGCTCGCGTCGCCGTCGCACGGGACCCGCAGCGCGCGTGGGACGACGCGGCGCTCGCGGCCGCGCTGGGCGAGGTCGGGGTCGACGTCGACCACCCGGGGGTGACCCGATGAGCGCTCTCGAGCAGGCCGCGCTCATGCTGGCCGGACGGCTCGCGGACGACGCCGTCCCAGGGCCCCGCGGACCGGCCTGGTCGGGCGACCGGTTCGACTTGCAGACAGGGGACCAGCTGGTCCGGGGACCGGTGGACGACGGCCTGCTCACGGGACGCGCCGGTGTCGCGCTCGCTCTGGCGGCCGCCGGGTCGCTCCCGGGTGCGGACCCGCGGTTGACCTCGCTCGCGGTCACGACCATGCGGCACCTCACCGACGACCGAGCGCCGGTGCGCGGTGCGGACTGGATGTCCGGCGACCTGGGCGTCGCGCGGGCCGCCTGGGCCGTCGCCGGGCTCACCGGCGCCGACGACCTGCGGGCGTCGGCGGCGCGCACCGCGGCGCGCTGCGTGAGCGCGCTGGCGCGGGGCGTCGACGTGCCTCCGCAGGCGGACCTGATCGACGGCAGAGCAGGCGCCCTCATGGCGGTGTTGGCCGCGTCGCTGCCCGACAGCGCGGAGCGTGACCGGCGTGCTGCGGCCGAGTTGCTCGTCCGTGCGCTGCGCACGGACGCCGAGCGCGACGCGTGGGGAACGAGGTGGCCCATGGAGGTGCACTGGCCGCCGGTCGCAGGGCTCGCGCACGGCGCCGCGGGCGTCGCCCTCGCGCTGCGGGCGGCCCGCGCCTGCGGGTTCGACGACGACGGCCTGGCGGACGACGCCGCCGTCTGGGAGGACGGCTGGTACGACGCCGCGCGCGGCGGCTGGCCGGACCTGCGCGACGGCACAGGTGACGGCCCGGCGGTCGCGTGGTGCCACGGAGCGCTGGGCATCGGCATCGCCGCGGCGGTCCGCAGCCGCCTCGGCGATGACGGCGAGGTCACGTTCCGGCGCGCCGCGCGGGGCGCGTCCGCGCTGCCCGCGGTGGTCGACGGCGTCGACGGGACGCTGTGCCACGGTCGCACGGGTGTCGTCGAGCTGCACCTCACGGCGGCGCGCACGTGGCCCCGGGACGGTACGCACCTGCGTGCAGCCCGGGCCGCCGCGCGACCGCTGGCCGACGGCACGCACCCCGACGGGACGACGTGGCTCCATGGTCTGCGCGGGGGGCGCACGCCCGACCTGCTCACGGGGACGGCCGGCGTCGTCGTGTCGCTCGTACGGTGCGTCGATCCGCTGCGCGTCCCGGAGACGACGCACCCGGGGCTTCGGGTGGACGGCTGAGCCGGGACCGTCGGCCGTGTGGACGAGCCGCCCGCGTGGACGACCACGACCGTGCTTGAACGTGCGGAGGACCAGTCCCATCAGTACGGGGGCTGGTGGCGCGGCGTAGATGGGTCGCCGACGGGCCCAGTCGGCCAGTCCGAGGACCTCGTGGCGGCACTCGTGGACGTCGGAGCCTCGCCGCCGGCTGTCACAGATCGTCTCGGGGGCGGTGACCGGAGGTGTCCGAGCGCCTCGTCTCCAGGAGGACGACATGCCTTCGACCCGCACACCATGGCCCACAGCCACTGCGCCTGCCCTCGCGCTGCCGCCGCCGGCCCACCCGCGCGACCGTCGCCGAGCCGGGCACCCACTGGGCGGACCGCACACATTGATTGGTGACCAGTCGAGACCGGTAGCCGGTCAAAGTTCGACGCCCAGCCCTGGTCAGTCTGTCTTGCATCTCGACACGCGAAACAGGCGGTGGCACCAGGAGGACGATCGTGGACCTCGACCTCTGCTGTCCACGCCCGTTGTCGTCACCGTGGACCCGGTAGTCGTCTGCTGATCAGGCGCTCGAGCGTCGTCGGGGCGTTGGACACGGCGTCCACGACGGCACGCGCTGGCTGCGGACGCCGACCCGTACTGACCCCACCGGGTCAGGGCTCGTAGCTCGGCACCTGGGTGTCCGCACCGTCGCGCCGGATCGTCAGCAGGTCGTCTGCTGACATCCCCTCGTGCAGTATCGGCAGTACCCACGCCCAGTCAGCCAGGATCACCGTGGAGCCGGCGGCGAATCCGGGGATCGAGGCGATCACAGAGACGACCTCGGCGAGAACCTCCGGCGCCCGCCAGTCGACGTCGATCCCTTCCCCCTCGATGTCCAACCCGACCAGTGCGATCGGGTCCTCGCGCTCGAACACGGTGATCTGACCGGAGGACACCTCAGCGACCCTGCCGGTCGCCTTGACGAACGTGCTGTCGGGCCACCGTGACCGCAGGGTGTCGAAAACGACGGACGACTCGAAGCGGAACGCACCGTCCACGACGGCGATGATGGAGTTAGGCACCCTTCAACCCTTTCACGGGACGATCCGAACGTAACCACGCAGCCCGAGAGTGCTCATACGACTCTCGAAGAAGCGCGCCGCTGCCGGGGTGTTCGTGACCCACTCGAACACACCATTCCCCCCGAACTGTTCGGCAGCCTCTGCCATCACCAGGAGACGCTCGTCGATTCTGCTTGCCGCGACGCGCTCGAGGCGGTGTTCGTTCACATCTACACAGCCACCAGGAGCCAGGCACCAAGAGGCCACGAACGCGTGGAGCGCGTCGTGACCTCTTGGGGCATTCCGGCGTGATGAGGCCGAGCGGGTGGTACGAGCCCCTACCGCCGGCGGGAGCTCCCCCCACGCCCTCGCCAGCCGCCGTTCACCGGCGACGAGCCGCCGACCCCGCCCAGGTGCAGCGCGATGCAGAACAGACCGGCAAACATCAGCGTCTGTGGGGTCAGGGCGTCCCCGACGTTCGCCTCGACGAGGTCGAGGAGCAGGGCGAGAGCGAAGATGATGGCAGCGACGAGCGCGAGCATGGGCACTCCAAGGGAGGGGTCCGGCGAGCCTGCCGGAGGGGCTGATGCTTCCGGTGATTCGAAAGCACCCGGATCATGGCCCACAGTCACGACGACCGCGAGCGGAGAAGGGCTCCGAGGGCTCATACACGCCACCTCGTCGCTGGTCCGCTCGCTAGCGCCCCCGAAGGACCCTAGGCGCCGTCGATGGCCGCGCCGCGCACTGCCTTCGGGCGTGTCTCCTGTGCGACGTGCGCGTATGGCCCATCGTTTGCTCGGTGAGCCTGAGGGAGGAGTAGGACCGGAAGACCGCTGCCCTGGTCGGGGTCGTCGTGGAGGGTGTCGAGTACTGGGACATTCACAACTTCAGCGATGAGCCTCGGGAGTGGGACTACGGCGACTGGCACCACGCCGTCCTGGGCGTGGACCTGACGACCAGCTCCGGGCCCGTCGCGGTGACGTGGACCAACACGTTCGACACCTACGGGGTCGAGGTCTTCCCCGAGCCGATGACGAGGTTCCTCGTGTCGGGCGATGACGATGCCGGCCCGGAGAGGTGGGCAGTCACGCCCCACCCCGAGTGGACGACGCGCGCCGGGCAGCCGGTCTCAGCGGTCGACACCTTCTGGGATCGGTGGGAGTACGGCCCCGCGAGGTACTCCGATGGGCGCATCGCGGAGCCGGCCAGGACTGTCGAGGTGCCGGTGGCGATTCGTCTCGAGTTCGCGTCGGGCCCGGTGTGGTTCGTCGCTGGTATGCCCGTCGAGGATGGCAAGACCTTCGTCGGCGGCGACGAGATCATGGTCGTCTTCACCTCGGAGACGATGCTGCGACTGGGGTTCCCGGCAGATGAGTTCACTGCCACGGAGAAGCAGTAGTAGCGACCTCGGTTCGTGGCTCGAAGCAGGCGCCGAAGCCTCTTGCCGCTGCACCGTTCTCTGACCGACGGCACCCTTGGCGCGCTGCCGTTCACGGTGGCCCGCCCAGGAACAGTGAATCCGTCCCGCGCCTCGACAAGAGTGCCGAGGGTTCGGCCGTAGCGGCCCTGCGTCTCACCTGGTCGACGCCCAGGCCCGGCATGGTCTCCATCGCGCGACGGTCCCACGAGGGCCGGAGGTGAGTGCACCTCACCCCACGGGGAACGTCACGCCCGTGAGCTCCTCGGAGACGCTCCACAGCCGCTGCTGCGTGGCCCGGTCGTGGGACTCGGGGCTCGAGGTCACGACCTTCGGGTACCCGCGGATCTCCCTGCGTCCGCCGGGCCCGTAGTACTGCCCGCCGACCACGCCCAGGTCGGTGGCCGCGCGCAGGGTGGGGAGGGCGCCCATCTCGGCCGGCTGGAACAGGGGAGCGAGCCAGCCGAGGACCACCCGGGCCGCGACGTGCGCCTGGCGGGTGAGCTCGGTGCGGGACACGCCGGGGTGGGATGCCACCGCGACGGTGGTGCCGTGGGGCGCGAGCCGGCGCTGCAGCTCGTAGGTGAACATCAGGTTGGCGAGCTTGGCCTGGCCGTAGGCGGCGACGCGGCTGTACGACCGCTCCCACTGCAGGTCGTCGAAGTGGATGGCGGCGCGGAGGCGGTGGCCGGTGCTGCTGACGGTCACGACGCGTGACCCGGGGACGGGCAGGAGCCGGTCCAGCAGCAGGCCGGTGAGGGCGAAGTGACCGAGGTGGTTGGTGCCGAGCTGCAGCTCGAAGCCGTCGGCGGTGGTCTGCTTCGGCGTGTGCATCACGCCCGCGTTGTTGACCAGGAGGTCGATTCGCGGGTGGGTGGCGCGCAGGTCGGCGGCCGCGGAGCGGATCGACGCGAGGGACGCCAGGTCGAGGGCCTGGACGGACACGTCGCCCTGGATGCGCGCGGCCGCCTGCTTGCCCTTCTCGACGTCGCGGACGGCGAGGACCACGCTCGCACCGTGCTCGGCGAGCATCCGAGCCGTCTCGAAGCCCAGCCCGGAGTTGGCGCCGGTCACGACGGCCACCCGCCCGTGCTGGTCGGGGATGTGCTGCTCGGTCCAGGCCTCGCTCATGAACACTCCTAAGAAACCGCCGGTCTGTTGTGGTCCGAACGTAAGGGACCGGTGGTCTGCTGTCAACGGACCGGCGGTCTCTAAGTTAGCCTGGGCGCGTGACGTTCCAACGGGCGCGAAGCGAGGAGCAGCGGGCGATCCGCCGTCGCGCGATCCTGGACACGGCCGCCGCGATGCTCGACGAGATGCCCGTGGCCGACGTCAGCCTCAACGAGCTCAGCCGTCGCGTGGGCCTGGCCAAGTCGAACGTCCTGCGGTACTTCGAGTCCCGCGAGGCTGTCCTGCTCGAGCTGCTCGACGACTTCCTCGCGACCTGGCTGACCGAGCTGGCCGACGAGCTGGCGGCGGGCATCGAGCCGGATGTCTCACCCGAGCTCCGGGCGGGCCTGCTCGCCGAGGTCGTCAGTCGGTCGCTGGCGCGCCGGCCCGTGCTGTGCGACCTCTTCGGCGCGCAGGGCGGCGTCCTGGAGCACAACGTCTCCACCGAGGTGGTCAAGCGCCACAAGCGGTCCTCGCTCGCGCTGCTCGACGAGATGTCCCAGCTCGTCCGTCGCCACGTGCCGGAGCTCGGCGACGGCGCGCGGACGTTCTGCCTGATGAGCCTCGTGTCGGCGGGCGCCCTGTCGGCGTACATCCCGCCGCCGGCCAGCGTCCTCACCGCCTACGCGGACGAGCCCGCGCTCGCGGTGCTCCACCTCGACCTGCAGGACGCCCTGCGGCTCGCCCTCACGTCGACGCTCCTGGGCCTGGTGCCGCGCGACTGAGCTCGCCGTGCGCAGACCCGCCGGGGTCGTCGTGCTACCGGTCCATCGTGATGAGGGCCTTCCACAGCGCCCACCCCCGCGCTCTTCGCCGCCACGAGGGGTCGACCGTGACGCCGCCGAGGTAGTGACCTGTGGGGGCTGCATCCACTGCCGCGGCGTGGAGGTACGTCTGGGCCCAGCCGACGATGATCGGGTCGCCCGCGTGTGACGAGCACTCTGCGACGAGGACGCAGCAGTCCGGGTTCTCCACCGCACGGCGGTACGCATCCGGATGGGCCGGCCTGCCCGCCCGTCGCTGGATCTCCTGCATGGCGTCGACATCACCCCGTACTGCCGGCCGCACGGCGACCTGCACCGGGCGATGCTTCTCACCGGGACGGAAATCGGCGAACCCGGGCATGCGCACGACGGTATCGGGCACAGTTGAGGGTGACGTGGAAGGAGTGTCGCGTGAGCACGAGGCTGCAGCGGGCTCTTGAGGATCCGGGCGACCCGCCCGTGGCACCCCTGCCTCAGGCGTGCGCCGACCTGCTCGTCGAACTTGCGGCGCCACCACGCCTGGCAGCGCACCTGCGGCTGGTCCACGATGTCGCTGCTCAGCTCAGCGCGTGGCTCGCCGGGCAGCACCCCGCCGTCACCTTCGACCGGGATGCCGTGCTCTTCGGCGCCGCCACCCACGACATCGGCAAGGTCCGGCACGTCGAGGAGCTGTCGGGGCCCGGCTCCCTGCACGAGCGAGCCGGGCAGCAGCTGCTGCTCGATGCGGGAGTCGACCCGTCGCTGGCCCGCTTCGCCGCGACCCACGGCGACTGGGACGGGCCAGGGATCCAGGTGGAGGACCTCCTCGTCAGCGTCGCGGACAAGACATGGAAGGCCAAGCGCGTCCCTGAGCTGGAGCAGCTGCTGATAGACCGCCTGGTCCAGGCATCCGGACACGAGCCGTGGCAGGTCTTCCTCGACCTGGACGACCATCTCGGCCAACTGGCTGCCGGAGCAGACCAGCGACTGGCGTTCCAGAACAGCCACCCGATCACCGGTTGACGGTGGACGGGCCGGGCTGCGGCAAATGCTGCTGCGGTACGGTCCCCGGGTGGACCTGCAGACGCGACTCCTGGAGCGGGACGCGGAGCTCCTCTTCTTTGCCTTGACCCCGCCCCGGGCGACGACACCGCCGGCGAGAATTCAGGAGATCGCGGACGCCACGGCTGCACGCCTCCGACCGCTGGAGCTCGACGCTCTCGTTCTCTACGACATCGACGAGGAGAGCGACCGGAACCCCGAGGAGCGTCCCTTTCCGTTCTTGCCGACCATCGACCCCGGGGACTACCTGGAACGGCATCTGCGGAAATTCCACGCGCCGGTCGTCGTCTACCGTTCCGTCGGCAAGTACGACGATTCGGAGCTGAAGACGTGGCTGTGTGCTCAGGACGCCCGGCAGACGCTGACCGTCTTCGTCGGGGCGTCTTCTCGCGAGACGCCGGTGAAGACGACCCTGGTCAGGGCACAAGCAATGCGGACCGAGGTCCGGCCGGACCTGCTGCTGGGGGGCGTCGCCATCCCCGAACGTCACACCCGGAACGGTGAGGAGCACGTGCGGCTGCTCACGAAGCAGTCCGCGGGATGCTCGTTCTTCGTCACCCAGGTGGTCTACGACGCCAATGCCGCCAAGAATCTTGTCTCCGACTACTACTACGAGTGCACGCGGCGCCCCGACGTTCCCCCGGCTCCCATCATCTTCACGCTCTCGGTGTGCGGATCCGTCAAGACCATGCGGTTCCTCAACTGGCTGGGTGTCGATCTTCCGCGGTGGCTCGAGAACGAGCTGGTGCACGCCGAGGACACCCTCCAGGCGTCGCTCGACTACGCCCTGGCCACGGCGACGGACCTGATCGCCTACTGCCGCGGCCTCGGCATCCCGTTCGGCTTCAACGTCGAGAGCGTCTCGATCCGACGCGACGAGATCGACGCTTCCATCGAGCTCGCGGCCGACCTCAGGAAGCTGCTCCGGCGAGCCGGGACCACCACTCGCCACGTGGACCGCGTGCACCACACACGGTGAGGAGCCAGGAAGCGGATCCTCCATGGGCGACGACCTGACCTCGGAGTAACCCAAGCTCAGCCACGAGGGCCGCGTCGCCTTCGGCCGCCAGCCCACCGGACAAACCCGTGGACGTGCGGCGTCGACCGGTGCCACGGTCGACTCGTGGCAGAGGAGCAGGAGATCTGGGACGCCGACACCGCGGCGAGCTACGACACACCCGGCACCGGCATGTTCGCGCCCGAGGTGCTCGGGCCGACGGTCGACAGGCTCGTCGCGCTCGCGGACGGCGGTGCCGCGCTCGAGCTGGCGATCGGCACCGGTCGGGTCGCCGTGCCGCTGGCCGGGCGAGGGGTGCCCGTGACGGGCATCGAGCTGTCGCAGCCGATGGTCGACGTGCTCCGCACGAAGGTCGACGAGGCGACGGTCCCCGTGGTGATCGGCGACATGGCGACGGCCCGGGCACCGGGTCGGTTCTCGCTCGTCTACCTCGTGTTCAACACCATCTCCAACCTGCTCACGCAGGCCGAGCAGGTCGAGTGCTTCCGTAACGCCGCCCGGCACCTGGCACCGGGTGGGCGGTTCGTCATCGAGCTGTGGGTGCCGCGGCTGCGGGTGCTCCCGCCCGGCGTGGGGGCGACGGTGTGGCGCGCCGAGCCCGGGTACCTGGGCATCGACACGTACGACGTGCTCGAGCAGCGCGTGGAGTCCCACCACGTCTGGTTCGCTGAGGGGCGCGACGCGCACCTGTTCCGCAGCCCTCACCGGTACGTGTGGCCCGCGGAGCTCGACCTCATGGGCCAGCTCGCCGGGTTCGGGCTGGAGAGCCGGCACGCGGACTGGAGCGGCGCCGCGTTCACCGCCGACTCCAGGTCGCACGTATCGGTGTACCGGCTCCTCGACGGGCGCACGTCGTCGCGCACCGGCCCGCTGCCCTGACCTGGGACGGCGGGGGAGCGGGTGTGACGCGCGAGGAGTAGGCGACAGGCTCACCGCGCGAGCACCGCGCGCACCCGCTCCGTGTCGGCGGCCGTCCACCCGTCGGGCGGCACCACGCCCGCCCACCCGTCGAGGACCAGCCCGTCGTAGTTGTGCCCGTACCCGTCGGGCACCGACTTCGCGTTGAGCAGGTCGAACGTCAGCTGCCAGAACGTCACCACGGGGAACCACCGCATCGTCGGGCGGTCGGTGCCGACGGGTGGCTCGCGCAGTCGGTCGGGCGCGGACAGCAGCACGTCGGGGCTCCACCACACGACCGGGTCGTCGGCGTGCTGCAGGTACAGGGCCCGCGGCGGCTCCCACGGCGTCGTCGGCACGGCGATCTGCGCGGCGTCGCCCGCGAAGCGGACGAGCAGGCCGCTCGCGTAGACGGGCGCCACGGCGGGCGTCCCGGGGTCCCGCCGCTCGACCAGGGCGTGCCAGACGGGGTTCGCGTCCGGCGGCCCCGCCCACAGCACCCCGTCGGTGCGCTCGCGGATGTCCGCCAGGGACGTGAACGCCGTCTCGCTGCCGTACGAGCCCAGGCTCTCGCCGTAGGCGAGCAGCAGCGGGCGCTCGTCGGCGGGCAGCCCGGCGAGGTGCGCCTCGACGGCCGCGAGCAGGGCCCGCGACTCCTCGCTGACCCGGGCGCGGTCGAAGAGGAAGGACAGCCAGCTCGGCAGGTACGAGTACTGGGTGGCGACCGCCGCGGTGTCCCCGGCGTACATCAGCTCGAGGGACTCGACCGCGGAGTTGTTGGCCCACCCGCTGCCCGTCGTGGTCACCAGCAGCAGCACCTGCCGCTCGAACGCGCCGGTGCGCTCGAGCTCCTCGACCGCCAGGGCGGCGCGTTCACGGGGCGTGTCGGCGTTCTCGATGCCGACGTAGACGCGCACGGGCGTCGTCGGTGCGGCGCCCGGTGCGGCCGTCCGCAGCTCGTCGGCGCTCGGACCCCCGGCGACGAAGCGGCGGCCCTCGCGACCGAGCGACCCCCACGCCACGAGCGACCCCGGCGCACCGGAGCGCTCGGCCACCGACGGACGCTCCACGCCCGGGTGGTCGCGGTCGTTGCGTGCGGCGAACGCCGCGTCCGCCGCCCCGAGCGCACGTTGCAGCAGGACGTCGTTGACGATCACGACCCCGCCGAGCACGACCACCGTCGCGACCACGGACGCCACCGCGTGCGGCCACCTCAGCCGCCGCTCCAGGAGCGCGTCGACGCGGCGGCTCACCCACCACACCCCGCGCGCCGCCAGGACGAACGCGGCCGCGATGAGCACGAGCAGTGGCCCGGCCCGCAGCCAGTCGAGGGTCGAGGGCGGCGGCATGCCGATGGCCGCCGTCATCGCCCTCTGCCAACGGGCGCCCACCACGAGCATGACGACCACGGCCACGGCGGCGACGAGCGCCGGCACCAGCCGGGAGGCGAGCGCCGACGGGACCCGTCCGCGTGCCGTCTGCACGAGGCGGCGCCACGCGGGCACGAACCGCAGGACCCGGGCGAGCGCGACCCCGACCCCGTACCCCAGCGCCCCGGAGATCCCGGACACGAGCCCCTGGTAGAGCCAGTCGCGCGGCAGCAGGGAGGGCGTCATCGCGACCACCGCGAACAGCGTCCCCATCGCGAGCCCTGCGGGGTGCGGGGGCCGGGGGAGTCGTCGACGTCGCCGCCGCGGGTCCGTGCCCGCCTGGTGCCGGTCGCCCGTGGGGGAGACCCCCGACGCCGTGCGGGTGGCCCCGGACAGGGGCGCGACCTCGCCCGGACGCTGCGTCATGCGCGCCTCCCCCGGGGCGGTGACGTCACGCCCCGGACAGGGCCGCGCACGCCGTCACCCGAGCATCGCACCGGCTCGGACGGGCCGCCAGCAGCGCGTCGTCGGGTGCACGGCCCACGCCCACGGTGCCGTGCTGTTCACGAGGAACGTCGGGGACGTCGCGGGCCTCGGCGACCTCCCCGAGGTCCTCGCGGCGTAGCAGCAGGCCGCGCCCTCCCACCTCGTCAGTGTCAGACGGTCGCCAGCGACGACCAGACCTCGTTGGGGCTGTTGGTGCAGGCCCCCCACGTGAGCGTGTCCGTGCGGAAGTCCTCGATGCAGCCGATGCCCCAGTCGAGCTGGTGGATGCGGCCGTCGGACGTCTGCCCCCAACGCACCAGCAGACCGCTGTCGCAGGCCGTGACGAAGATCCCGGAGGAGCTTCCGGTGGCCAGGCACCGGCCGTCCGGGGTGCGGATGGTCTGGTCCACCGCCGAGTAGACCCAGCGCTGCGTGGCGGAACCGTCGCACTTCGTGGTGAACGCCGCCACCGGCCGCTCGGGGTGCTCACGGCGGTCGACGCACAGTCCGGTGTCCTTGTTGCGCAGCTCGCCGCCGGGCGCGGCGGCCTGTGCCGGCTGTGCCGCGCCGAACAGGCTGAGGGCCAGCAGGGCGGATGCCGCCAGCGTCGAGATGATCTTGCGCACCATCGTCGGGCTCCTTCTCGCGAGGCTGAGACCGGGCGGTCGCGCCGACGCCTGACGACGTCGGCGGTGACGTCGATCCGTGGAGATAGTGGAACGTTGCACTACCCACTGTCCTCGTCGCGATGCAGAGTCCTTTGAGAATCGGCCCCGGATTGAGCCGCACGTCGACGGCCTCGAGATCACACCCGCAGCAGGCACCCGCGAGCGGACCATCGACATCACGACCCCGGGGGCGCCGCACCGGCCGGCCCCGACTCTCGTACGCGGTGGCTCCCTCGTGCCGGTCACCCCGATCACTGGACGCAGCCCTCCCCGGTGGGATGCTGGAGACAAGCGGGCCGGAGCTATACCTCCTTGTTGACCGCCTCAGGAGAGAGCCATGCCAGACCATTCGGAGCTCCGGCGGCAGAGGGCCCACTACATCTGCCCTGCGTGCGGCGATGAGCACGTCGTCCCTGTCGATGTGCACCTGGAACCCGAGCCGATCGTCTTCGGCGGACCAGGGGACACCATCCCGCACTCGAGGAAGGTGACCCTGGAGTGTCCCCGTGATCATGTCCTGGCCGATGTCCTCCTCCCGCTGACGGCACCCGCCGGGTACCTGGTTGCCTCGTGCGCGGTGGTCGGTAAGCCGGAACCGGCGGCGGGGAACGACGTCGACGCACGCCATGTGGGTGAGGACGTCCCCGGTCCGGCGCCCGTCGTCTACGACGAAGCACGAAAGCAGTCGGTGGAGGCGATCCGGCGGTTCTCGGCGTCGCTGCTGACGACGTCCACAGGAGGCGTGGCTGTCTACTTCGCGGTGCTGAAGTACCTGGGTCTCGAGTCGGCCCAGCCCGAGTCCCTGCTCGGCAGAGCCATGACCGTCCTGCCGGCGGCACTGCTGGTGGGAGCGGCGGCAGTGTCGCTCTGGGCGTGCCAACCTCTGCTCGCCGCCGTGCCGATGCAGGACTTCGACGCCAGCAGGGCCAGGTACCTCAGGAGCAGGATGCGACGAGTGAACATCGCGGCCGCGCTGCTGCTCGCCGCGACGCTCGTGAGCGTGGGCGTGTGGACCATGCTGGTGTTCCGGTGACCGGCGACCCGCCCGACGTGGCGGTCGTCGCGGCCCTCGTTGCGGCCGTCGACCTCTGGCAGAGCCGGACCGGCAAGACCGCTGCCGTCTACGTCGTCGGCATGCCCCGCGGCCCCGCGCGCCTGCACCAGCTCGACGCAGACGGGTGCCAAGGGGACTGGCTCCTCCGGTGGCTCAGCCGCCGGCGCGAGCACGGCATCGACACCGATCCCGTGCTCGTGATCCGCACCGGGGCAGGCGTCGAGACCGTGGCCTACCTGGGCGCCGACGATCTCACGGGGTTGATCACACTCCGCGACGCTGGCGGCCGTCACGCGACGGTCACGCAGCCCGCGCTCGCGCCCCGGCTCCTCGGTGCAGTGGTCGATCGCGACGATGCGCCCGGCGACTTCGGGGAAGCCCCGTACGTCCCGCCTGCGCAGGAGATGCCGGACGACATCTACGACGAACGCGTGCTGGCATACCGGACCGATGACGGCATGTACCCCGAGGCGATCTGGCTCGACGTGTACAGGAAGGCACAGTCGACGCCGTGGGTATGCGTCATCAACAGTGACCATCTTCCCGACCTGCGGAGGATTCCGTACCGGTACTCCGTCGAGACAGAGCGGCTCGCACGCCTCGCGGAGAAGGCCCGCCCCATCCTCCTCGGGGTGTCGACCGGGCGTGGGCTGCACTTCGTCTCAGGGCTGGGCGCGGACGGTGCGGGGAGGTTCCACTTCCGCGACCCCTGGGGAGGGCGGAGCCTCCTGTGTCGCGAGAACAACACCCTTGGCATCGCCGCGCAGCGAGATCCGGACGCCAGGACGGTCGGGGACTGGACGATCGCGGCGGACGAGCTGCGGACGGCAGTGCGTATCGCGCTCGTCTGGTGGCGAACGTGGGCCGAGCTGAACGCGGTCGAGGTGTATCCGAGGGCAGACGACTTCACCGCGCAGGTGTTCGGCCCAGGTAGGGACACCCCCGGCTGCGCTCAGAACCGGTTGTCCGAGGACGCCGTCGAGCACCGGTGGCAGGGCGTGTCCGATGGCGCGCACCGCTTCGACCTCCGGGTGACCGTCGACCGCGACGAACGTGTGAGGTGGGTCCGGACGACCCTGGACCGTACCGACCAGCCAGGGCTCTGGCCGTCAGCCATGGGAGTCGACGTGCTGTCACGAGTCCTCCGAGCGGTGCTCGCGCAATCCGACCTTGACGAGCTGCGACCGTTGTTGAGCGCGCTTCCCGGCCTGACCAGCGCCACCTCGATCTCGGTGCACGGCGCGCCGGCTCATCTGCAGCAGGCTCTGGCGGGAGCGGCCGACGTCCTGAGTGGCGCAGCGGCGAGACAGTACGTGCCGCTCCTCTACTCGAGCCTCAGCCTCAAGCGTTCCCCGCTGTGGCCCTCGACGGTCATGATCGATGTCGTTCTCGGGGAGAGTCGTCTTCGCACGCGCGGCACGGCCAGCAGCGCCGCCGTGATGGACGCGGCGCTGGGCGCCCTCGGCTTACCGGTCCATGAGGGACGGTTCCCGTGGGAGCCCCGCCCGGGGACATTCGACGCGCCCTGACGACCCGGTCATCGATCGCGCGGCTGGTCAGGGTACGACGCTCGACGTCGGTCGATCACTCGCGCATCTCGACACCCGCCATCGACGTGGACTGTCGAGATGCAGCACGGTTCGACTGAGCGGCGTCATGGTCTGCCGTGAAGACCGGCTCGTGCTCGCCCCGGGCCGAACCCGGTCCTGGCCCGGGCGGGCTGTGGCAGAGCGACTCTCGCTGCAGGCTGCCCGCCATGAGGGGCGCTACTGGTCCACGACGTCATCCGGCCAGAGCCCGATCACGCTGCTGAAGCGGTCCACGACGGCCGCGACGACTCCGTCGCCGTCGAGCGCGCGCTGGACGTCCTGACGTGACGGGGATGCTCTCCGTCGACCCACCGGTGCAGCGACGTGAGCGGGCCGGCGAGTCCGGGCTCGATCTCGGACCACCGTCGGCCGGGTAGGCCGTCAGGCCGGCGGCTGGATCCGGGCCGGTGAGATGAACGCAGTAGTGGCGGAGGAAGACCCGCAGGCCGTAGGCGGCGTCGGTGTCACCTGCGAGCTCCTCGCTCGCGGCGGCCGCGACCTCGACTCCCCGGCACCGGTCGGCGTAGCGGGCCGAGAGGCGTCGCCCGACGACGGCCGCGTCGGGCAGGTCGATCGACAGCAGGTCCACGTCCGACGACCCGGGACGCGCAGAGCCGGTGGCGACGGAGCCGTAGAGGTACAGGGACGCCCCCGGCTCGCCGACGAGGGCGACGGCGTCCCTCAGGACGTCCTCGAAGACGCCGGGCACGCGGTCCCGGCGCGCGCCCGTGCGGATGGTGCCGTCACTCGCCACGCCCTCGTCCGGGTCGGTCAACGTGCGCTCCCCTCCGCGGGCGGGCCCGGCTCACCGGTCAACGTAGCGGGGGCGGTGGAGGCGCGCGCAGGGACCGGTCCGCGAGGATGGGCCGATGAGCGAGCGCTTCCGACCCGGCGAGAGCGTCGTGGTCCGCGAGGTCGTCGACGGCCTGCTGTGGACGGAACGCCCTGTCACGGTGGTCGTCGACGATCCCGACCGGCTCGTCCTGCACCAGGCCGCCGGCAGCGTGACGCGGGAGCCCATCGACCCGTCCGAGCGCACGGACTACCTGCGGATCATGGCGGGCAGGCGCTGGACCCTGCGCGACAAGGTGTGGCAGCCGCCCGGTCGTCTGCGGATCGGTCGCGTCGGCCAGCCCTTCGAGGTGTGGCGGCTGTCGACCCCCGACGAGCGGGAGGTGAGCGCCTGGTACGTGAACCTGCAGGAACCGTTGCGACGCACGGCCGACGGCTTCGAGACCCTCGACCACGTGCTCGACATCCTCGTCGCGCCCGACCTGTCGTGGTGGCGGTGGAAGGACGAGGACGAGCTCGTCGCGGCCGTGGAGCACGGGGTCCTGACGGCGAGGGAGGCCGCCGCCGTCAGGGCCACCGGCGAGGCGGTGATCGCCGACATCGAGCGCGGCGACCCGCCGTGGGACCTCACCTGGGCGACCTGGCGGCCGGGAGAGCGCGACCCGGGCCCAGGTGAGCAGGCGCAGAGCAGGGCGGCGAGCGCGGTGCGACACCTCCCCGGACGGCACCGCCTACGGCGCCGGGACCGGCGTTGAGCGGGCGTGCTCGAGCGCCCAGGCCAGGGCGTGGTCCGCGACCTCCTCCCAGCCCGGTTCGGCGCAGATCCAGTGCGAGCGGCCCGGGAACTCGTGGTACTCGGTGAGGGCGGGCGACTTCGCGTAGTGCTTCGCGTTCGACCTGTTCACCGAGGGCGGCATGATGTGGTCCTTCTCGCCGCCGATGAACAGCAGGGGCGCACGATCGGCGTCGTAGTCCACCCACGTCTCCTGCTTGCCCGGCTTGAGGTTCGCGATCAGGCCGTAGGCCCACACCCAGCTGCCCGGCGCGGGGATCGCGAACTCGCGCCACACCGCGTCGGAGTCCTCGCGCGAGAGCGTGTTCGCGAACGCGTAGTGGAACTCCTCGGGTGTGAACGCCACGGCCCGGTGCGCGTTCGCCGGGTTCCGCAGTGCCGGGAACAGTGACCTGACCTGCGACAGGGGGGTCACGTGAACCCCCTCGGTCGGTGCGGAGTCCACGACCACGCCCGCCGCTCCCAGGCCGCGAGCCAGGAGCAGCTGGGTGAGGGTGCCGCCGAAGGAGTGGCCCATGATGATCGGCGGCTCAGGCAGTGCCGCGATCTGCGTCGCGAGGTGGTCGACGGTCTCAGGCACCGTGAGCCGGGCGATCACCTCAGTGTTCTCCCGCAGCGCCTCGACCTCGACCTCGAAGCCGGGATAGGCCGGGACGAGGACGTCGTGGCCCGCGGCCTCGAAGCGGTCCTTCCAGCCGCGCCAGCTGCGCGGGGTCATCCACAGGCCGTGCACGAGCACGATGGTGGTCATGATCGGTTCCTCTCAGGCTGTCGGGGAGTCGATGAAGATGAGAGATCGCCTGTCGTCGAACGGCACAGATCGGCTCTGGCGGGGGATGTGGTCGACCACCCCGGCGACGTACGCTGGGGCCTCGACGCGGTACACACTGGTCCAGCGGGGAACCGTCGGACCTGCGCAGGTCCGTCAGAGACCTGCTGTTGGCAGCCACAGACCAGCCAGAGGGCGGGGTCCCGCACGGGGACGGCGCCCTCGACCTCACGACCCACGGCCACGAGGGGAAGGGGCGGTGGCATGGTGGTGCTGCTGGACACCCGGACCGTCGCGTCCACGGACAGGCTGTCGGCGATCTCGGCCGCCCTGGAGGGGACCACAGCTCCGTGCGACGTCCGCTACGACGACGCCCCGGACCGTGTCTTCACGCGTATCGAGGCCTGGCGGCTGGGCGACGTGGACGTGTGGCGGAACCAGGCCTCCGGGATGCGGATGGTCCGCGGCAGCCGTCACCTCCGGGTCGACCCGGACTGCCGGATCTCGATCGCCGTCCAGGAGGCCGGTCGGTCGCTGATCAGCTACGACGACGCCGACCCCGACGTTCGCGCGGGGACGGGCGGCTTGATCTGCGTCGACCTGACGAAGCCGTACGACTACGCGTGGCGGGGGCTGGGCTCGGCCTTCTGCATCTCCGTACCTGCCGACCAGGTCGGGCTGCCGGCACACGTCGTCCGCACCGCCTCACGCCAGCTGAGGACCAGCCCGCTCTACGGCCTGTTCCAGCGGCACCTGCTCGGTCTGGCACACCGCACCGACGCGGTCACGGCGGATCCGACCGCCACTGCGGTCGGTAGCGCCTCGGTCGACCTGCTGCGTGCCCTGCTCGCGTCCGCCGCGCACGACGCCAGGTTCGCACGGAGCACGATCGCGGCGACGCTGCTGGTCCAGGTGCGCGCCTACGTCCAGCAGCACCTGCGCGACGCCGACCTGACGCCCGCCACGGTCGCGCAGGCGCACAACATCTCCGAGCGGCACCTCTTCAGGATCTGTGCCGCGGCGGACTTCAGCCTGGAGCAGTGGATCATCGGCCGACGCCTGGTGGGCGCGCACGACGAGCTCGCTCGCGCCTCGAACGTCATGGTCCCGATCTCCTCGATCGCCCGCCGCTGGGGCTTCCGTGACCCCGCGCACTTCACGCGTCGCTTCAAGGCGGCCTACGGGCTCACCCCGCGGGACTGGCGTCGCATCGCGCTCTCCGAGCCTGCCGGAACCTGACCGCGCCGTGCGCTCAGGTGCGGACCTCGACGCACGAGGCCGAGCACACCGAGTGCCACCAGCACGCCGAGCGTGCCGAGCGCGACCGGTCGCAGCGTCAGCGCCCACGGCCAGGACGGGCCGTCGAGCGGCAGGCCGTCGACGGGGTACTCGAGGACCTTCGCCGTCCACCGCGCGGTGGCCACGTCGGTCGTCCGGGCCAGGTCCTGCAGCACGGCGTCGTACGCGAAGCCGGGTCGCTCGTGGGGGTGCACGACGTCGATGCCGGGGACGGTGCGGGGCCCGGTCGTGCCCGGGACGACGAGCCGGTCGAGCCCGGCCACCGACGCGGTGCGCGGCACGAACGTCAGACCGTGACGCGACCTCACCGGCCGGTCGCCCACGGCGACCGTGTCCGCGGCCAGCGACTGCGCGTACGTGTCGAACACCGAGGCGAGCTCGAGCTCGCCGACGCCGTCCGTGAGCTGGACGCCGATGCGCGGCCGGTCCCAGCCGAAGGCGCTGTGGAGGGCGACGACCGCGTCGGGCGGTGCGAGCCGCGTCCGCGCCATCCGCGGCGGGCCGCTCGACGCGTCGTACGACCAGCCGATCGCCCGTGCGGCCCGCACCGCGGCGTCCTGCCCGACCAGCCGCTGCACGGCGTGCAGGGTGCCGTCGATCCCTGACAGGACGCCGGCCGTGCTGATCACGGCACCGTCGTCCACGTACCGCGTCCCGGCGACCCAGTCGACGGCGGGGTAGGCGCCGGCCCACTCGTCGAGGCGCAGCCAGTGGGCGGTGGCCCGGTGGCCGTCGAGCAGCCCCGCCGAGGCGACCACGGCGCCCCCGTTGCAGACGCTGAGGATGACGGCGCCGCCGTGCGCCTGGGTCGTGAGCCACGCGGTGACGGGCTTCGTCGTGGGCCGGCCGACGTCGGGCATCGCCGGCACGACCACGAGGTCCGCCGGCCCACCGAGCAGGTCCTCGAGGCCGGTGAACGTGAGGTCCGGCACGAGGTCGAGCCCGCCGGTGAGCGGCACCGGGTGGCTCCCGGGGGCCACGGTGTAGACGTTGAACGCACCCGTGGCGGCGAGGATCTCGTACGGGGCCAGGACGTCGGACGCGACGGCACCCTTGGCCCCGACCACGACGGCCGCTGTCGGTCTGGTCGGGTCGTACGCGGTCGGCGCCGGGCTCGGGGACGCGCCGTCGGTCCGCGCGGCGTTGAGGCCGGTGACCGTGTCGACGGCCGTCGGGCCGCCGAGTGCGGCCGGGAGCGCCAGCGCTGCGAGCACGAGCAGGACGACCCTGAGGAACGCGCGCACCGGGCTCACCACCCGTACTCGTGGCGGCGGCGCAGCATCACGGCGACCATCGCCGCCAGCATCATCACGTGCCCGGCCGTCATCAGCTCCATGTCGGTCACGGCTCCGGCCCGGCTGAACGGCAGCAGCACCAGGAACGGCAGGTACATCGCGGCGGCCATCTCGGCGACGGACGCCACCCCGTGCCCCCGGACCCGCATCCACACCGCCATGCCGATCGACATGTTCGTCGCCATCACCAGCACCTGCGCGGTGGTGCTCTCGCTCAGGGCCGGCCAGGCGAACGACCAGACGGGCTCCAGCAGGACCATGCCCGCCACCATCGCGACCACCATCTCCGCCGCGTGCCGCGTGAACCGCAGCGCCGGGTGGCGGGCGGTGCCGTGCTCTTCGTGGTTCATCTCGACTCCTCGTGGATCCGATGTGCGGACACACGACAGCGTCGACCGGCCCACGGCCGCGGTCAGGTGCCGATCGTCACGCCTCGGGTCACCCTCCGGGAGTGACCCCGGCGCCGCCCATGGTCAGAGGATCCCGAGGTCCCGGGCCCGCAGGGCCGCCTGCGTGCGGTCGCGCACCTCGAGCTTCGACAGCACGCTGCTGACGAGGTTCTTCACGGTCCCCTCGGCGAGGTACAGGGTGCCGGCGATCTCGCGGTTGCTGAGCCCGTCGGCCAGCAGCCGCACCAGCGCGACCTCCCGCTCGGACAGCGGGTGCGTCGACGGCGCCGTGTCCGCGGGGATCCGCACCACCCGCGCGACGACCTTGGCCGCCACCGACGGCTGGAGCACGGTCTCCCCGTGAGCGGCCGCGACGAGCGCCTCGACCAACCGTGCCGAGCTCACGTCCTTGAGGAGGTAGCCGACCGCGCCAGCCCGCAGCGCGGCGAAGACGTCCTCGTCGTCGTCGAACGTCGTCAGCGCGATCACCCGGACCTCCGGCTGCTCGGCACGGAGCCGAGCCGTGGCCGCGATGCCGTCGAGCACCGGCATGCGCAGGTCCATGAGGACAACGTCGGGTCGCGCCGCGGCGCTCGCGCGGACGGCTTCCTCACCGTTCGACGCCTCACCGACGACCTCGATCCCGGGCTGCACCTCCAGCAGGGTCGTGAGCGCCTCGCGGAAGAGGGCCTGGTCGTCGGCCAGCAGCACACGGACCGTCACCCGGGCACCTCGACGACGAGGCTGGTGACGCCGTCGGGCGGGGTGGAGACGAGGGAGAGGCGCCCCCCGACGTTGGCCATGCGCTCGCGGAGCCCCGCGAGCCCGAAACCGTCCGCCGGCTCCTCCGCCAGGCCGCGACCGTCGTCGCGCACCTCGAGCCGGACGTGGTCGTCGTCGCGGAAGTCCAGCACGACCGCGGTGCGCGTGGCGGCCGCGTGCTTCCTGACGTTGGTCAGGCCCTCCTGGGCCGCTCGGAAGAGGGACTCGTCCACGTCGGCGCGCAGCGGACGGGCACTGCCCCGGACGTCCAGCTCGGTCGGGACGCCGGCCTCCGTCGCCTCGGCGGCGAGCGTCCGCAACGCGTCCGCGAGGACGGGACGGTGCTCACGCAGCGCCGCCACGGACCGCCGGACCTCGGCGAGGGCCTGTCCCGACTGGTCCTGCGCCTGGGCCAGCATGGCGTCGAGGCGATCGGGGTCTGCGGTGGGGATGACGGCGCGGGCCGCCGCCAGCAGCATCCGCACGACCGTCAGGTGGTGGCCGACGCCGTCGTGGATGTCGCGCGCCAGGCGGTTGCGTTCCTGGGTGGTGGCCAGCTGCTCGGCCTGCGCGGCATACCCGTGCAGGCGCTCGTGCGCGGCCGCGAGCTCGGCCCTGGCCCGCTGCTCGCGGACGAGCAGCTCGATCACGATCACCGTGAACGTGCTGACCGCCAGGGTGCTCAGGGCCTCGCCGAGCACGCGCGGCCACTGCATGCCGAGGTGGACGAGCGGGACGACGGCGGCTACGCCGACCGCGGCCGGCAGCGGCAGCAGCAGGACCGCCTGCGCGACCAGCACGACCAGGAGCAGCACGGCACCGACCGCGGCACCGGACAGGGAGAAGACCGCGAAGCCGAGCACCAGCTGCACGCCGACGTACCCGGCCGCCCACCCGGCAGGACGCTCCTCGACGAAGCGGAACCCCAGGATCGCCAGTGCGGCGTACGCGAGACCCACCAGCAGCGTCGGCAGGAGCTCCGCGGACCTCGCGGACCCGAGCGGCAGCGTCAGGTAGGCGACCACGGTGAGAACGGCGAGCGCCCGGTTCACCCGATTCACTGTGCAGGACGAGGTGTCGCCGGTCAATGACGCGACGGCGGGTGTCAGGCGGGTCCGATCAGTCCGCGACCCGCGCCACCAGCGTCGTGAGCGCGGCCTCGGCCCGTGCCGACGTCGACGACGTCACCCGGAACCCCTCAGAGCCAGCCGTTGCGGCGGAACGACCGGTGGAGCCCGACGCACACCGCAGCGATGACCCCCAGCACGAGGAAGTACCCGTACCGCCACCGCAGCTCGGGGATGAACTCGAAGTTCATGCCGTACACACCGGCGATCGCCGTGGGGACCAGCGCGATGGCCGCCCACGAGGAGATCTTGCGCATGTCGCCGTTCTGGCGCAGCGCGACCTCGCTCTGCGCCACCGTCACGCGGGCGGTGTTGGCCTGCAGCACGTCACCGAGCTGGCGCTCGACCGCCTCCACCGCGTCCGCGGCCCGCAGCAGGTGGTCCTGCACGTCGCGGAAGTAGGGGGCGGACGTCGGCGGCACGTGGGGGACGTCGCCGTCGACGAGTCGCTGCAGCGGACGGCCGAGCGGCAGCACCGCCCGGCGCACCTCCGCCGCCTCCTGCTTGAGCTTGTAGATGCGCTCGGCGTGGTTGACCTGCCCCGGCCCGAACACGCGCGCCTCGATGTCGTCCACGTCGACGTCGATCTCGCCGAGCGCCGACTCGTACCCGTCGACGACGAGGTCCGCCGCCCGGTAGAGCACGCCGGCGGGCCCGAACCCGGCCGCGGGGCCGTCCCCGCGGTCCAGCTCCTCGCGCACGCGCCGCAGCACGTCACCCTGCCCGTGCCGCACGGTGACGACGAAGTGCTCGCCGAGGAACAGCGCGATCTCCCCGACGTCCACGACCTCGTCGTGGTCGACGTAGCGCACGGGCTTGAGCACGACGAACACCACGTCGCCGTACACCTCGAGCTTCGGGCGCTGGTGCGCCTTGACCGCGTCCTCGACCGCGAGCGCCGGCAGCCCGAACTCGCCCGCCACCGCCGCGACGTCCGCGACCGTCGGCCCCTCGAGCCCCAGCCAGACGAAGCCGCCGCTCTCGCGCGCCACGTCGCCGGCGCGCCCCAGCGGCAGGCGGCCCGGTGCGCGCCGGCCGTCGACGTACAGTCCGCAGTCGACGACGACGCGGTCCGCGTCCACCACGCGTTCGGCGTCGTCCGCGCCACCGTCCACGTCCACGTGCGGCTCCTCTCGTCGCCGTGACCGTACCCGCAGGGCAGGGGCTGCGGGCGGAGGTCGCGCGGTCGAGCACGTCGTCACGTGCGCACCTCGTGCCGCACCGGCCGCAGTGCGCCGGGCGCGTCGACCGCGTCGGGGAACTCGCACGTGAACGTGCCGCGGTAGCCGAACAGGAACCCGAGCAGCCGGTTGCGGACCTCGAGGTCGACGTGGAACTGCTGCTCCTCGTCGTCGAACCACTCGTGCAACCGGGCCTCACCGCTGAGGAGCATCGGGAAGCGGAAGCCGACCGGCCCCTCGTAGAACCGCTGCCCGTGGGTCGTCAGGTGCAGCGAGCCGTCGTCGAGGACGCGCAGGTCGAGGTCCACGGCCAGGTGCTGGTGCGTCCCGAGGTAGTCGATGACGCGTCCCTCGTGGAGGACCATCGTCGCGTCGAACCGCCGCGTCCGGTCGCGCACGCGGTACTCCCGCACGAACGTGACGGTCTCCCTGCCGAAGGGGTCGCGGTACGGGAAGTTCGAGATCGTGAATGGCACGTCGCGCCCGATGTCGGGGACGAGGATGTTGCGCACGGCCCCGAGCTGCAGGAACGGCAGCGTCCACCACGGTCCGCGGCGGATCTCCTGCATGACGCCGCGGCCCACGCACGCGTACCCCGCGTCGAGCCCGACGCCGAACCTCTGCTGCAGCATGGGGTGCAGGCGGGCGAAGTCGGCACCGAGTGCCTGGGCGAACACGGATGTCACGGTGCCTCCAGCTGGTCGAGCGTCGTGGGGGCGTCGTCCATGACGGACGGCCCGGAGGGAGGGGCGGTCCGGCGGGTCGATCCCCGGCGGGGTGCGCGCAGGCAGCGGCCCGCGCGCGGGCGGTCCGGACGCCACACCGCCAGGACCGACGGCAGCGGCCACCGCTCGGGCTCTACGCCGTCCTCGGCCCACAGGCGCAGGCGGTCGAAGCTCCAGGCGGTCAGCCACCCGACCAGCGGGCGGACGACGAGCCGGTCGAGCAGCCGGCCCCACCCGGGCTCGTAGTCGTAGCCGGTCACGAAGGTCACGCCGTCGTCGGTCGGGACGTAGCGCCAGTAGCCGCGCCCGTCGCCCAGCGGCGAGAGCCGGTCCGGGGTCGTGAACCGCAGCGCCGACGTGCGCGTGCCGTCGGGGCGGTGCCGCTCGCCCAGGCTCGTGCCGGTCCCGGCGAGCGTGTGCAGCGGCAGCCGCAGCTCGTAGCGGAAGCGGTAGCCGCCCGTCGCGAGCGCCTCCACCGGGGTGATGCGGCTGAACCGCGCGTCCCACCGCGGGTGGGAGGACGTGTCCTGCGTGAGCTCCCAGACCCGGTCGAGTCCCGCGCGGATGTGCGTCTCGACGTAGATCGGTGTGGTCACGCTCCCACTATGGTGTGCGGGCCGACGACGGACAATCCTGGCGACGGCTCGGGCATCATCTGCGGTCGCGCACGACAACCCGCCATCGGCGGGAGACGGAGGTCGAGGTGGTCTCTCCCCAGGCGCTCAGCGAGGGTGAGCGGCGCACGGTCGCCGAGTGGGCGGCGGACTGCGCCGAGCGCGTCCTGCCGCTCTTCGAGGCGGAGGCGGCGGACGACGGCCGCCCCCGCGACGCGATCGCGCGTGCCCGGGCCTTCAGCCGCGGCGAGCTGCGTGCCGCCGACGAGATCCGCCGGCGCTTCGTCGCCGGTCGCGCAGCGAGTGCCGTCAGGTCGCCCGCGGCCGTTGCCGCGGCGAGGGCGGCGGCGCAGGCGTCCGGTGTCGCCCACATGGGTGCGCACGCCCTGGGGGCGGCCGCCTACGCCGCGAAGGCGGTCGGGCTCGGCGTCCCCGGTCGGGCGGATGCGGTCGACGACGAGGTCCGCTGGCAGCTGCGGCGGATGAGTGCGGCCACGCGGGCAGCGCTGCGGCGGCTGCCTGTACTCGGTGAGGACTCGGCGGGCCCTCTCGGGTCGGGGCTGCTCACGGGCGGCGTCCTGGCGACCGTCATCCGTCAGATCCAGACGGAGCTGGCTGGCGGCGTCCGGATGGCGCAGCACCGCGCGGGCACGGACGATGGAGCGACGGTCCAGGAGCGGCGGGAAGGGCGGCCATGAGCGAGACACCGCAGGAGCCGGAGGCCACGGCGCAGGACGGCGGCTACGGGTACCCGACCCTCGAGCAGGAGGTCACCCCGGAGGTGCTGGAGGGGGACGCCGCGTCCGCCGGCTCGCGCGACTCCACGAGTGGTGACACCGAGCCGGCCGAGGACAGCGGCGAGCGCGAGGTGCCGACGCCCGGCGAGGTCGAGGCGGACCCGTCGCCGGTCGAGCCGACCGACTGAGCAGCCCGGTCGCCGTCCCACAGCGTCAGGCAGAACGGGTGGCCCGCCGGGTCGGCGTAGACCAGGCAGTGGTCGTCGTTGGGCTGGGTGTCGAAGCGTGTCGCACCGGCGGCGAGCACCCGTGCCTCGGTGGCGGCGAGGTCGTCGACGAGGAAGTCCAGGTGCAGGTGCATCGGCACCTCGCCGTCGGGCCAGGTGGGCGGGCGGAAGTCGGCGACCTGCTGGAACCCGATCTCGCCGCCGGGCCCGGTGACCCGGGCCCACGTCGCCTCGCCCTCGGCCGAGCCGCCGGTGATGTCGGCGTAGAAGCGGGCGAGCTGCAGGGCGTCCGGCGCGTTGACGGTGACGCCGCTCAACCGGATCGCGTCGGAGGTCATGGCGCGTCCACGGGTGCGTACGCGGGGCTCAGCTCGGTCCATCGCCGTTCCCACGCGGGGGCGGGCCGGGTCGCGGACCAGCCCTCGGGGTGTGCGGGGCCGTCCAGGTCGAGCGAGTGGCCGAGGTCCTCGAGGTGGGCCTGCCAGCCCGCGCCGTGGACGTGCAGCTCGGCCAGCGGCAACCCACGCTCCTCGACGACGAGCCGTGTCCGGTCGCCCTCGGTCGTCAGCCACGCCTCGATCCGGGTCTCCTCACCGGCGTCGGAACGGGACGCGACGACCAGGTGAGAGGGAGCGTCGCAGGCCTCGATCCGCGCCTGCCCGCTCCACGAGCTGGTGAACGTCATCTCGACGGTGCCGCCGACCCGCAGGTCGCCGGAGACGTGGGCGATCCACCGTGCGAGCCGCTCGGGCGTCGTGCACGCCTCCCACAGGTCGTCGATGTCGGTGTCGTAGACGTCCTCGACCCGGATCGCTCCGGTCGTGGGGTCGAGTGCGCGCATGGTCGCGGTGGTCGTCATCTCCTGGCCCTCTTCCCTCGGCTGATCTCCGTGTGCAGCGCGTCGAGGCGGTTGCTCCACAGGGCGCGGTAGTCCCCGAGCCACTCGTCGACCTCGATGAGCGCCTCGGGACGCAGCCGGTAGATCCGGCGCTGCGCCTCCTGGCGTGCCTCGACCAGGCCGGCCTCCCGCAGCACCCGCAGGTGCCGTGAGACGCCGGGGCGGGCGATGGGCAGGGCGTCGGCGAGCTCGCCGGCAGTGGCCTCGTGGTCGCGCAGGATCGCGAGGACGGTGCGTCGGCTCGGGTCGGCCAGTGCCTGCAGAACTGCATCCATGGACCGACCGTACCCTGTGAGTTACGTAACCACAACGGTACGGATGTCGCGGTGCGACGGCCCTGGCTGGCCGAGTTCTCCCGCGCCGACGGCCGCCGGTCACGTGGACCGACGGCCGCCGTCGACTCCGGGGAGCGCCCCGGGCCGTGCACTCAGGAGCAGGCTGCCCCGTTGACCGTGAAGCCGGTGGGTGCGGCGTTGGTGCCGCTGTACGAGCCGTTGAACCCGATGCTCGTCGACCCGCCCGCGGCGAGCGAGCCGTTCCAGGCGGCGTTGGTCGCGGTGACCGTCGTCCCCGTCTGGCTCCACGTCGCGCTCCAGCCCTGCGTGACCTTCTGGTTGCCCGGGAACGTGAAGCCCAGCTGCCACGACGACCACGCGGTCGGGCCCGTGTTGGTCACCGTCACGGCGGCGGTGAAGCCCGTGCCCCACGAGTTGGCCGTGTACGTCACCCGGCAGGCTGCGGTGGGCGGCGTCGGCGTCGGCGTCATGCGGGGCGCCGTGTCGACCGTGACGGGCCCGGAGACCGCGGAGAGCTGGCCGGCCGAGTCCCGGGCGCGGACGACGAACGTGTACACGCCGTCGGCCGCGAGGCCGGTGATGGTGACGGACGGCGTGGTCGACGTGGCGACGACCGTCTGCGTGCCGCCCTCGACCTGGAGCACGTCGTACCCGGCGACGCGGACGTCGTCGGTGGAGGCGGTCCACGTGAGCGTCATCCCCGTCGCCGTCACGTTGGAGGCGACGGGCGTGCCCGGAGTCGACGGGGGGGTGTCCACGGGTGTGACGCCGCCCGTGGTGCGGACGCTCAGCGGTGCCGACGTCGACGTCAGACCGGCGCCGTTGCGGGCGCGGACCGTGAACGTGTACGCCGTGTCGGCCGTCAGGCCGGAGACCGTCGCGCTCGTCGTGGTCGACGTCGCGACGACCGCCCCCGCGGCGTTCAGCACGTCGTAGCCCGCGACCCCGCTCTCCGCGTCGGTCGACGCGGCCCACGTCAGCGTCACCGACGTGTCCGCGACCGCGCTCGCGGTCGGCGTGCCGGGGGCGCTGGGCGCGGTGGTGTCCGTGGGCGCCTGCCCACCCGCCTGCTCGGCCGCCCACGCGGTGAGCCAGACGAGCGCGGAGTTCCAGTTGATCGCGACCTCGTTGACGGAGTACGCCTCGATGTCGTCGACGAAGCACTTCTGCGCCGCGCAGCCGGCGAGCTCGGCGGCCGCGACCGGGTCCTGCAACTCGCTGTTGGGGCCGCCGGAGAACGACCCGGGGGGCGCGATCGGCAGCGAGGAGTCGTTCTGGTTGGCCCAGAACCGGTGGTGCACGTTGCGCACGGCCTTCTCGCCGTAGCCCGCGACGTACGACTGGTTCAGCGGGTTGCGGCCCTGGAAGTAGTCGAGCGCGCCGTACACGGCGGTCCGGTACTTCGCCTGGCCGGTGAAGTCGTACGCGAGTGCGAGCGCGTTGGCGTTGTTCGCGACCTGGCCGTTCGAGCCCCAGTAGTAGACGCTGCCCGCGTTGTTGGGCGCCGGGTACGCCTGGTTCGCGAGGCGCGTCAGGGCCGCGTCGGCGAACGACACGATCGCGGAGCGCGTCGCCGCGACGTCCGACGCGGGCAGGTCCGTGGGGACGAGCGCCAGCGTCGTGTCGCCCATGCCGCCGGTCCAGCCCCAGTCGTAGCCGCGCTGCGCGAAGCTCACGCCCTTGTAGAACGACGATCCGGTGACGTCGGCGCGGTACGACGACTCACCCGTCGTGGCGAACAGCTCGGCTGCCGCCCAGTAGAACTCGTCGGTCACCGACGCGTCGCTGTAGGCGCCGCCGCCCGTGCCGTCCGTGCTGGACGCGATGCGGTTCGGGTTCGCCTTGGCCGCGGCGTACGCGGTCCGCGCGGCCGCCAGGGCCTTGGCGGAGAACGTCGGGTCGTACGACTCCCACAGGCGCGACGCCTGCGCGGCGACGGCCGCCATGTTGAGGGTCGCGGCCGTGCTCACGGGCGCGAGGATGCGGCGCTGGGCGTCCTGCGAGGGGATCGTCGGGATGCCCGTCCAGTTCTCGTCGTGCATCTTGTGGTGCACCATGCCGGCGTCGGTGCGACCGGCGGGCACCTGCATGCGCATGAGGAACTCGAGCTCCCACCGGGCCTCGTCGAGCACGTCGGGTGCGCCGTTGGCGCGCTCGGGGATCGCGGCCCTGCCGTCGCCCAGGGCGGTACGGTCCGCACCCTCGACGTGCAGCGTCCGCTCGTACGCGTTCTGCAGCTGCCACGTCGCGATGCCGCCGTTGACGACGTACTTGCCCTGGTCGCCCGCGTCGTACCAGCCGCCGCGCACGTCGAGGTTGTACCCGCACGACTGCCGGCACGGCACGCTCGTGTCGCCCTGGTTGGGCGCGATCCCGAGGTGCCCGGCGGCGCGTGCGTAGGTGCTGCCGACGTACTGCGCCTCGATCGCGATGCCCGAGCGCTGGTGGTAGAAGAACGCGAGCGCGTCGTAGCGGAGCTTCTTCAGCGGGTCGGCGGAGATGTCGAACGGGTAGCTGTTGGCGCCGGCCGCGGACAGGACGTAGCCCGTGCCCGGGGTGTCGTACGACGAGAAGTCGATGAGGTGCGTGCGGTCGCCGGACAGCGTGTCGGCACCCTTGACCGTCGACGTGCCCTCGGCGACCGTGCGGCCCGCCGCGTCGCGCAGCGTCCAGGCGACCGGGCTGGTCGAGGTGCTGACGAGGGTCGCGACCTTGGCGACGCCGGGCACGTAGGCGACCTGGTTGACCTTGACCGGTGAGCCGGGGTCGGGGGCGGCGACGGCCGTCGGTGCGGTGACGCCCGCGACGCTCAGGGCTGTGGCGACCGCGAGGGCGGCGGACCAGCCGCTGCGCCGCGCGCGTCGTCGGGTGATCGGTGACATGGCGGTCCTCAGGTGGGGGACGACGGGGCGGGACGGCGCTCACACCCGGTAGTCGCCCGACGCTGGGTCCGGCCGTCGTGGAGCGCTCCCCACGGTAGGTCGGGGACCTCGCCTGTCGGACCGCCGTGCAACCGCGGAATCGATTAAGGGATGCGCGACGAGCAGACGGCCGTGCGTCGCGCGCGGATCCCGCTCCAGAGGAGCAGCGCGGCGGCGCCGATCAGCACGGGTTCGAGCGCGAAGGCGGCCCCCAGCCCGTGCCGGTCGGCCAGGCTGCCGAGCAGGAACGGCGCGGCCGCGGCGACCAGCCCGACGACCACCTGCGAACGGGCGTTCGCCTGGTCCTCGCGTCCGCGGGCGGCGTCGAGGGTGAGCGCGAGCGAGAGCGGGTAGAGGTTCGCGATGCCGACCCCGCACGCGAAGAGCCCGACGACCCCCAGGACGGGCAGGTCGGTCAGCCAGAAGACGAGGAAGCTGACGCCGGTGAGCGCGAGCGAGGCGTAGAGCAGCGGGACGGCTCGGCCGGCGCGGCGCGTGAGACCCGCGCCGAGCAAGCGCCCGAGCAGGATGCCGAGGTAGTTGCTGCTGAGGGCCGTGCTCGCCGCCGCAGCGGACAGGCCGGCGTCGATGAGCATCTGAGGGCCGAAGTAGACGAGGCAGAACTCGATGGCCGAGCCCACGGCCGTGAGGACCGCGAACAGCCAGCAGGCGACGGGCAGCCGTCCGCCGCGTCCGATGGCGGGGTCGGGTGCCGGACTCGGGAGCGGGAGGCGGCGGTGGCGCAGGTACAGCAGGAGGAGGACGAGTGCCGGCAGCGCGAACGTCGCACGCCACCCGACGACGGTGAGGGCGAGTGCGCCGAGCACCAGCGGCGCGAGCACCGCCGACGCTCCGGCGGCGATGTTGGCCTCGGTCAGCGCCTGGTCACGCCGGCTGCCGTGCCGGTCGGACAGGATCGCCTGGACCACGGTCAGCAGCATCGTGCCGGCGAAGCCGAACAGTGCCGCCGCGGTCAAGGTCGCGGGGGCGCTGCGGCCAAGGGTGAACAACGTCGCACCGCCCACGGATGCGAGCGTCGAGAGCCAGAGCAGCGAGCCCCTGCTCAGGCGTCGCGCGACCCGGACGAATCCCGCTCCTGCCAGCGCGGCACCCCCCGCCCACACCACCGAGTAGAGGCTGAGGGTGGTGTAGGAGAAGCGGAGCTCCTCGCGCAGCAGGGTCACCGCGGGTCCGAAGGCGTAGAGCCAGAACGTGTAGCAGCCGAGCACCGCGTACGACACGACGGTGGCGGCGTCGCGCACGATGGGCCGGCCGTCGCCCGGCTGCGGCGCGGTTGCGCGCGACGGGGCGGTGGAGCCGTCGCGGTCGGAAGACCCTGTGTACCGGTACACACGTACAGTGTGTGGCGTGGACGGCGCGGGAGGCAACAGGGGAAGACGGGCGACCATGCGCGAGGTTGCCCGGGCAGCCGGTGTCTCCACCATGACGGTCTCCTACGTCTACTCCCGGCCCGACCGGGTGTCACCGGACGCGGCGGCGAGGGTTCGGGCCGCCGCCCAGGAGCTGCACTACCCGGGTCCGAACCCCACGGCACGGTCCCTGAGTCGCGGCCGTGTCGGCTCTCTGGGTGTCGTCCTGGGTGAGGGGCTGAGCTATGCGTTCGAGGACCCCCAGGCGGCCCGGTTCCTCGCGGGCGTCTCGGACGTGTGTGCCAGCGAGGGCGTGGGGCTGACGCTCGTGCCGACCACCGGCACGGCGTCGGACGTCGCGCGCGTCGCCCAGGCCGCCGTGGACGGCTTCGTGGTCTGGACGACCAGCGACGACGACCCCGTGCTCGACGCCGTCGCCCGGACGAGGCTTCCCGCCGTGGTCCACGCCGGTCCCGACGGGCACGGGATGCCGGTCATCGGCATCGACGACCGGGCAGCGGCCTCTGCCATCGGGCGCGTGGCGTTCGCCCGGGCCACGCGTCCCGTCGTCCTCGGCTTCCCGCTCGACCGCGGACGCGACCGTCGGTTGCTCGTCGGTGACCAGGTCGGTGACGTGAGGTTCCCGGTCACCCGCCATCGGTGGGAAGGGCTGCGGGCCGCCTGGACGAACGTGGGCCGTGACCCCGCCCAGCTCCGGCTGGCGGTGTGCCCGGTCAACCGCGTGACCGAGGGCGAGAGCCACGTCCGCGACCTGCTGCTGGGCGACGACCCGCCCGACGCCGTGGCCGCCATGAGTGACGAGCTCGCCCTCGGGGCCCTGCGCGCGGCCGAGGCTCTCGGTCGGCGTGTCCCCACCGACCTGGCCGTCACCGGGTGGGACGACAGCGACGCGGCCGGGCCTGCCGGCCTGACGACCCTCGGGCAGTCGCTGCGCGAGCAGGGCGCCGCGTGTGCGCGGGCAGCGCTCGGGCAGCCGGTGCAGCCCCAGGAGCGGCACGACTGGCACGTGGTGGTCCGGTCGACGACCCGCGACCCGGACTGACGGTCGGCGTCGACAGCCCGCCGCGGCCAAGGTGGCGCGGCGTGCGGCCGTCACGGGCGCCCGGGATCGGGCTCCCGGGCGGTGGTGGTTCGCCCTCGCGCCTCTCGCGGCGCTCGTCGTCACGGTGGTCGTGCTCGGCGCGTCCGTCCTGGCAGGGAGCCCCTGGTGGGTCGTCGGTGCACTCGCAGCCGGGGCACCCGCGCTGGTCGTCGCGGCGACGTCGCGGCGCCCACGGACCCCTTGACACCCCCGGCGCACGGCCCGCCAGGTTCGACAGCGACTGAACATGTGCACAACTATTGCGACATCGATATGGTTGTGCGCATGGCAGACCTGCGGAGCGGTGCAGAGGTGACGGTGTCCGAGGCCGCACGTGCCGCCGCGCTCAGTCCAGCACGTGTGCGGGCGCTCGTGAACGCTGGCCGGGTGCCCTCACGGAAGGTGGGCAACCAGCATCTGGTCGACGTGAACGCGTTGCTGGCGATGCCGCGCCGACCGGGACGCCCCATGTCTCCGCGCACGGCCTGGGCCCTGCTGCTGCTGGCCGACGACCAGCGGCCCGAGTGGGTCGCACCCGGGGACGTGTACCGCGTGGAGAGGCACCTGGACCGGCTCGCTTCCGACCCGGCACCTGAGCTGCTGCTGCAGGCGCTCGTGCGGAACAGAGCCACCCGGCACGCGTACGGGGCACAGGAGCCGGATGGCCTGCGGCGTGACGACCAGCTCGTGCTGTCCGGGCTGAGCGACTCACGTGCCGGTATCTCCGCAGGTGCCGACGTCGAGGCGTACGTCCAGGACGACGACATCCGAGGGGTCGTGCGACGGCACCTCCTGGTCGCGGCCTCCGACGCTCGCGCCAACGTGTGGCTGCACTCCGCGCCGTTCGTACCTCCGTCGTCATTGCGGCTTCAGGTGGCTGCCGACCTCGCGGAGCACGGCGGCCCGCGTGAACGCCAGAGAGCCCGGGACATCATCCGCGCGGCCGTGGAAGGCCGTCGGTGACGGTGCAGCTCCCACCGATGCGCGACCCGCAGCGAGACGCGTGGTGGACGCTGATGGACCTCTACGGCCGGATGCCGACCGGTGTCAGCCCGCTCCCCGGACGATGTCGACGACCTCGCTCAGCGTCCCGATCCGGTACCGCGCCTGCGAGAAGTCCCCGCCACCGGTGAAGTGGTAGTCCACGACCGCGCAGTCGATCCCGGCCGCCACCGCCGACCGCAGCCCGCGCTCCGAGTCCTCGACGACGAGCGTCTCGGACCTGGCGGCGCCGAAGCGCCGCAACCCCACGAGGTACGGCTCGGGGTGCGGCTTGGCGCGCTCGTAGTCCTGGCGCACCAGGACGAAGTCCAGGAACCCGCGGATCCGGCGCTCGGCGTGGATGAGGTCGAAGTCCGCGCGCTTGCAGCTCGTCACGACGGCCAGGCGGGCGTGCTGCGACAGCTCGGCCAGCACGTCGACGACGCCCTCGATCTCGATCGTCTGCGTCCGCAGGTGCTCCTGGTAGCAGGCGTCGCGCACCGCGCGGAGCCGGTCGATCGTCTGCTCGTCGACGCCGGCCGCCCGGGCCTGGTCCCACGTGCCGAGCCCCTGGGCCATGTCGCTGAGGTACCGCGCCCTGTCCAGGACCACGCCGGCCTCGGCCAGCGCGTGTGCTCCGGCCTCGTAGTACCAGTGCTCGGTGTCGACGAGGACGCCGTCGTGGTCGAGCAGGACGTACCGCTTCATCCCCGCAGGTCCGCCAGGGTGCCGGGCCGCCGCCGCGGGGCCGGTGCAGGCGCCGAGTCCCGCGGGGTGACCTTCCACACGAGCAGCGCCGCTGCCGCCAGGGGGAGCGCCACCACGGCGTCCGACCACGGGCTCGTGTCGTGCGAGGAGTACAGCACCACCAGCGGGCCGAGGAGCTCGGTGGGCAGCGGGCTGGACACGATGAGCGCGGCCGCGAGCGCGCGCGTCCACCGGTCGCGGGCCGGGTCGGGGCCGGCCCCGAGCTCACGAGCAGCCCAGATGCCGGCCGCGACGGGGACGACGACGGTCAGGACGAGCGCCGCGGCCGTGATCCCGGGCGTGGGCTGGACCTGCCCGGTCACGCCCGACGTCCAGGCGTGCGCACCGAGGACGGTGAGGGCGCCCGCTGTCGAGAACGCCACCGGCACGGAGAACCAGAGCGGCCGCCGGACCAGGAGGAACGGCAGCACGGCGGCGGCACCCGCGAGCAGGATCATCGCGGCGCCCGCGTACTGGGCGGCGTGCCCGGCCGGTGTCCAGGGGTCGGAGACGAGCAGGTGGTCGAACGCGTGGTCCTGCAGCCGCAGGCACGCGTCCGTCTCGAAGGCGCCCCGCTGGCACGCGGGCCACCACCGTTGCGCCGCGGCGGCCACGAACATCACGGCGGACGCGAGCAGCAGCGACGACGCCGTCGCCCTCATCACGAAACGGGACATATCAGGAGTGAAGCCCAGATCAGTGCGCCTGGCCAGAGGCTGTCCGGCGCGCGGCGACAGGGCCGGACGCCCATAGTTGTGCCGTCAACCAATGTGGCGTAACGTCAACGTTGACGCAACAACCAATCGACTCGGGGAGCTCCTCATGGCACACGTCACGATCATCGGCACCGGCAACATGGGCCAGGCCATCGCCGCCCTCGCCGCCAAGGGCGGCCACTCGGTCCAGGCCCTCGCCCACACGGACACCGGCGAGGCCGTCACCGGGGAGCTCGTGGTCCTCGCCGTGCCCTACGCCGCGCTCACGGACATCGCCGCGCAGCGGGCCGAGCAGCTCGCCGGGCGGGTCGTCGTCGACATCACCAACCCGGTCGACTTCGAGACCTTCGACTCGCTCGTCGTCCCGGCCGACGGCTCCGCGGCGGCCGAGCTGGCCGCGGCCCTGCCGCAGTCGCGCGTCCTCAAGGCGTTCAACACCAACTTCGCCGCGACGCTCGCCTCGGGCGCGGTCGGCGACGTGCCCACGACCGTCCTCGTCGCCGGCGACGACGCGCAGGCCAAGCAGCTGCTCATCGACGTCGTCACCTCCGGTGGCGTCCGTGCCGTCGACGCCGGCTCGCTCAAGCGCGCCCGCGAGCTGGAGGCCGTCGGCTTCCTGCAGCTCACGCTGGCCGCCGGCGAGAAGATCGCCTGGACGGCGGGGTTCGCGGTCGTCTCCTGACCTTGTGAGCCGCGCGCCTGCTCAGCCCTTTACCGGGGGAAAGAGCAGGCGCGCAGCGCCGCGCGGGGTGCGTCCAGCCGGCGCAGCGGCACAGTCGACCACGGTGGACGAGACGGGAGGAACCCCCGCCGATCCCCTTGACAGCGTGCGTGCCGAGCCCGTTAGGTTCGTGAGCATTCTCGATAGAGAACGTTTGCCACTGCCACTCCCCGCGCAACGGTGCGCCGGGGAAGCCCTGGAGGGGATCCCATGCCGGGTTCGCGACCGGACACCACCGCCACTGCTGGAGCGGGAGCCGTCCGGCCCGCACGCAGGGCGATCAGACCCATGATGGCGACGCTGCTCGCGGGGGCGCTGACGGTCGCCGCGCTGGTCCCCGCTCACCCCGCGTTCGCAGCGACCGAGCCCGAGCTGCCGCCGAGCGGGCAGACCTTCGAGCACTACCCGCCGATGAAGGAGGCCTACGAGGACTACTTCTCGTTCGGCATCTTCGGCGCCGGTGAGGTCGACGGCCTGATCTACAACTACGCGTCCTACACGCCGGGCAACGAGATGAAGCCCGAGAGCACGCAGCGCGAGAAGGGCGTGTTCACCTTCGACCCGGCGGAGGCAGCCTTCGCCCGGTATACGACACGCAACCCCGACCTCGCGCTGTACGGGCACACCCTCGCGTGGCACTCCCAGACCCCGACGTGGATGTGGGACGCGCCCCCGGCCCGGTTCGACCAGCCCGGCACGTTCGACAGCGCCGTGGCGCTCGAGAACCTCCACACCCACATCGAGGCCGTCCTCGGGCACTTCGGTGAGCGCCTGGTCGCGATCGACGTCGTGAACGAGGCCGTCGGCACCGCGAACCCGGCCGACTGGCGCGGCTCGCTCGCCAAGGGCGAGGGCTGGTACCAGGCGCTGGGCGCCGACTGGGTCGAGCTCGCGTTCCTCAAGGCCGCCGAGGTCGTCGACGCCAACGGCTGGGACGTCAAGCTCACCTACAACGACTTCGGCCTGGACTCCCCGGCCAAGGCGCGCGTCGTCTACGAGATGGTCAAGGACATCAACGAGCGCCACGCCGGCGTCCGCCCGGGCGGCAAGCCGATGATCGAGGTCATCGGCATGCAGGGCCACTACAACCTGGCCACCGACGTGGCGGCCGTCGAGCAGAACATCAAGCTCTTCGCGACCCTCGGCGACGTCGAGGTCCACGTGACCGAGATGGACATCGCCCTGCCGCCGGGCGAGCTGACGCCCGAGAACGAGAACAACCAGGGCATGAAGTACGCCGAGCTCTTCCAGGTCTACCGCGACCACGCGGCCGGCCCCGCCAACACGACCGACAACCCGCACGTGGTCGCCGCCGTGAAGCTGGCGGGGGTCCGGGACGTCGTCAGCGGCTGGAAGGGCGGCGAGTTCGCCATGCCGTACGACTACGACGGCAACGCCAAGCTCGCGCTGCTCGGCATCCTGTACCCGGAGCAGTTCCTCGCGACGCACGAGTACATCGACACCTCCGGCGGCGAGGAGCGCCCGCCCGTGCCCGGCGTGCACGTGTTCGACACCTCCGACGGCGACTCCTGGAGCGGCGCCAACATCGTCCTGGGTGACGACGCCGAGGCGTGGCCGTGGTCGACGACCGACGACGGCGAGGTGGCCTTCCGGCCCGAGCCGGGCGCGACCTACCGGGTGACCGTGAACTACACCGCCAAGGGCACGACGGCGATCCGGGTCCGCTGGGTCCGGGACAACACCAACAGCGGCTACACCACCGCCGACGGGGCCGCGGTCAACGCCCACCCGTACGCCGCCGGCCAGGTCGCCACGCACATCCCCGCGTACTTCAACAGCGGCATGGTCAACATGGGTAGCTACGACCTGGTCACCGAGATCACGCTCGACGGCGACCAGCCCGCCGACGGCCTCATCGGCAACATCGGCATCCGCGGGGGCGGAGGAGGCAACGCGTTCTCCGTCAACACGATCACGGTCGAGAAGGTCTCCGCCGCCGGTGACGAGGTGCTCGTGACGTGGCCCGGCGCGGTCGTCCCGCCGCCGGCGAGCGCCCCGGCGGCGCCGACGGACGTCTCCGCGGTCGCCGCCGCCGGCTCCGCGACCGTGTCGTGGACGCCCCCCGCCGACGACGGCGGCAGCCCTGTCACCGCGTCCACCGTCACCGCTGCACCGGGCGGGGCGACGTGCACGACCGACGGCGCGTCCTGCGTCGTCGAGGGCCTGACGAACGGCCGGGCGTACACGTTCACGGTGGTCGCGACCAACGCCGCGGGCGCCTCCGAGCCGTCCGCGGCGTCGGCGGCGGTGACGCCGACGGTGCTGCCTGGGACCCCCGGGCAGGTCTCATTGACCGTCTCGGCGGCCGCCGAGTGCGTCGCCGGGCGGCCGCACGTCACGGTGCACGTCCGCAACAACGAGCGCGTGCCGGTCCTCGTCGCCGCGACGACCCCCTGGTGGTCGGTCTCCGGGCGGCTGCTGATGCCGGGAGCGTCGTTCGAGCGCACCTGGTCCGCGCCGGGCGCGAGCGTGGCCGCGGGGAACGTCCGGGTCACGGGTGCGGCAGTCGTCAGCTGGCGGCCCGCCCTGACGACCTACCAGGCCGGCCACGCGGGAGCGTCCTGCGGCTGACGTCGGAGCGGTGCACCGGCGGGGTCCTCTTGCCGGTGCACCGCCCAGCGGGCATCACGGCCCGCGGGCGGGGGAGCGCGGCCGGAGCCGTCGTACCCTGGGTGTCAGCTCAGGGGCAGTCTTCCGTGTGTGGGGTGGGGCGCACGGGTCCTCGACGCATCCCCGGAGCACCCACGTTGACGTACCAGCTCGCGCCCTCGCGCGCGTCCGCGCCCACCGGCGTCCCCGCACCCCGCCTCTCGCTGCCTGCCGCCGGTGGTCTGCCCTTCCTGGTGACCGCCCTGGCCGGACGCATCCCGTCCTCGATGATCCAGCTGGGCCTGCTGATGTTCGTGGCCTCGTCCGGGCTCGGTGTCGGGCTGGGCGGCGCGACGGTGGCGGCTGTCGGCATCGGCACCGCCGTCGGCGCCCCGCTCGTGGGACGCGGCGTCGACCGGTGGGGACCGCTGCCCGTCGTCGCCGTGGCGACCGCCCTGCAGGTCACCGGTCTGCTCGCGGTCCTCGTGGCCACCACGCAGGGCGCCGCGACGTGGCTCCTGCTGCTGTGCGCGGCGGTCGTGGGGGCCGCCAACCCGCAGGTCGGGTCGATCGCGCGCTCCCGCTGGTCGCACCTGGCGCGACGCGGCGGAGGGCCGGACCTCGTCCGTCGGGCGCTGGGCTACGAGGTGGCCGCGGACGAGCTCGGGTTCGTCGTGGGGCCCGTGGCCGCCGGGCTGCTGGTCGCGCTGCTCGGCCCCGTTCCCGCGCTGTGGGTGCTCGTCGGCCTCGCCGTCGTGGGGCAGGGCGCCTTCGCGGCGTACCTGTGGACGGACCGCGCGGCGTGGCCCCGGCGCACCCGCACGGACGTCGGGACGGCGCAGCCCGTCGCGCGGCTGGACCTGCGTCCGCTCCTCGCGCCGATGCTCGCGTGCCTCGCCGTCGGCATCGCGTTCGGCGCGACGCAGACCGGGCTCACCGCCGTCAACGCCGCGCGCGGCACCGACGAGCTCACCGGCCTGGTCTACGCCTGCGCCGGGGTCGGCAGCGGGATCGCGAGCCTCGCGCTGTCCCGGCGGGTCCGGCGCGGGAGCATCGCCGCGCGCGTGGTCGCCGGAGGTGCGGCGGTCCTGGTCGGGGCGCTGGGGCTCGCCGCGCTGCCCGGCCCCTGGGGTGCGGCGGCGTGGGCGGTCGTCCTCGGGGTCGGTGCCGGGACGCTGCTCGTCAGCGGCTACGCGCGTGCCGAGCGGGTCGCGCTGCCGGGGCTCGTCGCGTCGACGATGGCGCTGCTGGCCACCGCCCTGGTGCTCGGCGTCTCCGGGGGAGCGGCGGCCGGCGGCGCGCTGGCCGGTTCGCTGCCGCACGTCTTCTGGCCCGCCGCCGCGGCGGGTCTGCTCGGGATCTGCGCCGGGGCGGCGCTGCGCACCGACGGGCGTCCGCCCCGGCCGTGACACGGGCGGGGCGGTTGGCGCGTGCGGGTCGGCCGCTCCCGTTCGGGCGCCGCCCTCGGCTCGGGAGGCCGTCGTCCGAGCCGCGACATAGCCTGCCGAGGTGACGCCCCCACCGCCCGTCGCACCCGCGGAGGGTGGCGACGACGTCGCACCCCGGCACGCGCGGCGCTCGCCGCGGGCGGCACAGGCCCGTGCCGCGGCGCTCGCCGGTCTCGCGGTCGTGTGCCTCGGGGCGGGCGCTCTCACCTCGGTCGCTCTCGACGGCGCGCAGGAGGAGCCCGTCGCGCGTGCGACGACGGCCGCGGAGGTCCGCACCCCGGCGCCGACCCCGACATCCGCGTGCGTCCCGGCGCCGCTGGAGCAGCGCGCCGCCGCGACCCTCGTCGTCGGCCTGCCGGACGTGCGCAGGGCCACCGACCCGCTCGCGCGGGACGTCGTCGCGCTCGGTGTCGGCGGCGTCTTCCTGTCCGAGTCCAACGTCGGCACCGCGCAGCAGGTGGCGGCGCTGTCGGCGGGGCTGCGCGCGCTGGCGGCTCGGCCCCTGCTCGTGTCGACCGACGAGGAGTCGGGCCGGGTCGCGCTCATGCGGGGCGTCGTCGGCGCGGGGCCCTCGCCGCGGCGGATGACGCAGCGTGAGACCCCCGAGGCGGTGCGGCAGCGGGCCGCCGCCACGGGGAAGGCGCTCGCCTCGGTCGGCGTCGACCTCGACCTCGCACCCGTCCTCGACCTCGACGACGGCCCGGCCGGTGGCGTCGTCGGCGACCGGTCGTTCAGCGCGGACCCCGCCACGGCCGCCGACTACGGGCTCGCGTACGCCCAGGGCCTCACCGACGCGGGTGTCCGGCCCACGATGAAGCACTTCCCCGGGCACGGGCGCTCCACCGTCGACTCGCACGAGACGTCCGCGCTCGTGACCACTGGGCTCGACGAACTCGTGGCGACGGACCTGCTGCCCTTCCAGCGCGCGATCGACGCGGGCGCGCCGGTGATCATGCTCAACCACCTGCAGTACGCGGCCCTCGACCCCGACCGGCCGGCGTCGCTGAGCCCACGTGCCTACGCGCTGCTGCGCGAGATGGGGTTCGAGGGGGTCGCGATGACCGACTCGGTCGGGATGGGCGCGGTGAACCTGCGGTGGGACTTCCCGGCAGCCGCCGTCGAGGCCGTTGCCGCGGGCGCGGACGCCGTCCTGACGACGGACGGGCGCCACGCCGTGCGGATGCGCGACGCGCTCGTCGAGGCGGTGCGGACCGGGACGCTCCCCGAGCAGCGGCTCTCCGAGGCGGCCGCACGGGTCGCCGCGCTCGCGGGCGGGGACCCGGTGGCGACCTCGTGCGTCGACGTCGCCCGCCCGACGCTCGCCGGACCGGTCGCCGTCCCCTGAGCCGCCCGTCTCGGAGCGCCCGGTCACCCACCCGCGTCACCGGTTCCCGGCTCGTCGCTGCCGCCGGCATCGTGACCCGACCACCGGGCCGCTGCGGCAGCACACGCCGCCCCGTGCTCCGGGTGGGCGACGAGGACGAGCCGGTGGTCGTGGTCGCTGTACTGGACGCGCAGGTCGACCCCCGCGTCGGCCATGAGGCGCGCCACCTGGCCCAGCTGACCGGGCGTGCCCTGGTCCAGCCGGAGCAGCACGACGTCGGACACGGTCACCGGCCCGATGTCGGCGCGCTGCAGCGCCGCCTGCGCCCGGTCGGCATCGGCCACCAGGAAGTGCGCCACCGCGGCCCCGGCGTGGCTGAACACCCCGCCCCCCTCGAGGCTGACCCCGGCCGCACCGAGCACCTCGCCCAGCTCCGCGAGGGCACCGGGTCGGTCCGCGAGCAGCACCTCGACGTCGCGCAGCCCGCTCACGCGTCCACCACCGTCGGGTCGACCGAGACGTCGGCGGTGAGCGAGCGGGCGACGTAGCACTGGTCGTGCGCCTGCTCGACGAGCGTCCGGACGAGGTCGTGGTCGGTGCCGGGCGCGACGCGCACGACCGGCGTCAGCGCGATCCGGGTGAGCCGGGGGTGCGGGGTGTCGGTGGGCATGACGGCCTCGGCGTCGTCCGCGTACCCGACCACGTCGACACCGGCGCGGGCCGCGGCACCCAGGAACGACAGGAGCTGGCACGAGCTGGCCGCCATGACCAGCAGCTGCTCGGGGTTGAGGCGGGTCGCGTCACCACGGAACTCGGGGGCGGCGCTGAGCGCCACCCGCGCCGTGCCGCCGGCGCCGTCGGCGTGGTGCTCGCGGCGGTAGGACCGGTACCCCTCGCCCGTGGAGCCCGACCAGGCGAGGTGGGTCGTGTACGTGTGCGTCGTCATGACCGGCACCGTAGGACGGGAAGACTTCGGCGACGGCCGAAGTGTCCCGGCGGTACGGTCGGGACGTGGGCAGGGACTTCTCGGTCGTCGGCCGGGCGCTCGCCGCGCCCGCGCGGTCCACGTTCGTCGACCTCCTCATGGACGGTTCACGACGGCCCGCGGGGGAGCTCGCGCGCGCGGCGGGGGTGTCGGCCGCGACCGCGAGCGAGCACCTGGCCGTGCTCGTCGACGCGGGCCTGGTCCGGTGCGAGCCGCGCGGGCGACAGCGGTTCTACGCGCTGGCCGACGACTCCGTCGCCGCCGCGCTGGAGCGGCTGGGGCACCTCTGCCCGTCGGCGCCGACGACGTCCTTCCGTCACGCTCGCGAGGCTCGCGACCTCGCGCGGGCGCGCCTGTGCTACGACCACCTGGCCGGACGCCTCGGCGTCGAGCTGCTGGAGTCGATGCAGCGCTCCGGCTGGCTCGCCTCCGGGGACGTCCGCCTCACCGCGGTGGGCCGGGCCTCGATCACCGGGCTGGGGCTCCCCGTCGACGAGCTCGCCGCACGCCGGCGTCCGCTGGTGCGGGTCTGCCCGGACTGGACGGAACGACGGCCCCACCTCGCCGGCGGCCTCGGTGCGGCGCTCGCCGCGCTCTTCGTGGAACGTGACTGGGTGCGCCGCCGCACCCGCGGCCGCGGACTGGACATCACGCAGGCGGGGACCGAGGCCCTCGCTCGGACCTGGGCACTGGCACCGGCCACGTGGGCCTCGCCCTGCCCGGAGTAGCCCTCGCCGTCGCCTCGGCGTTCGCGGCGGGCACAGGGGCGCCGGGACGAACCGTGCGAGAACGCCCCGGATCAAACGGATCAAACCGGTAGAGTCCCCGCGGCTGCTCGTTCTGCGCGGGTGGCGCACCGTCAGGTGCAGGGGGATGACGAGAGGTGCGTGCTGTGCGGAAGCTGATGGGATCGCTGGGGGTCGCCGTGGTGCTGGCGGCAGTCGGGCTCGGGATGGGCGCCGTGCCCGCCGCCGCGGATCCGGCGGCCGACCACCGTGCCTTCGTCCAGGCAGGCTTCAGCGGGACGACGGACGAGGAGTACCGCGCCTGGGTCGAGGCCCTCGCCGCCACCCCTGACGGGCCGGTCATGCACGCGAGCGCGACCCGCGCACTGGCGGGGACGGTCGAGCAGCTGCGGGCCTACGGCGACGCGGGGTACCTCCTGGCGTGGCGGGCCGATGAGGAGATCCGGGTGGCGCGACTCATGAGCACGGCCACGAAGCCGACGGTCGACCGCGCCATCCAGGTGGTCCTCGAGATGGCGGACCCGCAGGCGGTGACGGACTTCCTCAACACCGGCCTGGCTGAGGCGCAGTACGTCGACGACAGGCTCGCGGCTGCACGGATGGTCCTCGGCGGCAGCGACAACACCGGGCCAGCCCTGGACGACGCGGCCCAGGCCGCTCTTGACGGCACGCGTGCCGAGCTGCGCGAGTTCATCGTCAGCGGTCAGTTCGTGGCGCGCGCCATCGACGCGGCGAACGCCCCTGCACCCGCGGCACCGGTACCCGCGGCGCCAGTACCCGCTGCGCCAGTACCCGCTGCGCCCGTGCCCGCGGCACCCGCAGCCGCCGCCCCAGCCGCCCAGGCCGCACGCGGCGCTCGCGGACCCGCCGTGCTGGCGGTGACGGGCGTCGCCGAGGGGCCGTTGGCGGCGTTGGCCGCTGCGGCGATCCTCTCCGGCGTCGGCTGCGTCGTGCTCGCCCGTCGGCGGCGTCAGCCCGCCTGAGCGCCCGCTCCCTCCACGGAGGGACGTTCTGCCTGAGCCGCAGGACGGTCCCGAGCGTGCCGTCGGAGGGAGGGACTACGTCGTCGCCGCGCACCGCTCCTCGGACGCCTGCGGGTCCGGCGGCTGGAAGTCCTCGGAGGTCAGCGGCAGCGACCGCACGCTGCGGAACTCGCGGCGCTGCCCGTCGACCGGGTCGGTGAACGCGATCCCCGCGGCGAGCAGCTGCATCGGCGCCCGGAAGTCGTCGAGGTCGACGTCGCGCAGCACCGGGTACAGCGGGTCGCCGACGATCGGGATGCCCAGCCCGCTCAGGTGCAGCCGCAGCTGGTGCGTGCGGCCGGTGCGCGGGGTCAGCCGGTAGACGCCGAGGCCGTCGACCTCACGCTCCAGCTCGACGAGCGTCTCGGCGTTCACGGGGGCGTCCGGCACGACCTCGGCGCGGGGGGTCCCGCGCACCTTGCGCAGGTGGTTGCGCACGACCGTCGGCAGCTCCAGGTCGGCGCGCAGCGGCGCGAGCGCGCGGTACGTCTTGTCCATGACGCGGCGCTCGAACGCCATCTGGTAGACGCCGCGCCAGCGTCGCTCGGTGGCGAGCAGGAGGACCCCGGACGTGCCCCGGTCGAGGCGGTGCAGCGGCGAGAGCTCCGGCAGGTCCAGCTCGGCGCGCAGCCGCACGACGACGCTCTGCACCACGTGCCGTCCGCGGGGGATCGTCGACAGGAACGGCGGCTTGTCGACGACCACGAGGCGCTCGTCGCGGTGCACCACGTGGATCGGCCCGGGCACCACGGGCTCGTCGCGCACGATCCGGTGGAACCACACGTGTCGGGCCGGCACGTACGGGTCGTCGTCGCGCAGCGCGCGCCCGTCCTCGTCGACGAAGCACCCGTGCGCCAGCATCCCCGCCACGTCGACGTGCTCGGGGAGCCGGGCGCGCAGCCACGCGCCCATGGTGGACCAGGCGTCGGGGACCCCGCGGGCGCGCGGTGGCGTGCACAGGCGGGCGGCGGCCAGCCCGTGGCGTGCCGGGAGGGGGGAGCGGGGGGCCACGTGTCGAGGGTACGAGGCGACGGCGCCCCTTCCTCCCGCAGAGCCGTCCGGGCACGTGACGCGACGCCGGCGACGCGAGGGGGGGCGGCCCGGCGTGGCCGGTGCAACGATCGCTGGACCGCCGGTGGTGGCCCGCCTAGGGTCCTCGGCGTGGAACGAGGACGAGCAGCCCGGTCGTGGTCGGTGCCCCGCCGGTGGTGGCGCACGGCGCGGGCGCGTCTCACCCCGGAGCGCGGCCTGCGGGACCGCCTCCTGACGGAGGCGGCACGGTCGTACGTGGCCGGGGGTACCGCGATCGTGCTCAGCCTGACCCCGGTCATGCCGAGCGCCGACGGCCGGCCGTGGTGGGTCGTGGACCACCTGCTCGTGTTCCTGGCGGCCTACCAGCTCGTGTACGTGGGGCTGACGCTCGCCGTCTTCCTCCCCGCGTCGCCGCAGACGGTCGCGCGTGCCGGTGCCGCCATGCCCCGTCGGGGCTTCGTGCACCGGTGGCTCCTGGTCGCCGAGCCGGGAGCGGGCGCGGCGCTCGTCGTCGGTGCCGGTGCCATGGCTGCGGCCGTCGTGGTCCTGCCGCAGGCCGACCGCTTCACCAGTGCGCTGCCGGCGCCACTGCTCGTCGCGATGTGCGTCGTCCTCATCGTCACGGCCTGGGCCACGATGGTGCTGACGTACGCGGTGGAGTACCTGCGCCGCGATGGCGCGACGGGCGGACTGCGGTTCCCCGGCGAGGGGCCGCGCGTGTTCAGCGACTACCTCTACGTCGCGGTGTCCGTCGGCACCACCTTCGGGACGACCGACGTCGAGGTCACGAGCAGCGCGCTGCGGCGGACCGTCACGGGGCAGGCGCTCGCGGCCTTCCTGTTCAACGCGGTGATCGTCGCCATGACCGTCGCCTCGATCGCCGCGCTCGCGGCCTGACGCACGACGACGGCGCCGCACCTCGGGGAGGTACGGCGCCGTCGCGACGGCCGGCACAGGGCCGGTCAGGTGGTGCTGGTCAGCTGCAGGTCAGGGTGGCACCGGACGGTGCGTTGCCCTGGCCGATGAACCCGAAGGTCGTCGACTGACCGGCTCCGACGGACCCGTTGTACGGGGCGTTCGTGACGACGCTGCCGGAGATCTGGCCGTTCCAGACGTTGTTGGTCGAGACGCCACCGGGCAGGGTGACGCGCCAGCCGTTGAGGCCGGACGACCCGGCCGTGACCGTCACGGTGCCCTGGTAGCCGCCGGGCCAGCTGTTCGCGATCGTCAGCGCGGCGGAGCAGCTGCCGCTGACGGGCGGTGTGGTGACCGGCGGGGTGGTGACCGGCGGCGTCGTGACGGGCGGTGTGGTGACCGGCGGCGTCGTGACCGGCGGCGTCGTCACCGGCGGCGTCGACGGGTCGGTGCCGGGGCCGGAGTTCAGCGTGTCGAGGACCGCGGTGTACGCGGCCTTCTTGTTGCCGTTGCCGTCGAACAGCAGCGGGGTGCCCGAGGCGCGCCACGAGTCGGTGTCACGCACGCCCCACACCGTGATGCCGGTGCAGCGCGAGACGTTGAGGCAGGCCTGGACGACCTTGCGGTAGTTCTCGGCCTGCTGCTGGCCGGAGCCCTCGATGTCGAGCTCGGTGATCTGCACGTCGACACCCAGCGCGGCGAAGCTCTCGATCGTCGTCTGGTAGTTGGCCGGCACCGGGCTCTGCGGGTTGAAGTGCGACTGCAGGCCGACGCAGTCGATCGGGACGCCGCGCTGCTTGAAGTCCCGCACCATGCGGTAGACGCCCTGCGTCTTGGCGTGCGACCAGTCGTCGGTGTTGTAGTCGTTGTAGCAGAGCTTGGCCGCCGGGTCGGCGGCGCGGGCCGTGCGGAACGCGACCTCGATCCAGTCGCTGCCCGTGCTCTCGAGGTTCGACGGACGACGCCCGCCGCCGCTGCCGTCCGCGAACGCCTCGTTGACGACGTCCCAGGCGTAGATCTTGCCCTTGTAGTGGCCGGCGACACCGTTGATGTGGTTGATCATGGCGGTCCGCAGCTGCTGACCCCCCATGTTCTGCATCCAGCCCGGCTGCTGCGAGTACCACGCCAGCGCGTGACCGCGGACCTGCTTGCCGTTCTGCTGGGCCCAGTTGAGGATGCGGTCGCCCTGCGTGAAGTTGAACTGGTTCTGGTTCGGCTCCGTCGCGTCCATCTTCATCTCGTTCTCGGCCGTGATCATGTTGAACTCACGGTTCGCGATGGTGGAGTACGTGGAGTCGCTGAGCCGGCCCGCGGCGATCGCGGTGCCGAAGTACCGGCCGCGGTCCTCGGCGGCGTCCTGGAGTGTCGAGCCGGCGGCCTGGGCGGGGATGGCCGCGGCGGCGGTCACCGCGAGCGCGAGGATCGCGATCGCGGACGCGCCTCTGGCGACGTAGGTCTGCCCTCGTCGGAGCGTGGATGGGGGGGTCATCGTTCCTCCTTGAAAAGCCGATCGCCGGATCGTCAGCGAGCCGGTCGGCGGAGGCCCCACTCTTCGACCCGGGGATGTGTCCGTCAACGCACTAAACGTTCAAGTTTCGACCCGGTCTCCGACAGCTCGTCCCGCGCTGGACCGTCGGCGTGCGACGTCGGGGTGGTTGGCCCGGGCGAAGTCGGCGTTCATGAAGTCCAGCTCGTGCTCCAGGAGCAGGGACGCGGACTCCTCCGACGGTCTGCTGCCGAGCGGCGTGAACGCGACGTGGCACAGGACCCTGCCATGGATGACGTCCGAGGTGCGCGAGCTGATCTGCTGTGCCGTGCGCCGAGGTGTTGAACACGCTCAGTTGAACGTGTTCAACTAGGTCCATGACGGACATGCCGCCCGACGCCCTCGCACCCGCCGCGCTCGCGGGCGTCCGGGCGGCCGTGGCGCTCGGCGCCGTCGTCGTCCTGCCGCTCGGCCTGCGGCTGCTGGCGGCCAGCGGGGCGGCCCCGGTACCCCGGCCCCGGTCGACCGCGTGGCCGCTGGCGGGTGCCGCCGCAGCGCTGGCCCTGCTGCTGCCCCGGGGACCGGCGGCCGTCGCGCTGGCCGTCCCCTTCGCCGTGGTCACCGGCGTCCTGCTACTGACGGCGGCGCGGGCGTGGACCGTTCCCGGCCGTGCCCGCGGCGTGCCCGACATCGCCGTCGCGGTCGCCCTGGGCGTCACGACGGTGGGGGCGCTCGCGCTCGTGGCCGACCGCGCCGGCGCGTCCGTGCTGGGGTTCGACGGGGACATCCTGCTGCTCACCGTGCCGCACATGCTGTTCGCCGGGTTCGGCGCGTGCCTCGCCGCCGGCCTGGCCGCGCGCGCCCGGTCGGCCGGGCCCGACACGCTCGCCCGCGTCGGCGCCGGCGGGACGACGCTCGGCGTGCTCACCGTGCTGGCGGGCTACCTCGTCTCGGACGAGGCCGAGCTCGTCGGCACCGTCGTGCTCACCGCGGGGATCTGGTGCGCGACGGCCGCTGCGTGGCGCGCGGCCCGCCGGGACGCGGTGGGAGGCGGGCGACCCGCGGCCGCCGCCTGGGCCGGGGCGGCCGCGCTGGGCAGCGTGGTCGCGATGCTGCTGGCACTGTGGTGGGCGTGGGGTGAGGTCAGTGGCGTCGCGCACCTCGACCTGTCGTGGATGGTCGCGACCCACGGTGCGGTCAACGCGCTCGCGGTCGTGCTCGGCTCGTTCGTCGCGCTGCGGCTGCGCGCGGGGGCACCGCGCGGCGACCAGGACCCGGTGGAGGCGGCACCGGCCGGACCCGGAGGTGGGACATGGCGCTCGACGACCTGACGTACGCACCGGTCGGCGCGACGCGTGCGCGGGCCGGCGCCGCGTGGGCGCGCGCGGGCGTCCCGCAGGGCTACCGCGTGCTGCACGTCCGCCACCGCGTGGCGCGCGGGGGCGGCGAGACGGCGCGCGCGGCGCTGGCCGACGACCTGCGGACCTGGCGGGTGCACCGCGAGGCGGGTGTGCGACTGCGGGTCGCCGGGCCCGCGATACCGGGCGCGCGTGTCGTGACGCTGCTCGGCAGAGGGCCGGCCACGCTGCACGCCCCCTGCCGTGTCGTGTGGGTGGACGACCAGGGGTTCGGCTACGGCACCCTGCCGGGCCACCCGGTGGAGGGTGAGGAGGCGTTCCGGGCCGTGCTCCGCGACGGCGACGTGTGGCTCGAGGTCGAGGCGTACAGCAGGCCGGCGTGGGCGTGGGCGTGGGCCCGGGTCCTGGGACCGGTCATGCCGATCGGCCAGCGGCTCTACGTCCGCGTGCTGGCCCGTGCCGCGCGTCGGCTCCACCGCCGTCGGGCCTGAGCGTCAGGCGCGGCTCGCGCGCCCCAGGACGTGCGGCCACGCGGGCGAGAGGTGCGCGGGCCCGACATCGACCACGGCGACGGCGTCGACGGCGAACCCCGCCGTGCGGATCGCCGCCACCGTGTCACGGCCCGTGTGGCAGCCGCCGGCGAGGAGGGGCCACGCCGTGGCGTCCACGAGGCGCTGCAGGGCGCGCCGCGCACGGGTCGGCGCGGCGACGTGCTCGTAGAACCGCAGCTGCCCGCCCGGCCGCAGCACCCGGTGCATCTCGCGCAGCGCGATCGCCTGGTCCGTGACGGAGCAGAGCACGAGCGAGGCGACCACGACGTCCACCGACCCGTCAGCCAGCGGGATCTGCTCGGCCACCGCGTCGACCACCCGCACCGGGGTCCGCGCCTCCGACGCGCGCCGCGCGGCCCGCTCACGCAGGTACGGCTCGGGCTCGAGCGCGAGCACGCTGCCCACGCCGTCGGGGTAGTGGACGAAGTTGGCGCCGCCGCCCGCGCCGACCTCGACGACGTCACCCGTCAGACCCGCCAGCAGCCGGCGCCGGTGACCGGCGGCTCCCTGCCGGTCCATCGCCGGGGCCGCGCGCTCGTAGAGGCGGGCGAACACGGGTCGGGGACGCGGGCAGCGCACGAGGCCAACGTCGGACCCCGTGCCGGGCGTGTCAAGGGCCCAGCTCGGCCCAGATCACCTTGACGCTGTCCGTGCGGTACCACCCGACCTCGCGGGCCAGGCGCCGGGCGATCTGCAGGCCGAACCCGCCGTCACCCGGCGGACGTTCCCCGGCGACGCGCGGCACGCTGCCCAGGTCGTGGTCGGCCACGGTCAGCAGGAACTCGGGTCCGTCCTGCAGGAGCTCGACGGTCGTCGGCGGGCGGCCGTGACGGATCCCGTTGGTCGCGAGCTCGGAGGCGACGAGCACCAGGTCGTGCGCCACCGTGCCCAGGACCTCCTCGGCGGGGACGTCGGACCGCGTGTTGATCTCCGTCCGCAGCTGCTGCCGGAAGGCGTGCAGGTCGGAGACGTTGTCCAGGACCCACGTACGCACCGGCGTGAACCGGGCAGGCGGACGCGAGCTCCGCAGCCCGCCGTCGAGGTCGGGACTGTCGTCCGCAGGGGGTCCGGACGGTCTCGTCACGCGCTCGACCGTAGAGCAGCGTGGCGGGACCTGCCGAACGGGCGGCCCGGCGCGTCGTCCCGACGCTCGTCGACCGGCGTCGTCCCTACTTGATCGCCCCCTGCGTCACGCCCGCCATGACCCAGCGCTGCGTGAACAGGTACACGATGATCGCGGGCGCCATCGCCATGAGGTACGAGGCGAACGCGACGTTGTAGCTGCTGCTGAACTGGCTCTGGAAGACGCTCTGCAGCACCGGCAGGGTCTGCAGCGTGGAGTCGGCCGTGATGAGCGACGGCATCATGAAGTCGTTCCACGAGGCGAGGAACGCGAAGATCGCGACGGTCGCGCTCATGGGCGCCATCATCGGGAACACGACGTACCGGAAGACGGTCCACGTCGTCGCGCCGTCCAGCCGGGCGCTCTCCTCGAGCTCCTCGGGCAGCCCGCGGATGAACGCCGTGAACAGCAGCACGCTGAACGACAGCTGGAACATCACGTGCAGGAGCGCCACCCCGCCCGGGTTCGCGAGCCCGACCATGCCCGTCAGCTTCACCTGGGACAGCGCGAGCACGGGGAACGGCAGGAACATGGCGGCCAGCAGGTAGTAGAACGACCACCGGAAGAACCGGCGGTCCCAGTTGCGGGCGATCGCGTACGCGGCCAGGGACGCGAGCGCGACGGTCCCGACGACGGTCACCACGGTGACGAACACCGAGATGGCGAACCCGCGGGGGAAGTTCGTGAGCCGCCACGCCTCCACGAAGCCGTCGATGCTGATGGGCGACGGCAGGGAGAAGACCTGCCCGTCGACCGACTGCGCGGTCGTCTTGAAGGACATCGTGAGCGTCGCGTACAGCGGCGCGAAGACCGCGAGCGTGCAGACGACCAGGGCGATGGTGGTGCCCCGGCTCGTGCGTTCCTCGCCACCCCGGCGGCGCGGGCGCCCGCGCCGGACCGGGACCTGACCGGGGGTCGTCGTCGTCAGCGTCTGCGCGGTCATGACAGCGCGCTCCTTCCGCGGGTGAGGCGCAGCTGGGCGACGGCGAGCACCACGGCGATGAGGAAGAAGATGGTCGCGTTGGCCATCTGGTAGGCGTAGTCACCACCCGTGAAGCCGGAGAAGATCGTCATGGCGACGCTGCGGGTCGCCGTGCCGGGGCCGCCGTTGGTGAGGCCGACGATGATGTCGTAGGCGTTGAGGAAGTTCTTGAAGCCGATGACCATGTTGATCACGACGTAGCCCGCGACCAGCGGCAGCGTGATGGACACGAGCCGTCGGCGGGCGGACGCCCCGTCCATCGCCGCGGCCTCGTAGACCTCGCCCGGGATCGACAGGATGCCCGCGATGTAGATCAGCAGGGCGCTGGGCACCGCCTGCCACGCGGTGACCACGACGATCGTGATCCAGGCCAGGTCGGGGTCGGCCAGCAGGCTCTGCTCGAGGAACGTGATGCCGGTCGCCTGCCCCAGCTGGGGGATCGAGTTGGAGAACAGGAAGTTGAAGACGTAGGCGATGACGATGCCCGAGATCACCATGGGCAGCACGAACACGGCGCGCAGCGCGACCTTGGCGCGGATCCGCGCGGTCAGGCCGACGGCGAGCAGGAACGCCAGGACGTTGACCAGCAGCACGGTGACGAGGGCGAAGCCGATGGTGAAGAGGTACGAGCTGCGGATCGCCGGGTCCTGGAAGAGCGCCACGTAGTTGGTCAGCCCGGTGAACTGGAACTCCCCGAACCCCACCGAGTCGGTGAAGCTCAGCGTGATGCCCATGACCGCCGGCAACGTGATGGACAGCGTGAACAGGACGAGGGTGGGGATCAGGAAGAGGTAGAAGGTCCGCGAGACCGGCGGGCGGCGGTCCGTCCTCGGCCCCGCGTCCGCGACGTCGCTGCTCCCTGGTCGGGTTGCTGTGGCGCTGACCATGAGGTGCCTTTCGTCGTCGGTGGGTGTCAGGACCGGAAGGCCAGCCGCTGCCAGTCGGCGTCGAGCGTGCGCAGGACGGGCCGCGGGTCCGCCCCCGACGCGAGCGACTGCGTGTAGTTCTGCAGCGGGATCGACTGCGGGACCAGCTGGGACGCGCCCAGGTAGAAGTCGGCGCGGTCGTAGTACTCCCTCAGCTCGACGAGCGTCGGGTCCGTCACCGGGGCCGCGTCCTGCGTGACGCCGAAGCCCAGGGCGTGCGCGTTGTAGGCGTCGATGATCTCCGGCTGCATGAGGAACGACAGGAACTCGCGTGCCGCCTCCTTCTTGGTGGACCCCTCCGGGATCCACAGCGCGAGGTCGACGTTGACCCGCACCTTGCGGTCCCCGGGGTCGTTCGTCACCGGCAGCGGGAACGCACCGACGTCGAGGTCGGGGTTGGTCTTCGCGATCTCCCCGATGGCCCAGGGTCCCTGCAGGTACATGGCCGCCTCACCGTTCGCGAACGCGAGGTTGCCGTCGCCGTACCCGCGGCTCGCGGCGTCGTCGTTCGTGTAGGCGAGCAGCTCCTGCATCCGCTGGACCGGCTCGAGCAGCTCGTCGGCGAACGTGACCGGCCCGTCGTCGGCACCCTGCGCCTTGAGGCGGCTGAAGAGGTCAGTGGTGTCGAGCATGCCGCCGACCGTGTAGTCGAACGGGCCCTGCGCGATCGTCCACGGGTCCTTGAACGTGCTGTAGACCGGCGTGATCCCCGCCTCGGTGAACGCCTCGCACACGGCGACCAGCTCGTCCCACGTCGTCGGCGGGGTGAGCCCCAGGCCGGCGAACATCTCCCGGTTGTAGAGGACGGCCGCCGCCATCAGGGAGTACGGGATCACGCTGGTGCGCTCGGGGTAGCTCGCCGTGACCTCGATCAGCGGCTGCAGCTCGTCGAGCACGCGGCCGGCCTCCGGCATGTCACCGAGGTCGCTGAGCGCCCCCCGCTCCACGTACCGCGAGACCTCGAAGTTGTAGTTGAGGCAGCCGATGTCCGGCGGGGACTCCCGCACGAACGTCCCGGCCAGGTTCGACGTGGCGTCGTGCCGCACCCGGACCCGGGACTGCGACTGGTGGAACTGCTCGATGAGGTCGTCGAAGTAGTCGATGACCTCGGGCTTCGACTGGTGGAAGACGATCTCGGTCGTCCCCGACGCGGACGAGGGCCGCGCGCAGGACGCGAGCGCGAGCCCGGCACCGGCGACCCCGACGCCACGGAGGAACCCGCGGCGGCTCAGCCCCGCCGACATCAGCGATGCCTGTGACGCCATGCCTGCTCCCGTCGGTCGTCGTCGTCCCACGGAACGTGCGGGTCCAGCATGGCGCCGACCGGCCGGGGGCGCTCGTCGACGGACGGCCGGAGGCTCACGTGACGGCGCCGTGGGCCGGCCGGTGACCGGTGGGACGTCCCTGCCGGTGTCGGACCCCGGTGGGACCGTGGACCTCATGGACGCCGACGCCAAGACCACGCTGCACCGGTACCTGCGCGGTCAGCGCGACGGGCTGGTCGGCAAGCTCGACGGGCTGGACGAGTACGACGTGCGCCGCCCGCTGACGGGGACCGGGACGAACCTGCTCGGCCTGGTCAAGCACGTCGCGAGCGTCCAGGTCGGCTACCTCGGCGAGGTCTTCGGCCGCCCGAGCCCGCGTGAGCTGCCCTGGTTCGCCGACGACGCGGAGCCGGACGCCGACCTGTGGGTCCCGGCGGACGAGAGCCGCGCGTCGGTGCTCGACCTGTGGGAGCACTCGGCGGAGCACTCCGACGCCACGGTCGATGCGCTGCCCGTCGACGCGGTCGGTGACGTCCCGTGGTGGGGCGAGCGTCGGCGCGTGACCCTGCACCAGGTCCTCGTGCACCTGCTGGTTGAGGTCGCGCGGCACGCGGGGCACGCCGACGTCCTGCGCGAGCAGCTCGACGGGCGCGCGGGGCTGGTCGCCGACGACCCGAACGTGTCGAGCCGCAGCCCCGCCGAGTGGGCCGCGCACACCGTCCGCATCGAGCAGGCGGCGCGGGAGGCCTCCGGCCGCTGAGCCCGCCGGTGGCACGCGACCGTCGCCCAGGTCGCCCACCCGGCCAGGTATCTCCCCGGTCCTGCGTGCGCTCCTCCTCGTAGGCCGCGACGAGGCGGCCACCCGTCCGAGGAGGTCCTCATGCATCGACGACACAGGCTCGCCGCCGCCGCGACGGTCGTCGCCCTGGCCGGTTCCACCGCCGTCCTCTCGGCAGTGCCCGCCGCAGCCGCCAGCTCCTACGCCGAGCTCTCCATCACCCCGTCGCCATTCCACGCGGGTTACTACATCGTGATCGTCAGGGGCCACGTGCACGACGCCGGACCGACGACGACCGTGGGCATGCGGCTGATCGGGGACGACCCCGTCTTCAACGACGACCTCGGTGTCTCGCTCTCCACCACCGCCGTCGGCACCAACTTCGCCATGGAGGCACTCGTGTGGCACGGCACGCTCAACGAGGACCCGGAGGGCGGCGACGAGATCTTCGCCAAGGTCAGCGCCTCGAACGGGTGGAGCAGGAGCACGGCGAACGTCAACGGCCGCTACTGAGCCGACGCCCCACTGGTCACAGGACGTGGACCCGGCGCCAGAGCTCTGCCGGCGTCCTCCCCGGCCGGAAGCCGACGTGCTCGAGCATCGCGGTCGCCTCGGGGAAGTGGGAGGCGACGGCGTCCGGCGTGTGGGCGTCGCTGCCGAAGCTGACGGCGGCGCCGCCCTCGTCGGCCCACCACTGCGGGATCCACGGCCAGAGCCGCCGCGTGTTCATCTCCAGCGCCCGGCCGCCCTGGGCGATCGACCGCAGCGCCGACCGGAAGCCCTCCTCGAACCGGCGTTGGTCGAACGGCCCGGCGCTCGGGGCGGGCCACGTCCGGACCGCGTAGTCGATGTGGGCGACGACCTCGAAGACCTCGGAGCCGGCGACCATGACGGGGATCTGCGCGAGGTAGGCGTCCATGACCTCGGCGGGGGCGTGGTCGCGGTACAGGGTGTGGGGCTCGGCGGGCCCGTCGCCCAGGTCCAGCGTGTGCAGGGAACCGAGCACGCGGTCGATGAGGCCGAGGTCCACGAGCTGTGCCGCCTGGCGGCCGACGAGGTGCGGCTGCCCGAGCTCGAGCCCGGTGTGGATGCGCAGGTCGGGGAACTCGTGGCGCACGCGATCGACCGCGTCGAGGTAGCCGGCCGCGTCGAACGGCGCGAAGTCGACCGTGCCCGCACCGTTCAGGAGGTGCTGCTGGTGCGGCATCAGGTCCTCCGGCTCCGCGTGCCACGTGCCGGGGACGTCGAGGTGCTCGGTGAAGTAGATCGCCTCGAGCCCGATCCGCACCGCCTGCGCGCACGTGGCCCGCATGCGCCCGGCCGCGGCGGAGGCGGGCCCGCCCGTGTCCCAGGACCACTCGCTGTGCACGTGGCTGTCGGCCGGCAAGGTCATGCCCACGTCACGAGCCCTGCGTCACGATCGGTGCCCGTCAGTCGACGAGGTCCGCGTACTGCGGGTTCCGCTCGACGTAGGCGCGGACGAACGGGCACTGCGGGACGACGCGCCGCCCGGCGGCCCGCACGTCGTCGAGCGCGTACCCCACGAGCTGCGACCCCAGGCCCTTCTCCTGCCGGGACTCGTCGACGACCGTGTGCTCGAGCACGACCCTGTCGGCCCCGGTCGAGTACGTCAGCTCGCCGACCTCGTCGTCGCCGATCCGCAGGACGTACCGGCGTCCGGGCTCGTCGTGCTCGACGACGGGTGCGTCGGGTGCGTGCGCCATGGGTCACCCCTCTCGTCGGGCCCGGGGGCCTGGCCGTCCCCCGAGCGTACGTCGCACGCTCCTGCGCGTGCCCGTGGGAGCGACGCGTCGCTCCGGGGCCACGGGGTGATCAGGCGTCGGACCCCCGCAGGGCGTCGGCCACGGCGGTGAACGCGGGCTTCACGGCGAGCTCCTCGTCCAGGACCATCGCGGAGCCCTCGCCGGGGAAGAAGCCCGGGACCCACGAGTAGCGGTCCGTCACGCCCCACAGCGTCAGGGAGGTGCAGCGCTCGACGGCGACGCACGCGTCGACGGCGCGGCCGTAGTACTCGACCTGCTTCTCGACCTCGTCCGGCTCGGCAGTGCCCGCGGCGTCGACGGGGACGCGGACGTCGAGCTCGGTGATGGCGACCTCCAGGCCCAGGTCGGTGAAGCGCCGCAGGTTGGTCTCGAGGTCACCGGGGAACGGGTACTGCGTCGACAGGTGGCCCTGGACGCCGAACCCGTGCAGCGGCGCGCCGGCCGCGAGCAGCTCGGTCGCGAGCGCGAGGTACGCGTCGGACTTGGCCCCGACGGACTCGACGTTGAAGTCGTTGAGGTACAGGACGGCCTCGGGATCGGCCTCGTGCGCCCAGCGCAGCGCGTCGGCGACGATCGCGGTGCCGAAGCGCGCGAGGAACGGGTTCTCCTCGGTGCGCAGCACGCCGGAGTCGTCGAAGATCTCGTTGGCGACGTCCCAGTGCACGATCCGGCCCTTGTAGCGTCCGACGACCGTGGCGATGTGCTCCTGCAGCAGCGCGCGCAGCTCCTCGTCCGTGAACGTGCCGCTGGTGAGCCAGCGCGGGTTCTGCGAGTGCCACAGCAGGGTGTGGCCGCGGACCTGCTGACCGTTCTCCTGCGCGAAGTCGATCACCGCGTCGGCGCCCTCGAACCGGAACTCCTCGCGCGTGGGCCGCAGGAACTCCCACTTCAGCTGGTTCTCGTGCGTCACGGACGAGAACTGCTCGGCGATGACTGCGCGGTAGGCGTCGTCCTCGCCGAACGGGTCCGGGTAGCCGGCCGCGGCGTGGTGCCCACCACCGGCGACCGCGACACCGATCGCCAGGCCCGCGCGGGGCAGGTCCCGCAGCGCGACGTCGGGTGCGGCGGCGGGCGTGGGGGTCGGTGTGGGGGACGGGTCGCCGGCTGACGTGCAGCCGGCCAGGGCGAGCGCGGCGGCGGCGCTCAGCACGGCCCCGTTCCGGACGAGCCTCGTTGCTCTCATGACGCCGGATCGTACGGGCTGCGCGTCGGCCGGGGGGCGGGACCGCTCAGCCGTGGGACTCGGGCGGCCGTCCGCGCCGCACGACCGTCAGCGGAAGCGCCGCACGCGCGTGCGCGGGGACCGCCGGGTGCCGTGGCGGGACGGGCGGCACCTGCCGGTACGGCTCACCGGCCGTCGGCCGCGGGTCCGGGTCGCCGGCGTTCGGCCACATCGCGCACGCGCGCTCCGCCTGCGCGGTGATGGTGAGCGAGGGGTTGACACCGAGGTTCGCGGAGATCGTCGACCCGTCCACGACGTGCAGGCCCGGGTACCCGAACACCCGGTGGTAGGCGTCGACCACGCCGGTGGCCGGGTCGGCGCCGATCGTGCACCCACCCAGGAAGTGGGCCGTCATCGGCACGTCGGCGACCTCGCCCAGCGTGCTCATGGGGATGCCGTCGAGGTGGCGGGCCATGCTGCGGTACGCCGCGTTGGCCTGGGGCAGCCACGTCGGGTTCGGCTCGCCGTCACCGCGCGTCGACGTCAGGCGCCACCGGCCCGTCCACGTCCGGCGCGGCCGCACGGTGAGCGACGCGCCGCCGGTCTGCATGACGAGTCCGATGACGGAGCGGTCCGACCACGTCCGCAGCCCGGCCAGCACCGACACCGCGTGCCGGGGGTGCCGCACCACCTGCCCCAGCCAGCGGACCCAGCGCGGCACGCGCCCGCCGCCGTCGGTGAGCACCGTGCCCAGCAGCCCCATGAGGTTCGAGCCGTGGCCGTAGCGCACGGGCTCGATGTGCGTGCGCTCGTCGAGCCACACCGACGACGTGATCGCGACCCCGCTGTTGACGCGCGGGCCCGGCGCGCGCGGGCGACGGGCCGCGCCGCCGAGCGCCTCGGAGTTGGTCCGCGTCAGGTGCCCGAGCCTGTCGGACAGCCCCGGCAGCGTGCCGTCGGCCTTGAGCCGGTGCAGCAGCTCCTGCGTGCCCCAGGCTCCGGCGGCGAGGACGACCTGGTCGGCGAGCAGGGTGGTGCGCGGCCGGCGTCGGCCCGTCGGGACCGTCACGACGTCCCACCGTCCGTCGGGCCGGGGGGCCAGGGCGGTGACCGTGGTGTCGGGGACGATCCGCGCACCGGACCGCTCGGCGAGCCACAGGTAGTTGGTCTCCAGCGTGTTCTTCGCGCCGTGCCGGCAGCCGGTCATGCACTCGCCGCACTCCAGGCACCCGCGGCGTTCCGGCCCGGCACCCCCGAAGAACGGGTCCGCCACGGGCTCGCCCGGCGTCCCGAAGACGACACCGACCGGTGCGAGCCGGAACGTGTCCGCCACGCCGAGGTCACGGGCGACCGCGCGCACGACGTCGTCCGCCGGTGTCACCGTGGGGTTCTCGACCACGCCGAGCATGCGCTGCGCCTGGTCGTAGTGCGGCGCCAGCTCGTCGCGCCAGTCCGTGAGCGACGCCCACTGCGGGTCGCGGTAGAAGTCGTCGGACTCCGGCCGGTACAGCGTGTTGGCGTACACGAGCGAGCCGCCGCCGACCCCGGCGCCGGCCAGCAGGACGACGTCGGGCAGCACGTGGATGCGCTGGATGCCACGGCAGCCCAGGCGCGGCGCCCACAGGAAACGCCGCACGTCCCACGACGTGCGTGGCAACGTCTGGGGGGTGAACCGGCGACCCGCCTCGACGACGGTCACGCGGTAGCCCTTCTCCGAGAGCCGCAGGGCTGCGACGGACCCGCCGAACCCGGAGCCGACGACGACGACGTGCGGGGCGGCCGGCTCGGGCACGCTCACCTCCAGGCGTCGTCGCAGGTGGGGAGGCCGACGATAGCCGTCGCGCGCGGCGACGTGGCGCGCATCCGTGACCGGCCGCACCCGCGCGTCGGCGTGCGGCGCGGCGCTCCGGCGGGAAGGCTCGGGGTACCCACCCGAGGAGGAGCGCCCGTGCTGAGAGCAGAGCAGGTCACCGACGCCGTCGCCTACCACGGTGAGGGTCCGTGCTGGTCACCGACGTGGGGCGGCCTGCGCTGGGTCGACATGCTCGCGGGTGACCTGCTGACGCTCGACGAGGACGGCTCGGTGGGGCGCCTCCACGTGGGGGACGTCGCGGCGTTCGTGCGGCCGCGCTCGCGGGGCGGCTACGTCGTGGGGCTCGAGCGCGGCATCGGGCTCGCCGAGTCGCCGGACGGCGCACCGACGCCGCAGCCGGAGCTGTGGTCCGACCCGGGCGTGCGCCTGAACGAGGCCGGGTGCGACCCGTGGGGCGTCCTGTACGCGGGGTCGATGGCGTACGAGGCGCGGCCCGGGGGAGCGAAGCTGTACCGGATCACGCCCGCCGGGGACGTCGAGGTCGTGATCGACGACGCGACCATCTCCAACGGCCTCGACTTCTCGCCCGACGGCACGCGCGCCTACTACGACGACACGGCCACCGGCCGGACCGACGTCTTCGACGTGGTCGACCGGCGTCTGACGAACCGGCGGCCGTTCCTCGCCCGGGACGGCGAGAGCCCCGACGGGCTCACGGTCGACTCGGCGGGGAACGTGTGGGTCGCGCTCAACGGCGACGGTCGCGTCCGCTGCGTCTCGCCGTCGGGCGAGGTGCTCGCGGAGGTCGAGGTGCCCGTGCGCCTCACGACGGCCTGCACGCTCGGCGGCCCGGACCTGCGGGAGCTGTACATCACGACGTCGCGCGAGCACCTCGAGGACCCCGAGCCCGAGGCGGGCGCGCTGTTCCGCGTGCGGGTCGAGGTGCCGGGCCGGCCGGTGCTGCCGTTCGGCGGGTGAGCGCGGGACGGCCGAGCCGCTGATCGGCTGGTCCATCCCTATGGCCCGGGTCGTGCTCCGGGCGACCTACCGGCTCTCCCGCGGCGCGCGGATCCGGTAGAGCACGGTGCGGCGCAGCGGGTGGCCCTCGGGGATCGTCGGGTAGTCGAAGTCGTCCGCGGGGTCGTGGGTCATGCCGAGTCGACGCATGACGGCCCGCGACCGCTCGTTGGCCACGGCGGTGAACGACACGATCTCCGCCAGCACGAGCTCGTCGAAGCCCACGGCCAGCGCCTCGCGCGCCGCCTCCGTGGCGTACCCGTGGCCCCACGCCCAGCGGGGCAGCCGCCAGCCGACCTCGACCAGCTCGGGGTTCCAGCCCGGCCGCGCGAGCCCGGTGAAGCCGGCGAACCGTCCGTCGACCTCCAGCGCCCACAGCCCCCAGCCGTGCTCCTCGACGTGCGCCCGCGCGCGGGTGGCGAGCGCGTCGCTCTCCGCACGGGTCAGCGGGGACGGGAAGTGCTCCATGACCTCGGGGTCGGCGTTCATCTCGGCGAACGGCTGCAGGTCGGAGTCCTGCCACGGGCGCAGGAGCAGGCGTGCGGTGTGACGTTCCGGGACCATCCGGGCACCCTACGTCCCCACGCCCCACACAGCGTCGCGCGCATGGCCAGGCGCGGCCCCCGGCACAGAAGTGGTCACATCGGTACGCCCAGGGCCCGGAAGTGGTCACGTGTGCGACCACTGTGCGCGGTCGGGCGGGTTCACCTCAGGGCTGTGCCGGTCGCGTGGACGACCCTCGGGTCCGATAGTTTCGATCGGGCGCTAGAGAACGGTTGCCACCGGGGCGTCGGGTCTCGATCAATTGATGGGAGGTTTAACGACACGACCTGCGTCGACGTCATCCGCGAGAGTGTCATATCGATTCGAACCGTCCCCGAAAGTATCAGTGTCCCATTTGTCCCTTGACGGCCCTGGTGGGCGAGAGGGACGTTGCGTCCCCGGCCGACGCCGGTCACCGACCCAGAGGAGACGGGATCAATGACGACCCCACGACAGAGGCACCGCCGCGGACGCCTCGCCGCCGTCGGCGGCCTCTCCGCCGCCGCGCTCGCCATCACGCTCGCGGTCCCCGCTCAGGCGGCGGGCAGCACGCTGCAGGCGGCCGCCGCCGAGACCAACCGGTACTTCGGTACCGCGATGGCCGCGCACTACCTGAACAACTCCACCACGATGAACGTCGTGAACCGTGAGTTCAACATGATCACGGCCGAGAACGAGATGAAGATGGACGCGATGCAGCCCAACCGCGGCCAGTTCAACTGGTCCTCGGGCGACCGCATCGTCAACTGGGCCCGCCAGAACGGCAAGCAGGTCCGTGGGCACGCGCTGGCGTGGCACTCCCAGCAGCCCGGCTGGATGCAGAACATGTCCGGGTCCTCGCTGCGCACCGCGATGCTCGAGCACGTCACCGGTGTCGCCACGTACTACCGCGGCAAGATCCACAGCTGGGACGTCGTCAACGAGGCGTTCGCGGACGGCAGCTCCGGCGCGCGGCGCAGCTCGAACCTGCAGGGCACCGGCAACGACTGGATCGAGGCCGCGTTCCGTGCCGCCCGCGCCGCGGACCCGGGCGCCAAGCTTTGCTACAACGACTACAACACCGACAACTGGTCCCACGCCAAGACCCAGGCGGTCTACAACATGGTGCGCGACTTCAAGTCGCGTGGCGTCCCGATCGACTGCGTCGGCTTCCAGGCGCACTTCAACTCCGGCAACCCGGTCCCCTCGAACTACCACACCACCCTCGGCAACTTCGCCGCACTGGGTGTCGACGTCCAGATCACCGAGCTGGACATCCAGGGCTCGGGCAACTCCCAGGGCGAGCAGTTCCGCGGCATCGTCCAGGCGTGCCTGTCCGTGGCCCGCTGCACCGGCATCACCGTGTGGGGCGTCAAGGACACCGACTCCTGGCGCGCGTCGGACACCCCGCTGCTCTTCGACGGCAACGCCAACAAGAAGGCCGCGTACAACTACACCCTCGACGCCCTCAACGCCGGCGGCACGACCGCGACCCCCGGTGGTCAGGCGGGCCCGCAGCCGACGCAGCAGCCGACGCAGCAGCCCACGCAGCAGCCGACGGCCAGCCCGACGACGCCCCCGCCCACCGGCGGCGGCAGCTGCACGGCCACGTACTCCGAGGGCGAGAAGTGGAACGACCGCTTCAACGGCGTCGTGACGATCCGTGCCAACGGCAACATCAGCAGCTGGACCTCCACGGTCACGGTTCGCTCGCCGCAGCGGATCATCGCCACCTGGAACGCGTCGCCCACGTGGCCGTCCTCCAACGTCATGGTCATGCGCCCGGCCGGCGGCGGGGCGCTGGCCAACGGCCAGACGGCCTCGTTCGGGTTCACCGTCCAGCACGGCGGCAACTGGACGTGGCCCACCGTGAGCTGCTCGGCCTCGTGATCGGCTGAGCACCGGCTCCACGCACGCAGCGGGCGCGGCCCCCCCCGGGACCGCGCCCGCTGTCATGCCCGGGAGTGGCGAGCGGAACACTTTCCGCGTGCCCCGCCCGGCGTTCGGCGTACGGCAGGCGACGTAGGCTCGTGAACGTGGCCACCTTCTCCTCCGTAGCGCGTCAGCATGTCCTCCAGGCGATCGAGGAGTACGACCGCCGTGGCGGCGAGGACTTCCTCGCGGTGTACGGCTTCGCGCCGCAGGGCGAGTGGACGCTGACCCACGAGGGCAAGGTGTACGACCTCCCCGCGGTCGTGGGCGTCGCGCACCGCTTCGCGACGGGACGTCTGGCGACGTCGGACGACCTCGCCGGGAGCCTGGCGAGCGCGGCGGCGATCATGCGCAAGCGCGGCTTCGACGTCACGCAGCCCGGCGGCGGGCCGGTGGCGGCGCCGGTGCGCGCGAAGCGGGCCCCGCAGCGGAGCGCGCCGGCGGCCAAGCCCCGCAAGTCGTCCGCCGAGCCGGAGCGCGTCGCGCCCGTGTGCCCGACGTGCCACATGACGCTCGCCGCCATGGGCAACTGCGACTACTGCTCCTGACCCCAGGACGCGCCGCCCCGGGGGCCGGGGTCAGCGCGTCGTGCCGCGGACCACGAGCCGCACGGGCATGACCAGGTGCTCCGCGTCGGACTCCTCGCCCGCCATGCGCCGCTCCAGGAGCCGCAGGGACTCGGCGACCACGAGGTCCACGCGCGGGTCCACGGTGGTGAGGCCGGGCACCAGGTGCTCGCTGACGTCCAGGTCGTCGAAGCCGACCACCTGCACGTCGTGCGGGACGCGCAGGCCGCAGTCGTGCAGGCCGGCCATGACCCCGATGGCGACCTGGTCGGTCACGGCGAAGACCGCGTCGACCAGCAGTCCGCCCTTGATGGCGTTGCGGATCATCTCGCGGCTCTCGGCCATGGCGAAGTGCGCGGGCGGCAGGACGAGGCGCACGTCGGCGTCCAGCCCGGCCGCGGCGTGGGCGGCGCGCCACCCGCCGGTGCGCGTGCCGACCATGCCGGTGTGGTCGGCGTCGAGCGTGCCGCCGACGATGGCGATGCGCCGCGCCCCCCGCTGGATGAGGTACGACGTGGCGAGCTGGGCGCCCTCGAAGTTGCCGAGCTGGACGTGGTCGCGCGCGGTGGGCATCGGCTTCTCGCCCAGCAGCACCAGCGGCATGTCGCCGTTGAGGCGCGCGACCTCGGAGTCCTTGAGGCCGACGACGGACAGCAGGACGCCGTCGTACATCTGGAGCCGCGCCTGTGAGAGCGCGCTCAGCTCGCCCTCGCGGCTGGCGCCCGTCTGCTCGACCACGAGGTGCCGGCCGCTGGGCAGCAGCGCGTCGGTGACGGCGGCGGCCAGCTCGGCGAAGTAGGGGTGGTCCACCCGCGGGATGGACAGCGCGATCGTGCCGCTGCGCCCGGCCCGCAGGCTCCGGGCGGTGAGGTTGACCTGGTAGCCCAGCTCGTCGACCGCCGCGAGCACCCGCTGGCGCGTCGCCTCGCTGACGCGGGGCCGGCCGTTGACGACGTTGGACACCGTCATGACCGAGACGCCGGACGCCTTGGCGACGTCCTTGAGTGTGGGCATGTCGATACCGTACTGACGCGGGCGCCCCAGCGGCACGGACTGAGTCCTTGACATTTCGGAAATCCTGCCCGAAGGTCGGGGTGCGCCGCGTGTAACGATAAACACACCCTCGACGACGAGGGTGGAGACCTCGCACATCGGCGTCCCGCCTGTAGGAGCGTCAGCGCTGACGCCCGGCACCGATCACCGAAGGGACCTCCGTGTCTTCCCTGACCGCCGTCATCAACCTCGACCTCCCCGGGCCCACGATCAGCCGCCACGTGTACGGCCACTTCGCCGAGCACCTGGGCCGCTGCATCTACGGCGGCTTCTGGGTCGGCGAGGACTCCGAGGTCCCGAACGTGCGTGGCATCCGCAGCGACGTCGTCGAGGCGCTGCGCGGGCTCAAGATCCCGAACCTGCGCTGGCCGGGCGGCTGCTTCGCCGACGACTACCACTGGCGCGACGGCATCGGGCCGCGCGACCAGCGGCCCCGGATGGTCAACTCCCACTGGGGCGACGTCGTCGAGGACAACTCCTTCGGCACGCACGAGTTCATGGACCTGTGCGAGATGCTCGGCGCCGAGCCGTACGTCAACGGCAACGTCGGGTCCGGCACCGTCCGGGAGATGAGCGAGTGGGTCGAGTACCTGACGCGCTCCGACGACTCGCCCATGGCCGACCTGCGCCGCGCCAACGGCCGCGACGAACCGTGGCGGCTGCCGTTCTTCGGGATCGGCAACGAGCCGTGGGGCTGCGGCGGCAACATGTCGGCCGAGCACTACGCCGACCTGGCCCGCCAGTACGCGACGTACGTGCGCAACCACGGCGGCAACGCGGTCTACAAGATCGCCGCCGGCGCCAACGCGGACGACTACGCGTGGACCGAGGCGCTCATGAAGGTCTCGCAGAAGCTGGGCTGCGGCTGCGACCCGCGCGGCTTCTTCCAGGGCATCTCGATGCACTACTACACGATGTCGGGCGACTGGAGCGTGAAGGGTCACGCGACGGCGTTCGACACCGACGACTGGTACGTCACCATGCGCCGCGCCCACAAGATGGAGGAGCTCGTCCGCGGGCACTCCAACGTGATGGATGCCTACGACCCGGAGCACCGCATCGGCCTCGTCGTCGACGAGTGGGGCACCTGGTGGGACGTCGAGGAGGGGACCAACCCCGGGTTCCTGTACCAGCAGAACACGTTGCGTGACGCGCTCGTCGCGAGCACGCACTTCGACACCTTCCACCGGTACGCGCACCGCATCTCCATGGCGAACATCGCGCAGACCGTCAACGTGCTGCAGGCGATGATCCTCACGGACCCCGACTCGGGCGCGCTGGTCCTGACGCCGACGTACCACGTGTTCGAGATGAACACCGGCCACCACGACGCGTCCTCGCTCGCGGTCCACGTCAAGGGTGAGGTGCCCACGCGCGAGGTCGAGGGCAAGGCCGTGCCGATGCTGTCGATGTCGGCGTCGACCAAGGACGGCACGGCACTGGTGTCGCTGTCGAACCTCGACGCCGACGCGCCGACGTCGGTCGTGCTCGACCTGCGCGGCGCGGCCGTGACCGGGTTCGACGCCCGCGTCCTGACGGCGCCGACGATCCAGACCCACAACAGTCCCGACCATCCCGACGCGGTCGCACCCGTCGTGCACGACGGCGTCCGGCGCCACGCCCTCGGCCTCGAGGTCGACCTGCCCGCCCGGTCGTACACCACCGTCCGTCTGGAGCTGGGTCTGTGAGCGCCCCCGAGGCGACGGGCGAGCTGGCCGTCCACCGCTCCGGCAACCCCGACGCCCCCACGGTCGTCCTGCTCCACGGCGTGACGGACTCGGGGACCACGTGGCCCGACCTCCTCGCGCGCTGGGGTGACCGGTACGACGTCCTCGCACCCGACCTGCGCGGGCACGGCTCGTCCCCGCGCTTCACGCCCGAGCAGCTCCCGCAGGCGCCCGAGGTCATGCTGGCCGACGTCGTCGCGCTGCTGGACGCCCAGCCGGAGCCCGTGGCCCTCGTCGGGCACTCGCTCGGCGGGCTGCTGGCGCTGCGCGCGACGCTCGCGCGCCCGGAGCGGGTGCGGGCCCTGGTGGTCGAGGACCCCGCCAGGCCGACCGGTGCGCACACGCCGGACCCGGGGTTCTCGGCGATGCTGCTCGGCCAGACGCACGTCGTCATCGCGGACCGCGAGGCCGAGATCGCGCGCATGCGCCGCGAGACGCCGTGGAGCGACACCGAGATCGAGGCGTGGGCGGCCACCCGGGCGGACGTCGACCAGGAGTACCTGCGGCTCGGGCTCTTCCTGGGCGACGCGGCCTGGGAGGAGGCGTTCGGCGCGCTGCAGGTGCCGACGCTGCTCGTCCTGCCGGAGGACGCACCCATGGCACCGCGACCCGACGGTTTCGACAACCCGCTGGTGCGCACGGTCGTCGTCCCCGGGGCAGGGCACTGCGTGCGCCGCGACCAGCCGGACGCCTACCACGCGGCCGTCGACGCGTTCCTCGCGGAGCACGACGGCTGAGCCCGGGCGGCTACGAACTCACTGCCCGGCGAACCACCGCGCGGTCGTGGCTTCCAGGTCCGCGACCGGGCCGGCCACGACCAGCGAGCGGCACCCCGACGCCTCCCTGGCGACCACCGGCCCCTGGTGTCAGAGGTAGCCGCCGGTCTCCACCGTCTCCGCGGCGGGCTCCGCCTTGGTGCGCAGCAAGGTGCCTCGCAGCAGCAGTGCCTGACGGCCCGTGGCGCGCACCAGCAGCCACGGCGTGCGCGACACGGGGCACTGGTGGAGGGAGGCGGTGCCGTCCGTGATGGTGGGCGTGAAGGCAGCGACCTCGGGGTCGGCGTCCTGGAGGTGGTGCTCGAGGTAGCTCTCCGCCTCGAGGCTGCGCATGCCGACGGTCTGCAGGCACGTGCAGGACCGCATCTCGCTCGTCGCGCGCTGCTGGTCGACGTACGCCTGCGCGGCGCGACGCACGGCCGGCCGCAGCAGGCGCTGCCCGCCCGCGGCGCACAGCACGGTCAGCAGGATCACCAGCGGCCACGTGACGGCGTCGACGCGCGCGGGCTCCGTGGCGTACAGGTCCCCCATGAGGCCCTCCGTGACGACCCCGGCCAGCGTGATCGCGACGACGAAGCCGATGGCGCCGCCGGTCACGGCCGCGCCGGCCCTGCGCGTCTTCGCCGACCGCTCGTCGGGCACGTCGGGCAACCAGCGTCGGATGTGGCGCAGGACGCCCGCGTCCGTCGCCGACAGGCCCGTGCCTTCGGGCAGGCGCCACCAGCGCCACACGCCCAGCGCGACCACCGCGGCGACGGCCGGCGTCCACGGGGGCAAGAGGCCCAGGCCCGCGGTGACGGCGACGGCCGTGGCGAGGACCGCCGCCGCGACACCGGGGACACGCTCGCGCCACCAGGACGGCTGCGTCGCGCGCTCGTCGCGGAGCGTGGCGACCGCCGTGGCCACGGGACGCATCGTCGCCAGCGCCTCGAGCACCAGGCGGGCGCCGGCGGGGTCGCCGCGCTCCTCGAGGCGTCGGACGACGTCCAGCGTGGGCGCGGTGCCGTCCTCCGGGCGCGGGACCGTGTCGGTGAGCAGCCGGGCGGCCGCGCCGATGGGCCGGGTCGCCTCGGCCGCGTCCTTCCTGGAGCGGGCGAGCACGTCGGCGACCGCCACTCGCCGCTGCAGCACCTGGGTCTTCGGGGCGGTCTCCAGCAGCGCGCGCCACACGCTGTCCGCCAGCTCGTCCTGGCCGCACTGCTCGGCGGCCCGGGCCAGCAGGTAGGCGTGCGTCGTGGCCGGCGACCCCTGCAGGCCCTGGCCCGCGCGGTGGAGGGCGCCGAGCGCCTCGAGGTCCCCCTGGGCGGCCCAAGCGGCCAGCGCGACGACGTCGCGCCACGTCAGCTCGGCGGAGTCGCCGACCGCGCGGTCCACGTCGGGGAGCAGCTCGAGGGCGTGCTCGGGACGTCCCGCGAGGACGGCGATCCGTGCGCGCTCGTTGGGCCGGTCCTCCGCCAGCCCGCGCGCGGCGGCGGACTCCACCACATCGCGGTTGACCGCGAACTCGTCCATCAGGTTGGCGCTGGAGCTGAACCCGAAGAGCAGGCTCTGACCGTCGATGCTGTTCATGGCCTCGCTGCCGTGGGGTCGGACGGGCGGCGGCCCGTGGGGGTTTGCCGCTGATTGTGGACCGGCACGGAGGAGCGCGGACGGGACTTCAATGTGACCTACATCACATGCGCTGCCGCAGCGGCGCGGACGCGCGCCAACACCGGCGCGGCGCTCGGCCCGCCGCACCGGTACCGTCGGCTGCCGTGGACGTCGACCCCCAGCAGGCCACCGCCGCCGACGCGCCGGCGATCCACGCGCTGCGGCGCTCGCTCGAGGACTGGATGGCCGCGCGCGGCATCGACCAGTGGCCCGCCGGGTCCGTGCCGGCCGAGCGCATCGCGGCGCAGGTGGCCGACGGGCAGTGGTGGGTGGTCCGCGACGACGAGGGGCTGCTCGGCAGTGTCCGCGTGGTCGGCACCGACCCCGAGTACTGGGGTGACGACGACGCCCCCGCGCTGTACGTGCACGGGCTGATGGTCGACCGCCGGGCGTCGGGCACCGGGCTGGGCCGGTCGCTCGTCGAGTGGGCCGGGGAGCGGGCGCGCGCCGCGGGTGTGACGTGGCTGCGGCTCGACCACCGCGCGTCCAACCCGCACCTGGACGACGTGTACCGGTCGTGGGGCTTCGAGCCGGTCGGCGTCACCGACCGCCCGGGGTTCGAGGTGGTGCTGATGCAGCGCCCCGCGGACTGACCCGTGCACCTGCGGACGAGCTGCAGGGCGTCAGGCCGGTCTCACGGTCCCAGGAGCGCGAGCGGGACGACCGCGATCCCGTCGGGCCGACGGTAGGCGTACGGCCCGGTCGTGACGACGACCCGGTCGGCCAGCCGGTCGCCGAGCTGTGCACCGAGCCAGCGCAGATGCCGGACGTCGTCGTCACCGACCGTGGCGGCGAGCTTCACCTCGATCGCGACGACCCGCCGATCGGCCGCCTCGACGACGAGGTCGACCTCGCGGTCGGTGTTCTTGGTCCGGAGGTGCCCCACCTGCGCACCGGCGGCGGTGGCGTACACGCGCACGCTCTGCGTGACCAGCGACTCGAACAGTGCCCCCAACCACGAACCCGGCCGTGCGGTGACCCTGGTCCCCTCCCCGCGGAGCAGGGCCGGCGCACCCACGCCCACGAGCCGAGCGGCGAGCGCGGGATCGACGAGGTGGTGCTTGGGGGTGCGTGTCAGCCGGTTGAGCGGCGCGAAGGTCGGGGCCCAGGCGGGCAGCGGGTCGAGCACGAAGATGCGCTCCAGGTGCTCCCGGTAGACGTCGACGGTCTGCCGCGCGGGCTTGTCGACGTCACCGGCGGTCGCGGCATCTCGGATCGTCGACCATGCGGCGTCGGTCGCCGTGGCGGCGCCGTACGCAGCCAGCCACGCGCGCAGGGCGCGTGGACGACGCACCGCGACCCCGGCCTCCGGGAGCTCGCGTTCCACGATCCGTGCGAGGTAGCTGTCGAGCTGCACCTGCCGCGCTCGCGCCGGCAGGTCCCGGATGCCCGGGAAGCCGGAGCGGAGGATCTCCTCGGTGTAGGTCGCCAGGTCGACGTCGCTGCGACCGCCGACGGTGCCGGCCGCTCCGGCCAGCAGGGCGCGGAGGGACACGGTGGGCTCGACCAGCTCCCGTTCGCTCATGGCGAGCGGACGCATGGGCAGGCTCACGATGCGACCCGCTCCGGAGTGGAGCCGGACGCCAGGCGCGGGCCCCGCCGACCCGGTCAGGAGGAACCGTCCCCCCGCGGGGTCGTCGTCCACGGCGTGCCGGACGCGGTCCCACACCGGAGGAACGAGCTGCCACTCGTCGACGAGCACGGGCGTCGGCGACGACGTCACGATCCCGGGATCGGCCTCGAGCACCTCTCGCATCCGCGGGTCGGTCAGGGTGAAGGTCGTCACCGCGCGCTGCGTCGCGGTGGCCGTCTTGCCCACGCCCTTGGCTCCCTCGAGAGCGATCGCCGCCAGGTCCCCGAAGAGCTCGTCGAGGGTGTCGTCGATGACGCGTCGCCGGTAGGCCATGCGTCAAACTAACATCTGGATGGCGCGCAATCAGGCATCTGGACGCCTGGCTATCATGCATCTGGACAGGTCTGGACCAGGCATTCGGACCACGCCGCTGCCCGCCGGTCAGCGGTTGAACCATCCGCCCCTCCCTCTCGTCTCCTCCATGACGGGTCCCGAGGGGCCGCCGGCAGCCGAGAGGGGCAGGACGATGCAGCAGCGGACGAAGGTGTGGGCAGGGGTCGGCGCGGGGGTCGTCGTGCTCGGGGTGGTGGCCGCGGTCGTCGGACCGGGCCTGTACGCCGACTGGGGCAACAGCCGGGCCGACGCGGCACCGACGCTCGAGGCGAGCGCGGCCGCGGACCCGGTCCAGGCGACGGACGGCACGTGGACCGTCACCGACGGCTCCTTCGCCGGGTACCGCCTCGAGGAGGTCCTGCGGGGCCAGGACGTGACGGTCACCGGACGCACCGAGCAGGTGACGGGCACGGTCACGGTCGAGGACGGCAGCCTCACGGCCGGCGAGATCGAGGTCGACATGGCGAGCATCGCGACCGACCAGCCGCCGCGCGACACGTACTTCCGCGACCAGGCCGTCCAGGTGCGCGACTTCCCGACCGCGACGTTCACGCTCACCGAGCCCGCCGACCTGGGCGACGGTGCGACGGACGTGCAGCTGACCGGGGACCTGACGATCCGCGACGTGACCCAGCAGGTCACCGTCGACGCGCAGGTCGCGGCCTCGGGTGACACCGTGCAGGTGGTGGGGTCGGTGCCGGTCGCGTTCGCGGACTTCGGCATCGAGGCGCCCTCGCTCGGGTTCGTCACCGTGGAGGACACCGGGGCCGTCGAGTTCGACCTGCGCCTGACGGCGTCCTGAGGGCACGAGGTCCGGGCACGGTCCGACGGTGGAGGTGGCGACGTGTCGGGTGAGGTCGAGGGTGGCGCGGACGCGCTGCTGCGCGCCACTCATGCCGCGCACGCCGCCGCGCTGCACCGCTACGTGGCACGCCTCACCGACCCGGCTCGCGCCCCCGACGTCGTGCAGGAGACGCTGCTGCGCGCGTGGCGGCACCCCGAGGTGCTGACGCGCCCCGAGCCGTCCGTGCGGGCCTGGCTGTTCACGGTCGCGCGGAACCTCGTCGTCGACGACGCCCGCAGCGCCCACCGGCGCCACGAGCTGCCGTCCCACGCGCCGCCCGAGACCGTCACGGACGACGCGACGCAGGCCGTCCTCGACCGCTGGCTGGTCGCCGACGCCCTCGACGCGCTGTCGCCCGACCACCGCGCGGTGGTCGTCGGCGCCTACTACGGCGGGCGCTCGGTCGCTGAGCTGGCCGCCGAGCACGGCGTGCCGCCCGGGACGGTCAAGTCGCGGCTGCACTACGCGCTGCGCGCCCTGCGCCTCGCGCTGCAGGAGAGGGGAGTGACGTCATGAGCACCGACCCGTACCGCGAGTGGGACGCGGCGTACGTGCTGGGCGCGCTCGCGCCGGCCGAGCGGCGGGAGTTCGAGGAGCACCTCGCGGGGTGCGACGCGTGCCGGGCGGCGGTGGGGGAGCTGGCGGGGATGCCTGCGCTGCTGGGGATGGTCCCGGCCGCGGACGTCGGGGCGCACGACAGCGGGAGCGCGCCCGACGTGGCCGACGTCGTGCCGCTCGCGCAGGTCGCGGCCACCGCCCAGCGGCGGCGCGCCCGGGGTCGCCTGGCGCTCGCGGGCGCAGCGGCGGCGCTGGTCGTCGTCGCGGGTGCGGCGGGCGCGGCGGTCACCGTGGCGACGTCGTCCCGTCCGGCCGTGGTCGCGTCCGACGCGCGCACGGTCGAGCTCGTGCCCGTCGCGGGATCGGGGGTCAGCGCCGACCTGACGCTCGCACCGGCGCGGTGGGGCACGCGCCTGGACTGGACGTGCGCCTACGAGGCGGCCGAGCTGCCCGAGGGCGTCTACGAGCTGGTGCTCGTCGGCGCGGACGGCGAGCGGTCGGTGGTCGCGACGTGGACGAGCACGGGCGAGCGGACCGCGGCAGGGTTGGGCGCGTCGTCCGCGCTGCCGGTGGACGGGATCGCGCGCGTCGAGCTGGGCGTGGTGGGGCTGGACCGGCCGTTGGCCGTGGCCGACGTGACGGACGCCTAGCTCCTCCCGGGCGCGCCTCGGCGCAGCCGCAGGCGGTCGGCCATGAGGTCCGCCTCGTCGAGCACCTCGCCCGCGGCCCAGGTCATGTCGCGCTTCGACGCGGTGATGGGGCGCAGGACCTCCGCCTCGACGAGGCGATCGATCGTCGCGTACGCGCGCGCCGAGGACGCGCCGGTCAATCGCGCGACGTCGTGAGCATCGACGATCGGGTGAGACGTCAGTAGCGGCAGCAGCGTGGCGGCCGCCGACCCGCCGCGCGGGCGCACGCGCTCGTGCCACTGCGCAGGCAGGTCCGCCAGCCGCTGGGCGGAGACGGAGGCCTCCTCGGTGGCACGGGTGGTGGCATCGGTCAGGTACGCGACGAACGCCTCGACCTCGCCCGTGCGGTAGCCGTTGACCAGGTCGAAGTAGTACTCGCGGTCTGCGACGATCGCCGAGGCGACCGGCACGGCCATTCGCCGGGTGACGCCGCGGTAGCGCCACACGGCGTTGATGAGCGAGCGACCCACGCGTCCGTTGCCGTCGGTGAACGGGTGGATCGACTCGAACTGGACGTGCGCGACCGCTGACTGCACCAGCGGGTCCAGGTCGGTGCGGCGCATGAAGGCGACGAGGTCCTCCATGAGCTCGGGGACGCGCTCGTGCACCGGCGGGACGTGCAGCGCGCCCGCCGGTGAGCGGTTCGAGCCGCCGATCCAGTTCTGGACCTGGCGCAGCTGACCGGCGTACCACTGCTCCTCGGCGTCGTCGGCCATGAGCGGTCGGTGTGCGGCAAGGATGTCATCGAGGCTCACGCCGTCACTCGCGCGCGTCACGAGGAGGTTCAACCCGTCGATGGCGCCCATGACGGTGCGAGCGCTCTTGGGTGCGCTGATGCCGTGCTGGGCACGGGCGAGCTGGTCGACGGTCGTCAGCTCCTCTTCGATCCTCGAGGACGCGATCGCCTCGGTGCGCAGCAGGAAGGGCTCGAGGGCGGCGACCTGGCCTGCGTACGTGCGCTCGAGCACGCCGATCTGGACCTGGGCGGCTCGGCTGGCTTCCAGGAGGTGAGCGGAGGCGGGGACCGGCAGGTCGGCGATCATCGGTGGGATGGTCGCGGTGTACTCCGTGATCTCGGATCGGCGCCCGGTGCTCGACACCCAGGGCAGGCCCTCGTGCGTGTGCGGCGGGAAGGTGACGCCTCCGGCCGGCGTCATGCCCGGCCCGGTGCCTGGCGTCGGACGAGGCTGGGTCATCGTCGGCTCCTAACCGAGAAGACTGGAGACACTATTCTCGGTTGTTGCGCTAAGTGAGAGCAACCGTCGCGCTCTTCTCGGCAACGTCTCGTGCCGGACGGCCGTGCGCGCCGGCACCGGGCGTGCAGCCTCGTCGCGGACCTAGCCCGCTCGCGGTGGGTGCGGCTGCCGCGGGTCGGGGCGCCGTGCGGGTGCGTCCTCGGGGAAGTCGCCGTCGATCGGGGGGAGCGTGACGTCGCAGGCGTCGGTGATGTGCCGCGCGATGTCGGTCAGGGCGGTGACCTGAGCCTCGGTCAGGCCGTCGAAGACACGTCGGCGCACCTCGGTGACGTGGCCGGGCGCGGTCGCGACGACCTTGGCCCAGCCGTCGTCGGTGAGGGTCGCGAGCGTGGTGCGGCCGTCGGTGGGCTCGGGGCGGCGGCGCACCCAGCCGCGGTCCTCGAGGCGCGCGACGATGCGGGACAGGTGGGAGAGCGTGACGTCGGCGCGGGCAGCGAGGTCACGCATGCGGCGCGTGCGCTCGGGGGCCATCGAGAGCCACGCGAGGACCTGGTAGTCGGCGAGGGAGATGCCGGCGTCGCGCTGGAGCTGGGCGTCGAGCAGGTGCGGCAGGTGGGTGAAGAGCCCGCTCACAGCGATCCACGCGTGCGTCTCGTCGCGCGTGAGCCAGCGCGTTTCGTCGTCCACCATGTGACCACGTTACTTGACATGGGAAGTGACGCGTCCGAGCATCAGTTGCAGCGGAAAGTAACAGTCCGCGTCACGGCCGTCGGGTCGACGGCCACGATCCGCAGGGGAGCCTCCATGAGCACCACCACCGACCTTCGCGTCCTCCTCGTCGTCGGCAGCGTCCGCGACGACCGCCGCGGCCACCTCGTCGCCGACTGGGTGCGTGACCGGCTGGCCGAGCACGGCGGGCTCGAGGTCGACGTCGCCGACCTCCGCGACGTCACGCTGCCCGCATCGCTCGACGGGTCCGGCGACACGGCCGCCTGGCGCGCGCGGATCGACGCGGCCGACGCGTTCGTCGTGGTCACCCCCGAGTACAACCACGGGTACCCCGGCTACCTCAAGATCGCCATCGACTCGGCCTACGACCAGTGGCGCGGCAAGACCGTCGCGTTCGCCTCCTACGGCGGCACGGCCGGCGGCGCGCGGGCCGTCGAGCAGCTGCGCCCGGTGTTCGCGGAGGTGCACGCGCACACGGTGCGCGACCAGGTCGTCCTGCCGAACATCTGGGAGCTGATCGACGACGAGGGCGTCCTCGACGCGTCGCGCGCCGAGGCCCCCGCGAAGGCGATGCTCGAGCAGCTGGTGTGGTGGGGGACGGCGCTGCGGACGGCCCGGCAGGCGGACGTCGCGGCGTGACGCGCGAGTGACCCTCGGGACGCACCTCCCGACCCCGAGGGCGCCCGCTGCGGCGCGGCTCGACGCAGCAGACCGGTGATGTCCGACCGCGGTTGGGCGACCCGCTCGTTCGACGGGTCCACCAGGTCGACTGGCATCGCGCGCGGGGTCTCAGCGGGGCAGCTCCCGGGCGGGGACGGGGACCTCGACCACGCCGTCGCCGTCGCGCCGGACCCGGAACGCCTGTCCGCCGGGGACCTCGCTCACCGCCTCGACCAGCGCACCGTCGCGCCACAGCAGCGCGACGCCGTCGTCGGCCGCGTACCCGTCGGGCAGCTGGCCGGACCCCACCCACTCCAGGTAGGACTCGCGTCGGCCCGGCTCCGAGCGGTAGTGCGGGCACGCCGACCCCGGCAGCAGGCCCAGCCCGTCACGCAGCGGCGCGTACGGGCCGAACGAGTCGGTGCTCGACGCCTCGTACCAGCAGTTCATGCCTGCCGAGATGCCGGCGAGCACCGTGCCGCCGCGCGCGGCCTGCGCCAGCAGCTCCGGCAGCCCGTGCACGCGCCAGACCGCCAGCAGGTTCGCGGTCGACCCCCCGCCGACGTACACGACGTCCTGGTCGAGCACCTGCTCGAGCCGGTCCAACGGGATCGCCCCGTCGGGTCCGTTGCCGAACAGCGCGAGGACCGACGTGCGCGCGCGGCCGTCGAACGCGTCGAGGAACCGCTCGACGTACAACGCCGCGTCACCGCTCGCGGTCCCGACGAAGCACACGCGCGGGGTGTCCGCCCCGGTCAGGCCCAGGACGAAGTCGTCGAGCGCGCCGCCGCCGGCGACCTCCGGCATCGAGAACCCGCCGCCGCCCATCGTCAGGATCGTCCCGCTGCGCCCCATGTCTCGGCACCGTAGGGCAGGCGGAGCGTCACGTCGCCCACATTCGGCCCGCTCGCCCGGCCGTACCGGGTACCGTGGGCCGGTCGCGGGGCCACCGGTCCCGCCGCCACCGGCCGAGCCGCGCGTCATCCCGCGGCCGCCGCCCCGCGCGGGTCCACGTCCGGTGGGCGCCGCCCGCACACCGGAGGACCGATGACGTACGAGCTCGCGCTGTTCGACCTGGACGACACCCTCGCCCCGTCGAAGAGCAAGGTGCACCCCGAGATCGTCGACATGATCGTCGCGCTCACGCGCGTCGCGCAGGTCGGCATCATCTCCGGCGGCCGGTTCGAGCAGTTCGACGCGCAGCTCCTCTCGTCGATCGACGACACCGCCGCGCTCGCGCGCCTGCACGTCCTGCCGACGTGCGGCACCCGGTACCTGGTGCACGACGGCGCCGCGTGGTCCGAGGTCTACAGCGAGCCGCTGACCGACGACGAGTCGGCCCGCGCCGCCGCGGCCGTCGAGAAGTCCGCCCGCGAGCTCGGCCTGTGGGAGGAGAGCACCTGGGGCGACCGCATCGAGCTGCGCGGCAGCCAGGTGACGTTCTCCGCCCTCGGCCAGGAGGCCCCCGTCGACGCCAAGGCGGCGTGGGACCCGGACGGCGCGAAGAAGGAGAAGCTCCGCGCGGCCGTCGCCGAGCAGCTCCCCGACCTCGAGGTCCGCTCCGGCGGCTCGACGTCCGTCGACATCACCCGCAAGGGCATCGACAAGGCGTACGGCGTCAACCGCCTGCTCGCGCGCCTCGGCCTGGAGCCGACGCAGGCCGTGTTCTTCGGCGACCGCCTCGACGAGGGCGGCAACGACTACCCGGTCATCTCGACGGGCGTCCCGTGCGTCGCGGTGGAGGGCTGGGAGGACACCCCCGCCAAGGTCCGCGCGGCCCTGCCGGCGGCGTTCGCCTGACGCGTCGCAGGACGTGGACGTGAGGGCTGCCGTCGTCGCGCCGCCCAGCCCCTCATGCTCTGCCTGGTGTCAGGCGGGGCCGGTGGTCGCCGGCTCGACCCAGCGGGGGGTCCCGCGGCGGCGCACGGCGTAGCGGTCCACGACGTGCTCGATCAGCGCGGCGGGCAGCCGCGAGCCGGCGGTCGTGACGCGGTGCGCGACGTTCACGGGGACGTCGCGGTACTCGTACTCGGCCCAGGTGCCGGCGGAGACGGACGCGAGACGGACCGTCAGGATGCCGGACGCGGGGTCGTGGCGGGCGGTGCGGGGTCGAAGGGAGGGGGACGTACGGAGCATCCCTCCACCCTGGGCCGTCCGATGACCTCGTCGGTGGTCAGGAGGTCCCACCCCCGGGCCGGATCGTGTGAGCTGCGACGCAGGACGCCGAAGTGTGAAGCGTTGCTGCCGCTGAGCGGCAACAACGCTTCACACTCGTCGTCGGGGGCCCGTCACCCGGCCGAGCAGGCGATCGTGGTGCCCGCGGAGGGCGGGGTGCCGGTCGCGAGGAAGCCGTAGACGGTCGCTCCGCCCGCCGGCAGGGACCCGTTCCACGACGCGTTCTCCACCGTGACGGTCGAGCCCGACGCCGTCGCGACCGACGACCACGACTGCGTCAGCGCACCGCCCGCGGGGAGCGTGAACGACGTCCGCCACCGGGAGATCTGCCGCGTGCCCGCCGTGACCTCGACGGACGCCTGGTAGCCGCCGGGCCACGCGCTGACCACGGTGAGCGTCGCGCGGCACGCGACCACGGGGGCGAGCGTGGGGCTGGGGACCACGGTGGGTGTGGGGGACGACGTGGGTGTGGGGGACGACGTGGGTGTGGGGGACGACGTGGGTGTGGGGGACGACGTGGGCGTGGGACTCACCGTCGGCGTGGGGGACGACGTGGACGTCGGGTCGACCGAGGGGGTCGGAGCCACCGTGGGCGTGGGCTCCGGGTCGCCCCCCAGGTCGAGGTCCTGCAGGTAGCCCGTCAGCTGCCCGGCGATGACCCGGTGGTCCGCGGCCGACGGGTGCCAGTCGCAGCCGCCGTAGTCCAGGCCCTCGTTGCCGTAGTACCAGTAGCGGACCCGGTCGTCGCCGGCGGCGTTGCGCTCCGCGACGACGCGCTGCGCGAGGTCCGGCAGGTCGGTGCCCGTGTGCACGTACGTGCCGGTGACCACGAGGTACGCGTCGTCGCCGTAGCGCTCGCGGAGCGTGTCGAGGAACCCGTGGTACGCCTCGACCCACGCCTCGCGCAGGGACGCGGCGGTCCACGGCTCACCGCTGCCGACGGCCGTCGAGAAGTCGTTGATGCCCAGGCCGATGACGACCGCGTCGGGGTCCCACCCGGGCGCCGGGTCGCCGGCGGTCGACGCGTCCATGGGCAGCGCCCGCTCGTAGTGCGTCCGGAAGCTCGTGCCCGCGTCGCTGCCGCCGTAGTTGCGGACCATGCCGCGGCCGGAGAACGCGTTGACCTGGTAGTCGGCGCCCAGGGCACGGGCGGTCAGCGCACCAAAGCTCAGGTCCGTGTTGGTGGTGCGGGTCAGCTGCGTGGACGTGCACTCCCGGGAGGTCGACGTGTTGCCGTACCCGACCGTGTAGGAGTCGCCGATGAGCTCGAGCTGGAGGTCACGGGGCTCCGGGGCGGCCAGGACCGTGCTGCCGTCGACGGGCACGAACCCGCCGAACGTGCTGACCGCCCACGGCGCCTCGGAGCGCTTGACGACCCGCACCGTGTGCTCCCCGGCGCTCAGCCCGTCGACGACGTGCGTCACGCGGCCGGGGGCCACCAGCGTCGCGACCGTCTGGCCGTCGATCGCCACGTCGTAGTCGTTCGTCGCGTCGTCGAGGACGATCCCTACGGCCGTCCCGCGGAACCTGCCCTCGAAGTACACGCCCGGCCATGCGTGCTGCCAGGCGGTCCCGGACTCGACCACGCGGCCGGCGGTGTGGGTGGTCTCCTCCAGCCCGGCCGCGGACGCCACCGCGGCGGGCAGCAGCGCCGCGCAGGTCGCGAGGGCGGTGAGGGTGACGGTGGCACGCAGGGCTCGCACGCGCAGATCCCTTCGACTGGCCGGCCGGCGGGACGGCGGGTGTCCTTCGTACCGTGGCCTCCTGCGCGGGTGCAGCGGGGTGAAGCGATTCGACACGTGCCTGACGGACGTGGTCGATGCGGACCGTCAGCCCCGCCGGACCGGCTCAGCTGCCGAGACCCGTGTGCGCCGACCACCGCGCCGCGGCACGGTCGGCGGCCGACGCGACCAGGGCGGCGAGGTCCGGGCGGTCCGGCACGCGGAAGGACACGTAGCCTCCCCGGCCGCCCTCGACGGGGCGGCCGTACGCCTTCGCCGCCAGGCTGCCGTCGGGCAGGAGTCGCACGTTGAGCGTCTGCAGCTCGAAGACCTGCCCGCGCCGCTCGTCCGTCCAGCGCAGGTGCTCGGGGACGGTCACGTTGATCGCCAGGGCGCTGACCTCGACGTCGTCCGTCATGGGGGACATCCTCCGTCACACGGGCGTCGTGCGACGGTGCCGTGAGCGACTGGATCGCACTGTCACCGGGGGGTGCGTGGGAGGTCTCATCCCGTCGTGCGTGGCCGCCGCTCCCCGACGACCCGTACCCGGAAGCTCGCCACGGGCCCCGGCGTCGGTGCGGCACGCCGCCGCAGCACCGCGTCGCGCGGCGGGAGCTCCAGGTCGAGCCGGTGGAAGACCCGCGCCGCCGTGAGCGTCATGAGCACGTCCGCGACACCCTTGCCGAGGCACGTGTGCGGCCCCTTGCCGAACGGCGCGTACGCCCCGGGGGTCACGTGCTCGCGGCGCTCGGCCCCGTACCGGTCGATGTCGAACCGCAGCGGGTCGGGGAACAGCTCGGGCAGGAAGTGCGGCACGGTGACCGCGCAGTAGACGGGCTCGCCCTCGCGGATCAGGTGCCCGGCGTACTCGAAGTCGCGGTTGGCGACGCGCGGCTGGGCCACGGCGATCGGGTACAGGCGCATGGTCTCCATGACCGCGCCGTTCGTCGCCGTGAGGCGCTCGAGCGACGCCTCGGTGAGCGGGCCGGAGGCGAAGACCTCGTCCGCCTCGGCGCGGATGCGCGCGAGCACGTCGGGGTGCGCGAGGACGGCGTGCACGAGGCAGCCGAGCGTGTTCGCGACCGTGTCGAGCCCCGCGACGTACGGGCCGGTGAGCGCGAGCACCAGGTCGTTCGCCGCGAGGAGCCCGGGGTCGGCGTCGTGGGCGTCCATGATGTCGTCGACGAGTGTGCGCCGGTGGTCGGGCCGCGGCTCGCGTGCCCGGTGCGCGCGGATCATCTCCTCGCCGAGCTCCTGGACCCGCGCCCGCGACCGCCGGTACACGGGGCTGCGCAGCACGATCTCGGGGCGCTGGCGCGTGACGAGCGCGTTGAGGATGTAGAGGATCGTCGTGCGGATGTCGCGCACGTACTCGGTCGGCACGGTCCCGGTCAGCATCGTGCCGAGCTGGCTCGTCACGAGGAACTGCAGCGCCTCGACGACGGGCACGGCCGTCCCGGGCCGCCACGCGCGGTCGAGGCACTCGTCGGTGATCGCGACGAGCTCGTCGAGCCGGCCGTCGAGCGCCTCGCGCGAGTACCCGCGGCGCATCACCTCGCGGAGCCTGCGATGCTCGGGGCCGTCGACACCCGTGAGGGTCCGCGTCGCGCCGTACTCGTCGACGAGCCCCTGCCACACCTCGGCGGACCGCAGGCTGTCGCGCCCCTCGCGCGAGCCCATCCACCGCGCGAGGTCGGGCCCGGCGAGGACCGTGAGCGTCCGCCGCAACGCGCGCACGCGGAACACCGGCCCGTGCTCGGCGTAGCACCGCACGAAGAACGCGGCCGGATCGCTCGCGAGCGCGGCGACGCTGCCGATCACCGGCGGGCCGGGCACGACGGGGATGGTGTCGACGGTCGTGGCTGCGGTCATCGCACTGGATCGCTCTCTCGCGGGGGCGTGGGTGGGTGGGGGTCAGCGGCGGGGACGGACCACGCCCGCGCTGCCGCCGCCGCGGCGCTCCGGCTCGGCGACCGACAGCAGCTTCCCGCGGTCGAGGAACTCGATCGCGGTGGCAGCCCCGATCTCCGGGCTGTCGGCGAACACGTGGCCCAGCGCCTCGAGCCCGGCGCGGGGGAAGCCGGGCTCCGCCTGGATCGACGTCCCGTTGCGGGGCGTCGCGCGGGGCGCGGCCACGGCCTCGTCGAGCGGCATGCCCAGGTCGATCCGGTTCACCAGCGTCTGCAGCACCGTCGTGATGATCGTCGGGCCGCCGGGCGACCCGAGCGCCAGCAGCGGGCGGCCGTCCTGCAGCACGATCGTCGGCGCCATCGAGCTGCGGGGGCGCTTGCCCGGGCCGGGGAGGTTCGGCTCCACGCCCTCCTGCGTCTCGTCGGTGAAGGTGAAGTCCGTCAGCTCGTTGTTCAGCAGGAACCCGCGACCCGGGACGACGATCCCGCTGCCGCCCGTGGACTCGATGGTCAGCGTGTAGGCGACGACGTTGCCCCAGCGGTCGGCCGTCGTCAGGTGCGTCGTGGACGTGCCCTCGGGGGCCTCGCTGCCGGGCTCGTCCCCCGGGGGGCACAGCTCGTACGTCCCGTCGGGGGACCCGGGCGCCACCGGCTTGGGCAGCGCCACCTCCGGGTCGATGAGGCAGGCGCGCTCGGCCGCGAAGCCGTCGGACAGCAGCTCGGTCAGCGGGACGTCGACGAACGCGGGGTCGCCGACCCAGCGGTTGCGGTCCGCGAAGGCCAGCGACGCCGCCTCGACGTAGTGGTGCAGCGCCTGTGTCTCGTCGAGGGCGCCGAGGTCCACGGTCTCGAGGATGTTCAGCGCCTCGCCGACCGTCGTCCCGCCGGACGACGGCGGCGCCATCCCGTACACGTCCAGCCCGCGGTAACCGACGCGCGTGGGCTCGCGGTGCACGACGTCGTACGCGGCGAGGTCGGCCGTCTCCAGCAGCCCCGGGCGCACGACGCGCGCGCTGCCGGGCGCGACGGGCGGCGTCTGCGCGGTGTCGACGATCTCCTGCGCCAGCGGCCCCGTGTACAGCGCGTCGACCCCGTGGCGGGCCAGCAGCCGGTAGGTGCGCGCCAGGTCGGGGTTGCGGAGCACGGAGCCGACCCGTGGCACGGCGCCCCGGGGCAGGAACAGCGCGGCCGTCGACGGGAAGTCGGCGAACCGGTCCTTGTTCGCCGTGGTCTGGTCGGCGAACGTCTGGTCCACGACGAACCCGCGCTCGGCGACGCGGGTCGCCCCCGCCAGCGCGTCGCGCAGGCTCAGCGTCCCCCAGGTGTCGAGGGCCGCCTGCCACGTCGCGGGCGTCCCGGGCACACCGACCGACAGCCCCGACGTCACCGCCTCCTCGAACGGGATCGCAGCGCCGTCCTCGACGAACGCGTCGGGACCCATCGCGGCCGGTGCGGTCTCGCGGCCGTCGATCGTCTGCACGGTCCCGCTCGCCGCGTCGTACACGACGAAGAACCCGCCGCCGCCGATGCCGGCCGAGTACGGCTCGGTCACGCCGAGCGTCGCGGCCGCCGCCACCGCCGCGTCGACGGCGTTGCCCCCGCGGCGCAGCACGTCCAGGCCGACGCGCGTGGCGTCCGGGTCGACGGTCGAGACGGCGCCGCCCGTGCCGACCGCGACCGGGACCTTGGCGGGCGGGCGCCCGTGCCCTGGTCCACCGTGCCCTGGTCCGCCGTGCCCGGGCCCGCCGTGTCCTGGTCCGCCGTGCCCGGGCCCGCCGCGCCCGTCGAGGCTCGCACCACCGTCGACGTCGGCCCCGGCACCCGCCGGGTCGGGTGGTGCCGCGCTCCCCGGCAGCGCGCCGGCGGTGAGCGCGAGCGCCGCGGCGACGACGACGAGCGGACGGGTGAGCGTGGACGCGCGCATGCTGGCCCCCTGGTGGTGCGACGTCAGGAGTCCGTCCTACCACCGCGCGCCGAGGAGGGCACGGGGTGCGGCGTCAGGACACCTTGCCCCGCAGCAGCCGGTGCCAGTAGATCTGCGGCTCGACGTACCGGTCGAAGACGTACAGCGAGCGCCGCGGGCGCACGAGGTCCGGGAAGGGGATCGTCGGCTCGGCGCGCCCCTCGCGGTCGTGCTCGGCCAGCAGCAGCTCGCTGCGCGACGTCGTGACGGGAGCCACCGTGTACCCGTCGTAGTGCCGCAGCGGCGCTCCCGCACCGGCCGCGGGGATGTTGTGCGCGACCACGGGCACCTGCTTGCGCAGCGCCCCGCCGGACGGTGACGTGTCGACCGTCGCCACGTCACCCAGCGCCCACACCCGCGGGTACGTGCGGTGCCGCAGGGTCAGCGGGTCGACGTCGACGAAGCCGTCGCTCCCCTCGGACGCCAGGCCGCTCGCGGCCACCCAGGTAGGTGCGCGGTGCGGCGGTGCGACGTACAGCGCGTCGTAGGTCAGCGTCTCGGCGTCGACCCGCGAGCGCAGGTCCAGGCGGCGGGCGACCGGGTCGACGCGCTCCACCGCCGTGCCGGTGCGCACCCGCACGCCGTACGCGTCGGCCGCCAGGCGCAGCTCCTCGTCCGCCTGCGCGGTGCCGGCGAGCCGCGACCCCTCCACCAGCAGGTCGACGGTGAGCGCGTCGAGCACCCCGGTCGTCCGCCAGTGGTCCGCCGCGAGGAACAACGGCTTGAGGCCCACGGGGGAGCACGGCACGTGCCGGTCCGAGATGGCGAACACGACCCGCCCGGTGGTGAGCACCGAGAGCATGTCCCACGTGTCCGGTGCGTGCTCCGGCAGGTAGCTGGTCGACGCGTGGGGCGTCGCGACCGCCTCGGCCATGCCCGGCACGGCGTCCCAGTCGACCTCCGACCCCGGGCACAGCACGAGGTCGCCGTAGCGCAGCGAGCGGCCGCCGGCGAGGTGGACCGTCGACGCCGCGGGGTCCACCGCTGTCACGCGGTCCTCGTACCAGTGCACGTCGGCCGGCACCACGTCGGCCTGCGGGCGTCGCAGGTCGTCGAGCGTCGCGGCCCCACCGGCGACGTACGACAGCATCGGCCGGTAGTGGTGGACCTCGTTGGGGTCGACGAGCGCGACGTCGGGGCACCCACCCCGCAGCAGCTTGGCGGCCAGGGAGATGCCGGCGTTGCCGCCCCCGACGATGACGACGCGATGGCGCGGAGCGATCATGTGCGGCCCGCTTCCTGCGGTCGGAGGGCTCTTCCCGGCCACGCTAGGTGAGGCGTCGTAGGTCCGCGCGCCGAGGCCGCCGGCGGCGACGGGCCTGGCGGGCTCGTCGTGCACCGTGGCGCAACCCCGTGCCGAGTCCCCGTCCGGCACGGGCAGCGCGGCGCTCCATCGCCCCGAAGACCGAGACGGCCTACCGTGAGAACGTGGAGCCGTACCCGTGACCAGGGTCGTCGCGCACCGGGGGAACTCGTGGGTCGCGCCGCAGAACACGCTCGCCGCGTTCGAGGCGGCCGCCCGTGCGGGCGCCGACTCGATCGAGCTCGACGTGCAGCTGACGTCCGACGGGCACGTCGTGGTCATCCACGACGACACGCTGGACGCGACGACCTCGGGCTCCGGCTGGCTCAAGGACACGACGCTCGCCGAGGTCCGGGAGCTCGATGCGGGGTCGTGGTTCTCGCCGGCGTACGCCGGGCAGCGCGTGCCGCTGCTCGACGAGGTGATCGAGCTGCTGCTGCGGCACCCGTCCGTCGACCTGCTGTGCGAGGTGAAGGGCGAGTGGACGGCCGAGCAGGCGGAGCTCGTGACCCGTCCGCTGCGGGCGGCGGGGCTGGCGTCGCGCGTGGTCGTCCAGAGCTTCTGGCCGGCGACCGTCGAGGCGCTGCGCGACGCGGACCCGGGGCTGCGGCGAGGGCTGTTGCTGGGCGACGTGGGGCAGGACGTGCTCGACCTGTGCGCGTCGCTCGACGTCGTCATGGCGAACCCGCACGGCCTGCTGCTGCAGCAGGACCCCGGCCTGGTCGCGCGCCTGCACGGCGCCGGCCTGCAGGTCGCGGTCTGGACGCTCGACGAGCCGGCGCACTGGGCGACGGCCGTCGGGCTGGCCGTCGACGAGATCATCACCGACCGCCCGGACCACCTCGCGGGCTGGCTGACCGCCCGCCACCCACCCCGCCCGTGAGAGTGCAATCCAGTCCCCGGGGTGGTGCGTGAGAGTGCAATCCGGTCCTCGG
>NZ_JADGMY010000023.1:392443-494265 GCF_015234515.1 Cellulomonas sp.
GGTGGTGCGTGAGAGTGCAATCCGGTCCCCGGGGTGGTGCGTGAGAGTGCAATCCGGTCCCCGGGGTGGTGCGTGAGAGTGCAATCCAGATCCCATGCGTCCCGGTGCTCGCGACTGGATTGCACTCTCGCGGGGGGAGCGGAGGACTGGATTGCCCTCTCGCGGCGAGAGGGCAATCCAGTTCCCCCTTCCCTCCGGTGCGTGAGAGTGCAATCCAGTTCCGCTGTGCGAGCGGCGCGCGCGACTGGATTGCCCTCTCGCGGGGGGGGGGTGACTGGATTGCCCTCTCGCGCGGGGGGGGAGGGGAGGGGGGAGGTCAGGAGCAGGTGGCTGTCAGGCCCTGGCCGTTGCCCGTGCCCTGGAAGCCGAACTCGGTGGACTGGCCCGCGCCCACCGACCCGTTCCACGGTGCGTTGGCGAAGCGGACCGTGCCGCTGGTGCCGCTGGCCACGGAGCTCCACGAGTTGCTGACGGCGGCACCGCCGGGGAGCGTGACGGTCGTCGTCCAGCCGCTGAGCGCCGACGCGCCTGCCGTGACCTTGACGGTCGCGACGAACCCGCCGTTCCAGGAGTTCAGCGACACGGTGGCGGTGCAGCCGCCCGGCACCGACGTGCGGGTGGGCGTCGGTGTGGGGGTCACCGTCGGCGTGGCCGTCGGGGTGACCGTGGGCGTGGCTGTCGGAGTGGCGGTGGGCGTCACCGTGGGCGTGGCCGTCGGCTCAGGACCGTCCGTGAGGACGGGCGTCGTCCAGTCGGCCCACTGCGACAGGCTGCCGGCGGCACGGCTCGAGATGCGCATCTGGCCCTGCGAGGACCCGCTGCCCAGCAGGAACTTCTGGATGTTCTGCTGCAGCGGCGTGCGCCACTCCGAGCGGTTGGCGCAGTGCGACCCGTCGGCCACGTCGGACCAGTAGGTGATGTTGCCGCCCGCGCCGAGCGCCTTGTAGATCTCGGCCCCGCCGAGCGCCGCGACGCTCGCGGACCGCGGTCCGAGGTTGGCGATGTGCGGGTTGTCCATGATGAACAGCCCGCGCGGTGCGACGAGTCCGACGAGCTGGTGCGTGTCCACCGGCAGGTTGTTCGGGTTGCCGGTGTACGAGCCGAACGCGTCGCCGAACCACGGCTGCTCGCCGTAGGCGCTGCTCAGCGACTGGGCGCCCTCGCCGGCGATGCCGCGGAAGATCGGCACGCCTGCCGTCCCCGACTCGATCGGCATCGTCAGCGCGATGCGCTGGTCGAACGCCCCCGCGACGATGGCGCCCTTGCCGAAGCGTGAGCAGCCCGTGACGCCCGTCGCGTCGGCCTTGAGGACCGAGCCGCCCGACGCCTCGATGACGTCGATGATGCGGCTCACGCCCCACGCCCACGCCATGAGCAGACCGGTCTGGCTGTTCGAGCCGTAGATGTCGTAGAACGCGCCCTGCTTGTTCGCGCGGCCGGTGCCCTCCTTGCCGACGACGTACGGGTCGAAGCTGATGACGGCGGCGCCTGAGCTGCGGATCGTGGCGGTGTCGCCGCCGAACCCGCCGTAGACGACGACCGCCGGGAACGGCCCGGTGCCGCTGGGCAGCGAGACGTTGGCCGAGAAGCTGGTGGAGCGGCCGTTCTGCGACACGTTGACCGTGATCCGGGAGCTGGTGACGCTCCCGGACACGGACGCCGGCTTGGCGGGCTTCTGCCCGTAGACGTACTGCTCCATGAGGCGCTTGGTCTGCTCGCGCTGGCAGCGCCAGTCGGCCTTGGTGGTGATCCGCGTGCCGTCGGCCCGCCGGAACGGGTCGGGCAGCCGCGAGTTCGACGCCGCGGCGGGCAGGGACGGGAACGTGCAGTCGGCGCCGACGTTCTCGACGGCCTCGACGAACGGCGCGGCCTGCGCGGGTGGGGCGTTCGGGACGTCGGCAACGACGACGGCGGCGGCGAGCGCCAACGACGTCAGGACGACCAGTGCGGGTCTGGACTTCGAGCGGCCCGTGGTTCTCACCGGGTCTCTCCCTCCGTGGGGATGGCGGGAGACGAAGGCGCCCGGACGGTCGGCATCGACGCGTCGAGCGGCACTGCTCCCAGGGTCGAGCGACACTGTGCAAACGTTTTCCACGGCGCGTCAACGTGCCTAAACCCTTATGGCTCGACGGCAACGCCGTTGCCGTCGCGGACCTCCCCGGACGGGGCGACTGCGCAGGTCCGGCCGCGGTGTCAGCCCTCCGGCTGGCCGGCGAGCAGCCACCGGATCGCGCGCGTCGCGCCGTGCCCGGCAGCCCGGGCCGCAGCGACCCGGACGCGTCCCGGACGCGGCAGCCCGAGCGTGTCCGTCGCCCACGTCGGCAGCGACTCCACGGCCGCCGCGGCCAGCGCGGTGTACCCGGGGCGCAGCGTCCACGGCACCGGCGGCTCACGCAGCAGGAACTGCGCGGCGTCGACCGCGGCCGGTGTGGCACGCAGCACGGGCCGGTACCCGTCGATGGCAGCACGCAGGCCGGCGACGGTCTCCGGCACGTCGACCGCGCCGAGTGCCCGTCCGACGCGGGCCGTCTGCGCCACGTACTCGTCGGCGCGCGCCGGGCTCAGCGGGTGCGAGCCGTAGCGGTCGTGCGCGACGAGGAAGCTCTCGATCTCGGCGACGTGCACCCAGCGCAGCAGGTCCGGGTCGTCCGCCGCGTACGCGATCCCGTCCGGGGTCACACCGCGCACCCGCGCGTGGATGGTCCGCACCGCGTCGACGGCCGCCTGCGCGTCGTCGGCCGTGCCGAAGACGGTGGTCGCCAGGAACGTGCTCGTGCCGGCGAGCCGGCCCCACGGGTCGTCGCGGAAGTCCGAGTGGCTCGCGACGCCCGCCATCGCCGCCGGGTGCAGGGACTGCAGCAGCAGCGAGCGCAGCCCGCCGACGAACATCGACGCGTCCCCGTGCACGACCCGCACCGCGGCGTCGGGCGGGAACCACCGCGGGCCCGGGCGTCCGTGGATGCGGGTCCTGCTGCGGTGCCCGTGCGGTCCGGCGACACGCAGGAAGAGCGCCTCGCCGGAGCGGGCGCGCCAGCGTCGGACCGGGTCGACGAGCGTCACCCCCCCACGGTACGGACCACCCGCCGTCGTCGTCGTCCCGAGCCCGCAGCGACCGTGATGGGGTCCCGTGGACCCGCCGCACCGCGTCGAAACGGAAAAACTGGCCCATGTCCGTGAAGAACGGACCAATGACGCGCGCTCCGATCTGTTCCGCGGAGACGCGCCGTCGGTGAGGATGGACGCCGACGCGCCCATCGACGAGGAGAACGCCATGGAGACCACCCGGACCGACCTGAACCCCGCAACGATCGCAGCGGTGCGTGCGACGGTGCCGATGCCGGAGCTCACCGCGTTCTACGACTCCGCGTACGCGCGGGTCACGGAGGCAGCCGGACGCGAGGGGTGGACGATCGCCGGACCGGCCTTCGGCTGGTACCACAGCATGCCGACGGACATGGTGGACCTCACGGCGGGGTTCGTCGTGGAGGGCGCCTCCCTGGGTGAGTCGTCCGAGGGCGTCGAGGTGTCCGAGATGCCGGGTGGAGCCGCGCTCGTGCTCATCCACACCGGGTCCTACGACGGCCTGTCCGACGCGTGGTCGCGGCTCGAGCAGGAGCGTGCCGCGCTCGGCCTCGACGGTCGCGGCGACTTCTGGGAGGAGTACGTGACCGACCCGGCGCCGGACGGCGACCCCGACCTGAACATCACCCGGCTCGTGCTGCCGCTGCGCGGCGACGCCTGACGCCGGGGTTCAGGCGGACCCGCCGGTCTTCCCCTCGAACAGCCCGATCTCGTTGCCGTCTGGGTCGACGAACGACGCCCACCAGCTCGTCTCGTCGATCGCCGTCCGGGGCAGCCGCACCTCACCGCCGAGCTGCGCGACCTGGGCCAGCACCGCGTCGATCGAGTCGACCTCGACGTAGCTGCGCGGCGAGGTGAACCCCTCGACGCGCGGCGCGAGGCCACCGCCGCTGATCTGGTTGGGAGCCGCCCACATCGGGTAGCCCTCGAAGCCGGGGATCTCCTTGATGTCCCAGCCGAAGAGCGTGCCGTAGAACTGCGACGCCGCCGTCGCGTCGCTGACGGGGATGTCGATGTGCGTGATGTCGCCGTGCGCCATGGCGGTGCCTCCCGGGCTGTCCGATCTGTCGTCTTCCAGGCTAGGGCCGGGGTCCGACACCCGCGGGGCCGAGGTCCCGATCGGGTGTCGGTGCCGGACGGCATGCTGTGCGTGCCGGCACCCACGGTGCCGGCGGCGGTGTACGTTCTGCACCGCCCGGCGCTCCTCCAGGAGGGTCGGCACCGCGACGACCAGGGGGGATGGAGGCGACCATGCCTGCGCTGCTGCGTCTGCTGCTGCCGGACCGCCCTGACGCCCGTGCCGAGCGGGTCCCTGTGCCGTGCGCCGCGCGTCCCGGGACGCCGTTCCGTCACCTCGACGGGCCGTGCCAGTGCTTCTTCGGTGGTCCGGCGCCGGAGTTCCCGCCGACGGCGGGCTCGCCGGCCTGAAGCGCCTCAGGTCGGCAGTGTCTCCGCGAACCGCACGACCCCCGCCGCGATGAGGCAGCCGACCGTACCGACGAGGGCGACGCCGGCCAGCACGAGCGTCACGACCGCGCCCGTCGTGCGGCCCTGCCGGCGCGGCGTCACGTCCGTGGGCCGGGCCGGGTCGACCCAGACGGTCCCGTCGAAGACGTACGGCTGGCCGGGTGCGCGGACGCGGAACACGTGGACCCGGGCGCGCAGCAGGCGCCCGTCCGGGGCCGGGTACTCGACGTCGGCGTACTCGCCACCGGGGCTCGGCGACTCCGACAGCAGGCGTGCCGGGACCCGCACACGCCGGACTCCCCGCGCGACGGCCAGGGCACGGAACCCGACCACGGCGAGGACGATCGCGAGGCCGAGGCCCCCGACGGCGGCGTACGCGAGGACCGAGGAGGCAGGCACGCGCACACGGTAGCGGCCGTGACCGGGCCGGCGCGTCCGCTCACGGCTGGGGCGGGTCCTCCCCGACGAGCCCGTCGATCGCCTCGCGGAACAGGTCCGCGTGGCCGAGATGACGCGCGTACTCGGCGTTGATGTCGACCAGGACGCGGCGGCGGTTGGGGCTGCCGTCGACCCACTCGATCGCAGCGGGCTGGTCGAGGCCGCCGTCGGCGGTGACCTGCGCCCACGCGTCACGCGCCCGCTCGACCGCCTCCTGCCACCACGTGTACAGCTGCGCGGGGGAGTCCTCGGCGGCGCTGCGCCAGTCGTAGCCGGGCCAGTCGTCCGCGGTGGTGTGGTGCCACGGGGTGCCGTAGCCGCCGGCGCCCAGCCAGCGGGCCACGAAGTCGTCCTCGACGAACGTCATGTGCTTGACGAGTCCGGCGAGCGTCATCTGCGACGGCGGGAACGGGCGGTGCAGCGCCTCGGCGTCGAGCCCGCCGACCTTCCACGCGAAGGTCGCGCGCGAGCGCTCGAGCATGAAGAGGGCGAGCTCGACCTCGCCGGCGTCGAGCGCGGGCTCGTGGATCGTGGTGTCCAGCTTCGGGGTCCCCTGCGGGGTGGTGTCGGTCATGGAGCGACCGTAGGTTCGGTACCGGACGATCCGCTGCCGGTTCTCCCGGTCGGTCGGTCCGCGATCCGAGGGGGCGCCGGTGACGACCAGTGACACGAGCCCGACGTCCCGCGCTCTCCTCGCCCTCGCCGAGCTGCAGGCGAGTCCGGGGACCACTGCGGCGGGCCTCGCCGCGGTGCTCGGCGTCTCGGAGCGGGCTGCGCGCCGGTACGTCGCCGTCCTGCGCGAGGCCGGGATCCCGGTGACGTCCGTGCGCGGCCCGTACGGCGGGTACCGGGTGGGGCGTGGTGTCCGGCTGCCGCCGCTGGTGTTCGGTCCCGACGAGGCGCTCGGCCTGGTCATGGCCGTGCTCGACGGCCACCACGACGTGCGGGACAGGAGCGACCCGGTCGCCTCCGCGCTCGACAAGCTGCTGCGCGCGCTCCCGGAACGGGTCGCGGCGCAGGCCACCGTCGTGCGCCGGTCCACCGCGACGGCGCCGGACCGGGCGGCCGCGCGCCCCGACCCCGTCGTCACGGCCGCCCTGGTGCAGGCGTGCGCGGACCACCGGCCCGTCCGCGTGCGCTACCGCGCCGAGTCCGGCCGCGAGTGGGACGCCGACGTCGACGCGTGGTCGGTCGTCGTCCGGCACGGCCGCTGGTACCTCGTGTGCCGGCGGCACGACGGGGACGGGGTGCGCACCTACCGCGTGGACCGGGTGCTCACGGTGCTGACGCTGCCGGGCACGGCCGCCCCCGCCCCGGACGTCGACCCGGTCGTGCTGCTCGAGGAGCACCTGGCACAGGGCTGGGAGCACGACGTCGAGGTGCTGATCGAGGCGGCGTACGAGGACGTCGCGCGCCGGCTGCCGGTCGCGCTCGGTCGTCTCGAACCTGCCGGTCCGGCGACGACGCGCCTGGTCGCGACGACGAGCAACCCCGTCTGGTATGCCCAGCAGCTCGCCGCCGTGCCCGTGCCGTTCCGCGTCGTCGGCGGGCCGGAGCTGCGGGCGTGCGTCCGGGACGTGGGTGCGCGCCTGGTCGCGGCGGGCGGCACGGACGGCTGAGGGCGCCGGCGGCCGCGGTCGACCGACCGACGGGGCCGGGGGCGCCACCCGATCGTGGCGTATCACCCCGGGTCGGAACGTCTCCTGACCTACCGACGCGGGTGTCGCGTCATGGAGGGGGTGCGCGTGTTCACACCGCTGCCGACGCACGCCGTGACCTTGACGGTGGCGTCGCCGGACCCGCCGCCGGGACCGCCGCCGGACCCGCCGAGCGGACGCGAGCAGGACGCGGCGGCGCGCCTCGCCCAGCTCGCCGACGCGCTGGCGGACGTCGTCCCGGTGCACGTGACCGCGGCGTCCGACCTCACCGGGGCACCGGACGCTCCCGTGGCGGGGACAGGGGGTGCCGCAGCCGTGGTGACGCCCCGCACCCCGGCCGAGGTCGCGTACGTCGTCCGCGCCGCCCGCGAGCACGGGGTGCCGGTCGCGGTGCCGGCCGGCCGGCACGGGGCCCCGGTGTTCGACGGTGCCCTCCTGGTCGCGACCGCCGGGCTCGACCACCTCACGATCCTGCCGGTGCTGGCGCGCGCGCACGTCGGCCCGGGGGTGCGCTGGGACGAGCTCGTCGCGGCGGCGGCGTCCTTCGGGCTCGCTCCCGTGGCCGCGCGCCCGCCGGTCGAGGTCGCGGGGGAGCTGGTCGGCACGGGCGAGCGGGCCGCGGCCGGGGCAGCCGGGCCAGGGGCGGACGGGGTCCGCGCGCTCGACGTCGTGACCGCGGACGGCGTGCTGCGGCGCGCGACACGCACCGACGACGCCGTGCTGTTCGAGGCGCTGCACGCACCGGGCGACGAGGCCGCCGGTGGCCGCACGCCAGGGGTCGTCGTGGCCATGGAGCTGGATCTCGAGGCGACCGTCCCCTAGGTGAGCCGACGACCACCGTCCCTTCACAGGATCTGCGCTGCCGGCGGGGCGGTCCCCGCGCGGAACGGCCCACGGTGAGCGGGGCTGCGCCCTACGGTGACGCCATGGACGATGCGGGCGAGACCGCCACCCCGACCGATCCCCCGACGGCGGGGCGCCAGGACCGTGTCGCCGCGGCCCCGTCGCCCGCCGGCGCCCCGACCGCGCCGGTGCTCTCCCCGGTGGAGGTGTGGCGGGCGGCGGTCGCCTCGCAGGCCGGGGGCGCCGGACCGGGAGGCGCCCTCCCGTACGCGACCGTCCCGCACGCGACCACCCCGCACGGTGCCCCGCGGCCGGGAGCCCCCGGGCGGCCCCCGAACCCGCTGCCGCCGACGCCCCTCTCGCTCACCCAGGACGCGTTCTGGGCCGCGCGCACGGTGCCCGCGCCGGCCGTGACGCTCGCCGCGTGCGCCGCGGTCGGGGTGCTCGGGGGTGCGCTGCTCGTGACCGACCGGCCCGGGCTGGGGGGCGCGCTCGTGGGTCTGGCCGTGTGGGGCGCGGCGGTGCCGACGCTCCTGCGCCGGCGCGCGTGGCAGCAGCTCGTGACGGCCGCGCTCGCGGTCGCCCTGGTGGCGATGGTCGCCTTCCGCGACGCGGGGTGGGTCGTCGCGCTGTGCGTCACGGTCGCCGCCGTCGCCGGTGCGGTGGCCGCGACGTCGGCCGTCAGCACCCCCGCCGTCGTCTTCAGCCCGTTGACCTGGGCCTTCGCCGCTCTGCGCGCCCTGCCCTGGGTACGTCACGGCGTCGGTGCGCTGATGGGTGCGCGCCGCGCCCAGATGCTCGTCGCGCTGCGCAGCGTCGCTGTCACGGTCGTCCTGCTCGTCGTGTTCGGCGCCCTGTTCGCGAGCGCGGACAGCGTCTTCGCGAGCTACCTGCCGCGGCTCGACATCGGCATCCTCCCCGCGCAGGTGCTCGTCGGTGGGCTCGTCGCGCTCCTGACGGCGTCGCTCGCGCACCTCGCGATCGCGCCGCCCGGGTGGTCGGACCACCGGATGGCCGAGCGCCGGCCCGCACGTCGCGGGGAGTGGCTGCTGCCGGTGGGGGCGCTCGCGGCGCTCGTCCTGGCGTTCGTGCTGGTGCAGGTGGGTGCCCTGGTCGACGGGCACGCCCACGTGCTCGACACGCTCGGTCTGAGCTACGCGGAGTACGCGCGCCAGGGGTTCGCGCAGCTCGTCGCGGTGACCGCACTGACACTGGTCGTCGTCGGCGTGGCCGCCCGGCGCGCACCGCGCGCGACCGCGCGGGACCGGCTCGTGTCACGCGTCGCACTGGGCGTGCTGTGCGTCGGGTCGCTCGGTGTGGTCGCCTCCGCGCTGCGGCGCATGGACCTGTACGTCGAGGCGTTCGGCCTGACGCGGCTGCGGCTGCTCGTGCTGGTCGCCGAGGTCGCGCTCGCGACCGTCCTGGTGCTGGTCATGGTCGCGGGGGTCCGGTGGCGGGGGGCGTGGCTGCCGCTGGCCGTGGTGCAGGTCGTCGCGGTCGCGATGCTCGGCCTCGCGCTGGCGGACCCGGACGCGCAGATCGTGCGGCACAACACGACCAACGAGGCCAGGGAGCGGCTGGACCTGGAGTACCTGCGCGGGCTGTCCGCGGACGCGGTGCCCGCGCTCGACGCCCTCGACGAGCCCCTGCGGTCGTGCGCGCTCCGGGGCCGGCAGGTACCGGCGGCGGCGGGCCTGGGCGACCTGAACCTGGGACGGTGGAGCGCGGCCCGCGTCCTCGAGGAGGTCACGGTCGACGACGGCGCCACGTGCACGCAGTGGTCCGGCGGTCCGCGGCCCTAACGCGGGGCCTGGTGGGGGACGAGGGCGGTGGCCGCCGCGGTGCGCAGGGCGTGGGCGACGGCGTCGAGGGCGTCCGTGCGCAGCGACCACTGCTGCCAGAGCAGCGGGACGTCGACCGCGTCGTCGCTGAGCCGGACCAGGCGGCCGGCGCGCTCGTCCTCGTCGGCCTGCTGGCCGGGAAGCATGGCCCAGCCGAACCCGAGGCGCACGGCGGCCGCGAAGTCCGCCGAGGCGGGCACGAGGTGCCGGGGCGGCCGGGCGGGGTCGACGCGTCGGCGACGCAGCCACCGGTCCTGCAGGTGGTCGTCGGTGTCGAACACGACGACGGGTGCGACGGCGAGCGCGGCGGCGCGGACCCCGTCGGCGTGCCACCGGTCACCGAACCACCGGGCCGCGAACGTGGGCGTCGCCACCGGGCGGTAGCGCATGACGCCCAGCGGCTCGACGCTGCAGCCCTGGACGGCGACGGCCTGCGAGGTCACCGCCCCCATGACGGAGCCGTCGCGCAGCAGCTCGGCCGAGCGGTCCTGGTCCTCGCGGACCAGGTGCAGGGCGACCTGCCCGGCCAGCGGCGCGAGCGCGGGCAGCACCCACGTGGTGAGCGAGTCGCCGTTGACCGCCAGGGTGACGCGCGGGACGGCGGTGTCACCGCCGAGGTGCCGGGTCGCGTCGGCGGTGAGGGCGTCGAGCTGGCGGGCGAGGCGGACCAGGGGCTCGCCGGCGGCGGTCGGGCGGACGGGCCGGTCGCGACGCAGGAGCACGGCACCGGCGGTCTGCTCGAGCGCCTTGATCCGTTGGCTGACGGCCGAAGGCGTCACGTGCAGGGCGCGCGCGGCGGCGTCGAACGTGCCGAGGTCGGCGGCGGCGGCGAGGGCGCGGAGCTGGCCGAGGTCCCAGTCGGGCATGTAGCAACGCTAATGGAGCATGACGAACTTTCGCTGGGCTGATGCGCCGGTGACGCCTAGCGTCGGTGGCATGTGGAGCTCAGCGGTGGCCGGTCTCGGTCTCGGCCTCGGTCTGATCGTCGCCATCGGCGCGCAGAACGCGCACGTCCTGCGGTACGGCCTGCGGCGCGAGCGCGTCGGCCTGGTGGTCGCGATCTGCGCGGTGTCGGACCTGGTGCTCATCGCGGTCGGGGCGGCAGGCGTCGGCACCGTCATCGCCGCGAGCCGCACGCTCACCGTCGTCATGACGCTGCTGGGCGCCGCGGTCCTGGTGGCGTACGGGGCGGCCGCCGCCCGGCGCGCGGTGCGCGGCGACGGGGCGCTCGTCGTGGAGGGCGAGGCGGGGGGTGTGACCGCCGTGACGGCCGTCGCCGCGACGACCCTCGCGCTGACCTGGCTGAACCCGCACGTGTACCTCGACACCGTGGTGCTCCTGGGGTCGCTGGCCGCGGGGCAGGGGGACGGGCGGTGGTGGTTCGCCGCCGGCGCGGGGGTGGGCAGCGTGCTGTGGTTCACGGCCCTGGGGTACGGCGCGGCGCTGCTGCGCCCGGTGTTCGCGCGCCCGGTCGCGTGGCGGGTGCTGGACGCGGTGATCGCCGTGGTGATGGTGGCCATCGCGGCGGGCCTCGTGATGGACCTCGTCGGGGCCTGACCAGCGCGGCTATGCGTTGTCGACGCAGCGTCGGTAAGATGTTGACACCGCGTCGACAAGACGTGGTCCCCGTCGAGAGGTCTGCCACCCGATGTTCCTCGCACTGCGCGAACTGGCATTCGCGCGTACCCGTTTCGGTCTGATGGGGGCCGTCGTCGCCCTCATCAGCGTGCTCATGATCCTGCTCTCAGGACTGTCGTCCGGCCTCGTGGTCGACGGCGTCTCCGGGCTGCAGCGCAGCCCCCTGGACGCCGTGGCGTTCGAGTCCGGCACCAAGACCGACTCCGCCTTCACCCGCAGCGTCGTGACGTCCGACCAGCGTGACGCCTGGGCCGCCCGGGACGACGTCGCGGACGCCGAGCTGCTCGGCACCGCGATCGTCAACGCGAAGAACGAGGACGGGACGCCGGTCGACCTCACCCTGTTCGGCGTCGAGCCCGGCGGGTTCGTCGAGCCGGCGACCGGCGAGGGCAGCGCACCGGCCGGCGACGGCGAGGTCGTGCTGTCCGTCTCCGCCCAGAGCGAGGGCATCGAGCTCGGTGACGTGCTGACGATCGACCGCATCGGCACGGAGCTGGAGGTCGTCGGGTTCACCACGGACCAGCGCACCTTCGGCCACATGGACATCGGCTTCCTGCCCCTGACCACCTGGCAGGAGATCCACTCCTCGACCGTCCCCGGCCAGCAGGCCAGCCCCGAGGCGTACGACTCGGCCAGCGTCGTCGCGCTGCGCGGCGTCGACGGCAAGCTCCCCGACCTCGCGGCCGGTGACGCGGCGGCGGGCACCAGCGCCCGCACGATCGTCGAGGCGTACGACTCGTCGCCCGGCTACACGGCCGAGATCATGACGATGCAGCTCATCCAGGCCTTCCTCTACGCCATCTCGGCACTGGTCGTCGGCGCGTTCTTCACGCTGTGGACCGTGCAGCGCACCCGCGAGCTCGCCGTCATGCGGGCCATGGGCGCCTCCACGCGCTTCCTGCTCGGCGACGGGCTGGCACAGGCGACGATCCTGCTCGTCGTGTCCGTCGGCATCGGCCTGGCCGTCGGGCTCGGGCTGGGGTCGTTGCTCGTCGGCACGGGCATGCCGTTCGAGCTGGAGAGCGGGCCCATCATGACCGGTGCGCTCCTGCTGCTCGGCCTCGGTCTGTTCGGCGCCGCCGTCGCGACCGTCCGCATCGCCCGAGTCGACCCGCTGACCGCGCTGGGAGAGAACCGATGACCACCACCACCACCCGTACCGGGCTCGCGCTGAGCGCCGTCACCCTGACCTTCGGGGACGGGGACAGCCAGGTCAACGCCCTCGACAGCGTCGAGCTCACGGTCGCCCCTGGGGAGATCGTGGCCGTCGTCGGCCCGTCCGGCGCCGGCAAGTCGAGCCTGCTGGCGGTCGCCGGCGGGCTGACCAAGCCGACCTCCGGGTCCGTCGTCGTCGGCGGCTCCGACCTGACGACCATGTCCAAGGCCGCCCTGGCGCGGTACCGCCGCGACCACGTCGGGTTCGTCTTCCAGTCCGGCAACCTCGTGCCCGCCCTGACCGCGATCGACCAGCTCCGGCTGGTCGAGAAGATCACGGGCCGCCGCGCGGTGAAGCCGCCGGAGGAGCTGCTCGCGTCCGTCGGCATGGCCGACCACGCCAAGCGCCGTCCCGGCCGGCTGTCCGGTGGCGAGCGTCAGCGTGTCGGCATCGCCCGGGCGCTCGTCGCGTCCCCGTCGGTCCTGCTGGTCGACGAGCCCACGGCGGCTCTCGACCGGCGTCGTAGCCATGAGATCGTCGAGCTGCTCGCGCGGCAGACGCACGAGTTCGGGGTGGCTACGGTGATGGTCACCCACGACCACGACGTGCTCGAGCACAGCGACCGGGTGCTGGAGATGGTGGACGGACGCCTCGGCGCCGTCTGAGACGAGCAGGAGGACGCGTGCCCCGGATCACGGCCGCAACGGTTCCCGAGCACCGCGAGGCCCAGCGCCGCGCGATCCTCGAGGCCACCCGTGAGCTGCTGACCTCCCGCCCGGACGTCGAGCCCACCTTCGCGGAGATCGCCGCGAAGGCGGGGCTCGCACGTCCGAGCATCTACCACTACTTCGCGTCGCGGGAGGAGCTGTTCCGCGCCGTCGTCGTGGACGCCCTGCCGCGCTGGCGCGAGACCATCGCGCAGGCCACGAGCGCGCACGACGACCCCGCGGCCCGCATCGGTGCCTACGCGGACGCGAACCTCACGCTCGTCGCCGACGGCGAGCACGCCGTCATCAGCGCGCTCGTGTCGTTCGACCCGCGGGCGCTCGCCGACCCGCGGATCGCCCAGATGCACGCCGAGCTGGTCGAGCCGCTCGTCGGCGCGCTGCGCGACGCGCAGGTCGCCGACCCGGAGGTCGTCGCGCAGCTCGTCAACGCCGTCGTGCAGCGGGCCGGCGCCATGATCGAGAGCGGGGCGGACGTGCCGATGGTCCGGCGTGCGGTGCGCGCGCTGCTGGGTCTGACGGTCGGGACGCCCGACGCGCGCTGATCTCCTCCACGGCACCGCAGAGCAGGACAGGCTCCGACCTCTTCCCTCGCTAGCGTGGCGCTCACGACACCTTGGGACAGGAGGCTCGACCGTGACGCAGACGACGCCCCCCGGCTACACGACCGTCGCCCCGTGGGTGGTGACCGACGACACCGGGGCCTTCCTGGACTTCGTCGTGGCGGTGTTCGGCGGCGACGAGCTCGCGCGCGTACCCGTCGAGGACGGCTCGATCGGCCACGGCGAGGTCCGCGTGGGCGACACCGTGCTGCTGGCGTTCGACCGGCGCCCCGACTGGCCGGTCCTGCCCAGCCTGCTGCGCGTGTGGGTGCCCGACGCGGACCGCGCGTTCGAGCGCGCGGTGGCTGCCGGCGCGACCGTCGTCACGGAGCTCGACGACAGCGCCTTCGGCCAGCGCGGCGGCCGGGTCCGCGACCCGTTCGGCAACATCTGGTGGGTCGTGAGCCAGGTCGAGGACGTGCCGGAGGAGGTCATGTGGCGGCGGCTGCAGGAGCCGACGTACGCGGCCGGCATGCGAATCGCCCAGGAGACGCTCGACGCCGAGCTGTCGGGGCGCGGGCACGGCCGCAGCAGCGCACCCGTCCGGACGTAGCCGGACGAACGGGGAGGGAACAGACCCGCCCTCCGACGGGGTTGCGCTCGGGTATGCGAGCCATCACCTACGACCGCTACGGCGGCAGCGACGTCCTGCAGCTCACCGACCGGCCGGAGCCGAAGGTCAGTTCCGACAGCGTCCTGGTGCGGGTCCGTGCCGCGTCCGTGAACCCGGTGGACTGGAAGATTCGCGCCGGGTACCTGGACCCGATCATCGACATCGAGTTCCCGGCGGTCCCCGGATGGGACGTGGCGGGTGTCGTCGAGCGCCCGGGACTGGACACCCCCGAGCTCGCGGCCGGCGACGAGGTCTACGGGTACGTCCGCAAGGACTGGCTGCACGGCGGGACGTTCGCGGAGCTGGTCGCCGCGCCCGTCCGGACCATCGCCCGCAAGCCCGCCTCGCTGACGTTCGAGGAGGCCGCGGCGGTGCCGCTGGCCGGGCTCACGGCGTACCAGTCGATCGAGCGCGCGGGCGTGCGCGAGGGGCAGACGGTGCTCGTGCACGCCGCGGCCGGCGGGGTCGGGCAGTTCGCCGTGCAGATCGCGCGGGCGCGCGGGGCCCGGGTCATCGGTACGGCGTCGACGCGCAAACCACGACCACCTGCGCGGCCTGGGCGTCGAGCCGGTGGAGTACGGCGACGGGCTCGCCGAGCGCGTGCCTGGGCTGGCGCCGCAGGGCGTCGACGTCGTCCTGGACTACGGCTCGGACGACCTCGTGCCGACGACGCGCGCGGTGCTGGCCGAGGGCGGCACGGTCGCGTCCGTCATCAACACCGCCGCGCGCGACGACCTCGGCGGGCACTACGTGTGGGTGCGGCCCAGCACGACGGACCTCGACGCGCTGACGCGGCTGATCGATGACGGTGCGGTGAAGGTCGACGTCGCGCAGGTCTTCGAGCTGGCGGACGCGGGGGCCGCGCACGACCTGGTCGCGGAGGGGCACGTGCGGGGGAAGGTCGTCGTGCGCGTCTGACGGCCTCGACGGCAGGCGCCTCCGTCAGTCGGTGGATCACGCGGCGGGCGCCCGCCCGCAGCATCGGAGCATGCGAGCAGCGCGCCGTGGCACGACGTCGTCGTCGCGGGGAGCCCTCGCCCGCACCGGGGGGCCGGCCGCGTGACCGGGCTGGTGCTCGTCGTGGTCTGCGCCGCCGTCGCCGGGCGCGTCGCCCGGCACCTGCGGCAGCCACCCGTGGTCGGCGTCATGCTGCTCGGCCTGCTGCTCGGGCCCCTGGCGCTCGGCTCCGTGGCTCCTGGGGTGGTCGCCGGACTGTGGCCGCCGTCGGGCGCACCGCTGCGAGCGGGTGTGGCCGAGGTCGGCACGGTCGCGCTCGTCGCGCTCCTGGGGCTGCATCTGGACGCCGGCGGCGTGGTCCGGCGCGGGTCCGCGGCGGTCGTGACTCTCCTGGGTGGTGTCGCCGCACTGGCTGCGGCCGCCGTGCTGACGGTCCTGCGCGTCCTGCTGGGCCAGGATGTCGACGTGCCGACGTCCGTCGCCGTGACCGCGTGCGCACTCGGGACGAGCGCGCTGCCGGTCCTGGGTGAGATCGTGCGCAGCCGGGGCCTGACGGACACGCCTGAGGCGCGGCTCGCGCTGGCGAGCGCCGCCCTGCTCGACGGCGCGGTCTGGCTCGTGCTAGGCGTCGTCGCGGTCTCGAGCGCGCACTCGTCGGGCCGCACCGGCGTGGGTGCGGTCCTCGCCCTGGCCGGGCTGGTCGCCGGCGGGCTCGTCGCCGCGCGCTGCGCACGGCCGTGCCTGGCACGCGTCCGCCCGGGTGCCGCCGGGGCGGTGCTCGTCCTGGTGGCGCTCGCGGCGGCCACCGCGGGGTTCGCTGCGCTCGGCCGGGCAGCAGGCACGCACGGGGTGGTCGGGGCGTTCGTGCTGGGTGCGGCCGTGCCGTGGGACGCGCTCCCCGAGCCGGTGCGCCGGGTGCTCGCGGGGCCGGTCCGGTCCGTCGTGACGCACGCGCTGCTTCCCGTGTGCTTCCTGGTCGCGGGGTTGGCCGCCCGGCCAGTGGTCGCGTCCGTCCAGTCGGTCGTCCTCGTCGTCGCGGTCGTCGCGCTCGCGGTCGCCGTGAAGGTCGCGGGCGTGCGGATGTCGGTCGGTGCGGGCGCGGTGCCGCCGGAGCAGGCCGCACGCCTCACGGCACTGCTGAACACCCGAGGCGTGACCGAGGTGCTCGTGATCGAGGCGGCGCGCGGCGCGGGGCTGCTGGACGGTGCGACGGCGACGGCCTTCCTGGTCGCTGCTGTCGTCACGACCGCGGTCACCGGGCCGTGGCTCACGAGGATCGAGCGGTCCGAGGCGCGAAAGCCGCAACACGCGGCGCGAGATGCGTCATCATAGGCTCTGTTTGCTGTGACTCCCGTCACTGGCGTGGACACTCTGTCAGCCCCTAAGACGGAGTGAAATGAGGGGAGACGAAACGTCCTCACTTGTGCTTGTATGTGACTCGCCCCACACGAGTGTGGGAGTGCCGCGAAGCTGCAGGCGGCCAGCCGGCCTGCAGCCCTCGTGGTCGCAGGCTGAAGGGGGAGCTGATGGGCGAGGACAGCGAGGCTGCGCGCGACCAAGGTGTCGTGATCCTGCACACCAAGGTGGAGCTGGTGCGGCACGGTCTCATGGCGATGCTGCAGGCGACGGGACAGCCTGTGGTGCGGATGTCCCGATGTCGGCAGGACCTCCGTGCCGTCGTCGCCTCGTGCGAGAACGCGACGGTGATCCTGGGTCTGGACGACAGCGACGTCGCGGAGACGGGCGAGCTGTCGGCGGAGTGCCGCGCCCGGGGCGCCGGGGTCCTCGTGCTCGTGCCGGGCGTCGCCGAGAACGCGCTGGACGATGTCATGAGCATCCCCTTCGACGGATACCTCCTGCAGGAAGAGCTGACCGTCGCCGACCTCGCCGCCGCCGTGGACTGCGTGAGCAACGGGCGGGTGTACCTGCCGCCGACGTTGGCGAGCAGGCTCCTGGCCAACGCCCGCTCCGGCGCAGGGGCGCGTGTGACCTACGGCCAGCTGACGCCGCGGGAGAGCGAGGTCGTCGCACTCCTGGTCGACGGCATGAGCAACAAGCAGATCGCCAAGGCGCTGCGGATATCGCAGCACGGCGTCAAGCGACTGGTCGCGAACGTCCTCGCCAAGCTCAACTGCTCCAACCGGACGTCCGCGGTCTCCGTGGCGCTGCGCGAGAACCTGGTCCAGCGGGCGGCCCCGGGAGCGGCCCCCGCGCTGCACGCCGTGCCGCGTCAGGTGGACGGCCGCCGCGCGGACGTGCCGCCCGGGGTCGCGGCGGCGGGGGTGCCGGCGGTGGCCGGCCGGTACAGCTAGTCGGTCGTCGGGCCAGCGGCAGGCGTCCGTCCGCGGTCAGCTTGCGTCGTCGGACGTCACGTCCGGGGTCGCTCCCTGCGGTGCTGCGGCGGCCACCCCGGTGGACACCAGCTGCCACACGATCTCGACGGCCTCCTCGCTGGTCATCGAGCCCCGGTAGAGCTCCTCGTGGAGGCTCACGACGAGCTTGAGAACGAGAGGGCCGTAGGTCTGCGGTGCCAGCCCGGGCCGGATGCTGCCGTCGTCGACTCCGTCGGCGAACACGGCCACGACGGGCTCGATCAGCCGCGACATCCGCTCGGTGACGACGCGGTTGGCGGCGGTGCTCAGCTCCGCCCGGTCGAGGCTCGCCCAGCCGTGCTGGTGCCCACCGCTGCCGAAGTACTCCGCGAGCGCCGCCACGCAGCCACGCAGCCGCTCGAGACCCGTGGCGCCCGACGGCGCGGCGGCGGCCTCGAGCACGTCACCGCAGCGGTCGAGCTCGCGCTGCACGTGGGCCAGCAGGGCTTCCTCGACGTCGGCGAAGTACTTGTACAGCGTCGCGCGCCCGATGCCGGCGTGCTGCGCCAGGCGCGCCATCGTGATGCGCGACGCCCCTTCGGTCGCGGCAAGCTCGACCGCCGCGTCCACGATGCGGTCCCGGTAGCGCGCCTTGTGCGCGTCCACGGCGGCCTGCCAGGCGGTACCCGCACCCTCGCTTCGAGGCATCATGCATCACTCCGAGACATCATGTCTTGACCTGTGCCTGAATGTATCGGCAGGCTATGAAGCGTAGCGGCTACGCGAAGGAGAGATGGGTACCTATGGAGATCGCCTCAGCCGTGTCAGCACGGCCCGTCGCCCCTGACGGCCCGTGCGCCGTGCTCGTCGAGGACCTGCGTCGGACGCGACGGGATCGAGAGATCCTCACCGGCGTCGACCTCGCGGTCCGCGACGGGGAGATCTACGGGTTCCTCGGCCCCAACGGGGCAGGCAAGACGACCTTGGTGCGGACGCTGTGCACGTTGCTCGCACCCACGTCCGGACGCGCCGTGGTCCTCGGGTTCGACGTCGTCACACACCCGCATGAGGTCCGCCTGCGCATCGGGGCGGCTCTGCAGGCGACCGCTCTGGACCACACGCAGACCGGTCGGGAGCTGCTGCGTCTGCAGGGTCACTTCTACGGGATGCGCCCGGCGCAGATCGATCGTCGCCTCGCCGACCTCTCGGACCTGATCGGCATCGGTGACGCCCTCGACCGACCGTCGGGCGGGTACTCCGGCGGCATGCGCCGCCGGCTCGACGTCGCGATGGCGCTCGTCCACAGCCCGGAGCTGATCTTCCTCGACGAGCCGACCACCGGCCTGGACCCCGAGAGCCGCGAGGTGCTCTGGGCGGAGATCAGCCGGCTCAACAGGGACCTCGGGGTCACGGTGTTCCTCACCACGCAGTACCTCGAGGAGGCGGACGCGCTCGCCCACCGTGTCGGGATCATCCACGGCGGGCGCGTCGTCACCGAGGGCACCCCGGAGGACCTCAAGCGAGGGCTGGGTACCGACCTCGTCGTCGCCGAGGTCGAGGGTGGCGCGCAGGTGGCGGCCGACGTGGTCGGCGCGCTCGAACTCGTCGAGGGCGTCGAGGTCCGCGGTGACGAGCTCACCGCGTCCGTCCTCGACGGCGCGCGTGCCCTGGGCCCCGTGGCAGTCGCGCTCGACGCCGCCAGGATCCCCGTGCGCAGCCTCGTCATGCGGCGACCCACGCTCGACGACGTGTTCCTCTCCATCACCGGGCGGCACATCGACGCCGCCCACCCGTCGGGCGACGCGAGGACGCCGGGCACCGACCGCATCCCGGAGGCCGTGCGATGACGACCGCACCGATCACGACCGTGTCCACGCCGCACGCCCTGCGTCCGGTGACGCCGCGACCGCCGGCGGTCGCACGGCGCGCCGGTTTCCTCCGCGACGTCATGTCCGTCGCAGGCCGCTCGCTGCGCCAGGCCCGCCGGCAGCCCGCCGAGTTCCTCGGGCCACTGTTCATCCCGGTCTTCTTCTTCGCCGTGTTCGTGGGGTCCCTCGAGGACCTGCTCGGAGGTAACGGCGTCGACGACTTCCGGGCGTTCCAGCTGCCGGTCGCGATCGTCGTCGCGACGACCGGCCTCACGCGGGCCACCGCTCTCGTCAACGACATCACGACCGGGTACTTCGACCGGCTGCTCATGGCGCCGGTCAACCGGTTGGCGCTCCTGCTGGGGCTCATGCTGACCGACCTGATGATGGTCATCGGGATGTCGGTGCCAGTGCTCGTCCTCGGCTTCGCCGTCGGGGTCGAGTTCACGACGGGCGTCCTCGGCGTGCTCGCCTTCGTCGGGATCGCCGCGGCCTGGGCGTTGGGCTACGTCGGGTGGCTCTACGCGGTCGCGCTGCGCACCGGCAACCCCACGATCACGTCGCAGGCGTTCCTCATGTTCTTCCCGTTCGTCTTCCTGACCACGACGATCGTCCCGCAGGAGCAGATGACGGGGTGGCTGTCGGCCGTGGCCGACGTCAACCCGCTGACGTACGTCTTCGCCGCCCTCCGGTCGCTGGTCACCGACGGCTGGGACGGCCCGACGCTCCTGCGTGCGTTCGTCGCGATCGGTGTGGTCGCGGTCCTGACGCACACGATGGCGCTGCGCGCGTTGCGCGGCAGGGTGTCGTCCGGCCGCGTCTGACCGCGGCGCCCGCGCCACCCGCGTGCGGGGTGCGGCTGCGCGCCCCTGCCTGCCCGACGCGCCTGTCGGGCCGCCAGGGGTAGCCGTTCGACCAGCCCCGTGGGGGTGCCCGGGCGGCACCCCCACCCGGTCATTCCGGCGCCCGCACTCCGCGTGATCCGCTGTGCCCCGTTGCACAGGGCACGTCACGCGGAGGTCGACCGATGTCAGTCGCCAGCACGGAACGCACGCTGCAGGACGCGGGTGGCCCCCCGGTGGGCCGAGGGTTCGCGACGGTCGTCGACGAGGTGCTCCGCAGGGCGTCGGAGCAGCCCGCGGCGCGCGCGCTCACCTTCCTGGCGAGCGACGGCGGCGTGCGCGAGGCGCTGACGCGAGCCGAGCTGGCGCAGCGGGTGCAGTCGGCGGCCGCGCACCTCCAGCAGCAGACGGCCGCGGGTGACCGGGTGCTGCTCGTGCAGCCCCCCGGCGTCGACTACGTGGTCTCGTTCCTCGCCTGCGTGGCGGCCGGCACGGTCGCCGTGACCAGCCACCCCCGTGTGCTCGCGCACGGCGGCCGCGCGCTGGACGCGCTCCTCGAGGACTCCGCGGCACGCGTCGTGCTCACCGGAGGAGAGGCGACCACCGCCGTCGAGAGAGGAGGAGCGCGCCGCACCGTCGCACCGGTCACCTGGCTCGACGTGCGGGGGTGCACCGCCGACCCCGACGCGTGGCGCCCCGCACCCACGACCGCCGACGACCTCGCGCTGCTGCAGTACACGTCCGGGACCACCCGCAGCCCGCGCGGCGTCATGGTCCGGCACGGCGGGCTCGTGCACAACACCCGGGTGCTCCGCCGACGGCTCGGCACCGACGCGACGGACGTCGCCGTGGGCTGGTTGCCCCCGTTCCACGACATGGGTCTCGTCGCGGGGATCGTCGAGCCGCTGGTGTCGGGGTGCCACACCGTGCTCATGGCCCCCGCGACGTTCGCGGCGCGTCCGCTGCGCTGGCTCGAGGCGGTCACGCGGTACCGCGGCACCTACGCGTACGCCCCGACGTTCGCGCTCGACCTGTGCGTCGAGCAGGTCCGCGAGGAGGACCGCGCTGCCCTGGACCTGTCCAGCTGGCGGAGCCTGACGGTCGGCGCGGAGCCGCTGCGTGCGCGGTCGCTGGCGCGGTTCCGACAGGCGTTCGCGGCGCACGGCCTGGCCGCCGGGGCCGTCGGCGGGGGTTACGGCCTGGCGGAGTCGACGCTCGCGGTCGTCGCCGACCCCGTCGGTGCGCCTGTCGGGCAGGTCCGTGTCGACGGCGCCGCGCTCGACGACGGGCGTGTGGTCCCGGCCGGTGACGAGGGGGTGGCGCGGACGCTCGTCGTCTCCGGCCGGTCGCTCGACCCGGCGCAGCAGGTGCTGGTCGTGGACCCGCAGACGCACAGCGTGCTGCCGTCGGACCGCGTCGGCGAGATCTGGCTCGCCGGGCCGAGCGTGGCGGCGGGCTACTGGGGGCACCCCGAGCTCACCGAGGCGACGTTCGGTGCGCGGACGTCCGACGGGGCCGGGCCCTACCTGCGGACCGGGGACCTGGGGTTCCTGGTCGAGGGTGGACCGGGAGGCGAACCGGGCGTCGTGGTGTGCGGGCGTCGCAAGGACCTCGTGATCGTGCGGGGCCGGAACCTCTACCCGCAGGACGTCGAGCTCGCCGCCGCGCAGTCGCACGCGGCCGTGCGCGCCCACCTGTGCGCGGCGTCGTCGCTGACGACCGACGACGAGGAGGGGCTGCTCGTCGTCGCCGAGGTTCCGAGGACCGACGACCGTGACGAGCTCGACGCCATCAGCGACGCGGTCCGCGCAGGCGTGCTGGCCGACACGGAGGTCGAGCCGGCGGCCGTCGTCCTGGTCCGGCCGGCCGGGCTGCCGCGGACCACGAGCGGCAAGGTGCAGCGCGGCGCGTGCGCACAGCGCTTCCGTGACGGCACGCTTCCCGAGCAGCGCCGCTGGGTCGCCCCGCGTCCGGCGCCGGGACCGGCCGTCGGACCGGCCGTCGGACCGACCCGGCCCATGGCTGCGCTGCTGGCGGGCCTGCCCGTGACCCTGCGCGTCGACGTCGTCGTGGCCGACCTGCTGCGCCACGTCGCGGGTGTCACCGGACGCCCGGTCGGCACCGACGCCCGGCACCGGACGCTGCCGGCGCTCGGCGTGGACTCCTTGCGGAGCCTGGCCGTGCAGCGCGAGGTGGCGCAGGGGTACGGCGCCCCGCTCGGGGGCACGGACATGCTCGACCTGACCGTTGAGCTCCTCGCGCAGCGCGTCGTCGCGGCGTGCGGCGAACCCGTGGTGTCCGCGGCGCCGACGCCGGTGCCCGTCCCCGCGCGGGACGCGCCGGAGTTCGTCCTCACGGACGTCCAGGAGGCCTACGTCGTGGGCAGGGGCGCCGGCCTGCAGCTCGGTGGTGTGGGCGCGCACTGGTACGCCGAGGTCGACACGCAGGACCTGGACCCGGTCCGGCTCGTGCGCGCCTTCGACGAGGTCGTGGCACGCCACCCCATGCTCCGCGCGGTCGTCACGCCGGACTCGCGGCAGCGGGTCCTGGACCACGTCCCCGCGTTCCCCGTGCGCCACCACGACGTCAGCGGCGCCGACGCCGCCACCCGCGACGCGCACCTGGCCGACGTGCGCGAGCGGCTCGCGCACGTCGTCCACGACCCGACGGCATGGCCCCTGCTCGACCTCGAGATCACCGACCTCGGGGCAGGTCGGCGGCGGGTGCACCTGGGCGTCGACCTCGTCGTCGCCGACGCCCGCAGCATCGGTGTGCTCCTGCGTGACTGGCGGGCGTGCTACGAGGGGCGCGGTGCGGAGCTGCCGACGCCGCGCACCACGTTCCGGGACGCGGTGCAGGCGCTCGTCGACCGCGCGGCGGGCCCCGAGGGCGCGGCCGCCGAGCGCTACTGGCAGGACCGTCTCCCCACGCTGCCCTTGGGCCCGGACCTGCCCTGGGTCCCGCTGCCCGCGGGCCAGCCGCCGCGGTTCACGCGCGTCGAGCACAGGCTCGCCCCCGAGGCGTGGGACCGGCTGCGGGCGCGCGCTGCGGAGCGCGGGCTCACCCCCGCCTCGGTGCTGCTCACGTCGTGGGCGGCGGCCGTCGGCACGTGGAGCAGGACGCCACGGTTCCACCTGACCGTGACGGTGGCGGACCTGCCGGACGTGCCCGGCGTGCGGGACGTCGTCGGGGACCTCACCGGCGTCGACCTGCTCGACGTGGACCTGACGGACGCGCCCGCGTTCGGCGACCTCGGCGCCGCGCTGCAGCGGCGCCTGCGGCAGGACCTGGAGCACGGGGCGCTGTCCGGGGTCGAGGTCCTGCGGCGGCTGCGCCGCCGTGACGGGACGCGCGCCGCCGCGCCGGGCGTGGTCTTCACGTGCGCGCTCGGGCGGGGCGACGGGGACGACCTGCCGACGGCCTGGCTCGGTGACGAGGTGCAGGCGGTGTCCCAGACGCCCCAGGTAGCGCTCGACCACCAGGTCTTCGAGCGCGACGGCGCCCTGCACCTGACGTGGGACGTCGTCGAGGACGCGCTGCCGCCGGGCGTCGCACGGGCCGTCGCGGCCGCCTGCGCGGCGCTCGTCGACCGTCTCGCCGGGGTCGACGGGGCCGCCTGGCTCGCGCCCGCGCGCTCGACCGACGGCGAGCACCTCGCACGGGTCGGCGCCGCGAACGCGACGGTCGCGCCGCTGCGCGTCGACGTCCTGCACGCCGCCCTCGTCGAGCGGGCCCGGGAGGACGCCGCCGCGCCCGCGGTGCTGACGGCAACCCGGTCGCTGACCCGCGGAGCGCTGGTCGTCGGTGCCGGCGGCGTCGCGGCACGGCTGGCGGACCTGGGGGCCGGACCCGGGACCCGGGTCGCGGTGCTCGCGTCGAAGTCGCCGGAGCAGGTGGTCGCCGTCGTCGCCGTGCTGCTGGCCGGTGCCGCCTACGTTCCCGTCGACCCGGCGCTGCCCGTCGCACGCCAGGAGCACCTGCTGCGCCACGCGGACGTGGCGGCCGTGCTCGTAGGGCCCGGCGGGGACCCGGCACTCGCCCACCGCTGCGGGGTGCCCGCGGTCGTCGTCGACGTCGACGGCGCGGCCACGGACGCCGCTGCCGTGGACGCTGCTCTGGCCGCCGCTCCGGGCCCGGCACGGCCCGACGACCTGGCGTACATCGTCTACACCTCGGGGTCGACGGGGGAGCCGAAGGGCGTGGCCGTGCGCCACGGTGCCGCTCACAACACGTGCCTCGACGTGGCCGACCGCTACCAGGTCGGCCGGACCGACCGCGTGCTGGGGCTGTCGTCGATGAGCTTCGACCTGTCGGTGTGGGACGTCTTCGGCGTCCTGGGCGCCGGCGGCGCGCTCGTGCTCCCCGCGCCGCAGGACCGTCGCGACCCCGCGCAGTGGGAGCGGCTGATGGTCGCGCACGGGGTGACGCTGTGGAACTCGGTCCCCGCGCTCATGCAGATGCTGCTCGAGCACCGCGCGGGCCGTGACGACGCGGTCCCGCTGCCGCTGCGGGTGGTCCTGCTGAGCGGCGACTGGATCCCCGTCGACCTCCCCGACCGGCTCCGGGACCAGGTGCCGTCCGCCCGTCTCGTCAGCCTGGGTGGCGCCACCGAGGGGGCCGTGTGGTCGGTCGCGCACGACGTGGACGAGCCGGCCCCGGGATGGGACTCGGTCCCGTACGGCCGCGCGCTGCGCAACCAGCGGATCCACGTCCTGGACCACCGCCTGCGGGAGTGCCCGGAGTGGGTGACGGGCGAGATCCACCTGGCCGGGGCGGGGCTGGCCGACGGGTACTGGCGCGACCCCGAGCGGACCGCCGCGTCCTTCGTGACGCACCCGACGACGGGCGAGCGCCTCTACCGCACCGGTGACCTGGGGCGGTGGCGTCCCGGTGCGGTCGTCGAGTTCCTGGGTCGCGAGGACGGGCAGGTCAAGGTCGGCGGGCACCGTGTCGAGCTCGGGGAGGTCGAGGCGGCGCTCGTCCGGCACCCCGAGGTCGGGTCCGCGGCGGTCGTCGCGGTCGGACCGCGTGAGCAGCGGCGCCTCGTCGCTCACGTCGTCCCCCTCGCCGCGGACGCCCTGCCCGACGGGGGCCGGGCCCTGGCCGCAGCCGTGCGGGCGTACGCGTCGCAGGTGCTGGCCGCCGCGCTCGTGCCGTCGGCTGTCGTCGTGCGACCGACCCTCCCGCTCACCGCGAACGGCAAGGTCGACCGCACCGCACTGGCGCAGGCCGTGGCGGAGCCGGCACCACCGGACCGCCGATCGGGGAGCCCCGACGGCACCGACCGGGCCGACCCCGGCTCGACGGTCGCGATGCTGCGCGACCTCGTGGGCCGCGAGCTGCCCGGCGTGCACGTCGACCCGGACGCCCAGCTGTTCGAGCTCGGCGTCGACAGCGTGGGACTGGTCCGCCTGCACCGTCGGCTGCGGAACGCCACGGGCCGGGAGGTGCCGCTGACGGCGTTCTTCGAGCACCCCACGATCCGCACGCTCGCGGCGCACCTCGACGCCGCCGTTGACCCCGCGTCGGACCGCGCGCCGGACCCGGCGGCGGACACCGCCGCCGACCGCGCGCCACGTCGCGCGCGCCGCCGCACCACCGCCGCGACGCGACCGGACGCGCCCGCACCCCTTCCCACCCCCGTCCCCTCCCCGCACCACGACGACCTGGAGCAGCAGCCGTGAACGATCCCCAGCCCGACATCGCGGTCGTCGGCCTCGCCGGCCGGTTCCCCGGCGCCCCCGACGTCGGCACCTTCTGGCAGAACCTGCGCGACGGCGTCGACGGCATCAGCCGGTTGCAGGAGGACGAGCTGGTGCGTGCGGGTGTCTCGCGCACGACGCTCGACGACCCCAGGTTCGTGCCCGCGTGGGGGCGGCTCGACGACGCCGACCTGTTCGACGCCCAGCACTTCGGGTACAGCCGCCGCGAAGCCAGCCTCATGGACCCGCAGCAGCGGGTGATGCTCGAGGTCGCGTGGCACGCGCTCGAGGACGCCGGGCACGTCCCCGACCGCTTCGACGGGCGCATCGGCGTCTACGCCGGTACCTCCATGTCGACGTACCTGCTGGAGGTGCTCCTGCGCGGGCGCGGTCTGCCGCCCGGTCCGGAGGGCCTCGAGCTGCTGGTCGCGAACGACAAGGACTACCTCGCGAGCCGCGTCAGCTACAAGCTCGGCCTGACCGGGCCCGCCGTGTGCGTGCAGAGCGCGTGCTCGACGTCGCTGCTGGCCGTGCACCTGGCCTGCCAGGCGCTGCTCGACGACGAGTGCGACATGGCGCTGGCGGGCGGCGTGACCGTGCGCTTCCCGCAGGACACCGGGTACCTCCACACCGAGGGCATGATCCTGTCCCCGGACGGCCGGTGCCGGCCGTTCGACGCGCAGGCCGCGGGCACGGTGGCCGGCAGCGGGGCCGGCCTGGTCGTCCTTCGTCGGCTCGCCGACGCGCTCGCCGACGGCGACCGGATCGACGCCGTCATCCGGGGGAGCGCGGCCAACAACGACGGCGCCGCGAAGGTCGGGTACACCGCCCCGAGCGTCACGGGCCAGGCGGCCGTCGTGCGGGCAGCGCTCGACGCCGCGGGCCTGCGTGCGGGCGACCTCGGGGCGATCGAGGCGCACGGCACCGGCACGCAGCTGGGCGACCCGGTCGAGGTCGCCGCGCTCGCGAAGGTGTGGTCGCAGGACGCGCCGGTCGCGCCGGGGTCCGTGGTGATCGGCTCGGTGAAGTCCAACATCGGTCACCTGGACTGCGCCGCGGGAGTCGCGTCGCTCATCAAGGCGGTCCTGCAGGTGCGGCACGGGGAGCTCGTGCCGACGCTCCACTACGCGGACCCGAACCCGCAGATCGACTTGACGGGCTCGCCGTTCCGCGTCGCGGGTGCGACGGCGCCCTGGCAGCCCGAGGGGCCGCGCCGGATCGGTGTCAGCGCCTTCGGGTTCGGCGGGACGAACGTGCACGTGGTGCTCGAGCAGGCGCCGGACCGCCCGACGGGTGCCCAGGCGCCGCGCCCGCTGCTCGTGCCGGTGTCGGCCCGTACGGAGGAGGCCCTGACGGCGCAGCGCGCGGCCGTCGCGCGGGCCGTCGCCGCGGAGCCCGCGCTGGCGGCCGCGGCGCTCACCCTGCAGCAGGGGCGCACCCACGGGCGGTGGCGCGACGCGGTCGTCGCCGCCACCCCGACGGAGGCCGCCGCCGCGCTCGCCGCGCCCCCGCGGCGCGCGGCACGTGCGGTGCCGTCCGGCCGGGGCGCGACGGTGTGGCTGCTGCCCGGTCAGGGCGCGCAGCGCCCGGGGATGGCCGGGGGCCTGTTCGCCGCGGACGCCGGGTTCGCCGCCGACGTCGAGAGGTGCCTCGAGCTGTTCGGGCCGCGCGTCGAGGGTGACCTGCGCGGCCTGCTGCTGGACCCCCCGGACGCCGACGGGCGGGCGAGCGCCGCCCTGGCCAGGACGGCCCTGGCGCAGCCCGCCCTGTTCACGGTCGAGTGGGCGCTCGCGCGGCTCCTCGAACGGTGGGGCGTGCGACGCGCCGCCATGGTCGGGCACAGCGTCGGCGAGCTGACCGCAGCCTGCCTCGCCGGGGTCATGGACCTCCCCGACGCCGTCCGCGTCGTCGCGGCCCGGGGCCGGCTGCTCGAGGCGCTGCCCGGCGGGACCATGCTGTCGGTGGCCGCGGACGCCGCGCGGGTGTCGGCGCTGCTGCCGGACGGGGTCGAGGTGGCGGCCGACAACGGTCCGCGGCTCTGCGTCGTGGCGGGCCCTTCCGAGGCGGTCGCGCGGTTCGCCGCGACCCTCGACGTCCAGGACGTCGCCCATCGTCCGCTCGTCACCTCCCACGCGTTCCACTCGGCGGCGGTCGAGCCGGCCATGGGCGAGTTCCGCGAGGTCGTCGCGTCGGTCCGGCTCAGCCCGCCGCGCCGGCCGTACGTCACGGCGGTGACGGGGGAGACCATCACGGCGTCGCAGGCGACCGACCCCGAGCACTACGTGCGCCACCTGCGCCGGCCCGTCCTGTTCGGCCCCGCGCTGCGACGGGCCCTGGCCCTCCCGGAGGTCGGCGCGCTCGTCGAGGTGGGGCCCGGGACGGCGCTCGCGAGCATCGCCCGCTCCGAGCCGGCCGCGGCCGGGCTTGCCGTGGTCGCGACGATGCCGGCGGGTGCCCCCGCGGGCGGTGCCGGCGCCGACGACGACCTGCGCACGCTCCTCGCTGCCGTGGGCGAGCTGTGGTCCGCGGGCACCGACGTGGCGTGGGAGGCGTTCGCCCCGGCGACCACGCCGGGCGCACCGCGTCGCACGGCACTGCCGGGCACGTCGTTCGGGCGCCGCCGGTACTGGCTCGACGACGCAGCCGGGGAGGCGGGCGACCCGACGGACGACGCCCGGACCGCTGACGTCGCCCCGCCCGCGGGTGACCCGGCGGCCGAGTCCGTGGCGGCGACCCCGGACGCTCCGCGCCCCGCCCCCGCGCGGCCCGACGACCGGCCCGACCTCGGCACGGCGTACGAGGCGCCGCGCACCGCGATGGAGCGCTGCGTCGCGGGCGTGTGGGAGGACCTGCTGGAGGTCGCGCCCATCGGCCGGGACGACGCGTTCGTCGAGATGGGTGGCAACTCGCTCGTCGCGACCAAGGTCGTCGCGTCGCTCGCGCGGCTGACCGGCGTCGAGGTGCCGCTGCGCAGGCTCGTCGGCGCCGCGACCGTCGAGGCGCTCGCGGCCGTCGTGACCGAGCTCGGAGGACGTGCCCCCGGGGCGGACGCCGACGCCCGCGTCACGGCCGGCACCGACGACGACGCCCTGCCGCGCGCCGTGCCGGACCCCGACGCCCTGCACGAGCCGTTCCCGCTGAGCGAGATCCAGCAGGTGCAGTGGCTCGGACGGCTGAGCAGCTTCGCGCTCGGCAACGTCGGCGCGCACATGTACTGGGAGGTCGACGCGACGGACCTCGACCTGGCGGCGCTCGGTGCGGCCCTGCAGCGGCTGGTCGAGCGCCACGCGATGCTGCGTGCGGTGATCCGCGAGGACGGCATGCAGCAGGTGCTGCCGGACGTCGGACCGTACGTGATCGACGTGACGGACCTGCGGGACGCCGAGCCCACGCGCCGCGACGACCACCTCGCGCGGCTGCGGGACGGGATCTCCCACGAGATGCGGCCCCTGGACCGCTGGCCGCTGTTCGACGTGCGCGCGGTGCTCCTGCCGGGGGGCGTCACCCGGCTCTTCCTCAGCTTCGAGCTCGTCATGGCGGACATGGGCAGCGTCCGGATCCTGCTGCGCGACTGGCGCGCGCTCTACGAGCACCCGGAGCGCGAGCTGCCGCCGCTGGCCCTGTCGTTCCGCGACTACCAGCTCGCGGCCGCGCGCGCGAAGGAGACCCCGCGGTACCGGCGCAGCCTGCAGTACTGGAAGGAGCGCGTCGCGCAGCTGCCACCTGCGCCCGACCTGCCGCTGGCGGTGGCGCCCGAGGACATCGACGCCCCGCGGTTCACCCCGCGCACGGCGCGGGTCGAGCGCGAGGTGTGGAACCGCGTGACCGCACGGGCGGCGGGGCACGGGCTGACCGCGTCGACCGTCCTGCTGGCGGTCTACGCGATGGTGCTGGGCCGGTGGAGCCGCGGCGCGGCGTTCACGCTCAACGTCACGAGCAACGTCCGCCTCCCGCTGCACGAGGAGGTCGACGACATCGCCGGGGGCTTCGCGTCCTTCGGGCTGCTGCCGGTGGACCTGACGGGCGGACCCAGCGTCCTGGACGTGGCGCGCGCGCTGCAGGAGCGCAGCTGGGAGGACCTGGAGCACCGCTGGGTGAACGGCGTCGACGTGCTCCGTGAGCTCGCCCGCGTGCGGGGCGACGCGTCCGGCGCGCTCATGCCGGTCGTGTTCACCAGCACCCTGGTCAACACCGTGGGCGAGGACCGCACGTCGATGGTCGACTGGCTCGGGGAGCTCGAGCACGAGATCATCCAGACCCCCCAGGTGTGGCTCGACGCCGCGGCGCTGCAGGTCGAGGCCGGTCTCGTCCTGGGCTTCCCCGCGGTCGACGGGCTGTTCCGCGAGGGCGTCGTCGACGCGATGTTCGCGGCCTACCTCGACCTCGTCACGCGCCTCGGTGCACCCGACGACACGAGCGCGTGGTCGGACCACCCCGACCTGCTGCCCCCCGCGGACCGCGAGCTCGCGGCCCGCTGCAACGCGACGGCCGGTCCGGTGCCCGAGGGCCTGCTCCACTCCGCCGTCGTCGCGCAGGCGCTCGCCCGGCCCGACGACGTCGCGGTCGTCGACGCGCACGGGCAGACGACGTTCGGCGAGCTCTACTCCCGCGCGTGCGGTCTCGCGTGGCAGCTGCGCGAGCTGGGGGTCGGTCCCGGGCAGCGCGTGGGCATCGTGCTCGACAAGTCGACCGAGCAGGTTGTGGCGGCCCTGGGGGTGCTGCTCGCCGGCGCCGCCTACCTGCCCGTCGACGCGTCCGCCCCGCCGGCCCGCCAGAACCAGGTCCTCGAGCTCGGGCGGTGTCGGGTCGCCCTCGCGTCGACCGGCGACGACCGCGTGCGTCCGGCGGGCGTCGAGGTCCTCCGGGTGCCGCAGGGCGCGGGAGGGCCGCGCCGCGACGACGCCCCGCGGTGGGTGGGCGACGCGGGGGACACGGCGTACGTCATCTTCACGTCCGGGTCGACGGGGACGCCCAAGGGTGTCGTGATGTCCCACCGTGCTGCCCTCAACACGTGCGTCGACGTCGACGAGCGGTTCGGTGTCGGCCCGCAGGACGCGGTCCTGGGGCTGTCGTCGCTCGGCTTCGACCTGTCGGTCTGGGACGTGTTCGGAGTGCTCGGCGCCGGTGGTCGGCTCGTGCTGCCCGCACCCGCGGAGCGGCGCGACCCCGGCCGGTGGCTGGAGCTGGTCCGCACGCACGGCGTGACGGTCTGGAACTCCGTGCCGGCGCTCATGCAGATGCTGGTCGAGCACGCCGAGGGCGCGGCGCCGGGCGGCGAGCCGACAGGTCTGCGGCTCGCGCTGCTGAGCGGGGACTGGGTCCCCGTGGACCTCGCGGACCGGGTGCGCGCCGTCGCACCCGGCTGCCGGGTGGTGAGTCTGGGTGGCGCGACGGAGGCCGGCATCTGGTCCGTGGCGTTCGAGATCGGGACCACCGACCCGGCCTGGGACTCCGTCCCGTACGGGACGCCGCTGCGCAACCAGACGCTGCACGTCCTGGACCACGACCTGGCCGAGTGCCCGGTGCAGGTGACGGGCGAGCTGTACATCGGCGGTGCCGGGCTCGCCGACGGCTACTGGGACGACCCGGAGCGGACCGCTGCGGCGTTCGTCGTGCACCCGGCGACGGGTGAGCGGCTGTACCGGACCGGGGACCTCGTGCGTCGCCGCCCCGACGGTGTGCTCGAGTTCCTCGGCCGGGTCGACACCCAGGTGAAGGTCGGTGGGTACCGCATCGAGCTGGGCGAGATCGAGGCGGCGGCGGTGCGGCACCCGGCCGTGCTCGCGGCCGTGGCCGCCGCCACCGGCGGACGCCACCACCGTCGGCTCGTGGCGGGCGTCGTGCTCGCACCCGACGCGACGGCCGACGCGCCCGCGGACGAGGTCCTGGCGGACGTGGTCGCGTACCTGGGGCGCGTGCTGCCGCCGTACATGGTGCCCACGACGACCGCCCTGCTGCCGGCCGTGCCGTTGTCCGCCAACGGCAAGGTCGACCGGGACCGTGCGGTCGACCTGCTGGGTGGGGCCGGGCAGACCGCCCCCACCGCACCCCGGCCTGCGCTGACGGCGGCTGCCCAGCGGCTCGCAGCGATCGCGTGCGAGGTCCTGGGGGTGACGGAGGTCGACCCGTGGGCCAGCTTCTTCGAGCTCGGCGGCGACTCGATCGCCGGCGTCCGGGTCGTCAACCGCGCCGTGCGCGACGGCATGCCGGTGGTGCTCCAGGACCTGTTCGAGGCGACGTCCGTCGCGGGGCTCGGTGCGCTCGTCGAGGAGCGCGACGCGCAGCGGGACGTGGTCCTGGCGCAGGAGGACGCGCCCCTCACGCCCTGGCAGGTCCGCCTCGCGTCCGCCGGGCACGGGGGCGCGGGCGTGTTCCGTGTCGAGATCCCGGTGCCGGCCGACGCGTGCGCCGAGGTCGTCCGCTCCGCGCTGCAGCACGTGACCCAGGCGCACGACGCGCTGCGCACGCGCGTGGTGGACGACGGTGACGGCACGCCGCGTCAGGTCGTCGTCCCGGTGGGCGAGGAGGCTGACGTCCCGGTCGTGGACCTGGGCGTGCTCGACGCCGGGCGTCGGGACGCGGCCGTCGACGAGGTCGTCGCGCAGCTGTGCGACGAGCTCGCCCTGGCGACCGGACCGGTGGCCCGCGTGGTGCTCCTCGACCTCGGCCCCGACGGGCGACGACTGCTGTGGGTGCTGCACGAGGTCGTCGTGGACGGCCCCTCGTGCCGTGTGCTCGCCGACGACCTGCTGCGCGCGACCCTGGCGGTCGCTGCCGGCGAGGCACCCCCGGCCCACCTCGGGGAGGACTCCTTCGCGGCGTGGGCGTCGGAGCAGCGGGCGGCGTGCGACGCCGGCGCGCCGCCACCGGCGCTGCCGCCGGGCGCCGTCGCGGCCGTGACGTGGGACCGGATCGCCACGTCGGCGATGGTCGAGGCGGCGTGGCGCTCGGACCGCGCCGAGCCGACCGACCTGCTCCTCGCGGCCCTGGCGCACGCCGAGCCCACGGCACCGGTCGTGCTCGTCGCCGACGGCCGCGAGGCCGTGACGGGCCGCGCGCTGCGGCGCACCGCGGGGGCGTTCGGGCAGCCGGTGCGCGTCCCGGAGCCCGCCGGTACGTCGACGGACCTCCTCGACGTGCTCCGCGACGCTAAACGGCGCCGACGCGACGCGCTGCACCGACGCGACGCGGCGGACGGGTCCGAGGAGGGTGTCGTGCTGCACCTGGTCGACGGCCGTCGGCTCGACGCACCGGACGGGCCGGTCGTGCTGGAGCACGTCCCCGGGGCGGCGCGCACGCACCGGCGCGCGGTGACCGCCGGGCTCTCCGCAGGGCGGTTGCGCCTCGTGGTGACGGCGGACGGCCAGGACGAGGCGCACGACCTCGCCACGCGCCTGGTGACGGCGCTGGGCGAGATCGCGCACCGCTGCGACGAGGCCGAGGCGGGGGCCGGCGCCCGCGCCGCGGACTTCCCGGTGTCCGGGCTCGACGACGACGAGCTGGCGGGTCTGCTCGCCGCGCTCGGTGAGGGGAGCACCCGGTGACCGCGCCGGTCGTGGCAGCGCCCGTCGTCCGGTCCCTGTCGTCCACGCGCGGCACGGGCGCCCCGACCCTGGTGTCCGCGGCGGTCCTGACGCCCGAGCGCGAGCAGTGGCGGTCCCTGGTCCGCGACCTGGCCAGCTCCCACGTCGCACCGCGGTCGGCGGGGATGGACGCCGCCGCCCGGTTCGACCCGGAGCTGCTGGCCCTGCTCGGTGACACGGGCCTGCTCGGCATCCAGGTGCCCCGCGCGTACGGCGGGCGCGGTGGGGACCTGCTCGACGTGATGATCGCGATCGAGGAGCTCAGCCGCGTCGACCCCGCGGTCGGCGTGCTCGTCGACGTGCAGAACGCCCTGGTGGCCGCCACGCTGCTGCGACGCGGGACCGGTGACCAGCAGCGGCTGCACCTGCCCCGCCTGGCCACGGGGACGGTCGGTGCCTTCGCACTCTCGGAGCAGGACGCGGGCAGCGACGCGTTCGCGATGTCGACGACCGCGCTGCCCGACGGCGACGGCTACCGGCTGCGGGGTCGCAAAGCGTGGACGTCGAGCGCCCGGGAGGCCGGGCTGTTCATCGTGTTCGCCCAGGTGCGGCAGGAGGAGGGCGGCACCGCTCCGGGTCGGGTCACCGCGTTCCTCGTCGAGCGGGACCGGCCCGGTCTGACGGTCGGCGAGCCCGCCCGCACGCTCGGCCTGCGCGCCAGCTCGACGTGCGACGTCGTCCTCGACGACGTGCGCGTCCGTCAGCAGGACGTGCTCGGCGAAGTGGGGGGTGGTGACCTGCTGGCGGTCGAGGCGCTCGACGTCGGCAAGATCGGGATCGCCGCGCAGCTCCTGGGCCTCGCGCACGGTGCGCTCGACGCCGCGGTCGCGTACGCGCGCACCCGTCGGCAGTTCGGCGCCCCGATCGCGACGTACCAGGGCGTGCAGTTCCCCCTCGCGCAGCTCGCGGCCGAGCTGCGCGGCGTGCGTCTGCTGGTGCACGACGCGATCGCGCTCGTCGACCACCCGGACCCGGCGGAGCGGATGTGCGCGGCGGCGGCGGCGAAGCTCCTGGCGTCGCAGGTCGCCGAGCGCGCGGCGTCGCAGGCCGTCGAGACGCTCGGCGGCGCGGGGTTCACCGACGCGCACCCCGTCGAGCGTCTCTACCGCGACGCCAAGGTCGGCACGATCTACGAAGGGACGACGAACATGCAGCTGCGGACGATCGCCTCGGTCATCCTCGGAGGTGCCCGATGACGGCGTTGTTCTGCCTGCCGTACGCGGGAGGCTCGGCCCGGGTCTTCGAGGACTGGGCGCCCGTGCTGGCGCCCGGCGTCGAGGTCGTGCCGCTCGAGCTGCCGGGGCGTGGGACGCGGCTGCGGGAGGAGCCGGTGGACCGGCTGGAGCCGCTCGTGCGCGACGTCGTCGGTCAGGTGCTCGGTGCCGTCGGGCCGTTCGCCGCCGCGCCGGTCGCGCTGCTGGGCTACAGCTACGGCTCGGTCCTCGCGTTCGAGACCGCCCGGCGGCTCGAGCACGTCCACGGGCTGCGGGTCGACCACCTGGTGGTCGCGGCGATGCGCGGCCCACGCTGGCCCGGGCCCGTCGTCACGACCGCGAGCCTGACGTCGCGTGGCCTGCGTGAACGACTGGGGCGCCTCAACGGGACGGCGACCGAGCTGCTGACGGACGATGCGTTCATGGCGCTGCTGGAGCCGGTGCTGCGCGCCGACTTCGCCGTCGCCGACGCCTACCAGTGGCGGGACGGCCCGGGCATCTCGTGCCCCGTGACCGCGCTGGGTGGTGACGCGGACCGCTCCGTGAGCGTCGCCGCGCTCGACGCGTGGGCCGACGCGACGAGCGGCGCGTTCGCCCGGCACGTGCTTCCCGGTGACCACTTCTTCCTCCGCCCCGCGCGCGACGAGCTGCTCCGGCTGCTCGCCGCGGTCCTGCGGCCGGCGCCGATCGAGCAGGAGGTCGCGTGATGACCGACGTCGAGGACATCTACGAGCTGCCGGCCCTCGCGCGCGGCATGCTCGTGCACGGGCTGCGCGCGCCGCAGGACGGGGCGTACGTCGAGCAGACGGTGCTGCGCCTCGTCGGGCCGCTCGACACGGGGTCGTTCTGGCGTGCCTGGCAGCTCGTCGTCGACCGCCACCCGTCGCTACGCACGGGGGTCCACTGGCGCGGCGTGCGCGTCCCGGTGCAGGTCGTGGCCCGGACCGCGCGCCTGCCGCGCGAGGAGCACGACTGGCGGGCCGCGGGTGCCGCGACCGCCGAGGAGCGCCTACGTGCCCTCCTGGACGACGAGCGGCGGCGCGGGTTCGACCTCGAGCGCCCGCCGCTGGTGCGTGTCGCGCTGGTCCGTGTCGCGGCCGACGAGCACGTCGTCGCGCTGCGCATGTCGCACCTCGTGGTCGACGGCTGGTCCGTCGGTGTGCTGTGCGGCGAGTTCGCCGCCGCGTACCGCGCCCTCGCGGCGGGACGTGCGCCCGTCCTCGCCCCCGCGCCACCGGTGCGCCCGTGGGTGGAGCGCGCCGCGCGGGCCGCGACGGCCGAGGCGGTGGCAGCCTGGCGGCGGTCCCTCGCGCGGTTCGAGCCGGCGCCACCCGTGCAGGCGTCCGACGCGGGACCCGTCGACGGCCTGCCGCAGGGGTTCGTCGAGGACGCACCGGAGCCGTGGACCCGAGCCCTGGACGCGGCCTCGCGTCGTCACCGGGTGAGCCGCCACAGCGTCGTGCAGGCGGCGTGGTCGCTCGTCCTCGCGCGGGCGTGCGGCCGCGACGACGTCGTGGCCGGCACCACGTTCGCCCACCGGCCGGCCGACGTGTCGGGCGTCGAAGGAGTCGTCGGGTGCCTGCTCGCGACGGCACCCGTGCGCGTGCGGGTGCACGCGTCCGACGCGGTCGGCGACTGGCTGACGGCGGTGCAGGGCACGGTGCAGGAGGTACGAGGTCTCCTCGACGTCCCGCTCGACGTGGTCCAGGAGGCGGCCGGCACGCCGCCGGGGCGCGAGCTGGTCGAGACGCTGGTGGAGTACATGAACGTGCCGCTGCCTGCGGTCGACCTCGGCGACGGGGGCCCACGCGTCGTGGGGCTCGCGATGGACAGCCGGCCCCACGTGCCGCTGAGCCTGCTCGTCCCGCCGGTGGGCCTGCCCGTGCGCCTGGTGCACGACGTGCGCCGGGTCGGCCCGGCATCGGCACGCGCCCTGCTCGACGCGACGTCCCGCGTCGTGGCCGCGATCTCCGCCGGGGTGGCGTCGGTGGGTGAGCTGGTCGTCGCCGCGGGTGCAGTCCCGGACCTCACGACCCCCGTGCCGGCGCCGCGCGCCACGCCGGAGGACCCGGACGCGGCGCTGCCGCCGCGCGCCGGGACCGAGGAGCAGGTCGCCGCGGTGCTCGCTGCGCTGCTCGAGGTGGCCGGGCCGATCGGCCGGGGCGTGGACCTCGTGGACCTCGGCATGCACTCGCTGCTGGGCACGCGCGCGGTCAACGCCCTCGCGCGCGAGCTCGGCGCGGACGTCCCCCTGCGTGTCCTGTTCGAGCGCCCGACGGTCGCCGCGATCGCCGCCGAGGTGGACCGCGGACGTGCGGGCGCGCCGGCGGACGCGCGGCCGGCGGCGGCACCGACGGACCTGCGGGCGCACGTGCGGCTCGACGAGGCCGTCGTCCCCACCGGCGCGGTCCACCCCGACGCGGGACTGCGGGGCGAGGTGCTGCTCACGGGCGTGACCGGCACCGTCGGGTCCGCCCTCCTGGTCGAGCTGCTGCGCAGCACGCCGGCTCGCGTGCTCTGCCTCGTGCGGGACCCGCGGCGGGCGACCGAGCGGATCGAGGAGGTCCTGCGCGCGGCCGGGCTCGACGGCTCCGCGGAACGCGTCGAGCTCGTGGTCGGCAACCTCGCACGGCCCGGGCTCGGGCTGGCGCCGGACGACCTCGACCGGGTCGTCGCCCGCGTCGGCGACGTCGTGCACGCGGGCGCGTCGGTGAACTTCCTGCCGCCGTACCGGCGTCTGGCGCCCGTGAACGTCGACGCGGTCGTCGAGGTCCTGCGCATCGCGGCGCGCGGCGGTGCGCGCGTGCACCACGTGTCGTCGACGGCGGTGCACGGCCGGTGGCCGGTCGGTCCGGCGCACCGCGCCGAGGGGCGCCTGTCGCCCGACCCCACCGACCTCGAGAACGGCTACGAGCAGACGAAGTGGGTGGCGGAGCAGGTCGTCGGCCTCGCGCACGACCGCGGGATCCCCGTGACCGTCTACCGCCTGGGGCGCATGGCCGGCGACCGTCACACGGGTCGCTGGAAGCTCGGCGACGTGCTCAGCCAGACGCTGCGCGCCTGTGTGGCGGTGCGCGCCGTCCCCGACGCCGCCGGGGAGATCGACCTCGTGCCTGCGGACGTCGCGGCAGCGGCCGTGGTCCGCGCCGCGTCCGACCCCGGGTCCGTGGGCCGGTGGATCACAGTCGCGGCGCGCCGGCGCTTCTGCTTCCCGGTGTTCGTCGAGGCGCTCGCCGGGCTGGACGTCCCGGTCGAGACGCTGCCGCTCGACGTGTGGGCGAGCCGGCTGCGGGAGCTCGCGGCGCAGGAGGTCGGCTCGACGTGGCCCATGGTGCTGGCCGTCCTCGAGCCGTGGCTCCTGGATGTCGCGGCCGGTCGGCAGGAGCCGACCTACGCGACGGCCGAGTCCGCGCGGTGGGCCGGTCCCGACGCCGCGGGGGTGCCCGTGGACGCGGAGCTCGTCGCCCGCTACGTGCGGCACATGGCCGACGTGGGGTTCGTCGAGCGTGTCCCGGTGGTCGTCCCGTGACCGCCGTGACGCCCGGGGTCCCCTCGGGCGAGCGGATCGACGCGCGCGTCGCGGCGATCGCGGCGGCACGACCCGACGCCGTCGCGGTCGTCGACGGGGACGTGTGCACCACGTACGGCGAGCTGGTGCGCCGCGCGTCGGACGTGGCCGGGCTCCTCGACGCGGCGCAGGTGCCGTCCGGCACGCTCGTGGGGGTGCGACTGCCGCGCGGCACCGAGCTCGTCGTCGCCGTCCTCGGGGTCCTCCTGCACGGGTGCGGGTACGTGCCGCTCGACCCGACGTACCCCGCGGCGCGCGAGTCGCAGGTCGTCCGCGACGCGCGGCTCGCCGTCGTCCTGACGGGTGACGCCGACGGTCGGCCCGTCCCGGTCGGGGTGCCGCGCGCGGGGGAGTCGCACGTGCTGCCGCCGGACGTCTGCTACGTGATCCACACCTCCGGCTCCACCGGCGTCCCCAAGGGGGTCGTCGTCGGGCACGCGCACGTCACGGCGCTGCTCGACGCGTGCGCCCGCCGCATCGACACGGGGCCGGACGATGTGTGGTCGTCCTTCCACTCGACGAGCTTCGACTTCTCGGTGTGGGAGATGTTCGGCCCGCTGCTGTCCGGTGGTCAGCTCGTCGTCGTGCCACGGTCGGCGACGCGCGACATGGCGGAGCTGGCGATGCTCGTCGCGACCGAGCAGGTCACCGTGCTGAGCCTGGTGCCGACGGTCTTCGGCCACCTCGTCGGCGCCCTGGTCGACGCACCCGTGTCCCTGCCGGACCTGCGGCACGTGGTCCTCGGCGGTGAGGCCGTCGACCTGGAGACGGTCGCGCGCTGGCGCGCGACGGGCCTGGCGCCCGCGGCACGGCTCTCCAACATGTACGGCATCACCGAGACCACCGTGCACGTCACCCACCGCTACCTGACGGGGGACGAGGTGGCGGTGCTGCCGGGGGCGACGCCCGTGGGCAGGGAGCTCGACCACCTGCGCGTCACCGTGGTGGACGAGGAGCTGCAACCCGTCCCGGCCGGTGTCCCGGGCGAGCTCCTCGTCACGGGAGCGTCGGTCGCCCACGGGTACCTGGACCGTCCGGCCCTGGACCGGGAGCGCTTCGTCGATCACCCCCACGGCCGGGCGTACCGCAGCGGCGACCGCGGGCTGCGGGACGCCGACGGCGAGCTGCACGTGCTGGGGAGGCGGGACCGCCAGGTGCAGGTGCGCGGGTTCCGCGTCGAGCTCGGTGAGCCGGAGGCCGTGCTGCGCGCGCACCCGCAGGTCCTGCAGTGCGTCGTGCACGTGGTCACGGCGGCCGACGGCACCGCCGTCCTCGCCGCCGACTACGCACCGGTGCCGGGCGCCGACCTGCAGCCGGCCGACGTGGTGCGCCACCTCGCCGCGCAGCTGCCGCGGCACCTGGTGCCGGACCGTGTCACGCGGCACGACCTGCTGCCGGTCACCGCCAACGGAAAGGTCGCCGTCGGCTCGCCCGGGAATTGCGACGCATTTCCCAGCACATTGGTGGATGCCGCCCGGGGCGGCCGCTCATAAAGTCGTCGCGTCGAGGCAGGGGCCGCGACGACGACAAAATCCTGGAGGTCATGCGATGAATGCCATCGAGAACGCCGCGCAGCGACTCGTCCCGTCCGACGGCGCCGGTGTGATCGCGCCGCTCGAGCCCGTCGCCGTGGCGGCGCCCGTGCTCACCCCGGTCGCGCTCGCCTGGGCCGCGGGCATGGCGGCCGGTGCCGCCTACCACTGCTACAAGAACGGCTGCACCAGCGCCGAGGCCGCGTTCGTCGGCATGGTCGCCCAGGAGGGCGGCGAGCTCACCGCCGACGAGCTGATCCAGGGCCGCACGCAGATGCTGCGCGGCTGACCGGACGCACGACGGCCACGAGCCGCACGGGACTCGCCCCCCGTGCGGCTCGTGGCGTCCGCGCGCCCACCGCCGGCGCCACCCAGGGGGGCCGGCGGGCATGGCCAGAAGGCTAGGTTCCCCTAGCCGTCGATCCCTCCGAAGGGGCCGTGGCGGGTGGGTTGCCGTGGTCGCACGATGAACGGGCGGCTGCAGATCCTGCTATGGCCGGCACGAGGAGCGGAGCGACAATGGGTCAGAATTCCTCGGCGCCTTTCAGCCGAGCACTCACGAGCGTCGAGACGATCACGTCCGTGGGTATCGCGCTCACGGCGATGGAGTACCTCGCACGTCCGCAGCAGCTCGGTGACAAGGGCCTGCTGAGCTGGGACGTGGAGCGCACGCGCATGCGCGCCGCGTCCCGGCGCCGCGCGGACGTCCTGGACGTCCTGGCCAAGCCGCCGGGCATCTACGTCGTGTTCGCGCTGCGGCTGCTCGCGGCGCTCGTCCTTCTCAACCCGGCATCGCCCGCACGCGCACGCACCATCGCGGTCGGGTACATCTCGGCCACGACGTACGCGCTGCACTACCGGATCCGGTACGGCACCGACGGCACGGACCACATGACCCTGCTGACCTACGCCGCGCTGTTCGTCGCGCGCGTCATGCCGGGTGACGCGCGGGTCCAGCAGGCGTGCACCTGGTTCATCGCGGGGCAGACGAGCCTGTCGTACCTGGCGGCCGGGCTCGCCAAGGCCGCGGGGCCGTCCTGGCGGACGGGGCTCGCGATGCCCGGGATCTTCCGCACCAAGGTCTACGGCGACCGCCGCGTGCACGCCATGCTCAAGGACCGTCGCCTGCTGTCGACCGTCGCAGGGTGGGCGGTCGTCGTGGGGGAGGTCGTGCTGCCGCTGGTGCTCGTCGCTCCCCGGCGCTCAGGATGGGCGCTGCTCGGGATGGGGGCCTCCTTCCACGTCGGCAACGCGATGTTCATGGGGCTCAACCGCTTCGTGTGGGCGTTCGTGGGCACCTACCCCGCGGTCGTGGCGTGCGCCCGGTCGATGTCGCTCGACGACCCGCGTGACCTGGTCCGCGGCGTCACCGGGACGGTCCGACGCGCGAGAGGACGCTGACCGTGGTCACGCCTGCCGCGCCCGGTGCGGCCGTGCCCGGGCCCGTGCGCCTCGTCGCGCGGCTGCTGCGGCCGCGCGCGCTCGCGCTCGGCGTCGCGATCGGGCTCGGCATCCTGGCCGCCGGCGCGTCGCTGAGCCAGCCCGTGCTCGTCGGGGGACTCGTCTCCGAGCTGCAGGACGGCGGCATCGCCCCGGGATCGATCGCACGCTTCGTCGCGGTCTTCGTCGCGGAGGCCCTGCTGCTCGGACTGCAGGCGTACGTCCTCGGCGTGACGGGCAGCCGCGTGGTGCTCGACCTGCGGCGACGGCTGGCCCGTACGCTCCTGCGCGCCCCGATGTCCGTCCACGCGGACCTGCGCACCGGTGACACGCTCACCCGGCTCGTCACCGACACCTCGATGATGCGCACGACCCTGACGCAGGCGCTGGCCGTCGTCGTGCTCTCGCTCGTGACCGTCCTCGGCGCGATCGTCCTCATGCTCGTCATCGACGTCGTCCTGACGCTTGTCCTGGCGGCGTGCATCGCGCTCACGACCGTCGCGAGCCTGGTGGTGTCGTCTCGTGTCCGAGGTGCGACCCACGACATGCTGTCCCACGCCGGTGACCTCGGCGCGGCCCTCCAGCGCGCGCTCGGCGGCATCGTGACGGTCAAGCTGAGCCGTGCCGAGGACCGCGAGGCCGCGCGTCTGGCCCGGCACGCCGAGGCCGCGCACGACAGCGGCGTGCGCGCGGTGCGCCTCGCGGCGCTCATGACCCCGGTCGCAAACGGCGGCGTGCAGGCCACGTTCGCGCTGGTGTTCACGCTCGGAGCCTCGCGGGCCGCCGCCGGACACCTCGGTGTCGGCGAGCTGGCGTCGTTCCTGCTGCTGCTCTTCTACCTCGTCTCGCCCCTCGTGGCCCTGTTCTCCGCCATCGCGCAGCTGCAGCAGGGCCTGGCGGCGACGGCGCGCGTCGCGGTCGTGCTGGACCTGCCCGACGAGTCCCGCGAGGCGGCTGTGGCGGACCCGCCCGCGCTCCGCGAGCCCGCGCTCAGCGAGCCCGGGCTCCCCGAGCCCGCGCTGCGCGTGCGCGGGCTGACGTTCGGCTACGGCGACCGGCCGGTCCTGCGTGGCCTCGACCTGGACGTGCCGGCGCGGGGCGTCACGGCGATCGTCGGGGCGTCCGGCGCCGGCAAGTCGACGCTGCTCGTGCTGCTCGCGCGGCTGTGGGACCCGCCGCCCGGGAGCGTGACGCTGCAGGGGAGGGACGTCCGGGCCGTCCCGCTGCCCGAACTGCGGCGCCGCGTCGCGCTCGTCGAGCAGGAGGCGGGCCTGCTCGACGCCTCCATCCGGGAGAACGTCCTGCTCGCCGCACCCGACGCCGACGACCACGCGCTCGCCGTGGCGCTCGAGCGCGCCGACCTCACGCGCTGGGTCGAGTCCCTCCCGGACGGCCTGGACACGCAGGTCGGTGAGCGGGGCACGGCCGTCTCCGGCGGGCAGCGGCAGCGCATCGCGGTGGCGCGGATGCTGCTCCTGGACCCCGACGTGCTCGTCCTGGACGAGGCGACGGCCCACCTCGACAGCGACAGCGAGCACGCGCTGCGCCGGGCCGTGCAGGAGATCGCACGCGAGCGTGCCGTGCTGGTCGTCGCGCACCGGCTCTCGACGGTGACGCAGGCCGACGTCATCCACGTCGTCGAGGAGGGTCGCGTGGTCGCCTCGGGCCCGCACCGGGAGCTGCTCGCGCACGAGACGTACCGCCGCCTGGTGCGGCACCAGCTGCTCGACGCCGGCGACGACCCCGTGGCCGGCCGTGAGGTCGTGGAGGTGACCGGATGAGTGAGGCGCAGTTCTACAAGGGCATCGCGCTCGCGTCGTCGGTGGTGGCCGCACTGGTCGCGACGGGCGTCGCGGCCGAGGCGGTAGCGGCGCGTCGTGACCGCCGCGCGCACCCGCCGACGGGTGAGGTCGTCGACGCGGGCGGCGTGCGGCTGCACGTGGAGTCGCGGGGCCGCGGCCTGCCGGGCCCGACCGTCGTGCTCGAGAACGGCATGTCGTGCCCGTTGGAGATCTGGTCGTGGGTGCAGGAGCGTGTCGGCGCGCATGTCCCGACCGTCGCCTACGACCGGGCGGGCATCGGGCGCTCGGAGCCCGGACCGCGGCCCCGGACCGCGCAGCGCTCGGTCGACGAGCTCCGGGCGGCGCTGGCCGCGGCGGGTCACGCTCCGCCGTACGTCCTGGTGGCGCACTCGTACGGCGGCCTGCTGGTGCGGCACTTCGCGGCGACGCACCCGCAGGAGGTCGCGGGTCTGGTCCTCGTCGACGTGTCGCACCCCGACCAGCTCAGCCGCTCGCCACGCCAGCAGCTGGGACTGACCGCGGTGGAGCAGCACCTGCGTGACGCTGAGCTCAAGGCGAGCGTCGGCCTGCTGCGGCGGACCGCGACCGCCGAGCGGCTCAACCTCGTCGGCCTGCCACCGGACCGGGTCACCTCGGCGGTCGCCGCGTCCCGCGCGCGCGGCATGTGGACGGCGTCGATCGCCGAGTTCGAGGCGTGGACGCGATCGGTGAACGACGAGGTGCGCGCGGGCACGCTGCGGCGCGACCTGCCGCTGTGCGTGCTCGTCGCGGAACGCACGCACGAGGAGGACCCGGCCCACCTGCCGATGCAGCGCGAGCTCGCGGAGCTGTCCGACCACCCCGACCTGCGGCTCGTCGCGGGGGCCGACCACTTCACCGTCCTGACGGACCGCGAGCACGCGCAGCGCGTGGCGGACGCCGTGCTCGACGTCGTGGCGGCCGTCCGCGCGGGAGCGCCGCTCGAGGCCGGCAGCAGCGCGACCGCTGCCGCGGGTGCGGGGGCCGTGCGGTGAGCGTGTCGTGGCCGGGCGCCCGTGACCTGCGGTTCGGTGCGGTCGTCGCCGTGCTGTCCGCCTGGTTCATCGCGAGCGCGGTCAAGCAGGAGCCGACGCGACGCCTGACGGCGCTCGACAAGCTCGAGGGTGTGGGGATCGTGCTGCCCGAGTGGCGGTTCTTCGCCCCGAACCCGGGCGTCCACGACACCCACCTGCTGTACCGCGACCAGCTGGAGGACGGCACGCTCACGCCCTGGCGGGAGTGCTTCCCGGCCGAGCAGCGGCGTCTCGTCCAGATCTTCTGGCACCCGGACCGCCGGGCGGAGAAGGTCGTCATGGACGCGATCGGCGAGATCATCCGCACGCTCGACAGCGGGATCCTGGAGAAGAAGGAGGACCTCCAGGTCACCATCACCTACCTGGTGCTGCTCAACTACGCGACGCACGGCTGCGAGCACCCGCCGGGGGCGCGGCGCACGCAGTTCCTCATCGCACGGTCGACCGGTCACGAGGACGTGGGCGAGCCCCTGCTCCTGTTCCTCTCCAACCTGCACCGGCTGCCGTGAGCGCCGGGGAGCCGGCCGCGACGGCCGTGGTCCTGCGGCCTCGCGGCCCCGACGACCTGTGGGCGGCCCGGTTCGCGACCTTCCTGGCGCGCGCCGACGGCATCGGTCCGGTGCTGACGCGGCCGCTGGGCAGCGCGTGCGTCGTCGGGGGCCGGGGCGTCGTCGTCCACGTCGTGGGGCTCCCGGCGCGGCTCGAGCCGGGCTCGTGGCTGGCGCGGCACACGGCGTGCGACGGTGCCGCGGTCATGGCGACGGCCGACGCGGCGACCATCGCGGAGGTCATGGCGATGTTCCGCGTCGGGGTCCGGGGGTTCCTCCACACGTCGTCACCGCCCGAGGAGGTCGTGACCGCCGTCCGCGCGGTCGCGCAGGGGCACCCGTTCGTGCCGCCGATCCTGTTGCCGGAGGTCGTGCGCGTGACGGCACGGCGCCCCGCGCCGCCGCCCGTGGTGCCGCTCACGGAGCGGGAGCACGACGTGCTGCGGCACCTCGCGCTCGGCCGGTCCAACCCGCAGGTGGCGGACGCGCTGTTCATCGCGCCCGCGACCGTGCGCACCCACGTGCTGTCGATCCTCCGCAAGCTGGGCGCGCGCAACCGCACCGAGGCCGTCGTGCGCGCCTACCGGACGGGGCTGCTCGACGTGCAGCTCGACGACACGGACCTCGACGGCCAGGACGCCGTCAGCGGACGCTGAGGAGCCCTCGATGACACCCCCACCGCTGGCCCGCGCGCTCGTCGGTCCCCCCAGCCCGGGCGACGACGCACTCCTCGTCTACGACGCCGACTGCGGGTTCTGCACACGCACCGTCGAGCGGGCGGTCCGGCACGTGCGGCCCCGGGTCGTGCCTGTGCCGTCGTTCCGGGTGGACCTCGCCGCCTGCGGCCTGACGCAGGCGCGGGTCGATCACGAGATGGTGCTCGTGCGTCCTGACGGCAGCACCCGGGGCGGTGCGCTCGCGGCGGCCGGTGTGCTGCGCCGGGCGCAGGGGTCGACGCGCGCGTGCTGGGTGGTCGTCGGACTCGTGCTCGGCCTGCCCCCGGTGCGCTGGCTCGCCGCACCCCTCTACCGCGCCGTCGCGCGGAACCGGCACCGCATGCCGGGTGCCACCGCGGCCTGCCGGATCACCCCGGCGGGCCCGCCCGACCCCATGGCGGCGCCCGCCGTCCGGACCCCTGCCAGGAGGACCTCATGACGAACGCACCTTCGACCCCCGCGAGCACGACGACGTCCTGCGACGTCGTGGTCGTGGGCGGCGGCCCTGCCGGGTCGGTGACCGCCGGGCTGCTGGCCCGGCAGGGCCACCGGGTCACGCTCCTCGAGCGCGAGACGTTCCCGCGATACCACATCGGGGAGTCGCTCATCACGGGGATGCTCGGTGTGCTGGCCGAGCTCGGCGTCCTGGAGCGGATCGAGGCCTCGGGGTTCCCCCGCAAGAACGGCCTGAGCATCGTGTGGGGCGCGGACCGTGACCTGTGGAACGTCGACTTCGCCGAGATCGAGGGCCCCTACCCGTACAGCTTCCACGTGCGCAGGGACGAGTTCGACGCGCTGCTGCTCGACCACGCGCGCGACCTCGGGGTCCGCGTCGTCGAGCGGGCCACGGTGGTCGCCCCCCTGCTCGAGGACGGTCGGGTGGCGGGCGTCCGGGCCGAGGTCGACGGCGAGCCGCAGGAGGTGCGGGCGCCGCTCACGGTGGACGCGTCGGGCCAGGGGCGTGTGCTCACGCGCCGGCTCACGGAGATCGAGTGGCAGGAGGACCTGCGCAACATCGCGTACTGGACCTACTTCGAGGACACGCGGCCGCTGCCGGAGGGCCAGCTCGGCAACATCCTCGTCGAGCGCGTCCACGACGGCTGGTTCTGGGCGATCCCGGTCGACGACGGGTCCGCGCGCCTGAGCGTCGGGTACGTGACCGGCACTGCCGACCTGCGCGCGTCGGGCCTCGGCCTGCAGGAGCTGTACGAGTCGCGGTGCCAGGAGACGAAGCAGCTGCGTCTGCTGCTCGACGGGGCGCGGCGGGTCGCCGACTTCCGTACGACGCGCGACTGGTCGTACTGCTCGGAGCGGTTCTCGGGACCCGGCTGGCTCGCGGTGGGCGACGCGGGGGCGTTCATCGACCCGCTGTTCTCCGGCGGGGTGTGCCTCGCGGTCCTCGGTGCGGACGCGGCGGCCGCCACGGTGGACACCGCGCTGCGGCGGCCGGACCTGCAGGCGGCGGCGCTCGAGGCGTACGACGCGGGCTACGCGGGCATGATCGCCAGCTTCCTCGCCTACGTGCGGTTCTTCTACGACCCGACGCGCGACCGCGAGGACTACTTCGCGCAGGCGCGCGCGATGGCGGACTTCCACCAGCGGTACCCAGAGGCGCGCCAGGCGTTCGTCGCGGTGATCTCGGGGACGCTGGCCCTCTCGTCGCTGTTCGCGATCCCGACGCCCGACGCCCAGGCGACGCTCGTGGGCGAGTCGTGAGCGGCACCGTGCGGCGACGAGCGCGTGCCGGCGCGGTGGTGCTGGTCGCCGTCGCCGTGGCGCTGCTGGTGGCGCCGCCGGCGTCGGCCGCCCCCGTGCCCGTGCGCACGCCGGGGGGCGCGGCGGTGCCCGTGACCGTCTGGGCGCCGTGCGACGAGCCGGAGCTCGCCGCACTGGCGTTGGAGTGCGCCGTCGTGGAGGTCCCGCGCGACCGCGCGTGGCCGCGGGCGGGCAGCGAGCGGCTCGCCGTGGCCCGGCACCGTGCTCAGGGGGACCCGCAGGAGCGTGCCGGTGTCCTCGTGGTGCACGCGGGCGGGCCGGGCATCCCGGGCCGCTCGGCCGCGGGGATGTTCGCGTTGCGTGCGCCCGCCGAGCTGCTCGCGCGCTACGACGTCGTGGGGATCGACCCGCGGGGAGTCGGCGGCTCGACGCCCACCCTCGGGTGCGACGACGACCACCTCACGCCCGTCCGTCCCGACCCCGTGCCCGCCGACCCGCGGGCCGAGGCGGCGCTGCTGCTCGACGCCGCCGGGTACACGCTCGACTGCGTGCGGGCGCACGGGGCGCGGCTGCCGAGCCTCGGCACGGCCGACGCGGTGGAGGACCTGGAGGCGGTGCGGCGCGCGCTGGGGGAGGTGAGGCTGTCGGTCGTCGGGTACGGCTACGGCGCCTACGTCGCGGCGGTGCACGCCACCCGCCACCCGTCGTCGTCGGCGCACCTGGTCCTCGACTCGAGCCTGCGTCCCGACGGCGACCTCTACCAGCACTACCTCGACCAGAGCCGCGACTTCGACGCGCGGGCGCAGGAGCTCTTCGCCTGGATGGCCGAGCACCACGGGGTGTACGGCATGGGCACGACCGCGCAGGAGGTCGCCACGGCCTACGACCGGTTGCGCGCGCGGACGGTCGCGGAGCCGGTCGACGGCGTGATCGGCCCGTGGGAGCTGGAGAGCACGTTCCTCAACCTCGCCTGGGAGACCGCGTTCTGGCCCTTCCTGGGGCAGGCGCTCAGCGACGCGGACCGCGGCGACGTGGCGCTGCTGCGGTTCGTCCACGAGCAGTTCGGCTCGCACCCCCACGACAACTCGTACGCCGCGTACACGGCGTCGCAGTGCGCGGACGCGCGGTGGCCGCGCAGCTGGGGCCGGTGGCGTACCGACGCGCAGCAGGTGCACCGGGACGCGCCCTTCATCGGCTGGAACAACGTCTGGTACGTGGCGCCGTGCGTCACGTGGCCGGTGCCCGGGCGTCCCGCGAAGGTCGGCACCGCCGTCCCGGCGCTGGTGGTGCACGCCACGGGGGACGCCGGCATGCGGCTGTCGGGCGGCGAGGCGATGCACCGGGCGTTCCCGCGGTCGCGGATGGTCGTGTCCGACGGCGGGCGTGAGCACAGCGTGTCTCTCGTGCGGCAGGACGCGTGCGTCGACGCGGTCGTGGTCGACTACCTGCTCCACGACGCGCTCCCTGCGGAGACCGGGCGGTCCGCCGACGTGACGTGCCCGGCGGGTCCGGCGCCGGAGCCCTGGCCGGCCGCACCGGCCGCACCGTCCGCGCGCGCCCTCGTGGCACCGGTGCCCGACGGTCCCGACCCGTGGGCCCACGGTCGCGTGAGGCGGTAGGACGCGGCGGGTGCGCCCACGGGGGGCGCACGCGCCGCGTCCTCAGGCTGCGCCGTCGGACGCGGGCGCCAGCACGGCGAGGGTGGTGCCCTGGCCGCAGGGCTCGCTCGACACGAGCCGCAGCCCGGCCTGCGCGGCGAGCGCCCCGACCTCCTCGGCGGTGCGCACCCGGCCGCCGACGAGGACCATCTCGTGCACGTCGACGTGGCTGGTGACGACGGGGTTGGCACCGGGGACGCGGAGCCAGTCGAGCGCGAGCACGCGGCTCCCGGGCGTGCACGCGTCGGCGCAGCGGCGCAGCACGCGGCCGGCGTCCTCGTCCGGCCAGTCCAGCAGGATACTTGCGAGCAGGTAGACGTCGCGCCCGCCGGGCAGCTCGGCGAAGAAGCTGCCGGGGGCCGTCAGGGCGCGGGCGCCGAGCCCGGCGGCCGCGAACCGCGCCGCGGCGCGCGCCGCGGTCCCGGGCAGGTCCACGAGCGTGCCCCGCAGGTGGCCGTGCCGGGTGAGCAGGTGCGTGAGGTGCGCGCCGTCCCCGCCGCCGACGTCGACGACCTCGCGGACCTCGGACCACAGCGGTAGGTCGGCCAGGGCTCGTGCCGAGGGCTCCGCGCGCGACGACATCTGGTCGGTGAACGCCGCGGTCCGCGCGGGGTCGTCCTCGACGTCGTCGTACAGGTCCGTGCCGTGGGCGACGCGGTAGGCCGGCCCGCCGGTGCGCAGCGACGTCATGAGGTGGGCGTACGCCTGCTCCATGCGGTGCGTGACGCCCTCGAGGTCGAAGTGCGGGCGCAGCCCCAGGGGGTGGTCGTCGCGCAGCAGCTCGCCGAGCGGGGAGAGCGTGAAGCGCGTCGGCGCCACCTCGACGAAGAACCCTCGCACCGCGAGGTAGTGCAGGACCCGGCGCAGCGCCTCGGGCCGCACGTCGCAACGCTCGGCCAGCTCGTCGCTGTCCGTCACACCCGCGGCGACGAGGTCGGCGACGTGCAGGGTCGCAACAGCCCGGATCGCGTACTGCGGCAGCGTGCTCATGTAGCTGATGAGCTCCGAGGCGCGCTGCTGGACCTCGGGGGTCACCGGGGGTGGCGGCCGCAGCGCGGTGGTGGTCGACGCAGGCATGGGCGCTCCTTCGACGGTCGACCGGCGCCTGGCGGGCGGTCGCGAGCCTCCAGCATCTTCCCGGTGCGGGGGACGGCGGAAGGCACGGTCGGTCGCCTCGACCCTGGCCGTTCGGCTACCCCGGACGGCGCCCCCGTCCGGTCTGTTGCGCGGTCCGGTCCGTGGCGCAGGCTGGTTGCTGACGCAGACCAGCGAGGGGGGCACCATGCCGAAGAACGACACCACCTACGGGCGTATCGCCGAGGTGAGGTTCGTGAGTGCCAACTTCGAGATGCTGCAGGGACTGGTGGTGGCGCCCGGCATGCTGGTCGTGGCGGTGCTCATGTACGCGGCGTCGACGCCCGTGCCGCTGCTGTCCGGCGCGGGCGGGCAGCTCCTGGTCGTCGCGCTCGGGATCGCCGCGACCGTCGCCGCAGCACGGGCGGCGCGCCGCTACCAGACCACCTACGGCATCGTCCGCAGCTCACCGCGGGTCGGGGGCCGGTACGCGGCAGCGACCTTCTGCGCCCTGGCGGGCGTGCTCCTCGTGCGGCTGCTCGACCTGCAGACGGAGACGAGCCCGGAGGGCGTCCTCATGTCGGTGGTCGCGATCCTGTTCGGCCGGCGCTCCGGGCCGGCCGCCCCGCCGATCGTGACGGTCGGCGCGCTCGGCCTCCTGCTCTCGGTGCTGCCGCTGGGGCGGTGGACCGACACCGGGAACCATCCCTTCTCGCACATGGCGGTCCTCCTGACGGCGGCGGCCCTGGCGCAGGTCGTCGTCGCGATCTGGTGCCACCTGGTGCTGCGGCGCGTGCTGGCAGGTGTTCCCCAGGAGTCGCAGTGACGTCGGGCGGGACGACCGACGACGGGTACGCGGAGCTGGCGCGGCTCGACAAGGTCGTCCACGAGCCCGCACGCCTCGCGGTGGTCAGCGCGCTGCGGGAGTGCGCGTCGGCGGACTTCACCTACCTGCGGCGCGTCACCGGCCTGTCAAAGGGCAACCTGTCCGGGCACCTGGCGACGCTCGAGGCGGCCGGTCTCGTCGCGGTCACCAAGGGGTACGTCGGGCGGCGCCCGACGACCTGGGTGGAGCTGACCGAGCTCGGGTCGTACGTCGTCGACGACTACTGGGCGACGATGACGCGCGTGGGGGCGGCCCTGCGGACCCGATCTCCACACAACGGTTGATGCCCGGCCTCGGGCCCCTCCCTAGCGTCGACGGTGCAGGTTCCGCCGTCACAGAGGAGTCGGAAATGAACAGGATCGAAGCCGCAGCCGCCCGCACCGTCCCCGGTGTGGAGGCCGAGACCCTCCGCCCGCTGGAGCTCCCGCGCAGCGCGACACCGACGCTGGCCACGCCGGCGCTGGCGTGGGCGGGCTTCCAGGGGGTGCTCGCCGGGTACGCCGTGATGGACATGGTGTTCGGGTACACCGAGGCCAGCGCGGCGCCCGCGTCCGTCGGGTTCGGCGAGATGAGCGTCGGTGAGCTGGTCAGTGCACGCCAGGAGTACCTCGCGGGCTGAGTCCGTGCAGCACGGCGCCCCGGGTGCTCCCGCCCGGGGCGCCGTGCGTGTCAGCGCACGGTCGGGTCAGTGCGCGCCGACGGTGCGCAGCTCGCGGCCCAGGGCCGTGGCGGCGGCCTGCAGCGCGTCGCGACGGCGGTCGTCCGCGGTGACCGCGAGGGCCGCACGTGCGGAGCCCAGGTGCGCGGCCGCGGCGGCGTGCACGTCGGCGAGCCCCACGTCGGCGAGCTGCGCGACGTGCTCGGCCACCCAGTGCAGGTCGTGGCCGTCCTGGGCCAGCTCGACCGCCCAGTCGGCCACCGACGACTGCCGTGCCAGCGTGAGGATCTGCGCTCCCACGGCGTGGCCGCGCGCGTGGACGAGCTCGTCGGGCGTCACGGGGCGGTCGACGACGTCGTCGAGGGCCGTCCCCAGCGCGACGAGCCCGTCCGCGGACGTGGTCGCCGCGACGTCCACCGACGCCAGCAGCAGCGAGCCGGCACCCGCGTGCACGAAGGCGGTCTGCGCCCCGTAGGACGCGCCCCGACGCTCCCGCAGGTCGTGCACGAGCCGTGACGAGAAGTAGCCGCCCAGCACGAGGTTGGCCACCTTGAGCGCCGCGTACGACGGGTCCGTCCGGCCCACGACCGTCAGGACCGCGCGCAGGCAGGTGTGCACCTGGCCGGGCCGCTCGTTCAGCAGGACGGGCCCCGACAGGTCGTGCGGCACGGGGACCGGCCGCAGCGGCGGTCCGGCCGGCGCCCACGTCGCGAGGGCCTCCGCCGTGTCGTCGAGCGCCCTGTCGACGTCGAGGTCGCCGGCCAGGACGACCGTGGCGCCGTCCGGTCCGACGCGCCGGTACGCGAGCTCCAGGACGTCCTGCGGATCGACGGCGAGCACGTCCTGCGGTGCCGCGCTCGGCCTGCCGTACGGGTGGGCGGTGCCGTAGGCGCCCAGGTTGAGCGTCTCGAGCGCCGCCAACGACGGGCCGGCGTGCGCCATGGCCGACATCTGCGCCGCCTCCGGGACCTGTGCGCGGACGTCGTCCTCCGTGAGCGTCGACAGTGCCCGCAGGACGAGCCGGAGAGCGTGTGCCGCGCTTCCCGCCAGGCAGGTGCCGCGGATGTGGAGGGCGTCCGCGTCGACAGAGGCGTGCAGGGTCCCGCCGAGGCGGCGGATGATGACGTCGAGCTGCTCGCCGGCGACGGTGCGACGCGGGTGCAGCAGGCTGTGGGCGAGCAGTGCGGCCTGCGCGGGCGGCGCCTGGCCGAGCGGGACGCGGACCCGGAGCTCCACCAGCGGCACGACCGGCAGGGCGACGACGACGACGTCCGTGCCGGCGGGTGTGCGCGCCGACGCCGTCGGGGGGACGCGCAGGCCGGCGGGCGAGGGGACGAGTGCGGAGTCGACCAGCGACAGGTCGACGCTCATGCCCGGGTACCCGTCGCAGGGCCGGCCGGGACACCGGGGCTGACCACGTGCAGTGCCCGCGGGGACGGCAGCAGGGTGGCGGCCGCGTCGCTGACCTGCGAGGAGCCGACGGCCTGGAGGAGTCCCGGCAGCAGCCACGGCAGCTCGGGCGTCCCCCGGTGCTGCAGGGCCGTGGCGACGGCGAGCGCCCGCTGCGTCGGGCACGCGACGCGGGACCACGTGCGCTCCAGCGCCGAGGCGTGCAGCCGCTCCAGCTCGGCCTCCGTCACGCCGTGGGCCGCGACCTCCTCGAGGGCGGTGTCGAACCGGGCGAGCAGCTCGGCCTCGTCCACCCCGGGCAGGAGCATCGCGGTGACGACGAAGCCGTTCGGGTCACGGACGTCGAACGGCTCGCCCGCGAGGTCGACGCCGGCGCCCACGGAGGCGGCCAGCGGTCGCCCGGTCTGCCGGGTGTGCACGGACAGCCGCTGGCCGACGTCCCCCAGGACGTCGGCCAGGACGACGTACGGCAGGTACGCCGCCAGGTCGGCCGGGTCGGGCACGCGCCAGCCCCACGCGACCGCGGGGAGCGGCGCGGCCCCGTCGACGGCACGCGAGGTCCGGTCCGCGCGCAGCGGTGCCGGCACCGGCCGCTCGGGAGGTGGCTCGGCGGGGCCGGGGAGCGCACCGAACCACCGCTCGACCGACCGCAGGACCTCGTCCGGGTCGACGTCGCCGACGACGGCGACCACGGCACGGTCGGGCCGGTAGTGGCGGCGCCGGAAGTCGGCCACGTGCTCGGGCAGGACGGCCCGCAGGGCGGCGACGTCACCGTAGCCGTCGTGCGCGTACGCGTGCTCGTCGAAGAGCAGCGCGCTGAGCGGTACCCGGGGGAACCCGCCGTACGGCCGGTGGTCGAGCCGGCCCCGCACCTCCTGGTGGACGACAGCGCGCTGCTTGGCGATCCCGTCCGTGGTCACGTCCAGGGTCGCGAGGCGGTCGGCCTCGAGCGCCAGCACCCGGTCGACCACGGCGGGCGGGACGAGCTGGTGGAAGCACGTGCGGTCGGCCCCCGTGAGTCCGTTGAAGGATCCGCCGACCCCCTGCACGAGGCGTCCGTGGCCCCCGGGTGGCACGTGGTCCGATCCCTCGAACATCAAGTGCTCGACGAGGTGGGCCAGCCCCGCCTGCCCGGGCGCCTCCGCCCGCATGCCGACGTCGTAGACGACGGCGACGCACGCGACGTGCACGGTCGGGTCCGGGACGACGACGGTGCGCAGCCCGTTGGACAGGCGCGACACGACGACAGGGGGTGCCACGGGAGCGGCAAGCATCTGGACGGTCACGCCTCCCCTTCCTGCTGCGGTGTGGGTGGCTGCGGTCGGTGGCTGTGATCGGTGACTGCGGTGTGGCCGGCTGCGGTCGGTCCATGCTGTCGTCGTCCCCGGTGCCGGGCCTCCACCGATCGGTGGAGGCGGCGGGGGGCGCGCACCGCGGACGCCACCACGTATCGATCGAACCGCTTGAAGAATCGATCGTTCAACGATAGATTCTCCACGTCATTCGATCGAGGAGTCCCCATGCGCAACCTCACTGTCCTCGCGTTGCGCGTCGTCATCGTGCTCGCGCTCGCCGGGTCCCTGTTCGTCCAGTTCTTCATGGCGCCGTTGCTGTGGATCGACCTCGTCGAGGCGGACGCCCCGCCGGGCGTCCGGGTGCCGTTCGTCGCGATCTTCGTGCTCGGGCTGGTCACGCTGCAGGTCTGCGCCGTGTGCGTGTGGCGCCTGCTGACGATGGTCCGGCGCGAGGAGGTCTTCACGCCCGCCGCGTTCCGCTGGGTCGACGTCATCATCGGCGCGATCGTCGCCGCCGCGGTCCTGGTGTTCCTGCTGGCCGTCGTGCTGGCGCCGGGGGAGGCCGTCGCGCCCGGGATCGTGCTGCTGATCTGCGGCGCGGCGCTGGTCCTGGGCGGCATCGCGCTGGTCGTCCTGCTGCTGCGCATGCTGCTCGCGCAGGCCGTCGACCGCGACCGCGAGGCCCGGCGCCTGCGCGACGAGCTCGACGAGGTGATCTGATGCCCATCGTCGTGGACGTCGACGTCATGCTCGCGCGCCGCAAGATGTCCGTGGGCACGCTCGCCGAGCGGGTCGGCATCACGCCCGCCAACCTCGCGGTGCTGAAGAACGGCCGCGCCAAGGCCGTGCGCTTCACGACGCTCGCCGCGCTGTGCGAGGTGCTCGACTGCCAGCCGGGGGACCTGCTGCGGTGGGAGCCGGACGGGGAGACGGACCCGACCGACCCCGCGTAGCCCCGCGTCGGTACCCTCTGCGGGTACCGGAGGGGGCACTCATGGTCGACTACACGATGCCGGGCGCGTACCAGCGCAGCACCGGCACCTTCTTCACCGTCCTGCAGCGGCGGGCGGCGGCGCACGCGTCGTCGGCGGCACCGCCCGGCGGCCGCGTCCTCGACGTCGGCTGCGGGCCGGGCATGCTCGTGCGGACGCTCGCTCGCCGGCGGCCCGACCTGCGCGTCGACGGCGTGGACGTCACGCCGCAGATGGTCGAGCACGCCCGCGCACTGCTCGCGCGCGCCGGCCTGGCGGACCGCACGTACGTCGTCGCCGGGGACGCCGCGGCCCTGCCCTACCCGGACGCGTCGTTCGACGCCGTGACCTCGACCATGAGCTTCCACCACTGGTCCCCGCTGGGCGTCGCCGTCCGGGAGGTGCTGCGCGTGCTGCGCCCCACGGGCACGGCCTACCTCTACGACGTGGGCGTGGCGCCCTTCGACGGCGTGCGCGCGGCCGTCGCGGGTGCGCCGGGCTGGACCTGCGAGCGGGTCCTCGTGCGGGGGATCGTGCTGCCGTCGGTGCTGTACCGGGGGGTGCGGCTGCGGCGCGTCACGCCGTGAAGAGCACCTGCCCGTGGCTGTCGCGGACGACGGCCCGCGGCGCATCCGTCACGTCCAGCTCGACGTGCAGGCGGTGGGCGCCGTCCGCGGACGTCGACGTGTACCGGTAGCGGGTGTTCGTCAGCTCGCCCGTGGTGGTCCGGGCGGTGTGCAGCCAGGGGTGCCGGCGGCGCAGCGCGATCAGCGCCTGGTGGACGTGCAGGACGTGCCGCTCGTCGTCCCCGAGGTCGTCCGGGGAGGCGGGCAGGGCCGGCCGCACGGCGTCGTCGCCGCCCTCGCGCTCCTCCTTGAGCGCGGTCCAGCCGAGCTCGTCGCCGTAGTAGACCGACGGGACGCCGGCCACCGTCATGAGCACGACCAGCGCGAGCACGGCGGCCCGCGGCCCCACCTGCGTCGCGATGCGTGTGACGTCGTGGTTGCCGACGAAGGTCTGCGGGACGAAGGTCGCGAGCAGGTCGTCGTGCCGGCGCAGCGCGTGGTCCAGCTCCCAGAAGTTGCGGTCGACCAGGCTGCTCCACATGGCCTTCCACAGCTCGTACTGCGTGACCGAGTCCATGCCGGAGGCGGCCACGACCTGCGCGTAGTCGCCGTGGATCACCTCGCCGACCACCCAGGCGTCGGGGTGCCGCTCGCGCACCGCCGGCAGCACGTGCGCCCAGAACTCCGCCGGCAGCGCGTACGCGGCGTCCAGGCGCCAGCCGTCCGCGCCGCGGTCGAGCCAGTGGCTCATCACGTCGGCGACGTACGCGGCGACCTCGGGGCTGTCGTGGTTCAGGGCGACGAGCGCGCGGTGGCCCTCGAAGTCGGCCGTGCGCGGCCCGTCCGGGTGCTCCCAGTCGACGCGCAGCCAGCCTGCCCGCGGGCCGTCGGGCCCCTCGGCCAGCACCTGGGTGACCAGCGGGTGCTCGGCTCCGACGTGGTTGAACACGCCGTCGAGCAGGACGCGCAGCCCGCGCTCGTGCGCGGCGGCGCAGAGGGCGGCGAGGTCGTCGTCGTCCCCGAGGCGCGGGTCGACCCGGAAGTGGTCCGTGGTGTCGTACCCGTGCGACGACGACGCGAACACCGGGCCGAGCAGCAGGCCGTTGGTGCCCAGCAGCTGCACGTGGTCGAGCCACGGGAGCAGCTTGCGCAGGCGGTGGGGCTCGGGGGAGTCGTCCGGCGTGCGGATCGGTGCGCCGACTGCCCCGAGCGGGTACACGTGCCACCAGATCGCGTGCTCGGACCAGCTCACGGCACCTCCTGACGGGTCGACGGCCGACCTCCGAGGCTACCGGCGCGTCGCCGCCCCGCCCGCCGGTGCACGGTCAGGCGGTCGGTGCCCGCGGCACGAACGGCCGCAGCTCCTCGTCCATCCCCTGGACGACCAGGCACGACGCCTCCGGCACCTCGAGCCAGGCGCCGCGCAGGTTCTCGAGCGGCTCGGAGACGACGAGGCGGGTGTCGTCCGCCAGGTGCTGCACCGCGAGGTTCTCCGGGTAGTGCGCCTTCAGCGCGGACACGTCGGCGTTGCGGAACAGCGTGCGCGAGCGCCCCTCGGAGGAGTAGCGGACCGCCCAGATCCGGTTCCCGTCGGTCGTGGCCAGCGTGCCCTGGAACGGGAACTCCACACCGTGGCGACGCCCGGCCTGCTCGACCATGCCCACGGCGGCGGCCATCGCGGCGGGCGGGTCGTCGGCGAGCCCGAACGTCAGCGCCAGGTGGAACACCGTCTCCGAGTCGGTCGTGCCCTCGATCTGCGGGAACAGCGACGGGTCCACCGCGAGCTGCAGGTCCCGCTTGAGCGCCGGGAACCCGTCGACGGTGCCGTTGTGCATGAACAGCCACCGCTCGTGCCGGAACGGGTGGCAGTTGGTCTGCTGCACCGCGCTGCCGCCCGCCGCGCGGACGTGCGCGAGCACCAGGTCGGACCGCACGTGCCGCGCCAGCTCCCGCAGGTTCCGGTCGCTCCACGCGGGCTCCATGCTGCGGAAGACCCCGGGCTCCGGCACGTGGCCGTCGTACCAGCCGACGCCGAAGCCGTCCGCGTTGGTCGGCTCCGCACCGAGGTGGCTGTGCAGGCTCTGCAGGACCAGCGAGTTGGTCGGCCGGTAGAGCAGGTCGTCGAGCGTCACCGGCGCCCCGGAGTACGCCAGCCACCGGCACATGTCGTCCCCCCGTCGTCCGGACCCGTGTCGCGGGCCCACGCCCACCTTGCGCCGGACGGTCGGGGTGCGCCAGGCGAGGGCGTGCGCGTCGGTGCCCTTGTCAGTCGCCCAGGCCCGTGCCGACCTGCCGCGCCGCCTGGATCCACGCGTGGTCCGGCGGGACGAGCTTGACCTTGCCCGCGACGTCGCTCAGCGGCACCGGTACGGCCTCGTCGCCGCGCGCGGCGACCATCACGCCGAACTCGCCACGGTCGACCAGGTTGGCGGCGGCCGCACCCAGGCGTGTCGCGAGCAGCCGGTCCGCCGCGCACGGCGTCCCGCCGCGCTGCACGTACCCGAGGATCGTCACGCGCGTCTCCAGGCCGGTGGCGGCCTCGAGCTCGCGCGCCAGCTTGAACGTGTGCTCACGCTGGGAGTCCTCGACGTTGGCGAGGTGCTTCTTGGCCGCGCGCCGCGCCTCGGGGGTCTTGGACGACTTCACGAGCAGCTGCGCGGCCTCGTAGTCCGCCGTGTCCTCGACGTCGCGGGCGCCCTCCGCGACGGCCACGACGGAGAACGACGAGCCGCGGGACGTGCGCCGCCGGATCGTGTCGGCCACCGCGTCGATCGTGTACGGGATCTCCGGCAGCAGGATGATGTCGGCGCCGCCGGCGATGCCCGCCGCGAGCGTCAGCCAGCCCGCCCGGTGGCCCATGATCTCCGTGAGGATGATCCGGTGGTGGCTGTGCGCCGTGGAGTGCACCCGGTCAACGGCCTCGGTCGCGATCTCCGTGGCGGTCGCGAACCCGAACGTCGTGTCCGTCTCGGCGATGTCGTTGTCGATCGTCTTGGGCAGGTGGATGACGTTGAGCCCCGCGTCGACCAGGCGCATCGCGTTCTTGGCCGTCCCGCCGCCGCCCAGCATGACCAGCGCGTCCAGGCCCAGCTCGCGGTAGTTCTCCGCCACGACCGGCACCATGTCCTGCGGCTCGCCGCCGTCGACCGAGTAGCGGTGCACCTTGTCGCGGCTCGTGCCCAGGATCGTCCCGCCGATCGTCAGGATCCCCGACAGGGCCTTGCCGTCGAGCTCGACGTAGCGGTTCTCGACCAGGCCGGTGACGCCGTCGCGGAACCCGAACAGCTCCATGCCGTGGTGCGCGATCGCCGTCTTGCCGAAGCCGCGGATGGCGGCGTTCAGGCCGGGGCTGTCGCCGCCCGCCGTGAGGATCCCGACCCGCTTGGCCCTGGTCCGTGTCATGCCGCCTCCGGGTGCCCGTGACCGGCGGGAGCCGACCGTGTGGGCGCCAGTGTCCAGGGCGCAGGGGCGTGACACAACGTGGCGAGCGTCCCGGGTGCGGGCGACGCTGCAGGTCGAGAGCCTGGAACGGGCCGGGCGACGCTCAGGGTGGGCGGCTCAGGCGGCCCGCGGCGCGTACATGATGATCGCGACGCCGACGAGGCACACGAGCGCACCGGTGACGTCCCACCGGTCCGGCCGGAAACCGTCGACGACCATGCCCCACGCCAGCGACCCGGCGACGAACACCCCGCCGTACGCGGCGAGGATCCGTCCGAAGTTCGCGTCCGGCTGCAGCGTCGCCACCGCGCCGTACAGGCCCAGCGCGATGACGCCCGCACCGACCCACACCCAGCCGCGGTGCTCGCGCAGCCCCTGCCACACGAGCCACGCCCCACCGATCTCCAGCCCGGCGGCCGCGACGAACAGCAGGATCGAGCGCAGGGCGGTCATCGGGGGTCCTCTCGTCGGGTGAAGGTCCAGCGACCACATCCTCCCGCCGGCGCGTGGCCGCCCGGCGGCTCGAAAGTGGTCAGATCTGCCCCGACGGGAGCGCTGTCGTGCCGCAGATGTGACCACTTCCGGTTGCCGGGCGGCTGGGGGACCGGGGGTTCAGGGGCGGTGGGTGCGCGTCACGTACGCCTCGCCGCGGGGGCTCAGCGCGTAGCCGACCTCGAAGCTCTGCGTCAGGCCCAGGGCCTTGAGCTTGCGGACGTCGAGCTTGAAGGGGTCGCGCTCGCGGCCCAGCTCGGCGGCCAGGTCCGGGGCACGCACGTGCGGGCGCCGGGCGATGACGTCGAGCGTCGCCGCCGTCCACGGGCCGTGGCCGGAGGCGCGGTCGAGGCGGTCGAGGCGCGCGTCGATCGCGGCGACGTCGGCGTCGGTCAGGGCGTCGTCGTCGCGCAGCGCCTCGCGGGGGTCCGGCCCGGCCCACGCGAGCTCGACGCGGTACACCGGCCAGCCGCTCGTGTCGGCTGCCGTCGTGGCCGCTGCAGCCGCGTCGGTGACCGGCGTGCGGCCGTACCGCGCGGTGCGGCGGCGCTTCGCGACCGCCTCCGGATCGAGCAGGCGCAGCAGTGCCGCGGCGTCCGGGAGCCCGGCGGCGTGCGCGTCGGCGTCGGTGAGCACGGCGGGGTCGACGACGTCGACGGCCGTGACCTCGACGACGCCCGCAGGCGTGCGGAACCGGCTGCCGGGGCGCACGTCGGGGCGCTGCCAGCGGCGGAACGCGAGCGTCACCGAGCCGTCGGCGACACCCGCGGCGACCTTCGGCGGCAGGAGCACCCACCCAGCGTGCCGGGTGCGGCCCGGCCGGTCGAGGGGTGGACGTGGGTGAGGCCTGCCGCCGTGTCAGCCCGCCGGCTCGCCCCGACGCCGGTCGGCCAGCGCCCACGCGAGGGCCAGCGCCCCCGCGGCGAGCACCAGCCAGGGGCCGGCCGTGCGGGCCAGACCACCGGTCTGGGCGACCGGCCCGGTGACGTCGACGCGCCCCGAGGCGTCGGTGAGGTCGGCACGCAGCCAGAAGCTGAACGTCTCCTCGCCGACCTCGGCCGAGTTCCCGCTCGTGCTGTCCGCGGGGAACGCCAGCCGGACGGGGACGACGGCGGTCTCACCCGGTGCGAGCAGCTCGGTGTGGATGGCCGTGTCCTGCGCCGCGAGCCGGGAGGCGGGGACGCCGTTGACCGTGAGGTCGTCGAAGAAGGCGTCCCGGGGCTCCTGGTGCATCCGGGCCTGGACGACCGACAGGACGAGCTCGCCCGGCACGGACCCGTCGTTGCGCACGACGACGTCGCGGGTCTCGTCGAACCCCGGGGCGATCGTCCGGGTGCCGAACAACGACCCGGAGCTCGCCACCCGCTCCTGCGCACCGATCGTCACGCCCACCATCGGCTCCGGTTGCGGGATGGCCGGCGCGCTGCCTGACGTGTCCGTGTCCGGCCCGGGCGTCACGTCCGCCGGCGGCTCCGGCGTCGACGTGGCCGTCGCGTCCACCGTCGGCGCCGGCGTCGGTGCAGGCGTCAGGATCGCCGTCGGCACGGTCGTCGGCACCACCGTCGGGGTGGTGCCGGCCGCCGTGGCCGCCACCGGCACGGCGAGCGCCAGCGCCGTCGCGGCCGCCACGACCACCACCGGTCGCCTGCTCATGCTCGCGCCTCCTGGTGGTCGTGCGGGCGGGCCCGCGGACGTGTCCCACCACGGTGGCGCGTCCAGGGCGGCCCACCGGACCGGCGCTAGGGAAAACCCGAGCGCCGGGTCAGGGCTCCGGGCGCACGGTCTGCTGCAGGAAGGCCAGCACCGCGGCGACGCGGTTGTTGGCACCGGGCGGCAGGTCGAGCAGCCGGTAGATGTGGCTCAGGTGCGCCTCGACGGCCTTGGGTGAGATGTCGAGCGCGTTGGCGACGGCGTCGTTGCTCTGCCCTTGCGCGACGAGCTGCAGCACCCGGAACTGCGCGGCGGACAGCCGGGCCAGCGGCGTGTCCGCCATCGCGACGGACCGGTCGACCAGCGCGGGGTCGATCACGACCTGCCCGCGCGCGACAGCCGCGAGCGCCCGGACCAGCTCACCCGGCTGGGCGGACGAGCGCTTCGACAGGTAGCTCCACGGCGTCGGTGCCTCCGCGCTCACCGAGCGGACCAGCGCGAGCATGTTGTAGTTGGAGATGAGCAGGATCCGCAGCCGCGGGTCCCGTTGCTGCAGCGACCTGCCCAGGGCGATCCCGTTGCCGTCTCCCAGGTCGATGTCGAGGACCGCGACGTCCACCTCGCCCGGGCCCACCTCGCTCAGCGCCTCGGCGTGCCCGGCGGCGGTGGCCACGACGTCGATGCCCGGGTGCCGCGCCAGCAGCGCCTCGAGGAGGCCGCGCAGCATCGCCTCGTCCTCCACGACGGCCACGCGCAGCGGGCGGCCCCCCGTGCTCACGGCGTGCGCCCGTCGTCCGACCCGACCCTCAGGGGCAGCCGTGCCGTCAGCCTCGCCCCCCCGTCGGGCCCGGGCAGGAGCGTGAGGTCGCCGTCACGCGCCAGCACCCGGGCTCGCAGCGCCGCCAGTCCCGAGAGGCGGGGCGGGTCGTCGGGCAGGCCGGACCCGTCGTCGTCGACGCGGACCCGGGCGGCACCGGGCTCGTGCGGACTCGCCCCGCGGTCCGCGCCCAGGGTGACCCAGATGTTGCGGGCGTCCCCGTGCCGCACGGCGTTGGCCGCGCCCTCCTCGACGATCAGGTACAGCAGCATGCGGTCCGCCGCCGCCAGCCCCTGCCCGACGTACAGCGGCTCGGCACCGGGCTCGTACGCGACGTGCATGCGGACGGACGGCGGCAGGCGGTCGGCGGCGAGCAGGAGCGCCGACGGCAGGTCGACGTCGGCCGCCAGGGGGTAGAGCTGGTGCGCGACGGCGCGCACCTCGGACTCCCGGATGTCGTCCAGGGTCGCGGACAGCTCGGTCAGGGACCGGGCGAGGTCCGCCTCGCCGGCGCGGGAGAGGTCGTCGCGGATCTCCTCGATCTCGCGGTTGACCAGGACCATGCGCTGCTGCAGGCCGCCGTGCAGCCGGCGCGATATCTCCCGGCGGACCCGCAGCTCCTCCTGCTCGAGCTGCCGGCGGGCACGCTCGGCGCGCAGCGCCTCGCGGATGCGTAGACGCTCCTCGGCGCGGATCCGACGTCGGGTGCCGACGACGTACATCGCGGCACCGATCACGACGGCCGCCTGGCTCGACCCCACCACGGTCTCGACCACCCCGAACACCGGTGGCAGGCCGTCGGGCAGCCCGAGGGCCACGGCGCCGATGCGGGCCACGCCGATCATCGCGCCGAGCGCCACGGCCAGCACGGCGCGCCGCCACACCGGCCAGCGCAGCACCGGCAGCCGCTGCAGGACGGCCCCGGCGACCGCCCCGGCGACCGTCATGCCGCCGAAGGCCAGGGCCAGGAGCCGCAGCGTGGTCGTCTCGTCGGGCCGCACCGCCTCGCCGCGTCCGATCGACACGATGTCGTCGATCGTCCAGGGCAGGACGTCCACGGCCGAGCCCACGGCGAGCATCGTGATGCCCAGCACGACGAGGCGGACGAGCAGATCGTGCTCGTCCGCGCCCCTGCCCCGATCGACCTGCGGCGTGTGGTCGCTCACGCCTCATCGTGACACCGGGGCCGGGCGGCGGCGCGGCGTGCCCCCCGGCGTCGCGGTGCCCCTACGCCCGGACGGCGTGCAGCACCAGGTTCTCGGCGGCGTGCCCGGTCGCGTCGCTGCGCTGCAGGCACGTGATCACCACGAGCCGGTCGCCGCCGTCGGGCAGGGCTCCCCAGATGTCCTGCGACCGTGCGGCCTGGGCCTTGCCGAGCACCTCGGCGCGCTCGACGACGTACCTCACGCCGTCGACCACGAGCTCGGCGCCGGGCTGCACGAGCACGGCCGGGTCGGCCGAGCCCGGCTCGAAGAACGCGTTGCCGGGCGCCCGCCCGGAGCGCACGGCGTGCAGGGCCACGACCAGCGGCCGGGTGCCCTGCGGCGTCACGCGGTCCGGGTCGCGCAGCACGAACGCGTCGGTGAACGTGGGCGGGTTGAGCGTGCCGCCGGTGACCGTCATCTCGACGAGCGGGACGTCGACGCCGTGCGCGGGCGCGACGAAGCGGCCACCGGTGGCGCGCAGGTCGGCACCCTCGGTGTCGGGCGTCGCCTCCACGACGACGGGGCGCCCGTCGAGGTCCGGCAACGCCGCCGTGGCGCCGCCGCTCGTGAGCCCCGTGACCATCAGCACGGCAGCGGCCACGAGGGCGGCGGCCGTCCCGGTCGTCCGCGCGACGTGCCACGCCCGTCTACGGGCGGGCGGCATCGCGTGCCTCCTCGCGGTCGCGGCGCGGCGTGGCGACCATGACGACGCCGTACACGACGAGCCCGACGCCCACGGCGGCGGCGACGTACGGGCCCCACGCCCCGTGCGTGACGTGGCCGACGAGCGGCACGGTGTACACGACCCGGCCCATCACCTGCTCGGGCACGACCGGCGCGTCGGCGTGCTCGTTGGCGTCGCCCTGGGTGACGAAGCCGGCGAGCCCGTCGGCGCCGCGCGTGATGCCGACGACGCGGTGGGTGACCAGGGTCGGGTCGTCCGACTCCGGCTGCACCGTCACGACGTCCCCGATGCGCAGGTCGGCCGGGTCGGTGGGTCGCACGACCACGAGGTCGCCGGCGGAGATGGTCGGCTCCATCGAGCCGGAGAGCACCGTCAGCGGGACCGCGCCGATCAGGCGGGGGACCACCGTGACGACGGCCGCGACCAGGAGGAGCACGACCATGGCCGCGGTGAGGAGGGCCGAGCCGACGCCCCGCGCGCGGCGCGGGGCGTCGACCGGGACGGTGCCGGCGGTGGGGACGGCCGCCGGCACCTGGTCCGTGGTCATGGGCTCGCCTCGAGGTCCTCGTCGCGCGTGGTGGCGACGCCGTCGGTGGTGGGGTCGGGGGCCGGTTGCTCCGCCACCGTCGCCCGGGCCCCGTCGGGCGCCGCGGCGTCCCAGTAGAGGTCCGGCAGCGTGTACGGCACCTGGACGAGGGGCTCCGCGGTGGTCGACGCCGGGTAGAAGGAGGCGACGCCGCTGCCACCGGACAGTCGGAAGCTCGCCGTGGGGGCGTAGTCGTAGTGCACGGCGTGGGCCTTGAGGCGGACGGTGATCGAGGTGGCCCCCGCGGGCAGCGCCGTCTCCGCGTAGCCGTCCGGCCGGCTCCCGCCCTCGCGGTAGAACAGGTGCTCGGTCCGCGCCGGGTCCAGGGCCGAGAAGGTCTGGTCCTGGAACAGGTGGTGCGTGCGGGACCCGTCCTCCTGGACGACCCAGTACTCGGTCTGGTGGCCCTGGAACTGCGTGGCGCTCCCGCTCACGGCCGACCACCCGTGCTCGAGCCTGAGGATGATCGGCAGCTCGTACCGGCTCAGGTCGAGCCTGATGTCGTAGTAGAACCCCAGCGCGTGCTCGTAGCCCGGCGGCAGCTCGATGGGGTCGAGCGGCTTCTCGGGCTCGATGTCGATCGGCGGCTCGTCGGGCGTCGGTGCGGCGACGACGGTCACGCCGGGCAGCCGGACCTGGTCCTGCCACAGGGCGGTGGTCGCGCCGACCGGGGCGGTCACCATGCCGACGCCCAGGACGGCGGCCAGTGCGGCGACCGCTCCGGTCGTCATCCTGGGCGTGCGGGACATGTCGCCTCCTGGGAGGTCGGGGCCGGTCATGTGGTCCCGCCTCCGGACCGCTCTGGTGGAGCGGTCCGGAGGCGAGGGTGCGGCGCAGGGGGTCAGCCCTGTCGCGCGTCGTCAGCTCTGCGACGGCGGGAGCTGCTGGAGCGTCACGGTGAAGTCACCGGGGCTCCACGACTCGTCGGTGAGGTCGACGCCGTCGCTGCTGTCCTGCAGGTGATCTGCCAGGCGGATGCTCACGGACAGGGTGTCGGGGGTGGCCCCGGCGCCGAGGTCCGCGGGCGTGAGCTCGACCGAGAAGGTGGCGTCGTCCTCGGGCGAGGTGCCCAGGACCGTGTCGCCGACCTTCCACTCCACGTCCAGCCAGTCCGGGACCGGCGCGCCGGTCTGCGTGACGAGCTGGGCCTTCAGGTAGTCACCGGCGAGCTCCGGGGTGATCGTCGTCTCGCCGACGAGCTCGACGCCCGCCACGAGCTGGATCTCGCCGTCGTCGGGCGAGATCACCACGGGCGAGCCGCTGCTGATGTCGTTCGCCGTCCACGTGACGGCGCTGTCGCCGGCGAGCTCGAGCTCACCACCCGTCACGACCGCGCCCGGCGCGGTCGCGGTGTCGCTCCACAGCGCGAAGGTCCCCGCCGTTCCGAGCAGGATCACCGCACCGGCGCCACCGGCGACGAGGCCCTTGGTCCTCTTGTTCATGGGATTCCTTCTCTCCTCTACCGGCGGGACCGTCCCCGCCCGGGTCGGCGGGAGACGGTCCCGCCCGCCGCGCCCTGGTGAGGGCGTCACTCATCGAGGGTGCGACGCCGGGTGGGCGCGAGGGCGGGCGCGGTAGGGAAAACCCGAGCGCTCGTGCCACGGGGTCTGCGGCGGGTGCGGCAGGGCGACGCCGGGGGCTGGACGAGCCGGGCCGAGCGGGGCTACCGTATAAGTATCTACTTATAGCCTCGCGCAGCGCGAGGCGGACGGAGGAGCGATGGCCGGCGTCGACGCACTGGAGCAGGCAGGGCTGGTCGCGCGGGAGCTGCACCGCGGCGAGCGTGGCGGCACCCCCACCAAGATCGCGGTCGCCCGGCGTCTCTACCGCGCCGCCCCGGACGACGTGTGGGACGCCCTCACCGACCCGCAGCGGCTGCCGCGCTGGTTCGCGCCGGTCGCCGGTGACCTGCGCGAGGGGGGCCGATACCAGGTCGAGGGCAACGCCGGCGGCGTCGTCGAGGAGTGCCGACAGCCCGAGCGGTTCTCGCTCACCTGGGAGATGGGTGACCAGGTCAGCTGGGTCGAGCTCCTCCTCGCACCGGCGGACGGCGGCACGGAGCTGACGCTGCGGCACGACATGCACGTCGACCCGCAGTTCTGGGAGCAGTTCGGCCCCGGGGCGGTCGGCGTCGGGTGGGACCTCGCGCTGTGGGGGCTCGCTGCGCACCTCGCGACGGGCGAGGCGATCGCGCGGGACGTCGGCGAGCAGTGGCCCACGACGCCCGAGGGCCAGGCCTTCATCCGGCACGCCGCCGCCGGGTGGGCGCGCGCCGACGCCGCCGACGGACGCGAGACCGCCTCCGCCGAGGCGGCCGGGCAGCGGACCTTCGCGTTCTACACGGGCACGGCGGCACCCGAGGCGTGAGCACGCCACACGTCGACCTCGTCCTGGCGGCGCTCGCGGAACCCGTGCGCCGCCGGCTCCTCGAGCACCTCGCCGGCACCGAGCGTTCCGCCGGTGAGCTCGTCGCCGTCGCGCACGACGAGTTCGGGATCTCCCAGCCGGCGACGTCCCAGCACCTGCGCGTGCTGCGCGAGGCCGGCGTCGTCGTCGTGCGTGCCGACGGGCCGCGTCGGCTCTACCGGGTGGAGCCCCAGGCGCTGGGCGTCGTCGAGGACTGGCTCGCCGGGTTCCTCGACCCGTTCGCGCAGCCGCTCGACGCGCTCGAGACGGAGCTGGCGCGCGGGCGGCGACGCGGGCGGCGGACGGACTCGTCCGCGGACCCGGTGGCCGAGCAGTCGGCGTCGTGACCGCTCGTCGCGACGGCCACGACGGGTCTGCCTCGCCCGCTGCCGGGCGTCACGCCCGTCGCAGGCGCCGGCTGCGCAGCGTCGCCCCGGCCAGCAGCAGCCCCCACACCAGGAACCAGGGCTCCCACAGCAGCAGCCGCCACCGCAGCGCCCGGTCCGACAGCGCCTCGTCGGGGACGACGAGACCCGCGGCGACGAGCGCGAGCGTCGTCACCTGCAGCGTCCCGTAGAGGACGAGCACAGCGGACCCGAGCCAGCCGAGGGCCAGCAGCGGGCGCCGCGGCAACCGCTCACCCCACGGCTGCACGAGCGCCAGCGCCAGCACCCCGCCGAGGACCTTGAGCACGAGAGCGACCGCGTTCGCGGTGAGCAGCGCCGCGTCCCGTTCGCGTCCCAACCGCTCGACCGACCCGCCGAGGGTGTCGAGGCCGAGGGTGCTTCCCGTCGCCCACACCAGGCTCACCGCCGCGAAGGTGAACGCCGCCACGACCGCGCCCCACGCCACCCAGGCCGGTGGCACCCACGTCCGCATCCCACGCCGCCCGGCACCGCGCCTCACCCCTCCAGCACCTCCCGCAGCGCCCGCACCACCGGCCACGCCGCGTCGGCCGTCGTCCCCGCGACCGTCCACGTCAGGCCCGTCGCCGGCTCGTGCGTCGACCAGAACGACACCCCCGTGTCCATGCCCTCCAGGGCCACGGCGTCGTGGTCGCGGAGCCAGAGCCCCAGGCCGTAGCCGTCCCCGTCGCCCGCGCCCTCGGGAGCGCGCCGCATGCGCGCGACCAGCTCCTGCGGCACGATCCGCCCGCCGAGCAGGGCGCCCCAGAACCGCTCCATGTCGAGCGTCGTCGTGTACGCGCCGCCGTCCCCGCCGCCGACGACCGGCAGGTGGTGCACGTTGCTGCGCCACTGCCCGCCGACGCGCACGTACCCCACCGCGGCGTCGCCCGGCAGCGCGTCCGAGCGCGGGTAGCCCGTGGACGTCGTGCCGGCGGGCTCCAGCACACGCGTGCGGACGAGCTCGTGGAACGGCACGCCCGCCGCCCGCTGCGCCAGGACCGACAGCACCACGAACCCGCCGTTGCAGTACGCGAACGCGCTGCCCGGCGCGAAGGCCTGCGGGTGCCCGTCGAGGATCGGCAGGTAGTCCTCCGGGTCGACCAGGGCGTGCACCGGCACGGGCATGAGGTACTCGCTGACGTCGGCGTCGTCGTCCAGGTACTCCCCGATGCCGGACCGGTGGCTCAGCAGGTGCTCGACCGTGACCGCGTCGTCGACGAGCGGCAGGTCGTCGTGCAGCAGCGAGCGGGCCGTCGTGGTCAGGTCGAGCGTCCCGTCGGCGACGAGCGACAGGACCGCCAGCGCGGTGAACCCCTTGCAGCCGCTCGCCGTCGCGAACCGGTGCCGGGGCGTCATCGCCAGTCCGTGGCGCCGGTCGGCCAGCCCCCACGCGGCGTCGAGCAGCACCTCGCCCGTCCCGGACCCGGGCAGCGCGCCGGGCGCGTCCCGCGTCACGCGAGCGACGACGCCGACGTGCTCGTCCGCCTCGGCCGCGACCGTCGCGAACGCCTCGTCGGCGACCTTCCGCAGCGCGTCGTCGTCACCCATGCCCGCGACGCTACCCATGGCCGGCCGGGTGGCCCAGGGGATTGCCGGGCGCGCCGCAGCCGAGGCACGAGCCTCGCGCCGCGCCCGTGCGACCATCTGGCGTGCCCGCGATCCTCGCCGTCCTGCTCGCGGCCGTGTGCTTCGGCACGACCGGGACCGCGCAGGCGCTGGGGCCGTCGGCCGACCCGGTCGCGCTCGGGGCGGCACGCATCGCGGTCGGGGGGATCGCGCTGGCGGTCGTCGCGGCGCTCGTCGCGCGCGCCCGCCCTGAGGCGCGGGTTGCTGAATTGCACTCTCGCGCCCGGGGGTGGGGGTGGGGGGTTGCTGGATTGCACTCTCGCGCCCGGGGGTGGGGGTGGGGCCGGGGGTGGGGGGTGGCTGGATTGCACTCTCGCGCCCGGGGGTGGGGGTGGGGGGTGGGGTTGGGGGCGCTCGGGGTGCTCGCGTACCAGCCGGCGTTCTTCCTCGGGACGGCGCGCAACGGCGTCGCGGTCGGCACGGTCGTCGCGCTCGGGTCGGCGCCGGTGCTGACCGGCCTCGCGACGTGGGCGCTGGGTCGTGGACGCCCCGGACGGTCGTGGCTCGTCGCGACCGCGCTGGCCACCACCGGGGTGGTCGTCCTGGGGCTGGCACCCGGCGACCCGGCCGCGGCGACCGGTGGGCTCGACCCCGTGGGCGTCCTCGCGTCGCTCGGCGCCGGCGCCGCGTACGCGCTGTACACGCTCGCCGGGGCGGCCCTCATCGACACCGGCTGGACGTCCACGACCAGCATGGGCGCGATGTTCGGCGTCGCGGGCGTGCTCAGCCTGGGCGTGCTCGCCGTTGTCGGCACGGGCGGTCTGACGTCGCCCGCGGGGCTCGCGACGGTGCTGTGGCTGGGGCTCGTCACGACGACCGCGGCCTACGTGCTGTTCGGGTACGGGCTCGCGCGGCTCGGGGCGCCGACGGTCGCGACGCTCACCCTCGCGGAGCCGCTGACCGCGACGGTGCTCGGTCTGGCGGTGCTCGGTGAGCGGCTGTCGGGCGGTGCCGTGGCAGGGCTGCTCGTGCTGGCGGTCGGTCTGGTCTTCCTCGCGGTCGGGGCCCGGCCGCGTCAGCCCGCGGCCCTGGTCTGACGGCACGGCGCTCACCCCTCCCGGGTGGCGCGTCGACCAGGGCGGGCACACGTCGGACCGCGCCCGGTGCCCGGATCCTCCGCCGATGTCGCACTCGTGACGGCGGTGCTACTTTCGGCGGAGCGGGATGCAGACGATGCGGTCTGAGCGGGGGCGCCCAGTGATCCGACCTGACGACGCGCGTGCGGGCACGGCAGCGCACGTCCCGCCCCCCGCGCCCGCGCCGCCGGGCACCGCGCCGACCGGCTCCACCCGCAACCTCGTGCTGGCGACGGTCGGCTTCTTCGTCAACTTCTGGGCGTGGGCGCTCATCAGCCCGCTGGGCTCGGCGTACGGCGAGCGGCTCGACCTGACGGGCTTCCAGCAGTCGGCGCTCGTCGCGGTGCCGGTGATCGTGGGGTCGCTGGGGCGTATCCCGGTGGGTGCGCTCACGGACCGCGTCGGTGCGCGCGTCATGTTCCCGGTGGTCAGCATCCTGACGGTCCTGCCGGTGCTGTACGTCGGGTTCGTCGCGGAGAGCTTCGTGGCGATGGTCGTCGGCGGGTTCTTCCTGGGGCTGGGCGGCACGGCCTTCGCGATCGGTGTCCCGCTGGTCAACGCCTGGTACCCCCCGTCGCGGCGCGGCATCGCGCTGGGCATCTTCGGCCTCGGCATGGGCGGCACGGCGGTCTCGTCGTTCACGACGGTCCGGCTCACCAACGCCGTGGGCCCGGAGGCGCCGTTCGTCATCGTCGCGTGCGTCCTGACGGCGTACGCGGTGCTGGCGGTGCTGCTGGTGCGCGACGCCCCGGGGCGGGCGCCGGCGCAGGGCTCGTTCCTCGCGCGGACGTGGGCGACCGCGAAGCTGCCCGCGACGGGTCAGCTCTCGGTGCTGTACGCCGTGGGCTTCGGCGGGTTCGTCGCGTTCAGCGTCTACCTGCCGACCTACCTGACGAACGCGTACGGCCTCACGCAGGAGGACGCGGCGCTGCGCACGGCCGGGTTCGTGGTCCTGGCGGTGCTCATGCGGCCCGTGGGCGGCGGGCTGACGGACCGGTACGACGCGACCCGGGTGCTCGTCGTGTGCTTCCTGGGTGTGGCCGTGCTCGCGGCGGTCGCGGCGGTCGAGCTGCCGCTGATGCCGATCGGCACGATCGCTTTCCTCGGTCTCGCGGCCCTGCTGGGCGCGTCCTCGGGGGCGGTGTTCGGCCTGGTCGCGCTCCTGGCCCCGGCCGAGAAGGTCGGTGCGGTGACCGGGCTCGTCGGCGCCGCGGGCGGCCTCGGCGGGTTCGTGCCGCCGCTGATCATGGGCGCGGTCTACGACAGGACCGGCCACTACACCATCGGCCTGGCCCTGCTGGCCGTCGTCGGGGTGCTCACCGCGTGGTTCACGCGCGGTCCCGTCCGCCGCTCCGCACGCGCGGGGCGCGCCCCGGCCTGACCCGCACGTCGCACGCCCCGCAGGACCCGACCACCCGGAAGGACCTCGCACCGTGACCCTGCAGAACGACCCGCCCCGGCTCGACGGCGACGTGACGGAGGCCCTGCTGCGGACGCGGCGGTTCTTCCAGAAGGCGGAGGTCTCGCAGGACCTGCGGACGCTGCACCAGATCGGCGGGCGCGACGCCGACACGTTCTACCGGGACCGGTGGAGCCACGACAAGGTCGTCCGCTCGACCCACGGCGTCAACTGCACGGGCTCGTGCTCGTGGAAGGTGTACGTCAAGGACGGCATCATCACGTGGGAGTCGCAGCAGACCGACTACCCGACGGTCGGGCCGGACTCCCCGGAGTACGAGCCGCGGGGCTGCCCGCGCGGCGCGGCGTTCAGCTGGTACACGTACTCGCCGACGCGGGTGCGCTACCCGTACGTGCGCGGCGTGCTGCTCGAGATGTACCGCGAGGCGCGGGCGCGCCTGGGGGACCCGGTGCTCGCGTGGGCGGACGTCGTGGACGACCCGGTCCGGGCGCGGCGCTACAAGCGCGCCCGCGGCAAGGGCGGCCTGGTGCGCGCGACGTGGGACGAGGCGGTCGAGATGGTGGCCGCCGCGCAGGTCCACACCATCAAGCGGTACGGGCCGGACCGGGTCGCGGGCTTCTCGCCGATCCCCGCCATGTCGATGGTGTCGCACGGCGCCGGCGCGCGGTACCACTCGCTCATCGGCGCCCCGATGCTGTCGTTCTACGACTGGTACGCCGACCTGCCCGTCGCCTCCCCGCAGGTCTTCGGGGACCAGACGGACGTCCCGGAGTCGGGCGACTGGTGGGACGCCGGGTACCTCATCATGTGGGGCTCGAACCTGCCGGTGACGCGCACGCCCGATGCGCACTGGATGGCCGAGGCGCGCTACCGCGGCCAGAAGGTGGTCGCGGTCAGCCCCGACTACGCGGACAACGTGAAGTTCGCCGACGAGTGGCTCGCGGTCGCGCCCGGCACGGACGGCGCGCTCGCGATGGCGATGGGGCACGTGACGCTCAAGGAGTTCTTCGTCGACCGGCAGGTGCCGTACTTCGCCGACTACGTCCGGCGGTACACGGACCTGCCGTTCCTGGTGCGTCTGGAGGAGCGCGACGGCCGGTACGTGCCGGGCAAGTTCCTGACGGCGGAGGACCTGCCGGGTGCGGAGGCGCTCAGCGACAACGCGGCGTTCAAGACTGTCCTGCTCGACGCGCGCACCGACCGGCCGGTGGTGCCCGGCGGGACCCTCGGCCACCGTTTCGGCGACGACGGCGTCGGGCACTGGAACCTCGACCTGGGGGACGTGGAGCCGCTGCTCAGCGCGGGCGGCGCGGTGATCGGCGAGGCCGGGCGCGGCGAGTCGGTGCTGGTGGAGCTGCCGCGCTTCGACTCGCTCGACGGCACGGCCGCGGTCACCCGGCGCGGCGTGCCGGTCCGGCGCGTGGGGGACCTGCTGGTGACGACCGTCCTGGACCTGCTGCTCGCGCAGTACGGCGTGGGGCGCGACGGCCTGCCGGGGGAGTGGCCGACGGGGTACGACGACGCGTCGCAGCCCGGGACGCCGGCGTGGCAGGAGCAGTTCACGGGTGTGCCGGCCGCCAAGGCGGAGCGGATCGGGCGCGAGTTCGCCGCCAACGCCGAGGAGTCGCGCGGCCGGTCGATGATCCTCATGGGCGCGGGTACCAACCACTGGTTCCACTCCGACACGATCTACCGCACGTTCCTCACGCTCACGACGCTCACCGGCTGCCAGGGCGTCAACGGCGGCGGCTGGGCGCACTACGTCGGCCAGGAGAAGGTCCGGCCCAGCACCGGGCAGCAGATGTACTCGACCGCGAACGACTGGGCGCGTCCGCCGCGCACCATGATCCAGACCGCGTACTGGTACCTGCACACCGACCAGTTCCGGTACGACCCCTTCAGCGCGGACACCCTGACGGCCGCGACCCCCGGCACGGGCGGCGCGTTCGCGGGGCTGACGACGGCCGACGTCATCGCGAAGTCCGCGCGCATGGGCTGGATGCCGTCGTACCCGACGTTCGACCGCAACCCCCTGGACCTGGCGGCGGACGCCGAGGCGGCGGGTCTGCCGGTGGGCGAGTACGTGCCGCGCGAGCTGACCGAGGGCCGCCTGCGGTTCGCGGCCGAGGACCCCGACGCCCCGGAGAACTTCCCGCGCGTCCTGACGGTCTGGCGCGCCAACCTGCTCGGCTCGTCGGGCAAGGGCGACGAGTACTTCCTGCACCACCTGCTGGGGACGGACTCGAACCTGCTGGCGACGCAGGCTCCGCCGGACGCGCGGCCCCGGGACGTCGTCTGGCACGACGAGGCGCCGGAGGGAAAGCTCGACATGCTCCTGTCCTTGGACTTCCGCATGACGAGCACGACCGTCTACTCCGACGTCGTCCTGCCCGCGGCGACCTGGTACGAGAAGCACGACCTCAACACCACGGACATGCACCCGTTCGTGAACTCGTTCAGCCCGGCCATCGCCCCGCCGTGGCAGACGCGCACGGACTTCGAGATCTTCCACACCATCGCCCGGGAGTTCTCGCGGCAGTCGGTGACGCACCTCGGGGTGCGCCAGGACGTCGTCGCGGTGCCGCTGACGCACGACAACCCCGACGCGATGGCGAACCCGCACGGCCGCGTGCGGGACTGGAAGGCGGGCGAGTGCGACCCGGTCCCGGGCCGCACGATGCCGAAGCTCGCGGTCGTCGAGCGCGACTACCCGGCCGTCGCCGCGAAGCTCGCGACGCTCGGGCCGATCCCCGACACCCAGGGTCTGACGACCAAGGGCGTGACGTTCGACGTGGGGGAGGAGGTCGAGTACCTGCGGCGCAAGAACGGGGTCGCGCGCATCCCGGCCGGGGCACCGGGCGCCGTCGCGGACGGCCGCCCGCTGCTGTCCCGCGACGTGCACGCGTGCGAGGCGATCCTCGCGCTGTCCGGCACGACCAACGGCCGGCTCGCCGTGCAGGGCTTCCACACGCTCGAGAAGCGCACGGGCACGCGGATGGCGGACCTGGCGGCCGAGCACGAGGGCAAGCAGATCACGTTCGCGGACACGCAGGCCGCGCCGACGACCGTCATCACGTCGCCCGAGTGGTCCGGCACCGAGCACGGCGGCCGGCGGTACTCGCCGTTCACCGTCAACGTCGAGCGGCTCAAGCCGTGGCACACCCTGACGGGCCGGCAGCACTTCTACCTCGACCACGACTGGATGACCGAGCTCGGTGAGGGCCTGCCGGTGTTCCGGCCGCCGCTGAACATGCAGGCGCTGTTCGCCGAGAACGCGCTGGGCCACGTCGGGGAGGTGGACGGGGCCGCGGGCCTCGGCGTGACGGTCCGCTACCTGACCCCGCACAACAAGTGGTCCATCCACTCCGAGTACCAGGACAACCTGTTCATGCTGTCGCTCTCGCGCGGCGGCCCGGCGATCTGGATGAGCGACCGCGACGCGGCCAAGGTCGGCATCCGCGACAACGACTGGGTCGAGGCCGTGAACCGCAACGGGGTCGTGGTCGCGCGCGCGATCGTGTCGCACCGCATGCCCGAGGGGACGGTGTACATGTACCACGCGCAGGACCGGCTGATCGACGTGCCGCGGTCCGAGAGGACCGGGCGACGCGGGGGCATCCACAACTCCCTGACCCGGCTGCTCATCAAGCCGAGCCACCTCATCGGCGGGTACGCGCAGCTCGCGTACGCCTTCAACTACCTGGGTCCCACGGGCAACCAGCGCGACGAGGTCACGGTCGTCCGTCGCCGGTCGCAGGAGGTGGAGTACTGATGCAGGAACGGCGACGTACGGGGCGAGGGACGAGCGCGGTGCGGAGCGTGACGACATGAGGGTGATGGCCCAGATGGCGATGGTCATGAACCTCGACAAGTGCATCGGGTGCCACACCTGCTCGGTGACCTGCAAGCAGGCGTGGACCAACCGCACCGGCACCGAGTACGTCTGGTTCAACAACGTCGAGACGCGCCCCGGCCAGGGCTACCCGCGGACGTACGAGGACCAGGAGAAGTGGGAGGGCGGCTGGACCCTCAACAAGCGCGGTCGCCTGCAGCTCAAGGCCGGGGGCCGGCTGAAGAACCTGCTGACGATCTTCGCGAGCCCCAAGCAGCCGTCCATCGACGAGTACTACGAGCCGTGGACGTACGACTACGAGAGCCTGACCAACGCGCCGCTGCAGGAGCACACGCCCGTCGCGCGGCCGAAGTCCCTGCTCAGCGGCAAGGACATGCAGGTCGGGTGGAGCGCCAACTGGGACGACGACCTGGGTGGCGCACCCGAGCTGGCGACCGCCGACCCGATCCTGCAGCGCGTGTCGGACAAGGTGAAGCTCGAGTTCGAGCAGACCTTCATGTTCTACCTGCCGCGCATCTGCGAGCACTGCCTCAACCCGTCGTGCGCCGCGTCGTGCCCGTCGGGGGCGATCTACAAGCGCGAGGAGGACGGCATCGTCCTGGTGGACCAGGACGCGTGCCGCGGCTGGCGCAAGTGCGTGACGGGCTGCCCGTACAAGAAGGTCTACTTCAACCACAAGACGGGCAAGGCCGAGAAGTGCACGTTCTGCTTCCCGCGCATCGAGGTCGGCCTGCCGACGGTCTGCTCGGAGACGTGCGTCGGGCGGCTGCGGTACATCGGCCTCGTCCTGTACGACGCGGACAAGGTGCTCGCCGCCGCGTCCGTGACCGACGAGCGCGAGCTGCTCGCCTCCCAGCGCGCCGTCTTCCTCGACCCGGACGACCCGCAGGTCCAGCGCGAGGCCGAGCGCGCGGGCATCCCGCACGACTGGGTGCAGGCGGCGCAGCGCTCACCGATCTGGTCGCTCATCAGCACGTACGAGGTCGCGCTGCCGCTGCACCCCGAGTACCGCACGCTGCCGATGGTCTGGTACATCCCGCCGCTGTCGCCCGTCGTGGACGTGGTGCAGGAGACCGGTGTCGACAGCGAGGACTCCTCCCACCTGTTCGCCGCCATCGACACGCTCCGCATCCCGGTGGAGTACCTCGCCGAGCTGTTCACCGCGGGTGACACCGCGCCGGTCACGGCGGTGCTCAAGCGCCTCGCGGCGATGCGCTCGTACATGCGCGACCTCAACATGGGCCGCGCGGGCGACCCGGGCATCCCGCGGTCCGTGGGCATGGACGAGGCGACGATGTACGAGATGTACCGGCTGCTCGCGCTCGCCAAGTACGACGAGCGGTACGTCATCCCGGCGACGCACGCGGAGCAGGCGCACGGCCTGGAGGAGCTGGCCACCGAGTGCAGCCTCGACTACGACGGCGGGCCCGGCATGGGCGGCTCCGGGCCCTTCGGGGAGGGCTCCGGCGGCCAGGACCCCCTCGCGGTCGAGAACTTCCACATGCTGCAGCAGCGCCAGACGACCGACACCGTCGCCGAGCCCGAGAGCCGCAAGGCGCGCGTGAACCTGCTCAACTGGGACGGCAAGAGCGCCCCGGCCGGGATGTTCCCGCCCAAGGCCGGCCCGGACGGCGCCCACCTGCGGGAGCCCGAGAGCGACGACCCGGCCGCCGTGGTGCAGCCGCGGCCCGCGGGTGGCAGCGTCCCCGGGCCGACGGGGGCCGGCACGACGCCGGTGGCCGACGACCCCCCGGACGCGCCCGCGGCGGGGGACCGGCCGTGAGGCGGTTCGCGCGTCGCACCGCGGCGCACCACGCGGCGACCCGTGAGACGGCCGTCGCCCACCGCGTCGCCGCGCTCGTCCTCGACTACCCGGGCCCGGAGCTGCTGGCGATGCTCCCGGACCTGCGCGTCGCCGTCGCCACGCTCCCCGGGCACCTGCGTGCGCCGCTCGAGCAGGTCCTCGACCACCTCGACGCGCACGGCCCGACCGAGCTCGCGGCCGAGTACGTCAGGACGTTCGACCTCGCCCGTCGCCGCTCGCCGTACCTGAGCTACTACTCCTACGGCGACACCCGCAAGCGTGGCGTCGCGCTCGTCGAGTACAAGCAGGCGTACCGCGCCGCGGGCTTCGAGCTCGCGGCCGACGAGCTGCCGGACCACGTCGCCGTGGTCCTCGAGTTCGCGTCCACCGGCGACTCCGCCGCGCAGGAGTCGGGGCTGCGCCTGCTGCTGGCGCACCGCGCGGGTCTCGAGCTGCTGCGGCTCGCGCTGCTGGACGCCGACTCCCCGTGGTCCGGTGCGCTCGTGGCCGTGTGCGCGACCCTCCCGCCGCTGGACGGCGACGACCGCGAGGCCGTCGCCCGGCTGGCGGCCGAGGGGCCGCCCGGCGAGGAGGTCGGTCTCGAGCCGTTCGCGCCGCCGTCGTTCGCCACCGACCCGGGAGCCCGCCGATGACCACGACCACCGACACCCTGCTGTGGGTCGTCGTCCCGTACGTGTGCCTCGCGATCTTCGTGCTGGGGCACGTGTGGCGGTACCGGTACGACAAGTTCGGGTGGACGACGCGCTCGTCGCAGCTGTACGAGAGCCGGCTGCTGCGCTGGGCCAGCCCGCTGTTCCACTTCGGGATCCTCGCGGTGTTCCTCGGGCACGTGATGGGTCTGGGCATCCCGCAGTCGTGGACGGAGGCCGTCGGGATGAGCGACGCGGCGTACCACTTCCTCGCCGTGTCCATCGGCTCCGTCGCGGGGTTCTGCACCGTCGTCGGGCTGGTGCTGCTGATCTACCGCCGGCGGACCGTCGGGCCGGTGTTCCGTGCCACGACCCGCATGGACAAGCTCATGTACCTCATGCTGGCCGTCGTCATCTTCCTGGGGATGTGGAACACGGTCAGCGGGTCGATCCTCAACCTCGGCGGCGGGTACGACTACCGCGAGGGCGTCTCGGTGTGGTTCCGCGGCATCTTCCGGTTCGACCTGTACCCCGAGCTCATGGCCGAGGCCCCCCTCGGGTTCCAGCTGCACGGCATGGCCGCGATGCTGCTGTTCGCGCTGTGGCCGTTCACGCGGCTCGTGCACGTGTTCAGCGCACCCGTCGGGTACCTGTGGCGGCCGTACGTCGTGTACCGCGCGCGGACCGACCGCTTCGGCACCCGGCCGGCGCGGCGCGGCTGGGACCAGGTAGGGCGCGAGGAGCCGTCGCGCCGCTGAGGGTGCCCGACGCCCGACGGCCCGGGACTCAGGTGGCCGGTGGCGTGCGGGCGCCCGGCCCGAGCGCGCGCTGCACGCGCGTCACGTCGTGCCAGGTGCCGTGCTTGAAGCCGATGGCCCGGAACGTCCCGACGACCTCGTAGCCCAGCGCCCGGTGCAACCCGGCGCTGGCCGGGTTGGGCTCGGTGTAGCCGGCCACGGCCTGGCGGTAGCCCAGCGCGGTCAGGCGTGCGAGCAGCGCCGTGCCGAGGGCACGTCCGGCACCCGTGCGGCGCCGGCCCGGCTCGACGTACACGCTCGTCTCGCACGCCCAGCGGTACGCGGGGCGCGCGGCGAACGGTCCCGCGTAGGCGAAGCCGACGACGCGCCCGTCCGGCGGGAGCGTCGCGACGAGCCACGCGTGCGTCGCGAGCGCGGCGGCGATGCGGTCGGCGACCTGCTCGGGCGTCGGCGGCACGGACTCGAACGAGACCGCGGTGTCGCGCACGTACGGGGCGTAGATCGCGGCGCACGCGGCCGCGTCCGTCAGGTCCGCGTCGCGGACCGCGACGGCCGGTGAGGACGGGTCGGCGGAGCCGCTGCTCATGTCCGGACACTAGCGGCACCTCGCCCCTAGGGTGTGACCCGGCGCACCCCGACCGTGCGCCCGGCCCCTGGCCCCCGGGCACCACGCCCGCCCACCGCGGAGGACCCCGTGACGACCGACACCACCCCCGACCTCGGCACCGGCTCGGCGCCGCGGGTCGGCACCACGTACGGCGCGACGCCCGTCTTCGGGGCGCCGGCAGCCCCCGGCGACGAGGGCACGCGCCCGCTCCAGCACGACGCGCGGCGCCCCCCGCGCTGGTGGGGCAAGGCCCTGGCGATGGCGGTGCTCGCCGTGTTCGTCGGGATCTTCGCGTGGGGCGCGCTCGGCGCGCTGCAGACGCTGCTGGTCAACCTGCTGATCGCCTTCTTCATCGCGCTCGCCCTCGAGCCGATCGTCGTGTGGCTGGTGCGGCACGGGTGGAAGCGCGGCGGCGCGGCGGCCGTGGCGCTCCTGGGCGGCCTGGCGGTCACCATCGTGGTGTTCGCGCTGTTCGGCAACCTGTTCGTCCAGCAGCTCGTGCAGCTCGTCGGCTACGTGCCGGACCTCTACACGTCGGCGGAGAAGGCGATCGAGTCGCGGTTCGGGGTCGACGTGCCGGCCGTCGACGAGCTCGTGCGCCAGGGCGCCGAGGAGTGGGGCGGCGAGGTGGCCTCGGGTGCCCTGCTGGTGGGCACGACGATCCTCGGCGCGGTGTTCGCGGCACTGACGATCCTGCTGGTGACGTACTACCTGCTGGCCGCCGGCCCCCGCTTCCGGGCGTCGATCTGCCGCTGGCTGACGCCGGACCGGCAGCAGGAGGTGCTGCGGCTGTGGGAGGTCACGCAGGTCAAGGTCTCGGACTTCATCACCACGCGCATCGTGCTGGCGGCCATCGCGACGGCGGCCACCTTCGCGTTCCTCGCGATCCTCGGCACGCCGTACTCGCTGCCGCTGGCGCTGTTCACGGGCGTGGTCTCGCAGTTCGTGCCGACGATCGGCACGTACATCGGTGGCGCGCTGCCCGTCGCCGTGGCCCTGACGTCGCAGGGCTTCCCGCAGGCGCTCGGCGTGCTCGCGTTCATCCTCGGCTACCAGCAGATCGAGAACCTGTGGCTCGCGCCCAAGGTGTCGGCGCGCGCGCTGGAGATGAACGCGGCGGTGTCGTTCGTCGTCGTGCTGGCGTTCGGTGCGGTGTTCGGTGCGCTGGGGGCGTTCCTCGCGCTGCCGATCGCGGCGACCATCCAGGCGGTGGCCACCACGTACGTGCAGCGGCACGAGCTGGTGCGCTCGCACATGCTCCACGACCCGGGGGAGGGCGACGACGACGAGGACGCGGGCGACGACGACGCGGGCGACGACGAGGACGCGGGCGACCCGGCGGGGCGCGGCGATCCCGGCACGGCGCGCGAGGCGGCGCGCGAGGTCGACCGGCGCGAGGACGACCGTCGCGGGGACGGTGACGTCTGACGTCCGGCAAAGTCGCAACAGTCCTTGCGCAATAAATCTTGCGCAAGGACTGTTGCAGGTCCTGTCCGAGTGACAAGCGCACAGGAGGACCACCATGAACCGCACGACCCGCCACCCCGCCCGCACCCCCCGCGTCCCACGCAGCACCCGCCCCGGGGACCGCACCGCCGAGCTCGAGGCCTACCGCCGCGACCGGCTGCTCGCCGAGGCGCAGCTGCGCACCCGGGTGCTCTGACCGTCGTCAGGAGACCCGCATGACCGACACCGCCCCGACGCCGGCACCGGCCCCCGCGCTGCGCACGTCCGACCCCGCCGTGCTGCGCGCGCTCGCGCACCCGCTGCGCGTCGAGATCCTCGACCTGCTCGACGACCTGCGCGAGGCGACCGCGAGCGAGGTCGCCGAGCGCACCGACCAGACCGTCGCCAACTGCTCGTTCCACCTGCGCAGCCTCGAGAAGGCGGGCTTCGTCGAGCGGACCGAGCCGAGGGGCCGCGAGAAGCCCTGGCGCCCGGTGCACCGCTCGCGGCGCCTGGAGCCCGACCCGACCGACGCCGAGTCCATCCGCGACGTCGCGTCGGTCGCCGCGGTCGTCGTCCAGCGCGAGGCCGCGCGCGCGGCCGACTACTTCGCCGACCCGCGCGCGGCCGACCCGAGCCGCGTCCGGACGACCGTCCTGACCGCCCAGCGGCTGTGGGCGACGCCCGACGAGCTCGAGGAGCTCGCGTCGCGCCTCACGGCCCTCGCCGACGCGTTCGAGGGGCGGGACGAGGACCCGTCGCTGCGGCCCGAGGGTGCGGTGCTCGCACGGTTCTTCGGCGTGCTGCACCCCGAGCTGCGCGACTGAGCCGGCGACCCGGCCCGCAGGACGGTCCGGCGCCGGGCCCTCAGCGGGCGTCGTGCAGCAGTGCGAGGGCGGCGCGCAGACGATCGACGTCCACCTGGCCGGGCGCGCTCGCGGCCCCGGCGCTGGCGAACGTCATCGCGGAGCCGAACACGCCGCCCGCGAGGCGGCTGACCACGCCCAGCGCGCCCATCGCGACGGTCACGACCGGCCGGTCGGCGTCCCGCGCGAACGCGCGCGTCGCGGTGAGCAGGGCCAGGACGTCGTCCGGGTCGTGCGGCATGACCGCGACCTTGCAGACGTCGGCCCCGACGTCGCGCTGGCGGCGCAGGAGCGCGACGATCTCGTCGGCCGGCGGCGTGGCCGCGAAGTCGTGGTGCGACACGACGACGGCCAGCCCGGCGGCCCGCGCCCGGGACACGAGGTCCGCCACGCCGGGTGTCGCGAGCTCGACGTCGATCGCGTCGGCGGTCCGCCCGCCCACCTCGGCACCCTCGGCCCCGGCGCCGTCGATCACCGCGCCGTCGATCACCGCGTCGACGATCGCCGCGTAGGCGTCGTCGTCGGCGGCCTGCGCCCCGCCCTCGCGGGCCGAGCGGAACGTCGCGAGTAGCGGGACGGTCGCCGGCAGCGCGGCCCGGACGGCCGCGACGGCCGCGCGCGCGACCGCGGGGTCGAGGGCCGATCCCGTGAGGTGGTCGAGGCGCAGCTCGACGACGTCCGCGGCACCGTCCGGCAGCGCCCGGGCGGCCGCGGCGGCGTCCTCGGGCGTCGCCGCCACGATCGGCACGCAGACCTGCGGGGTCCCCGCGCCCAGGGTCGTCCCGCGCAGCCGGAGCACGCCGTCGATCGTCGTCATGCGTCGATTGTCGCCGCATCGCGGCGCGGGTGCGGCGTCCGTCCGGGAAGGTCCCTCGGGTGGTCGGGCCCTCAGGTGGTGGGACGGGCGGCGAAGGTCGCCCACACGTGCTTGCCCGACGCGTCGGCCCACCAGCCGACGTCGGAGGACAGGCGGCGAGCGATCTGCAGACCGAACCCGCCCTCGCCGGCCTCGCGGCCGGCGGCCAGGACCGGCGCGTGCGCGGTGTCACCGTCGGACACCACGACGAGCACCTCGTGCCCGTCGAGGAGCAGCTGGACCTGGGCGGGGGTGCGCCCGTGCGCCAGCGCGTTGGTGGCGAGCTCCGAGGTGACGAGCACGACGTCGTCCGGCACGCCGTCAGTGTCGTCGGACGGCGCGACCGACGCGGCGAGCTGGTCGCGCAGGTCGCTGCGCAGGGCCCGCAGCTCGACGGGGTCCTCGAGCACCCACCGGCGCACCGGGACGAACTCGGCACCCGGCCGGGTGGCCGGCAGGGAGCGCCCGGCCGGCGCGTGCGAGAGCGCGTCGTCCGGCGGGAGCGCGGCGGGCGGCAGCGGCGCCGGGGTGCTCGGGAGGCTCACGCCGTCGGGGGCGTCGGGCGACGTGAACCGGTACTCGTCGCTCATCTCTCCCGCACCCCCTCCCGGCTCCTCGCCCTCGCCCGCGTCCGTCTCGGCGTGTCCGTGCCCGGCGTTTCCGCCACGGTAGGCGTCCTCGCGCGATCCCACCACCGAGGGACGGGCCGTGTCGCCGCCGACACGGACGGTTGTCCGACCGCGTCGACGGGCGCCTCGTCCCCGGACCTGCAGGGGGACCTGCCCGGACGGGGCAGAGGGTACTCCGGTGTCGGAGGGCGTCGGTAACGTCGGGACGAGGTCGGGGCAAGGCCTGTGGACGCGCATCAGGACGAGGGGGACGGCGATGAAGCTCGGGTTCGTGGGCAGCTTCGGGACGGTGCACGAGGTGGTGGACCTCGCGGTCGACGTCGAGCAGCACGGCTGGGACGGGTTCTTCACGTGGGACGGCGTGGACCTCGAGGGCATGGAGGCGTGGGACCCGTGGGCGGTCCTCGCGGCGGCGGCCGTGCGCACCGAGCGCGTCACGCTCGGTGCGCTGGTGTTCGCGCTGCCGCGCCGGCGCCCCTGGGTGTTCGCCAAGCAGGCGGTCACCGTGGACCACCTGTCGGGCGGGCGGCTCGTCCTCCCGGTGGGCCTGGGGGTCCCCATGGACCGCGCCGTGGCGGGCGTCACCGGCGAGGCGGCGACGCTCCGGGAACGCGCCGAGCGGTTCGACGACGCGTTGACGGTGCTCGACCGGTCGTTCACGGGTGAGCGGTTCGACGTCGACGGGACGCACCTGCACGTCGACGGGATGCAGCTGCGGCCCGTCCCGGTCGCGCGGCCGGACGGCCGCACGCGCATCCCGCTGTGGGTCGTGGGCTCCTTCCCCTCGGACCGGTCGATGGGGCGCGCGGTCCGCTACGACGGCGTCGTGCCGCAGCACCGGGGGGAGCGCGCGGAGCAGGAGCTCGAGCCGCAGGACGTCGCGGACGTCGTCGCGTGGGTGCGGGAGCACCGGGCCGCGGACGCCGGACCGTTCGACGTCGTCCTGCACGGTGCGCTGCCGGCGGACCGCGGCGCGGCGCGCGACCGTCTCGCCGCGCTCGCCGAGGCCGGTGCCACCTGGTTCATCGACGCGCTGTGGGACCCGTCGACCGCGACGCCGCAGACGCTGCGCGAGCGGGTGCGCCAGGGGCCGCCCCGGCCGTGAGGAGCCGCGGCGTGTCGGACGCGGCGTCCCTCAGGAGGGTGCGCGGGCGGGGCGGGACATCGGGTAGATGAGCGGGCCGGCCGGGGCGAGCGGGACGACCGCATGCGCGTCGGTGTACCCGCGACGCCGGTAGTAGCCGACGTTCGTCTGGTTGGTCGTCTCCAGGTACGACGGGGCGCCCAGGGTGTCGAGGTCGGCGAGGAACCGCCGCAGGAGCACGCTCCCACGGCCCGCGCGCTGCAGGTCCGGGCGGACCCCGAAGGCCTCGACGTACCAGCTGTCCTGGGGCACGCCGCGCGACGTCAGCTCGCCGAACCGGATGATCCCCCGGCTGTGCTCGCGCGTGTGGAGGGCGATGCGGGCCAGTCGCCCGCTCTGCCGCAGCCAACGGCCCAGGGTCATCGGGTAGGTCTGCGGCGGGTAGATCGCCAGCACACCGGTGACCTCGTCGCCGAGCTTGGTGGCCAGCACCCGGCCGTGGCGCAGACCGTCGGCGAGGGTCATGCGGTACACCTCGCGCAGCTCGCGCGTGCGCCGCGCGGTGACGGGGAAGAGGTGGGCGTAGCCGGGGTCGTCCGCCAGGGCCGCCGCCAGCACCGCCGCCGCCTGCGTGCGGTCGCGGGGGTCGAGCCACCCGAGCGAGTCGGGCGGGTCGACGCGCGACGTCGTCTCTGGCCGTCCCCCTGCGTCCATGAGCGCATCGTCACCCGGACGTGCGTCCAGGTGCAACCGGAACGACGGATTTGACCCGGTGGCCCGCTCCGCCGCGCACTGCGAGACCGTGCGGGGCGCACCCGGCTGGGGAGGAGGGGTGAAGATCCGAGCAAAACCGTGCCGTGCGAGCCCGCCGGGATGACAGGCTCAGACGGTCCCCGCGCGTGGCGCCACGACGTCGTGCGCGCCCGCCCGGATCCGAGGGCTGGACGCGGGGCACACGACAGGAGGACATCACGGTGGGTACGGCGCTGACGACGGGACGGGCCCGTGCCCGGCGGTGGGCCGGGACGGGCGCGGTCGTCGCCCTGACGGTGGTGGCGCTGCAGGGCTGCAGCGCGGACGCACCGGACGCGCGCCCGGCCGCCGAGGCGCTCGCCTCCGCCCTCGAGTCGGGGGACTTCACGGACGTGCCGCTGGACGCCGACGCCCCCGCACCCGCGGACCTGGCCGCCACGCGGACCGCGGTCGTCGAAGGGCTGGGGGAGTCGGTCGCCACGGTCGAGGTCGGTGACGTGGCCCTCGCCGACGACGAGCTGACCGCGACCGCGCCCCTCACCGTCACGTGGGACGTGCCGTGGACCGACGCGGACTGGACGTACACGGCGGCGGCGCAGCTGGTGCGCGACGAGGACGACGACGAGCAGCCGTGGCGCGCGCGCTGGGCGCTGCCGCTGCTGGCGCCCGACCTGACCGAGGGGGAGCGCCTCACCGTCGGCCGCCGGGCGGCCGAACGCGGCCCGGTCCTGGGCCAGGGCGACGCACCCCTCGTCGAGAAGCGGCCCGTCTCCCGGATCGGCATCGACAAGCAGCACGTCGCCGAGGCGCAGGCCGACCCGGACGCCGCAGCCCGTGCCCTGGCGGCCGCGCTCGCGATGGACGCCGACGCGTACGCGCAGCGGGTCGCCGACGCGGGACCGCAGGCGTTCGTCGAGGCCATCGTCGTGCGGGCGGGGGACCCCGCGTACGACGTGGCCGCGCTCGACGCGCTGCCCGGTGTCAACGTCGTCGCGGACGAGCTGCCGCTCGCGCTGACCCGCACGTTCGCGCGGGCGATCCTGGGGACGGTCGGCGACGCGACCGCGGAGATCGTCGAGGCGTCGGCGGGCGCGGTCGCCGCGGGTGACAAGACAGGACTGTCGGGGCTGCAGCGCCAGTACGACGCCCAGCTGCGCGGCACCCCGGGTGTCGTGGTCCAGGCGGTCGCCGAGGGGTCCGGCGCGTCGCGCGTCCTGCTCGACGTGCCGCCCGTCGCGGGTGAGCCGCTGCGCACGACCCTCGACCCGGTCCTGCAGCAGCGCGCCGAGGGCGTCCTCAGCGGCCTGGCGCCGGCATCGGCGATCGTCGCGGTGCGACCGTCGACGGGCGAGGTGCTCGCGGCCGCGAACGGCCCGGGCAGCGGCGGCCTGTCGACCGCCACCGTCGGGCAGTACGCACCCGGCTCCACGTTCAAGGTCGTCAGCGCCCTGGCCTACCTGCGCGGCGGCCTGACGCCGGACTCCTCGGTGAGCTGCCCGCCGACCACCACCGTCGACGGGCGCTCGTTCCAGAACTTCCCCGGCTACCCGGCCGCGGCCCTCGGCGACGTGCCGTTCCGGACGGCGTTCGCCCACTCCTGCAACACGGCGTTCATCGGCTCCCGTGACCTGGCGGGTGACGGCGCGCTCCTCGCCGCGGCGCGGTCGCTCGGCCTCGAGCCGGCGGCGGAGCTCGGGTTCCCGGCGTTCCTGGGGACCGTGCCGGACGGCGCGTCGGCGACGGCCCACGCCGCCTCGGTCATCGGTCAGGGCGAGGTCCTCGCCTCCCCGCTGGGGATGGCGACCGTCGCGGCGTCGGTCGGCGCGGGCCGCACGGTGGTCCCGTCCCTGGTGGTGCGCGGGGAGGACGCCGCGACGACCGACGAGCCCGCGGACGACGCGGTGGACGACGAGCCCGCGGACGACGCCGCGGACCTGCCGCCGGCACTGCCGCTCACGGGGGACGAGGCCGCCGCGCTGCAGGCCATGATGCGGGCCGTCGTCACGGAGGGCGGCGCCGGTCTGCTGGCCGACGTGCCGGGCGAGCCCGTGCTCGCGAAGACCGGCACGGCGCAGTTCGGTCAGGACGCGGACCTGCGCAACCACGCCTGGATGATCGCCCTGCAGGGCGACCTCGCGGTTGCGGTGTTCGTGGGCGAGGGGGACTACGGTTCGACGACAGCAGGTCCGCTGCTGAAGGCGTTCCTGGCCGGCTGACGCGAGGACGCCCCGCCGCAGGCACGTCGACGTCAGGGGGGAACGATGACCGCACGCCACGTGCCGGGAGGTCCCGGCTGGCTACGCCCGCTGCCGGGCACGGGCCTGACCGTGAGCGCGCTCGCGCTCGGTGGCAGCCCGCTGGGCGGCATGCCGGAGAACTACGGGCACGACGTCTCACCCGAGCTCGGCATCGACACCGTCCGGGCGGCGCTGCAGAGCGACATCCGGTTCATCGACACCTCCAACGGGTACTCGGGCGGTGAGAGCGAGCGCCGCATCGGTGCTGCGCTGACGGCCGTCGGCGGACTGCCTCCGGGGTACGTGGTCGCCACCAAGGTGGACCCGGAGGGCGGCGACTACTCGGGCGAGCGCGTGCGCCGCTCGGTGCTCGAGTCACGCAGCAGGCTCGGCCTGGACCACCTGCCGCTCGTCCACCTGCACGACCCCGAGTTCCACGAGTTCGACGACCTCACCGGACCGGACGGGGCGGTCGAGGCCCTGGTGGAGCTGCGCGACACGGGCGCCGTGGGGGCGATCGGGCTCGCGGGCGGACGCGTGCAGGAGATGGCCCGCTACCTGGCGCTCGGCGTGTTCGACGTCCTGCTCGTGCACAACCGCTGGACGCTCGTCGACCGGTCCGCCGGCGCGATCATCGCCGAGGCGCGGTCGCAGGGCATGGGCGTCCTCAACGCCGCCGTGTACGGCGGCGGGATCCTGGCCCGCGGCCCGGGCGGCACGCCGTCGTACGGGTACCGTCCCGCGCCGCCGCTGCTGCTGGAGGCGGTCGACGAGATGCGCGCCGTGTGCGCCCGGTACGGCACCGACCTGAGGACGGTGGCGCTGCAGTTCTCGCTGCGCGACGAGCGGTTCGCGGCCACGATCGTCGGGATGTCGCAGCCGGAGCGGGTCGTCCAGACGCTCGCGGCGGCCGCGGCGGTGCTCCCCGACGACCTCTTCGACGAGCTCGAGACTCTCGTGCCGCCGTCCGGTACCTGGCTCGACGCCCCGTTCGACGGCTGAGGGCCGAACGTGCACACCGCCGCGATCCGGCCGGCGGGCCATCGACTAACCTCACCGACGACGTGAGCGCGCGCCGCGCGCCGGGGGACGGAGCGCGCATGACGGACGGGACGGCGACGGCCGACCTCGACACCTGCGCGGACGAGCCGATCCGCGTCCCGGGCTCGGTGCAGCCGCACGGGGTCCTGCTCGCGCTCTCGGAGCCGGACCTCGTCGTGCGGCACGTGTCGGCGAACCTGACCGACCTGACGGGCATCGCCGTGCCGGACGCCCTGGGTGCGCCCCTCGCCGACGTCGTCGGGGCTGCCGCGGCCGACGTCCTGCGTGCGCACGTCCGCACGTTCGGCGACCTGCGCGCGCGCAACCCCGTGGTGGTCGAGGTCGCCGGACCGCGGGGTCCCGTCGTCGTGGACGCGATCCTGCACCGGGCGCCGGCCGGCGGCCTGCTCGTCGTGGAGCTCGAGGCGGCCAACGGCCCGCGTCCGTTCTCGTTCCCCAACACGTACCAGGCCGTGCGCGGCGCGCTGGAGCGCCTCAACCGCGCCGGTCCGCTGGAGCAGCTCTACGACGTGGCGGCCGACGAGGTCCGGGCGCTCACGGGGTTCGACCGCGTGATGGTCTACCGGTTCGACGCCGAGTACAACGGCGAGGTGGTCGCGGAGGCCCGCCGTGCGGACCTCAACCCGTTCCTGGGGCTGCACTACCCGGCCTCGGACATCCCCGCCCAGGCCCGCGCGCTGTACGAGACGAACTGGGTGCGGCTCATCCCCGACGTGGGCTACTCGCCCGCCGCGCTGGTCCCGGTGGTCGACGGGGCCTCGGGCGAGCCGCTCGACCTCACGCACTCGGTCCTGCGCAGCGTCTCGCCCGTGCACCTGGAGTACCTGGGCAACATGGGCGTGCGGGCGTCGATGTCGATCTCGCTGCTGCGCGACGGGCGGCTGTGGGGGCTGATCGCGTGCCACCACTACGCGGGCCCGCACACGGTGCCCTACGGGGTGCGGGCGGCTGCGGAGTTCCTGGGGTCGGCGCTGTCGCTGCGGCTCGTCGCGCGCGCGCAGGACCGTGAGCTGGAGCGCGAGCTCGCCGCCCAGGCGCAGATCGCGCGCGTCCTGCGCGTCGCACGCGACCACGACCACGGGCTCGCGGAGGCGCTCGCCGGGGACGGTCCCGGCCTGCTGTCGGTGGTGCCGGCGCACGGCCTGGTCGTCGTCGCCGACGGCCGGACCGCGACGGCGGGCGAGGCGGCCGTGGACGTCGACGCGCTGCGTTCCTGGGTGCTGGACCAGCCCGAGCCCGTGACGGTCCGCACGGCCCTGGGCGTGAGCGACCCGGCGCTGGCGGCGTCGCTGCCCGGTGTCGCCGGGCTCCTCGCCGTCCGGCTGCCGGACGACCAGGTCGTCGTCTGGCTGCGCGACGAGCACGTGCGGGACATCTACTGGGGCGGTGACCCGCAGAACAAGGCGATCGCCGGCCGCGAGGGCGACCACGTGCGGCTGAGCCCCCGCAAGTCGTTCGACCGGTGGCGCGAGGAGGTGCGCGGCCGGTGCGAGCCGTGGGCCCCCGAGCACGTGCGCGCGGTCGAGGACCTGCGCAGCCGGCTGCTCGAGGTCATCATCGTGCGCAACCGCTGGCAGATGACGGCCGCGCACACCGTGCAGCTCTCCCTGCTGCCGCGCCACCTGCCCACCGTGCCCGGCTGGGCGCTGCAGGCGCGGTACGTGCCCGCGGCCGGTGGCCGGGTCGGCGGCGACTGGTACGACGCGCTCGAGCTGCCGGACGGGCGGTTCGCGGTCGTGGTCGGCGACGTCGCGGGGCACGGTCTGGGTGCGGCCGCCGCCATGGGCCAGCTGCGCAACGCGCTGCGCGCCTACCTCATGCGGTGCCAGGACGTGCGCGAGGCCCTGGTCGACATCGACGAGCTCGCCCGCCGCACGATGCCCGAGGACATGGCGACGGTCGTCGTGGTCGTCGTCGACCCCCTGACGGGCCGCGCGTCCGTGGGCGCCGCCGGCCACCCGCGCCCGCTGCGGCTGACGGCCGACGGCCAGGCGGCGCTGCTGCCGATGCGCGTGGACCGGCCGGTGGGTGTGGGATCCGGCGACCCGCAGGTCGTCGACCTGCACCTCGCGCCGGGCGCGGGCATGGTGCTGTACAGCGACGGCCTGGTCGACTCCCGCTCCACAGCGCTCGCGGACGGCATCGACCGGCTCATCCAGCACTTCGACCGGCCGGACCCGACCGTGCCGGTGGACATCGACGAGGTCGTCGCGGACTGCTCCGACCCGGACTCGAAGGACGACATGACGCTGCTGCTGCTCTGCCGGGACGTCGACCTGCCCGCGGGGGCCCGGCCGTGAGCGCCCGGCGGGCGGCGGCCCGCGCGTTCTGGCGGGTGAGCCGGTGGACGCTGCGGACGGAGCGGGTCCCGCGCGACGGTGCCGGCATCATCCTCGGCGCGCCGCACACGTCGAACTGGGACTTCGTCCTGATGCTCGCGATCGCCTGGGAGGCCGAGCTGCAGTTCAAGTGGCTGGGCAAGCACACCCTCTTCCAGGGTCCGGCCGGGCCGTTGATGCGGGCGCTGGGCGGGATCCCGGTGGACCGGCGCGACCCGGCCGGCCTGGTGGACGACATCGTCGCGCGCATGGCCGCGGGCGAGCGGTTCTACCTCGTGATCACCCCCGAGGGCAGCCGGTCCGGCTCCGGCTGGAAGTCGGGCTTCTACCGCATCGCGCGGGCGGTCGGCCTGACGGTGACCCTGGGGTACGTGGACCGCACGACGATGACCGCGGGCCTGGGACCGACGCTGACCCTGACCGGTGACGTGCGTGCCGACATGGACGTGGTGCGCGCGTTCTACGCCGACAAGTCGGGCTTCGTCCCGGCGCGCCGCACCGAGCCGCGGCTGCGGGACGAGGGCGTTGCGGATGCGGGGTCGTCCGACCCGGCCTAGCGTCGTCCCGTCACCGACGAAGGGAACTCCCATGGGTCTGGACGACAAGATCAGGAACAGCGCGCAGGAGACCGGCGGCAAGGCCAAGGAAGCCCTGGGCAAGGCCACCGGCGACGAGGAGCGCGAGGCCGAGGGCAAGGCCGACCAGTCCTCGGCGAACCTCAAGCAGGCCGGCGAGAACGTCAAGGACGCCTTCCGCTGACGGTCTGCGGCGCCGGCACGACCGGTGCCGACGGCAACCCCGGACGCCCCCGCACCGCTGCCGGTGCGGGGGCGTCCGTGCGCGACGGGGGGCGGTTCACCCGGACGGACCTGCCTGAGCAGCCCGTCGGGGCCGACACGCCGCCCGACCGGACCTGCGAACATCCACCGACCGGGTGAATTGGGCCGTCGTCCAGGACAGGCGTCCCGTATCGCTTCCGTTCTCCGTGAGAGCCGTCTAATGTCGGACTTGTCAGCGAAACGGCAAACCCTCCGCGAGGGGGGGACGCAAAGCCACGGGACCCACGGGGTCAGCCGGGCTACCGAACGAAGGGGTTCGTGATGGACCAGCGCAACTCGGCAGCGGAGCCGCACGAGGTTCGTCCGCAGGTCATCCCGCTCGGCCGTTGGGCAGCCATCGCCGCCCGTCTTGAGGCCTCGCTGAACGTCCCCTCGCAGCGCGACGCGCTCGCCGCCTGAGAGCAGGTCCGTACAGCTCCTGCCCGCTCGGCCCGTCGTGGCGACGCGACGGCCGACCGGATCAGGGCTGCGTGACCCTAGAGCTCGCCGACGCGCGTCAGGTAGCGCATCGCGACCCACCCGAGCGGGATGCGCAGCCAGAACGTCAGCACGCGGAACAGCAGCGCCACGGTCGTGGCGACACCGGCGTTCACGCCGGCGATCGTGGTCAGCCCGACGGCGAGCGAGAGGTCGACCGTCCCGATGCCACCAGGCGTCGGGATGACGGACCCCGCCGCGTTGCCGGTGAGGTGCACGAGCGCCACCTGCACGAGCGAGGCGTCCTGCCCCAGCGCCATGAGCGCGGCGTCGAACGCGAGCACGTACCCCATGGTCATGAGGATGTTGCCGCCGAGGGCGAGCGCGAGGCGCCACGGCTGCCCGAGCAGCTCGATGAGTCGGGGCAGGGTCTGACGGACCGTGGGGCCGACCGTGCGCTGCGCCCACGTCCGCACGCCGGGGAAGAGCAGCGCGCCGCCGATGGCCGCGGCGACGGCCGCGAGCACGACCAGCACGGTGGACGGCACGGAGAACGGGTTCGGTGACTGCACGCCCGACGTCACCGTCAGCACCAGGAGCAGCAGCAGGGTCGTGACGAACTGGCTGACCTGCACGAGCGCGACGGTCGCTCCCGCGAGCGACGCGTTGACGCCGCGCCGCGTGAGCATGCGCAGGTTGAGCGCGGCCGGCCCGATGCCGGCGGGGGCGGCGAGCGAGACGAACGTCGCGGCGGTCTGCACGAGCGTCGCGCGCCAGACGGGCAGGCGCACGGGGGAGAAGGCGACGAACGCCAGTGCCGCACCCAGCAGGGTGACCAGGCCCAGGGCGAACGCCAGCACGGAGTAGCGCCAGTCGCTGGCGGCGAGCACGGGACCGATCTGCGCGACGTTGACGGACGCGAGCACGGCGAAGACGGCGACGACCGTCAGCACGATGGTCAGCAGCGTGCGGGCTCCGAAGCGCACGAGCTGCTCGGGCTGCACGTCCGCCTCGGGCAGGCGCGCGACCAGCGCGGAGCGCAGCTCGGCGAGCACCTCCTTGTGGGCGCGCATCTCCTCGCGCGTGCGGCGCGGCAGCGCGACCGTCTGCAGCAGCGGGCCGATCGACTCGATGTCGGCCGCGGGCAGCGTCCGCGCCGCGGACGCGACGGCTCGCGCCGCTCCCACGCGCAGCGCGAGCAGGGCGATGAGCTGCATGGTGTCCATGCGGCGTGCGAGGTCCGACGACGCGACGTCCCCCTGCTCCCAGGCCGTGATCCACACGCGGGGCGCGGAGGGGCGACGCTCGACGAGGATCACGTCGGACGTGAGCGCCCGGTGCGCGATGCCGGCGGCGTGCGCGAGGCTCAGCTGCTCCCAGATCGCGTCCAGCACGGCGTCGTCGACGTCCTCGCTGTCCATGTCGGACAGCGGCACCGCGGCACCCGTCTTCTCCTGCAGCAGGAGCATCGAGTCCTCGGCCTCGGCGAGGCTCAGCAGCTGGGGGGTGCGGACGCCGGCGGCCCGCGCGGCGTAGGCGAGCAGGGCGGCGCGTTCCGTGGCCTGCCGCAGGGACAGCGCCGAGCGGCCCTCGAGGCCACGCAGCCGCAGGCTGCGCCACAGCCGCGTCAGCATGCCGACCACCTGGCGGTCCCCGTCGAAGGCGATGAGGTCGAGGTGGCGGCCGTCGTCGGTCGTGACGTCGTAGAGCCGGTCACCCGACGCGCGCACGAGGGCACGCTGCGCGGGCGTGGCCTGCGGCAGCAGGGCGAGCGCGTCGGCGACGGCCGGGGTGCGGTCGGCCTCGATCGTGGGGTCGGGCACGCGCACGACGGCCGCGGGCTCGACGCCGGCGTGGCGGATCCCGGCCAGCAGCGCGTCGCCGTAGGCGCGTTCGGGGTCGACGCCGCCCAGGTACCGCACACCCAGACCGGCGACCCGGCCCACCAGCAGCGCGAGGCCCAGGCCGGGCAGCGACACGCCGGCGGTGATGATGACCACGCCCGTCGTGACCCACAGCAGGTTCCACGACCACGCGACGCTGCGCCGCCGACCGCGCGGTCCGGACACGGTGAGCAGGGCGGTCAGCATGGCCGTGTACTCGGGGATCGTCAGCGCCCACCCGGCGCTGAGGCGCACCGACAGGCCGCGCACGAGCTCCTCGGAGCCGAAGGTCTGGAACGTCCAGTGCAGTGCCGCGACCACCAGCATCGCGGCGACGGCTGCGACGACGGACTGCAGCAGCTGGCGCCCGAGTCGCCGCAGCGCGAGCTCGGTGAGCACGGCGATCGGCACGACCACCGTGGTGAACCCGACCAGCACGTTGACGGGCACGAACAGGATGCGGCGCAGCAGCGTCGCGAACCCCTGCACGTCCTCGGCGACGCCCGTGGTCGTGTTCTGCGCGTACGTCGCGAGGATGGCGACCAGCACGGCGAGGAGCGCTGTCAGCGTGACGCCGAGCAGGTCGCTGGGGCGGTGCACGCGCGGGGGGCGGACGTCGCGCACGTCGACGCGCGAGCGCACGGCACGGACCGTGCCGGTCGGGGTCGTCGGGGTCGTCGTGGGCGCCGCGGGCGCCGCGGGCCTGCCGTCGTCGGGGTCGACTCCGGCACCCTCCGGTGCGGGCGTCGACAGGGGCATGATGGCGAGTCTAGGCAGGGGGGTGCTTCCGGCTCGTCCTCCTTACGGCGGGTCGTGCGCACGGGCGTCTCCACCTGCGGGATCGATTCGCCTCCATCCCCGGGGTCAACACATGTTGACGAGACCGCATGCAGGGGTCAACATGTGTTGACGCCCTGACGTCGATCGAGGAGCACGCATGACCCAGGAGGAGGCCGACATGACCGCTCTTGTCGCCCGCGCCGAGGACGACGACCCCCTCGGCGCACTGCTCGCCCTGCACCGGCTGCGGACCGAGGTGGACCGCCGTGAGGCCGTCGCCGTCCGCCGCGCCCGCGCCGCCGGCGTCCCGTGGGTCGCGATCGCCACCATGCTCGGCGTCAGCAAGCAGGCCGTGCACCGCAAGTACGGCGGCCGCCGCCGCGAGCCCTGACCCCCAGTGGTGAGAGTGCAATCCAGTCCAGTCCGAGAACTGGATCGCACTCTCGCGGCCGGGGTTCGGGCCCGGCAGCGCTCACCCCAGTGGTGAGAGTGCAATCCAGTCCAGTCCGGGAGCTGGATCGCACTCTCGCGGCCGGGGGTTGGGCCCGGGCAGCCCTGACCCCCAGTGGTGAGAGTGCAATCCAGTCCAGTGCGGGAGCTGGATCGCACTCTCACGGCCGGGGTTCGGGCCCGGCAGCCCTCACCCCCAGTGGTGAGAGTGCAATCCAGTCGAGTCCGGGAGCTGGATCGCACTCTCACGGCCGGGGTTGGGAGGGGGCGGGCTCGGCGCGCCGGTCGTGGTGGGGCGCGCTACGTTCGGCTCAGGGGTGTCGGTGCGCGGCCACGCCGCGCCACCTCCTGCGGGTCGGACGGCTCGGCGAGGGGGATCACGATGGTCGACGACATGACCGCCCAGATGTCACGGACGCTGAGCAAGGCGTGGTGGCTGCCCGTGCTGCGCGGCCTGCTGCTGCTGGTCCTCGGGCTGCTGCTGATGGCCCAGCCGGCGGCATCGGTGCAGGCGATCGTGTGGTTGTTCGGGATCTTCGCGGTCGTCGACGGCGTCGTCTCGGTGGTGCTGGGCCTGACGGACCGCGGGTCGCCCGGGTGGGGGTGGTGGGTCGTCGAGGGCCTCGCCGGGATCGGCGTCGGTGCGGTCGTGGTGCTGTGGCCCGAGCCGACCGTCCGCGTGTTGTTCTTCCTGCTGGCGGCGTGGCTGCTGGTGCTCGGTGTCGTGTCGATCCTGGCGGCCGTCGCGCAGTCGCGCGCGCGCCTCGGGGGGTGGCACTGGCCGCTCACCTTCGGCCTGGTGTGCACGCTCTTCGCCGTGCTGCTCATCGCGCGCCCGCAGGGGGTGCTGGCCTTCTTCGGTGTGGTGCTCGGGCTGTTCGCGTTCGTCGGCGGTGCGATCAACGTCGTCAGCGGGTTCGCGGTGCGTCAGGTGGTGCGGGACCTGACGAGGGACCCGCTGGCCTGACGCGCGTCACATGACGCCGATCGCCTCGAGCCACTCGTCGGGCAGGGTCGCGTAGCCGACGAAGGCCGCGACGTCGAGCGCCGTGTGCGCGACGACGAGCGGCATGACGCGGCGTCGTCGTCGGTAGTACTCCGCGAACACGACGCCCATGACCACGTTGCCGAAGAACGGGCCCCACCCCTGGTAGAGGTGGTACGAGCCGCGCAGCAGGGCGCTCGCCGCGATGATCGCCGGCGTGCTCCAGCGCAGGTCGCGCAGCCGCTCCATGAGGTAGCCGACGGCGATGACCTCCTCGATCAGCGCGTTCTGCAGCGCGGCCAGGATGAGCACCGGGACCGTCCACCACGCGGCGTTGAGGGCCGACGCCTGGACCTCGACCGTGATGCCGAGGGCCCGCCCGGCGACGTACAGGCCCAGGCCGGGGATCCCGATGGCGGCCGCGAGGCCCATCCCGATCCCCAGGTCGCGCCACGGGCGGGCGCCGTCGAGCCCGATGCGCCGTACCGCCGAGCGGCCGTTCGCCGACAGCAGGTACAGCGCGAGCGCGACGGGCAGCAGGGCGAACCCGATGGACAGCAGCTGGTACGTCAGGTCCAGGTAGGGCCGGGGCGACTGGCTCGGGTTGAGGGTCGTCGTCTGCTGCGCGAGCGGCGGGCCGGCGGTCAGCTTGGCGATGAGCGAGACGACCGCGTACACGGCCGACTTCCCCAGCGACAGACCCAGGACGATCCAGATCTCGGCGGTCAACCGTCGGGAGACCGCCCGCTGGTCCGGCGCCGGCGGTCCCGGGCGGCGGGGCCCGCGCGCACCGGAACCCTGCGTTGCGTCGTCCTCGTGCGCGTCGACGGTTCGTCCCACCCTCGCAGGTTACGGGCCAGGTCTGGCGGGGGCGCTGGGTCCGAGGTCTTGACGCTGTTGCGGCGCAGTGACAAAGTGGTTTGCATCGCAAAGTTGACGCACCAGGAGGACGCCATGGACCGGACCGACCCACGCGGCGTCCCCGACGACGGCGCACCTCTCGCAGACCTCGACGACGCCCCGCCGGACCCCCGTGCCGGCCTCGCGATCGTCGCCGCCCAGCAGCGCCGCGTGCGCGACTCCGACGTCGACGACCGCCTGCTGTTCGGCGTGTGGGGCGTCGCCTGGCTCGTCGGGTACGCCGCCCAGTGGTGGACCGCGACCGCGTCACCCACCCGGACCGCCACCGGTCAGGGCGGACTCGTCTTCGCGGCCGTCGCCGTCGCGGCGCTCGTCGTCACGCTCGTGCACATCGCCCGTGCGACCCACGGCGTCGCCGGCACGAGCAGGCAGGTCGGCATGATGTACGGCTGGGCGTGGAGCATCGGGTTCTTCGGGCAGGGGCTCATCGTCGCGGGCGTCGTCGGCGCCGGCGCGAGCCCCGAGATCATCGCGATCGTCGCCAACGGTGCGGCCTGCCTCGTCGTCGGACTGCTCTACATGGCCGGTGGTGCGCTGTGGCAGCAGCTCTCGCTGTTCCTCATCGGTGCCTGGATGATCGCGACCGCCGCGGCCGCGAGCCTCGTCGCGATGCCCGACGGCTACCTCGTCATGTCCCTGGCCGGGGGTGGCGGCATGCTCGTCGCCTGCCTGCTCGCCGCGCTGCACCGGAGGCGCGCGTGAGCGAGGTCGACCTCGACCCGGTCATCCACTCGGCGTCGCGGCTGCGGGTCGTCGCCACCCTGGCCGCCCTCGAGCGCGGTGACCGCGTGTCCTTCCCCCGGCTGCAGAAGCTGCTCGACATGACGGCCGGCAACCTGTCCACGCACCTGCGGCGCCTCGAGGACGCCGGGTACGTCACGCAGACCAAGACGCACGTCGGCCGCACGCCGGCCACCTACGTCGAGCTCAGCACCGCCGGACGCGCCGCGTTCGAGCGCTACACCCTCACCCTGACCGAGCTGCTCAAGGGAGCACAGGAATGACCGCCACCGCACCCCCCGTGCTCGTCGAGCACGTCACGCGCCGGTTCGGCGCCGTCACCGCGCTCGACGACGTCAGCCTGCGCGTCGAGGCCGGTGAGCTCGTCGGGCTGCTCGGGCCCAACGGGGCCGGCAAGACGACCCTGCTCTCGCTCGTCACGGGCCTGCGCACACCCGACGCGGGCACCGTCCGCGTCTTCGGCGGCAACCCGCGCGACCCCGCGTCGCGCACGTCCCTGGGCACGACGCCCCAGGAGACGGGCCTGCCCGACACGCTCAAGGTGCGCGAGGTCGTCGACTTCGTCGCCGGGCACTTCGCCCACCCGATGCCGCGCGACGAGGTCCTCGCCCGGTTCGGGCTCACCGACCTGGCCGAGAGGCAGACCGGCGCGCTGTCCGGCGGGCAGAAGCGGCGCCTCGCGGTCGGGCTGTCGCTCGTCGGCCGCCCCCGGCTCGTGCTGCTCGACGAGCCGACGACGGGTCTCGACGTCGAGGCCCGCCACATCCTGTGGCAGGCGCTGCGCGACTACCACGGCGACGGTGCGACCGTCATCGTGACCAGCCACTACCTGGAGGAGATCGAGGCGCTCGCTGAGCGCGTCGTGGTCGTCGGCGGGGGGCGCGTGCTCGCCGACGACACCCTCGCCCGCGTGCTCGACCTGGTCGCCGTGCGCCGCGTGACGCTCACGCTCGGCGCCGGCCGGCCCGCGGACCTGCTGGCCCTGCCCGGCGTCCAGGACGTCGTCGACGCGACCGACGCCCCCGGGCAGGTCCCCGGCCGCACCCGCGTCACGCTCGTCGCGTCGGACGCCGACGCGGCCGTGCGGGCGCTCGTCGAGCGGGCCGTGCCGTTCACCGACCTCGAGGTGCGCGGCGCCTCGCTGGAGGAGGCGTTCCTGTCCCTGACGTCGCACGACGCACCCCCCGCCCCGACGGCCGTCCCCGAGGTGACCCGATGACCACCACCACCGTGACCCGACCGGCCCTGCGCCCCTGGGGCTCCCTCGCGTGGCTGCACACGCGCTACCAGTTCCTCGAGACCGTCCGCGTGCCGATCGCCGTGATCGGCAACCTGCTGTTCCCCGCGCTCGCGCTGGTGTTCTTCGTCGTGCCGCAGAGCGCGATCACGTCGAACCCGGTCGCGTCCACCGCCGCGGTCGCGCAGCTCGGGACGTTCGCCATCATGTCGGCCTGCATGTTCACGCACGGTGCGGGCGTCGCCGAGGACCGTGCGCATCCCTTCGACACGTTCGTCCGCACGCTGCCGGCGCGGCCCGGGCCACGGCTCGCCGGGCGCGTGGTCAACGGCCTGATGTGGGCGTACCTCGCGCTCGTGCCGCCCGTCATCATCGGGGCCACGCTGACGGCCGCGTCGCTGACGTGGTCGCAGGCGCTCGGGACGTTCGCGATGGTGGCGGGCGTCGCCGTGCCGTTCACGCTGCTGGGCATGGCGATCGGCTTCGCGATGTCCACCAAGGCCGCGCTCGCCGTCGTGCAGTGCGTGCTGTTCCCGCTCGCGTTCGCCGGTGGGCTGTTCATGCCGCCCGAGGCCTTCCCGGGCTGGCTCGACACGATCTCCCAGGCCCTGCCGTCGCGCGCGGCCCGCGACCTGGTCGTGCAGGTGAGCACCGGCGTCGAGGCGGGCGCGCTCGCCCTGCCGGTCCTGCTGGCGTGGACCGCCGTGTTCGCGGCGCTCGCGGTCTGGGCGGTCCGTCGCGACGAGGGCCGCCGCTTCCGCTGACGGCACCCCGCACCCGTCGAGCGCGGCACTCGACCGTCGAGCGCGGTACTCGTGTGTACCGCGCTCGGCACGGGTGTGCCGCGCTCGACCGGAACGGGACGGGTCAGGGGGTCGTGCGGGGGCGGCCGCGACGCGGTGGTGCGGCCGCCGTCGACGGCATGCGTCCTGCGTCCTTCAGCGCGCGGCGCAGCAGCAGGTCGATCTGGGCGTTGACGCTGCGCAGGTCGTCGGCGGCCCACCGCGCGACGGCGTCGTGCACTGCCGGGTCGAGGCGAAGCAGCACCTGCCGCCGCTCGCGCCGCGCCGGCCGCCCGTCGCCGCCGTCCGCATCGCCCTCGCCATGGCCCTCCGCGGCGCGAGCTCCGGACCCGCCCGCGCCACCCCCCGCGTGAGAGTGCGATCCAGCACCCCCACCCCCCGCGTGAGAGTGCGATCCAGCATCGCCGCCCCCCGCGTGAGAGTGCGATCCAGCACCCCCACCCCCCGCGTGAGAGTGCGATCCAGCGTTCGTGACGTCCCCCTGCGGGGGCACGGCCCCGGGCGGCGCGGCACCTCGCGCGCCGTCCGGGTCCTCGTGCCCCGCGTCCACCGGCCCGTCCGTCACCCGTACAGGCTGCCGGTGTTGATGACGGGTGTCGCGCGGGACTCCCCGCACAGGACGACGAGCAGGTTCGAGACCATCGTGGCGCGACGCTCGTCGTCGAGCGTGACGATGCCGTCGGCCTCGAGACGGCCCAGCGCGCTCTCGACCATGGACACGGCGCCCTCGACGATCCGTTCGCGCGCGGCGATGATCGCCCCGGCCTGCTGGCGCTGCAGCATCGCCTGGGCGATCTCGGGGGCGTACGCGAGGTTGGAGATGCGGGCCTCGACGACCTCGAGGCCGGCGATGACGACGCGCGCCGCCACCTCGGCGGCGATCTCCGCGGACACCACGTCGGTCGCCCCGCGCAGGGAGTTCTCGCCGTCGTCGGCGTGGTCGTACGGGTGCGACATCGCGACGTGCCGCAGTGCCGACTCCGACTGCACGCGCACGAAGTCGGCGTAGTCCTCGACCGCGAACGTCGCCTTGGCGGTGTCGGCGACCTGCCACACGACGATCGACGCGATGTTGATGGGGTTGCCGTCGGCGTCGTTGACCTTCAGCTCATTGGTCTCGAAGTTGCGGACGCGCACGGAGACGTTCTTGCGCGTCGTCAGGGGGACCGTCAGGACCAGGCCGGTGCGGCGGATGGTCCCGATGTAGCGGCCGAAGAACTGGACCACGCGCGTCTGACCGGGGCTGATCACGGCCACGCCGGTGAACATGACGACGCCCAGCACCATCAGGCCGACGCCGAGGAAGCCCCACGCGTCCGCGCCCGTCGTCTCCGCGTGGATGAACAGCGGGATCGAGCCGCCGATCGCCCCGAGCGCGAGGAGCAGGGCGACGAGACCGCCGCCGGCGCCGGTCGCCCAGGCGTCACGCTCGGCGACGTCGACGCGTGCGCCGGCGTGGCCGACGGGACGTCCGCTGGGGTCGCCGCCGACGGACTCCTGCGGTGGGACGGTGTCGGGCATGGTGACCTCCGGGGAGACGGGCGCTCGCGCGCTATCAATGTGATAGCACATTAGCACGACGCGCACGTGCCCGCGTCCGCCGCCCGCGCCGCGCTCACGCCCGCCGAGCGCGGCACACGACCGCCGAGCGCGGTACTCGTAGGCACCGCGCTCGGCGGTCGAGTACCGCGCTCGGCGGGAGGGTGTCCGTGGGTGTCAGGCGAACCGGCGCAGCCGGAGGCTGTTGGTCACCACCAGCACCGACGAGAACGCCATCGCAGCACCCGCGATCATCGGGTTCAGCAGCCCCAGCGCCGCGAGCGGGATCGCCGCGACGTTGTACGCGAACGCCCAGAACAGGTTCTGCCGGATCACCGCGAGCGTGCGCCGCGACAGCCGGATGGCCTGCGGAGCCGAGGCGAGGTCCCCGCGGACGAGGGTCAGGTCGGCCGCCTCGATCGCGACGTCCGTACCGGTGCCCATCGCCAGGCCGAGGTCCGCCGTCGCGAGCGCCGCGGCGTCGTTCACGCCGTCCCCGACCATCGCGACGCGCGCGCCACCGGCCTGCAGCCGCTCGACGGCCGCGACCTTCTCGTCCGGCATGACCTGGGCGACGACGTCCTCGTCCGCGATGCCGACCGCGCGGGCCGTCGCCAGGGCGGCGCCCCGGTTGTCGCCCGTGAGCAGCACGGGCCGCAGTCCGAGTGCACGCAGCTCGCGGATCGCGTCGGTCGACGTCGGCTTCACCGGGTCCCGCAGGACGAGGACGCCGCGCGCCCGCCCGTCCCACGCGGCGACGACGGCCGTCGCACCGTCCGCCTCCGCGGCGGCGACCGCGGCGGCGACCTCGTCGGTGCGCACGCCCTGCTCGTCGAGCCAGCCGAGCCGCCCGACGAGCACGCGGCGGGCCAGCCCGACACCGCTGTGGGCGGTGCGGACCACGCCGCTGACACCCCGGCCGGCGTCGGCGCGGAACTCCCGCACCTCGTCCGCACCGATCGCGACACCGTCCGCCCCGACCGCCACGTCGCCGCCCGCTCCTGCACCGTGACTGGATTGCACTGTCACGCCTGAGGGGG
>NZ_JADGMY010000023.1:494365-701022 GCF_015234515.1 Cellulomonas sp.
GTGACTGGATTGCACTGTCACGCCTGAGGGGGAGGGGGTGCGGGTGGGGTGACTGGATTGCACTGTCACGCCTGAGGGGGAGGGGGTGCGGGAGGGGGTGGGGGTCGGGGTGCTGGTGAGGAGGGTGCCGGCGATGGCGCGGGCGACCGGGTGCTCCGAGAGGTGCTCGACGGCCGCGGCGAGGCGGTGCACCTCGGCCGCGTCCTCACCGGCGGCGGGCACGACGTCGACGAGCGCCATGCGCCCGGCCGTGACCGTGCCGGTCTTGTCGAGCACGACGGTGTCGACGCGCCGGGTCTCCTCGAGGATCTCCGGGCCCTTGATGAGGATGCCGAGCTGGGCACCGCGTCCCGTGCCGACGAGCAGCGCGGTGGGCGTCGCCAGACCCAGTGCGCAGGGGCACGCGATGATCAGCACCGCGACGGCCGCCGTGAACGCGGCCTGCACGCCGCCGCCCGTCGCGAGCCACACGACGAGCGTCCCGAGCGCGATGACCAGCACCACGGGCACGAAGACCGCGGAGATCCGGTCGGCGAGCCGCTGCACCGGCGCCTTGCCGGTCTGCGCGCGGGCGACGAGGCGGCCGATCTGCGCCAGGCGCGTCTCCTCGCCGACGCGCGACGCGCGCACGACGAGGTGCCCGGCGGTGTTCAGCGTCGCACCCGTGACCTCGTCGCCGGGCCCGACGTCCACGGGGACGGGCTCGCCGGTCAGCAGCGAGGTGTCGACGGCGCTGGTGCCGGACACCACGACCCCGTCGGTGGCGATCTTCTCGCCCGGCCGCACGGCGAACTCGTCGCCGACCGCGAGCCGGTCCACGGGCACGCGCCGCTCGACGCGTCGCCCGTCGGGTCCCGTCACCAGCAGGGCGACGTCCTTCGCGCCCAGGTCGAGCAGGGCGCGCAGCGCGTCACCGGCGCGGCGGCGTGAGCGGTGCTCGGCGTACCGGCCGGCCAGCAGGAACGTCGTGACGACGGCCGCGACCTCGAAGTACAGCTCCGGCATGGCCGTGCCGTGGCCGGCGCCCGCGGCGGGGAAGAGCGTCGGCGTCATGCGCATCCCGAGCTCGCCCGCACCGCCCAGCAGCAGCGCCCACAGCGACCAGGCGGTCGCCGCGACGACGCCGATCGACACGAGCGTGTCCATGGTCGACGCGCCGTGCCGTGCCGCGCGGTACGCGGCCCGGTGGAACGGCCACGCCGCCCACGTCGCGACCGGCAGCGCGAGCGCCGCGACGAGCCACTGCCAGCCGCGGAACTGCGTCGCCGGGACCATGCTCAGCACGAGCACCGGCACCGTGAGCACCGCCGCGACGCGCAGGCGGCGCCGCAGGTCGGCGCCGCGCGTGTCGTCGGGCGCCGACGTGTCGTCGGAGGGGTCGTGCTCCATGCCGGCGTGCTGCATGCCGGACAGCGCGTGGGTGAGGTCGTCGTGCGCGTCATGGGAGGCGCCGTGCGACGCACCGTGCGCGACCGGGTGGTCACCGGCGCCGTCGTGCGCGTCGTGCGCATCGGGTGCCGACGCTCCCGGGCGGGTGAGCGGGCGCGCGTCGTACCCGGCGGCCTGCACGGCCGCGACCAGCGCCTCGACGGTCGGCGCAGGTGCGTCGTCCGTGGCGGTCAGGTCGACGTGCGCGGTCTCGAGCGCGAGGTTCACGGTCGCCTGTGCACCGGGCACGCGGTTGAGCCGCTTCTCGACGCGCGCGACGCACGAGGCGCACGTCATGCCCTCGATGGCCAGGTCGATGCCCGCGGCGGCCACGCCGTCCGGGGCCCGCCGGGTCGCCTCGGCGCTCACAGCAGCGACCTCTCGGGTGTCACGGCGTACCCCGCCTCGGCGACGGCGGCCGCGACGGCGTCGGCGTCCATCGCGGCGTCCGACGTGACGGTGACGGGCGACGAGCCGCCCGTCACGAGCTCCACGGCGACGTCCGTGACGCCGGGCAGCGCGGACAGCTCCTCGGTCACGGCGTTCACGCAGTGGCCGCAGGTCATGCCGTCGACGCGGAAGGTGGTGGTGCTCATGGGGGTGCTCCTTCGGTTCTCGGTGGTCCGGTGCGGCGGGGGCCCGCGCGGTGTGCGGCGGGCGGCCGGTGCGACCGGGAGGGGTGGGGGCGGCTCTCCTGGTGGGGGTGGGAGCCGCCCGGTTCAGCTCCGGACGAGTCGGGCGATCGCGGCCGACGCCTCGCGGACCTTCTCGGCGCCCGCCTCGGGGGACTGGCGGGCCGCGTCGACGACGCAGTGCCCCAGGTGGTCCTCCACGAGGCCGATGCCCACGGCCTGCAGGGCCTTGGTGACGGCGGCGATCTGGGTGAGGACGTCGATGCAGTACACGTCCTCGTCGACCATGCGCGCGATGCCGCGGACCTGGCCCTCGACGCGGCGCAGCCGACGCAGGTACTCGTCCTTGGCGGGGGTGTAGCCGTGAACGGGTGCGTCGTCGTGCGTCACGGGGTCGTCGACGGCGGGGTGCGAGGGTGCTGGCGTCACGCTCATCCGAACAAGGTACCCCCAGGGGGTATTCCGACGCTCACCCGGGCGCGGGTGCCCGCCTGCGCCTCGCAGCACGTGCGGCAGGGGAGAATCGGCGCATGCGTGTCTCGGCGAAGGCGGACTATGCGGTGCGGGCGTGCGCCGAGCTGGCGAGCAGGCCGGGGGGCGAGTCGGTCCCGAGCGACGTGCTGGCCGCCGGCCAGGGCATCCCGACCAGCTTCCTCGAGCGGATCATGGGGGACCTGCGGCGCGGCGGTGTCGTGACGAGCGTGCGGGGGCGCTCCGGCGGGTACCTGCTGGCGCGCGGGGCGGACGAGATCACGGTGGCCGACGTGATCCGCGCGGTCGACGGGCCGCTGGTGACCGTCCGGGACGTGCGGCCGCCCGGGCTCACGTACGAGGGCTCCGCGACCGCGCTGCTCGAGGTGTGGGTGGCACTGCGGGCGTCGGTGCGCGACGTGCTCGACGTGGTCACGCTCGCCGACGTGGTGGCGCGCGACCTCCCGGAGTCGGTGCACGTCCTGGCGGCGCGCGAGGACGCGTGGGAGAACCCGTGACGGTCGCGGCGGTCACCGTCTGAGTCGTGGGACGACGTCTCACGATACGAAAGGGTCTTGTAACCCGAGCAGTCAGGTCGGAATTATCGGAGTGCGGATGAACGTCCGCGTCCGTTCATCCCGATCCGATCGCCCGGCCACCGTGCCGGGCCGCCCCCGAGGTGGTCCCCGTGCCCACGATCGTCCTGCTCGCACTCGTCGGCCTCGCCGCGCAGCTCGTCGACGGGAGCCTGGGCATGGCCTACGGCGTGACCTCGACGACGCTGCTGCTGGCGATCGGGACCAACCCCGCCGCCGCGTCGGCCACCGTCCACCTCGCCGAGATCGGCACGACGCTCGCGTCGGGCGCCGCCCACTGGAAGTTCGGCAACGTCGACTGGAAGGTCGTGCTGCGCATCGGCGTGCCCGGCGCCATCGGTGCGTTCGCCGGTGCGACGTTCCTCGCGAACCTCTCGACCGACGCCGCCAAGCCCGTCATGTCGCTGATCCTGCTGGCGCTCGGCGTGTACCTGCTGGTCCGGTTCACCCTCAAGGGTCTGCGCACCGACCGGCAGAACCTCCCGCTGCGCAAGCGGTTCCTCGCCCCGCTGGGCCTGGTCGCCGGCTTCGTCGACGCGACCGGTGGGGGCGGCTGGGGCCCGGTCGGCACCCCCGCGCTGCTGGCCAGCGGCCGCCTCGAGCCCCGCAAGGTCGTCGGCTCGATCGACACGTCCGAGTTCCTCGTCGCGATCGCCGCGAGCCTGGGCTTCCTGTTCGCGCTCGGTTCGCAGGGCGTCAACTTCACGTGGGTCCTGGCCCTGCTCATCGGCGGGCTCATCGCCGCGCCCATCGCGGCGTGGCTCGTCCGCAAGGTCCCGGGCCGTGTGCTCGGCTCCGCGGTCGGCGGCGTGATCGTCCTGACCAACACCCGCACGATCCTGCGCTCCGACTGGGTGGGCGTCGGTGACACCCCGACCGAGGGCCTCGTGCTCGGTGCCATCGCGCTGGTCTGGGTCGCGGCCGTCACGTGGTCGGTCCGCGCCTACCGCCAGGACCTCGCCGCGGGTCGCGGTGACGTCGCCGCCGTGGGCCACGGCCCGTCGACGCCCGGCGGCGCGCCGGACGACGAGCCGGAGCTCGTGGCCGCCGTCGACGAGCGACCGACCCGCTGAGCCACGTCGCGGGACGACGAACGGCGGGCCACCCGTACCGGGTGGCCCGCCGTCGTGTCGTCAGCTGCCCGTCACCGCGGTCCGGTCACTCGGGCGCCCGGGCCTCCGCCGCGGCCTGCGCCGCCGTCGGCAGCGCCTCGATGACGCGGTCCAGCACGGTCTCGTCGTGCGCGGCGCTGACGAACCACGCCTCGAACGGCGACGGGGGCGCGAGCACGCCCGCGTCGAGCAGCGCGTGGAAGAACGGCCCGTACCGCCAGTGCTCCGAGGCCTGGACGCCCGCGTAGTCGCGCGCACCCTCCGCCGCGGCCTGCTCACCGAACACGACGCTGAACAGGCTGCCCGCCCACTGCAGCGCGTGCGGCACCCCCGCCTCGGCGAGTGCACCGGTGACCGCACGGCGCAGGTGCACCGCCGCCGCGTCGACCCGCGCGTACACCTCGGCGTCGGCGAGGCGCAGCGTCGCCAGGCCCGCGGCCGTGGCCACCGGGTTCCCCGACAGCGTGCCGGCCTGGTAGACGGGCCCGACCGGTGCGAGCTGCTCCATGATGTCCGCGCGCCCGGCGACCGCGGCGACGGGCAGGCCGCCGCCGATGACCTTGCCGAACGTCAGCAGGTCCGGCGCCCACTGCTCCGACGCGCCCTCCAGCCCCCACCAGCCGGCGCGACCGACGCGGAAGCCCGTGAGCACCTCGTCCTGGATCAGCACGGCGTCGTGGTGCTGCGTGATGCGGCGCAGCTCGCGGTTGAAGCCCGGCAGCGGCGGCACGACGCCCATGTTGGCCGGCGCTGCCTCGGTGATCACGGCGGCGATCGACGAGCCGTGCTCGTCGAACGCGGCCTGCAGCGCGGCGACGTCGTTGTAGGGGACGACGATGGTCTCGGCGGCGACGGCCGCGGTGACGCCCGCCGACCCGGGCAGCGCGAGCGTCGCGATGCCGGAGCCCGCCTCGGCGAGCAGCGAGTCGGAGTGCCCGTGGTAGCAACCGGCGAACTTCACGATCTTGTCGCGACCCGTCCAGGCGCGGGCCAGCCGCAGGGCCGTCATCACGGCCTCGGTGCCGGTCGACACCAGGCGCACGCGCTCGGCCACCGGGACGCGGTCGCGGATCTCGTCGACGAGCTCGACCTCGGTCGTCGTCGGCGCACCGAAGCCCAGCCCGCGTGCGGCCGCCTGCTGCACCGCCTCGACGACCTGCGGGTGCGCGTGCCCGAGCAGCGCGGGGCCCCACGACCCGACCAGGTCGACGTAGTCGCGACCCTCGACGTCGCGCACGTACGCTCCGAGCGCCGACTCCAGGAACCGCGGCGTGCCGCCGACCGAGCGGTACGCCCGCACGGGTGAGTTGACGCCGCCGGGGATCACGGCGGTCGCGTGGGCGAAGGCCTCCACGCTCGTGGCCGTCCAGGCCAACGCGTTCCCCGGTGCGACGGTGTCGTCCTCCACCTGTGTCATCACTGCTCCTCCGCGAGCCAACCGGCCAGCTCCGTCGCCCAGTACGTCAGGATGGCATCGGCACCGGCGCGACGGATGCTGAGCACCGACTCGGTGACTGCACTCCGACGGCCGATCCACCCCCGCGCGGACGCCGCCTCGATCATGGCGTACTCGCCGGACACCTGGTACGCCCAGACGGGCACGGTTGAGGACGCGGCCACGTCGGCGAGCACGTCGAGGTACGACATCGCGGGCTTCACCATGACGACGTCGGCGCCCTCGGCCACGTCGATCGCGACCTCGCGTGCGGCCTCGCGGCGGTTGGCCGGGTCCATCTGGTAGGTGCGGCGGTCGCCGTCGAGCTGCGACTCCACGGCCTCACGGAACGGGCCGTAGAACGCCGACGCGTACTTGGCGGCGTACGCCAGGACGGCGACCTCGTGGTGGCCGGCGGCGTCGAGCGCATCCCGCACGACCCCCGTCTGGCCGTCCATCATGCCGCTGAGCCCCACGAGGTGCGCCCCGGCCTCGGCCTGGGCGACGGCCATCGCCGCGTACCGCTCGAGGGTCGCGTCGTTGTCGACCACGCCGTCGGCGGTGAGCACGCCGCAGTGCCCGTGGTCGGTGAACTCGTCGAGGCACAGGTCGGCCTGCACGACGAGTGCGTCGCCGACCTCCGCGACGACGTCCGCGAGCGCGACGTTGAGGATGCCGTCCGGGTCCGTGGCGCCGGACCCGACCGCGTCGCGGTGCACCGGAACGCCGAACAGCATGATGCCGCCGATGCCGGCCGCGGCCGCGCGCGCGGCCTCCTGGCGCAGCGAGTCGCGGGTGTGCTGCACGACGCCCGGCATCGACGTCAGCGGGCGCGGTGCGTCGAGCCCCTCACGCACGAAGACCGGCAGCACGAGGTCCGCGGGGTGCAGGCGGGTCTGGGCGGCCAGGCGGCGCATCGCGGGGGTGCGGCGCAGACGCCGGGGGCGGATGCGGCCGGGCGTGGGGACGGTCACGGGGAGTCCTCCGTGGTGGTGGGGGGCGTGCCGGGGGTGGCGCCCGTGCGGGCGACGTGGATCGCCAGTGCGTCGACGAGCCCGGCGAGGGTCTGGCGGTCGGCGACCGCGTCGACCCGCAGGCCCAGGCGGTCGGCCTCGGCCTGCGTGCTGGGTCCGATGACGACGACGCGCGTCGCCGGGGGCGGAGGGCCCAGGTGGTCGAGCAGCGCGCGCACGGTGCTCGCGGACGTGAGCAGGGCCGCGTGGACGTCGCCGCCGGCCCAGGCGTGGGCGACCTGCGGGTCGGGGGGCCCGGCGGGGACCGTGCGGTAGACGACCAGGTCGTCTACGGCCCAGCCCGCGGCCGTGAGCCCGTCGGCGAGCGTGGTGGCGGCGAGGTCGCCGCGGGGGAACAGCGTGCGCGGGCCGGCCGCGCCCGTCGCGACGAGGGCGGCGACGAGGTCCACGGCCGTCGAGCGCACGGGTGGCACGACGTCCACGCGGACGCCGAGCGCCTCGAGTGCGCGCGCCGTGCCCGGACCGACGGCCGCGACCCGCACGTCCGCGCGGCCCAGGAGGGCGGCGAGCCCGTCGTCGTGCGTCGCGGCGCGCTCGGCCAGGACGGCCACGGCCGCCTGGCTGGTCACCGTGAGCCACTCGTACCAGCCGGACCCCAGGGCGAGCAGGGCGTCGTCGAGCGGCGTGAGGTCGTCGAGCGGGACGGTCCGGACCAGCGGCACGACGACCGGCTCGGCACCCGCGGCGACCAGCGCCATCGCGGCGGGGCTCACCGCGCCCCCGCCACCCCCCCAGCCGCGAGAGTGCGATCCAGCCACCCCCTCCTGCGCGTGAGAGTGCGATCCAGCCACCCCCTCCTGCGCGTGAGAGTGCGATCCAGCCACCCCCTCCTGCGCGTGAGAGTGCGATCCAGCCACCGCCGGGGCGCCGTCGGGGTGACTGGATTGCACTCTCACGGCCAGGTTTGTGGGTGGGGGGGTGGGTGGAGCGGGGTCGAGGGGAGGGCGGGGGACCAGGACGCGCCACCCCGTCAGCGGGCCCGTGGGTACGGGGGCGTCACCGGTCACGGGCGCGGTCCCAGGGGGGCGAGGTCGGCGGCACCGGCGGCGAGCAGGTCCTCGGCGAGGCGGGAGCCGAGGGCGTCGGCCTCCCCGTCGTCACCGGCGGGTCCGCGTGCGGCGAGGCGCAGCACGCGGGAGCCGTCCACGGCCGCGACCACGGCGTCGAGAGCGAGCGTCCCGGTCGCCTCGTCGAGCCGCCCCCACGCGCCGATGGGTGCCGCGCACCCGGCCTCCAGCCGGGCGAGCACGGCGCGCTCGGCGACGACGGCCCGGCGCGTGGGGCCGTGGTCGAGCGCGCGCAGCGCGTCGGCGAGCGGGGTGTCGGCGTCCGCGTCGCCGGTGCGGACCTCGACCGCCAGCGCACCCTGGCCGGGTGCCGGCGCGAGGACGTCGGGCTCGAACCACTCGCTGACGGCGTCGAGCCGGCCCAGCCGGCCCAGGCCCGCGGCCGCGAGCACCACGGCGTCGAGGTCGCCGCGCGGGGCGTCGGTCGCGACCCCGGGGTGCGGGGCGTCCGCGCCCACGTGCGGCCCGTCGGCGAGCGTCGTCGGGTCGAGCCCGCGGACGCGGCCCAGGCGGGTGCCGACGTTGCCGCGGATGTCCACGACGTCGAGGTCGGGGCGCAGCGCCCGCAGCTGCGCGGCCCGGCGGGGTGACCCCGTGCCGACGCGGGCGCCGGGCGGCAGGGTCGCGAGCGTCAGCCGGTCGCGGGCGCACAGGGCGTCGCGTGCGTCCGCGCGGGGCGGCACGGCCGCGACGACCAGGCCGTCGGCCGGGCCGGTCGGCAGGTCCTTGAGCGAGTGGACCGCGACGTCGCAGCGGCCGTCGAGCAGGGCGTCCCGCAGCGCGGTGACGAAGACCCCGGTGCCGCCGAGGGTCGCCAGGGACGCGCGGACCCGGTCGCCCTCGGTGCGCACGCGCACGGTCTCGACGGCCACGTCGGCGAGCGCTGCCAGCGCGTCGGCGACGTGGCCGGTCTGGGTGAGGGCCAGGGCGCTCGCGCGCGTGCCGATACGCACCTGCTGAGGCATGCGTCCAGTGTCGTGCCCGAGTCCGCGGATGTCGAAACCGGCCGCCGCGTCCGGGATCATCGCAGGTGACGGCGAAATGCACGCCGGGCATCGATGTGACGTATTGTCAGAATGACCATCACCGCGCTGCAGGAATGTGACGCACGTCATTCCGGCGGCAATTCTGACGCCTCGTCATCTCGATGTCGAGCGCGAGGTCGGCGCCACCGGTCAGGACGGCTCGGCCCTGCTGTCGGCGAGCAGGGCCGTCACTGCCGCCCGGGCGTCGGGGACGACCGAGGCCAGCCCGTTGCCCGCGGCCCACGCCCCGCACACCGCGACCCCGGGCATCGGGTCGACGGCCTGCCGCACCGCCGCCACGGCTGCCCGGTGGGCAGCGCTCGGCCGCGGCAGCGACTGCGTCCACCGCACGACCGCGGACCCGCGCAGCACGTCACGCCCCAGCGGCACCCCGAGCAGCGTCGCGGCGTCCCGCAGCGCGAGCTCCAGGAACTCGTCACCCGTCGGCAGGGCGTCCGGGACCGGCTCACCGCCCGCGCGCCCGTAGGACAGCCGCACGACGTGCCGCCCGGGTCCCGCGGCCTGCGCGACCCAGCGCCACTTCGCGCTCGCGTGCGTCAGGGCCTTCGCGCGCACGTCGACGGCACCGGGCCCCACGAGGACGCCCGTGCCCCGCGGGGCGGCGTCCAGGGCGGGCTCGTCCAGCACCAGCGTGACGAGCGTGACCGGCGCGCCGTCGTCGAGCTGCACGTCCCGCAGGTCCGCGCCGTCGAGCCCGTCGAGCAGGCCCGCGGCACCCGGCGCGGCCACGACCAGCCGCTGCGTGCGCAGGTCGCGCGACGGGCGCGGGGGATCGTGGACGTCCTGCGTGCCGAGCGCGAGGGTGCCGTCCGCCGTCCGTGTCACCGACTCCGCGCGCGTGCGGGTCAGCAGCACGCCGCCGTGCGCGGTGATGTCGGCGACGAGCGCGTCGACCAGCCGGTGCACACCGCCCGCGACGCCCTCGACGGCGGTGCCGGCGGGCGCCGACGCGCGCAGCCGGCGCACCGCACGGGCGAGCGACCCTCCGCTCGCAGCCAGCGCCTCACGCAGCCCGGGTGCCGCCGCCTCGACGGCGAGGTCGTCGGGGTCTGCCGCGTGCACGCCGCCCACCACGGGGTGCACCAGCCGCGTCACGACGGCGTCGCCCATGCGCGCGCGGACCAGGGCGCCCAGCGTCGGCGCGTCGGTGCCCACGCGCGCCGGCAGCACGAGGTCCAGCGCGGCCCGCAGCGCGCCCGCGGTGCCCAGGGTGCGCCGCACGTCCGGGGCCAGCGGGTAGGCCGGCACCCCGAGCAGCCCGGTGCGGGGCAGGGGGCCGTCACCGCTGGTCAGGTGCGCCCAGGCACCACGCGGCTCGGGAGCCACGACGTCCTCGGCCATGCCCAGCTCGGTCAGCAGCGCGGCCACCGAGCCGTTGCGCGTCGCGTAGGACTCGGCGCCCGCGTCGAGCCGCAGCCCGGCGACGTCGTGCCCGCGGACCGCGCCGCCCGGGGCGTCGCGCTCGTCGAGGACGAGTGTCCGCAGGCCCGCGCGCGCCAGCTCCCGGGCGGCGACGAGCCCCGCGACGCCCGCCCCGACGACGACCGCCTCCCACCCGGGCGAGCCGGAGTCCGGCCCGCCGAGCCCCGGCGCGGCGTCCCCGCTCACAGCGAGTGGACGAGCTGCACGAGCCGCGTCAGCACGGTCGGGTCCGTGTCGGGGGGAACGCCGTGGCCCAGGTTGACGACGTGCCCGGGCGCCGCCGCGCCGCGTCGCGCGACGTCGCGGACGTGCGCCTCGAGGACGTCCCACGGGGCGGACAGCAGCGCCGGGTCGACGTTGCCCTGCAGCGGCGTGCCGCCACCGAGGCGCGCGGACGCCTCGTCGAGCGGCACGCGGTAGTCGACGCCCATGACGTCGGCGCCCGCGTCGCGCATCGCGACGAGCAGTTCGCCCGTCGCGACGCCGAAGTGCACGGTGCGCACACCGAGCGCACGGGCCTGTGCCAGCACGCGGGCCGACGCGGGCACGCAGTGCGCCGCGTAGTCCGCGAGCGACAGCGCACCGGCCCACGAGTCGAAGAGCTGCGCGGCGCTCGCGCCGGCCGTGACCTGCGCCGCGAGGAACGCGCCGGTCACCTCCGCGGTCCAGTCCATGAGCGCCGACCACGCGGCGGGGTCGGCGTGCATGAGCCGGCGCGCGGCGAGGTGGTCGCGCGACGGCCCGCCCTCGACCAGGTACGCGGCCAGCGTGAACGGGGCTCCCGCGAACCCGACGAGCGGGGTGCTGCCCAGCTGCGCGACGGTGCGCTCCACGCCGGCGGCGACGGGCGCGAGGCGGGCGGTGTCCAGCGGGCCCAGGTCCCGGAGCCGCGCGACGTCGTCGAGGGTGCGCACGGGCGACGCGATCACGGGGCCCGTGCCGGGCACGATCTCGACGTCGACGCCCACGAGCGTGAGCGGCACGACGATGTCCGAGAAGAACACGGCCGCGTCCACACCGTGGCGACGCACCGGCTGCAGAGTGATCTCGGAGGCCAGGTCCGGGTCCAGGCACGCGTCGAGCATCGCGGTGCCCGCGCGCGACGCGCGGTACTCGGGGAGCGAACGTCCGGCCTGCCGCATGAACCAGACCGGCAGGCGGTCGGGACGCGTGCCGGAATAGGCGGTCACGAGCGCGGAATCGCCGGTGCGGCCGTCAAGGAGCGGATGGTGTGGGGGAAGACTCACACCTGGGATTGTGCCGGACATTTCTGGGGATGATTCAATCGGGTCCCGTGGTGCTCCTGTCTCTCGTCGCGAGCCACCACTCCCTCGACCTGACCGTGCTGGAACGTCTGCAGTCGGACGTCCACGCAGTGGGCAGGGAGCTCGTCGCCGCGACGAACGCCGTGACCGGTGCCGTCGTCCTCGCGACGTGCAACCGGTTCGAGCTGTACCTGGATGTCGACGACACGGCCCACACCCCGCGCGCCCGCCGGGCCGTCGCCGAGGCCGTCGCGGCCCGCTCCGGCTACAGCCCCGAGGACGTCGCCGAGCACCTGCACCCCCTCGTCGGCGCCGACGCCAGCGAGCACCTGTTCGCCGTCGCCTCGGGGCTCGAGTCGATGGTGGTGGGGGAGCGGGAGATCGCCGGGCAGGTGCGACGCGCCCTGACCACCGCGCGCCGCGACGGCACGACGACGTCGACGCTCGAGGCGCTGTTCCAGGCCGCGTCCCGGGCGTCGCGTGCGGTCGAGAAGTCGACAGGGCTCGGCTCGACCGGCCGCTCGGTGGTCGGCGTCGCGCTCGACCTCGCGTCGCGCACGCTGCCGCAGGTCGACGGCGGCGCGGACTGGGCGTCGGTGCGGTGCGTGCTCGTCGGGACGGGCTCGTACGCCGGCGCGAGCCTCGCGGCCCTCAAGGCGCGGGGCGTCCGCGACGTGCGCGTGTTCTCGCCGAGTGGGCGGGCCGGGCCGTTCGCGTCGGCGCGGGGCGTCAGGGCGCTGCCCGCGGGTGCGGACCTGCTCGCGGAGGTCGCGTGCACGGACCTCGTCGTCGCCTGCTCCGGCGCCGCCGGGGCGGTGCTGGGCGTCGAGGCGCTCGCCGCCGCGCGTCGCGGGGTGCCGCAGCCGCTGACGGTCGTCGACCTCGCGCTGCGGCACGACGTCGACCCCGACGTCCGATCGCTGCCGGGCGTCGCGCTGGTCTCGCTGCAGTCCGTGGCGGAGCACGCGCCGGCCGAGCACGCCGCGCTGGGTCACGCGCGCGAGGTGGTGCTGCGCGCGGCCGAGGACTTCGAGGGCGACCGGCGGGTGCGCGAGTGGGACCCCGCGGTCGTCGCCGAGCGGACCCGGGTGCTCGGTGGTCTCGAGGTGGCGCTGGACGCCCTGCCGCCGGCGGACCGGGACGAGACGCTGGCCCGGTCGTTGCGGCGACGCACGCGGGCCGTGCTGCACGGGCCGACGGTGGCGGCCCGCGCCGCGGCGCGGGACGGGGACGCCGCGGGCTACGCCCGGGCGCTCGCGGAGATGGCCGCGATCGAGGTCCCGGACGTCGGCCGCGCCCTGGCCTGAGGTCGTCCCGGGCGTCGCCGTCTCGACGCGCGCGCCGGCCGGGACCGACGTAGCGTCGAGCGGGCACTCATCCCCGGAACGCTACGGAGGCGACACCATGGCCACGATCGACGAGACCATCGACGTCGACGTCCCGGTCCGCACCGCGTACGACCAGTGGACGCAGTTCGCCGAGTTCCCGCACTTCATGAGCGGGGTCGACGAGGTCAAGCAGATCAGCGACACGCTGACGCGCTGGACGACCAGCATCGCAGGCGTCGACCGCGAGTTCGACGCCGCGATCCTCGAGCAGCAGCCGGACGTCGTGGTCGCGTGGGCGAGCGTCGACGGCACCACGCACGCCGGACGCGTCACCTTCGAGCCGCTCGGCCCCGGGTCGACGCGGGTCACCACACACATCGAGTGGGAGCCCGAGGGCTTCCGCGAGAAGGTCGGCGCCGCGATCGGCGCCGACGACCGGCAGGTCAAGAAGGACCTGCACCGCTTCAAGGAGTTCATCGAGGGCCGCCGCACCGAGACGGGCGCGTGGCGCGGTGAGGTCCACGGCGGCCACCCCACGACCTGACGCGCATGCGCTGGATCGACCTCTCACCCCACGGGGGTGAGAGGTCGATCCAGGCCTGCCCCTCCCCTCCTCCGGGCGTGAGATGTCAATCCAGTCCGCCCGGTCCACCTCCCGTCTGGGGCGTGAGATGTCAATCCAGTCCGCCCGGTCCACCTCCCGTTGGGCGTGAGACGTCGATCCAGTCCGCCCGTGCCCGCCCCGTGGGGCGTGAGATGTCAATCCAGTCCTGCCCGTGCCCCCCCGTGGGCGCGAGGTGTCAATCGAGTCCGCCGGCGCTCGCCCCGTGGGGGCGTGACATGTCGATCCAGTGCGCTGGTGCCCGCCCCGTCGGGCGTGAGGTGTCAATCCAGTCCGGCCCGTGCCCGCCCCGTGGGGCGCGAGGTGTCAATCCAGTCACCCCCGGCTGTCGGTCGCGGCCGTCGCCGAGGGGAGGCGCCGGTGACTGGATTGACGTCTCACGGCCTGGGTGGGGGGTGGGGCGCACTGGATTGACGTCTCGCGGCCTGAGTGAGGGGAGGTGCCAGTGACTGGATTGACGTCTCGCGGCCGGGGGGTGGGGGTCAGGGGTGGAGCTGGCGGGTGAGGGTGGCCGGGTCGGTGGTCGGGCGGTCGCAGACGAAGCCTCGGCACACGTAGGCCGCGGGTCGGCCGTCCACCAGGGGGCGGTCGCGGAGCAGGGCCGGGGCGTCGGGCGCGAGGTCGTCCGGCTCGCCGACGGCGACGACGAGGCCCGGTGCGGGTGACGCGAGGGCAGTCCGGTGCAGCGCGCGCGTGGCCGGGGCGTCCCACGCGCCCACGACGGCGACCTCGCGCGGGCCGTCGAGCAGCGCCTCCGCGGTCGCGAGGGCCCAGCCCGCCGCGCGGGGGTAGCGGGCGGCGATCTGCAGCGGCGCACGCAGGGCGGCGAGGGCGGCCTCGCGCAGGGCGAGGTCGCCGGTCAGGGCGCCGAGCGTGACGAGCGCCGCGGCGGCGGCCGGCGGTCCGGCGGGCGTGGGTCCGTCGGCCGGGTCCTGAGGTCGGCGCAGGGTGCCCAGGACGGCGTCCGTCTCGTCGTCCGCGGTGTCGAACAGGCCGCCGTCCTCGTCACCGAAGTGCGCGCGCACGGTGGCCAGCAGCCGCTGGGCGCGGGCCGTCCACTCGTGCTCGCCGGTCGCGGCGGCCAGGGCCAGGTAGCCCTCCGCGACGTCGGCGTAGTCCTCCAGCACCCCCGGCGCGTTCCCGGCGACGCCGTCGCGCGACGTCCGCACCAGCCGGTCGCCGTCGTCCGGGCCGGTGCGCGTGTGCAGGTCCGCCAGCAGCCGGGCGCACGCACGGGCCGCGTCGAGGAGGTCGGGCCGGTCGAGCAGCGCACCGGCCTCGGCCAGGGCGGCGATGGCCAACCCGTTCCACGCCGAGACGACCTTGTCGTCGCGGGCCGGGTGAGGGCGCGCCGCGCGCGCCGCGCGCAGGCGCTCGCGCACCGCGGCGAACCGCGCGTCGTCGTCGGGGTCGTGCCGGCGCTGCAGGACGGACGCGCCGTGCTCGAAGGTCCCCTCGTCGGTGACCCCGAGGACCTCGGCCGCCCAAGCGCCGTCGTCGTCGCCGAGCACGTCGCGCAGCTGCCCGGGCGTCCACGCGTAGAACGCGCCCTCGCGGCCCTCGCTGTCGGCGTCGAGCGCAGAGGCGAACCCGCCATCGCGCGTGCGCAGGTCCGCCAGCAGCCAGTCGGCGGTCTCCTCGGCGACGCGCCGGTGCAGCGGGTCGCCCGTCGACCGCCACGCGTGCAGGTACACGCGCAGCAGGAGCGCGTTGTCGTAGAGCATCTTCTCGAAGTGGGGAACGGTCCAGGTCGCGTCGACGGAGTACCGCGCGAACCCGCCGGCGAGCTGGTCGTACATGCCCCCGCGGGCCATGGCGTCCAGCGTCGCCTGCGCCATCGCCAGCGCGTCGGCGTCACCCGTGCGGGCGTGGTGGCGCAGCAGCCACTCCAGCACCATCGACGGCGGGAACTTGGGTGCACCGCCGAACCCGGCGTCGCGCTCGTCGAACGACGCGCCCAGCGCGCCCAGCGCACGGGCGACGACGCGCTCGTCGACGAGGTCGCTGCCCGTGGGTCCGCCGGAGCCGGCGACCGGCCGCTGCCCGAGGGCGTCTGCGATCGTGCCCGCGTTGCTCAGGACCTCGTCGCGGCGCGTGGTCCAGGCGGCGGCGAGCGCGGCCAGCACCTCGGGGAACGACGGCATCTGCTGCACGCGCCGGGGCGGGAAGTAGGTGCCGCAGAAGAAGGGGCGGCCGTCCGGGGTGGTGACCACCGTCATCGGCCAGCCGCCGCTACCCGTCATCGCCTGCGTGGCCGTCATGTAGACGGCGTCGACGTCGGGGCGCTCCTCGCGGTCGACCTTCACGCACACGAAGTGCTCGTTCATGAAGGCGGCGGTGGCCGCGTCCTCGAACGACTCGTGCGCCATGACGTGGCACCAGTGGCAGGCGGCGTAGCCGACCGAGAGCAGGACGGGGACGTCGCGGCGCGCGGCCTCGGCGAAGGCGTCGTCGCCCCACTCCCACCAGTCGACGGGGTTGTCCGCGTGCTGCTGCAGGTAGGGGCTGGTGCTGGCGGCGAGGCGGTTGGCCATCTCACTCCTCGGTGCGGGAGGCGCTGGTCGCTGTCGACGCTACGCGACCGGTCCTGCTCGTGCCGCTCGTGGCGGTGACGACGGGCACACCGTCGCCGGCTCCGTCGCACATACCCCCGGGGGTATGGTGGTGCCATGGCCACGACAGCACCCGACGCCACCGCGCCCCGGCGCATCGTCGTCGTCGGCGGGGTCGCCGGTGGCATGAGCGCCGCCGCGCGTGCCCGCCGCCTCGACGAGTCCGCCTCCATCGTCGTCCTCGAGCAGTCGCCGTACGTCTCGTTCGCCAACTGCGGCCTGCCGTACCACCTGTCCGGCGAGATCGAGAGCCGCGACGCCCTGCTCCTGCACACACCCGAGTCGCTGCGCGCCGCGCTCGCGCTCGACGTCCGCACCGGCAGCCGCGTGACCGCGGTCGACCGCGACGCGCGCACCGTCACGGTCGCGACGGCCGACGGCACCTACCGGCTCGGGTACGACGCCCTGCTGCTCGCACCGGGTGCCGTCGCCGTGACGCCGCCGATCGAGGGTCTCGACCACCCGGCCGTGCACTCGCTGCGCACGATCCCCGACCTGGACTCGCTCACCGCCCGCGTGGCCGGCCTGCCCGCGGACGGCCCCCGCCGGGCCGTGGTCGTCGGCGCCGGGTTCATCGGTCTGGAGGCCGTCGAGGCGCTCGCGGGCCGCGGGCTGCAGGTCGACCTCGTCGAGCTCGCCGACCACGTGCTGCCCCCGCTCGACGCGGAGCTCGCACCCCTGCTCGCCGACGAGCTCCGGTCCCACGGGGTCGGCCTGCACCTCGGCGTCTCGGCCCGCAGCATCACGGACGACGACGGCGCCGCGCGCGTCACCCTCTCCGACGGCACGCAGGTCGTCGGGGACGTCGTGGTGGTCAACGTCGGGGTCCGCCCCGCGAGCGACCTCGCCCGCGACGCCGGCCTCGAGCTCGGCGCCCGCGGCGCGATCCGGGTGGACGCCGACCAGCGCACCTCCGACCCGCACATCTGGGCCGTCGGCGACGCGGTCGAGGTGACGCAGGCCGTCACCGGCGTCACCGGGCCCGTCCCGCTGGCCGGTCCGGCGAACCGTCAGGGCCGCCGCGCCGCCGACGCGATGCTCGGCCGCCGCACGACGCCCCAGGCGACCGTGCTCGGCACCGCGATCGTCCGCGTCTTCGGCCTCACCGCGGCCGTGACCGGCGCGAGCCAGGTCGCGCTCGAACGTGCGGGGATCGAGCACGAGGTGGTCCGCGTCCACGCCGCCCACCACGCGGGCTACTTCCCCGGCGCCGAGCAGATCCACGTCGTGGCGAGCTTCGCCCGTGACGGGCGCCTGCTCGGGGCGCAGGCCGTCGGACGGCAGGGCGTCGACAAGCGCATCGACGTGCTCGCCACCGCGCTGCGCGCCGGGATGACCGCCGACGACCTCGCCGAGCTCGAGCTGACGTACGCACCGCCGTACGGCTCCGCCAAGGACCCGGTGAACATGCTCGGCTTCGTCGCGCAGAACGTCCTGGACGGCACCATGCCGCAGTGGCACGCGCGGGACCTCGACGACGTCCTGACCACGAGCCTCGTCCTCGACGTCCGCTCGCGCGGTGAGTTCGCGCGCGGTCACCTCGAGGGCGCCCTCAACATCCCGCACACCGAGCTCCGCGACCGGCTCGACGAGGTCCGGGACGCGGCGGCCGGCCGCCCGGTCGCGGTGCACTGCGCCAGCGGCGTCCGCTCCTACATCGCCACGCGCGTCCTGCTCCAGGACGGCATGGCGGCCCGCAACCTCTCGGGTGGCTGGATCAGCCTCGTCACCACCCGCCCCGACCTCGCACGCACGCCTGAAGGAGCCCTCGTATGAGCATCCGCACCCTGGTCGACCGCGTCCTGGGGCGTACGGACGACGGCACGCTCCCGTCCGCCGTCGACGGCCCGACCGCCGTGCAGCTCGTGCGCGACGGCGCCGGCCTGCTCGACGTCCGCGAGCGCTCCGAGTGGAGCACCGGTCACGCGCCGCAGGCCGTGCACGTGCCGCTGGCCAAGGTCGCCGACGCCCCGCGCCGCCTCACCGCGGGCGCCCCCGTGGTCGTCATGTGCGCGTCGGGGATGCGCTCGCGCACCGCGGCCAAGCAGCTGCGTGCCCTCGGTGTGCAGGCCACGAGCCTGTCCGGCGGCATCGGCGCCTGGCAGGCTGCCGGCGGCGGGGTCCGCCGCTAGATCGCCCCGAGCCCGAGACACCCGACCCGCGACGCCCGACCCGAGACCTCCGACCCGAGACCTCCGACCCGAGACATCCGAAGGAGCGCCACCATGTGCAGCCCCATCCTCTGCAACCGCTGCGGCAAGGTCACCTGGACCGGCTGCGGCTTGCACGTCGACGCCGTCATGGCCGACGTGCCGCAGGAGCAGCAGTGCACCTGCCCCTGACGTCGCGGCTGCGCACGCGGACGCGGCCACCCCACGACACGGCGCTCGCCTGCGGTGGGCCGACGATCCGAGGAGGACACCGTGGAGCTTGACCCCGGCGAGATGACCAAGGTGAGCAACCGGCTCAAGCGGGCGCAGGGGCAGCTCGCCGCCGTCATCCGCATGCTCGACGGGGGCAGCAGCTGCGAGGACGTCGTCACGCAGCTGTCCGCCGTGTCACGGGCCCTCGACAGGGCGGGGTTCGCGATCATCGCGTCGGGGATGCGGCAGTGCCTCACGCAGCCGGAGTCGTCCGACGAGGCGCCCACGCTCGACGTCGCGAAGCTGGAGAAGCTGTTCCTGTCGCTGGCGTGAGCGGCCCGGGAGCCCGTGTCCGGCCGCTCCGGTAGGGGCAGGAAAAAGCGCACCGGGCCTGGTCGGGGGGGAGGACCAGGCCCGGTGCGGTCTGTGGGCCGACGCCCCGTGGGGGCCGACCGGGTGACCGGGGCTCTTCGTCGAGTGCCGCTCGGGTTCGTGCCGGTATGTCTAGGGATGCTACGCGAAGGTGGCGTCCTGTGGGTGAAGTTTCACCGATCAGATTGTCACGAATGTGCCCAGTGTCGCTCTTGTGCCGCCGGGCCGGGAGCCCACGTGTGCGGGACGACCTGGTTGGTCTCGATGTCGGTCAGCTCGGCGGCGTACACGATCGCCTCGTAGACGCCGGCCTCGACGCGGTCGAGGTGCAGGCGCTCGGCGCGCTCGATGTCGTCGCCCAGGTGCGAGATGCGCGCCACGACGTACCGCTGCGCGTCCTGCCACTGGTCGACCACGCGGACCGACAGACCGTTCCAGCGGGCCGTCAGGTCGAGCTCGAACAGCTCGGTGACGTCCTCGCGGGCCACGCGCCGGTACCAGCGGCCCGACGGCGACTGGTGGAAGCCGGTCTCCGCGAGCGGCGGGTTGGCCAGCGCGAGCACGACCGTGTGGCCACCGTCGACCACGTCCGCCTCGAGGTACGCGCCGTGCCACTTGGCGACGGGTCCGACGCACCGCGACAGCGAGGCGAGCGCGGGTCGCGGTGCGCCGAGCTGGGTGACGGTCCAGCCGGTGCCCACGTCGCCGTAGCGGGCGAGGAGCGTCGACGTGCCGTCGTCGTGCACGCGGATGAGCTCGGCGCCCGGGGGGATGCGCGAGTGCCGCAGCCACCACAGCGGGACGATGTAGCCGGGGACGTCGCGGTACTGCAGCTGGGGCGAGGACTCGAACCGCAGGATGTCGATGGAGCGGTCGTAGGGGCTGAACGGCGAGCCGGGGTAGCCCAGGCCGTGCACCTCGAAGAGCTGGGCGGGGGTGGTCGCGAAGGCGACGTCCTCTGCGCGGACCACGTAACCGGCGATGCGGTCGTGACCCTGCGTGAGGTGAGCGTGCGCCAGCGACGGGGTGATCGCCTTCTGCATCAGTGTCACGTTGGGCTTCCTTGCCGGATCGGACTGAAGGGGAGGATTCCGACGACGCCGACGATTCTCACCCGATCCCGGGCACATGTCCAGGAGTCGAAACGTATCGACGGGGACCGCTCCCACTCCGAGGCGCGCAATTAGGCCGAACGGGTGAAGCAGACGGGGGACGTTGTACCCCCGATCCGGACGAACCGGACGACAGGTTACTCCAGGTGGGCGACGAGCGACGCCGCCAGACCGGTGTACGAGCCCGGCGAGAGGTTTCGCAGCCGCTCCGCGACGTCCTGCGGGAGCCCGAGCGAGTCGACGAAGACGCGCATGTCCTGCGCCGTCAGACGGTGCCCGCGGGTCAGCTCCTTCAGTCGCTCGTAGGGGTTCTCCATGCCGGGCACGCCCGCCACGGACGCCGCCCGCATGGCGGACTGGACGGCCTCGCCCAGCACCTCCCAGTTGCCGTCGAGCTCGCGCGCGAGCATCGCCTCGTCCACCGCGAGCCCGCGCAGACCGCGGCGCACGTTGTCGATCGCGAGCAGCGAGTGCCCGAAGGCGGGGCCGATGTTGCGCTGCGTCGTGGAGTCCGTGAGGTCGCGCTGCAGGCGGCTGGTCACCAGCGTGGAGGCGAGCGTGTCGAGCAGCGCGCTGGAGATCTCGAGGTTCGCCTCGGCGTTCTCGAAGCGGATGGGGTTGACCTTGTGCGGCATCGTCGACGAGCCCGTGGCGCCCGCCACGGGGATCTGCGTGAAGACGCCCCGGCTGATGTACGTCCACACGTCGGTCGCCAGGTTGTGCAGCACCCGGTTGAACCGCGCGACGTCCGCGTACAGCTCGGCCTGCCAGTCGTGCGACTCGATCTGCGTGGTCAGCGGGTTCCACGTCAGGCCCAGGTGCTCGACGAACGTGCGCGACACGACCTGCCAGTCGGCGTCCGGCACCGCTGCCAGGTGCGCGCCGTAGGTGCCCGTCGCGCCGTTGAGCTTGCCGAGGTACTCGTCGCCCTCGATGCGGCGCAGCTGCCGGCGCAGGCGGTGCGCGAGGACCGCGAGCTCCTTGCCGAGCGTCGTCGGGGTCGCCGGCTGGCCGTGCGTCAGGGCGAGCATCGGCACGGACGCGTGCTGCGCGGCGAGCGCCGCGACCTCGTCCGTCAGCGCGACCGCGGCGGGGAACCAGACCTCGCGCACGGCACCGCGCACCATGAGCGCGTACGACAGGTTGTTGACGTCCTCGCTCGTCAGCGCGAAGTGCACGAGCTCGTTGACCTGGGGCAGCACGGTGTCGGCGCGCAGGGCGTCGGGCGCGGCGGCGATGCGGCGCTTGATGAAGTACTCGACGGCCTTCACGTCGTGCACCGTCGTGCGCTCGATCTCCGCGAGCTCCGCGATCTCCGCGGCGCCGAACGTCGCGACGACGTCGCGCAGGTACTGCTCCTCGTCCGGGGCCAGCTCCGGGGCGCCCGGCACCACGGCGTGCGACGTCAGGTGGATGACCCACTCGACCTCGACCTCGATGCGCGCCCGGTTGAGCGCCGCCTCCGACAGGTGGTCCACCAGTGGCGCGACCGTCGGGCGGTAGCGCCCGTCGAGCGGGCCGAGCGCGATGGCGGGGGTGACGTCGGCGAGGGGGACGCGGGGGGCAGGGGCGTCGTCGAGCGGCATGGGGTCAGTGTTTCAGAGCGCGGCGGGGGTCCGTCGTCGTGTCCGCGACGGCCGGTCGGCGTGTGGAGGTAGGCGTGCGGACGGCGGTCGCGAGGGGTGGTCCGGCGCGCGGACTGGTGCGTTCGGGCGACGCCGTTTGACATGGCGACTCGGCGTCGCCGACGATTCGTTATACGTACCACTGGTACGTATAACCGACCCGATGGAGTCTCGGTGGCAACGACACCCCCGCACCCCGATCCGCACAGCGGCCCGCCGCGGCGCCCGACGCAGGTCGACCTGGCCCGCGCAGCCGAGGTCTCGCAGGCGACCGTCTCCCTGATCATCAACGAGACGCCGGACCGCCCCTCGCGCGTCTCGGAGCAGACGCGCGAGCGTGTCCTGTCGGCGGCCGCCCGGCTCGGGTACACGATGAACGCCGCGGCGCGCGCGCTCAAGGGTGGGCGCAACCACCTGCTCGGGCTGTACACGTTCGAGGCGATGTTCCCCGTGGACCAGCGCGACTTCTACTTCCCCTTCCTGCTCGGCGTCGAGGAGCGAGCCGCGGAGCTCGGGTACGACCTGCTGCTCTTCAGCGCGTCCGCCGGGCGCGCACGTCGCGGCGTCTACGAGGACGGGTCCAACCGGCTCAAGGTGGCCGACGGGTGCGTCCTGCTGGGACGTCACGTGGACCGCGACGTCCTGGAGCGCATGCGCGCCGACGGCTTCCCGTTCGTCTTCATCGGACGCCGCGAGACCGAGACCGGCGCCATCGACTACGTCGCACCCGACTACCGCGGGGCGACCGCGGAGCTGGTGCGGACGCTGGCCGACACCGGCCACCGCCGGCCGGTGCTGATCCGCCAGCCCGACGGCGAGGAGCCGGGCGAGGACCGGCTGGCCGGGTTCCTCGCGGGCTGCAACCAGGCCGGGCTCGAGGTCGAGGACGCCCAGGTCGTGGAGGGCGTGCCCACGGCGGAGCAGGTCGCAGCCTGGCACCGCGACGGCGCCGACGCGCTGCTGGTCGAGCCCTCGGAGGACGACAGCGCGCTCGAGGCCGTCGAGCTGGCCTGCGCCGCTGCCGGTGTCGCGGTCCCGGCCGACCTGACGCTCGCCGTGCTCGGCGACCCGCAGCGCACGCCGGGCAGCCCCGACTGGATGCGTCTGGAGCTGCCGCGTGCCGACCTCGGCCGCGCCGCGGTCAGCCTGCTCACCGACATCCTCGACGACGGTGACGCACCCCGCCACCAGCTCATGGCCTGCACGCTCGTCGTCGGCGACACCTTCGCGCCGCGCGGTGCCCGCGCATGAGCCGCCTCGTCCTCAAGCGCCTCGCCGTGGGCGTCTTCGTGCTGTGGGGCGCAGTCACGCTGATGTTCGTCCTGCTCCGCCTGGCTCCCGGTGACCCGGCCACACTCATGCTCGGCACGGACGCCTCGCCGGAGCAGATCGCGCAGATGCGGACGCGTCTGGGCCTCGACCAGTCGATGCTCCAGCAGTACGTGAACTACCTGGGTCAGGTCGTGCGGCTGGACTTCGGGGACTCCTTCCGCTTCCGGGCGCCTGCGATGGAGGTCGTCACCGGCCGGCTGGGCGCCACCATCATGCTCACGGCGGCCGCGACGGTGATCGCCGTCGTCGTCGGCATGGCACTCGGCATCGCCGCCGGTCGTCGGCCGGAGAGCCGCATGGACCGTGCCGTGTCGGCCCTCGCGATCACCTTCCAGGCCATGCCCACCTTCTGGGTCGGCATCATGCTCGTCCTGCTGTTCACCGTCCGGCTCGGCGTCCTGCCCAGCTCCGGCACGGGCACCTGGCGTCACCTGGTGCTCCCGGCGGTGAGCCTCTCGATGCCGTTCATCGCGATCGTCGCCCGCATCGCCCGGGCGTCGATCTCGGAGTCGATGCAGTCGGGCTACATCCAGACGGCTCGCTCCAAGGGCCTCACCGAGGGTCAGACGGTGCGCGGCCACGCGCTGCGCAACTCCATGGCCCCGGTCGTCACGATCGTCGGCCTTCAGATCGGTGCGCTGCTCGGTGGTGCGGTCGTCGTCGAGAACGTCTTCGCGTGGCCGGGGCTCGGCTCGCTGATCGTGCAGGCCGTCGCCAACCGTGACTACGCGGTCGTGCAGGCCGCCGCCCTGCTGATCGCGGGCTTCGTCGTCGTCCTCAACCTGCTCACGGACATCTCCTACGGGCTCATCGATCCCCGCATCCGAGTGGGAGGCCGCTCATGACCACCGTCGACCGCACCTCGGAGCCCGACACCGTCGCGACCCCGCGTCGCCGCCGCCGCCGCCGTCCCGGGTTCGCGGTGGTCCCCGCGGCGGTCGTGGGCCTCTACGTCCTGGTGGCCGTGCTGGGCCCGGTGCTCGTCCCGCTCGACCCGGTCCGGGTCCAGCTCGCCGACCGGCTCCTCGCTCCCGGCTCCACCACGGCGGCCGGCTCGCTCGCGCTGATGGGCACGGACGCCGTCGGCCGCGACATCGCCGCCATGCTCGTCCACGGTGCCCGCACGTCGATCCTGATCGGCTTCCTCACCGTCGTGGTCTGCCTGGTGATCGGTGTGGTGGTCGGCATCGTCGCCGGCTACCGCGGCGGCATCACCGACTCGGTCCTCAGCCGCCTCATCGACGTGCTGCTCGCGTTCCCGAGCATCGTGCTGGCCATCGTCGTCGCGGGCCTCTTCACCCGCAGCATCGCCGTCGTCGTCATCGCGCTGGCCCTGACGGGCTGGATCAGGTTCGCGCGGCTCACGCGCGGCGAGACGCTCGCCCTGCGCGAGCGCGACTGGGTCATGGCGGCGCGCGTCCTGGGCGTCCGGTCGCTCTCGATCATGGCGCGGCACATCCTGCCGTTCCTCGTCGGCCCGATCGCCGCCCTGATCACCATCGAGTTCGGTCTGGTGGTGCTCGCCGAGGCGGGCCTGAGCTTCCTCGGGATCGGCCTGCCGGCGACCGTCGTGTCGTGGGGCCAGATGATCGCGAACGGCCGCGACTACCTCGACACGGCCTGGTGGATCTCCGCCTTCCCCGGCCTCGCGCTCGCCCTGCTCGTCGTCAGCGTCGGCCTGCTCGGCGACCACCTCAACTCCCGTTACCAGCGCGGCGGCGACATCGCCACCGCGGAGACGAACCAGAAGCCGGCGCCGTGAAGCGGCGCCCGAGGAAAGGAAGACTGATGCGGAAGACCTCGAAGACGCGGTCCTCGCTGCTGGCGGCCGCCACCCTGGCGCTCGCTCTCACCCTGTCGGGGTGCGGCGGGGCCCAAGGTGCGGCGGAGGAACCCGACGCCGCAGCAACGAGCAGCACGCCGGAGGCCGGCGGGACCCTCACGGTCGCCAGCCCCTACCCGGTGGAGTCGCTCGACCCGCACGGCCCGCTCGGTGCGTCGAGCGGCACGAGCTTCGCGGCGCAGGCGATCTTCAACCGCCTCGTGCGGGTCAGCCCCGAGGGCGAGGTCATCCCCGACCTCGCCACGGAGTGGACGGCCAGCGAGGACGCGAAGGAGTGGACGTTCACCCTGCGTGACGCCACCTTCTCCGACGGCTCCCCGGTGACCTCCGCCGACGTCGCCGGCTCGTTCGAGCGCGTCCTGGAGCTCGGTGGCCCGGTGTCCGGCAACTTCGCCGGCGTCACCATCGAGGCGACGGACGACTCCACCGTCGTGTTCACCGCCGCCAACCCCGAGGCCGCGCTGCTCGGCAAGCTCTCGCTCTTCTTCGTCACCAAGGGCGACGTCACCGAGGACTCGTTCACCAGCCCCGTCGGGGCGGGACCGTTCGCGGTCGAGTCGTTCGCGCCGGGCGAGCAGATGGTGCTGAAGCCGAACGAGAAGTTCTTCGGCGACGTCCCGATCCTCGACGAGCTCGTGGTCCGCAACATCCCCGAGGTCTCGTCGCGGGTCGCGGCGCTCCAGGCCGGTGAGATCCAGGCCACCTGGAACCTGCCGGACGACCAGGTCCCCGCGATCCGTGACGCCGGCATCACCGTCGAGACGATCCCCGCGACGTCGGTCATCACCATGTGGTTCAACTCGGGCCGCGACGCCCTGGGCTCCGCGGAGGTGCGCCGCGCCCTGTGGCAGGCCATCGACTTCCCGACGATCATCTCGGCACTGTTCCCGCAGACCGGCAGCCCGGCGGACTCGGTCGTCGCCTCGGCGATCCTGGGTCACGCCCCGCAGTCTCCGGTCGAGCACGACCCCGACGCGGCGAAGGCCGCGCTCGAGGACGCGGGCTTCGACTTCAGCCAGCGCCTCGAGCTGCAGTTCTCCGGTGCGGACTGGCGGCAGTTCACCGCCGCGGTGGCGTCCGACCTGAACGCCATCGGCGTCCAGGCCGAGGCCGTCGAGAAGGAGTCGGCGGTGTTCACGGAGGACCTGCTGGCCATGCGCTGGGACATCAACTTCCAGGCGCTGTCCACCCCGACGTTCGACGCGGCGACCAACCTCGGCCGCCTCTACACGTGCGCCGCGGGCCGCAACGGCTACTGCAACCCGGAGCTCGACGAGCTGCTCGCAGCGGCCGGCTCCAGCTCGGACCTCGCGGTCCGCGAGGCCGCCTACGCCGACGCGATCGAGATCATCTGGGACGACGCCGTGGGCATGTACCCGATGTTCATGGAGATCCCGTACGCGTGGGTCGACGGGGTCCAGGGGATCGAGCTCTCGGGCTCCTTCCTCCCGGACTTCCGGGGCGCATCGGTCCGATGAGCTCAGTGAGCCCCACCGTCGCCCGGCCCTCGGCCGGGCCGGGCGACGGTGCCCTCCTCCAGACGCGGCGGCTGTCCGTGTCGTTCCCCACCGCCGTGGGGCCGGTGGCGGTCGTCGACGAGGTCGACGTGACGATCCGGACCGGCCGCACCCTGGGCCTGATCGGTGAGTCCGGCAGCGGCAAGACGATGCTCGCGAACGCCCTCATCGGTCTCCTGCCCGACGCGGCCGTGGTCGGGGGCGAGATCCTGTTCCGCGGCGAGGACCTCGCCGCGGTGCCCGCCGCCCGCCGACGGGCGGTCCGGGGTCGGGAGATCTCGATGGTCTTCCAGGACCCCCTGTCCGCGCTGAACCCCACGCAGCGCATCTGGAAGCAGATCTCCGAGATCCCGCGGCGGGACGGCGCCTCGCGCGCCGACGCGCGCCGCCTGGCGCTGGACAGGCTCGCCGAGGCAGGTGTGCCGGAGCCGGCACAGCGGCTCGACGTCTTCCCGCACCAGCTCTCCGGCGGTCTGCGCCAGCGCGTCATGATCGCGCTCGCGCTCGCGGGCGAGCCGGAGCTCCTCCTCGCGGACGAGCCCACGACGGCCCTCGACGTCACCGTGCAGGCGCGCATCCTGGCGCTGCTCAAGCGGCTCCAGGAGGAGCGGCACATGTCGATGCTCCTGGTCTCGCACGACCTGCGCGTCGTCTCGCACGTCGCCCACGACCTCGTCGTCATGTACGCCGGGCGGGTGTGCGAGGCCGGTCCGGCCTCGACGGTCATCGGGCGCCCCGCCCACCCGTACACGCGGGCCCTGACGAGGTCGATCCCGTCGGTGCACCAGAAGAAGGCGCTGCCGTCGCCGCTCCCGGGCGCTCCGGCGAGCCCGTACGCCCGGCCCTCGGGGTGTGCCTTCAACCCGCGGTGCCCCATCGCCCAGGACATCTGTCGTGAGGTCGTGCCACCCGTCCGGGAGGTCGCGCCCGACCGCACCGTGGCCTGTCACTTCGCAGAGGAGGTACTCGGATGAGCGACGAACCGCTCCTGAGCGTCAGGAACCTCCGCGCCCGGTACGGCAGCCGCGGTCCGACCATCGTCGACGACGTCAGCATCGACGTCGGGACGCGCGAGGTCGTCGCGCTGGTCGGGGAGTCGGGCTCCGGCAAGACCACCGTCGCCCGCGTCGTCGTCGGGCTGCTGCCCGCCGCCGAGGGCGTCATCTCGTTCGACGGCACGCAGCTCGTCGGATCGGCGCGCTCGTCCGAGGTGCGCCAGCTGATGCAGATGGTCTTCCAGGACCCCCGCTCGTCCCTCAACCCCCGCATGACGGTCGTCGACATCGTCGCGGAGGGGTGGCGGGTCCATCCCTCCGCCCGTCCCGCGGGCGACCGGCGCGCCGCCGTGGCCGAGCTGCTCACCCAGGTGGGGCTTCACCCGTCGGTGATGGACCGGCGCCCGTCCAAGCTCTCCGGGGGGCAGTGCCAGCGGGTGTCGATCGCCCGTGCGCTGGCGCTCAAGCCGAAGCTGCTCGTCTGCGACGAGGCCGTCTCCGCGCTCGACGTCTCCGTGCAGGCGCAGATCCTGCGGCTGCTCGTCGACCTGCGCGAGCAGCTCGACCTCTCGCTCCTCTTCATCACGCACGACCTCGGCGTCGTCCGGCAGATCTCGGACCGTGTCGCCGTCATGCAGCACGGTCGGATCGTCGAGTTCGGCGACACCGAGTCCGTCTTCACCGACCCGCAGGACCCCTACACCGTCGAGCTGCTCCAGGCTGCCCTGGACGTCGCCGACGACTCGATCGGAACACGAGGACTTCTCTGATGACCAGCACGCAGGAGATCGACACCGACGTCCTCGTCGTCGGCGGTGGACTCGGTGGCGTCGCGGCGGCGCTCGCCGCAGCGCGTCATGGCAGGCGGGTCGTGCTCACCGAGCCCACCAAGTGGCTCGGCGGCCAGCTCACCAGCCAGGCGGTCCCGCCGGACGAGCACCCGTGGATCGAGATGTTCGGCTGCACCGCGTCGTACCGCCGGCTGCGCGACGCGATCCGCGAGCACTACCGCACCTGGTACCCGCTGACGGAGGCGGCGCGCAACGACCCGCACCTGAACCCGGGCCAGGGCCGGGTCAGCCGGCTGTGCCACGAGCCGCGCGTCGCGGCCGCCGTCATCGACAGCCTCGTCGGCCCCTACGAGGCCGCCGGGCGCCTGCGGGTGCTGCGGCACACCGAGCCCGTGGAGGCCACGTGCGACGGCGACGTCGTCACCGCCGTCCGGCTCCGGGACGCCGACGGTACGCACACGTGGGTGCGTGCCCCGTACGTGATCGACGCGACCGAGCTGGGCGACCTGCTCCCGCTGGCCGGCATCGAGCACGTGACGGGCTTCGAGTCCCGTGCGGAGACGGGGGAGCCGTCGGCCCCGGACGAGGCGCAGCCCGACAACGTCCAGGCGATGTCCTGGGTGTTCGCCCTGGAGCACCGCGAGGGCGAGAACCACGTCATCGAGCGCCCCGAGCGCTACGACTACTTCCGGTCCGTCCACCCGGAGTTCTGGCCGGCGCCGCTGCTCAGCCTGACGGCGCCCGACCCGCGCACCCTCGAGCCGCTCGAGCGCGCGTTCGTGCCCAACGGGGTCGAGGGGCCCGTCGTCGCCGACCAGTCGAAGGACCCCGGTGACCGCGAGCTGTGGGCGTTCCGCCGCATCCTGGCCCGCTCCACGTTCCAGCCGGGCTTCCTCGACTCGGACGTCACCATCGTGAACTGGCCGATGATCGACTACCTGGACGGCCACCCGATGTCGCCGGACCCGGCGGAGGTGGCCCGGCACGTCGCCGGCGCCTACGAGCAGGCGCGCTCGTTCCTCTACTACCTGCAGACGGAGGCGCCCCGCGCCGACGGCGGTACCGGCTTCCCCGGCCTGCGCCCGCGCGGCGACGTCATGGGGTCGGCCGACGGCTTCGCGCTCGCGCCGTACATCCGTGAGGGGCGCCGCATCAAGGCGCTGACGACGGTCCGCGAGCAGGACGTCTCCCTGGAGGTGCGCGGGGAGCAGGGTGCCGTGCGCTACCCGGACTCCGTCGGCGTGGGCATGTACCGCATCGACCTGCACCCGTCGACGGGTGGGGACAACTACGTCGACGTCGCCTCGACACCGTTCTACCTGCCGCTGGGTGCGCTGATCCCGCAGCGGGTCACCAACGTGCTCGCCGGTGCCAAGAACATCGGCACGACCCACATCACCAACGGGTGCTACCGCCTGCACCCCGTGGAGTGGAACGCGGGCGAGGCGGCGGGCCTCCTGGCCGTGCACTGCCTCGACAGGGGGCTCACGCCGCACGAGGTGCACGCCGATGCCGACAACGTGGCCGAGTTCCAGCGGGTCGTCGTCGCCGACGGGGTCGAGATCGACTGGCCCGTGGTGGGGGGCTACTGATGAGCGACCACGTCCTGGCGGGTGTGTTCGTCCCGCTCGCCACGCAGATGGCGAGCCCGGGGGCTCCGGACGCCGAGCTCGCCGGCCACCACCTCGAGGCCCTCGCCGTCGCCGGGGTGGACGGCCTGATGCTCCTCGGCTCGAACGGTGAGGGTGCGCTCGTCCCGCCGCAGCAGACCGGTGCCTTCGTCCAGGGGATCGCGCGGCGGTGGCGGGCCGCGCGGCCCGGCGGGCGGCTCATCGTCAACGTGTCGGCCGCCGGCACCGCGGAGGCCGTCGACCGTGCCCGGGCGGCGTCGGACGCCGCGCCCGACGCGCTGACCATGACGGCGCCGTCGTACTTCCGGCACCGGCCTGACGAGGTGCTCCGCCACGTCGACGCCGTCGCCCGGATCGGCATCCCCGTCATCGTCTACCACCTGCCCCGTGTCGCCGGGCCGCTCTCGCCGGAGGTCGTCGACGGTCTCGTGGCCGACGAGCGGGTCATCGGGGTCAAGGACTCCTCGGGTGACATCGAGGGCCTGGCGGCCGTCGTCGCCGCGGCCGCAGGCAGGCCCGGCTTCGGCGTCAGCCAGGGGGACGAGACCCGACTGCTCGACGGTCTGGACCGCGGTGCCGTCGGCCTGCTGCCGGGGACGGCGAACATCGCCCCCGAGCTCGCCGTCGGGCTGTACGAGGCGTGGCGTCGTGGCGACCGCGACACGGCCCAGCGGCTCCAGGACGTGACGACGGCCCTGGTCGCGATCCACCGGGTCCGCCCCGGGGTCCCGACGGTCAAGCGCATCCTCAGCGAGCGTGGACTCGGGTCGCCGGTCGTGGCGGAGCCGCTCGTGCCCTGCACGGACGCCGAGTACGAGCGGCTGCGCGACGTCCTCGACCCCCTCGAGCAGCACCTGATCCGTCCGCACCACGGGTGAGGAGCCCGCTCCGACCGGTGACGCCCCCCTCAGGAGGACCCGCATGACCGCCGACACCCTCATCACCAGCCCGGACCACCGGGCACGGCTCGACCGCGAGGCGGCCCGGCTGCTCGCGTTCGGTGCGGGCGCCGCCCGCCCCGGGCGCGTCGGCGCCGCGTACCTCGACGCCGACGGGCACCCGGACCCGGCGCGCGGGACCCTGACGTGGATCACGTGCCGCACCGTGCACTCGTACGCGCTCGGCCACCTCCTGGGGCGCCCCGGGTGCGCAGCGGTCGCCGAGGCGGCGCTCGCGGGCCTCACCGGTCCGCTGCACGACGCGCGCGACGGCGGCTGGTTCCACTCCGTCGACGAGTCCGGGACGCCGGAGGTCACCGCCGGCAAGTCCGCGTACGACCACGCCTTCGTGATGCTCGCGGGGGCCTCCGCCACGACCGCGGGCCTGCGCGGGGGCGCGGACCTGCTCGCGGTCGCCACGTCGACCTACCTGGAGCGGTTCTGGGACGACGTGCACGGGCGGCCCGTCGACACCTGGGACGTCGCCTTCACCGACCTCGACGGCTACCGGGGTCTGAACGCCACGATGCACTCGGTCGAGGCCATGCTCGCCGTCGCGTCAGCCGTCCCTCCGGAGGAGTCCGGTGCCTGGCTGGACCGGGCGGCGCGGGCCGCGTCGTTCGTCGTCGACCTCGCACGGACCCACGACGGCCGCCTGCCCGAGCACTTCGACGCCGACTGGGTCCCGGACCTCGAGCTCAACGCCGACCGGCCCGACGACCCGTTCAAGCCCTACGGCGCGACGCCCGGTCACGGGCTGGAGTGGGCGCGGCTGCTGCTGCACCTCGAGGCGATGACCGCACGCTCCCAGGAGCTCCTCGACACGGCCACGGTGCTCTTCGACCGCGCGGCCGCCGACGCGTGGGCGGTCGACGGCGCCGACGGGTTCGTCTACACCACCGACTGGAGCGGCGCCCCGGTCGTGCGCACCCGCATGCACTGGGTCGCGACGGAGGCGATCGCGGCTGCCGCGGCCCTCTACGAGCGTACGGGCGACACGCGCTTCGCCGACCGGTACGCGACCTGGTGGGACTACGCCGAGCGTCATCTGGTCGACGAGCGCAAGGGCTCCTGGCACCACGAGCTCGACACGGCCAACCGCCCGGCGGCCACGGTGTGGCCCGGCAAGCCCGACGTCTACCACGCGCTGCAGTGCACCCTGATCCCGCGTCTGCCGCTCGCCCCGATGGTGGCGGGCGCCCTGCGTGACGGCGCGTTGAGATGACGGTGCGGCAACCCGACGCTGGATGACCGCGCGGGCCGGGCGCCGGCCTCATGGCGTGGAAGATCGGTGGCGGCCTCGCCTGCGGTGCGGCGGTGGGCCTCAGCGAGCCGGATCGCCACCGAGCAGACGTCGAACCCTGCTCTCGACCGTCGCCCAGGCGCTCTCACCGACGCCAGGGTGATCGGTGCGTGCGACCGCCGCGAGCGTCCGGTCGAGCTGTTCGAGCGTCTCGCGTACGACCCTGGAGGCGAGCCGAGGCGGCACGCCCCAGGACGCCGCCTCGGCCGTCAGGTGCGCGGACGACAGCTCGTGCATCCCGCGTCCGCCGTCGACGTCCATCGCGAACCGCTGCTCGGCATGCTCGTGGTGCATGTGCATCGCGACGTCGTACACAGGTGCGAGTCGGTGGGTGCCGTCCTCGAGATGGAGGACCGAGACGTTCTTCGCGTGGGCGTCGGCGTTGCCGATGGCCAGGTTGAACGTCGTCAGGGCGAGCAGGTCGCGCAGGGGGACACCGAGGCGGTCGAGCCGCAGAGCGATCTCCCGGAGGGCGGGCAGGCGCTTGCCGTACTGGAACTTGCGTTCGGGGTCGGAGGTGTCGAGCCCCAGCAGCTGCGCCATGTCCTCCTGGTGGACCCGCTCGGTCCGGTCGTCGAGGACGACGCGGTCGTATCTGCGCACGACGAGCGTGCGTCGCCCCGCGAACTCGCGGTGCTGGGCCTCGACGTCGCCGAGTCCGCACGCGCGGGCGAGTGCGAGCGCTGCCGCCTCGGTGTCGGTGAGGTCGGCCGAGCGCGAGTCGGCCGGTCGGGCGACCTTGAGGATGTGCGTCGAGGGTCGGTCGGGGGTCGGGTGCGCGAACCCGTCGACGGTGCTCGTCAGGACGGCCTTGGCCTCGAGGCCGGCGATGGAGGTGGGTTGGTCGGCGACACCCTGGGCGGTGGCCTCGTCGAGGAGCTCACCGATCTCGGCGTCGTCGAGTGTCCGCAGCGGGACCTTCGGTCGGTCGGGGGCGGCGCCTCGGGGCACCAGCGTGACCGCTCCGGCGGTGTCTCGGCCGTACACGGCCAGGAATCCGACGACATCGTCCGGCGGGACCCCCGCGCGTTCGGCGAGGTGGCCGCGCGCGCGGCCCTCGGGCATGAGACCGCGCAGCCAGGCGGCGACCGCGGTTGTGGACGGTGACCGCTCGGACAACGGCAGCAGACCCGACATCACGGCGGAGCCGTGGCCCCACCGGGTGAGCGCCTCAGGTGAGAACGTCAGCCTGACGCCGTCCTCGCGATCGCGTTCGACGTGCGCCACGAGCGTGCCGTAGAGCCAGGCGTCGAGGGCGCGGGGGCTCATCGCGCGTGGACCTCCATGCGCACCTCGAGCAGACGCAGCAGCGCGAACAGGCGTCGTGTGTAGAGGGTCGGCGTCCCCGACTCGATCTGGTAGACGTAGCGGCGGTCGATGCCGAGCTCGTCCGCGAGGTCCTCCTGGGAGAGCCCTCGGCGCTCACGGACGTGGCGCAGGTACATCCCGAGCTCGGCCGCGCTGTTGACCGCGGCCCACGTGGGTGTGCCTTGATCGTTCACGAGAGCTCCCGTCGCTGCGCGAATATTCGCCCATCACACGGATGCGACGATATCAGCCCGTGCCGCCCACGGGTAGATATCCGCGCACGTAGCGGGGCACGCGTGCCGATGTCGATGCCGGTGCCGGCGATCGCGCCGCCGAGGCGACGAGGACACGTGACTTCTGCCGCGCGAGCCGCGCCTCGACGACCGCGAGGTGGCTCGTGGCACCCCGAGCTCCACGCGGCCAACCGCCCGGCGGTCACGGTGTGGCCCGGCGGGCGGGCTGACCGTGCCCGTGCCCCCACCAAGGGTGAATACCGGCGCACGTCGGGCGTGACCTGCGTGGACGCGGACGAGGTGGCGGCTCGGCCAGGCAGAATGGGGGCATGACAGGACCGGCCGTGACGGTCGAGGACCCGGTGCGGCGGTGGGCCGCCGACGCGGTCACCGCCCTCCGCGGGGGCACGTCGTACGTCGACCAGATCGACCTGGACGACCTGCTGGGCACCGCCTACGACGTGCGGACCGCCGTCCCGACCGGCCTGGAGGTCCTCGCGGCCGCGCACGCGACGCTCGCCGACGCGCCGGACGTCGCGCCGCGACTGGCGGTGCCGCTGGCGGGGTCGCCGACCCTCGACGCACGGGCGCCCGCGCTCGACGACGTCGAGACGCTCCACGACACCTTCCACCCGCCGGGCCTGTACGTCGTCCGCCGCAACCTGGAACGCCTGACGGGAGGGTGGGAGGAGTACCGCGTGGGCTACGACCGCGTCGTCCGGGACCTGGGCGACGGTCTGTGGGTGGAGGCGTCGTACAGCTGCTGGCGAGACCAGGCCGAGCGGACGAACGGGTGGTCGTTCGCCCGGACCCTGTGGTTCGACGTCCGACGCGAGGGCGACGAGGGGGCTGGCTGCCCGTGAGCGTGACCGACGGGCTGCCCAGCGCCCGCCTGCGGCAGCTGCTCGACCACATGGCCGATGCCACGGCGTCCGCCCGTGTGCCGGGCTGGGCCGACGAGCACGACCGCTGGCACGTCTACCAGGCGGCGGTCGCGCTGTGCGCACTGGGCCCGTCGCTGCGGGAGGCGCTCGCGTCGGAGCCCGACGAGGGCGTCGCGACCAGCGTGGTGCTGCTGGCGTTCGACCGCGATCCCGTGCGGGAACACCGGGCCCGGTGGGTCGACGCGCTACCGGCGGACCGGCGGGCGTTCGTCGCGCGCCGGGCCGACGACCTGTCCGTCCTGGAAGGCGTGTGCGACGGTTCGCTCACCGACGTCCCGGACGTCACTGCGTGGACGCACTGGCTGCAGCGCACGTCGGCCGAGCAGTCGACCGTTCCCGACGTCCTCGAGCAACTGGCCCGCGACGGACGGACGCGCAAGATCCGGAACATCGCCGCGGAGAGGCTGCGGATCCACCACGGTGCCGCCGCACGCCAGTGAGCGGCTCGCGTGGAGCGGACGTGGTCACGAGCAGTGCTCCGTCCGTTGGGGCCCAAGCACCTCTCGACCGCCATCGACACAGGTGACGGCACGGCGTCCGTCGCCCTCGCGATGTCCGTCGCGCCCATGCTCCGGCTCTCCGCGGCAGACGCCGGACGCGTCCTGCGGGAGGTCGGCGCGGCCGTGCGCCCCTGGCGTGAGGTCGCAGCGCGCTGGTTGACGCCGACCGAGGTCGAGAGGATGGCGCCGGCTTTCGCGGAGCTGGACGCGGTCCCCGGCCTGCTCTGAGCGCACCGGGGAGGCGACGGTCAGCGGCGGTGCTCGTCCGCGTGCGTCCGCATGCGTCGGACAGCGCTCACCGCCGCGTCGACACCGTCACCGTGAACTTCGGGTCCCGCCCGACCTGCCGCGTCGGCCCGACGACCTGCTCGAGCGTCGGCCGGTAGTGCAGGTGGGAGTTCCACACCGTCCACAGCTCGCCGCCCGGCCGCAGGACGCGTGCCGCGTCGGCGAACAGGGTGCAGGCCGCCGCGGGGACCACCGCCGCCCCGACGTGGAACGGGGGGTTGAGCAGCACGAGGTCGACGCTCGCCTCGGGCAGGTCGCCCGCGCCGTCGGCGCGCGTCACGGTCACCCGGTCGGCCACGCCGTTCGCCTCGACGGTCGCGCGCGCCGACGCGACGGCGACGGCGGACTCGTCGGTCGCGACCACGGCCATCCCGGGGCGCAGGCGGGCGACCGCGACGGCCAGGACGCCCGTGCCGCACCCGAGGTCCACGGCCGTGCCGGTGGTCTGCGGCACCTGGTCGAGGTGAGCGAGCAGCGCGCGCGTCCCGATGTCGATGCCGGTGCCGGCGAACGCGCCGCCGTGCGCGCACACCACGAGGTCCCCGTGGGTCGCGCACTCGGGCCAGCGTCGCGCGGGTCGCTCGGACGCCGGGCGCGGAGACGACGCGACGAGCGCGCGCGACTTCTGCCGCGCGAGCCGCGCCTCGACGACCGCGAGGTGCCGCCCGAGGACGTCGTTCATGGCGGTCGTCATGTGCTTGACCCGCCCGCCGGCCACGACGACGACCGACGGGTCCGCGTGCTCCGCGACGAGCGCCGCGACCTCGTCGAGCGCGTCGAGCGAGCGCGGCAGCTGCAGCAGCACGAGGCGCGCGCCGGCGACCAGCTCGGGCGTCAGCCCGTGCGACGTGAACCCACCGAGCCCGAGCCGCTCGGCGTTCGCGCGCAGCGCCCGCTCGCCGGTCAGCCGGTCCTGGTGCACGCGGACGCCCGTGACGCCGTGGCGGGCGATCGCGCCGAGCGTCAGCGCGCCGTACCGGTCGCCGATCACGACGACGGTCCCGTCCGGGGCGTCCGCGAGCGCCGCCGCCGCCTCGTCGAGGACCAGCCGGTCCGTCGCGTCCACGGCGTAGAGGTTCGGCGCCTCGACGTCGGGGTACCGACGCAGGTCGTCGAGGACGTCGCTCATCGCAGGCACCGGGATCGGGTCACCCGGCCGAGGCTAGCAACGGGGCCGGTCGCGCTCCGGAGGCGTCCTGCCGTGCCCGACGACGACGTGCGCCCGGCCGCCCGATGCGGACGTATCGCCCGCCTCTCGCGCCGCAACGCCCGCCGGGCCGTGCGCGTGGTTACAGTCGCGCCGTGCAACGGAGCCACGTGGACCGTCGCCTGTGGGTCTGGGTGGTCCTGCTGGGGCTGACCGGACAGCTGGCGTGGACGGTCGAGAACATGTACCTCAACGTCTTCGTCCACGACACGATCACCGGGTCGGCGACGGTGCTGGCGGTCATCGTGGCGACGAGCGCGGTCGCGGCCACCCTCGCGACGCTGCTCGCGGGCGCGTACTCCGACCGCACGGGCCGGCGGCGCGAGCTCATCGCGGGCGGGTACGTGCTGTGGGGCGCGTGCACCGCGGCGTTCGGGGTCGTCGGCGTCGACACGGCCGCGTCGCTGGCCCCGGCGCTGGACGCCGTGGTGGTCGCGGTCGTCGCGATCGTCCTGCTGGACTGCGTCATGAGCGTGCTCGGCGCGACGGCCAACGACGCGGCGTTCAACGCGTGGGTCACCGACGCGACCGACGAGACCAACCGGGGACGCGTCGAGGGCGTGCTGGCCACCCTGCCGCTGCTGGCGATGCTGCTGGTGTTCGGGGCGCTCGACCCGCTGACGCGCGACGGGCGCTGGTCCGTGTTCTTCGCGGTGGTCGGCGGCGTGACGGCCGTGGTGGGTGTCGTGGCGTGGTTCGGGCTGCGGGCGCCGCGCGTGCCGCGCCCCGGGGGCACGTACCTCGCGTCCGTCGTGCACGGGCTGCGGCCCGGCACGGTGCGCGCCCACCCCCGGCTGTACGTCGCGCTGGCGGCGTGGGCGGTGCTCGGGACCAGCACGCAGGTGTTCATGCCGTTCCTCATCATCTACGTGCAGCGGTACCTGCAGATCGACGGCTACGCGGTGGTGCTGGCGTCGGTGCTGCTGGGCGCCGCGGTCGTCAGCGTCCTCGGTGGCCGCGTGCTCGACCGCGTCGGCCCGCACCGCGCGATCCTGCCCGTCGTCGGGGTGTACGCGGCGGGGCTGCTGCTGATGCTCCCGGCGCGCGGCATGCTCGCGGTCATCGGCGCGGGGATCGTCATGATGTCGGGCTTCATGCTGGGCGTCGCCGCGATCTCCGCGACCGTGCGCAACCTGACGCCGCCGGACCGCGCGGGCCAGGTGCAGGGCCTGCGCATGGTGGCGGCGGTGCTGATCCCGATGGTCGTCGGCCCGTTCCTGGGCGCGGCGGTCATCACGGGCGCGGACGAGACGTACGTCGACCTGGGCGTCGTCAAGCAGGTCCCCACTCCGTGGGTGTTCCTCGCGGCGGCCGTCGTCGTGGCGTTCGTCGTGATCCCGGCGCGGCGCCTGGCCCGCGCCGACCGGACGCAGGACGTGGAGGTCGTGCCGTGATCACCCCCTGGGGCGAGGCCCTGGACGACGACGCCCCGCTGCCGGAGCACCCGCGCCCGCAGCTCGTGCGCGACTCGTACGTCAACCTCAACGGCCGGTGGGACCACGCGTTCACGTCCGCCGACGCGCCGACCCCGGACCGCTGGGACGGCCCGATCGTCGTGCCGTTCTCGCCCGAGGCGCCGCTGTCGGGCGTCGGCCGCACGCTGCAGCCGGACGAGGCGCTGTGGTACCGCCGCGCGTTCACGCTGCCCGGCGGCTTCGTGCGCGACCGCGTGCTGCTGCACCTGGGCGCGGTCGACCAGGACGCGCAGGTGTGGGTCGACGGCACCGACGTCGGCGGGCACCGCGGCGGGTACCTGCCGTTCACGCTCGACGTGACGGACGCCCTGGTCGGCGACGAGCACGAGGTCGTCGTGCGCGTCCGCGACGTCACGGACACGTCGTACCGCGGCCGGGGCAAGCAGAAGCTCGCGCCCGGGGGCATCTGGTACACCGCGCAGTCGGGCATCTGGCAGACCGTGTGGCTGGAGTCGGTGCCCGCGCGGTGGGTGGACCGGCTCGTCCTCACGCCGCACCTCGCGGAGCGCGAGGTCGAGGTGACGGTCGTGGCGGGCGGCGGCGCGGGGGAGGCAGAGGTCGTCGTCTCGACCGGGGGACGCGAGGTCGTGCGCCGGACGGTCCCGACCGGCGTCCCGACGCGGTTGCCGCTCGGCGACGACGTGCGCACCTGGTCACCCGACGACCCCCACCTCTACGACGTCGAGGTCCGCCTGGGCGACGACCGCGTCACCTCCTACGTCGGGATGCGCTCGTTCGGCGTCGGCCCCGACGCGCACGGCCGCACCCGCCTGCTGCTCAACGGCGAGCCGTACCTGCACGCCGGGCTGCTCGACCAGGGCTACTGGCCCGACGGCCTGTACACGGCACCGTCCGACGACGCGCTGGTCCACGACATCCGCACCGCCAAGGACCTCGGCTTCACGATGCTGCGCAAGCACATCAAGATCGAGCCGCTGCGCTGGTACCACCACTGCGACCGCCTCGGCATGCTGGTGTGGCAGGACATGGTCAACGGCGGCCGGACGTACCACCCGGCGGTCGTGACCGCGCCCGTCGTCACACCGCTGCGCCTCGACGACTCCCGGTACCGCGTGTTCGGCCGGCAGGACGCGCAGGGTCGCGACGAGTTCCTCGCCGAGGCCGACGCCACCGTCGAGCTGCTGCGCAGCGTGCCGTCCGTCGCGGTGTGGGTGCCGTTCAACGAGGGCTGGGGGCAGTTCGACGCCGCCGCCGCCGCGGCCCGCGTCGCCGCGCTCGACCCCACGCGGCCCGTCGACCACGCGTCCGGCTGGCACGACCAGGGCGCCGGCGACCTGGTCAGCCGGCACGTCTACTTCCGGCCCTACCGGCTGTCGCGCGCCGACGCCGCCGACCCACGCGCCGCCGTGCTCTCGGAGTACGGCGGCTACTCGCACCGCGTCGCCGGCCACACGTGGTCCGAGCAGGAGTTCGGGTACCGGCGCTACCGCGACCGCGGGGCCTTCGAGCGCGCGTTCCTGCGGCTGCAGCACGCGCAGGTCGGGCCGGCCGTCGACGACGGGCTCGCCGCGTTCGTCTACACGCAGCTCGCGGACGTCGAGGAGGAGACCAACGGCCTGCTGACGTACGACCGGCGGGTCGTGAAGGTGGGCGCCGACGCCGTCCGCGCCTCGAACCGGCGGCTGCGCGCCCGGCACGACGCCGCCGCGGGCGTCCGTGCCGCGCCGCCGCTGGCCGTGACCGAGCGCGAGATCACCGCGCCCGTGAGCCTCACGCTGCCCGACGGCCGCCTCAACCCCGACGCCGTCGGCTGGACCCGCACCCCGCTGGTCACCACCGACGGCATCGGCCGCGGCGCCCGCGGGCTCGGCCGCAACAAGCGGTGGGAGTACTGGGCGGTCACGACGCCGACGCACGTCGTCGCGCTCGTCGTCTCCGCGATCGACTACGCGGCCGTGCACGGCATCTGGGTGCTCGACCGCACGACGGGGCAGGCGGTCGCGCACGACGCGATCGGCGTGCTCACCGGGTCCGCGACGCTGCCCGGCACGCTCGGCGGCGGCAAGGTCCGCGCGAGCACGCGCGCCGTGAAGATCGCGATCGACGAGGTCCCCGGCGGCACGCGGCTGCGGGCCCGCGGCGACCGCGTGCGCGTCGACGTCGTCGCGCACCGGCCCGAGGGTCACGAGTCCCTCGGGGTCGTCGTGCCCTGGAGCGAGACGCTGTTCCAGTACACGGTGAAGGACGTGGCCCGCCCTGCGACGGGCACGGTGTGGGTCGACGGCGTCGCGGCCGACGTGCCCGCGGGCGAGTCGTGGGCGACGCTCGACCACGGCCGCGGCCGTTGGCCCTACGACGTGCGCTGGAACTGGGGCGCCGGGTCGGGACGCACCGACGGCCGCGTCATCGGCCTGCAGGTCGGCGGGCGGTGGACGGACGGCACGGGGTCGGTCGAGAACTCCCTGGTGGTCGACGGGCGCCTGACGAAGATCAGCGAGGAGCTGGTCTGGGAGTACGACCGCGACGACTGGCTCGCGCCGTGGCACGTGACCGGCACCGACGTCGAGCTCACGCTCACGCCGTTCCACCTCAAGCAGTCGGTCACCGACCTCACGGTCTTCGCGGCGCGCACCTCGCAGTGCTTCGGGCACTGGGAGGGGCGCGTGCGGGACTCGAGCGGCACGTGGGTGCCGGTGCGGGACGTCGTCGGGTGGGCGGAGGACGTGCACAACCGCTGGTGACGTGCGGCCGCCCGACGTATCAGGCGGCCGGCCGGGCGATTCCTCTGGGGTGACGGCCCGGGAACCACCCGGTCCCCGCTCGACCGTCGTCTCGAGAAGGGGTCCATCATGCGCAACCGCACCTGGCGGGTCGTGCTCGCGCTGCTCCTGGTCGTCGTGCCGGGACTGGCGCTCGCACCCGGCGCCGCCGCCCACCCGTACTGCGGCCTGACGTGGGGGTCGCACGACAAGGCCGCCGGCGGCATGTCCGCCGGCTCCCTCACGAACGTCCGCGCCGGACGCAACGCCTGCTACGACCGTCTCGTCCTCGACGTCGACGCACCGCTGACGGGCTGGTCCGTGCGGTACGTCGACCAGGTCGTGCAGGACGGCTCCGGGTTCGTCGTCCCGGTGCGCGGCGGTGCGCGGCTCGAGGTCGTCGCGCGGGTCGGCGTCGTCCCGACGGACTCGTGGTTCACGCCGAGCGGCTCGCTGGTGGACACGTCCTCCTACTCGACGTTCCGCGACGTGCGCTGGGCGGGCAGCTTCGAGGGCGTCAGCACCGTCGGGCTCGGTGTCCGGGCACGTCTGCCGTTCCGCGCGTTCGTGCTCGCGGGGCCGGGGGGCGGGTCACGGCTCGTCGTCGACGTGGCGCACCAGTGGTGCGAGGCGGGTCACACCTGCTGACCTCGCGCCCGGTAGCCTGACGACCCGTCCGATCGCCGCCGATCGCCCCGAGGAGTCCTGTGCCGGCACGCCGCACCAGCGTGGCCACGGTCCTGGCCGCGCTGCTGGTGGTCGTGGGCGTGCTCGCCGCGGCGCTGAGCGGGCCGGTGTCGCTCGAGGCGCGGCCGGACGACGGGCCGACGTGGACCCCACCGCCCGCACCGACCGTCACCACGACGGCGACCCTCCCGCCGTCCGAGGACGGCCCGGGGGAGGTGCCGCCGACCCCGCGCTGGGCCGTCTGGCTCGTCTGGGTGGTGCAGGCCCTCGTCGTGCTCGCCGTCCTGACGGCGCTCGCCCTGCTGCTGCGCCACGCGGCCCGCGGCTGGCGGGGAGTCCGCGGCGACGACGGCGAGGACGACGTGCCGCCCGGTGACGAGACGGGCGACGAGCTGAGCGACACGGCCGTCGCCGTCCTGCGCGAGGGCGTCCGCGCCGCGACGCGGGCGCTGGAGGACGACGTCCCCCCGGGTGACGCCGTCATCGGCGCGTGGGTCGCGGTGGAGACCGCGGCGGCGCGCACGGGCGTCGTCCGCGACCCCGCGGAGACGGCCAGCGAGTTCGCCGTGCGGGTCCTCGGCGCCACGCGCGCCGACCCCTCGGCGACCCGCGAGCTGCTGGCCCTGTACCTCGGGGCACGGTTCAGTGCCCGTGGCGTCGACGCCGACGACGTCCGGCTGGCGCGCGAGCTGCTGACCGTCGTCGGGGAGGGGCTCGTGCCGCGCGCCGACGACGGGAGCGCGCCGTGACCCGCGTCCGACCGGTGGTGCGAGCCGGGTGGGCGCTCGTGTGGCGTCCGCTCGTGGTCGGTGCGGCGGTCGGCATCGTCGTCTGGGCGCTGGGGATGAAGCCGTCGTCGGCGGCCGTCGTCGCGCTCGCTGCCGCCACGCTGGCCGCCGTCCTGCAGCGCGTCGACGCCACCGCCGAGCCCCGGCCCGCCCGCCGCTACCACGACGCCAGCGACGGCGCCCGCGGCGAGGTGCTGGAGCTGGCGTGGACCATGGTCGGCCGCGACGGGCGAGCCGGTGAGCGCGCGCTGCGCCGCCTGCGGGACGCCGGCGCCCGACGCGTCGCCCGGCACGGCCTGGACCTGAGGGACCCCGAGCAGGCCGACGCACTGAAGGACCTGCTCGGCACGCGCGCCCACGCGACGCTCACGCGACGCAGCCACCCGCTGCCGAGCGTCTCCGACCTCGTGCACACCCTGGGCGTCCTGGAACGCCTGGGCGCGACCCGCACGCGCCCCGCGACGCCCGACCCCGACCCCGAACCGAGGAGCACCCGATGACGTCGACCCCCGAGCCGCTGCCCGTCGCCGAGGTCCAGCGCAGCGGCCGTGCCGTGCTCGACGAGGTCGCCACGGCGGTCGTCGGCATGGCGGAGCCGCTGCGGATCGCGCTCGCGGCGCTGCTGGCCGGCGGGCACGTGCTGTTCGAGGACGTGCCGGGGCTCGGCAAGACGCTCGCCGCGCGCAGCCTGGCCACGGCGCTGGGCCTGGACTTCCGGCGCATCCAGTGCACGCCGGACCTGCTGCCGTCGGACGTCACGGGGTCGAGCGTCTTCGACCCGAAGACGTCGGAGTTCGAGTTCCGCCCCGGCCCGGTCTTCACGGGCCTGCTGCTCGCCGACGAGATCAACCGCACGGCCCCCAAGACCCAGTCCGCGCTGCTCGAGGCGATGGCCGAGCGGCAGGTCAGCGTCGACGGGACCACGCACCTGCTGCCCGCGCCGTTCCACGTCGTCGCCACGTCGAACCCCGTGGAGTACGAGGGCACGTACCCGCTGCCCGAGGCGCAGCTCGACCGCTTCATGGTGCGGCTGGCCGTGGGGTACCCCGAGCGCGCGTCGGAGGTCGACGTGCTGGCACGGCGCCTGGCGCGGCGCCAGGAGGGTGCGTCCGTGCGGCAGGTCGTGGACGCGCAGACGCTCCTGGCGATGCAGGCGGGCGTCGAGGCCGTCGCCGTCGACGGTGACGTGCTCGCGTACTGCGTGGACCTCGCCGCGGCGACGCGCGCGCACCGGGCCGTGGAGGTCGGGGCGTCCCCGCGCGGGTCGCAGGCCCTCGTCCTCGTCGCCCGGGCGCTCGCGGTGCTCGACGGGCGCGACTTCGTGGCACCGGAGGACGTCAAGGCCGTCGCCGCGCCCGCGCTCGCGCACCGGCTGTCCCTGACGCCGCAGGCGTGGGCCGCGGGCCTGGCTCCCGAGGCGGTCGTGCGGGAGGTGCTCGCGCAGGTCGCCGGGCCGACGACGGCACGCCGCGCGTGAGCGTCCCCGAGCCGCTCCCGGCACGCCCGCCCACGTGGGAGCCGGACCGGCGTCCCGACGTGGCGGCGGGCGTGGCCGCCGGGCCGTGGACGCCCGCGCTGGCCGTGACGTGCGCGTCGGCGGCGTGCCTGGTCCTCGTGGTGCTCGGCGTGCTGGCGGCGCGGCCGGACGTCGCGGTGCTGGGCGCCGCGCCGCTGGTGCTGGCGGTGCGGGCGCTGCGCGCGCGGCCGACGGGTGCGGTCGACGTCAGGTTCGAGGCGGGCGACGACGAGGACGACCCGGACGCGCGGGGCCGGGCCGGTCGTCTCCAGGCGACGCTCGTCGTCGACGGGCCCGGGCGGTGGGCCGCCGTCACGACCACCCGCCAGGGCCGCCCGGGCGCCGACGTGCTCGTGCGCACCGTCGGGCCGCGTCGGCTCCCCGTCGTCGCGCGGACCGTGCGCACCGGGCCGCAGGAGGTCGCGACGGCCGACGTGCAGGGCGTCGGGCCGGACGGCGTGTCCGTCGCCCAGCCGACCCCGCCCGTGACCCGCTCGACCGTCGTGCTGCCCGCCACGACCCCGCTGCTCGACCTGCCGCTGCCCCGACGGCTGCGCGGGCTGACCGGCCCGCACGAGTCGCGCCGTCCCGGTGAGGGTGGCGGGCTGCGCGACGTGCACCCCTGGGTCCCCGGGGACCGGCTGCGCCGCATCGACTGGCGGGTGACGGCGCGCCGGTCGCCCGACCTGTCGGAGCTGTACGTGCGTCGCGAGCACGCCCAGGCCGAGGCGGTCGTCGTGCTCGTCGTCGACTCCCGCGACGACGTGGGACCCGACCCGCGGACGTGGCGCGGGTCCGTCGCGCCGCGCCCGCAGGACGCCACCTCGTTGGACCGCGCCCGGCAGGCCGCCGCGTCGCTGGCCCGCGCGTACCTCGAGGGCGGGGACCGCGTCGGCCTGGACGACCTGGGCGTGCGGCGCCGCCCGGTGCCGCCCGGCGGAGGACGCCGGCAGCTCGACCGCATCCGGCACACGCTCGCGCTCACGGCACCGGAGGGCCAGCCCGCCGCGCGGCTGCGGCCCCCGCGGCTGCCGTCGGGCGCACTGGTCGTCGTGTTCTCGACGTTCCTCGACGACGAGTCCGCGGCCGTCGCCGCACGCTGGCGCAACGCCGGGCACCGCGTGGTGGCCGTCGACGTGCTGCCGCGGCTGCGCGTCTCAGGGCTGTACGACCGCGAGCGGCTCGCGCTGCGCATGATGACGCTGACCCGCGAGGACCGCATGGCCGAGCTCGCCGACCAGGACGTCGAGCTCGTGACGTGGCGCGACGAGCCCGCGGTCGCCCTGCGGGTCCTCGCGCGGCGCGCCCAGCGGCACGCCGGGGCGGGGGTGCCGCGATGAGCCTGAGGTTCGGCTCCGAGGGGTTGGGGGCGTGGGTCCTGGACCGTGTCCCGGGCGCGCGTACGCCGCGGCGCCGCGGCGAGCCCACCGAGGTCGACGTGCGCACCGGGCCGACCGTGCCGGCCGTGACCCTGCGGCTCGCGCTCGCCCTGGCGGGGGTCGCGGCCGTGCTCGTCGCCGCCACGATGCCCGGGCGCGTCGTGCCTGTGGAGGTGCTGGCGCTCATGGTGGCCGTGGGCGTGCTGCCCGCGGTGGTGCCGCGGTGGCCCGTGACGGCGGTGCTCCTGCTGGTCGTGGGCGCGCGGGTGCTGATCGCGGACCCGGCGTCGCCGCTGGTCCTGGCAGCGCTGGTGCTGCTGCTGCACGCGGTGCTGCGGCTCGCGGCCGTGGCGGCGCGCACGACGTGGCGCACGCGCGTCGAGCTCGCCGTGCTGGCCGACGACTGGCGCGCGGCGCTCGTCGTGCAGGGTGGTGCGCAGGTGCTCGCGCTGGTGGCCGGCGGGGCGGCGGCGGCCGACGAGGACGTGTGGCGGGTGGCCGGGCTGGTCGCCGTGCTGGGCCTGTCGGTGCTGGCGCTCACCCGGCCTGCGCGGCCGTGGTGGAGCGCCCGGCCGTGACCTGAGCCGACCCCAGCCATGTCCGTCGGCGGGCCCGTCCCCAGATCCGCCACCGCACCGGTCGTTGCCGGTGTGACCGCCCTAGCGTCGACGGCATGTCGACCGTCATCGCAGCAGCGCTCGCCGACGTGCGCGCCCAGGTGTGGGCCGCGCAGGTCGCCGTCGTGCGGGCGGGCGCTGCCACGTGGACGGGAGGCGCCGCCGACGCCGCAGCGGTCCACCGGCAGGAGGTCCTGACCGACCTGCGGCGCTGCCTCGACGCGCTGGACGCGGCGGACCGGCTCGCGGAGGTCGCGCGTCGGGCCGAGCAGCAGTGCCTGCCGCCCCGGCCGCTCGTGCACGCGGGGGTGGCGGCGTGGGCGTGAGGGAGGGTCGGTCGCTCACGCTGGGGAGCGGTGGCCGCGTGCTCGTCGACGCGGCCGAGCTGGGCGTCGCGGCGCAGCGCCTGCGCGGGGCGGGCGACGGCCTCGACGTGGCGGACGCGCGGCTGCGCGCTGCGGCGTGGCACGCGGCGACGCTCGCCACCGAGGTGCCGCAGGTGCAGCCCCTGGCCGACGCGCTCGACGCGCTGCGGCGTGCGACGTGGGGGCCGGCGCGGCTGGCGCGGGACCTGGTCGACCTCGCGACGCGCACGCGTGACGCGGCCGGTGCCTACGACCTCGCGGAGACCGACGCGCAGGCGCGGTGGACGCGGGTGGTCGGCGGCCTGGGGCTCGTGCTCGGTGCCGGACCGGTCGGGGCCGCGCTGCTCAGCAGCGCGGCGTTCGGGGTCGCGGTGGGGGACCTGCTGCTCGACGAGGCGCGGCAGCTCGCCGTCGACCCGTGGGGTGCGATGTCACCGGCGGGGCTGCCGGACGACCTGGCGCGGCTCGCCTCCGTGCCGCAGCGCGTGGTCGCCGACGGGCGCGGGGCCCTGGTGCTGCAGCTCCTGGCGGCCGCGCTCGGGTCCGTGACGGGGGCGTTCGCACCGGAGCTGGACCCGGTGCGCCGGTTCTCGGCGCACGTCGCGGGCCTGCTCCCGGCGCGCGACGTCCGGCTCGTGCCGCGCGCCGACCCGCCGGACCTGCCCGCGCCGCGCGGCGTCGAGGACCTCGTGGACCTCGTCGCCCGCACCTACGACGAGGACACGGCCACGGGTGAGCCGGGCACGCCGCTCGCGACGGTCACCGTGCAGCGCCTCGATCACGCCGACGGCACGCGCTCATGGGTGGTCGCCGTGCCCGGCACCCGGGCCGCCGGGCTCACGGGCGACGTGCCGACCGACAACGGCACCAACCTCGCGCTCGAGGGCGGCGTGCCCGACGTCATGTCACGCGCGGTGCTCGCCGCGATGGCAGAGGCGGGGATCGGGGCCGACGAGCCCGTCGCGCTCGTGGGGCACAGCCAGGGCGGCATGGTCGCGGCCAACGTCGCTGCTGCCGCGGTCGGGACGTACGCGGTGCGGCTGGTCGTGACCGCGGGGTCTCCCGACGTCCCGGCGGCACCACCACCCGGCGTCGCGACCGTCACGCTGCGCCACCGCGAGGACGCGGTCTCGCTCCTGGACGGCAAGGTCGGTGAGCGCGGAGGTCCGCGCGCGCTGTCGGTGGTGCGCGACCTGGCGGCGACGGGCGGGCCCGCCCGCCCGTCGTTCAGCGAGGCGCACGCCGTGGCCGGTTACGTGCGGACCGGTGCGATGGTCGACGACGCGCTCGGCGACCTGCCCGCGGACGACCCGGTGCGGCGCGCGCTCACCGACGTGCTCGGACGCGCGCCCGCGGGTGCGACGACGACGCAGACCACGGTGACGGCGGCGCCGCTGGTCGCGCCGGAACCGGTCGCGCCGGTGGTGATCCGCCCGCGCGAGGTTCCGCCGTCGGTCGTCCCGCCGTCGGTCGTCCTGCCACTCGGGGCTCGGGAACCGTGGCCTCCGGAGCCCCGGGTGCCGTGGGCCCGATGAGCCGGCGCCTCAGTCGTTCGACATCGCCGACGACAGCACGAAGCTGACGAGCGACACGATGAGCGCACCGATCACCGCCGTGCCGAAGTTGTCGATCCGCAGGCCCCAGTCCGTCTGCTCCGTGATCCACGACGTCAGCATCAGCATCAGCGCGTTGACGACCAGCGTGAACAGACCGAGCGTGAGGATGTACAGCGGGATCGACACGAGCGCGACGATCGGCTTGACGATGGCGTTGACGATGCCGAACACCAGCGCGATGAGCAGGATCACGCCGATCCTGCCCGCTGTGGTCTGCCCGCCGATGATCTCCAGACCGGGCAGGATCAGCGACGCCAGCCAGATGGCGACCCCGCTCACGAGAACTCGCACGACGAATCCCATGACCTGATCCTGCCCTGTCCGGGACCGATCGCGCAGGTCCAGCGCGTTCCGGCGAGTCCTGCGGGTGGTCTTCACCCCCGCGAGCGGGCGCTCATGCCCCCAGCGCGACGGGAACCGGGGCCTCGTCCGACGGGTCGGTATCGCGCTCGATGCCGACGGCCTCGTCCGTGTGCGGCGACGGCTCGGTCGCGCCGCGCGTCAGGACGACGAACGCGACGATGGCGAGCGCGGCCGAGGCGACCATGGCGACACCCATGGGCACGGCGGTCGCCTCGCCCGCGATGCCGACGAGCGGCGCGACGACGGCGGCGAGCGCGAACTGCAGGAACCCGAGGAACGCCGACCCGGTGCCGGCGTGGCGGCCGGCCTCGCCGAGCGCCAGGGCGGTGGCGTTGCCGAAGACCAGGCCGAACGAGCCCTGGAACACGGCGAGCAGGATGAGGGTGGGGACCGTCGGGACGCCGTTGAGCACGGCGACGAGCAGGGCCGCGCCGGCGAGGGCCGCGGCCACGAGTCCGGTGCCGATCATCGTGCGGTAGGGGACGCGGCCCGCGAGCGACGCCGAGATCGCCGAGGTGGCGGTGATGGCCAGGGCGTTGAGCGCGAAGACCAGCGAGTACCGGCTCTCGGACAGGCCCATGATGGTCTGCACGACGAACGGTGACGCCGAGATGTAGGCGAACAGGCCGGCGAACGAGAAGCAGAACGTCAGGACGTACCCGGTGTAGTGGCGGTTGGACAGCACCTCGCGGGCCGTCGCGAGGGTCGTGCGGATGCCGCCGCGCGTGCGGTCGGCGGGAGGCACGGTCTCACGCGCCCAGGCCGCTGCACCGACGAGCATGACGGCGACGAGCGCGCTGATCACCCAGAACACCAGGCGCCAGCCCGACTGCGCGACCAGCAGTCCGCCGGCCAGCGGCGCGACGACGGGCGCGATGACGCTCACGATCATCAGGACGCCGAGCAGCTTGGCGGCCGCCGGGCCGCGCGAGGTGTCGGAGATGACGGCGCGTGCGAGCACGACGCCGGCGGCGCCGCCCACGCCCTGCAGGAACCGTGCGCCCGCGAGCACCTCGACGGTGGGGGCCAGTGCGCACGCGACGCTGGCGACGAGGCACAGCGCGGTGCCCCCGAGCAGCGGCCGGCGACGCCCGATGCCGTCGGAGAGCGGCCCGATGAAGAGCTGCCCGAGGCCGAGCCCCACGAGGAACGCCGTCATCGTGAGCTGGATGCCGCTCGCGGTGGTGCCGAGCTCGACCGCCATGGCCGGGAAGCCGGGCAGGTACATGTCGATGGACAGCGGGGCGACGGCGGTGAGCAGCGCGAGGACCGCGACCAGCGCGGGGCCCAGGGGGAGCGCGGGGGCTGCGGGACGTGCAGGGGCGTCGGCGGACGCGGGCATGGGTGACCTCTCGGACGGCAGGGGGATCGTGCGAGATTACTTACGAGAACATACGTATGTCAACATATGAAGTACGATGTGAGCATGGCGACACCGCACCCCAGCGCCGGTCGGCCCGAGGTCGGGCCGGGCTCGACGAGGGCGGACGTGAGCGCCGTGATCCGCGACCTGGCGTGGACCGTCCACCGTCGCAGCCCGCAGGTCGCGGGCGTGGAGCCACTGCCCACCACCGAGCTCGCCGTGCTCATGCACGTCCTGGAGTCGCCGGGGGTGTCGGTCGGTGAGGTGTCCCGTCACCTGGGCCTGCGGCAGAGCAACACCAGCGCCGCCCTGCGCACGCTCGACGAGCGCGGCCTGGTGGCGCGCGAGCCGGACGCCGAGGACCGTCGCGTCACCCGGCTCGTCCCCACCGAGCGCGCGCAGGTCGAGCACGAGGCCATCGCCGACGCCTGGGCCGGACCCATTGCGGAGGCCCGTGCGGCGCTCGCCCCCGAGCACGTCGCGGCCCTGGACGCGGCGGTCGGGGCGCTGCAGGCGCTCGACCGCCGGCTCCGCGCCCAGCAGGCCGTCCCGGGCGCCGACCACCCGCAGCGCTGACCGGGCGTCGCGGGGGCGGAGGAGGAACTGGATTGACATCTCAGGGCCTGGTTCGGGGGGCTGGTGGAACTGGATCGACTTCTCACGGCCTGGTTTGGGGGGCTGGTGGAACTGGATTGACATCTCACGGCCTGGGGTGGGGGGCTGGTGGGACTGGATTGACGTCTCACGGCCTGGGTTGGGGGGGTGGGGTGGACGGTGAGCGCGTCGGGGGTGGGGCGGTGGCATGCTGGCCGCCGTGAGCCGCGTCCCTCTCCGTCGTGCCTTCGCCGACCTGCCCTCCTACGTGCCGGGTGCGCGTGCCGCCGTCGGCGCCGCCGCGTACAAGCTGTCGTCCAACGAGAACCCGTACCCGCCGCTGCCGTCGGTGGTCGCGGCGATCGCGGACGCGGCCGTGGACGTCAACCGCTACCCGGACATGTACGCGACCGAGCTCACCGAGGCGATCGCCCACCGTCTGGGTGTCGCCCCCGAGTCCGTGGTCGCGGGCACCGGGTCGGTCGCGGTGCTCGGGCACGTGCTGACCGCGATGTGCGAGGCGGGCGACGAGGTCGTGCTGCCCTGGCGGTCGTTCGAGGCGTACCCGATCGCCGTCACGCTCGCGCACGCGCAGCAGGTCCGCGTCCCCGTCGGCGCGGACGGGCGCCTCGACCTGCCCGCGATGGCCGCCGCGGTCACCGAGCGCACGCGCGTCGTCCTGGTCTGCACGCCCAACAACCCGACCGGTCCGGCCGTGCGCGACGCCGAGCTGCGCGCGTTCCTGGCCGCCGTGCCGCGCGACGTGCTCGTCGTCCTCGACGAGGCGTACGTCGAGTTCGTCCGCGACCCCGACGCGCCCGACGCGCTCGCCCTGCTCGCCGAGCACCCCAACGTCGTCGTCCTGCGCACGTTCTCCAAGGCGTACGGGCTGGCCGGGCTGCGGGTCGGCTACGCGGTCGCGCGGCCCCGGCTGGCGGCGGGCATCCGCACGGCGTCGACACCGTTCGGCGTCTCCCACGTCGCGCAGCTGGCGGCGCTCGCGTCGCTGCGCGTCGAGGCTGAGCTGCTGGCGCGTGTCGACACGATCGTCGCCGAGCGCACCCGCATGCTCGCCGGGCTGCGTGCCCAGGGCTGGGACGTGCCGGACAGCCAGGCGAACTTCGTGTGGCTGCCGCTCGGCGACCGGGCGACGACGTTCGCGGAGCGCTGCGGCCAGGCCGGGACGATCGTGCGGCCCTTCGCCGGTGACGGCGTCCGCGTCAGCGTCGGCGAGCGGGAGGCGACGGACATCTTCCTCGAGGTCGCCGCAGCGCACGCACCGCGCTGACCTCGACGGACGTCTGGCCCGTCCCCGCCCGGTTTCGCCTCGCCGTGCCGAACGGCCGGGAGCACCATGAACCCATGGACACCGTGCTGATGCGTCTGCCGTCGGTCGTCGACCCCTCCGACGGCGTCGATACCGCCACGCAGTGGACCGACTGGCTGGCCGGGGGCATCGGGCTGGCCGTCGTCATCGGCGCCTACGTGATCATGCTCGTCGCGTACGTGCGCATCATCCAGAAGGCCGGCTACTCCGGGTGGTGGGTGCTGGTCGGGCTCGTCCCCGTGCTCAACCTCGTGATGTTCCTGGTGTTCGCGTTCAGCACGTGGCCCGTGCTGAAGGAGAACGAGCGGCTGCGGGCGCAGGGGCGCTACTGAGCGGACCGGGCACCGGGCGGCCACGCCGCGCGCGCGACCCGTACCAGCCCGCCAGCACGGCGACCGCCAGCAGCACCTCCGCGACGTCCCCGCCGTAGTACATCCACTGCGCGGCGACCTCGACGTCCGCCGGGGCGTGCACCCCGCCCGGGGGCAGCCGGTCGGCGTGCGCGTACAGCAGCTTGGCGAGCGCCGCGTGGGCGCCGCCCGCGACGACGAGCACGACGAGCCGCGTCGTCGTCCCGGGGCGTCGCGGGGCCGGGTCCGGTCCCGCGAGCGCCCACGCGAAGAGGTACCCCGCGGCCAGGAAGTGCACGTGCACGGCGGCATGGGCCAGCGGTGAGCGCGTCGTCAGCGCGTACAGCGGCGTCAGGTAGAGCACGGCCATGCTGCCGACGTGCAGGAACGCCGCCGTGACCGGGTGCGTCAGGACGTGCACGGGCCGCGCTCGCAGCACCCGGCCGACAGTCCGGCGCGCACCCGGCGGCGCGACGCCCAGGAGCAGCGTGACCGGCGCTGCGAGCACGAGCGCCAGGGGCGCCAGCATGCCGAGCAGCAGGTGCTGGAGCATGTGCCGGCTCGCGTCGTCCGGGGCGACGGCGGTCGCGGGCGACATCGCGGCGACGACCAGCGCGCACCCGGTGAGCCAGGTGACCGTGCGGGTCACGCGCCACGGACGCAGGCGGCGGCGACGGTAGGCGGCGGTCGCGGCGACGTACGTCAGCGCGGCCGTCACGGCGAGGGCGACGAGCACGACGACCCCCGGGGGCCACGCCGGCGCGCCCGCGCCGTGCCCGGCGTGCGCCACCGCCACCGCCGACGTCATGTCGTCGCGTCCTGCGCCGCCTCCCGTGCCGCCTGCCGCCGCGCGCGCGGCCACAGCGCGGCGCCCGCCGCGAGCAGCACGACCGCGCTGGCGGTCCACGCGACGTCGTACGGCAGCAGGTCCACGCCGTAGCGGATCTGGTGCACGCGCAGCAGCTTGTGGTCGACGAGCGCGTCGAACAGCTGGAAGGCGCCGGCACCGAGCAGGAACCCGGCCCACGCCGCGCGCACGGCGAGCACGCCGCGGCGGCGTTGGTCGAGCAGCAGGAAGAAGCCGGCGACCAGGGCGACGAGCTCGGCGGCGTGGAGCAGCCCGTCGGACAGCAGCGCCACGTCGGGGGTGCCACGGTCGTAGAAGTGGTGCCACGCGAGGACCTGGTGGAACACGATCTCGTCGATCCCCGCCATGACCCCGGCACCGACCAGCGCGGCCGCACCGGCGGACCGGCGGGGGACGGTCAGGGGTGCGGCGTCGGTGGTCACGGCTCCTCCACGAAGGACGGGTGTGCCGAGGGTGCCGCAGGTGCGGGGCGTGCGCCACCGCAGGGGACGGCTGGGCCGACGTCGTGCCGCCGGGCCCCCGTGGTGAGGTGTGGGATCCCGACAAGAGCGGTGCCGTGGGCTTTGTCGGTCTCGGGTCCTTCTAACCTACGGATGCGTAGCCTACGCTGACGTAGGTTCGCACCCCAGGTGAAGGAGAACCGCGTGAGCACGTCCGCACCCGCGGCCGACGGCCCCCTGACCGACGACGGTCTCGTCCAGCTGCTCACCCCAGCGGGCGAACGCGTCGCACACCCCGAGTACGACACGTGGGCCGACGACCTCGACGGTGAGCGGCTGCGCGCGATGTACCGCGACATGGTGCTGACGCGCCGGTTCGACTCCGAGGCCACGTCGCTGCAGCGCCAGGGCGAGCTGGGCCTGTGGGCGCAGTCGCTCGGGCAGGAGGCGGCGCAGGTCGGCTCCGGCCACGCGCTCGCACCGCAGGACCACGTGTTCCCCTCCTACCGCGAGCACGGCGTCGCGCACGTCCGTGGCCTGGAGATGACCGACCTGCTGCGGCTGTTCCGCGGCGTCGACCACGGCGGCTGGGACCCGGCCGACCACAACTTCCACCTGTTCACCCTCGTCATCGGCTCGCACACGCTGCACGCGACCGGCTACGCGATGGGCGTGCAGCGCGACGGCCTCGTCGGGACCGGCGACCCGACGCGCGACACCGCGGTCGTCACGTACTTCGGCGACGGCGCGACCGCGCAGGGCGACGTCAGCGAGGCGCTCGTGTTCGCGTCCGTCAACCAGGCGCCGGTCGTGCTGTTCTGCCAGAACAACCAGTTCGCGATCTCCGAGCCGACGACGCGCCAGGCGCGCGTCCCCCTCGCGGCCCGCGCCCCCGGCTTCGGCATCCCGTCCGTGCGCGTGGACGGCAACGACGTCGTCGCGTCGTACGCCGTCACGCGCCAGGCGCTCGAGCGCGCCCGCAGCGGCGGCGGCCCCACCTTCATCGAGGCGTACACCTACCGAATGGGTGCGCACACGACGTCGGACGACCCGACCCGCTACCGCACCTCGGAGCAGGAGGAGCACTGGCGCCGCCGCGACCCGATCGAGCGGCTGCGCGTGCACCTCGAGCGCACGGGCGAGCTGCCGGAGGTGTTCCAGGCGCAGCTCGCGGCCGAGTCCGACGCGTTCGGCGAGCACATCCGCACGACCGTCCGCGCGATGGGCCACCCGTCGCCGCACACGATGTTCGACCACGTCTACGCCACGCCCAACGCCGTCGTCGACGCCGAGCGCGCGTGGTTCACCCAGTACGAGCAGTCCTTCGTCGACCACGACGGCCGCCAGACGGCAGGAGGTCACCGATGACCGTCACCAGCGAGCGCGCACGCCTCACCGACCTGCCGCCGGCGCCCGCCCCGGCCCCGTTCCCGACGGGCACGCAGCGCCTGCCCATGGCCAAGGCCCTCAACCTCGGCCTGCGCCGGGCGCTGGCCAACGACCCGCGCACCCTGCTCATGGGCGAGGACATCGGGCGGCTCGGGGGCGTCTTCCGGGTCACCGACGGGCTCTTCGCGCAGTTCGGCGACGACCGCGTCGTGGACACCCCGCTCGCGGAGTCGGGCATCGTCGGCACCGCGATCGGCCTCGCGCTGCGCGGGTACCGGCCGGTGTGCGAGATCCAGTTCGACGGGTTCGTGTTCCCCGCGTTCGACCAGATCACGACCCAGCTGTCGCGCATGCACTACCGCTCGCAGGGCCGGCTGCGGCTGCCCGTCGTGATCCGCATCCCCTACGGCGGCGGCATCGGCGCCATCGAGCACCACAGCGAGTCGCCCGAGGCGCTGTTCGCGCACACGCCGGGCCTGCGCGTCGTGTCCCCGTCGAACGCGTCCGACGCCTTCACGATGATCCAGCAGGCGATCGCGTCGCCGGACCCCGTGATCTTCCTCGAGCCGAAGGGCCGGTACTGGGAGAAGGGCGACGTCGACCTCGACGCGCCGCTGCCGGCACCGCACGGCAGCTCGTCGGACCTCGACCACGCGCGCGTCGTGCGCGCCGGCACCGACGTCACGATCGTCGCGTACGGCCCCACGGTCGCCACCGCGCTCAAGGTCGCCGACGCCGCAGCCGCCGAGGGCACGAGCATCGAGGTCGTCGACCTGCGCACGATCTCGCCGCTCGACACCGCGACGATCGCCGCGTCCGTGCGGCGCACCGGCCGGTGCATCGTCACCCACGAGGCGCCCGTGCTGTACGGGTCGGGCGCCGAGGTCGCGGCACGCATCACCGAGGAGTGCTTCTACCACCTGCAGGCACCCGTGCTGCGGGTCGGGGGCTTCCACACCCCGTACCCGGTCGCCAAGATCGAGCACGACTACCTGCCCGGACTCGACCGGCTGCTCGAGGCAGTCGACCGCGCCCTCGCGTTCTGAACTTTCGCGTTCCGACCCATCGCGCCACCGGAGAGCCTCGCGTGCCCACGTACCAGCAGTTCCCCCTTCCCGACGCCGGCGAAGGCCTCACCGAGGCGGACATCGTCACGTGGCACGTCGCCGTCGGCGACCGCGTCGAGGTCAACCAGACGATCGTCGAGATCGAGACGGCCAAGTCGCTGGTCGACCTGCCGTGCCCGTGGACGGGCGTCGTGACCCGGCTGCTCGTCGACGTCGGCGCGACCGTCGAGGTCGGCACGCCCATCATCGAGGTGGACGTCGACCCGGACGGCACCGCGGATGACGCGCCGTCCGACGGCGGCGCCGCGGCGGGTGTGCGCGCCCGGCACCCGCACCCCAGCCGGTCGTCGGCCGAGCCCGGGGGAGCGGACGAGGTGGACGCGGCGCGCGACGAGGTGCACGCGGCGGTGGACGAGGCGTCGGGCGGCTCCGGCGGCGGCTCCGGCGCGGTGCTCGTGGGGTACGGCGTGGCCGACGGGGGGACGGCGCGTCGACCGCGTGCGGGCGCGGCGCGGGCCGCGTCGAGCGCGGTGACCCCGGCGGCGGCATCGAGCGCGGTCGCCGCGCAGGGCTCGAGCACGCGGAGCCCGGCGGCGTCGAGCACGCGGAGCGCGGCGACGTCGTCGAGCGGATCGGCCTCGCGCGCAGCGGTGTCGAACGTCGACGCGTCGGCGACCCGCCCCGACGGCACCGCCCACGCGCTCGCCAAGCCGCCCGTCCGCAAGCTCGCACGTGACCTCGGCGTCGACCTCGACGCCGTCACCCCCACCGGCCCGGGCGGGATCGTCACGCGTGAGGACGTGCTCGCGCACTCCGTCCGCGCCGAGGGCCGCGAGCTGGCGACGTACCCCGGCGACGACCGGCCCTGGGCCGCCGGTGGCGTGGTCAGCCCGGACGGCCGCCAGACGCGCGTCCCGGTGAAGTCGGTGCGCAAGCGGACGGCCGAGGCGATGGTGTCCAGCGCGTTCAGCGCGCCCCACGTCACGGTGTTCCACACGGTCGACGTGACGCGGACGATGAAGCTCGTCGAGCGCCTGCGTGCCGACCGGGAGTTCGCGGACGTGCGCGTCACGCCGCTGCTCGTCGCGGCCAAGGCGCTGCTCATGGCCGTGAACCGGCGGCCCGAGATCAACGCGTCGTGGGACGAGACGACGCAGGAGATCGTCTACAAGCACTACGTGAACCTCGGCATCGCCGCGGCGACCCCGCGCGGGCTGGTGGTGCCGAACATCAAGGACGCGCACCGTCTCGACCTGCTGGGTCTCGCGCGCGGGCTCGGCGACCTCACGTCGACCGCCCGGGCCGGCCGCACGTCGCCGGCCGACATGTCCGACGGCACGATCACGATCACCAACGTCGGGGTGTTCGGCATCGACACCGGCACGCCGATCCTCAACCCGGGGGAGGCCGCGATCCTCGCGTTCGGGGCGATCCGGCAGCAGCCGTGGGTCCACAAGGGCAAGGTCAAGCCGCGCCACGTCACGCAGCTCGCGCTGAGCTTCGACCACCGGCTCGTCGACGGCGAGCTCGGCAGCCGGGTCCTGGCCGACGTCGCCGCGGTGCTCGCGGACCCGTCCCAGGCGCTCGTCTGGAGCTGAGCGCCGCCACCGTCCGCGTGCTGGGACGAGGGCTCCGCGAGACCGGGCTGGGGCGTCTTACCCGGTGCCGGTCGAGGACTCAGCCCGGTCTCGCGAGGGCCGGATCCCACGGATCGGACGGCCCACCGTCGGCAGCCTGCGACGACGACGGTGATCGGCCGGGGTAGCGGCCGGGGCCGGGTCGCAGCCGGGGCCGGTCAGGGGCGGGGTCGGGGGCATGCCGCGCGGATGAGGTGCGGGGCCCGCCGCGGGGATGAGGTGCGGGGCCTGCCGCGGGGTTGAGGTGCGGGGCCCGCCGCGGGCGTGAGGTAGGGGCCTCGGTGGTGCGGTCGCGCGCGGTGGGGTGACTGAAGCGATTCAGTGGCTGGACCCGTGCCGCGGCCCGGGCGATGTTCTGCTGATGCCGGCCGACGGGAGGACCCGCGCGGGCCGGACCCCGGCGGTGCTCGCGCGCGGGGCCGGTCTGAGCGCAGCCGTGCTCACGGGTGCCGTCGTCGGCCACTGCCTGGCGGGCGGTCACGTGCCCGGACCCGCCGTGCTCGGCGCGATCGGCGCACTCGTGCTCGTCGCGGGGGTGCTCGGCGCCCGCACCGCCGACGGGACCAGCACCCGCGCCGTCGCCGTCCTGGCTGCCGCGGTCCTGGCCGTGGCCCTCCACCCCGTGCTGGCGATGCTCGCGGTCCCGCCGGGTGCCGTGCCCGTCGACCCCCACGCCGGTCACGGTGCCGCACCGGCGCAGGAGGCTGGGGGGACGGGCGCAGGCACGGGTGCGAGTGCGGGCACGAGCGCGACGCAGGACGGAGCCGGTGACGGCGCGTTCGCCGTCGACCTCGCGTCGCTCCGGGCGGCGGGGGTCGACCTCGACGCCGTGCGCGCGGCGGGCTGGGACCTCGACGCTCTCGTCGCGGCCGGACTCGACGCCGCGACGCTCGAGGCGGCAGGCCTCGACCCGGCCGACCCGCACGCCGCGCACACCGTCGCGTCCCTCGTCGCGGCGGCCGACCGCGCAGCCGCGGCCGCAGCGGACGCGCCGGCAACAGCCGATGGTGCCGGAGTCGATGGTGCCGGAGTCGATGGGTCCGGAGTCGATGGGTCCGGAGTCGATGGTGCTGGAGCCGACGGTGCTGGAGCCGACGGTGCTGGAGCCGATGGTGCTGGAGCCGACGGTGCTGGAGCCGATGGTGCCGGAGCCGACGGTGCCGCTGCGGACCCTGCTGGAGCCGACGGTGCCGGAGCCGACGGTGCCGGAGTCGACGATCCCGTCGCGCGCACGGATGGTCGGGTCGCCGTCGGGGTCACCCTGCTCCTCACCGCTGCGCTCGCCGCGACGACGCTCGCCCTGCCCGTGCACCGTCGTCGCGGTGGTCCGCGCGCGGTGGCCCTGGCGTGAGACCTGCGCGACCGGTCCCGCTGCCCCCGGGCGGCCCGCACGCGCCCCCGCGGCGAGCGAACCACCGCGCACCCGATTCGTCCCTGCCCGGGCCCGCGTGATGGGATCGGGGCGCTGTCGTCCCTGCTGGAAGGTGGTCATCGTGTCCCGCGTCGTCCCGACCGTCCGCGCGCGCGTCGCGCGTCGGAGCGGAGCCCTCGCCGCACTCGTGCTGCTCGTCGCCGTCCTGGCCGCGCCGCCGGCCGCCGCGCACAACAGCCTGCGGGCGACGGACCCGGCGGACGGGTCGACCGTCGAGACCGCGCCCGCCCAGGTCACGCTGACGTTCGACCAGCCGGCGATGGAGCTCGGGACCCAGGTCGTCGTGACCGGTCCGGACGGTGCCGTCGTCAGCGACGGGCCCGTGCAGCTCGTCGACGTGTCCGTGGTGCAGCCGCTCGTCGCCACGCTGCCTGCCGGTGCCTACACCGTGGACTGGCGCGTCACGTCGGCCGACGGGCACCCGCTCACCGGGAGCCTCGCGTTCACCGCGATTGCAGCCGCCGGGGCCGACGAGCCTGCCGCACCGACCGCGTCGGCCGAGCCCGCCGAGCCGACCGAGGCCACCGAGGCCGCACCCCCGTCGGAGGCGCCGACGACCGAGGCGGCACCGATGGACGAGACGACGATGACCGCCGTCGAGGGCCCCCTCGACGAGGAGGGCACGTCACCGTGGGTGTGGGTCGTGCTCGCGGTCGCGACGCTCGCCGCCGGTGCCACGGTCGCCCTGCTGGCCGTGCGCCGACGCACCGGGCTGGGCGGCACCGCTGCGGGCGGGACCGCGACGGGTCCCTCGGGTGACGGGCCGTCCACCGGCGCGTGACGCACGCCTAGGCTGTCCGCGTGGACGAGTCGGTGACCCTGGTACGGCGTGGCGCGCTCGGCGTGCTCGCGGCGACGGGGACCGTCGCCGTCCTCGTCGGCGTCGCGTTCACCGGCGTGACCGCCGCGGTGGCGATCGGTGACCCCGGGGCGCTCGTGCGGTGGGGGCTGCCGGCGGTGGAGACCCTCACCGAGCTCGCGGCGTCGCTGACGGTGGGCGCGCTGCTGCTCGCGGTGTGCGTCCTGCCGCGTCGGGCACCCGCACGCGTCGCACCGGCCCGCGTGGGTGCGTCGGACACGGCCGCCACGACAGAGACCGCCCCCCCGTCGGACACGGTCGCCACGACAGGCGTCGCCCCCACGTCGGACACCGAGGACGCGCCGGTCGCCGCCACCGGCCGGGCCCCGGCCGCCGACGGCTCGGCGTACTCCCGCAGCCTCGTCCTGGCGGGTGTCGCCGCCGGTGCGTGGACGGTGCTGTCGGTCGTGCACCTCGTCCTGGCGTACGCGTCGGTCGCCGGGGCCTCGCCGACGGCGCCGTCGTTCGGTGACGAGCTCGCGGTGTTCGTCACGCAGATCGACCTGGGGCGCACGCTGCTGTCGGTGACGACGGTGGCCGCGGTCGTCACGGCGCTCGCACTGGTCGTCGCGACGCCCACGGGCGCCGCGTGGGCCGCGGCGCTGTCGCTGGTCGCGCTGTGGCAGCTCGGGCAGACGGGCCACGCGGCCGGTGCGGCGAGCCACGACCTCGCGACGTCCGCGATGGTGCTGCACCTGGAGAGCGCCGCGGTCTGGATCGGGGCGCTCGGGGCGCTCGCGGTCCTGGTCGGCAGGCTCGGCACCGACGTCGTGCCCGCGGTCGCGCGCTACTCCGTGGTCGCGGGCTGGTGCGTCGCCGGCGTCGCGATCAGCGGCGTCGTGAACAGCGTGGTGCGGCTCGGCGGGTGGGACGGCCTGCAGACGCGCTACGGCGTGCTGCTGATCGTCAAGATCCTGCTGTTCGGTGCCCTCGCCCTGCTCGGCCTGGCGCACCGGCGCGCGACGATCCCACGACTGTCCGGGCCGCGCGGCGGCGCGCTGTTCTGGCGCGTGGTGCTGGTCGAGCTCGCGGTCATGGGGGCCGTCTCGGGTGTGGCCGTCGCGCTGGGCTCGTCACCGCCGCCGGTACCGGAGGCCGCCGCGGCGGACACCTCTCCCGCCTACGTCCTGACCGGTCACCCCCTGCCGCCCGAGCCGACGACGCTGCGCTGGCTCACCGAGTGGCGCTGGGACGTGCTCCTGGCGTGCGCGGCGGCCGCGGGGATCGTCGTCTACCTGCGCTGGGTCTGGCGGCTGCGGCGCCGCGGTGACGCGTGGCCCTGGCTGCGCACGGCGTCCTGGGTCGTCGGCATGCTGCTGTTCGCGTGGACGACGTCCGGCGGGCCGTCCGTCTACGGGCACCTCCTGTTCAGCGCGCACATGATCCAGCACATGGTGCTCGTCATGGTGGTGCCGCTGTTCCTCGCGCTGTCGGCACCCGTGACGCTGCTGCTGCGCGCGGTGCCCGCGCGGGCCACGACGCTGCGCGGCGACGTGTCGCGCGGTCCGCGCGAGTGGGTCCTGACGCTCGTGCACAGCCACGTCGGCCGGTTCTTCGCGAACCCGCTGGTCGCGGCCGTGAACTTCGCCGGGTCGATGGTGCTGTTCTACTACTCCGGGCTGTTCGAGTGGTCGCTGCGGACCCAGGTGGGTCACCTGGCGATGGTCGTGCACTTCACGCTCGCGGGGTACCTGTTCGTCAACGCGCTCGCGGGCGTCGACCCGGGGCCGACCCGCCCGCCGTACCCGATGCGGCTGCTGCTGCTGTTCGCGACCATGGCGTTCCACGCGTTCTTCGGCGTGGCGCTGGTCGGCGGCGAGGGGCTGCTCGTGGCCGACTGGTTCGGCCTGACGGGCCGGCCGTGGGGCCCGTCGGCCATCCGGGACCAGCAGCTCGGCGGGTCGATCGCGTGGGGCATCGGGGAGATCCCGACGCTCGCGCTGGCGATCGTCGTGGCCGTGCAGTGGACGCGCGACGACGAGCGCACGGCACGTCGTCGGGACCGCCGGGTCGACCGCGACGGCGACGACGAGATGGACGAGTACAACGCGATGCTGAGCCGGCTGGCGGACCAGGACGCGCCGCGCACCGGAGGAACGGCATGAGCACCGAGGACCCGACGGCGCCCGGCCCGGTGCCGCCGCCACCGCCCCCGCCGGCCGACGCGGAGCGAGCGGTGGAGCCGTTCGCTCCGCCGAGCGTCCCGCAGGCGCCCGTCGGCACGCTGCCGGGCGGCCACGGCGGCGCCGCACCGCTATACGGCACGAGCGTGGCCGCGACGGGGTCGACGGCCCAGGGGCTCACCGACCCGTACGCCGTGCGACTGCCTGACGACGGCGGTGACGACGCCCGTCACGACGACGCCCGTCCCCACGACGCCCGTGCCCACGACGCCGGCGCCCCCGGTGCGTCCGCGCCGCCCGCGGCCCCGTCCCCCTACGGGACGCCTCCGCCGTACGGGACGCCTTCGCCGTACGGCGCGTCGACCCCGCACGGCGCGCCCTCCCCGTACGGGGCGCCCTCGCCCTACGGCGCTCCGCCGCCGCACGGCACGCCCACCGCCGGGCCGGCACCGGTCCACGGCGGCCCCGGGGCCGTGCCCGGGACGCGGCCCGGGACAGCTGCGCTCGTCCTGGGCCTCGTCGCGCTCGTCCTGGCGTGGGTGCCGCTCGTCGGCCTGCTCGCGCTGCCGCTGGGCATCGCGGCGATCGTGGCAGGAGCCCGCGCGAGGTCCCGCGGCCGGCGCGGCCCGGTGCCCTCGTCGTCCGGGCGTGCGGCTGCGGGCATCGCGCTCGGGATCATCACGGTCGTCGTCACCGTCGTCGCGCAGGTCTCGTACGCCGTGGTCGCGACGACCTCGAGCGAGGGCCGCGGCGGCGAGGTGCTGGTCGACGGCCCGTCCGACGCTGCGGCCGACGACGACCCGGCCGACGACGACGCGGCCGACGACGGCCCGGCCGACGGCGGCACCGCCGGTGGCGAGGCAGCCGACGGTGAGGCCGTCGTGCCGCCCTGGGAGCCGTTGACGGTGGGCGAGGTGGCCTTCGGCCCGGAGCCCGACGAGCCGGGCAACTGGTGGTACGTCGTCGTGATCGACAACCCGAACCCCGAGCACCGCTTCGAGTCCGCGCAGCTGTCGGTCGAGGCGCTCGGCGCCGACGGGACGCTCATCGCGGCGGACTGGCAGTACGTCCACGCGGTGCCGGGCGAGGTCGCCGTGACCGGCCGGTTCCGCGACCTGGGGGACATGGCACCGGACCGCGTCGACGTCCGGCTGCCCGTGGCGCAGCGGGTCGCGCACGCCCCGGGGATCGGCGCGCTCACCGTCGGGGAGCTCACGTCCCGTGCCGAGTCCTGGGGCGGCGCGACCGTCGAGGGGACGGTGTCGAGCACGTTCGAGGAGGACCTGGACGGGGCGATGGTCGTCGTGGTGGCGACCGCGGGCGACGGCCGGACGGTCGCGGCGGCGCGCGGGTACGCCGAGCAGCTGCCGGCGGGTGGCGACGCCCCGTTCGACGCGACGTTCTTCCAGGACCTGCCGGCCGGCACGACGTTCACGGCGTACGCGTCGCCCTGACGGCTGACGGCTCGCCCGTGCCGACGCGGACGCGGACCAGGCACCGCCCGACACCGAGCTGTGACACGCAGGTCACCGTGTCGCCCCCCTGCCCGAAACATGACCGCGCCACCATGCACCCGTCGGTGTCACCCGGTCGAGCGAAGTGGATCCCACCTGTGCTGAAGAAGTCCCGTTCCGCGAAGTCCGCCACCTGCACCCTGACGTTCGCGCTGCCCTCGACCGTGCTCGACGGTCCCGTCAGCGTCGTCGGGACGTTCAACGACTGGACGCCCGGCGTCCACCCGCTGCGTCGCCGGTCCAACGGCACCGCGAGCGCGTCCGTCGTCGTCCCTGCCGGCTCGACCGTGCGGTTCCGGTACCTCGGGACGCACGGCCGCTGGTTCGACGACGCGGACGCCGACGAGATCACGCCGGAGGGCTCGCTCGTCCGCGCGTGACGCGTCGCACGTCACATCCGTCAAGCCTGCCCCTGCTGCGGGCCGGGCGCGGTCCGCAGCAGGGGCGCTCCGGGGCCGGTTCTTGGACGGGCGCCCATGAAGGCCAGGCGTGCTCTTGGGGTCCCCGTGGGGTGGCCGTGCCGCACGCGTCGCACGGGCTCGTGGCGCGACCCGGAAGAGACGCAGACCGCATCGACTACCCCTGGTCACGCGCGATCGTATCGATACGATAGGGCCCTGACGCGACACGGCACCGACCACCGCGCCCCTTCACCCAGCCCCACCAGCGCGGAGTTCCACCGTCATGTCGAAAGCCCTCACCACCGGTCGCCCGTGGCGCGTCATCGCGACGTTCGCGGTGCCGCTGCTCATCGGCAACGTCGTCCAGCAGCTCTACCACTTCGTCGACGCGATCGTCGTCGGGCGCGTCCTGGGCATCGAGTCCCTCGCGGCCGTGGGCGCCACCGGCAGCCTGCTGTTCCTGCTCATCGGGTTCGCCTGGGGCACGACCTCCGGTTTCGCGATCCCGACGGCCCAGGCCTTCGGCGCCGGCGACTATGCGGCGGTACGCCGCTCGGTGGCCACCGGTGCCATCCTGACCGGGTTCATCACCGTGGTGCTGTCCGTCGGTGCGCCGTTGCTCGCCGAGCCGGCGCTGCGCATGCTGCGCACGCCGGAGGAGCTGCTGCCCGAGGCGACGACGTTCGCCGTCATCAGCTTCCTCGGTGCTGCGGCGACCATGTTCTTCAACTTCCTGTCCTCGGTGATCCGGGCTATCGGCGACTCCCGCACGCCCCTGGTGTTCCTCACCGTCAGCTGCGTCATCAACATCGGGCTCGTCGTCGGGCTCGTGGGCGGCCTGGGCACGGGAGTCGGGGGTGCCGCCCTGGCGACCGTCGCGTCCCAGGCCATCGCCGTCGCGCTGTGCCTGCTGTACGTGTGGCGCCGCCTTCCCGTGCTGCACGTGCGACGCGAGGACTGGCGCGTGTCGCGCGCCGACATCAGCCGTCACCTGCACCTCGGTCTGCCCATGGGATTCCAGGCGTCGATCATCGCGATCGGGGGGCTCGCGGTGCAGGTCCGCCTCAACGCGCTCGGTCCGGAGGCCGTGGCCGCGTACACGACGGCCGGGCGGGTCGACATGCTCGCCGTCACGCTGCTCTCGTCGCTGGGCCTGGCCATGTCGATGTTCGTCGCACAGAACCTGGGCGGCGGCCGTCCCGACCGCATCCGGGCCGGTGTGGTGCAGGGCGTGTGGATGGCGGTCGCCGCGTCGGTCTTCCTCGGTGCCGTGCTGATCGCCTTCGGGAGCCACCTGGTCGGGCTCTTCGTCGGCGACGGCGAGCAGCACGTCGTGGAGCTGGCGACGTACCTGCTCGTCGTCAACGGTGCGCTGTACGTGGTGCTCGGTGTGCTGATGGTGCTGCGCGGTGCGCTGCAGGGACTCGGGCACACGATGGTGCCGACCGTCACCGGGCTCGTCGAGCTCGTCATGCGGGTCGGTGCGGCGGTCGTGCTGGGCGCGGCCTACGGGTTCGAGGGCGTCGTGTGGGGCAACCCGCTCGCGTGGCTCGGAGCCGTCGCCGGGCTCATCCCCGCCTACGTCCGGGCGCACCGCCGGTTGGCGCTCGAGCCCATCGCACCGATGTCACGGGTCGAGGCCACCCCGGACCCGGTCGCGATCGGGGGGCCGTCCGAGGGTTCCATGGTCGTCGACGCCGTCGTGCCGCAGCAGCGGACGGAGCCGGACGGGCTCGACGACGCCCTGCACGAGCTCCGCGAGCGCACCGCGCACTGAGGCCCGTGCGACCGCCCCGCCACATCGGCCGGGCGGTGGTCAGGCCAGCCCGAGCGGCGCCGCGGTGAGCACCCAGGCGAGCCACGCCCCGCTCACGACGGCCCCCGCCCGCAGCGCGGCGGCAAGGGCCCCGAGGCGCCCACCGCCGCGGTCGGTGCGCAGGTCGGCGCGCAGAAGGTGGGCGCGCGGGTGGTCGACGGCGTGGCGCTCGGGTGCCGCGGCCGGGCGGCCGGACACGACCGGGCGCACCACGCGGCGTCGCGCGGCACGGGCGTCGGTCTCGAGCGCCGCCGTGGTCAGCACGTCGGGGCGTCGCGACCCGCCGAGGTGGACGGCGAGGTGCTCCGCGAGGCCGGCCGCGTCGGCGGGGTGGAGGCGCGCGGGCAGTGCCCGCAGGTGCGCCGCGAGGTCGCCGACGCCGACGACGGGGACGCCCTCGACCACGGCGGGCGTCGCCGGCGCGGGGTCCGTGAGGCAGACCAGCATCCGCACGGCCGTGCGATGACGCGGTGCGAGGAGGGTCGCGACGACCGCGGCGGCCCGTGCGGCGTCCGCCGCGTGACCGGCGACCGCGCGTCCGGTCGCGTCGGGGCGCTCCGGGTGGCCCGGCCGGGACCGGACGTCCACGACGACGACCCCGCCGGGCCCCACGACCACGACACCGGCCGGTCCCACCACGGCATGGTCGGGGCCCGCGTGGTCCGGGAGCCGGTCGGGCACGTCGTCCGCCACCGTCCAGCCGTCCGCCACGGTCCAGCCGCCCGGCTCGAGGCCGCGGAGCACCGCCGTCACGGCCCGGGCCGCGGGTGCGGCGGGCGCGGCCCGCTGCCGCGCCCACGACGGCAGGCCGCGGCGCGCGCCCGTCCGCGTCACGGGCGAACCCTGACGCGTGGCGGTCGGCTCGTTGCCGATGCTCACCTCGACCTCATGCCTCGGTATCGGCCCGTCCGCGGTCCGACCTGAGGGTCCGGCCGGGCGGTCCACGCCGGGCCACACGTCGTCGTCGAATCACGCGCGCCGGACGCGCGCACGTCGTAGGGTCACGTCCGTGCCGTAGGCAGGCACCCGGGACAAGGGGGACCGATGCAGGATGCTGCCGTCAGACGCGCGCAGGTGGCGGTGGGCGCCGCCTACGCGGCGCAGGGCTTCGGGTACGCGACCGTCGTCACCGCGCTGCCGGGCCTGAAGGCCCGCACCGGCATCGAGGACGACACGATCGCGCTGGTCCTGCTGATGGGCGCCCTGCTGGCGGCCGGCGGCTCGGTGACCGCGGAGCGGGTCGCGCGCCGCTGGTCGAGCCGCACGGGCGTCGTCGTCGGCCTGCTGGCCCAGGCGCTCGGGCTGGCGTCCGTCGCCGCCGCGACGTCGGTGCCGCCGCTGGTCGCGTCGTTCGTGGTGTTCGCCCTGGGGCTCGGGATGGTCGACGCGTCGACCAACATGCAGGGCGTCGCGCTGCAGCACCGCGTCGGTCGCTCCATCCTCTCCACGCTCTTCGCGTGCCTGACCGTCGCGGCGATCCTCGCGGCCCTCACGCAGTCGGGGCTCGCGAGGTTCGGCACCACGACCGGTGCCGTGGCGGCCCTGCTCGTCGCGGTCGTCGTGGCCGCCACCGTCGCGCTCGTCGTGCGGCCGTCGCTCCTGCCGAGCACGACGGGTCCCGGCGCCCCGCAGCACCAGGCCGTGCCCTCCGACGCGCACACCGGCGGCGCGCACCACACCGACGGCATCCTGCCCGGGGCGCGCACGGGCGTGGCCCCGCCCGACGCCCCGGACACCCCCGCCGAGCCCGCGCGCACCCCCCTGCCGCGCGCCGGCATCTGGCTCTTCGGTGCGCTGGTCGCCGTCGCGTTCGTCGTCGACTCCGCCGTCAGCAGCTGGAGCACGGTGTACCTGCACGACGACCTCCGCGCGTCGGGGGCCGTCGCGCCTCTCGGCTACGCCGCCTACCAGGGCGCGGTGCTCCTCGCGCGACTCGCGGGCGACCCGCTGGTCCGGCGCTACGGCCGCGTGCGCGTCGCGGCACCCACGGGTGCCGTCGCCGCCGTCGGGCTGTTCGTCGTCGCGCTCGTGCCCAGCCCGGGCGCCGCCGTGGTCGGGTTCGCGCTCGCGGGCATCGGCGCCGGGACCCTCGTGCCGCTCGCGTTCTCGGCGGCGGGCGAGCTCGCGCCCGCACGGCTCGACGACGTCGTGGCCCGGATCAACCTCTTCAACTACGCGGGCGCCCTGCTCGGTGCCGTCGTGATCGGCCTGCTGTCCGAGGTGACCGGGCTCGGCCCGGCCTTCCTGGTGCCCGCGCTGCTGCTGGTGCCGGCCATGGCGATCGTGCCGCGGCTGGCCGTGCGTGTGCCGGCACCCACGTCCGCGACCCCCTGACGCACCCTTCCGACACGTCAGGGTGGTCCCGCCGCCGTGACCTCATGACGGAGCCCCTCGGCGCCGATACAGGGGAGTCCGACAGCGGGAGGAACGACGACGCATGGCTGCAGGGGATTCCGCGGCGCAGGAGGCGAGCCGACAGCTCGCCCTCGCGGCCGCGCACGAGAAGGCCGCGGTCGACGCGCGGGCGACGGCGTCGCGCTACGGCGTCGCGTCGGCGACCGAGCAGCGCACCGCTGCCGCGCTCGCGCCGCTCGCCGCCGCCGGCTACCACCTGCTCGCCGACCGGCAGTGGCCGGGCAGCCGCCGCGCGCAGGTCGACATGGTCGTCGTCGGGCCCGGGGGCGTGTTCATCGTCGACACCAAGGCCTGGGCCGACGTCACCATCGCCGGGGACCGCATCCACCGTGGTCAGGAGGACGTCACCGACGACCTCATGACGCTCGCCGACCTCGCGTACCGCACCGAGGCCGAGCTCGCGGAGGTCGGGCTGGCGCCCGGCGAGGTGCACGCCGTGGCCGTCCTGGCGGGCCGCTCCGGCGTCGACGAGCGTGTCGGGCCCGTGCACGTGCTGGGCGACAAGGACGTGCTGCGGCAGATCGCGCGCCGCGGCTCGCGGCTGGGACCGCGTCAGGTCGACGCGGTGCTCGCGCGGTGCCTCGAGTGGTTCACCCACGTGGGCGCCCCCGCGCCCGTGAGCACGACGCTGCCGGAGCCGGTCCTGCCGGCGCCCCGCGGCCCGGTGCCGCTGCTCAGCGACGCCGAGGTGCAGCAGGCGATGCTCGAGGGCCTCATGGCCGAGCCCGTCGAGGAGTGGATGGCGTTCCTGCACCCCGCGCAGGCGCGGATCGTGCGGCGCTCGTACAACGGCCCGGCGCGGATCCGCGGTGCCGCGGGCACCGGCAAGACGGTCGTCGGGCTGCACCGGGCGGCCTACCTGGCGCGCACCCGGCAGGGCAAGGTCCTGGTCACGACGTACATCCGCACGCTGCCCGACGTCCTGCGCCAGCTCCTGACACGCCTGGCCCCCGACGTCGTCGACCGCGTCGAGTTCGCCGGGGTGCACGAGACCGCCAAGCGCATCCTCGACGAGCGCGGCGTCACCCACCGGATCGACGGCCGGCAGATCGCGTCGGCGTGGACGGCCGCGTGGGGCAAGGTCGCGGGCGGCAGCATCATCGACACGGACCGCCACGAGCAGGAGTACTGGCACGACGAGGTCAGCTACGTCATCAAGGGACGTGGCCTGACGCGCTGGGAGCAGTACGCGGACCTGCCGCGCCTCGGCCGCCGCCACCGGCTCGGCCCGCAGCAGCGGCGCGTCGTGTGGAACCTGTACGAGGCGTACGAGGCGGAGCTGCGGGACCGTGGCGTGCACGACTTCGCCGACCAGATCTCCCTGGCGGAGGCCGAGCTGCGGCGCGAGCCGCCGACCGACCGGTACACCGCGGTCGTCGTCGACGAGGCGCAGGACCTCACGTGCGTGATGATCCGCATGCTGCACGCGTTCGTCGGTGACGCGCCCGACGGTCTGACGCTCGTCGGTGACGGTCAGCAGACGATCTACCCGGGCGGGTTCACGCTCGCCGAGGCGGGTGTGTCCGTCGCGGGGCGCGGGACGGTCCTCGACGTCAACTACCGCAACACGCGCGAGATCCTGCAGTTCGCGTCCCTGCTGGTCAAGGACGACGTGTTCGCCGACATCGAGGGGACGAGCGCACGCGGCGACCGGCCCACGCAGGTGCCGCGCACCGGGCCCAAGCCGGTGTACGTGCGCTGCGCCGGCGAGGCCGACCGGCAGCGCCGCATGGTCCAGCGCGTGCACGAGGTGGTCGCCGAGGTCGGCACCAACTTCGGTGACGTCGCCGTGCTGTCGCTGTCGCGCCGCGGCATGGACGCCGCGACCGAGGCGCTGAAGAAGGCGGGCGTGCCCGTCGTCAACCTCGAGAAGTACGACGGCGTGCCCGTCAACCGGGTGAAGGTCGGCACGGTCAAGCGCGCCAAGGGCCTGGAGTTCAAGCAGGTGCTCGTCGTCGACCTGTACGCGTCGTGGGTCACGGAGAAGCTCGACGAGCTCGACGACGTGGACCGCGAGCGCCGCGACTTCCGGCTGCGCGAGCTGTACGTCGCGATGACGCGGGCGCGCGACGGACTGTGGGTGGCGTCGATCTGATGGGCGTCGTCCTGCGCGCGCTCCAGGCGTTCGACGTGGTCCACGCAGTGCGGACGCTGGCGCTCGGGGTGCTGGCAGGCGTCGTGGCAGTCGGCGCCTGCGTGGCGCTCGCGGTGGGCGCGGCTTCCTCCCCGGAGAGCCTGCCGCTGATCTCGCCGACGGGCGGACCGGGGGGCTCGGTGCTGGCGTCGGTGCGTGCGCCGGGGACGACGACCGTCACGCTCGAAGCCGGCGTGACGTACCACCTGCACCTCGCCGCTCGCGTGCGCCCAGAGGGCCTCCCGCAGCTCGACGGCGACGCGACCCTCGTCGCGCCGTCCGGTGCGAACGTGGAGCTCGCCGCACCCGGTACGTACCGTTCGCGCGTGCTCGGGTGGCAGGAGCACGCCATCGCGCTGGTCACGGCGCCCGAGGCCGGGACGTACACCCTCATGGTGCCCACGGCGGACGTCCCCGGCTCCTGGGTCGGGATCGCTCCGACCCGCTCGGGTGCGGGCACCGGGCTGCGGATGGTCCTGCTGTTCGTGGCGATGGGCGGGGCGGTGGTCGCTGTGGCGTGCCTGGTGAGCGGGGTCCCCGCGCTGCGGAGGGCGTCCCGCTCGCGGCGCCTGCTCTAGGCCGCGGTAGCCTCGTCCGGCCCCGCCGGTACCGGGCCGCGCGGTACGTTCGGCACCGTGAGCGTCCCGCAACAGGTCCCCGCCCCTGCCCCGTTCGCTCGCCGGACGTCCCTCGTCGGACCGGTGGTCCTGACCGTGGTCGGGGTGCTCGTGCTCGTCGGCGCCGCGGTGGCCACGATCGCGACCGTCGGCGGGTTCGCCTCGGCCGTGCGCAGCGACGTGCTGACGTCCGAGGGGGGACCGGGCCCAGCCGTCCTGGCGTCCGCCGACGCGCCGGGATCGACGAGCGTGGACCTGGTCGCGGGGGAGCGGTACGCCGTGTACCTCACCGTGCCGCGGAGCTCACTGGGCGACGACGAGCGCCCCGACCTCGACGAGGCCGTGCTGTTCCTCGCGCCGTCGGGGACCGTGGTCGAGGCCGCCGGGTCGCCGGGCGTCAACATGACCACGGGCGTGGGCGGTCGGGTCGCCGCGACCGTCGGTGCGTTCACTGCGCCGGAGACGGGCACGTACGCGATGGCCGTACCGTCCGCCGGTGTCCCCGACGCGTGGGTCGCCGTGACCCTCGACAAGCCGTTCGCCCCGTTCTTCGGCGCGATCTGGGGGACGGTCCTCGGGGTGTTCGTCGTCCTCGGTCTCGTCGCAGCGGGGTTCGGTGCGATCGTCGGCGGCGTGGTGTGGTGGGTGCTGCGCGCGCGGGCACGGCAGGCCGCCCGGGGGGCCGGCGCACCGCTCGACGCCCGCCACGTCACCGACGCGGGCTGACGCGCCGGGCGCCGTCATGCCCGGGCGACCGACCCGCGGGCGACCAGCGGCACCGGAAGGCGGTGCACCTCGGGCACGGCGGGGGTGCCGGCGACCTCGGCGAGCAGCAGCTCCACAGCGCGACGCCCGAGCGCCTCGTGCGGGATCGCGAACGACGACACGCCCGGTCGCAGCCAGTCCGCCATCGGGTAGTTGTCGAAGGACACGACGGACACGTCGTCCGGGATGCGCAGGCCGCTCTCCTGCAGCGCCTGGTACGTGCCGAACGCGAGGCGGTCGTTGAAGCAGATGACGGCGCGCGGCCGGGGGTGGTGCGCGAGCAGGTCGTGGGTCGCGGCCCAGCCCTGCGGCGGCGTCCAGTCGTCGCACAGGCGGCTCGACGCGGGCTCGAGGCCCGCCGCGTGCAGCACCTCGCGGATGCCGGCGAGACGCTCGACGCCCGCGACCGTGTCGGGTGGCACGTCGTCGGCATCGGGGCCCGCCCCGACGAGGTGGATGTCGCGGTGGCCGGCGTCGAGCAGCAGGCGTGCGGCGGCACGGCCCGCCTCGACCTCGTCGGGCACGACGGCGGGCGCGCGCGTCGGTCCCGCGGGCAGGGTGTTGAGCAGCACCGTGGGCAGGCGCCCGAGGGCGGCCGGCACGGCCCGCGTGCGCGTGAACATCGACGTGAGCACGATGCCGTCGACGCGCCGGTCGAGCATCGCGTCGATGAGGGCACTCTCGATCGCGGGGTCGCCCTCGGTCTCGCCGATGAACAGCATGTAGCCGTGGTCACGGGCGGCCTCGATCGCGCCCTTGATCATGTCGCCCGCCATCTGGCCCGTCGCGACCGTGTCGGAGACGAGGCCGAGGGTGCGCGTGGTGCCCTTGCGCAGCCCGACGGACACGATGTTGGGCCGGTACCCCAGCTCGGCCGACGCGTCACGCACGCGCTCCTGCACGGCCTGGGAGATCCGCAGCTCGGAGCCGCGGCCGGACAGCACCAGCGAGGCAGTCGTCGACGAGACCCCGGCGGCGCGGGCCACGTCAGCGAGCGTCACACGTCGGGTCACCATCGGTCCTTCCGTCGCTGCGCATCCTAGGGGCGTCCGGCCTGCGGTCCGGCACCGCGACCTGTTGCTGGACATCTGTCCGGGTCGTCCCCGCGCGTCGTCGCGTCGTCACGAGTTCGTGACCTGACCTGGCTTGACACCGGAGGCGGCCACTGGCGAGCATGGCCGTGCTAAGACGATTTAGCAACGGGCCCGAGCCCCCCGGGCCCCGGATCGACGAGAAGGAGACACCGGTGTCTCGATCGACTGGAAGGTCCCGCAACGCAGCGGCGGCCTCGTCCGTGTTCCTCGCGAGCATCCTCGCACTCACCGCCTGCAGCGCCCCCGGCAGCAACGCGGACGACGACGCGACTCCCGACGCCGCCGCCCCGACCGCCGCGGGTGACTGGACCTGCGGCGAGGACGACGTCACGATCGACGCGTACCTGGAGACCGGCTTCCCGCTCTCCGCGGCGCTGTTCGAGGAGTTCGAGAAGCAGTACCCGAACGTCACGTTCGACGTCCGCGAGGACCAGTTCGCCGTCATCACGCAGAACGCCCCCCGCGTCCTGGCCGACAACCCGCCGGACCTCATGCGCCTGCCGCAGATGTCCGACCTCGTCGGCGACGGCCTGCTCTACAACCTCGACGAGGCCGCGGCGCACTTCGGCTGGGACGAGTGGCCCGCCTCGCAGCTCGCGCAGATGCGGGTCGACGAGGACGGCCGCCGTGGCAACGGCCCCCTGTACGCCATGGGCAAGAACTACTCGATGACCGGTGTCTTCTACAACACCGAGCTCGCCGCCCAGATCGGCATGACCGAGGCGCCCAAGACGCTCGCCGAGCTCGACGAGTGGATGCAGAAGGCCAAGGACGCCGGCATCACCCCGTCCAACCAGTTCAACGGTGGCGCCACCGGTGGCCTGGCGTTCCCGCTGCAGCTCCTCATGGCGTCCTACGGCTCGGTCGACCCGATCAACGACTGGACCTTCCAGAAGCCGGGCTCGCGCATCGACACCGAGGACAACATCAAGGCGGCCGAGCACCTCAAGAAGTGGATCGACGCCGGCTACTTCGCCGAGGACATCAACTCGCTCGACTACTCGCAGATGATGGGCCAGTTCATCGACGGCAAGAGCCTGTTCATCTTCAACGGCGACTGGGAGTCGGGCAACCTCGACACCCAGATGGCGGGCAAGGCCGGCTTCTTCCTCATGCCCCCGCTCGAGGAGGGCGGCAAGGTCGGCGCGATGTCGGCGCCGCTGACCTTCGGCATCTCGTCCAAGGCTGCGAACCCGGAGTGCGCCGCGTTCTTCTTCGACTGGATCGCCACGAACGACGACGCCCGCACGCTCGCCGTCGAGATCGGTGGCTCGCACCCCATGGGCCCGGCCGACGCCTACATGCCTGAGGTCGACCCCGAGTCCGTGACCGGTCAGACCCTGTCCGCCGGCGCCACCATCGCCGAGGACAACGGCGCGATGGAGTTCATCGCCAACGCGACCGGCGCCATCTACGCCAAGAGCTGGACGCCGAACCTGCAGAAGCTCGTCGCGGGCGACCAGACGGCCGAGGGTCTCCTCGCTGCCGTCCAGGCCGACTACGAGAGCGAGATCAACGGCTGATGAACGAGACGCGGACGACCGCTGCACCCGGTCGCCGCGAGGTCGCCGCTCCGGCGTCGACCAGCCCCGAGGCCAGGCGCCGCGCTCTCAAGGCGCGGCGCCTGCGCCGGGGCTGGGCCGCTCTCGGCCTCGTGGTCCCGGCTGCCTTCTTCTACGTGCTCTTCGTGCTGCGCCCGCTGGTCCTGACGGTGCAGTACTCCTTCTACGACTGGAACGGCGTCGGCGCCTCGACCTTCGTCGGGGCGGAGAACTACACCCGCCTGGTCGAGAAGCCCGAGCTGCTCGCCTCGATCGTCAACGCCCTCGAGCTGATCATCTACTTCAGCTTCGTCCCGGTGATCCTCGGCCTGCTCACCGCGGCCACGATCCGCAAGTTCGCGGCGAGCCGGCTCGCGCTGGTCTCCCGCACCGTGCTCTTCCTGCCGCAGGTCATCCCGCTCGTCGCCGCGGGCATCATGTGGACGTGGATGCTCGCCACCGACGGCGTGGTCAACGAGCTGATGCGCGCCGTCGGCCTGGGCTCGATCACGCGCGCCTGGCTGGGTGACACCAGCACCGCGCTCGGTGCCGTCGGCGTCATCGGTGCCTGGGTCGCCCTGGGCCTGTGCCTGCTGCTGCTGCTGTCCGGCATGACGAAGATCGACCCGGCCCTGTTCGAGGCCGCGCGCATCGACGGTGCCGGTGCGATCCGCGAGTTCTTCGCGATCACGCTGCCGAGCGTGCGCCAGGAGATCGGCGTGTGCGTCACCGTGACCGTCATCGCGGCGCTCGCCGCGTTCGACATCGTCTACATCTCCACGCAGGGCGGGCCGGCCAACTCGACGCTCGTCCCCGGCCTGGAGATCTACTACCTCGGGTTCTTCTCCCGCGAGGTCGGTCAGGCCTCGGCGCTGGCCGTGGTGTTCATGGCGCTCGTCCTGGCCGTCGTGCTGCCGATCCAGCGTCTGACGAAGGAGGAGGACTGATGATCGTCTCCCGTCGTGAGGCGTGGCTCGGCCACGCCCTGCTGATCCTGCTGATGGCCGTGACGATCGTGCCGTTCATCAGCCTGTTCGTCACCGCGCTGCACAAGCCCGGCACCTACCCCTCGGGGCTCGCGTGGCCCGAGACGCCGTACTGGTCCAACTTCGTCGACGCCTTCCAGGCCGCCGACATGTGGGCCCTGCTGTGGTCGAGCTTCCTCATCGAGCTCGGCGTCGTGCCCGCGGCGCTGCTCATCGCGACGCTCGCCGGGTTCTCGCTGGGACACCTGCGCCCGCCGGGCCACCGGTGGATCTTCCTGACGTTCGTGCTCGGGCTGACGCTGCCGTTCCAGGCGATCATCGTCCCGCTGTACTACCAGATGCGGGACATGCAGCTGCTCAACACCCGGTGGGCGATCATCCTGCCGCTGCTGGGTCTGTACATGCCGTTCGCGGTCATGTGGATGCGCGCGCACTTCGTCACGATGCCGCCGGACCTCTCGGAGGCCGCCCGCATCGACGGCGCGAGCACGTGGAAGCTGTTCACGCGCGTGCACGTGCCGCTGTCACGGCCCGCGCTGTCGTCGCTCGGCATCCTCATGTTCCTGTGGACGTGGAACCAGTTCCTGCTCGCGGTCGTGCTGGTGGACGACCCGAAGAACCGCACGATGGCCGGCGCGCTCGGTGCGTTCCAGGGGCAGTGGGGCACCGACATCCCGCTGCTGTGCGCGGGCTCGCTGCTGATCCTCACGCCGACGCTCCTGGTGTTCCTCGCGTTCCAGCGGCAGTTCGTCTCGGCGCTCATGCAGGGGGCCCTGAAGGGATGACGCCGCCCACCCACCCGCCGTTCGACGCGGCGGTCGCCGCAGCCCTGGCGGCCCGGCCGGACGACGTCGTGACGACGCTCGCACCCGACCAGATCGCCGGGCTGCGGGCGCGGGCCGTGCCGCCCGTCCTCGAGGACGTCGCCGCCGGCGCCCGCCGGACGCTCACGTGGCATGCCGCCCCGGGCCCGGACGGCGACGTGCGCGTCGCTCTGCTGCGCCCCGACGTCGAGGGTGCGGTGCCCGTCCTGCTGCACCTGCACGGCGGCGGGCTCGTCGTGGGGACGGTGTCCGACGACGTCGCGGCCGCCGCCCAGGCGGGACCCGGCTGGGCCGTCGCGTCGGTCGACTACCGGCTCGCGCCGGAGCACCCGTACCCCGCGGCGGTCGAGGACGCGTACGCGGCGCTCGTGTGGCTCACGGCGCACGCCGCGGCCCTGGGCCTCGACGCCGAGCGTGTCGTCGTGACCGGCATCAGCGCCGGTGGCGGCCTCGCGGCGGCGCTCGCGCTGCTGGCGCGCGACCGCGGCGGCCCGGCACTGGCGGGGCAGCTGCTCGTGTGCCCGATGCTCGACGACCGCAACGACAGCGCGTCGGGGCACCAGATGGCCGGCGTCGGCACGTGGGACCGCACGGCGAACGCGACCGCGTGGGCCGCGTACCTCGGCGAGGCGGCCGGCGGCCCGGCCACCCCGCCGTACGCGTCGGCCGCACGGGCCACGTCGCTGGGCGGGCTGCCGCCGGCGTACGTCGACGTCGGCTCCGCGGAGACGTTCCGCGACGAGTGCGTGCAGTACGCCGCGCGCATCTGGACGGACGGCGGCGACGCCGAGCTGCACGTGTGGCCCGGCGGCTGCCACGGGTTCGACGGGCTGGTGCCCGACGCGCCGGTGTCGCGCGACGCCCGCCACGCCCGCGCCCGCTGGCTCGCCCGGCTGCTCGACCGCCTCACCCCGGCCTCACCCCGGCACCGGACGTGACGTCCGCCGGCCCCTGACCGCCGCGTCGCCCCTGCTGCCCCCCTGCCGGGGGCGGCGCGGCCTCCACCTCCGGCCCGGCACCTGCCGGCCCGCGCGACCGCACCGACGACGGAGCCTCACCGTGACCCACCGTGGCCCCCAGCTGATCACCTACGCCGACCGCCTCGCCGGGGACCTTCCCGGCCTGCGGGTGCTGCTCGACGGGCCGCTCGCAGGTGCCTTCGACGGCGTGCACGTGCTGCCCTTCTACACGCCGTTCGACGGCGTCGACGCGGGCTTCGACCCGCGCGACCACACGCAGGTCGACCCGCGCCTGGGCACGTGGCAGGACGTGCGGGCGCTGTCGCAGGGGCGCGACGTCATGGCCGACGTCATCGTCAACCACGTGTCGACGCAGTCCGCCCGGTTCCGGGACGTGCGCGAGCACGGTGACGCGTCCCCGCACGCCCCGATGTTCCTCACGATGGGCTCGGTCTTCCCGGACGGCGCGTCCGAGGACGACCTCGCGCGGATCTACCGCCCGCGCCCGGGCCTGCCGTTCACGGTGATGACGCTCGGTGGGCGGCGGCGCCTGGTGTGGACGACGTTCACGCCCGACCAGGTCGACATCGACCTGCGCACCCCGCAGGCGTGGGAGTACCTGACCTCGGTGGTCGACGCCCTGACGTCCGGCGGGGTCACCATGCTGCGGCTGGACGCCGTCGGGTACACCGGCAAGGAGGCCGGCACCGACTGCTTCATGACGCCCGCGACCGACGAGTACACCGAGCGCATCGTCGAGCAGGCGCGGGCGCGGGGCGCCGAGGTGCTCGTCGAGGTGCACGGGCACCACACCCAGCAGATCGAGATCGCCCGCAAGGTCGACCTGGTCTACGACTTCGCGCTGCCGCCGCTGGTGCTGCACGCGCTGACCGCGGGTGACCTGGGGCCGCTGGCCGGGTGGCTGGCGATCCGGCCCGCCAACGCGGTCACCGTGCTCGACACGCACGACGGGATCGGGATCGTCGACGTGGGCCCCTCCGACCTGCGTCCCGGCGAGCCGGGTCTGCTGGCGCCGGAGAAGATCGACGCGCTCGTCGAGCGGATCCACGACAACTCCGGCGGCACGTCGCGCCTGGCGACCGGTGCGGCCGCGTCGAACCTCGACCTCTACCAGGTCAACTGCACGTTCTACGACGCCCTGGCGCGCGACGACCGGCGCTACGTGCTGGCCCGGCTGCTGCAGCTGTTCGTCCCCGGGATCCCGCAGGTCTACTACGTCGGGCTGCTCGCGGGCTGCAACGACATGGCGCTGCTCGCCGCCACGGGCGTCGGGCGCGACGTCAACCGGCACCACTACACGCCCGACGAGATCGAGGCGGCGCTGGACCACCCCGCCGTCCGCGGACAGCTCGCCGGGCTGCGCCTGCGGTCGTCCCACCCGGCGTTCGGCGGCGACTTCGCGTGGGACGTCGACGGGACGCGCGGCACGTTCGTGCGCGCGGCGGGCGACGCCCGGGCGACGCTGACCTTCGACGTCGCCGACGGCTCGTTCGAGGTCCGCGCGACGGACGACGACGGCGAGCGGGTCGTGCTGACGGACGGCGACCTCACGACCTGACCCTCATCCGTCCCGATCTCCGGGACGCGCCGGTCGCGAGACCGGGCTCACGTCGCTCACGGGCCTGCGTGGCTTCCCTCCGCCCGGGGTCGCGGATGCACGTGCCCACGTGCCGGACACGGGGGGCGCCGTGGGGGTCGGGCTGTGGGGAAGGATGACGCCATGGACTCTCCCGGCCTCGGCGACGTCATCCGGTACGTGCCCACCGACCCCGCGGCGCCGACCGTGGCGCTGACGTTCGACGACGGGCCGAACCCGCCGGACACGGTGACCCTGCTCGACCTGCTGGCGCGCGAGCAGGTGCCGGCGGTGTTCTGCCTGGTCGGGGTACAGGTCGAGGCGCACCCGGACCTCGTGCGGCGCATCGTCGACGACGGGCACGTGCTGGCCAACCACTCGTGGCGCCACGACGACCTCGGCGAGCTGCCGCCCGACGCCGTCCGCGCCGACCTGCAGCGCACGCTCGACGCCATCCATGCGGTCGTCCCCGACGCGCCCGTCCCGTTCTTCCGTGCGCCGTTCGGCCACTACGGGCAGTCGATCGTCGTCGCCGCCGAGCTCGGCATGCGCACGCTCGACTGGCAGCTCGCCGTCGAGGACTGGGACCCGGCGCCGCCCGCCGACGTGCTCGTCGAGCGGCTCGGCGGCATCGAGCCCGGCGGGGTCGTCCTGCTGCACGACGGTGGCGGCGACCGCAGCGCGACCGTCGAGGCCGTCCGGCGTGTGATCCCGCGCCTGCGGGCGGACGGGTGGACGTTCACGGTGCCGCGGGCGGCGGGGCGGCTGACGTAGTCGTCAGTCGCTGCTGAGACGTCCTCGGTCCCTACTGCAACACCTACTGCAACACGCATGTGACAGTAGATGTTGCAGTAGCCGAGCGGAGCGACGCCCCACGTGCGACCACCACCGCAGCGCTATGCGGGACAGCCCCGCACCTCCACCGTCTCGACGTGCCGGTCCGCCCCGCAGGGATGAGGATCGACGCAGGCACGAGGGGGTGTTCTGCATGGGGGGCGTCACGGACCGGCCGGCGCGGGACGGGCGCGGGGTCGCGGTGCTCGCGGCGGTCCTGGTCGCGGTGCTGGTGCTCGGCGGGTGCGGCGTCACGCGCGGGGACGAGGGCGCCGAGAACCAGCGGCTGCGGATGATGATCCCCAACGCGCCCGGCGGCGGGTACGACCAGACGGGTCGGGCGGCCACGCGCGTCATGGAGACCGCGGGCCTGACCGGCCGGTTCGAGGTCAGCAACGTCACGGGCGCGAGCGGAACGGTCGCCATGCAGCGGCTCGTCAACGAGCGCGGCGCGCAGGACCTGCTCATGACGATGGGCCTGGGCGTGGTGGGCGCGACGTACACCAACGGGTCCGACGCGCGGGTCAGCGGGGCGACGCCCATCGCGCAGCTCGTCGAGGAGCAGGAGGGGCTGCTGGTCCCGGCCGACTCGCCGTTCGAGACGGTCGAGGACCTGGTCACGGCGTGGCTCGCGGACCCCGGCAGCGTGCGGGTCGGCGGTGGGTCCAGCCCTGGCGGGCCGGACCACCTGTTCCCCATGCAGCTCGCGGCAGCCGTCGGGGTCGACCCGACGGCCGTCAACTACATCTCCTACGACGGCGGTGGCCCGCTGACCACCGCGCTGCTCGGCAGCAAGATCGACGTCGGTACGTCCGGGCTCGCGGAGTTCGAGGGGCAGATCGCCGACGGGTCGCTGCGTGTGCTCGCCGTCTCCGGCGAGGAGCGGCTCGCGGGCGTCGACGCGCCCACGCTCGTCGAGTCCGGCATCGACCTCGTGTTCACCAACTGGCGCGGAGTGCTGGCACCACCCGGCATCCCCGACGAGGTCCGCGACGCGCACATCGCGCTGCTCGAGGAGATGCACGGGACCGACGCGTGGCGCGACGCGCTGGAGACCAACGGCTGGGTCGACGCGTTCGTGACGGGCGACGAGTTCGAGGAGTTCCTCGTGGAGCAGGACGAGCGGGTGTCCAGCACCCTCGACGACCTGGGCCTGCTGTGAGCGCGGCCGAGGACGCGGGCCGCGCCGCCACGGCGCCCGGTGAGGACGCCCCGGCGCCGACCGTGGACCGCGCGCAGTACGGGCTGGCCGCGGTGCTCGCCGTCGTCGGGGTGTGGACGGTCGTCGACTCGGCGGGCATGGGGCCCGGGTTCGCCGACCAGGTCGTCCGGCCCGCCGCGTTCGGGTACGTCGTCGGGTCCGCGCTCGTCGTGCTCGCCGTGCTGCTCGCGGTCGCGACGGCCCGCGGCGACCGTGCCGAGGGCGAGGCAGGGGAGGACGTCGACCTCGACCAGGGCACGGACTGGCGCACGTTGGCCGGGCTGGCGGGCGTGCTCGTCGCGACCATCGCGCTGCTCGACGTGCTCGGGTGGGCGATCGTCGGGGCGCTGCTGTTCGCCGGCGCCGCGACGGTCCTGGGTAACCGGCACTGGGTGCGCAACCTGCTGATCGGGGCGGTCATGTCGGTGGGGTCCTGGTACGGGTTCTACGTGGGGCTGGGGATCCCGATCCCGGCGGGCGTGCTGGACGGGATCCTGTGATGGACGGGGAAGCGTGATGGACGCCCTGCTCACGGGCCTGAGCCTGGCCGTCACCCCGGAGAACCTGCTGTACGCGGTGGTCGGTGTGCTGCTCGGCACCGCGGTGGGCGTGCTGCCGGGCATCGGCCCGGCCATGACCGTCGCGCTGCTGCTGCCGGTCACCTACAACGTCGAGCCGAGCGCGGCGCTCATCCTGTTCGCCGGCATCTACTACGGCGGCATGTACGGCGGGTCGACGACGTCGATCCTGCTGAACACGCCGGGGGAGTCGTCGTCGGTCATCACCGCGCTCGAGGGCAACAAGATGGCCAAGGCGGGACGTGCGGCGCAGGCGCTCGCGACCGCGGCGATCGGGTCGTTCGTCGCCGGGACGATCGGCACGATCCTGCTGGTCGCCCTCGCGCCGACCGTCGCCGAGTGGGTCGTCGTCCTGGGAGCGCCGTCGTACTTCGCGCTCATGATGCTGGCGCTCATCGCGGTGACGACGGTGCTGGGCAGCTCGCGGCTGCGGGGGTTCATCGCGCTGGCGCTGGGCCTGACGATCGGGCTCGTCGGCACCGCGACCGGGCAGCCGCGCCTCACGTTCGGGAACCCGCTGCTGGCCGACGGGATCGACATCGTCGTCGTCGCGGTCGCGATCTTCGCCGTCGGGGAGGCGCTGTGGGTCGCGGCCCACCTGCGCCGCCGCCCGCTCGAGATCATCCCCGTGGGGCGGCCGTGGATGGACCGCGCGGACTGGCAGCGGTCGTGGAAGCCGTGGCTGCGGGGCACCGCGTTCGGCTTCCCGTTCGGCGCCCTGCCCGCCGGTGGTGCCGAGATGCCGACGTTCCTGTCGTACGTCACCGAGCGGCGGCTCGCAGGCAAGCACCGCGACGAGTTCGGCAAGGGCGCGATCGAGGGTGTCGCCGGGCCGGAGGCCGCGAACAACGCGTCCGCCGCCGGCACGCTCGTGCCGCTGCTGGCCATCGGCCTGCCGACCACCGCGACGGCTGCCGTCATCCTCGCCGCCATGCAGGGCTACGGGCTGCAGCCCGGCCCGCAGCTGTTCGAGGCCGAGCCGGAGCTGGTGTGGACGCTGCTGGCCAGCCTGTTCGTCGCCAACACGCTGCTGCTCGTCATCAACCTGCCCCTCGCACCGCTGTGGGCACGGCTGCTGCGCACCCCGCGGCCGTACCTGTACGCGGGCATCCTGTTCTTCGCGGTGCTCGGCGCGTACAGCGTGAACTTCCAGTGGTTCGACGTCGCGCTGCTCGTGCTGTTCGGTGTCCTCGGCTTCGCGATGCGGCGGTTCGGCCTGCCGGTGCTGCCGCTCATCGTCGGGGTGATCCTCGGGCCACGCCTGGAGGAGCAGCTGGGCCAGGCGCTGCAGCTGTCGCGCGGGGACGTGTCCGCGCTGTGGAGCGAGCCCGTCGCGGTGATCGTCTACGTCGTCATCGCGGCCCTGCTGCTCTGGCCGCTCGTGCTGCGGCTGATCCCGGGCCGGCAGGGACCGGAACGGCTCGCGGACGAGGTCGACGAGCTCGAGGAAGAGGTGAGGCGATGACCGTCGTCGTGGGCTGGACGCCCGACGCCCGGGGCCACGCGGCCCTCCTGCGGGGCGCCCGCGAGGCGCTCGCGCACCGCGAGGACCTGCTCGTGGTCAACGCGACGACCGGCACCGCCGTCGTCGACCACCGGTTCGCCGCCTCCTCCGACGTCAGCGAGGTGCACGCGCTGCTGGAGTCGCTGGGGGTGGAGGCGCAGATCCGTCAGGCCGTCGCACGGGACATCGCTGAGGAGCTGGTCGCGATCGCCGACGAGGTCGGCGCGAGCCTGCTCGTCATCGGCATCCGGCACCGCTCGCCCGTCGGCAAGCTCCTGCTCGGGTCGACCGCGCAGCGCATCCTGCTCGACGCGCGGTGCCCGGTGCTGGCGGTGAAGGCGGCGGAGGGCCCGGGGCGTTGACCGGTTCCGCGACGGCTGATCGGCGAGGATGGCCCCATGACGACGCCGTCCCTCGGGGTGCTCCTGCCACGTGACCTGCCCGCCGACCGCGTGCTGGAGCACGCCCGCCGCGCCGAGGCCCTCGGCTTCGACGAGCTGTGGGTGGTCGAGGACCTGGGCTTCCGCGGCGGCGCCGCTCAGGCGGCGGCCGTCCTCGCGGCGACCGACCGCATCCACGTGGGCATCGGCATCGTCCCCGCCGCCGCACGGGACGTTGCGTTCGCCGCGATGGACGCCGCGACGCTCGCGCGCCTGTTCCCGGGCCGCGTGACGTTCGGCGTCGGGCACGGCATGCCGGACTGGATGCGGTCGGTCGGCAGGTGGCCGGCGCGCCCGCTGACGTACCTCGAGGAGTACACGGTCGCGCTGCGCGCGCTGCTGCGCGGCGAGACGGTGACGACCGCACCCGGTGCGTCGGTCGTGCTCGACGGGGTCGCGCTCGACCCGTCGTCCGTCCCGGACGTCGTGCCCGACGTGCTGCTGGGCGTGCGCGGGCCGAGGTCGCTCGCGGTCGCCGGGCGGGTCGCCGAGGGCGTGGTGCTCGCCGAGCCGTGCGCCCCGGCGTACGTGCGGGCGGCCGTCGAGCAGGTCGCCGCGACGGGACCCTCACGCGTCGTGACGTACGACGTCGCGTGCGTCGACGACGACGAGGCCCGCGCGTGCGCGGTCGCCCGGCTGGGGCTGACGTGGATCGGCGAGCCCGACTGGGCGCCGCACGTCGCGCCGCTGCCGTTCGCGGCCGACCTCGCGGAGCTGCGCGCCCGTAGCGGGTCGCCCGAGGAGTTCGCCGCGGCGCTGCCCGACGCGTGGGTCCGCGAGCTCGCGCTGGCCGGGACGCCGGACGACGTCCGCGTGGGCCTGGCTGCCCGCGCGGCCGCGGGCGCCACGACGTGCGTGGTCTTCCCGACCGGCCCGGACCCGGTGGCCGCGCTGGAGTCGCTCGCGCGCGTGCGCTGACCGCTCGGCCGCTGACGCGTCGGCCCCCGCGCGCCGTCCGGCGCGGTTGACTGGCCCGATGCGACGTGTGCTGCTGCTCGGGGGGACGGGATGGCTGGGCGCGGCGGTGGCGCGTGCGGCGCTGGACGACGGCGCGGAGGTCACGTGCCTGGCGCGCGGCGCCGCGGGCGACGCCCCCGACGGGGCCCGGCTGGTGCGGGCCGACCGGCGCGACCCCGGCGCGTTCGACGCGCTGACGGGGGAGTGGGACGAGGTCGTCGAGATCTCGTACGCCCTCGGCCTCGTGGAGTCGGCACTCGACGCCCTCGCCGACCGGGCGGCCCACTGGACCCTCGTGTCGTCCGTGTCGGTCTACGCCCGTGCCGACGTGCCCGGCGACGAGTCCGACGAGGTCGTCGAGCCCGAGGACCTGACGCGGTACCCCGACGCGAAGGTCGCCGCGGAGCGGGCGACGGCTGCGCGGGTCGGGGACCGGCTGCTGCTCGCGCGCCCCGGGCTGATCGTCGGGCCCGGCGACCCGTCCGACAGGTTCGGGTACTGGCCGGCGCGCCTGCGCCGCGGCGGACGCGTCCTCGTCCCGACGCCGGCCGGTCGCCACGCGCAGGTGGTCGACGTGGACGACCTGGCGGCCTGGCTCGTCGCGGCCGGGGGAGCCGGGGCCACGGGGGTCGTGGACGCGGTCGGCACGTCCGTCCCGCTGGGCGACGTCCTGGCGCTCGCGCGCGAGGTCGCCGAGAGCGACGGCGAGCTGACGCCGGTGGACGACGCGACGCTGCTGGAGCACGGGGTGCAGTACTGGGCGGGGCCGCGTTCGCTGCCGCTGTGGCTCCCGTCCGAGGCGGGCGCGCTGATGCGGCGCGACGGGTCGGCGTACCGGGCGGCCGGCGGGCGCGAGCGGTCGTTGTCCGAGACGCTCGCCCGCGTGCTCGCGGACGAGGTCGCTCGTGGCGTCGACCGCCCGCGGCGCGCAGGGCTGACGCCCGAGGAGGAGCGCGAGGTCCTCGCCGCCGTCGCCTCCTGACGGGCGCGGGTCGCTCACCGCCGTCCCCTCCTGCCGCCCGCGGACCCGCGTCGGTCCGGCGCTCGGCCCGCGTTGCGTGGTCGTCTTCGTCGCGTCGTGGCAGGTCACGCGTGTCACGGGCCATCCCATGACCCGCGAAACATGGGATGCATCCGGCAGGACTCTGGACGAAACGCCCCCGTGTCAGCGTCCCTCTCGAACGCCATGCGAGCGAGAGAGGTGATGACGATGTTCCGCGCACCCGACATCGACGACGTCCAGGAGGTCGCGGCAGCCCTCGGGTTCCCGCTCTCCGCGCAGGACGCCGCCGTGTTCCGCACCCAGCTGGCCCAGCAGCTGCACGAGCTCGACGACTTCCTGCAGTCCCGCACCCCGGAGGTCGCCCCGCCCCGCTACCCGGGCGCCCGCGAGCCGGGCCACCGCCCGTCGAGCGAGGACGACCCGCTGGGGTCGTGGACGTGGCGCTGCCACGTCGAGGGCGCGCCGGAGGGGTTGCTGCAGGGGCGCACCGTCTCCTACAAGGACCACGTCGCGGTCGCCGGGATCCCCATGAGCCTGGGCACGTTCGTCCTCGACGGCCACGTCCCGGGCTTCGACGCGACGATCGTGTCCCGCGCCCTGGAGGCGGGCGCGACCGTCGTCGGCAAGAACGTGATGAACGGCCTGGGCGGGGGCTACGGGTTCGGCGGCGGCGTCGGCGACTACGGGCGGCCGCGCAACCCCCACCAGCCGGACCACCTCACGGGCGGCTCGTCGAGCGGGTCGGCCGGCGCGGTCGTCACCGGAGAGGTCGACATCTCCTTCGGCGGCGACCAGGGCGGCTCCATCCGCATCCCGGCGTCGTGGTCGGGGTGCGTGGGCCTCAAGCCGACGTTCGGGCTGGTCTCGCACTTCGGCATCGGGTTCGGCTCCGACCAGAGCATCGACTTCACGGGCCCGATGGCGATGAGCGTCGAGGACGTCGCCCGCGCGCTCGACGCGGTCGCGGGCCAGGACGGCCTCGACCCGCGGCAGGGCCCGGGCACGCCGCGCGCGTACGACTCGCTGACCGGCCTCGACGAGGGCGTCGCCGGGCTGCGCGTCGGGATCCTCGAGGAGGGCTACCTCGACGCGGACGCCGACGTGGTCGACGCCGTCGACGAGGCGGTCGAGGTCCTGGCCGGGCTCGGCGCGACGGTGACGAAGGTGTCGGTCCCGGCGCACCTGGCCACGGGGGTCGCGCAGCAGGCGCTGTCCGCCGAGGGCAGCCTCGCGGTGCTCGACACCCTCTTCTACGGCACGTGGGCCAAGACCTACTACCCGGCCGACACGATCGCCGCCGTCACCGAGGCGTACGCGCACCACCGCCTCCAGCTCGACCCCCGGTCGGTGATGCAGCACGTGCTCGGGACGTTCGCGCGGCGCTACTGGTCGGGGAGGCTGTACGCGAAGTCGCAGAACGTGCGGCCGCTCATGGTGCAGGCGTACGACGACGCCCTGGCCACGGTCGACGTGCTCGTCATGCCGACGACGCCGACGCAGGCGCCGCGCTACGAGGAGCCGGCCCGCGAGGACCGCCTCGCGATGGCGCTGCAGGGGGCGACGACGTACCGGGCGGTGCAGAACACCCGGCCCTTCAACTTCACAGGCCACCCCGCGCTGGCGGTGCCCACCGCGAAGCGCAACGGCCTGTCGGCGAGCATGCAGCTCGTCGGGCGGATGCACGACGACGCGCTGCTGCTGCGGGTCGCCCAGGCGTACACGGCGGCCGTGCCGTTCGCCGAGCACGTCGCGATCGGAGGCTGATCACCCGTGCGAGCGGGAGACGGGATGTTCCGGTCTCTGGGCGTGCCGAACTACCGCCGGTACTTCAGCGGCAGCGCGGTGGGCAACATCGGCATCTGGACGATGCGCACGGGGCAGGCCTGGGTGGTGCTGCACCTGAGCGGCGGGTCGGGCGCCGCGCTGGGGCTGGTGACGTTCCTCCAGTTCGCGCCGACGATGCTCCTGAGCGTCGTGGCGGGGGTGCTGGCCGACCGTTTCGACAAGGCGACGCTGCTGGCGATCTCGCAGGGCGCGATCGGCGTGATCGGCATCTCGCTCGGGGTGCTGGACCTGACCGGGAGCCTCACGCTCGCGTGGGTGTACGTCCTGTCCGGGCTGCTGGGGCTGGTGACCGCGCTGGACGCGCCCGTGCGCCAGACGTTCTCCTCCGAGCTGGTCGGGCCGCAGGACGTGGTCAACGCGGTCGGCCTGAACAGCGCGTCGTTCAACGTCGCCCGCCTGGTCGGGCCCGTCGCCTCGGCGCTGCTGATCACGCTGTGGGGCACCTCGGTGGTGTTCCTGCTGACGGGGTTGTGCTCGGTGGCGATCGTCGCGTCGCTCGTGCGGATCGACCGGGGCGCGCTGCACCGTGAGCGGCGCGCCCCGGGCCGCACCTCGTGGGTGGCGGGCTTCCGGTACGTGGCGGGCAGCCCCGTGCTGATCGGCCTGACGGTGCTGGTGGCGTTGGGCAACGCGACCGGCGCGAACAGCCTGCAGGTGCTGCTGCCGATCGTGGCGACGCAGGTGCACGGCGGGGGAGCGCTGATGTTCGGCCTGCTCTGCGCCGGGCTGGCGGTCGGCGGGCTCGCGGGCGCGCTGGTGGCGTCCGCGCAGTCGGGGATGCCGCGGCTGCGGCGGGTGGTCGGGGTCGCGCTCGCCTTCGGGGGCTCGCTGCTGCTGGTCTCCGCGACCACGTCGCCCGTCGCGCTCGGGATCTGCCTCGCCCTGGTGGGCGCGTGCTTCATGAACCTGGTCGTCATGGTCAACACGACCGTGCAGCTCACTCCGCCGCCGTCGCTGCGGGGGCGGGTCGTGGCGGTCTACACGATGTTCTTCCTCGGTGGGGGAGCGCTCGGCTCCCCGCTGCTGGGGCTGCTGAGCGACCACGTCGGGCCCATGAGGGCAGTCCTGACGACGGGGGTCACGGTCGTGCTCGGCACGGTGCTCGTGACGCTGGCGCTGTGGCACGCGCGCCGGCGGGAGCCTGCGCCGGAGCCCCGGACGGAGCCCGCCCCGGGCGGCGCCCCGTGCCGCCCGGCCCCGCCGCGCCGCCGTCCTCGCCGACGCGCCGGCGTGATTCACGGAAATGTCCCCACGCCGACCGCGGAGTAACCAGAAAGAAACTTCAGAACATTTCGGACGCAACAATCACCAGGTTTCATGGTGGTGGATCAAGAAATATCTCGCGAGCGGTTACCCAGCGCTTCCGACAACGCTTTCCTGCTCGCAGGAAGGAATTCCCCCAGAACAGCACGGCCGAAGCAGAAGGCGGTGGCAGCATGACCATCACGACGGACACGACGTCCCCCGGCCGCACCGTGACGCGGCCCACCGAGGCCAGTGTCATGACGGTCCAGGACCTCACGACCGAGTTCGCCACCCGCAGCGGCCCCGTGCGCGCGGTCAGCGGGGTCTCCTTCGACCTGCACGAGGGCCGGACCCTCGCGGTGATCGGCGAGTCCGGGTCGGGCAAGAGCGCCATGCTCCGCTCCCTCATCGGCATCAACCCGCCCAGCGCCCGCGTCGGCGGCCGGATCCTGCTGGGCGGCCGCGACCTGCTGACCCTGTCGGCGCGCGAGCGGCGCGCCGTGCGCGGCCGGGACGTGTCCATGGTCTTCCAGGACCCGCTGACGGCGCTCGACCCGGTGTACACGATCGGCGAGCAGCTCACGGAGACGATCGCCCGCGCGCAGCCCCACCTGGGCCGCGCCGAACGCCGCCGCCGCGCCGTCGAGCTGCTCGAGCTCGTGCAGATGCCCTCGGCGGCGTCGCGGCTGGCCGCGTACCCCACGCAGATGTCCGGCGGCATGCGCCAGCGCGTCGTCATCGCCATGGCCCTGGCCGGCAGCCCCCAGGTGCTGCTCGCCGACGAGCCGACCACCGCCCTCGACGTCACCGTGCAGGCGCGCGTCATGCGGCTGTTCCGCGAGCTGCAGCGCGAGCACCGGATGGGCATCGTCATCGTCACCCACGACCTCGGTGTCGCCGCCGAGCTCGCCGACGACGTCGCGGTCATGTACGCCGGGCGCTTCGTCGAGGTGGGCACGGCCGACCAGGTGCTCAACAGCCCCACCCACCCCTACACGGAGGGGCTCATCGAGGCCAACGTCCGTGCGGGTATGGACCACCGACCCCTGGCGATCCCCGGCATGCCGCCCAGCCTCAAGCGCCTGGCCCCCGGCTGCAGCTTCGCGCCCCGCTGCTCCTACGCGACCGTCGCCTGCTGGCAGGGCCAGCCGCCCGTGCGCGAGCAGCGGGACGGGCACTGGAGCCGCTGCGAGCACGCGCCCGCCGAGAACGCGGCCTGAGGAGCGGGCATGCACACCGATCCCGGCACCCGTCCCCACCCCGCCCGACCCCACCCCGCCCGCCGCGGCGCGGCCGCGCTCGCCGTGCTCCTGCTCGCCTCCGGCTGCGCCGGCGGCGCCTACGGCGCGGCCCTCGACGGGCCCGCCCCGAGCGACCCGGGCGTCCTGCGGATCGCGATGACGTCGAGCAACATCCCGCTGACCGGCACCTACCCCGACAACGGCTACGAGGGCTTCCGGTTCGTCGGCAACAACCTGTACGACGGGCTGACCCGCCTCAACCTCGACCAGGAGGACGAGCTCCCCACGCCGCAGCCCGCCCTGGCCGAGTCGTGGGAGCACGACGAGAGCCTCCAGGTCTGGACCTTCCACCTGCGCGACGGCGTGACGTTCCACGACGGCACACCCTTCGACGCCGACGCGGTGGTCTTCGCGCTCGACCGCGTCAAGGACCCGGAGTCGCAGTGGTACGACCCCACGACGGCGGCGCGCAGCGCGACCATCACCAAGTACTGGGCGTCGTGGCGCAAGGTCGACGACCTCACGGTGGAGGTCACGACCACCCAGCCGTACGCGTACGTGCCGTGGGACGCCGCCGGCCTGTACATCGGCTCGCCGACGGCGATCAAGCGGTGGGGCAACCAGCTCTACCCGCAGCACGCGAGCGGCACCGGCCCGTTCCGCATGACCCGGCTCGTCGACGGCCAGGTGATGGAGATGGTCCGCAACGAGGACTACTGGCGCGGGCCGGCCGAGCTCGAGCGGATCGAGCTGTACCCGGCGCCCGAGGCCGCCACCCGCCTGTCCATGCTGCAGTCCGGGCAGGTCAACTTCGCCGACGCCCCGTCGCCCGACGCGATCGAGCTGCTGGAGGCCGAGGGGTACGCGGTGAAGCTCGCCGAGTACCCGCACGGGATCATGCCGCGGTTCAACCTGTGGCGGGCGCCGTTCAAGGAGAACCCGACGCTGCGCAAGGCGCTGAACTATGCGATCGACCGCGAGGGCACCGCCGCGCTCGTCAACGGGTCCGGCATCCCCGCGACCCAGTACGTGTACGACGGGCACCCGCACCACGTCGCCGACAACCCCGGGTACTCCTACGACCCGGACCTCGCGCGCAGGCTGCTCGCGGAGGCCGGCTACGAGCCGGGCGAGCTCAGCCTGACCATGGCCTACCCGGCTGGCGGGTCCGGGAACATGTACCCGGACCCGATGATGCAGAAGCTCCAGATGGACTTCCGGGCCGTGGGCGTCGAGCTCAAGCTCCTGCCGCTGGAGTGGAACACGATCATCACCATCGGCATCGATGGGCTGCAGGCGCCCCAGTGGTCGCACATCGACATCCTCTGGGCCTCACCGGCCGCCGGGATGATGCCCCCCGGGTACGCCTCGACGTTCTTCTGCTTCCGCGGGCCCGAGGTGCCCAACGCCGTCGGGCTGTGCGACGAGCGCATCGACGACGCGCTGAACACCGCGATGGCGACACCCGGCGCGGACCAGCAGCACGCGTCGATCCAGCAGGCCATGGACGTCGCGATCGACGAGGCCTACTTCCTGTTCTGGGTCCACGACCTGAACCTCCGCGTCCTGGCCCCGGACGTCCACGGCTACCAGAAGGTCCAGTCGTGGTGGCTGGACTTCACCACGTACACGGTGGGGAGCGACCAGTGATCCGACTCGTCGTCAAGCGCGTCCTGTACACCATCCCGATCCTGCTCGGCGTGTCCGTCATCTGCTTCGTCCTGATGTCGGTCCTGCCCGGCAACCCCGCGGCCGCCCTGCTCAACGACCAGATGAGCGAGGCGGAGAAGCAGCAGGTCCTCGACGAGACCGGCTACGGCGACCCGCTGCCGGTGCGCTACCTGACCTGGCTCGGCGGCGTGCTGACCGGTGACATGGGCTACTCGGACATGCGGCAGCGGCCCGTCACGCAGCTCCTCGTCGACTCGATGGGCAACACCATGGTCCTCGCGCTGGTGTCCGCCGCCGTCGGGGTGCTCGGCGGGCTCGCCCTCGGCTACCTCGCCGGCACCCGGCGCGGCTCGCTCGTGGACCGCGTCGTCTCGGTCATCAGCCTCGCGGGCCTCAGCGTCCCGTCGTTCTTCCTCGCGATCGTGCTGCTCGCGTGGCTGGCCGGGGAGCTGCGGCTGCTGCCCGCGGGCGGCGCGGTGCTCGACCAAGGGCCCGGCCCGCTGCTGGCGACCCTCGCGCTGCCGGTCCTCACCGGCGGGATGGTCACCACGGCGATCACCGCGCGGGTCACCCGCGCCAGCATCGTCGACACGATGAGCGCCGACTTCGTCGAGACCCTGCGCGCCAAGGGTCTGACGGAGTGGGAGGTCCGCCGGCACGTGCTGCGCAACGCCCTGCCGCCGGTCCTGACGACGTCGGGCGTGCAGCTCGGCGTCCTGCTCGGCGGCGCGGTGATCGTCGAGACGATCTTCCGCTGGCCCGGCATGGGAACCCTCGTGTTCCAGGCGATCTCCGCCCGCGACCTCGTGGTCATCCAGGGGGCGACGCTCCTGATCGCCGTCGTGTTCGTCCTGATCAACCTCGTGGTCGACATCGTCCAGGCGGCGATGGACCCCCGCGTCCGAGGAGCGATGACATGAGCCAGACCGCCGCGCCGGCCGCCAGCCGGCTCCCCACCAGCTTCCACCAGCCCCGCGACCCGCGGGACGTCGCCGCCGCCGCCGAGCTGCGCGACCGGTGGCTCGCCGCCGAGCAGAGCGCGCAGTCGCAGTCGTTCTGGTCCGCGACCGGGCGGCGGTTCCTCGAGAACCGCACCGGCGTGGCCGCCGCCGGCGTCCTGCTCCTGCTCGTGGTGGCGTCCGTCCTCGCGCCGCTGCTCACCCCGTACGACCCGCTGTCCGGCGTCGCTCAGGACCGCCTCGCGCCGCCGTTCAGCCCGGGCCACCTGCTGGGGACCGACGAGCAGGGCCGCGACCTGCTCTCCCGCATCCTGCACGGCGGGCGCCTCACCCTGCTGGCGGCGTTCGTGCCGACCATCGCGGCCACCGTCATCGGCACCGCGATCGGTCTGACCGCCGCGATGGCCGGCGGCTGGGTGCAGACCGTCCTCATGCGCGGCATGGACATGCTGTACGCGTTCCCTGCGGTCCTGCTGGCCATCGCGATCTCCGCGTCGCTCGGCCCCGGCCTGTCGAACGCGCTCATCTCCACGGCCGTCGTGTCGGTGCCGCCCGTCGCACGCGTCGCCGAGAGCGCCACGCGCCGCGTCGTCACCACCGAGTACGTCGAGGCGGCCCGCCTCACCGGCGCCAGGCCCGCGCGCATCGCGACGCAGCAGGTGCTGCCCAACGTCCTCAACGACGTCGTGGTCTACGCCTCGTCGCTCGTGGGCGTCTCGATGCTCATCGCCGCGAGCCTGAGCTTCCTCGGCCTCGGCTCCCTGCCACCGGCCCCCGAGTGGGGCTACATGCTCAACAGCATGCGGGGCTCCATCAGCGTCGCGATGGTCAACGTGCTGATCCCCGGGCTGTTCATCTTCCTCACCTCCGTGTGCTTCAACCTCGCCAGCGACGCGCTGCGCGAGGCCTCGGACAGCCGGATCTGACGACGGGAAGGACGACCCCCATGAGCACCGCCTCCGCACCCGCACAGACCGTCGCCGACCTCCCCCCGACCGACGTGCTCCTCGAGCTCCTCGGGGTCTCCAAGGAGTTCCCCGTCCGGCACGAGGGCCGCCGCGCGACCCTGTCGGCCGTCGACGACGTGCACCTCCAGGTCCGCGAGGGCACGACCCTCGGCATCGTCGGCGAGTCCGGCTGCGGCAAGTCCACCCTCGGCCGCGTCATCGTCGGCCTGCACCAGGAGACGGACGGCGAGCTGCTGTTCGCCGACAAGCAGCTCAAGGGCAGGCGGACGCGCAGCGAGCTGCAGCAGATGCAGATGGTGTTCCAGGACCCCGCGTCCGCGCTCAACCCGCGCGCCACCGTGGGGGAGTCCATCGCGTTCCCGCTGCGCGTCCTCCGCCTGTCGCCCGACGAGGTCGACGAGCGCGTCGCCGACGTGATCGCCGCCGTCGGCCTGCCGGCCGCGTACGCCGGCCACTACCCGCACCAGCTCTCCGGCGGGCAGCGGCAGCGCGTCAACATCGCCCGTGCGCTGGCCGTGCACCCGCGGCTGATCGTGCTCGACGAGGCCGTCTCGGCGCTCGACAAGTCGATCCAGGCGCAGGTGCTCAACCTGCTCACCGACCTGCAGGAGCAGTACGGGCTGACGTACGTCTTCATCAGCCACGACCTCAACGTCGTCGAGTACGTGTCGGACGACGTGGTGGTCATGTACCTGGGGCAGGTCGTCGAGCGGGCGCCCGCCGCGGCGCTCTACGAGCAGCCGCTGCACCCGTACACCCAGCTCCTGCTCGGGTCCGTCCCGCACCTCGACCCCCGCCTGTCGCGGCGTGACGAGCCTGCGCCGACCCACGAGGCGGACATCCCCAGCCCCATCGACCCGCCCAGCGGGTGCCGGTTCCGCACCCGCTGCCCGCACGCCGCCGAGGTGTGCGCGCAGGAACGACCCGCCGCCGTCACCACCGGCCCCGACCACGTCGTCGCCTGCCACCTGTACACGCCGGGCTCTCCCGTCCCGCTGGGGACGCCCGCCGTGCGCGCCGCGTCCTGAGGGTCGCGCCCGAGCACCGCCCACGCCCGAGCACCGCCCACGCCGAACAGAGGAGAGACACCGACATGACCAGCGACACCACCGCGATCGTCGACGCGCTGCTCGCCGCCGCGCAGCTCACGCTGCTGTCCCACGAGCGGGACCAGGTCATCGCCGACTACCCGACCCTGCGCTCGCAGGCCGACGCGCTCTACCCGTACGCGCCGACCCTCGAGCCCGCCACGACCTTCGACCCGGCCACCTTCTACCCGGCCCCCGCCGGCGCCTGACGCGAGAGGACCCACCATGCCCATCCCCGCGAACCTGACCATCCACGACGCCGCCGCCGCGCTGCGCGACGGCACGCTGACGTCCGTCGCCCTGACCCAGGAGATCCTCGACCGCACCGCGGCCCAGAACGACGCGCTCGGCGCGTACGTCGAGGTCACCGCCGACCAGGCGCTGGAGCAGGCCGCCGCGGCCGACGCCGCGCTGGCCGCCGGGCGGGACACCGGCCCCCTGCAGGGGATCCCCCTGGCGATCAAGGACATCATCGCCATGAAGGGCGCCCCCACCACGGCCAACAGCCACGTGCTCGACCCCCAGTGGGGCGCGGGCACGGACGCGCCCGTCGTCGCACGGCTGCGCGACGCCGGCGCGGTCTTCGTCGGCAAGTCCACGACCAGCGAGTTCGCCCTCGGGCTGCCGGACGACACCAAGCGCTTCCGTATCCCCCGCAACCCGTGGGACCTCACGCGCACGCCCGCGGGCTCCAGCTCCGGCACCGGCATCGCCGTCGCGGCGGGCCTCGCGCTCGGGGGACTGGGGACCGACACCGGCGGCTCGGTGCGCAGCCCCGCGTCCGTCAACGGGCACACCGGCCTCAAGGTCACCTACGGGCGCGTGCCCAAGAGCGGCGTCGTGCCGCTGGGGTACAGCCTCGACTCCGTGGGGCCGATGGCCCGCAGCGCGTGGGACTGCGCCGCGATGCTCGAGGTCATGGCCGGGCACGACCCGAGCGACCCGAACGCGTCGACCGCGCCCGTCGACGCGTACACAGCGGCGCTCGACGGCGACGTCGCCGGCCTGCGGATCGGCGTGCCGACCGAGTACTTCCTCGACCACGACCTGCTCGACCCGGAGGTCCGCGCGGCCGTCCTGGCGGGCGTCGACCTGCTCGTCGGCATGGGGGCGCGGGCACGTGACGTCGTCGTGCCGGACGCGGCCGCCGCGAAGGACGCGACCCACCTCGTCCTCGTCGCCGAGGCGTACGCCTACCACCGCCACGACCTGGTGCACCGGTGGGAGGACTACGGGCGGTTCACCCGCACGTCGCTCGCCCGCGGCGCGCTGCTGTCGGCCGCGGACCTCGCGCAGGCGTCGCGGTTCCGGCAGCACTTCGCCCGCAACGTCGCCCGGCTGCTCGAGGACCACGACGTCCTCATCACGCCCACCGCGCCCACCCCCGCCCAGGTCGCCGCCGAGATGGACGTCAGCCAGCGGCTGCGCCAGCCCGCCTACACCGGCCAGTGGAACCTCACGGGCCTGCCCGCCGTGGCCGTCCCGGCCGGGTTCTCCTCGACGGGTCTGCCCCTGTCGCTGCAGGTCGTCGGCAAGCCGTTCGCCGAGGCCACCGTGCTCAAGGTCGCCGACGCGCTGCAGCGCGTCACCGACCACCACCTGCAGGCGCCCCGCGTCGGCGAGCTGGTCGCGGCATGAGCGCCGCCACGGGCGCCACCGACGCGCCGTCCGCCGCGGTGCTGCTCGCACGGCTCGGCCTCGCGCCCGCGCCGGACGAGCTCGCCCGGCTCGAGGAGCTGCGCGCCGAGACCGAGGAGCACGCCGCGCTGCTCCATGCCGTGCTCGCCACCCGGTACGTCGAGCCCGGCCTCGTGTGGGCCGTGCACCCGTCCGAGCCGGCAGTCCCGTCCGTCCCGTCCGTCCCCAGCCCGCAGGAGGCGCCCGCATGACCGCCACCGCAGCAGCAGCAGCCGGGACGGCCACCGCCGCCCCCGCCACCCTCACCGAGGCCGCCGCGGCCGTCCGCGACGGCGACCTGACGGCCGGCGAGCTCGTCGAGAGCGCGATCGCCGCCGCCGACCGGCACGACACGGCGCTCGGCGTCTACATGTCGCGCTTCGACGACCAGGCGCGGGCCGCCGCGGCCGCCGCCGACGACCTGCGGGCGTCCGGCGCGCCCGTCCCGCCGATGCTCGGCGTCCCGCTCGGCATCAAGGACATCATCGTCACCACCGAGGGCCCGACCACCGGCCAGTCCCTCGTGCACGACACCACCTGGCAGGCTGGGACCGACGCCGTGGTCGTGCAGCGGTTGCGCGCCGCCGGCGGCATCATGACCGGCAAGACCACGACCATGGAGTTCGCGACCGGGGTGCCGGACCTCACCAAGCCCCTGCCGGTGCCCCGCAACCCGTGGCACGCCGACCACTGGACCGGCGGCTCGTCCTCCGGCACGGGCAACGGGGTCGTCGTCGGCGCCTTCCTCGGCGGGCTCGGCACCGACACCGGAGGGTCCATCCGGCTGCCCGCCGCGTACTGCGGGATCAGCGGGCTCAAGGCCACCTACGGGCGGGTGCCGAAGTCCGGGTGCATCCCCCTGGGGTACTCGCTCGACCACATCGGGCCCATGGCCCGCTCCGCGGCCGACTGCGCGCTCATGCTGGAGGCGCTCGCGGGCCACGACCCGAGCGACCTCACCAGCGCGACCGCGCCCGTGAGCCCCTACACCGCCGCGCTGACCGGCGACCTCACGGGCCTGCGGATCGGCGTCGACACGCTCCACCGGGTGATGCCGGACCGCGACCCCGAGGTGGACCGGCTGCTGCAGGACGCCCTCGCGGCGCTGGAGGAGCTCGGTGCCACGCTCGTGCCGATCGAGCTGCCGCTGTGGGACGAGGTGATGGCCGCCATGCGGATCACCTCGCGCTCGGAGGCGTTGGCGTACCACCTGCCGGACCTGCGGGCGCGGTGGTCCGACTACTTCGACTCCACCCGCCAGGGCGTCGCCTCCGGCGCGTTCGTCACCGGCGCCGACTACGTGCAGGCGCAGCGGCTGCGCCAGCACGTCCGGGGCCTCGTGGCGGACCTGTTCCGCGACGTCGACGTGGTCGTCACGCCCACCACCAGCACACCCGCCCCGCGGATCGACGAGCTCGCCGGCGGCCGCTGGAACTTCCGCTCCACGCACACCGGGTACTGGAACGCCGTCGGCAACCCCGCGCTCGCCGCGCCGATGGGCTTCCTCGGCGGCCTGCCGATGTCCGTGCAGGTCGTCGGCCGCCCGTTCGACGAGGCCACGGTGCTGCGGGTCGGGGACGCCTACCAGCGGGTCACGGCCTGGCACCTGGCCACCCTGCCCGACTGATGGCGGCGCTCGCGGTCAGCACGACGCGGGCGCGACGCGGCCAGGGCCCCGCGCGGGCGTGGGCGGACCCACGCCCGCCGCGGGGCCCCCGCGGCGGGCGTCGCCGCACGACGGCCGGGTTCTACGCGGTCATCTCCGGCTCCGGCCTCGCGCTGGGCTTCACGGCGCCGATCACCGCGGTGCTCGCCGTGCAGCTCGGCGCGTCCCCGTTCATGGCGGGCGTCTCGGTAGCGTCGCTGACGGCCGTCGTGCTCGTCCTCGACGTGTTCGGGACGCGGGCTCTGCCGTACCTGGCGCCGCGCGGTGCGATCGTCGTCGGCATGCTCGTCTGGGCCGCGGGGTCGTTCGCGTCCGCGCTCGCGCCGACGTTCCTGCTCATGGAGGTGTCCCGGCTCGTGCAGGGCGTCGGGCTGGCACTGTTCGCCGCCGCCGGGCCGCGCCTCGCGATGCTGCTGGCCGGGCCGGGCCGCGTCGGGCGCGCGCTCGGGGAGTTCCAGTCCGCGCAGACCCTCGGCGCGGTCCTCGCGCCGCTCGCGGGTGGCGCGGTCGTGGCCGTCACCGGCGGCGTCACGGGGTCGCGTGCCGCGTTCGCGGTCTGCGGCGTCCTCGCGCTGCTGTGCGCGCTCGGCGCCCGGCTCGCGCTGCCGGCGGTGCCCGCGTCGGGGCGGCCGCGCCTGAGCATGCCGGCGCTGCCCGGGCTGGGCACGCGGCGCGCGCTGCTGGTCCTGGCGAACGCGGGCGCGGGCCAGGGCGTGCGCGCCGCCCTGTCACTCGCGGTGATCCCGCTCGTCGTCGGCGGCCTCGGGCACGGGGGAGCAGCACTCGGCATGCTGCTGACCGGGGTCTACACGGTCGAGTGCGTCGCCGGGCGCGTCGGCGGGCGGTGGTCCGACCGGCGGGGGCGGCGGGCGCCCATCGCGCTGGGTGCGGTGTGCGGCGTGCTCGGCGTGCTGCTCGTCATCGGCGCCCACGTCGCGCAGGACCTGGTCATCCTCGGCGCCTCCGCGCTCCCGCTCGGCGTCGCCGGCGGCCTCCTGCTGGCGGTGATGCCCGCGGCCGTGGTCGACCTGTCGCCCGTCCCCGAGGTCGGGGTCTCCGCGATGCGCCTGTCCCGCGACGTCGGCTTCACCATCCTGCCCGTCGTCGCGGGCGCGCTCATCTCCGCGGGCGACGTCGCGGGCGCGCTGTGGTTCTGCGCGGCCGTCCTCGCCGCTGTCGTCGTGTGCGCCGTGGCTGTCGGCGAGACGCGGACGGGGTGACGCGTCAGCCCATCGGCTCGTGCGCGGCCATGACCGTGCAGAAGCTCAGCCGGTCGGCGCGGGCGTGCGCGACGCTGTGCTCCAGCACGACCCCCGAGCGCGAGTACACCTCGCGCGCGGTGTCCAGCGTCGGCGCGCCCGGCTGGATGCCGAGCAGATCGGCGACCGCGTGGCTCGCGGCCGACGCCGTGATCCGCAGATCCGTGTCGCCCGGGTGCTCGTCCAGCACCTCCTGCATCACGAGGTACGGCGACCGGTCGAGGTCGACGTCCCCGTCCAGCAGCACCCCGAAGAGGCAGAACGGCATGAACGCCGACCGCACGCTCAGGGGGAACCCGTCGAGGTAGGTCGTGCTCTCGAGCAGCACGACCGGCGTGCCCGGCGCGACCCGCAGCCTGTCCGCCACGTAGGCGGGCGCCGCGTGCAGCGCCGCGTGCGTCGTGAAGATGCTGACCCGTGGCGCGCGCGCGTTGACGTCCTGCGCGACGTCCCGCGACGGCCCCACCCCGTGGGGCAGCGTCCGCGGCGACACGATGAACGTGCCGGCGCCGCGCGTGCGCTCGACGACGCCCTCCTCGCGGAGCAGGTCGATGACCTTGCGGACGGCGCCGCGGCTCACGCCGTACCGGCGCACCAGCGCGTCCTCCGGGGGCAGGACGTTGCCGGGGAACGCGCTGTCGCGCATCTCGCTGCGCATGACGTCGTACAGCCAGCGGACGGTGTGGGCGTGCGGGGACGGCCGGGTGTGGTGGTGGCCGGTGGTCATGGGGACGGGGGCTGTGCCGGACGGCTGTCGCATGGTGCTCCGATCCGTCGTCGGGGACGCGCGCGCGGACGACGCACTGCCATGACTGTCGGAGACGCCCGTGACCTCGCGGTCACCGCGGTGTTGCGACTTGGTGAAGTGGTGCTCGCACTCGCCCGGGGCGTCGCCGGGCAGGCCCGCGAGTCACCGGACGGCGGCCAGGCCCGTCGCCGTCGCCGGCTCAGCCGCCGAGCGCCTCCTGCGTCGTGATCTCGTCGGCCCCGGGCGCCGTCACGGGCGCCGCGGCGCCCCAGTTCGACGTGGTCATCCGCCCCTCGATCCCGAGGATCTCGTACGAGACCTCCGGGACGAGGCCGTCGGCGGTGATCAGGTAGGTGTACGTGAGCGTCTCGGGCAGCTCCTGGCCGGGGGGCAGGTTGCTCTCCAGCTCGGCCATCCGCTCGGGCATCTTCCGCGGGTCGACGACCACCTCGTACGTCTGGGCCTGCACGCCGTCGACGTCCGTCGGCTCGCCGACGGCGGTCACGCTGACGATCGCCGCCTGGTGCTCCTTCAGGCCCATCGACGGGTCGGCCTGGTCCATCGAGCTCGCGAACGACGCGGCGAACGGGTTCGACGTGTCCGCCGGGTCCACAGCGAGGAACTTGCCGCCCGTCAGCTCGCCGAGGCTGACGTACCCCTGGCCGTCGACGGCGCGCATCCGCATCTCCATGCCCATCATCGTCACGGTCATGTCGTACGCGGGGACGTCGCCCAGGTGCATCGAGCCCGCGACCTCGCCGAGCGCCCCGTCCGTGCCCAGGACGAGCGTGAAGTCGTAGCTGCCCGCGGTGCTGTACGCGTCGGTGATGGCGGCCACGAGGTCGTCCGTGGTGAACGTCGCGGCGCCGTCGGGGGTCGGGGTCGCCGCGGCGGTCGCGGACGGGCTCGCCGCGACGTCCGCGGGCGTGGAGCCGCACGCGGGCAGGACGCACAGCAGCGCGACGAGGGACGGGACGACGACAGCACGACGCAACAGCACGACAGGCCTCCGGGGGTGGTGGTCGCGGGGCCGAGCCGGCCGGCTCGTCGCTCACGCAGGACCACGGGAATCGTGACATGTCCGGACTGTGACGCGCTGGGCTTTTCCACACCTGTCTCACGCGCGCCGGGGCGTGCCCCCTCAGGCCGGGACGGTCGCCCACCTCACCGCGGCGACCCGGTCGAGGATCCGGTCGAGCACCACGCCGCGGTCGAAGCGCAGCGCGTACTCCCGTGCCCGCTCGGCCCACGCGGCGCGCTCGGCGCGGTCCATCGCGAGGACGTCGTCGAGCGCGGCCGCGATGGCGTCGGGTGCGTCGACGGGGACGATGACGGCGGTGTCGCCGACCGCCTCCCCGATGCCCCCGGTGACCGTCGTGACGACGGGCCCGCCGCCGGACAGCATTTTCTCGACCAGCGCGATGCCGAAGGTCTCGACGAACTCCGGGCGCGGCTTGGACGGCAGCACGAACGCGGTGCAGCCGGCCATGAGGTGGCCCTTCTCGTCGTCGGGGACGTCGTCGAGGAACGTGATGAGGTCCGCCACGGGCGTGCGGGCGGCGTGCGCGTGCAGCTCCGCGGCCTGCGGCCCGTTGCCCGCGACGACGAGACGGCGCCCGGCTGCCGGTGCGCCCGAGCGCACGTACCCGTCGATGAGGTCGTCGACGCCCTTGGCGTGCGCGAGCCGCGACAGGAACAGCACGTATCCGTCACGCGTCAGGCTGCGGTTGGCGAGCACCCGGTCGGTCTCGTCCTCGTCCCGCGCGAGGTACGTGCCGACGTCGATCGCGGGGTAGGAGACGGCGACGCGCTCGCGGCACTGCTCGGCGAACCGCGTGCCGTGGCGGGCGTCGATGGCCGCGGCCTCGGTGATCACCAGGTCCCGGGTGTACTGCGACACCGCGAGGACCACGTCGTGCGACAGGTACTGCGCGAGCACGTGCGCCGCGGCACCGAACCGGTCCTCCTGCACGCACGCGCGCACGACGTTGGTGACGTCGGAGCCGACGGCCTCCGCCACCGTGACCACGTCCACGGGCAGGCCCGTGCGGCGCGCGACCGCCACCGCGTCCGCCACGGCGGTGGCGTGCGGCGAGAGGTACAGCGACATCGCGACCGTGGGGACGCCGTCGGTGAACAGCTCGACGAGCCGGCCCGTCAGGCCGGCGAGGAACCGGCCGTCGGGGACCTTGTAGTCGCCGACGGGCTCGGGGCGCTCGACGACGATCCCCGGGGAGTACGGCATGACGCCGTCCAGCGGCTTGAGCGGCAGACCGGCCTCCTGCAGGCGCTCGATCGGCCAGGTGACGATGCGGACCTCGTCGAAGCCCCGCTGCAGCGCGGCCTCGGCGAGGTTGCGTGCCTCACCGGAGTGACCGCAGATGACGGGGTCGGCGCGCACGACGATGACGAGACGGCGGTCGGGGCGGGCGGCGGTGGTGTCCACGGCGTCGTCCTCTCGGTCGGGTCGGGCGGGGGCGCCCTGTCACGGGATAGGCGGGTGCGGGTGTGCTGGATTGCACTCTCACGGGGAGAGGGGGTGACTGGATTGCTCTCTCACGGGGGAGAGGGGGTGACTGGATTGCTCTCTCACGGGGGAGAGGGGGTGACTGGATTGCTCTCTCACGCCCGGGGGTGGCGGGGGAGGCCCCCCTCCCTGGCGTGAGAGTGCAATCCAGTCACGTCAGGGTCTGGACAGGCGGGGGAGCGGGACGTCGACGTGCGGCGCGGGCGCGCTGGGTGGTCGGTGCTGGGTTCCCCACCCGGACGGCTCCGGGCCGAGACCGATGAGCAGCCGGCCGCCGGTGTGCAGCTCGCCGCCCGTGAGGAACGGGCGGTCGAGCGGGACGCCGTCCAGGTGGACCGACTGCACGTGCTGGGCCGGCCCGCCGGGCTCGGGCTCGGTGAAGCCGGTCGTCTCCACCGTGAGCGGCCGGCCGCCCACGTCGACGCGTGCCTCGCGCCACGCGGGCGCGTTGAGCAGGAACAGGTTCTGCCCTGCGACGGGGAAGAGCCCCAGGCTCGCCCACACGTACCACGACGACAGCCCGCCGGAGTCGTCGTTGCCGGGCAGACCACCGCGGCCCGTCCCGAACTGCTGCTGCACGACGTCGTGCACCACCTGCGCCGTGCGGTCGGGGCGACCCGAGTACATGTACGCCCAGGGCGCCTCCATGTCCGGCTCGTTGTTGAGACCCTCGAACCGGTTGAGGGCGTAGCCGGCGGCCATCTCCCCGACGTCGGGGTGCAGACCCGGCTGCTTGACGGGGTCGGCGCCGAAGCCGAAGAACCGGTCGAGCATCGTCGTGAACGCGTCGTCGCCGCCGGCCAGCGCGATGCGTGACGCCATGTCGTGCATCAACCGGAACGAGTAGTTCCAGCGGCCGCCCTCGTAGTACGTCGAGTCGACGAGCAGGCCCGTCGCCGGGTCGTACGCGTTGGTCCAGCGGGCGGCCAGCGGGCCGAACTGGTCGACGAGCGTCAGGTCCCCGACCCTCCCGGCGACGATCGCCGAGCACCAGTACCCGAAGGCCAGGTCGAGCGTGTGGCTGATGGGGTGGGTACGCCCGTGCAGCAGGAACTCCTCGCCGTACGTGCGGCGCAGGTCGTCGGTCATGTGCACGAGCGCCCAGTCCCAGTCGACCCCCGGCAGGCCCAGCGCGCACAGGTCCGCGAGGAACGTGTGGGCGAGGGCCGACCCCTGACGGCTGAAGCGGTCGGCACCGCGAGCCATGCGGTAGCCGATGGGCAGGTTGCCCTCCTCCTCGGCGATCTGCAGCAGGGCGTTCGCCAGCTCGACCGCCTTGTCGGGGAAGAGGGTCGTCATCAGCGGCAGGTGCGTGCGGTAGATGTCCCACATGGTCGACAGGTCGAACGCGAACGGGCCGGGGGTCGGCCAGAACGGGGACTCGTCGGGGGCGAGGCACGGCTTGATCAGCGAGTGGTAGAGGGCGGTGCCCATGACCGTCGCCTTGTCCGACGACGGCGTGTCGACCTGCACCTTGCCGAGGTGCTCGCGCCACACGGCCTGCGTCGTGGCGCGTCGCCGCTCGAAGGACCGCCGCGGGTCGGGCCCGCACTCGCGGTCCAGCGTGTGCGCGGCCTGCTCGACGCCCCGCAGCGAGAACCCGAACCGCAGCTCGACGACCTGTCCCGGCTCGGTCGGCCCCGCCCACATGAGGCCGAACGGCCGCAGGGTGGTGGGCCGGATGCGGTCGAAGTCGAGGCGCGTGCCGCCGGGCATCAGGCGCCGGTCGTACCAGAGCAGCTGCCGCCAGTGCTGCGCGTCGCACTCGACGCGCACGGCCAGCGGCGCGCCCTCGACGACGATCTCCCCCTCGGCGCACCCGGGGCTCACCGAGCCGAGGTGCGCGCGCAAGGGGATGGTCCGGCCGTACGGGATGTCGAGTCCGCCGAGGGAGAAGTCGATGACGAGCCGCGCGTCGTGGTGGGCGGGGAACGTGTACCGGTGGACCGCGGACTTGGGCCCGACGGTGATCTCGGCGCGGATGCCGGACTCCAGCGTCGCCGCGTAGTACCCGGGTTGTGCCTCCTCCTCGACGATCTCCCAGGTGCGGCCCAGGTCGTCGAGCGGCGAGAGCATGGGCGTGACGCGGAAGTAGTTGTAGTACTTGCGGATCGCGCCCGTGCCCGACTGCTGGAAGTGCGTGAACCCGCTGGCCACGAGCCGGTCGTGCAGCACGGGCGGCAGGCCCTCGGTCGACAGGTCGTACCGCCCGTACCCCGTGGGGTACGCCGCCGAGTACGCGCACGCCGACACCATGCCGAACGGGTACGTCGCTCCCGGGTGCGTGTTGCCGACCTGCGGCTTGGGCGACCACCACGTGGCTGCCAGGCCGCTGGGCGCGGGCAGATCGGTCGCGGCGGTGCCGATGAAGGGGTCGACGTGGTCGAACATCCCGGCCTCCTCGCGTGCGTCCGTCCTGCCGTGCGCCTGTCGGTGCGGCGAATCGCGCGGCCTCGTGAGCCGGGTGGACCCAGCGTCGCGCGGGACGCCCGCCGTGTCCACGGGTGCGGTGCGGTGACGCTACGAGGCAGTTGTGTCAGGCGTGTTGCGGGCAGGTCACGCTTCGGCCGGGCCGGGCGGCCGGAGCTCGGCACGCAGGGTCGCGGCGTTCGCGTCGAGCTCCGCGCGCGAGGGGTTCGAGCCCCACCGCGCGCCGATGGTGAAGCCGTCGTCCGCGAACCGCGGGAACACGTGCAGGTGGGAGTGGAAGACCTCCTGGAACGCGGCCTCGCCGTCGGCGTAGAACAGGTTCACGCCCTCGGACCGCAGCGGCGAGCGTCGCAGCGCCGCGGCGACCGACCGGGCGACGGCGAACACCTCGGCGGCCAGGTCGTCGTCGAGGTCCGCCAGCTCGGGCAGGTGCGCCCGCGGCAGGACGAGGACGTGTCCCGGCGTCACCGGATCGATGTCCATGATCGCCAGGACGTTCGCGGACTCGTGCACGACGGAGGCGTCGAGCCGGCGCTCGACGATCCCGCAGAAGACGCAGTCGTCGGTGGTCACGGCTCGATGCTGGCACCACGGCCTGGCCCGGTTCGAGTCCTTTGCCGTCCGTACCGGCCGCTCTCGGGGGTGATGGGTGACTGGATTGTTCTCTCGCGCCCAAAGGGAGGGCGGGGGGTGACTGGATTGCTCTCTCGCGCCCAAAGGGAGGCCGGGGGTGACTGGATTGTTCTCTCGCGCCCAAAGGGAGGCCGGGGGTGACTGGATTGCTCTCTCGCGCCCTGGGGGAGGGCCGGCCATGGCGAGTTCCCTCCGTGGTGAGAGTGCAATCCAGTCACCCCTGGGAGCCCCTTGGTGGTGAGAGTGCAATCCAGTCAGCCCTGGGGAGCCCCGGGGGTGAGAGGGCGATCCAGTGACCCAGGTGGTGGGAGGGCGGTCCGGTTTCATTGTCAGAGGGGGTGGAGGACGCCCAGCTCTGTCAGGGCGCGCCAGCCGATCTCGCGGGTCGTCGGCTCGTCCCACTGGACTCACCCCGCGGCCATCGCGAGGCCCGTGCCGTGCGCGCGGGTCGCCGTCGCGTCCGACAGGCCACCGGGTGCCGCAGAGCGGTACGCGTCGAACGCCGCCCGTACGCCGGCCGCGGGCAGCGCCAGCCACAGGAAACCCAGGTCCGTCGCGGGGTCGCCCTCAGCGATGTCCGCCCAGTCGAGGACGCCGGCGAACCGACCCTCGGCGCTCAGCAGGTTGTGCGGGTGCAGGTCCGCGTGGATCCACGTGCGCGGCACGTCGACGGGCGCGGCGAGCGCGTCGGCCCACAGGCGCTCGGCGCGCTCGCGGTCCAGGCGCACGCCCCGGGCCGGTGCCTGCTCCTCGACGTGCGCGAGGGAGCGCAGCACCACGTGGACGCGCGCGGACAGCGGGATCGACTGCTCGTCGTTGTACGGCGCGTCAGGCGCGGCCGGCACGTGGACCTGCGCGAGCGCGCGCCCCAGGTCCGGGCCGGAGGAGGCGTCCAGCGGCACCTCGGCGGCCGTCACGCCCGGCAACCAGGTCACGACGGCCCACGGCCACGGGTACGCGGCTCCGGGCTCACCGGCCCGCACCACCTGCTGCGTCGGGAACGTCCACGCCGCCCCCAGCTCCCGCACCCACCGCAGCTCGGTGGTCATGGACCCGACGGACGCCGCGCGTCGCGGCAGCCGTACGGCCAGGTCGTCGCCCAGCCGGTACATCGCCATGTCCCAGCCCTCGTACCGCCGGCCCAGCGGCAGGTGCGCCAGGTCGGGGTGCTGCTCGGTGAGCAGCGCGGTGACGACGTCCGGGCCGATCGGGACCCCGTTGGCAGGTGACGGCATGGTGGTCCCCCCGCGCGCCGGTGCCTCAGCCTGCGGTCCGACGCCCCAGCCGTGCGAGCAGACGTGCCTGACGGTCCGCGTCCGCCGGCGGCTCGACGCCGGCCCGGCACACGCCCTCGGAGTACAGCGCGTCGCCGAGGCTGTCGGCCCGGCCCTCGACGAACGTCAGCTCGTCGTCGCTGAGCCGCTCGTCGATCCCCGCTGCGCTCGCGAGGTCCCAGCGGTGGACGACGAGGTCGAGTCCGAAGAAGCCGAGGAGCGTCTCGCCCACCGTCGTGCGGCCGAAGAGGCTGTCGTACTCGCGTCCCGCCACGGTCGGGTCGTCGAGGACTCGGTGCAGGGCCGCGGCGTGCGCCCGCCACCCCGCCGCCGGGTCGGTGCGCAGGTCCACGTCCGGGAGCTCGATGCCCTGCGCGCCGAGGAACCCGCGCTGCGAGTCGACGACGTGGCGCAGGACGTCGCGCGCCGTCCAGCCCTCGCACGCCGACGGCTGGTCCCACGCCGCGGCGGGGAGGCGGTCGCTCACGGCGGTGAGCGGCGCCACGAGGTCGAGGAACGTCGCGGCCGGGTTCGAGGGTGCGGTCTCCATGGCGGGGAACCTACCGGCGCCCACCGACAGGCGCCCGCGAGCACCTCGCCGTGCGCTCGTGCCGGCCGCAGACGGCACCGTGCGTCAGGTCGAGAGACCGCTGACGTCCGACGCCAACGGGCCGAGCGCCGCGCGTGGCGTCGCGTCGAGCACGAGGTCCGTCAGCGCCGGCAGCAGCCGCTTCTCCTCGTACCGGAAGTGCGTCTCCATGACGGCCTCGATGCCGTCGAGGTGCCGGTGCAGCGCGGCGGTGTCGTGGCCGCCCGCAGCGTGCCCGGTCGCGACGACGCGCTGCAGCTCGCCCAGCAGGTGCGACAGCATCGCGTGGTCGCGGACCAGCTGGCTCACGACGTCCCGCAGCCCCGGCGCCGACGCGAGGAGGCCGGGGAAGACGACGTCGTCCTCACCCTGGTGGTGGCCGTCGAGCGCCGCGCAGAACCCGGTGCAGAACAGCAGGAGCTCGCGCGACGGGGACGCGGCGTCCGCCGGACCGTCCGCCTCGTCGTCGACCGCTTCGCGCGCGACCTGCAGGCTGTCCCGCAGGCGCGCATGCACCGCACGCAGCTCACGGTCCCAGGCGATGAGCCGGGCGGGGTCGAGGGTGGACATCTGCGACGAGCCTAGCGGCGCACGGATCCCCGGTCGAGCACTCGAGCCGACGTGCGACGCCGGTGAGCAGGTCGTGGTTCGGCGCTCATGCGGTCTTCCCCAGCTGCGACACGCGCTGAGGGCTCACGCCGAGCACGGCGGCTGTGTCGACGCCGGTCAGTCCGGCTGCGCGCAGACGTGCGACCGCCTGCCGCGACAGGGTCGCTGCGACACGCTGCGCGCGCTCCGCGTCGCGCGTCGCGGCCCGCGCCTCCGCGATCAGGTCGGCGAGCCTCTCGTCGACGACCGGTTCGACCTCGACCTCGATCTCTGCCGCAGGCACTCCGGCGACGAACGCGACGGCCTCCCGGTGTGCCTCCGCGGCGTCCGCGAGCCGCGTCACGGTCGTGAACGCCGACGGGTACGTGTCGTTGCGGACGAGCCAGTGCCGGTCCTCCCGGACTGCCGTCGCGATGATCTTCATCGCCACCACCCCTTCGGCGAGGACCCCTTCGAACTGCTTCCAGAACGCGCGGGCGGTGCCGTCCGGAACCTCGTTGTGCCGGCCGAGCGTGGACCGGAACCCGTCGACGACGATGCCTGTGTGACGGCTCAGCTCGACGACCTCGAACGGGAGGCCTTGGCGACGGGCCTCGCGCTGGATCCTCTTGATGACGTCACCCGCTTCACGAGCGCGAATCTATCCCCCCTAGAACGCAACAATCTAGAGGGGATAGATGATGGAGAAGCTGTGAGGGTGGCTCAGTCGCGGGGCACTTCCGCTGACGCACGGGACGGTCGTGCGCTCGCCGGGCGCTCTCCCCGGGGTTTTCGTACCGTGGAGAAGGTCCGAGGACCGACATCGAGGGGGCACCATGCGACGCACTCTCAGGGCGACGATCGTCGCCGTCACCGCAGCAGCAGCCGTCACCGCCTGCACCGCGTCCGGCCAGGAGCAGAACGACCCGGTCATCAACCAGCAGGAGGCGACGACGCCCCCGATGGGCGACGAGGGCGACGACGGCACCGAGGTCACGCTGCTCGATGCGGACAACAACCAGGTCGGCACGGTGTGGCTGAAGGACGACGACGGCGCGCTCGAGGTCGAGGTCGCGGCCGGCGACCTGCCGCCCGGGTTCCACGGCTTCCACCTGCATGCCATCGGCGTCTGCGAGCCGGACAGCCCGGACCCCACGGACCCGGCGAAGGTCGGCGACTTCCTGTCCGCCGGCGGTCACCTCGGAGCCGACATGGCGGACCACGGCGCGCACCAGGGCGACCTGCCGTCCCTGCTCGTCGACTCCACGGGCTCCGGCCGCCTGACCGCGAGCACGGACGCCGTGACGCTGGAGGACCTGATGGACGACGACGGCACCGCGGTCATGGTGCACGCCGGCCCGGACAACTTCGCCAACATCCCCGAGCGCTACGCGCCGAACGGCCCGGACGCCGACACGCTCAAGACCGGTGACTCCGGCGACCGCATCGCGTGCGGGGTCGTGGGCGGCTGACGCACCCGGCAGCCGCGAGGCGCCGTCGCCGGGGTCCCGCGGCCCTCGGGTGGCGGGGCCCGGACGGCCGTCGCAGGGTGGACCCATGAGCGAGGACACCGTCCACCCGGCATCCCAGCGGCCCGAGACGCAGGACGCGGAGAACCAGCCGCTGCCCGGCGCCACCGGCCCGGACACGCAGCCGCCACCCGGCGACAACCAGGACACGGGCACGCGGCGCCTGTACCCGTCGGACCCGACGGGCGACGACCCGACGCCCTGACGGCCGCACTGCGGGTCACGCTGGCGGGGCGCATCAGATCGTGACGACCTCGCAGGTCAGCCCCGGTGCCCCGGCGAGCCGGCGGTCACCCGTGAGCAGCGGTGCGCCGAGATGGCCGGCGAGAGCCACGTAGGCGGCGTCGTAGGCCGAGAGGTTGTGCGTGAGCCGCCACACGTCGGGCTGGAGCGGGGCGAGGGGCCAGAGGTCGACCGGCAGCTGCGACCACGTGCGTACGGCGAGCGCCGCCTGGTTCGCGGTGAGGTGCCCCGCCGCCCGGCGTCGGCGCAGCACGTTCAGCACCTCGTAGCCGAGCAGGTCGGGTGCGGCCAGCTGAGCGCCGGACATGTGGGTCGCGGCCCGCTCACCGCGGGGGCCGGGGTCGATGAGGACCGCCAGGACGGCTGACGCGTCCACGACCAGGGCGGTGGTCACCGCCGTCCGGCGTCGAGGTCGTCGAGGATCTGCTCGGCGCTGACGTCGGGGTACCCGAGCGCACGGCCGCGGGCCTGCGCGACGGCGTCGGCCGCCGTCGGCCGGGCCGCGAGCTCGGTCAGCGTCGCGCGCAGGTACTCCTGCAGGGACCGGCCGCTGCGCGCGGCGCGCGCGGCGAGCTCGTCGCGGACGTCGTCGGGCACGTCGCGGACGGTGAGGGACACGCTCATGCCGTCAGATTACTGCGACTGCATGCAAAGTGCATGCGCCGCGGCCCGGCAGCGGGGATCCGCGGCGGGCCTCACCACTCCAGCGGGTCCCGCACGATCGGGCACGTCATGCAGTGCCCCCCGCCCCGGCCACGCCCCAGCTCGGCCCCGACGATCGTGATGACCTCGATGCCGGCCTTGCGCAGCAGCGTGTTGGTCAGGGTGTTGCGGTCGTAGGTGAACACGACGCCCGGCTCGAGGGCGACGGCGTTGTTGCCCGAGTCCCACTGCTGGCGCTCCGACTCGTACACGTCGCCGCCGGTGTCGATGGTCCGCAGCGAGTCCAGGCCCATGGCGCGGGCCACGACGTCGGTGAACGCGGCCGACCCCTCGTCGACGACGTCGAAGCCCGGGCGCGCGTCCGACGGCAGCAGCGTGAACGTGTGCACCGCGTCCATGATCGTCGGGTACAGCGTGACGACGTCCCGGTCGACGAACGTGAACACGGTGTCGAGGTGCATCGCCGCGCGCAGCTTCGGCATGCCGGCCACCACGACCCGCTCGGCCGCCCCCTGCGCGAACAGCGCCGCGCTGACCTGCGTGATCGCCTGCCGGGACGTCCGCTCGCTCATGCCCATGAGGACCACGCCGTTGCCGACGGGCATGATGTCGCCGCCCTCGAACGTCGCCTGCCCCCACTCCTCACCCGGGTCGCCCCACCAGACGCGCGAGCCGACGTAGTCCGGGTGGTGCAGGTAGATCGCCTGGTAGATGAGCGTCTCGTCGTGCCGCGCCGGCCAGTACAGGGGGTTGAGCGTCAGCCCGCCGTACAGCCAGCACGTCGTGTCGCGCGTGTAGAGGGTGTTGGGCAGCGGCGGCATGAGGTACTCGCGGGCGCCGGTGGACTCACGGGCCAGGCCGATCGCGGGCGGGCGGTGCTCCGCCGGCAGGTCGATGGTCGCCAGGCCGCCGATGAGCAGCTCCGCCAGGCGCGCCGGCGGCAGCTCCTCCAGGTAGGCGCGGGTGCTGTCGACCAGGCCCAGACCGACCCGGTTGGGCACGATCTTGCGGTCCAGCAGCCAGTCGCGGGCGCCGGGGACCTGCAGGGTCTGCGCGAGCACGTCGTGCAGCTCGACGACGTCCACGCCGCGGGTCGTCAGCTTGTTGACGAAGTCCGCGTGGTCGCGCTGCGCGTTCTCGACCCACAGGACGTCGTCGAACAGCAGCTCGTCGCTGTTGGTCGGGGTGAGGCGGCGGTGCGCGAGCCCCGGGCGGCAGACCATCACCTTGCGGAGCCGCCCGACCTCCGAGTGGACGCCGTAGCCTGCGGACACGGTCTGGCTCATGCTCGTCCTTCCGTCGGGTGGGGTCACGTGGGCCTCACAGCTCGATCCGGCCCGTCGCCAGGCCGAGGAGGCCGACGACGGCCCCGGCGACGACCACGGCGCACAGCACCGCCTCGGCGGGCGTGAACAGCCGCCGCCGGTGCTCGCGGCGCGCCCTGACGTACAGCAGCGTCAGCGGCGCGAGGATCACGGTCGACAGCAGCAGGAACTCCAGCCCCGCGGCGACGAACAGGAACAGCGTGTACCCCGTCGCGACGCCCGCGACGATCGCGTGCGTGCGCCGCGTGCGCGGGTCGACGCCCTCGTAGCCCTCACCGGTCAGCGCGATCTTCAGCGCGTACGCCGCCGCGAGGAAGTACGGGATGAGCGCCAGGCTCGTGCACAGGTCGAGCATGAAGTTCAGGGCGTCGGACACCAGCAGCGTGAGCAGCAGCAGCGCCTGCACCGCGATCGACGTCGCGACGAGCGCCATGATGGGCGTGCCGACACGGTTCTCGCGGCCCAGCAGCTCGGGCAGGTCGTCGTTGCGCGCCGGGTGGTACATGACCTCGGCGGCCATGAGCGTCCACGCCAGGTACGCGCCCAGTACGGACACCACCACGCCGACGGAGATGAACGTCGCGCCCCACGGGCCCACGACGGACTCGAAGACGCCGATCATCGACGGCTGGCGCGTCGCGGCGATCTCCGCGCGGGGCAGCACCGCGTACGACGACAGCGTGACGAGCGCGAAGATCGACAGCACCGACAGGAAGCCCAGGACGGTCGCGCGGCCCACGTCCTCGCGCCGCCTGGCGTACCGCGAGTACACGCTGGCGCCCTCGATGCCGAGGAACACGAACGTCGTGATGATCATCGTGTTCTTGACCTGCTCGCCCATCGTGCCCAGGTCGTCGTACGCGAAGAAGTTGTCCGCGAAGACCCCGGCGTCGAACGCGAACAGGAGGACGACGACGAACGTGAGGATCGGCAGGACCTTGAAGACCGTGACGATGCGGTTGATGACGGCCGCGTCCCGCACGCCGCGCGCGATGAGGTAGTGGAACAGCCACACGCCGACGGTCGACACGGCGACGGCCAGCAGCGTGTCGCCGTCGCCGAACGCGTCGAAGAAGGTGCCGAGCGTCGCGGTGATGAACACCCAGTAGAAGGTGTTGCCCGCGACGGTCGACGCCCAGAACCCGATCGCCGAGTTGAAGCCGACGTAGTCCCCGAACCCCGCCTTGGCGTAGATGAAGACGCCCGAGTCGAGGTCCGGCTTGCGCACCGCGAGGTTCTGGAAGACGAACGCGAGCATGAGCATGCCGGCGCCCGCGATGGCCCACGCGATGAGCGCCCCCAGCACGCCGGTCGCGACACCGAACCGCGCGGGCAGCGAGAACACCCCCGCGCCCACCATGCCGCCGACGACCATGGCGGTGAGCGTGGGCAGCGACATCTTGGCCGGCGCGGCGGCCGGTGCGACGGTCTCCTGCGTGCTGGTCATGCATCCGCCCCCCGGCGCCGCACCCCACCTGCGGGGGTGACCCTCGCCACACTAGGGGTCCCGGCGTCCCGGGCGGAACAGGCAGGGGCGGGGCGACTATCCCGCGTCGGCGCTGGTGGGAGGTTTCCACGACCTCGTCGCGGTGCTCGGCGTACCGACGGTCCCGCCGACCTCGCTCGCGCCGCGACTACCGTGGACGGGCGGCCTGCCGGCCGCGTCCCCACGAGCCGAGGTCCCCACCGCATGACGTCCGCACCCTCCGACCCGCTGGGCGGTGTCCTCCAGCCGGGCACCGCAGCCGACCCGCCCCGCGGTGCCTCCGAGGCCGCCCCCGCCCTCGGCCACGGCCTGCGGGCGCGGCACCTGACGATGATGGGCCTGGGGTCCGCGATCGGCGCCGGGCTCTTCCTCGGCAGCGGCGTCGGGATCGCCGTCGCCGGGCCGGCCGTGCTCGTGTCGTACGCCGTCGCCGGGCTGCTCGTCGTCCTCGTGATGCGGATGCTCGCCGAGATGGCGTCGGCCGTCCCCGCGAGCGGGTCGTTCTCCGTGTACGCCGAGCGCGCGCTGGGCCGCTGGGCCGGGTTCACGCTCGGGTGGGTCTACTGGTTCACGCTCGTCATGGTGCTGGGCGTCGAGATCACCGGCGTCGCGCGGATCGTCACGGGGTGGCTGCCGGGCGTGCCGCAGTGGGGGGTCGCGCTCGCGGCCGTCACGGTGTTCGCCGTCGTGAACCTCGTCGGGGTACGGCAGTTCGGGGAGTTCGAGTTCTGGTTCGCGCTCATCAAGGTCGTCGCGATCGTCGGGTTCCTCGTCGTGGGCGTCGCGCTGGCCTTCGGGTGGCTGCCGGGGACCGAGCCCGTCGGGACGTCGAACCTGCTGGGGCACGGCGGCTTCGCGCCGACGGGACTGGGCGGGATCGCCGCGGGGCTGCTCGTCGTGGTCTTCGCGTTCGGCGGCATCGAGATCGTCACCATCGCGTCGGCCGAGGCACGCGACCCGCAGCGGGCCGTCGCGCGCGCCACCCGGTCGATCGTGTGGCGCATCCTGCTGTTCTACGTGGGGGCCGTCGCCGTCATGGTGCTCGTGCTGCCGTGGGACGCACCGCAGCTCGTCGACGGGCCGTTCGTCGCCGTCCTCGAGCTGGCCGGGTTGCCGGGGGCCGCGCGGCTCATGGAGGTCGTCGTCGTCCTGGCGCTGCTGTCCGCGTTCAACGCCAACATCTACGCGACGTCCCGCATGGCCTTCTCGCTGGCCGGGCGCGGTGACGGGCCGCGCGTGCTGCGCCGGGTGTCGGGGCGCGACGTGCCGTGGGTCGCCGTGCTGGTGTCGGTCGTCCTCGGGCTCGTCGCCGTCGCGCTGAACTGGCTGCTGCCCGACGCGCTGCTCGGCATCCTGCTGAACGCCGCCGGGTCGTCGCTGCTGGTGGTGTGGGTGCTGGTCGCCGTGTCGCAGCTGCGGCTGCGGCCCCGGCTGGTCGCCGCCGCAGGCCCCGAGGGGCTGCCGCTGCGCATGTGGGGCTACCCGTGGCTGACGTGGGCGACGCTGGCGGCGCTGGGCGGGGTCGTCGTGCTGATGCTGACCGACGACGCGGCGCGCGCGCAGCTCGCCGCGACCGCGGGGCTGGTCGCGGTCGTCGTCGGGGTCTACGCGGTGCAGCAGGCGGTGCGCCGGCGCGCGACCGCGGGCTGACCGCCCGGCCGCTCGCCGCGCGCGCCGGGCGGACCTGCCACAGAATCGGCGCGTGACGAGCGAGACGGAGAAGGCCGCGGGCGCGCCCCGGCTGAAGCGGGCCGTGACCGGCCCCCTGCTGTTCCTGTTCATTCTCGGCGACGTGCTCGGCGCCGGGGTGTACGCGCTGATCGGCGAGATGGCCGGCGAGGCGGGCGGGCTGGTGTGGCTCGCGTTCGCGATCGCGCTGGTCATGGCGCTGCTCACCGCGTTCTCCTACGCCGAGCTGGTCACCAAGTACCCGAAGGCCGGCGGGTCCGCGGTCTTCGCGGAGAAGGCGTACCGCAGCCCGCTCGTCGCGTTCCTCGTCGGGTTCTGCATGCTCGCCGCGGGCGTCGTCAGCGCCGCCGGGCTGTCGCTGGCGTTCGCGGGCGACTACCTCAGCGCGTACATCGACGTCCCGCAGGTGCCCGCCGCGATCGTCTTCCTGGTCCTCGTCGCCCTCATCAACGCGTGGGGCATCAAGGAGTCGCTGCGCGCCAACATCGTCATGACGCTCATCGAGACCACCGGGCTCGTACTCGTCATCGTCCTCGGCGTCTGGATCATCGGTCGCGGCGAGGCCGACCTGGGCGGCGCGTTCACGCCCCCCGCCGAGACGGGCGTGTGGGTCGCCGTGCTCGGGTCCGCGCTCATCGCGTACTACTCGTTCGTCGGGTTCGAGACCTCCGCGAACCTGGCCGAGGAGATCACGGACGTCTCCCGCGTGTACCCGCGCGCCCTGTTCGGGTCGCTGCTCACCGCCGGCGTCGTCTACCTGCTCCTGGGGTTCATCGCGCCCGCCGTCGTCGCGCCGTCCGAGCTCGCCGAGTCCAGCGGTCCGCTGCTCGAGGTCGTGCGCGTCGCCGGCGGCGTGCCGCCCGAGCTGTTCGCGGTCATCGCGCTGATCGCCGTGGCCAACGGCGCCCTGCTGACGATGATCATGGCCAGCCGCCTCGCGTACGGCATGGCCGAGCGCGGGCTGCTGCCCGGGCCGCTCGTGCGCGTCCTGCCGAGGCGCCGGACCCCCGGCGTCGCGATCGTCGTGACGACGCTCGTCGCCATCGTGCTCGCGGTCACCGGTGAGCTCGCCGACCTCGCGTCGACGGTCGTCCTGCTGCTGCTCTTCGTGTTCCTCTCGACGAACGTCGCGGTGCTCGTGCTGCGGCGTGACCAGGTCGAGCACGACCACTTCCGCGCCCCGACGTGGCTGCCCGTGCTGGCCGTGCTCTCGTGCCTCGTGCTGCTGACGCGGCAGGAGCCGCAGCACTGGGCGCTCGCGGGCGTGCTCATGGGCGTGGGGGTCGTGCTGCACCTGGTGACGCGGAAGTCGTCGCGGGCGTCGGCGGTGGCGCGGGGGACCGCGGAGGGGTGAGGGGCCTACGCTGCGACACCATGCGTGAGGTGCGCGATGCGTGAGGTGCTCGACGGTGCCCGCCTGCTGCTGCGCGGGTGGGGGTACTGGCGGCGGCAGCCGCGGGTCATGGCGCTGGGTCTGGTGCCCGCCGCGGTGGTCGGGTTCCTGGTGCTCGCCGCGATCGTCCTGCTGGTGCTGAACCTGGGGACCGTCGCGGAGTGGCTCACGCCGTTCGCCGACGACTGGTCGCCGACGTGGGAGCGGACCGCCGAGGTCGCCGCGCAGGCCGTGGTGCTCGCGGGCGCCGTCGTGCTCGTCGTCGTCACGTTCACCGCGCTGACCCTCACCGTCGGTGAGCCGTTCTACGACCGGATCTGGCGGGTCGTGGAGGCGACCGAGACCGGCGCGGTGCCGACCGGTGACACCGGGTTCTGGCGCGGCGCCGAGGACGGGCTCGCGCTCATGGGGCGCGGGCTCGTCGTCGCGGTGCTCGCCGGGGCGGTGGGGATCGTGCCGGTCGTCGGGACCGCGCTCGGGTGGGTCGGCGGGCTGCTGCTCACCGGGTGGGCGCTCGCGCACGAGCTGACGTCGCGCGCGCTGATCTCCCGCGGCGTGCCGCGGCGCGAGCGCAACCGGCTGCTGCGGGCGCACCGCCGCCGGGCGATCGGGTTCGGGGCGGCGACGCAGCTGTGCTTCCTGGTGCCCGGCGGGGCCGTGGTGACGATGCCCGCGGCGGTCGCCGGCGCGACGCTGCTCGCGCACGCCGTGCTGGGTGAGGACGCCCGACCCTCACCCTTGGCCACAGGGTTATCCACAGATGGGGAGAAACCGGACCAAAGGGTGATCGACCGCCCCTAACGTCCCGGGCATGACGACAACACGCCACCCCCACGCCCGCCCCTTCGACGACACCCCGCTGCCCGGCGCCGGGTTCGGGGAGTCCATCCGCCGGTACTTCGGGCGGTCGACGGTGTTCACCGGGCGCGCCGGACGAGCCGAGTACTGGAACCCCGCGTTCCTCCAGGTCGTCGTCGTGTGGGGCGGCGTGCTGGCCATGCGGGTGCTGGATGACGGCGGGGCTCCCGCCGGAGCCGTGCTCGTCGTCGGGGCGGCGACAGTGCTGTGGGCGCTGGTCACGGCGGTGCCGACCATCGCGCTGAACACCCGCCGGCTGCACGACCTGAACCTGTCGGGGTGGTGGCAGGTCGTCGCGCTGGCACCGTACGGGTGGGTGTTCCTCGTCGTCGTCGGGCTGCTCCCGGGGCGGCCGGCGGGGCAGCGGTACGACGCCGCCCGGCCCGCGTACGCGGCGTGCACCGGGTGCGAGCGGTGCGGGTGAGGGCCTCCGCGTTGCGCCAGGCGCTGTCGGCGACGGAGACCGCCCGCCGCCGATGGGGACCTTGGTCCCGTGACTACCTATCCTGAGGTGTACCGCACCAGGAGGTAGCCGTGAGGCAGGCAGTGGCCCGCGCCCGACCGCAGGACGACGTCAGGTCGGCCCTGCAGTCGGCGATCCTCGACATGGCGGGCGACCTCGACACCCGCAGCCTGCTCGAGCGGTTCGTCGCCGCGAGCACCAGCCTGACCGGCGCGCGGTACGGGGCGATCAACATCGTCGACGCGGACGGTGCGTCGGTCGAGTTCGTGCAGAGCGGCATCCCCGACGCCGTCGTCGGCCTGCTCGGGCACCCGCCGCACGCGTGGGGCGTGCTGGGCGTGATCCCCGACGAGGGCGTCCTGCGGCTCGACGACCTCACCCAGCACCCCGCCTTCCGTGGCCTGCCGCCGGGGCACCCGCCGATGGGCTCGTTCCTGGGCGCCGCCGTGCGCGTCCGCGGTGAGCGCTTCGGGACCCTGTACCTCTCGGAGAAGGCGGGCGGGTTCGGCGCCGACGACGAGGCGGTCGTCCTGTCGCTGGCGGCCGCCGCCGCCGTGGCCGTGCGCAACTCCCAGTCCTACGCGCTGGAGGTCCGGCGTCAGCAGTGGCTGACCGCCGCGCAGGACATCGCCACGATGCTGCTCGAGGGCGCCGACGCCGAGGACGTCCTCGAGCGGGTCGCCGGCGCAGCGGTGCAGGTCGCCGACGCGGACGTCGCCGCGATCGTCCTGCCCGGGGCCGACGAGGACGAGCTCCTGGTCGAGATCGTCACCCCCGCGGGCAGGGCGCTGGTGGGGGCCGACATGAGCGCCGAGCGGCGGGTCCGCGCCGCGTTCGACGACGGCATCGGGTGCCTCGTCGCCGACGCCGGCGCGGGCGACTCCCCGGCGCTCGTCGGGTACGGGCCGTCGCTGCTGGCGCCCCTGCACGCCCAGGGGCAGGGGATGGGGGTGCTCGTGCTGCTGCGGCGCGCGGGAGGCGTCCCGTTCACCGACGAGGACCTCACGCTCGCCCAGTCGTTCGCCCGGCAGGCCGCGCTCGCGTTCGTGCTCGGCGAGGCCCAGCGGCTGCGCCGTCACGCCGCCGTGCACGACGAGCGCACGCGCATCGCGCGCGACCTGCACGACCTCGCCATCCAGCAGCTGTTCGCCGCCGGCATGCAGGTCGAGGCGCTGCGCACCGACCCGGCCGAGCCGGTGTCGGCGGAGGTGTCGCAGGTGCTGGAGGAGGTCGTCGGGCACGTCGACGCCGGCATCCGGCAGATCCGCGTCATCGTGCGCACCCTCGACGACCCGGGTGCCACGATCCCGCTGGTCCAACGGGTGGTCGCCGAGGTCGAGCTCGCGCGCTCGTCCCTCGGCTTCGCCCCGCACCTCAGCGTCCACGTGGACCACCTGCGCGTGGACCCCGTCGCCGGTGACCGGGTGCTCACCGCCGGCATCGACGACGTCGTCGCGCCCGGGCGCGCCAACAACGTCGTCGCGGTCGTGCGCGAGGGGCTGTCGAACGTCGCGCGCCACGCACGGTCGCGCGCGGTGTCCGTCCGGCTGACCGTGACGACCGGGGAGGCCGGGCAGGTGGTCGTCGAGGTCGAGGACGACGGTGTCGGCGTGCCGCCGGCGCGGACGCGCTCGTCGGGGACACGGAACCTCGCGCAGCGCGCGGAGGAGTCCGGTGGGTCGTTCGCGCTGCTGCGGCCCGCGTCCGGGCGTGGGGCGCTGCTGCGGTGGTCGGCGCCGCTGGACTGAGGGGTGGGTGAGGGCTACGAGCTCATCTGCCCCCGAGTTCCGCGATGAGCCCGGGGATGCGGTGCGCGAGGGTCGCCCACACGAAGTCGGCCTGCACCTTGTCGTAGTGGTGCGCGATGAGGTTGCGCATCCGCTGGATCTTGACCCACTCCACCTCCGGGTGCTCCGCCTTGAAGTCGTCCGGCAGTCGCTCGACGACCGTCGACACCTTGATGACGATGCGCTCACCGGCGTTGCGCAGCAGCCGCCCCTGGGCGTCGTCGGCGAGGTAGGCGGCCTGACCGAGGCTGACGACGTGCGCCGCATCCTCCGCGATGGCCGCGAGGTCGTCGAGGAGACGGGTCACCTTGTCCGGTGCCGTCACAGGGGGATCGCCTCGCGTCGGGCGTGCGCGCTCACGGCGCCGGCGACACGACCGGACACGACGTCCACCTTGGTGCCCAGGAGCTGCTCGAGCTCGTCCGTGAGGTCCAGGACGTCGACCAGGTCGGTGCCGTCGTCGAACGTGATCATCAGATCGAGGTCGGAGTCCGGGGTGTCCTCACCACGGGCGACCGAGCCGATCACGAGCGGGTCGTGACCGTGATGCCGCGCGACGGCATCGCGGACCGCGAGGCGGTGCCGGTCGAGCACCGCGGAGGGCCGGACGCGGAGGGCGGCGTCGAGGCGGGCGCGCCCCTCCGGGCTGATGCCGCGTCGCCCGGTCTCGACCGCTGCGATCACCGGCTGGGCGACTCCGGACCGCGCCGCGAGCTCACGCTGCGTGAGGCCGAGGCGCAGGCGACGGGCACGCAGCTCGGTGCCGAGGTGATCGGTCATGGACCGACGATAGCGCGAGTGCTATCGCGCCGGGTCGGTCACTGGTCGAGCTCGGCCCGGCCCAGATGGTCGACGCCCGTCGAGGTCGGGTGCGCGTCGAGCCGTCCGGGCGCGGAGGTCCGGAGCGCACGAAGGGGCATCAGGGGCGCGCGACGACGTCCGCATAGCTGTTCACTGTCACGGGAAACAACCATGACGAGAGGTGAACCACCAAACCGCTGTGTGGTCGAGGCTGCCGTGAGCTGCTCGATGGTGCACGGGTGCGCCCGCAAGCGCCGTGAGTGGTCCGTCGCGCCTGGGTGAGGCCCTGTGGACGACCCGGGCGACAGGCCGCTCCCGAGCGCTACGGTGTGCCCGGTTCGTCCGGTTCTGGCCAAGGGGGTGCGTGTGGATCTCGCGGTGCTGGAGCGTTCGCCGGAGGCCGGTGACGTCGATGCCGTCGACGGGTTGGTCGCTGGCTACGTCGCCCGCGCGGAGCGGTTCGCGACCCGGGCGGTGAATGTGCGGTCTGCCGGGGACGGGTTGGTGGCGGCATCCGTCGGGGAGTGGGCGTCGGCGTTGGGGGAGCGGTCGGTGCGGCTGGCGTCCGGGCTGGACGATGCCGCCGGCGGGTGCCGGCAGGTGGCGGGGGTGCTGGCCGGGTACGGGGCGGCGTTGCGGGGGTTGGAGCGGCGGGTGATGGCGGCCCGGGACGAGGTGGAGTCGGCGCGGATCCGCGCGGTGGCGGCGCGGGAGCGGTACGCGGTGGCGGCGTTGGCCGGTGGGGTGGGTGCCGTGCCGTGGTCGTGGACGGAGGTGCCGGCGTTCGCGCCGGTGCCGGAGGCGGCTGGTGAGCTGCGGGTGTGGCGGGCAGCGGTGGGGGATGCGGCGGCGGGGTTGCGGGCGTTCGTCGCGTGCTGTGACGAGCGGGAAGACCTGGACCAGGAGACTGCGGCGCGGTTGGTCGGGGTGGATGTCATGGGGGCGTACGCGCCGGGGACCGGGCTGGACGCGATCGTCGACGTGCCGTTGGTGCAGGCGTTGGCGGCGAGCGCGGCGGGGACGGTGACGGCGGAGCAGCGGCGGGTGATGGCGACGTGGTTCGCGGAGGCTGCGGAACAGGTGAGCAACCACCCCGCGGACACCCAGACGCTCGCGGCGCTCACGGACTTCCTCGATGCGTGGGGCGATGACGGCGAGCTGATGTCCGGGATCTTTGTCGCGATCGGCGGCGCCGGGGTGGTGCGGTTGCTGACGATGCTGGGCGAGCAGATGGTCGTCGGTGCGACGGACCGGAACTCCTCGCTCGCGGCCGCGGGGGGAGCGCTCCGCTCCGGTCTGGCGTCGGCGTCGTCGACGTGGTCGTCTGCCGAGGCGGCGTCGTACGCGGCCGACATGGTGCGGGTCGCGTCGAGCATGAACGGCACGCTGTCGGCGATCGGCTACGTCTTCGCGGACCCGCAGAGCGCACGGATGAGCCAGACGTTCACCGTGGCGATGGCCGACCTGCTGGACGCCATCGAGCGAGGCAACGGCGGGCCATGGCGCGACGGGCCGGGAACTCCCGGCCACGCGCTCGACACCATCGGACTGCTGTCGCTCGAGGGGGGTGGGGCGCACGACGCCGCGGCGCGGGTGTTCGAGACGCTCGGGGCGTACCCCCAGGCGGCGAGGGACTGGTTGACGGGGGAGGGGATCGACTGGTCAGCCCCGGACCAGGCCTTTGCCCTCGACCGGATCACGTACTGGTTCCATGACCGAGGCTGGGCCGTGGGTGCGTCCGACGGATTCGCCGGGATCGGTGCACTGTGGGCTGGGGTCCAGGCAGAACCAGGCAACCTCGCAGTGAACCGCCAGGTCGCAGCGATCAACACCCACGTCCTCTACGAACTCAGCACCAACCGAGCGCTGGTGCCCGGCCACCTCTCCGCGCGCGGTGCGGAGGGCCTCGCCACCGCTATCGCAGGGCAGCTTCCTGGCCTCGTCGAAGTGGGCTTCGAGAGCGGCTTCTCCGAGGATGAGATCAGCCTGCGATGGCATGACGTCACGGTGCCGTATCTCGAAGGGACCGTCCCGACCGCGCGCATCTCTCGGGGCTGGCTCCGCCCCGTGCTCACAGCTGTGGCAGGAGAGGTCGAAGGTCGTCTCGTCCTGCATGGCGCGGCCCTGGACTACCAGGTGCGAGTCCAGGCAGGAATCACCCACGGACCGGCATCTGCTGCGGCAGGCCTGGACGCTCTGGTCGCGGTGTGGGGTGGGATCGATGGAGCGACCTACTCAGCGGCCGAGGTCAAGCAGTACCTCCAGGACCAGCAGACCCGAGCCGCGCTCGACGTCGGCCGCCACGTGGTCGATGCGGGCGTCGCGCTCTCGCCCGTCGGCCCCCTGACGTCGATCGGCGTGGACGCGGGGCTCGACGCCCTGCAGAAGCTGGGTGAGTCCGCGCTCACCGGTGGTCCGCTCCCGAGCGGCACCGACTCGGCGGTGCCGCATGGGGTGGGATCGCTCGAGGAGTTCTTCAGCACGTCTGTGGCCGAGTACCGGCGCCTCGGTCTCTGGGACAAGTCCAGCGGCCATGCCGGGGACGTCTCGTCAGAGCCGGCGGACGACGTCGCTCGTGAGCTCGTCTCCGACTACGACCTCATCGTCGGCGCCATGCGATCGAGCGCGTCGGACGGCGTCAAGGGAGATACGACGTGAAGAACCAAACGACGTCACGCATGCACCGTCTGGCTGCGCCGCTGGTCTTGGCACTCGTGGTTCCGATCACCGCGTCCGGCTGTGGCGAGGTCAGCCCGACGCCAGTGGCGACTGCCGATGTCCGATGGGCGCAGAGTGCTCCGTCGGGAACCATCGAGGACGATCCCTGGGTTCGCGCAGTCAGAGCAGGCGAGCTCGCCTACGCGACGGCGGTCAACAGCTCCAACTTCACCGATCGGTCCCTGGTCGGCACGTGGCGCGAGGACCACGTGCGTTGGTTCGCTCGCGCAGCCGCGCGGCGTCTCGATGAGGGCAGGGCCTTCGTCGTGCTCGGACCGCGGCCCTTCACGCCGCTCGCTGTCGACGTCGAACCGTCCGGGACAAAGGCCATGGTGGTCGGCTGCGCCGACGACTTGGCGATCAGTCCCACAGCTGACGACGAGTACCCGGAGCCATGGCCGCAGGCCTTCGAATTCCGGCTCGAGCAGGGACCGGACGGCCAGCGGCGAATCACGGGCGCCGCGGGGCTGAGGGAGCCGTACACGCTGTCCACGGGAGAGGCACTCACCGACGAGTACTGCGGTTCGGTGCCGATCGCACGCGGCACATTCGATCCGCAGCCCGATCCCCGGGCCCTAGGGGACCTGCGCGGCCGTGATCTCGTGACTCCGGCGGAACCGAGTCCGACGTTTGCGGTCGAGGTGCCCAGGTGACGCACTCACCTCGGGTTCAGGGGTGCAGCCGTGGTTGATCTGAGGGTCGACGACGGTGCCGTTGCCTCGTTTGCAGCCGTGGTCGGTGCTCATGCCGGAGTCGCGGGGGCGGAGTGCACCGCCGCCGGTCAAACCCTCGGGTCCGGCATCGTCCAGGACGCCTTGGGCAATGTCTCCCTGGTGCTGACGGTGCTGGATCAGGCGCTGGCCGACGGGGCGGGTGCGCTCGCGCGCGACGCCCGGTCTAGCGCGCGGGCCTGGGAGTCCGCCGACGTCGGCATCGCGATGCGTGCCGTCTGATGGCCGGGATCTCGCACCGTCGAGCGGGCCTTCAGCACGCGCCGATGCCGTCCAGCGAGTGCAAGACCTCCTCCGGTTACTGCGTCAGCAGTCGGGTGGTTTGGGTCTGTCGGTGCACAGGTCGGCGACGAGGCGGCTGGTGCGTTCTTCGACGGTGAAGGGTGGGGAGGTGGTCGTGGTGTTGGCGGTGCCGTTGATGTCGCGCCAGATGGGTGAGCCGTCGATCTGGTAGCGGCCGGTCCATTCGGCGTTCAGGGTGATGGTGCTGGTGCCGGGGTTCTCGTACTCGTGGAACACGTCGTGGTGGGGGTAGGGGTGGCCTGGTGAGGTGGTGGTCAGGGTGTGGCCGTCGCCGAAGTCGTAGGTCCAGCGGGTGGGGGTGGCCTCGACGGTGATGCCGTAGCCGAGCAGCTCGGTGCGCAGGGTGACCGGGGTGGGGTCGGTCGAGACGATGGTCTCGATGTTGATCAGGACCCAGCCGCGGTCGGGTTGCAGGGTCAGGGTGGGGGAGGGCAGGGGGAGGCGGCGGAAGTCGGCCTCGGTGAGTACGGGCAGCAGGTCGACGCCGCAGCCGCCCGGGTCGATGTCGTCCCAGGGGCCCCATGGCGAGGCAGGCGTGGGGCGCGTGTGCATCCACATGGGCATCACGAGGGTGTCGCCTTCCTCGCACTGGACGGCGGTGGTGGCCAAGTTGGCCCCGGGCGCACAAGTGCCGTCGGGGAAGCCCTTGACCCACATGCCGGCCGCCTCGCGGCAGTAAGGCGATCGTTCGTAGCCGACCAAGCGTTGCTCCGGCGGGATGCTCCGGATCTGCCGGGCCATCTCCTCGGTCTCACTTGCTGCCAAGTGCGCTGCACCGTCGTTCCCGAGCGCAGCTTCAAAGTCCGGCGCCGCCGCAGCGGGTGTCACGACACCGACGAGCGCGAGGGTGACGACTACAGGCAGACCGAACCAGGCGAGTGCCCGCCGCCTCAACTGGCCCATGGGGCGTCCGACGGGCCTACGTCGATGGCCTCGACGGTCCAGGATTCTGTGAATCGTAGTGCGAGCAGGAGTGCGAACTCGCCACCTTCACTCGCGCTTCCGTCAGGCCGCGTGTAGGGCTCCTGGCTCACGATCAGCGCCACCGTGTAGAAAGTCCCAGGATTGATCTCGGTCGGCTTCGACGACTCGACCAGGACCACTCCATCCGGATCTGGTCCGGTTTCCGTGATGTCGCTGGTGAAGCCTGCGCACGTTTGGCAATCTGGCGCTGTCAGGCGCGTCCACTCCGAGACGTCAGCCGTCGCGGAGGCGTGGTTGAGCACAGCTATGGCGTACCGCGCGGCGGCCTCGGCGCCGGTGATGTCGGCACTACTCATCTCCGCCGGCAAGGGGGGCGCCGTAGTGGTGGCGCTCGATGTCGTCGTAGCAGCGACACTCGGTTCCGCTGTCAGTGTCGCCACCGCAGTCGATTCCGCAGGCACAGCGGGACCGGTGCACGCACCCAACATCAGCCCCACACCTGCGACGGCAGCGAGCCGCCTGCGCCTATGCATCCTCATGCCGGAAAAGTACCGGTTCAGCACCTCCAGGGGTGCAGGTCGGTTCGACCTGTGGACAAGCGATCCGATCCATCACGGATGCCTTCAACGGTCCCGCGCGGCACCGAGCTAGGTCTGGGCGGCGGCGGCGATCTCCTCCGCGACGACGTCTGCCTCGGCCAGTGCCCGCCATGCGGGCACCCGGAGGACCTGCCAGCCGAGCCCTTCCAGCACGGCGTCGCGAGCGAGGTCCTGTCGCCGCTGTCGCCCGCGGACGTCGGTGTGGTGCGCGCCGTCCACCTCGATGTTCAGAGGGCCAGTCGGGGTGTCGAGCGCCAGGTCCAGCTCGTATCCCTCGACGATCTCCTTGAGCCGGGGCGTGCGGCCCGCTCGGGCAAGCGACGCGAACAGCCGTCGCTCAGCGTCGGAGTGCAGTCCGCGGTTCTCCCGCAGCTCAGAGACGGCGTCGCGTTCGGTCGCATCCGCCCCAGCGAGGGCGACGAGCGTCCGCAGCGTCGGTACAGCCAGCGACTCGATCGCAGCGACATCAGCAACAACGACGAGCGCGCGCCTCGCGCGGGACACGGCGACGTTGACGAGGTTGCGCTGGTCCTCGACCCAGCGCAACGTCCCTGGACCGGCATCTGCGCTCACCACGGGCGAGAACAAGACGACCTCACACTGGCCACCTTGGAAGCGGTGCGCCGTACCGACACGGATACGCGCCGCTGCGTCTGTGCCGATGGCCCGCCGCAGGCGCTGCTCGATGGCTTGGGCCTGGGCGGCGAAAGGGGTGACGACGCCGAGAGTTCCAGCCTCGTCCGGGTGGTCCCGGATCCAGCGGACGACGGCGTCGGCTTCTGCTGGGTTGTATGCGCCGCCGCGTGGGCCCGGCAGTACGGCGCCTGGGGTGTCCACGAGCACGAGTCCGCGCGTTCCAGGCCCATGCTGCGTGACGTCGGTGAGCACCTTCAGCAGCCCACCGTAGAACTCCTCGTTGACGAAGCGGGCGATGGCGGGATGGCAGCGATAGTGCTCCGTCAGCAGCAGCGGCCGGTCCCCGTAACGCGCCGCGTACGCGGTGTACACGGAGTCGTGCCCGATGGACAAGGCTTGGCGCCGTACCTCGTCCGGCGTCCAGCCGGCGCCCGCCGCGAGCCGAGCCTGACTGCGACGGTCAAGCGTGACGACCGGTGTGAGCTGGTTCGGATCACCGACGACGACTATGCGACGTGCCCGGTAGGCGAGCGGCAGGACATGGGCGATCGAGCACTGGCTCGCCTCGTCGACGACGAGCAGATCGAAGAGACCTGCCGTCAGGGGGAACGTTCCCTGCGCGGAAAGCGCGGTGCACGCCCACCCACCCGCAGTCGGCAGTGCGCGCATGACCGCGTGGGCGCGAGCCGATCGCGCGGCGGTACGCAGGCGGGCCAGGTGCTGCAGGGCTGCTCGTCCGGCACGAAGGCGCTGTTGGACGGTATCGCGTAGCGCGATCATCCCGGCATCGGCCCAGGCATCTTCAGCGTCCTTGAGGGCATTGCGGTCGTGCGCGGGGTCGGACGGCCCTGCCGCACGCAGCGCCGATGTCAGGCGAGCGGCGGTGACTTCGGTCGTCGCCCACGCAGCGACGTCCTCGACGGTGATGCCCGGTCGTGAGGGCCGTGCAGCGGTGACCGCTCTGCGCTCGCGTCGGTGGCGTAACGGACCGCGTCGTGCCGCGCGGCGAGTGAGTCTCTCGACGGTCGACGCATCGGCGAGCGGGGTGCTCGCCGCGTCCGCCCCCCACAGGCGGCGACGCAGGAGCTCGAGGTCGACGAGCGTCTGAGCCAGGTTCGCCTCGTCGCGGGTGCGGGCCTCTAGCGCGGTGTGCACCTCTCGACGCGCCGCGGCGGCGGCTTCGAGCTGTCGGCGAATCACCTGTGGCGATGGGCCGCGTTCGAGCTCGCGCCCCGCGATCTCCTCAAGCTGCTGGGGCAAGCGGTCGCGCACCTCCCGGTTGCCCGTACGCAGCAGCAGCACCGGGTCGAGGCTCGCGCACCTGCCGACTGGTTCGTCGACGGCGCCGTTGTTCGTCGAGGTCACCAGGACGCTGCGTCCGCCCAGCCACTGGTTCGCCACCACTGACGCGACCAGCTGGCTCTTGCCGGTTCCCGGTGGGCCGGTGACGACGGTCAGGTCGCGGGTGAGCGCGGCCGCCACGGCTTGCTCCTGGGCGTCGTTGAGCGTCAGCTTCGCGAAGGCTGACGGGGCGAGTGATAGCGGCTCCGCCTCCCGCGCAGGTGGCACGGGCTCGTCGACCGACCGCACCAGTGGTGCCGCCGCTGTCGCAGTCCAGTCCGTGCGGTTCCTCAGCTCCGTAAGCTCCTCGATGAGCGCGCGAGTGGCGAGCGTCGACGGGCCCCGGACGAGGGCAGCGAGGTTGTGAAGCCCGCTCTCGGGCCGAGATGGGGCCCGGACGGCATCAGGATCGAGCTCGCCGAGCACGGAGATTCCGAGCGCTCGCGCGATGCGTTCAGCGGCCGCGGCGACGGCACGGGCGTCACCGAATCCGATTCCTGCTCCGACAGCATCCTGAGCAGCGGCAACTTGCTCAGCGGTTCCGTACTCCTCGGACAGCAGCGCCGGATTCACATACGGTTCATCGTCACCAGGGACGACGATGCCGTCGGCACCTCCCGACGTGAGCTCGGTGAGGAAGACCGGTGTCACCCGCGCCGTGCCCGCGCGGTCCTCCACGATGGCGAGCGGCCAGCCGTACAGAACGACGTCCTGCGCCGACGTGCTCGCGACGAACCTCTGGCCCTCGGGCGTCAGCACCAGCGCGTCGCCGCGGCCTGTGATCAGCTCCTCGCGGACGAGCGGGAGAAGCTGCCGACGCGACGTGTCGCTCACCAGGGGTGCAGCTGGCATGGCTGCGAGGCGGAGGGCTGCCAGATGGTAGTCGATGAGGGCCTGCCAACGGTCGCGGGTTACGGGCCCGGTCGCCGTCGAAGCGTCGGGTCGGGACGTGGTGGCGGGTGCCGGACCCGTGCTCGAGACGGTGGGACAACGGATGCACGTCGTCTGCTTGGTCGTCGGTTCCCACCTCGCCGACGTGCCGATGGTGAGCTCGCGCCCGCAGCGGCGGCAGCGCGCGGCGAATCGGAGCGGGAGGATGCGGTCGCTCACGCGGCGGCCCCGAGGCGCGTGGTCACGTGACGATCGAACCGCATGGAGGTGACATCGGCCGTCGAGGGCGGTCGCTCAACCATGCGCTGACGATCTCCAGCTCGATGTGAACCCGGCGGACACCTCCGCCCGGCACAATGGCGAGGTAATGGACGAGGGGTCAGTCCGTGAACCTGTCGGGTCGACCGAACGGAGCTGTGGTGGCGGGGGAGACGATCGCGAGGTTCGCCTTCGACTCGCGGGCTGTGGATCGCTGGTCGCGCGCGGACCGGCGCCACATGAACTGGCCGGTCGTGTACGTGATCGACGACCAGCTGGCAACGACGAAACCTGGTGCACGAACGTCCGTATACGTAGGAGAGTCGCTCAGCGCAGCCACGCGGATGCGTCAGCATCTGGATGCCACGAACAAGCAGGGCTTGCGTACCGTCCGAGTGATCATCGACGACGAGTTCAACAAGTCGGTGTGCCTCGACCTCGAGGCGTACCTCATCGGTCTGTTCTCCGGCGACGACGCGCACCGGGTGATCAACCTGAACGTCGGGGTAAGGGACGCGGACTACTTCCAGCGCGAGAGGTACCGGCGCCAGTTTCGCGAGGTCTTCGAGGCGCTGCGGGCCGAAGGTCTCTTCTCCCGGTCGCTGCCGGAGATCGAGAACAGCAACCTCTTCAAGCTCTCGCCGTTCAAGGCGCTGAGCGAGGACCAGGCAGTGGCCGTGGAGGGCATCCTCGAGGGCCTTTTCGCCGATCTCACCGCTGACGTCGGCCGTTCGATCGTCATTCAGGGTAGCCCTGGTACGGGCAAAACGGTCGTCGCAATCTACCTCATGAAGGTGCTGCTCGACATCGCGCGCACCTACACCGACGACGACATCGACCAAGATGGTCTGTTCGTCGACTTCTTCGCCGCAGGTTATCGCGAGCTTCTCCACGGCTTCCGCATCGGGCTCGTCGTGCCGCAGCAGTCCCTGCGGGCGTCGATCAAGGCTGTGTTCGCCAAGACGCCCGGCCTGCGACCCGAGATGGTGCTCTCGCCGTTCGACGTGGGGAAGGCGACGGACAAGTACGACCTCCTGATCGTCGACGAGGCACACCGGCTCAGCCAGCGCGCCAACCAGCCGTCGGGTCCGCAGAACCAGATGTTCCGCCACATCACCGAGCGGTTGTTCGGGTACGACGACGTGAGCCGCACGCAGCTGGACTGGATCAGAGCCCAGAGCAAGCAAGCGGTGTTCCTGGTGGACGGTGACCAGAGTGTGCGCCCGGCGGATCTGCCGACTGCCGCCATCGCGGACCTAGTGTCGGAGGCGCGTCGAGATGCGCGTTGGTACCCGCTGATGTCGCAGATGCGGGTCGCAGCGGGGGCGGATTACGTGCAGTACGTCAGGGATGTCCTCACCGGGCGACCTGGCCTCGCGCGGCAGGTCTTCGAGGGCTACGATCTGCGGTTTTACGATGATCTAGCTGCCATGCGGGACGCCGTTCGGCGTCGTGACGACACGCACTCGCTCGCCCGGCTCGTCGCCGGGTACGCCTGGGACTGGGTCAGCAAGAAGGACCCAACTGCCTTCGACATTATCATCGGCGGAGTCGCAATGCGGTGGAACTCTGCCGAAAAGGACTGGATCAACTCCTCGGCGTCCGTCGACGAAGTCGGGTCTATCCACACCGTCCAGGGGTATGACCTGAACTACGCCGGTGTGATCATCGGGAAGGAGTTGCGCTACGACGCGCGGTCCGGGCGGTTGCTCGTCGATCGAGCGTCCTACCGGGACCGTAAGGGCAAGGAGAACAATCCGACGCTCGGTGTGCGCTACTCGGACGAGGATCTACTGCGGTACATCGTGAACATCTATAGCGTGCTGCTGACGCGGGGCATGCTTGGAACATATGTGTATGTCTGTGACCCGGAACTTCGTGAATACCTTCGGGGATTCTTCAGCAATGTCCCCGGATGAGGAGTGGAGACTGCCGAGCGGCGCGCTCTCTGAGTAACCATCTCGGAGCCTGTCTGTCCTCCTTGCGAGTGTGCGCGCCCGGTTGCGGACGTACACCCGGAGGCCACCAAGCAGACCGCGACGGCAATGAGGGCAATCTGTCCGTCCTTCCGGCATGGCCGGAAGGTTTTGATTGAAAGTGACTCGGTCGGTGCGTTGTCTCGCATCTGTGGGCAGCGCCGAACGCTGCGATCAGCCCCTTCCGCGTCGCTGTCAGTCGTCCGTCCTAGGATCTCTCCCGATCACGAAGCTCGGCCTCAAGCCCTCCGGCTGGCCGACTGGCAACCGCGCTGAGCGCACGGTGCCCCCGGAGGAAGATCCGCCCGTGCCGCCGGCACGGGAAGCTGCTCGACCTGACGGAGTACCCCGTGCCTGATCTGCACCTCGACGACCCCACCCACCTCGCGTGCGCCTCCGACGCTCCCGGCCACGTCGTCCAGCCGGACCTCGTCGCCCGCGCTGTCCGGGCCGCTGGCACCCCGTGGCGGCTGACGGGCGTCGGCCCGCATCGCATCGAGCTCGTCGGTCCCTCGGGTGAGCGGGCGAGCTGGTGGCTGCACGACTTCAAGCCATTCATGCAGCACCTCCGTACCGCCGACCCGACGGTGTGGGTGTACGACTTCGGGGTCGTGCGCGTCGGCGGCCGGTACGTCGCCGTCACGTCGCGCGAGCACTGGACCCCCTGCGCGCGAGTGGCTGCGCGTCAGCCGGGCACGCGGGTCGCGTGGCTCGTCGCGATGCTGCAGCCGCGGGCGGACGCCGAGGGCGCTGACCTCCTCCCCCCGCACACGGCCACGCTCTACCACCTCGACCCGCCCTACCAGCGGGGCCGGCTCGCCAACGCCCCGATCGACTGGGTGCTCGTCCTGGCCTACCCGCGCGAAGGCGGAGGAACCACGGCGATCTACGAGGCTGACGCGACGGGCCGGCTCGTGTCGCCCTGGGACCTGCCGGGCAGCCACGACGACGGGATCGATCACGTCCGAGCCCTGCAGGGACTCGGTTAGGAGATCACCCTGCCCCCAGCGCGGGACCGCTGACGGCCGTCGGCTCGGACGTCCCGCTGGTCGCAGCGAGCCGATGTGTCGATCGGCTCGGTCCTCGGCAGGCGCGGTGCCGCCCGGATCCTGCGGTGCGGGTGCGGGCGTCCAGGGGTCGACGCAGGATGGAACGGCGCCGGGGCGCCCGGTGCGGCCCGCTCGTCGCCCCGGGTGCCGGGCAGGCCCTTCGCAGGACCGAGGGGGAACACGCATGGGCATCGACGACCTCAAGGGCAAGGCGTCCGACGCGGTGCAGGGAGAGAAGGGCGAGCAGGGGAGCGACGCGGCCCTGGAGAAGGGGTCCGACGCGGCGTCGTCCGCCACGGGCGGCAAGCACGACGAGCAGCTCGACAAGGCGCAGTCGGCGGCGGACAAGAAGATCGGCGACCAGTGACGACCTCCGTCCGGGCCGGGCGCGGTGCCCGGCCCGGGCGGACGAGAGGAGCGGCATGAGCAAGGACGTGACGGGCACGGGGGCGACGGAGATCGAGCCGACGGGGACGGGCGCCGACGCCGGGCTCGCCGAGGCGCTCGACGAGACGTCGGGGCCGACCGAGAACCCCCAGGGCCCCCGCGGGGACGGGCCGACGTTCGACAGGACGGGGAGCCCCGTGTCGCCGTCGTCAGGAGGTGACCTGGAGGGCGACGCCATGGACGGACATGACGGGCAGGACGACGACCGGTGAGCGCCCAGCCCGACGCGACCGCGGTCGAGAATGACTTGTGAGGCGCCCTAGCGGTGACGACCCGCGGGACCGGGGTTGGCGGCCGCGGGTCCTACCCACGTCGCCTCGCATCCGCACCGCGAGAGCGGGCCGTGGCGAACACGTTTCACACAGTCCTGGCGCCGAGATGCAGGCGGCCGTCAGAGCCTGACCGCGTTCGGGTCGACCCGCGTCGCCGTCCAGGTCGACTGCGCGGTCGGCGCTTTCCTCGTTCTGCTGCGGGTGACGCGTTGGGTGCGGGGGGCGGGTTCGGTTCGCCACTGAACGACAGGCGTGCGTAGTCCTGCCCGAGTTCCGGGTCCATGTGCGGAGGATGCCGCAGGTCGTGTCCGTGGAAGTGATGTAGTCGTCGGGCGTTCGGTGCCTGACCACTGGGCATGCTCTACAGCCGACGTCGGAAGCTGCCGAGATACCAGGCAGAGCATCGTCACCACGATGTCCTTCTTGTGTTCCGGATCATGAGGTGTGCACCGCTACGGTGTCGACGGGCCGCGACGAAGTGGCGCTATGGGGGAGAGACAGCGTGAGTGACTCAGTCGTCGAGGACGCGGCCTGGAACGCGTTCACCGGTTTCACCTCCAGGTCCCAGCCGCATGAGGTGATCCAGGGACTGCGAGCAATGGGGTTCCCCGAGGACAGGCTCGACGCCTTGCTGGCCAGGCACGAGCTCAAGGCCCGGGAGATCATCCAGCTGCGCGAGCCGCTGGGCATCTCGCGTGAGGGGCGGGTGCCCTGGTACATCGGCCCTCGCTCGGGCGACGTCAACTGGCCCCCGCTGGAGAAGCGGTTGGTGCGAAAGCTGGGCAGCGAGTCCGCTGCGAAGATCGACGCTGCATCCAGCAAGGTGGTAGCGATGCTGGACCACCCGGCGACGCCGGAGTTCGCGGCGAAGGGGCTCGTCGTCGGTCACGTGCAGTCGGGGAAGACATCTAACTTCACTGCCGTCATCTGCAAGGCGGCAGACCGCGGGTATCGCATGTTTATTGTGCTGTCCGGCGTTCACAACGCTCTGAGGGCTCAGACGCAGGCGCGTCTCGTGAGCGACATCGTCGGCGCAAATCCGACCTTCTGGCACCAGATCACGAGCGCGGAGCGCGATTTCGTACCGCCTGCGAATGCGGCCTCACTCCTCGCGGTCAAGGACCAGGCACTACTGCTTGTCGTGAAGAAGAACGCGGTGGTCCTGCGCAAGTTGCGTCGGTGGCTCCTGAGCGCTTCCGAGCATCTGGCGCAGGTCCCGACACTCATCATCGACGACGAGGCGGACCAGGCGACAGTTGCTACGAAGACCATCAACCCGCTCATCGCCGACATCGTGGAAGGTCTGCCAAAGGTCTGCTACGTGGGCTACACCGCGACGCCCTTCGCCAACCTGGTCATCGATCCGTCCGATGAGCGGGACTTCTACCCGCGCGACTTCGTCCTGAGTCTCGAACGGCCGAGCTCCTATCAGGGTCCGGAGACGCTCTTCGGCAGGCGAGCGCTGGACGGCGAGGACCCTGCCGACGTCCCTGGCGGACTCGACGTCATTCGGGACATCGCAGAGGAGGAGCTTCCCGACCTGCGTCCACGGAGCAGGGCCGACATCCCCGGGTTTGCGCCGCGGATCACGGACTCGTTACGGGACGCACTCCTGTGGTTCTGGCTCGCAACGGCCGCCCGTAGATGTCGCTCCGGGACGGCCGAGCACTCGTCGATGCTCGTCCACGCGCACTCAGACACACGGGTTCACGACTCGTACGCGGAGCCCCTCCGCCAGTTCAGGAGCTTGACGCTCGGGGCTCTCCGATCCGGTGACACGCGGTTGGAGACCGAGCTGCGCCGTCTCTGGCACGACGAGACCTCCCGAGTACCCGCGTCCGAGCTCGGCGAGTCGCCCCTGGCGTTTGCGGACGTGTTCGCCCTGCTGACTGCCGTCGTCAGTGACACGGACGTCATCCTCGACCACTATCGCAGCCAGGATCGCCTCAACTACGACGGCGGGCCGCGCACCGTCATTGCTGTCGGTGGCAACACGCTGTCCCGAGGGCTGACGCTGGAGGGCCTGGTCGTCAGCTTCTTCGTGCGCTCCGCGGACGTGTACGACACCCTGCTCCAGATGGGCCGGTGGTTCGGGTACCGGCCGGGCTACTCGGACTTGCCGCGCATCTGGATGCCGGCACAGCTTCGCGACTGGTACGCCCACCTCGCCACGGTGGAGGAGGAGATCCGTCGGGAGATCGATCGCTATCTCGTCGAGCACAAGTCACCCCTCGACCTCGCGGTCCGCATCCGCTCGCACCCGAAGATGAGGATCAGCGCAGCCGGCAAGATGACGAACGCTGTGCGTGCTGCGGCGGCTTACGGCGGCGAGCTGGTTGAGTCCCGCTACTTCCCGGTCGCCCCAAAGGAGGAGGCGGGCGCGTGGCTGGACAGAAATGCAGCGGCGGTCAACGACTTCCTCACCCGCTGCGCGATCCGGGGGCGGGAGGACAGCGCGACGGTGCCGGCCAGCACCGGAAAGGTGCTTTGGCGGGGTGTGAGCTCGCGTGACGTAGTGACGTTCCTCGAGAGCTACTCCTTCCACGAGAGATCCGTCGAGGCCGATCGCGATCTTCTCGTGCGGTACATCGACGGTCGTGTCCGTGCCGGCGGGTTGAAGTCGTGGAACGTCGCGGTCATGGGGCAGCCCACGGCGAGGGCCCTCAAGGTCCTCGAGCTTCCTCACGGTGCGTCCGTGGGCATGGTCCGTCGGTCTCGTCTGAAGAACTCCCCGATCACCGCCTGCGCAGACATCAAGACGCTCTCCGGTTCGCGTGACGAGGCCATCGACCTTGTCGTGTCCGCCGGGGCTGCGAAGCTGGGCCGGACCGGGTACGCCAGGCTCCGGGTCGAGCAGACGCCCGAGACCGGTCTCGTCCTGCTGTACCCGATCGACCCTCTGTCGCCCACGACACTCAGGGGTCGCGAAGAGCTCGACGCGCCTGCGGATGTCGTGTGGGGCGCGGCCCTCGTTTTTCCGCAGCCGTCCGTCGGGAGTGATCTCCCGGTCCACTACGACTTCTTCTCGGCAGACCTGTCCGGGATCTTCCCAGCGCTCGACGAGGACGACGAGGTCGACCTTGCCATCCTCGACGAGGACCTCGACGGCGTCGAGAGCGACGCATGACGCAGCGTCGGAACGTCGAGTCGGAGCTGCGCCGCACGCTCGACTACTTCTGGACCCAGCTTCCCGTGCCCGACGGGCCGACCGTCGCGTCGACCGCGATCGCGCTCCAGGTGGGGGGCGGCTCGGTGCGTGTCGGGGTGGATTCTGAGGGGCACCGGCACCTGCTCGTCCCCCTAGCCCACAGTCGTCCCGAGGTGTCCGACCGGAGCGGAACGGCGGTCCGGCTCACGACGCGGCCGCTGACATCGGAGGTGGGGGGCGGCCGCTACGTGGACCTCGAGTGCCTGCGGCCTGACCTGGACGGGGTGTTCACGGGCCTGGCGGCGGACATCTGCCTCGGCCTCGTGTCCGCCCCGGACGACCCCGGCACGACCGTGCGGCGGCATCTCGAGAACTGGCGCACGCTGCTGGGCTCCGGTGCGCAGACGTGGAACGCCACCCGCCTGGCCGGGTTGACCGCCGAGCTCCTCGTGCTGGAGCAGCTGCTCGGACTCGACGAGGGGGCGGTCGCACTGTGGACGGGCCCCGACGGGGCCGCGCAGGACTTCCGTTCGGCGCGTCATGCCATCGAGGTCAAGGCGAGCCTCACCCGGGAGGGCAGGCTCGTCCGTGTCCACGGCACCGACCAGCTCGAACCGCCCGTGGGAGGCGTTCTCGGTCTGGTGTGGTTCCGGCTGCGTCAGACGAGCGCCGAGAACGGCGACGGTCTCGCCGACCTCATCGCGCGGTGCCTGGATGGGAGCAGCCACACGGCAATGATCGAGCGGCTCGGAAAGCTCGACTTTCCCGGCGTTGCGTCCCCGGTCGTTCGTGAGTTCAGGTTTGAGGTGGTCGAGCAGCGCTGGTACCTGGTGGACGACGGCTTCCCGGCGATCTCTCCCCAGAAGTTCGAGCACGCTGCCGTACCAGCTGGTGTCGGAGGCGTCGAGTATCTGGTGGACCTGGATGTCGTGACTCCGGAGCTGCGGCCGGTGGGAGACCTGTACGCCGTGGTGGTGGAGGACTCGTGACTGCTCCGACGTGGTTCTCGCAGCCGTTCTCACCTGCGGGTGGGATCACTGCCGAGGGACTGCGGAATCAGCTCGGCCGGCCGTCACTGTCCTTGCTGACCGTCCTGGTGCGTGAGGCTGCGCAGAACTCCTGGGACGCCCGGATCGGTGAGCGTGTCGACTTCTCCATGCACCTCGGGACTGTCGGGCCTGATCGCGCGCATGTCTGGCGGGAGCTGCTCCTCCCCGGCGCACCGCGACCGGTGGGACCGGTCCGCGGCCTGGGGGAGTCGTTGCGCAAGAGGTCGATCCGCTACCTGGCCGTGACAGACCGGGGGACGACGGGCCTAGGGGGGCCGACGCGATCGGACCACTACGCAGAGCCGGGAAACCGCGGGTGGCTCTCGTTCGTGCTCAACTCCGGCGAGAAGCAGGACACTGACGGTGGCGGTGGCACCTACGGGTACGGGAAGGGTGCGTTCTTCCTGGCGAGCCGAGTTGGCACCATCCTGATCCACACGAGGTTCAGGGATGAGAGCGGCGAGCTCCGCACACGGCTCATCGGCTCGGCACTTCTGGGCGAGTTCCACGACCGAGACCGGAGACCGTTCACCGGACGCCACTGGTGGGGGGACGTCAGGTCCGACCACTGCGAGCCCCTCGTCGACCAGGTGGCTTCCGAGTACGCCGATCGTCTGGGACTGCCCCCGTTCGAGGGAAACTCGACGGGGACAACGGTCGTCGTGATGGACCCGGACCTGAGAGACGCGTCGGACGACGGGGACGGGCCGGACCTCTCGCAGGACGAGGCGGGCGAGTACCTCGCGGACGCAGCGGCATGGAATCTTTGGCCACTGACTCTGGTCGACCGCGACCAGCGGCTGAACCTGTCGATCTCGGTGAACGGCGTCGCCGTCCAGGTCCCAAATGAGTCGAACGATGCCGCCATCGCTTGCTTTGCTCGCGCGTACCGGAAGATGCTCGAGCGTGAGCCCGGTGGCCGGATCGAGTGCTTGAAGCCTCGCCGTCTCCTCGGTCAGTTCGCGGTCGAGCAGACGTTCGGCGCAAGCGTCCGCCATCGAGCGGCGGAGGAACTGGGACTCGAGCGCGACAAGGCTCCGCACCACGTTGCCCTGATGCGTCACCCGGACCTCGTGGTCGGCTACTTCGAGGGTCAGGCGAAGCCGCATCCTGAGGTGGGGTACGCGGGAGTGTTCAAGGTCGACGACGACCTCGACGTGGTCTTTTCCCGTGCCGAGCCGCCGACCCACGACGCCTGGGTGGACGCCCAGCTGAGCGGGCATGACGCGACGTTCGTCCGTGTCGCGCGCCGGCGGCTGTCCGACCGTTGTGCCGACCTGGTCGGACCCCGCCACGTCCCCCGCGCCGTCGAGAGCACCCCCGTCGGAGGTGTCTCGCAGCGCCTCGGGTTCCTGCTCGCGGGCGGGGGAGGTGCTCCGGTGGATGGTGACCAGGATGTCGTGGTGCAACCCCCGAGCCGGGGTGGTGACGCTACGGGCGCGGGCGGCGGTGCCCGGCGGTCGGGTGACGGTACGGGGCGGGCCGGTGCACGGCGGAAGCCGCGCTTCGTCGGAGAACCGCGCTTCGAGATGCTCGACGGGCGCTGGGTTGTGGCGCAGGCCCTGCGTGTCTCGTCGGAAGGGAGGGTACGGGGATGTGTCGCCGTCGTCACCGGTGAGGGCACCGAGGCCTCGGCGCCGGTTGCCGCCGGCCAACCGACTGTCCTGGGATGGCGCCGCTCGGACGGTGCCGTCGTCCTCGGGGACACCGTCGATGCCGGTAACGAGGAGCTGGACCTACTTGCGTGTCCGGTCGAGGATGCGGCACTGGAACTGACCGTCGAGTGGGACGGGAACCTGTCGTGAGGACTACTCCCTACGCGGTCCCTAGGCCCTCCGAGGTCATCGCCGAACCCTGGTTCTCTGGGGGCCTACCCGTGGGCCGCCTTGTCGCGGGCTGGGACTACGAGAGTCTCCTCAAGTTCGAGCGCGTCGTACGGGTGAACCTTCGCACCGTGCTCGAGCAGGCAGGGCTCGAGGCGAACACGCCCGTCGCCCTGCACGTCCGGTACTGGGCAAGCGGGTCGATGGTGAGGTGCTCGGCGGTCGTCCAAGGCCTGGTTGCCGACAGCACGGGGTGGTCACATGCGCACCTGATCGCCCCGGTGCACGGGAGCGACCTGGCCGGGGAGCTCGTTCTGGAGACAACCCTCGTCAGGCAGGACGACGTCGAGAGCAACCGGTTCACGGCCAGGCGGGCGGGCAGCATTCTCTGGCGCGACGCGCACCATCTTGCGCTAGAGGGGGAGGGAGGCCTGCTGCCTGTGGCTCCGGTGCGGTTCCGGGAGCAGGGGTTCCCCCCGGATGCTGCGTGGTACATCAGTCTCGACGGCGCGGACTGGTCGGCCCCCGCGATGGGCAACCTGCTCGTCCTCCTGAACGTCGACAACAGCTCGGTCGTCGAAGCGCTCGAGCCCGGGGATAGTGGCTCGGCGCTCCTGTGGGACGCGCTCATGGTCGACGTGGTCTGCGACCTCGTCAGACGAGCGCTCGATGACGACGAGTTCCGACCTGTGCAGTCCGACGAGGACGAGCTGTCGACCGGTGGTCTGGTGACAGGTCTGATCCGTTCGTTCCTGAGGCTGCCCGGTGAGGAGCTTGACGACGCTGTTGCTCGGCTCAGGGGCGAGTGGGTCCGAGACCCGTCCCTCGTCAGGTCACGAGCGCAGAGCGCGCTGAAGTTCCCGAGGGCGGTCAAGTCATGACTCGGCTCTACCCGAGGCTCCTCCCTGCCGAGGCCGAAGCGCGATTCGCCTCTCTCGCGCAAGCCGCGGCCCAGTCGGATGGTGTCCCGGAAAGGGTCACCGCAGCGCGTACGGTGTTCGCGGCCTCCGGTGGTCGGCGGACCCAGGTTGACGAGTTGCGCGGCCTTCGTGCCAGGGTGCTGGCGCTCGCTGTGGAGCACGGGTTCCCCGACCGGGGTGGGACCGACAGTCGGAGCAGCTTCGACCGTGCACTAGCCCGGCTCCTTCACCTGGAGATGGGCATCGGTCCGGGCGAGGCCTCCCAGCGTCAGGTGTGGGCGTATCTTGCACTCGTCCTCCTCCCTGACGTCTGCGCCTGGCGGTTCCCGCCGGGGGCGGGCGGGTTCGTGGCGGACAGGTTCAAGGGCACGGACCTGACGCGGCACGTGTTGGCGAGGCTCTGGTGGCGTGCCCATCTGCTGCGCGACGAGCAGCCAAGGGCCGATCCTTATTGGATGCTCGATGTGCTGGGTGAGGCCGACCTGGATCAGATCATGGCGCGGCGGCGGTCGGTTGCGGCCAGCCCGGGACTGGTGCGTGCCGTCGTGCGCACGTCAGCGGCGGAGGACGGGAGCGGGGGCAGGGAGGTCTTCCGCGACCTCCTGAAGCGATTGCTACGACTCACGGCCTTCCTCGACGTGGACTGGATGGGAGAGGCGGAACTCACGGCGCTCGTCGCCCGTGAGAGAGCCGTATCCCTCGCACACCTCGGTCGGTGAGTAAGGTCAGGCGACCGTCAGGGGATCTGTGTCCGCGGTCGGTGGTGACTCGGTACGTCGTGACCTACGCCGATTTCCTCCGCAGGGCGGTCGAGCCCGCGGACGACGGCGTTGATCTCATCCGCTATCACCCAAGCCTCCTCGTGTTCCCAGTAGCGGAGCACGCGCCACCCCGCAGACTCGAGCACGTGGTTGGTGTCGGTATCCCGGACAACGTTCCGGCGTAACTTGGTGAGCCACCAGTCGGAGTTGGCTCGTGGCTGGGTCCCGTGCTCGGGGCAGCCGTGCCAGAAGCACCCGTCCAGGAAGATCGCGATCCTCGATCGCGTGAATGCGATGTCGATGGTCCTCCGCGGGAGCCCTGGGACGGGGTAGTTGACCCGGTAGCGCAGCCCACGGGCGTGGAGAATGCGGCGGACGTCGAGCTCGGGCTTTGTGTCCCGCCGTCGAGCCGCGCTCATCCGTTCGCTCACCGACGGGCTCGACGCCCCCGGGTGCGGGGCAACCTGCTCCATGGGAACCAGCGTACCTGGCGGGGTGGCAGCGTTCATGGTGAGATCGAGCGTGTCCGCAGGTCAGGGCTGGGGCCGGCAGCGGGTACGATCGCCCGGTGACGAGCGACGGGCTTCCTGGGGCCCCCTTCACTGTCCTCGATCTCTTCGCCGGCTGTGGTGGTCTCACGGAGGGCTTCCACCAGTACCGCCCCACCGGCGCGACCGGCCCCGTCTTCCGCACCCTCGGGGCTGTCGAGTGGGAGCCCGCGGCAGCCGCGACCTATGCCGCCAACTTCGTCGACGGGCCACGCCGCGGTGTGGCCGCCCCGCCCGAGATCGTCTGTCGAGACATCGTCGGCTGGGAGCCGCGGTGGGCGCCGGGCGAGATCGATGTCGTGGTCGGGGGGCCTCCCTGCCAGGGGTTCTCAGGGCTCAACCGCGAGAGGGTGCGGGCCGATCGCAACACGCTGTGGCAGGAGTTCATCCGCGTCGTCGTCGCCATGCAGCCCAAGGTCTTCGTGATCGAGAACGTCGACAGGTTCCTCCGGTCGGTCGAGTTCCAGGATCTGAAGGAGCGGATCGGCGGCGCCGACCTGATGAACTATCGGCTGGTCGACCCCGGATCGAAGCCGGGTGAGGACGCGTGGGCCCAAGACCGCCGCTACCTCCTGAACGCCGCCGACTTCGGCGCTCCGCAGGCCCGCCGGCGAGCCATCGTCATGGGCGTCAGGACGGACGCCGACCTCCGCCTCGACCTGCTGCGCTACCCGAGACAGACGCACTCGAAAGAGATGCTGAAGCACAAGAAGGACCTCGAGGGCATCAGTCTCCCCCTCGGCAGCGAGGAACCGTGGGCGACCGCCGACGCGATCTTCGAGGAGACGGCGAGGAGGAGCGTGGCTGCGGAACTGCCGACGCTCGCTGCACGCTCGGTCCGTGGAGTTGGCGGCCGGTACCCCGGGCCGTTCCGCACGACCGACCTCCACATCGGGCGAAGGCCGGAGCAAGTCTCGCTCGCGCGTTACCGGGCGATCCCGCGTGGCGGGAACCGGAAGGACCTGAGAGGCCGGTACGTCTGCCGCTTCCGCGACGGCACCGAGATGATCACGGAGAAGGTCGGGTTGCCCCGCGGGAACGACGGCGAGCTGCTCGTGCTGGGTGCCCACACTGTGGTCGAGGAAGGTGTGCCGACGTCCGAACGAGTCCTGGTCCGGGACGCCGTCGCCGTCACGGAGGAGACTGCGAGGCGTCGCAGCAGGTCGCAGCGGTACAGCGCCGTCGTGGTCGCCGGTGACGTCGAGCGGCCCGCCCAGCTCGAGTACCTCTCCACCGTCTCGTGGGACGCGCACGACGCAGGCTCGGGAGACGTCATGGGCAGGCTCCGGCGCGGTGAGCCGTCCGTGACCGTCCGCACCGAGTTCTTCAAGCCCGAGAAGGGGCGCTACCTGCATCCATCGGAGGACAGGCCCATCACGCACCTCGAGGCAGCGCGTCTCCAGGGCTTCCCCGACGACTACGTGTGGTTCGGCTCGAAGATCGAGATCGCACGGCAGATCGGTAACGCAGTGCCCATCCCGCTCGGTCGCCGGATTGCGGAGTCGATCTACCGGTACCTCAGTCAAGCGCAGGACAGCGCGGGCTGATCTGCGAAGAGGTCTCATGGCGGCAGCCGTAGCCGCCGTCGGAGCTGGGTCGTCGAGCCCCATGGGGGACGGTCCTCGTGCGTCACGTGCTGTGCGGACCGGCGCTGGTGCCCCAGGACGTTGTCGTGCGGGCCGTCGGCGAGCTCGTCGGACGCCCGCGTGTAGTAGCTCCAGCGGTCGGCGTGGTCGACGTCCCGACCTGCCGCGGGCGCTCCATGGGCCGAGCTCACCAGCACGCCCGGGAGAGGGGCAAGCTCCACGGCAGGCATTCACCCTGACAACAGCCCTCGCCGGCGATGGTGCAAGAGTCGACCCTCGGTGAGACTCCGCCGCGGCGTCCCGTCACGCCCGACCCACGCCCCGCCTCCCCGCCCGAGCTGCGAACCCGTCCAGCGCGGTGAGCACCTGCGTCGACTGCCACAGCACCGACCGGCGCCGCCCGCCGACCTCCGCCAGCGCACCAGCCGCCACGAGCCGCTCGATCGCCCGCATCGCGTTGGTGTGTGAGATGCCGAGCTCACGCTGGACGGTGGCGGTGTTGACGACCGGGTGGCGGAGGACGAGCTCGACCAACGGCCATGCGGACGAGTCCGAGCGTGCCTTGATCCGCATCCGCCACTCGCTGCGCGCCGCGCGGAGGTCCGCCAGCAGGATGCGGCCGTTCGCGACGGCCTCGTGCGTGGCGCGAGCGAGCTCGAGGACGATCGCTGCCGGATCGCCCGCACGGTAGGCGGTGAGCGCGTCGAAGTACGCGGACGTGTCCACGAGCAGGCCGGCGGACACCGGAACGGTGACGGACCTCGTCAGCCCGCGGCGTCGCAGGAGGGCGTGGATCAGGGCCCTGCCGGTGCGCCCGTTGCCGTCGGGGAAGGGGTGGATCGTCTCGAACTGTGCATGCGTGAGTGCCGCGTGGACGAGCGGGGGGATGTCGTCGCGGTGGGCGAACGCCACGAGGTCGGCGATCGCCGTGGGGACGCGGCCGGGGTGCGGGGCGACGAACGCGGCACCGTGAGGGGAGTACCCGGTGCCGCCGATCCAGACCTGCTCGGTGCGCCACCGACCGGCCGCCTCCGGCTCGGCGCCCTCGAGCAGCGCGCGGTGCATCGCGAGGATCGCGTCGGCGTCGATCGTCTCCGACAGTGCGATCGCCGCCTGCATCGCGTGCACGTTGCCGACGATCTGCACGGCGTTCCGCCGGGCTTCTTCTCCGAGCTCCGCGAGGGCGATCTGCTTGGCGCCGGACGTCAGGTTCTCGATCTGGGAGCTCGAGGCGGACTCGGACCGGAGCAGGATCGCAGCGAAGGGAGCCACGTCGCCGGCCGCTTCGGCGTCGAAGTCCCGGATCACCGCGGACGCCTCCTCGGCGGCCGCCGCAGCGGCGCGCGGCAGCCGCACGTCGAGGTCCGCGACGGCCGGCGTCACGGCAGCGCGATACGGCTCCCGGAGCGCCGCGCGTGCCGACTGCGAGAGCAGGTCGGGCGGAAGCGTCGATCGCCACGGTCGTTCCTCCCACGCGAGCGCAGGCCAGGATCGGTGGGCTCTCGGCTGATCGGCGTCAGCAACGGTGTGCACCTGAAGATGCTACCCATCTATCAGTAGATAGGGATGGATAAGCGTGCCTCATGTCCATCCCTGGGCACGATCCCCACGCCGCGCACGCATGAACCCGGACCGCCGGGCCTGCCCGTCGAACCGGCGCACGCTCGGCGGCGGGGCCCTCACACCCGCGCCAGGTCCTTCCACCGTGCCCGCGCCGCCGCATGGTGCTCCTCGATCAGCCCCACGTCCGGCAGCCGCGTGGCGTGCACCGAGATCCGCCGACCGTCGAGCACGGCGAGGCTCTCGTGCCGCTCCAGCAGCACCGGCGCGACCTGCGTCGTCCACGTCCGCGGGTGGAACGTCAGTACCAGCCGGTCGAACAGCCGGTGCACGTCGGCGCGCAGCAGCAGCCCGCCGTCGTCGGCGTGCTCCGGTCGGTCGGCGAACCGGTACAGGTGCGCCGCGTCCAGGACCATCTCCGGCTGCGCACCCGTGACGGCGCACGTGGCCCCGTACCGGTCGAGCAGGTGCTCGCGGAAGCGCTGCTGCCCGACGCGTCGTCGCACGACCGCCTCGACGTGCCCGCCCGTGATCGGGGCGCCGTGGCGCAGCAGCTCGGCCTCGAGCGCCTCCTCGACGCCCCCGAACTCCTCGAGCATCGTCAGCGCCCGCGCCCAGTCGAGCCGGCGGATCGCGTTCTGCCGGTCGGCGCCGGCGTAGACACCCTCGAGCGCGCGGACGGGCAGCGGGGAGTCGAGCGTCCGCCACGAAGAGCGGTAGACGGCGGAGTACCGGGTCACCGCCATGTCCTTCAGGACCGGCTCGTCGAACTCCGCCTTGCAGTCGTTGCAGCGGTACCGCGGGAGTGCCCGCTTGCGCGCCGTGGCGTCCGCCGACCCGCACTGAGGACACCGGCGCATCGTCTTCACGCCCGGTCCGCTGGTGACGTCCTCGACCACGCCGTGGCCCAGGATCAACTGACCGTCCCGCACGACCAGCAGGTCACCGGGCGCGATTGCCTTGTGGTTGACGACGTTCGAGTCGTACTCGTACCGGTGCCCCAGGACGTCGCCGTACCCGCCGCCGACGAGCTCGTCGGTCGTCCCCGTGTAGCAGCTCCAGGCGGTCGGCGTCGCTGCCGACCCGACCCGCCGCTGGACCTCCATGGGCCGAGCTCATCAGCCGGCGCCCCGCGCGACAAGTGTTCCTCCGGCCGTTCACCCTCGTGGCGGCGCGCGCGCCGGCCTGCGACGTTGTACCGGCCGAGCAGCGTCATGGCCGCCGCCGTGGCCAGAAGGAGGACGGGGGAGCGCATGGTCGTGCACCTCCCGCGGCGATGAGCGCGGCTGCGTTCACACCTCACGGGGAACCACATCTAGGGCGACGGGCCCGCGCGGAATGCCCCGAGACGTCCCACCTGCGACGCGGATCGTCACAGGTCCTCGTGCCCCGTCCCGGGGACTCGATCCGGGTCGATCCCCAGACGCTTCTCCTCGCGTGCGAGGTCGGCGGCATCGCGTGACAGCAGGATCAGGATCACGATGTCGCTGAGCTGCTGGACGCCGACCCGCCCACCGTTCTCGAGGTCCCAGAACGTCCGCGGGAGCGACCCGCGGTCCACCTGGACCGACGTGCCGAGTGTCGTCCCGACGAGCGCGCAGAGGTCGGCGTAGGCGTTCTTCAGCTCCGCCGGTGCCGCCTTGACGGCGTCGGAGACGTTCACGGTGAGCTTGTCGAGGGTTCCGCCGGTGGCCTCGTCCGACAGCACGAACGCCCGCGCGCGGTCGTCGTTGGTGCCCAGATTCGTGGTGAACCGGACGGCGTTCCGTGTCTCGAGCCGCACGGACCACCCGCGAGCGGCGGCGAGGTCGAGCGCGGTCTGCCTCCCGGTCGGCCACGTGAGGGCGCCGAAGGCGCGCAGCAGGTCGTTGATCTGGTCGGGTCTGGCTGTTCGCATCAGGGGCCTCGTCCCGAGCGGTCACGTCTGGAGGACGCGAAGGCGGCGTGCGACCGAGGCAGGCGACGCGGTCCGCGAGCGCGGGCGTCCCTGGAGTGGAGCGCGATGTTCACAGGGCCTCGCGTCCCGTACCCGGGATGCGGCCGGAGTCGATCCCCCAGCCGCTCCTCGCCACGCTCGAGGTCCGCGACCTCCTGCGAGCGCAGGACGATGACGACGGACTCGAGCCTCCGGACCACGACTCGTCCACCACTGGCGATGTCCCACACGGTCCGGGCGTGCTCCCACGCGTCGGTGCGCACCGGTTCGCCCAGCTCGGTCTGGACCGCAGCCGCCACGTCTCGCTGGGCGCCGTCCAGACCTGCAGGCGTTCCGGGATCCCGGTCGGAGACGTGGACCGTCAGGTCGAGGACTCGGCTGTCTGCACCGTCCGGCCTGATCAGAGCCCGGAAGGCACGCAGGAGCGCCCGGATCTGACAGGCGGATGCTGTCTGCACGGGATGTCCTCCTCGGTCTGCCACGGCCAGATCGTGTCGGGTTCGCCGTCGTGAGCCGGCAGGACGCGGTCCCTCCGTTGGGCGCCCTCGGTGCTGGTGACGGTCTAGAGGTCCTCGTCTCCCGCCCCGGTGATGCGGTTCGGGTCGAGGCCCAGTCGCTTGTCCTCACGGAGGAGGTCGGCGGCGTCGCGCGAGATCAGGATCATGATCACGATGTCGTCGAGCCGCTGGAAGCCGACCCGCCCGCCGTTGTCGAGGTCCCAGAACGTCCGCGGGTTCGACCCCCGCTCCACGTATACCGGTGCGCCCAGCGCGTTCTCGGCGACCGCGCAGAGGTCGGTGTAGGCCTTCCTCAGCTCGGTCGGTGCTGCCGCCTCGGCGTCCGAGACGTTGACGGTGAGCTTGTCGAGGAGTCCGCCGGTGGCCTCGTCCGACAGCACGAGCGCGCGTGCGCTGTCGTCGTTGGTGCCGAGGTTCGTGATGAAGCTGACGGAGTTCTTCGTCTCGAGCTCCACGGACCACCCGCGCGCGGCGGCGAGGTCGAGCGCGGTCTGCCGCCCGGTCGGCCAGGTGACGGCTCCGAAGGCGCGCAGCAGGTCGCTGATCTGGTCGGGTGATGCGGTTCGCACCGTGGGTCTCCTCGTGAGCGGGGATCAGGTGAGGCTGGACGGATGAGACTGGGATCGACCGTGACCTCGACGCCGGCCAGTGCGGAGTGAGCTCAAGAAGGGTCGCCACAGCGTCGATTCCTCCGCATGGCGAGTGACTGGCGACGTTCCGAAGTCTCCATCGAGAGCTTGCTGCGTGGATCCCCTCCGCCATCATGTGGAGGCTCCGCACAGCCGGTGCGTAGCAGGCGCCGGGTTGGGGGAGCGCGCCAGGCGCGACGAGGACAGCGCATCGCCGGTGCGAGACGGCGTCCCTCCACCGCATCGCCCATGGCGCCGGTGCGGAAGCAGCGCTCCGATCGATGGGCCTATGTCACTCTCGGGTTCATCGGCGCAGGTTACGGACTGCTTCGGCTTGTCGACGTCTTCGGCTGACGGGCTTCTCCAGGGACGGATCCGGGGATGACCCCTGACCCAGCGGATCGAGCACTACCGAGCCTGCGCGGCGTCACCCCCCCCGCTGACGTACGTCCCCACGCCCCGCACCCGCACGCGTCCCCACTCCAACGCGAGCGCGAGCCCCTCGTCCAGCCGCTTCCCGATCGCCTCGGTGACGCGCCGTCCCCCGAACATCTGCAGTGCCCGCCGCTTCAGCTCGTCCGCCGACGCACCCCCCGTCTCCTCGGCGGCCACGCGCAGGGCGTTCGCGATCTCCACGAGCGACACCTCGTCCACCGGCCGGCTCGTCCCGTCGGCCGCGGACCGCACCTCGAACCACGTCCGCGGCTCCACGCCCGCGGGCCAGTAGAAGTCGTCACCCGCCGGTTGGTTCTCCGCCGGCACGAGCCTCCGGATCGCCGCCTTGCGCTCCTCACCGACACGCCCCAGCCCGTACGCGCCCGCCACGATCTTGGCGAGGCGGTCGGGGTGGATCGGGCCCTCGGTGGTGATCGCATCGACGACGGCCGCACGCACCTCCGCGGCCGCGCGCGCATCGGGGAGCCGGTTGAGCGTCGAGACCGTGCCCAGGACGCCCGGGGACCACTCCTCGTGGTCCCGGACAGCGGGGTGCCGACGCATGGGCACAGCGGGAAGGTCCAGCACAGAGGCCCGTGACCCGGCGTGCGCCTCGCTCGCGGGGAGCACAGCCGAGCCGCCGGCGACGGCGAGCATCCCGACCTCGGCCTCGTCGACCACGTCCTCGACCACGTCGTCGACGTCCCCGTCCACCACGTCCCACGCGAGCGCGTCACCGTCCACGACGACCCGCAGCGCATCGACCGCCGGCGACCCGTAGTCCACAGCCCCGGCACCAGCAGCCCCCGCACCCGCGGCGTCCGTCGCCTCATCAGCCACCGACCCGCGCTCCGCTTCCCGCGCCGCCTCCCGCAGCACCTCCCGCGCCCGCTCCACCGCCGCCGCCAACCGCGCCAGCGTCTCCTCGCGCTGCTGCACCCACTCCGGCAGCCACACCCGCTCGACCCCGGGCCACCGCATCAGCCCCTGCAGCACTTCCACCGGCAGCCCGTCGCGGTCGCCCACGGTCCGCCGCGCGCGCCACGTCGGGCCGTCGAGCAGGACGGCGACCAGCGGCTGGTCGGGGTCGTCTGCGGTCGCGATCGACACGTCCACGCGGAAGTCCGACAGCCCCACGTCGGTCCGCACGGCGTACCCGGCCAGCCGCAGCTCGGCGGCCAGGTCGTCGCGGTGGTGGTCCACGACGCTGCGTCGTCGCCCGTCCGCGGCCGCGACCTCGACGCCGTGTGCCGCGAGCTCCAGGTACGCCCGCAGGTGCTTGGTCCCCACCTGCGTCGACTCCTCGGCCCGCAGCGCCTCGGGCGCAAAGCTCGCGTACAGCACCACCTGACGCCGGGCGCGCGTCACGGCGACGTTGAGCCGCCGCTCACCACCCGGCTTGGACAGCGGCCCGAAGTTGAGCGGCACGACACCGCGGTCGTTCGCGCTGAACGCGACGGAGAACAGGATGCAGTCGCGCTCGTCGCCCTGGACGTTCTCGAGGTTCTTGACGAACAGCCCGTCGGCCTCGTCGAGCGCGGCGACGATGCGCTCGTCGCCGCTGTCACGCAGCAGGTTGTCGATGAGGTCGCGCTGCTGGGCGTTGAACGTGATGATCCCGAGCGACGGCGCGCGCCCCGGTGACGCGGCGAAGCGGGCGCGCACGTCCGCGACGATCGCGTCCGCCTCGACGGGGTTCGTGCGCAGCGCCTTGCCCTTGCCCGACCGCTGGAACGTCCCGTCGACGCGGACCAGCGAGATCCCGTACCCCGCGGGGTGCGCGCGGGTGTCGCCCGGCAGCGGCGCGGGGAACGACGACAGCCGGTCCTCGTAGTAGAGCCGGTTGCTGAACGCAATGAGCGACTCGTCCTGGCTGCGGTAGTGCCACGACAGCCACCGGCTCGGCACCCGCGCCTGCACGCACTCCGAGAGGATCGACTCCTCGTCGACCACGGTCTCGACCGTGACCTCCTCGTCGTCCTCGACGGTCGCGTTGGTCTCCGCGACCTGCGTGGGCGGCATCTGCTTGCTGTCGCCGACGACGACCACGGACGACGCCCGGCCCATCGCGCCGATCGCGTCGGCGACGCGGATCTGCGAGGCCTCGTCGAACACGACGACGTCGAACAGCCCGGGCCGGGCGGGGAAGAACCGCGCGACCGACTCGGGGCTCATGAGCGTGCACGGCATGATCTGCGTGATCAGCTCGCCGTAGTGCTCCATGAGCGCGCGCACGGTCATGCCGCCGCGCTCGCGCTTGAGCTGGCGGACCAGCCCGCCGATCTGCCCGGCGCCCGACGTCACGTCGAACCGGCGCAGCGCCAGCACCTGGTCGGGGATGGCCTGCGGCAGCTCGGCCCGCACGGCGCGCGTCGCCTGCGTGAAGCGCTCGATCGTGCGGTTGTGCGCCGCGACGTCGAAGTCGCCCAGCGCGGTCGCCTCGGCACGCTCGGCCAGCGACGTGCGTGCGGCGCCGCGGTCGAACGCGAGCACCGCCTCGTCGGGTGGGACGCGGCCGTCGAGGATCGCCCGGCGCGCGACGTCCATGCCGCTGCGCCGCAGCGGCTCGAGGTGCTGGACGAGGCCCACCCAGTGGTCGAGGGTCGCGGTGGACTCCAGGCGGCGGTCGGTGCGCGTCGTCCACCACGTGGTGAGGAAGCCGTCGTCGCCGGACCACCTCTCCCGCGCCGACGTGTCGGTGGCGATGGCCGCGTCCAGGCCGGCCCAGCTCTCCGCCAGCTCCGTCAGCGGCGTCAGCGCGTGGCCCTGCGGGGTCCCGGAGTAGAACGCGCGCAGGTCGTCGCCCCGGGCGGACCCGTCGACGGCCAGCACCTCACCCAGCCACATCAACACGTCGACGTTGTCGCGCATCCACCCCGCGGCCTGCGGGTCGCCGGGGTTCCAGCCGTCGGCGGCGAAGGGCAGCGGCGTCTGCGCCACCAGCGCGCGCAGCTCGGTGACCTTGGCGTACGTCGCGGCCAGGTCCCCGGTCAGGGTCGAGAGCTCCTTGAGCGGCACCTGCGAGGGCGGCACGACGAGCGCGTCGAGGAGCTGCGCGAGCACGGCCCGGCGCCGCTTCTTGCGTCCGAAGAACCCCGACGCGTCAGCCGCGAGTGCCGCCGCGTGCACGGCGGCGACGTCGCGCAGCATGACGACGGGCGCGACGACCTGCCGCCACTCGCCCCCACCGCCGGCCAGCGCGTCCGCCGCCGCGCGCACGCGCTGCAGGTGCGGGCGCCACGCCGTGTCGAGCACCGTGGCCAGGGTCGCGAGCGGGTACCGGGGCGCGTCGGCGAGCCGGGCCCACGTCGCCGCGTCCTGCGCCGAGCGCAGCCGGCCGAGCCGGGGCAGGTCCAGACCGTGCGCCTGCGCATCCGCTATCGCCGCGTCGAGACGCTGCGCCGCGGCGTGCACCCGACCCACGTCGAACGGGCCGTCCGGCCGCACGTCCACGAACCGCCACGGGTGCCGCGGGCGGGGCCGGGCCAGGTCGGCGACGTCGGGCAGGTCACGCAGGACGCCCCGGATCTCCGCGAGCTGCTCGGGTGTCCCGCCGGCGACGAGCGTGGCGGGCACGTCCAGCGGCGTGATGGCCGGGTCGGACGCGAGCTCGAAGCTGCGCGCCGAGTACAGGGAGTGCCCGGCGGCGTTCTGCTCGTGCAGCCGGGCCGCGTACGTGGCGAGGCGTCGGCGGGCGGCGGACGCGGTCTCCGAGCCGGCCCGCAGCGCGTCGAGGTCCGGCGTCGCGTGCAGCGCGAGCGCGGCGCGGAGCTGCGCGCGGACGGCCGCCGGGCGCGCGCCCTTGTCGTGCAGGTCCAGCGACAGGTGCCCCAGGCCGACAGCCTCGAGCCGCGTCTTGACGACGTCCAGCGCCGCGCGCTTCTCGGCGACGAACAGCACGCGCCGCCCCTCGGCCAGCGAGCGCGCCAGGAGGTTGGTGATCGTCTGCGACTTGCCCGTCCCCGGTGGGCCCTCGAGCACGAACGTCCGGCCCGCGACGGCGTCGGCGACGGCCTCGAGCTGCGAGCTGTCCGCCGGCACGGGGACGGCGGCGTCGAGCAGGTCGAGGTCGACGTCCTGCGGCGGGGGAGTCGGGTCGGCGAACGCGTCGAGCGGCGTGTGCACGAGGTGCCGCACCAGCGGGTTCTGCGTGAGCGTCTCCCAGTGCTGGTCGAGGTCCTTCCACAGCGGGAACTTCGCGAACTGCAGGATCGCGAGGTCGACCGTCTCCTCGACGCGGAACGGCAGGCCGGCCACCGCGATCGCGCGCCGCACCGCGTCGAACGCCGCCGCCAGGTCGATGCCCGACGCGTCCTCACCCGGTTCGGCCAGGCCCGGGATCTCCAGCCCGAACGAGACGCGCAGCTTCTCCAGCAGGCAGTAGTTGGGCGTCGACGCGCCCGCCTCGTCGACGCGGATGCGGTACGCCTGCCCGCGGCTCGTCGTGGACAGGTGCACCGGCACCAGCACGAGCGGGGAGCGCAGGTCCCGGTCGTTGAACCGCCAGCTGAGCATGCCGAACGCGAGGTAGAGGTTGTTCGACCCCGTCTCCTGGACGATCGTCCTCGCCTTGTACGTCAGGTACCGCAGCTTGCTCGTGTACGACGCGGACGTGATGTCGATGTACGCGGAGCGCTTGTCCGCCAGGAGGAGCTCGCGCGTCTCCTCGGGCAGGTCCCGGCCGTAGCGGATACCGCGCGCGGCGTCGACCTCCGCGACGACGTCGGAGGCCACGAGCCGGATCGGCACGTTGGCGCTGATCTGGTCCTCGAGCCGCCCGAGCGCCTCGCCCGGGACCTCGAGGCGGAACCCCGCCCGGTCCGTGTAGTGGATGAGCCGGTTGCGCAGGCTCAGGTCGAGCAGGGAGTTCTTCCACCGGCCGACGCGCGCGGGCACGTCGCGGCGGTCGTCCCCGGCGCGCTCCGACGGGGACCCGCGGTACGCCTCGATGGTCGGCCCGGCGCCGGGCGTGTACTCGTGGACGACGACCTGCCCGTCGGCCCCCACCGAACGGCTGGGCAGCGGGAGGATCCCCGCGAGCCGCGCCTGGCGGACGTCCGTGACGCCCACGGCGTCGGCGAGGTCCCGCGCGAGCTTGCTCCGCCCGGCCCGTCGCGCCACCTCGAACGGCTGCGACTCGACGCCTCCCGTCAGCGCCGTCGTCTCGACGAGCCCGACGAGGCCCAGGTCCACGAGGTTGATCAGGTCCGCGACCTCGGACGTCGCGACCATGCCGAGGGTCGTGTCCTGCCGCCAGTACCCGACGACCACGTGCCCCGCGAACAGCCACAGCGTCGGGTTGATCCCCGCCTGCTCGAGCGCGGCCGCGTACGTCACCGTCGTGTCGAGGCAGGTGCCGAGGCGCCCCTCGAGCACCTCGGCCGGCGTCCGGACCTTCTGACCCACGTCGCCCCACGACGCGGGCGGCTCGGCGTACCGCACGTCGCGCGCCCGGATCGCGTCGTAGACGGACGCGGCGATGGCGTCGACGCGCTCGGGGTCCTCCGACTGGTAGCCGTCGAGCGCGGAGCGTCCCGTGGACGCGCGCAGCAGGTCCGACGCCTCGACCAGGAGCGGTGCGATCGCGGCCGCGTTGGGCTGGACGTGCGCGGCGAGCATCTCGAGCGCGAGGTGCGCGGGCCGGGCCATCCACTGGTGGGACGCGAGGACCTGCACATCGACGGACCCGGTGGCGAGCACCACCCCGGCCGCGTCGCGCAGCACCGTGCGGATCCGTCCGGGCTGCTGCTCGTCGACCGCGAGCATGCGCCCCGGGTCCAGGACCAGGTCGACGGCCCGCAGCATCGTCGGTTGCCCCGCGGCCAGGTCGAGGAGGTGCACCTTCGGCCCGCCGAGGGACCCGCTCGCGCACACGACGTCGACCTCGAGCGACGCGCCGCGCGAGTCCGCGGCGACGCCGGTCACCGTGACCTCGTCGATGACGCCGATGCGGCTGTGGGCCATCGCGTAGCTGAGGACGGGGAGAGCCGTGATCGAGATGGTCGCGCCGGCCGCCGCGTCCACGTCGCCGTGGTGGTCCCCGTCGTTCACAGGCGTCCTCTCGGTCGTCGGGCGCGTCCGCAGCCCGACATGTCCATGTCGGCACGCGTCGGCCGGTCCTGAAGGGCGCCGCCGAGGCCCTCCGGACTGTAGCGGGGAGGTCCGACGAGCCGGTCGACCCGGCACCGGCCCACGGGCACAGCGCCGCCGCGCCTCAGCTCCCCGCCGGGCCTCAGCTCCCCGTCGGGTTCAGCTCCCCGTCGGGTTCAGCTGCCCGTCGGGTTCAGCTGGGCGAACAGCGCCTCCAGCTCCGTCTTCATCGCCTCGACCCGGGCCTGCTCGGCGGCGACCTCCGCGGCAGTGGCCTGGATCGCCGCGCCGCGCGTGGCGATCTCCGCCTCGTCGCGCGCCAGCAGCGCGCGGGCGTCGGCGATGAGCTCGGCGGCGGGAGCCTCGGGCAGGGGGGTGCCGTCGCGCCACGTCCACGACAGCAGCGAACGGGCACGCTCGGACGCGGGCAGGGCGGCGAGCCGCGCCTCCTCCTGCTCGATGGTGCCGCGGTACTGCGCGAGGCTGGCGATGTCGGCCTCGAGCTGCGCGGCGGCGAGCGACTGGTCGTACTGCCGTTGCGCGAGCGCCTGCTGCGCGGTGGTGAGCTCGGCGGTCATCGTGTCGATCTGCCCCTCGAACGCCTTGTGGACGCCCACCAGCGCCTGGCGGTCGGCGATGAACCGCCCGTACAGCGCCTCGAGGGCGGGGTCCAGCCCGCCCTCCTGCCAGATCTGCGTGCCGATGTAGGAGAACAGCTCGGTCGGCCGGTTGGCCGGCTCGGTCCCGACGGACCCCGAGATCTGGGTGTGGATGTCGTCGGCAGGGTCGATGCCGGCCAGGACCGTCGCCAGGGACGTCGTCGCCGCGTCGCGCTCGTCGCTCGTGAGCTCGGTCCAGGCGGCGTGCAGCAGCTCGTGTGCGGCGGTCTCGACGACGAACCCGCGCAGCCGCGGGTCCGCGGGCGTGTAGATGACGATGCGGCCGCCCGTCTCGATGCCGCCGGCGGTGCTGTGGTAGCACCCGACGGCACCGGCCGTGCCTGCCGCACCGGAGTCGCCGCGGTCGCAGCGACCGGCGAACTCCTCGGCACCCAGCAGCTCCGGCTCCGCCATGTAGAGCAGGTCGCGGCCCTCCTGGGTGAGGTACATCTCGTCCGCCAGTGCGGCGACCTCGGGCGAGGGGTCCGGGACGCGACCGGCCACGACACCGTCGAGGAACGGAGCGTCGGCCTCCCGCAGGAACCCCGGCAGCACCGTGGTGGCCAGCCACCAGCCGAGCACCGCGACCGCGACGACGACCGCGAGACGCGTCACGAGGCTGCGCCGGCCGCGGCCGGGCGGCGGGCCGGCGTACGCGGACCCGCTCCACTCGGCCGGCGGCGGAGGGGGGATCTCGCTGCCCGCGGCCTCGTCGGCGACCCACCGCGGCAGCCGTCCCGTGGGGGAGCGCGGCAGGTCGTCCGGGGGCAAGGTCATGTGTTCACCGATCGGCAGGTCGGGTGGACGTGTTGAGGTCGGCGCCCGTGGAGGGGCCGCGCACATCCGACGGATCCTGCCCCATTCGATCACGCACGCGCGCCCGCGGCCCTGCCGGCCGTCGGTCCGCGGCCGTCACGCCACCCCGTCCTGGGAGGTCGTCGCCGCCGACCCGGCCGCCTCCCGCGCCGCGCGCAGCTCGCCGACCAGGGCGTCCACCTGGCTCGGGCTCGCGGGCAGCATCCCGCCGTCGGGCCGCCGTGTCGGCACGAGCACGATCCGGACGGACTCCCGCGTCACGAGCTCGACCGCCGGGTTGCCGGTCGACGCCGCGCGCCCGGTCGTGGCCGTGATCGTCCATACCTGCGACCACGGCCGGCTCAGCAGCACGGCGTCGCCGCGCCAGACCTCGACGCCGGACGCCGACCACGCGAACGTCAACCGCGTGCCGCCTCGCACCTTGCCGACCGACGCACCGAGCTGGGCCAGCGACGCCCCGAGCGTCTCCTCCGCCCACACCGCTTGCGTGTGCCACCCGGGCCGCGCGGCGACGGTGCGACGCCGCTTCCCGTCGTCGCGTCGGGACCACCACCACACCCCCGCCACGATGGCGGCGACGAGCACGACCGTGGCGAGCACCGACGGCCACCACGGCCCGTCGGACGTCAGGGCCCGGCGCCACGCGAGCACCACGAGGATGAGCACGCCCACGATCTGCAGGGTGCGGCTGGTCGACTGCCGGTTCACATGTCCTCCTGGGGGGTGTGGGGCGTGGCGGGCTGGAGCACGCGGACGGACGACACGACGGTGTCGAACAGTCCGAGGAGCTCGTCGCGCAGGTCGACGAGCGGGCTGGAGAAGACGAGGTAGACGAGCTGGGCGCCGGGCGTCGGCTCGACCCAGTAGTCGGCGACGAGGGCGGGGACCTCGCGGTCGCCGGTGAGGCCGGACGACGCGCCCGTCGGCCGCACGCGCCGCAGCACCGTGCCGGCCGGACCCTCGCCGAGGTCGAGCGTGTGCCCTGGCTCGTCGCTCGCGAGCACGCTGGTCATGGCGGCGCGTCCCCGGGCGTCGAGGCTCCCCGGGACCCGGTACACCGTGAGGGACGCGGGCACGGGCGGGGCGCCACCGGTGCCGACGGCCAATGCCATGAGCACACCGCCCGCGCGAGCGGCCCGTTCTGTGCTCCGCAGCAGCTCCTGCCGCATCGCGGCGCGCAACGGCGCGAGGTCCGGCGCCCCGCTCAGCTGACGCGCGACCAGGTCCTCGACGCAGGCGGTGCGTGCGGCGTCGTCCTCGAGGTCGAGGACGGCCCAGTCGTCGGGGAGGAGGACGGCGACGGTCCCGTCGACGACCCCGCTCATGGTGACTCCAGGGTGACCTCGACGGCGTTCGCGATGTCCGTGGACATGTCAGCGAGCTGGTCGAAGTGGGCGATCGAGGAGGACTCGACGTGGACGAGGACCAGATCCTCCGTGTCCGGCGGCAGGATGAACCACGACCACTCCCGGTTGACCCGTCGACGGAAACGCGGGGCGGTGTCGACGATCTGGAGCACTGCGTCGCCGGCTGCGACCTGTGATGGCAGGGCGGCCACATCGAGGAGCCGGACGCCGGGCGGTAGAGGGATGTCGGCGCGAGCGCGTTCGAGCACGCGCTCGAGCCGCGGCTCATCGGACCGGGGTAGGGAGAAGCTCCGCAACACGGCCGAGGCATGCGGGGTGGGATCTGCAGGTTCCGGGAACCACAATGCGGCGCACGCAGTTCCGGGCAGCTCGGTGGAGATCATGTCCTCGAAGCTCCGCACGGCCGCGACGACGCCGCGACGCACACCGTCGTCGCCGTGCAGCGGCGATCGCCGCTCTGCCTCAGCGCGATCACCGTGCGCCCAGCCGAGCCAGTCCTGCGGCAGTGCCCACCTCACCGTCGCTAGTGCGGCCATGCGTCTTCTCCTGTCAGCGGCACGACGACGTGCCTCGGGCGTCTCACAGGCTCAGCCTCGTGCCGGCGGCGGCTGGAGGACCGGTCACCGCCTCGCCGACGAGCTTCGTCACCGAGGTCATCGCGAGCGCGGCGTCACCCAGGTACTGAACCGTCGCAGCTCCTTCGAGGGCGGCGCCCCGAACCGTTGGCCCGAGGAGCGTCAGGAATGCGCGGGGGCGGAAGGGGAACGCATCCCACAGCTGTTCGCGGAGCAGGTTGGTCTGTCGTACCAGGCCGCTGTGTCCTGCCATTGCCAGGACCCGGTCCCACCCGTGCAGGGACATCACCTCGCGCGCGGCGGTCGTGAGGCGGTCGGTCCTGCCAGCACCACGCGCGAAGGCATCGACTTCCGCGGCGCCCCTCACAGCCTGCGTCGTCGGCCCCAGCTCCAGCCCCACCAGTAGTCGGCCGAGCAGTCCCCGTGGTACCTGGGTGGCGGCCTGGGACGACGCTGTTCTCGCCGAGACCTCGAACGCGTCGACTGATCGCGCGAGCAGCCTGCTCGCTCCGAAGGACGCGAGCCCCACGACCCCCATGACGACGTTGAACCAGTCCTTCCCGTCGCCGCTCTTCAGGGCGAGGGCGAGGTCCGCGACGAGCGCGACGGCGCCTGCCACTACCGACACGGCGATGATGATCTGGCCGATGAACGGCACCCAGCCGAGCACCAACGACAGCACCCCGGCTCCCGTCGCGATGTTCCCCGCCCACGTCGACACCACCTGCGCGACGTCCGCGCCCCAGTCCTCCCACCACCCGTCGTGGAGCGTGTCGTCCATACCGGTGTCGAGCTCGTCCATGGCCTGTGCGGCGGCGGTGTCGCGGCGTTCGACGGCTTCGGCGAGGGCGAGCCGGGCGCGCGCGAGGTCGATCTCGGCGTCGGAGCGTTCCGTGCGGGCCGTGGTGAGGGCGTGCTGCTGGGTCGTGGTGTCCTCGCCGAGGTCGATGGCGTCCTCGAGCAGGATCCGCGAGCGGCGGACGGCGTCCTCGGCGAGGTCCAACGAGTGCTGGGCCGACTGGGCGGTGTGCAGGGCGTCGAGGGACTGGGTCTGGGCGAGGTCGAGCTGGCGGGAGTACCGCACCAGGGCGTCCCCGGCGGCGTCGTACCGGGCGTGCGCTCGGCGGATGCGGTCGGCGACGGCGTGCGTGCGGTCCCGGATCGCGTCGACCGCTTCCGAGACCGCGTCCTGGGCGTCCACCAGTGCGCGCAGGACGCGCTCGGCATCGCCGATGGCGGTGGCGACCTGGCGGTAGTGGTCGCCACCGGCGCGGACGACAGCAGGGTCGCCGGGGACGGGGTCGCTGGTCGCCAACGGGTACCAGGAGTACGGCCGGCTCACACGTCACCGCGCAGCGCTGCGGCGAACTCGGTGTCGATGCGCTCGAAGTTGTCGCCGATGCCGGTGCACGCGTCGGCGAGGCGGGCGATCTCCTCGAGCATCTCGGCGCGGTGGTCGTCCCAGCCGTGCGCGAGGTCCCGGACCTTGCCGGCCAGGCCGGCGTGCCCGACGGCCTCGGCGACGGTGTCGCTGGTCGCGTCGGCGTCCTCGAGCTCGCGCGCCACGGTGCGCAGGTCGGTGCCGACGGCGATCAGCTCGTCGGTGCTCAGCCGCAGGTGCCCCATGGCGGGGGAACGTATCGGATCAATCCGGGCACGCGGCGACGTCATCCACAGGTGCGAGGTGCCGCGCATCAGGAGGAGCCGTCCGGGGGCATCCTGTGGAAATCAAGGACGGGGCGCGCGCTCGCGGCCTAGGCTCACGGACCGTGACGGAGAACTACGGACCGGTGACGACGGACCTGCCCGACGACCTCTTCGACGACTCACCGCTCCCCGGCGCGACGTTCCCCCAGGCGGTCCGCCGCCTGGTGCGTCGCTACACCGTGTTCAGCGGCCGGGCGAGCCGCAGCGAGTACTGGTGGGTCGCGCTGTTCTACCTGCTGGTCGAGGTGGGTGCCGGCGTCGTCGCGGCGGTGGTCGCAGGCGTGACCGGCAGCATCGTCGGCGACGACTCGACCGCCTTCGGCTGGGTGATGGGGATCGTGCTCGGCCTGGCCGCCCTGGCCTGGCTCCTGCTCCTCATCCCCGGCATCGCCCTGGCAGTCCGACGCATGCACGACGCGAACCTGTCCGGCTGGCTGCTCCTGATGTGCCTCGTCCCCGGGCTCGTGCTCGTCGGCATCGTGTTCATGCTGCTGCCGAGCAACCCGGCGGGCGCGCGCTTCGACCGCGCCGTGCCGATCCCTCCGCTCGACGAGGAGTGAGCTCGCGCCGACCCGCGGACGCCGAGCGCATGCGGTGACGCGCTTCGGTACCGGCGGTCGGCCTTGAGGTAGGCAGCGCACGGAGATCCGACGCCGCTCCCAGCAGGGCTACTCGCAGCCGACCCCGTCGTCGTCCCGGTCGAGGTGCGAGGCGTAGCCCGGTTGACCACGGCGCACCGGTGCGGCACCGGCGGCGCGCGCGGCGTCGCAGTTCTCGTAGTAGACCGAGCCGCCCGCCGGTGCCGAGCCCTCCCCGGTGGCCGACGAGCTGCCCGACGACGCCCCCGATGCCCCGGTCGAGCCCGTGCGAGCCTCCGATGCCGCGACCGAGGCCTCGCGCGTGTCGAGGTCACCGGAACGGGCATCGAGCTGGGCCTGCCGTGTGTCGAGCTCCTGCTGCCGGGCGGCGAGCGCGGTCTCGAGCGCGGCCAGGTCGGCGGACCGGCGGTCCAGCTCTGCCACCTGCGCCAGCGCCGACGTGAGCTCGGCCTCCGTGGAGGCGAGCTCGCCCTGTACGCCCAGCAGCTCACCGTCGAGCGTGTCGACGTCCGTCGTCAGTTCCTCGATCGTCGTCCGGTCGGCAGCCGCCCGGTCGTTGCCCGCCGCGGCGCCCGACGTCGACCCGAGGATCAGACCCAGAAGCAGTGCGGCCCCGGCGACGGTGGGCATCAGCCATCGGCGTTGCCGCGCGGGTGCCTCGACCCAGAGTTGCCAGCCCTCCGGAGGGGCCGGCCAGGACGGGTCGGGCTTCCAGTCCGCCGGTGGTGCCCACCCCGGCCGGGGTGCGGGCCAACCGGGCGGTGGGTTGAGCTTCTTCGCTGGCATGAGGCCCCCTCGCCGTCGCCACCCGCGTATCCGCGCATATCGGACACTAGCGACCAGATCGGCCAGGAGTCTTCACCCGCGGCCTAACCTCACCCGCCCACCCGCACCAGCCCCGTCTCGTACGCGACCACGACCGCCTGCACCCGGTCCCGCACCCCGAGCTTGGCGAGGATGCGTCCGACGTGCGTCTTCACGGTCGCCTCCGACAGGAACAGGCGCCCGGCGATCTCCGCGTTGGACAGCCCCTCGGCGACCTCCCGCAGCACCTCGACCTCACGGGGCGTGAGGTCGGCGAGGCGGGGGTGCGGGGCGTCGGGGTCGGCGACGGCCCCGCCGGCGGGCAGGTGCCCCGCGAACAGCTCGAGCATGCGGCGCGTGATGCGCGCGGACACCACGGCCTCACCGGACGCGACGGTCCGCACGGCAGCGGCCAGCTCGGCCGGGGCGGCGTCCTTCAGCAGGAACCCGCTGGCCCCGGCGCGCAGGGCCGCGAACGCGTACTCGTCGAGGTCGAACGTCGTGAGCACGAGCACGCGCGTCTCGGGGTGCGTCTCGACGATGCGCGCGGTCGCGTCGATGCCGTTGACGCCCGGCATACGCACGTCCATGAGGACGACGTCGGGACGCAGCGCGGCCACCTGCTCGATCGCGGACTGCCCGTCCTGCGCCTCCCCGACGACCTCGAGGTCCTCGGTGCTGTCGATCAGCAGCCGGAACCCCATGCGGATGAGCGCCTGGTCGTCGACCAGCAGGACGCGGATCATGCCTCTCCTTCGTTCGTCGCCGGCACGGCTCGCTCGACGCGGGGCGTCGCGCCCGTCGTCGCGCCCGTCGTGCCGCCGGGCTGCGGCAGGACCGCGCGCACGCGCCACCCGCCGAGGTGCGGGCCGGCCTCGAGCGTCCCACCGAAGGCGGCGACCCGTCCGGTCATGCCGGCGATCCCGCGCCCCGACCCCGGGACCGGTGCGGTGGTGGAGCGGTCCTCGTCGCCAGGGCCGCGGTCCGCGACGACGACCTCGATCGCGTCGTCGAGCTGCCGCACGGCGACGTCGACGGACGCGGTGCCCGGCGCGTGCCGCAGGGTGTTGGTGAGGGACTCCTGCACGATGCGGAACACGGCGAGCTGGACGGTGGCGTCGAGGCCCTCGAGCCCGGCCACCGCGAGTCCCGCGGTCCGCACGGGCAGCCCGGCGGTGCGGAACCGCTCGACGAGGCGGTCGAGGTCCTCGACACCCGGCTGCGGCGCCATCGGCACGTCACCGGCCGACGCGTCGTCGCCCGCCGCCGAGCCGGCCGGGTGTGCGAGGGCGACGGCGCGTCCCGGACCGTCAGCAGCCTGCGTGTCGTCCGGCGCGTGCAGCACGCCGAGGATCCGTCGTACGTCCCCGAGCGCACCGCGGCCGGTGTCGACGAGCTCGTCGAGCGCGCGCCGCGCCTGGTCGGGCGACCGGTCCATCGCCGCGGCGGCGCCACCGCCCAGCGCGATCATCACGGTGATGGAGTGCGCGATGACGTCGTGCATCTCGCGGGCCACGCGGGCGCGCTCGTCGGCCTGCAGGACGTGGGCACGGTGCTCCTCCTCGGCGGCGCGCGCCGCGGCGGCCTCCGCGAGCGCGGCGGCGCGGAGCCGGGCGGTGCGCACGAGGGTGCCGAACGCGATGCCGAACAGCGCGAGCACCACCAGCGGCAGCGCGGTGACGATCCACGACGGCGGCAGCACGTCGGCGAGGAACCCGGGCAGCCGGAACCGGGAGACCGCGTCGACCGCACCCGGTGCGTCGCCCGCGGCGAGGGACCCGACGAGACCCACGCGCGGCGCGACGCGTGCGGTGACGAGCACCGGCACGACGACGGCCAGGGCCACGACCCACGTCGTGCGGGGCGGGCGGGCGGCTGCGAGCGCGAACAGCGCGGCCGCGAGCGCGAGCTCGTACCCGTTGGTCGCCCCGGCGACGACGAGCGTCGCGATCGCGAGCGCCGCGAGGACGGCGGCGACCAGCTCCGGCCGGCGGTGGCGCGCGAGCAGCACGCCCGCGCCCACCAGGGTGAGCAGCACCGATGCGAACGCCATGGTGTCGGTCTGCTGCTGGCCGACGTACCGGCTGAGCAGGTACATCGACTCGGCGCCGAACGCCGTCATGACGCCCCACGCGACGAACGCGACGACGAGCGCCATGGACGCCAGCGCCCGCCACCACGTGCGGGCGGTGGCGCTGGTCATCGTCCGCAGCCGGGCCCGCACGCGCCCCACGGGGCGCGGCGAGCGGCCGTGCGTGCTTGCCGTGACCGACCCCCGAGGGCCGAGCCCTGCGGCCCGGCCCTCGGTGGTCGTCGTGTCAGTCACCTGCGCATCCTCCCAGGTCACGGCTCAGGCGTCCCGACGGCGCAGCAGCACCGCACCGACGACGACCGCGGCGACGGCCCACGCGACCAGCACGCCGTAGCCCTCCCAGGGGCCGAGCGCGGTGCCCTGCGAGCCCGAGAGCACGGAGCCGGTGGCGTCGTGGGTGATGAGGCGCCCGCCCGCGGCCGACGGCAGGAGCGTGGCGAGGTCCTGCACCGGCTTCCACGGGATGTAGGCGAACGCGGGCTCGATGACGAAGACGAGGCCGAGCACGGTCGCGATGCCCGCGGCCGAGCTCCGCAGGATCGCGCCGATGCCGTACGCGAGGGCTGCCATGGCGGCCAGGTACAGCGGCACGCCCAGCATGATCCGCAGGTGCTCGGGGTTCGCGAGGTCGACCGTCATCTGCAGCTTCTCGAACCACGGTGCGACGGACGCCCAGCCCGCGAGGGACCCGACGAGGCCCGTGGCGAGCACGAGCCCGACGACGACGACGAGCTTGGCGAGCAGCACCGGCACACGGGTGGGCGCCGCCGCGAGGGTCGAGCGGATCTGGCCCGTGCGGTACTCGGCGGTGATGACGACGACCGCGAGCCCGGACAGCACGAGCTGGGTGAGCGTGAGCCCGGAGATCGCGTACACGGGCCCGACGAACCAGTCGTCCGGGGCGTCGTCCGCGATGCCGGAGACGCTCGAGGCTCGCATCGCACCCATCAGGGGGAAGAACGCGACGGCGAGCAGGGCGGTCCACCACGTCGAGCGCAGCGAGCGGATCTTGACCCACTCGGAGGCGACGAGGCGGCCGAAGCTCACGGGCTGCACGACGGTGCGGGGCCGCGTGCGGCTGGCGGGCAGGGACGTGGAGGGCGTGGCGGTGGTCATCGGTGGGCTCCTGCGACGGGGCGGGTGGTGGCGTCGGCGGCCGTCGAGCGGTACTCGACGGAGTCGCCGGTGAGCTGCAGGTACGCGTCCTCGAGGGAGGCCTGCACGGGGGCGAGCTCGTGGAGGACGATCCCGGCGCTCGCGGCGAGCGCCGCGACCTCCGGGGCAGTCGTGCCGGTGACGTCGAGGACGTCGGGGCCGGTGGACGCGAGCTCGATGCCGGGCTGCGTGGCGAGCAGCGCGGCGAGGCGGCGGACGTCGGGCGTGCGGACGCGCACGGCGGGCTTGCCGGCCAGCGCGACGACGTCTGCGACCGGGGCGTCCGCGACGATCCGGCCGCGCCCGATGACGATGAGGTGGTCGGCCGTGAGCGCCATCTCCGACATCAGGTGCGACGAGAGGAAGACGGTGCGTCCCTCGGCGGCCAGGCCGCGCAGCAGGGTGCGGACCCACAGGACGCCCTCGGGGTCCAGGCCGTTGACCGGCTCGTCGAGGATGAGCGTCTGCGGGTCGCCCAGCAGGGCCGCGGCGATGCCCAGGCGCTGCCCCATGCCGAGCGAGAAGCGTCCGGCGCGCTGGCGGGCGACCGACGTCAGGCCCGTGAGCTCCATGACCTCCTCGACGCGGCGCTTGCCGATGCCGTGCGTCGTGGCCTGCGCCAGCAGGTGCTCGCGCGCCGACCGGCCGCCGTGCACGGCCTTGGCGTCGAGCAGCACGCCGACCTCGCCGAGCGGCGCGCGGTGCTGCGCGTACGGCTTGCCGTTGACGGTGACGCTGCCGGCGCTGGGCCGGTCGAGCCCGACGACCATGCGCATCGTCGTCGACTTGCCGGCGCCGTTGGGGCCCAGGAAGCCGGTGACCTTGCCGGGCTGGACGGTGAAGTCCATGTGGTCGACGACCGTCTTGTCGCCGTACCTCTTCGTCAGACCGATGGCCTCGATCATGCGTCCTCCTCGTTCGGGTGTGACTCGAACGTACGGAGAGCGCCGCGCCACGGGGACGCCCGCAAGGCGCATCTGCGCAGGCCGGGGGCATACGCCGCAGGGATGACCCGCGTCCCCCTCCGGTGCCCGTGAGGCAGAGGAATCCGGGCACAGGAGTCCCGGATTTCTCGCTCTCGCGGGATGGCGGCGGGTGTGTGACGCTCGTGTCCCCGACGACAGGGAGGTCACCGATGTCCGTTCCCGACGACACCGCCACCCCGACGCCCGACGACACCACCGCCGAGACGCCCGACGCGTTCCCCGACCCCGTCACCGCGACGGCCCCCGAGGCCGACCCGGCGCCGGACGAGGACCAGGACGCGACCCGGCAGCCCGCTGACCAGGGGACGATCCTGCCCGTCCCCGGCAACCGGGCCAGCACCGGCTTCGCCTGACAGGTCGGCCTGACGACTCCGGCCGACGACGGTGGCGCCCACGCGGGCGCCACCGTCGTGTCAGACCCGTCGTGTCAGGCCCGTCGTGTCAGGCCCGTCGTGTCACGCGCGGCGCCGCAGGGCGACCGCAGCGCCCGCGAGCGAGGCGGCGGCCCACGCGAGCAGCACGACGAGCGAGCGGGTCGGCATCGCGAACGTCTCCTGCGCGAGCCCGGCACGCACCAGCTGGGCCATCGGCTCGATCGGCAGCCACTCGTGCGCGGTCTGCAGCCACGCGGGCATGCGCTCGGCGGGGTAGGACACGGGGGAGAACAGCAGGACGATGAAGACGAGCGCCTGCGTGAGCAGCATGGCGAGCTGCGGCGGCAGGACCGTCGCCATCGCGTAGCCGACGGCCGAGGCGGTCAGCGAGACCAGCACGGTCGCGGGCAGGAACCACGGCGCGATCGACAGGTCGACGTCGAAGCGCAGCACCCCGGCGAGCACGCCGAGGGCCATGCCGGGCAGGGCGATGAGGGTCCACACCAGCAGGTCGGACAGCAGGAACGCGATGCGTGGCACGGGCAGGGTCCGCATCCAGTCGAGCGAGCCCTCGATGCGCGACTGCCCGACCATCTGCGGCACCATCACCAGCCCGACGGTGATCAGTGTGATGGTCGGCGCGCCCGTGGCCAGGAACAGGGCGGTGACGGGGTCCGGGTCCCCGACGAGCAGCCCGTAGCCGACGACGGTGGCGACGGCCATGAACACCTGCACGACGACCATGAGCGGCAGGTACTGCGACTGCCGGCGCAGCTGCCACTGCGCGAGCAGCAGGGTCTGCCGCAGGCCGTCGGTGCGCGTCGGCGCGGGGGCGGTCAGGGTCGTCATGCTGCCGGTGCCTCCTCGGTGACGTCGACGGGCTCGCCGACGAGCTGCACGTACACGTCCTCGAGCGACGCGGGGGTCAGCGCGTAGCGCTCGAGCCGCCCGGCCTCGACCTCGTCCTGCGCCCAGCGCACGACGTCGGCCGCCGCGTCGGACGGGACGGTGGCGGTCGCGCGCAGGTGGCCGGCCGCGGCGTCGCGGGCGGCGGCGTGCCAGCGCACGGGCACGCCGGGCACGGTGTCGACCTCGAGGGTGAGGGCGCCGCGCAGCCGCGCGGTGAGCCCGCTCGGGGTGTCCGCGGCCAGGACGACGCCGCGGTCGAGGATCGCGAGGTGGTCGACGACACGCTCGGCCTCGCGGACGTTGTGCGTGACGAGCAGGACGCCGTGACCGGCGTCGGCCAGGCCGCGGATCTGCTGCCAGAGCAGCCGGCGGCGCACGGGGTCGACGTCGTTGGTGGGCTCGTCGAGGACGACCAGGCGCCCGGGGACGACGGTGGTCATGGCGAACGCGGTGAGCCGGGCGACGCCGCCCGACACCTTCTCGGCCGGGGTGTCGGCCCAGGCGCCGAGGTCGAGGGCGTCGAGCAGGTCCGTGGCGCGGCGGCGCACGTCGGCGGGGGACGCGCCGCGGATGCGGCCGACGAGCTCGATGGCGCGCCGGGGCGTCAGGCCGCTGATCGGCACGTTGGCCTGCGCCTGGATGGAGACGAGGCGGCGCGCGTGCTCGGGGTGGGCCACCGCGTCGTGGCCGGTGACGGTGATGGTGCCCTCGTCCGGCCGCACGAGCCCGACGACCTGGTGCACGAGCGTCGTCTTGCCCGCGCCGTTGTGGCCGAGCAGCCCTACCACCTGACCTGGGGCGACATCGAGGTCGATGCCGTCGTTCGCCTGCACACCGCGTCGTCCGCGGTACCGCTTGCGCAGCCCGCGGACCGTGAGCACGTCCTGCCCGGTCATCTCGTCCTCCAGTCAGATACCGATCGGTACATGCTGCACAGTACGTCGGTATACCCGTCGGTATCAACCCTTCGGTATGAGCTCGGCGTATCGTGGGGGCCATGGCCGACGACCGTGACCGCCTCAGCGCCGCCAGCCGCGCCCTCGCCGACGCGGCAGCACAGCTGACGCGCGCTCTCGGCTCCCAGGCCGAACGTCTGCTGCCGGAGGTGACGGACGCCGTCGCGGAAGGGCTGCGCGAGGCCGCCCGGGAGCTGGCGGACGCCACCGGATCCATCGCGGACGACGCCCGCACGCGGGACCAGCGCCGTCGGCGCAAGGTCGACCGCACGCGGGCCGACCTGCTCGACGCCGCCGCGCGCGTGTTCGCGGCCCGCGGCTTCGAGGGCGCGTCCGTCGACGACGTCGCCGCCGAGGCCGGGTACACCAAGGGCGCCGTCTACGCGCACTTCGGGTCCAAGCGCGAGCTCTTCCTCGCCGTCGCACGCGCCCGCCTCGGTGAGGAGGGCGACCCGTCGCAGCACACGGTGCCCGGCGTCGGGCCTGCCGGCGTCGACGTCGGCGCCCTCACCGACGCGCTCGCGCTGTCCTCCGACGACCCGCGCCTGCTGCTCGCGGTCGAGCTGCTCGCGTACGCGCTGCGCCACCCCGAGGACGCCGACGAGCTCGCCGGGTTCTACGCGCGCGCCTTCGACGCGCTCGTCGAGCACGTCGCCGACCTGCGCCGCGCACGGGACGCCCGCGAGGGCCGCGAGTCGGCGCCCGGCATCACGCAGGACGACCGCGACACGACGCTCGGTGTCGTCGCGCTGCTGAACGTCGCGCCGCTCGGCGCACGGCTGCTGGGGCCGGAGCACATCACGCCCGCGGCGGGGGCCCGTGTGATCGCGCGCCTGCTCGCCTGACGACGGGCAGTGGTCGGCCGCCCGCGGGCGCCGGTCGCCCAGCGCGCGGGCGCGGGGACGTCGTGCCACCATCGAGCCACCGATGAGAGGGAGGCCACCGATGTCCGTCCCCGACGACAACGTCACCCCCACGCCCGACGAGGTCCCGGACCCCGTCGACACGACCGCGCCCCAGGCCCCGCCCGCACCGGACGACCCGGAGGTCGACACCCCGGAGGACGAGTCCGGCCGCGCGGACGAGAAGGGCGTGCTCCCCGGGGTCCCCACGCGGCCCTTCAACGGCGACATCTGACCGTCCCGCGCGAGACCGGCCCTTGGGCTCTGGTGCCACGCCCTGACGCGCGCCACCATCGGCTCGTCGACACGGGCAGGGGGCTGTGGTGGGACGGTTCGAACGCTGGCAAGCGACGCGTCTGCGGCGGCACTACGCAGGTGGGCGCGGCGACGCTTTCGCACGCCGGGCCGCGCGCTTCTACGCCGCGCTGCACGGGACGTGGCTAACCCCGCGACGCTGGGTGACGCTCGAGGTCCCCGGCCGACGCACCGGTGACCTCACGCGCTTCCCGCTGGGCATGGCCGACGTGGACGGGCGCTGGTACCTGGTGTCGATGCTGGGTGAGTGCGCGTGGGTGTGGAACGTCCGCGCCGCCGGGGGCCGTGCCGTGCTGCGGCACGGCCGGGCACGACCGGTCCGGCTGGTCGAGGTGCCCCTCGAGGAGCGGGCCCCCGTCATCCGTCGGATCGTGCAGGTGGCGCCCGGCACCCGCCCGCACGTGCGGGTCGGCCGCCACGAGCCCGTCGAGGCGTTCGAGGCCGTCGTGGCCGACCACCCGGTCTTCCGGGTGGAGCCGGCCGACGCGCCGTAGGGGACGACGCGCCGGCCGAGGTCCGTCAGGCGCGAGCGCCGCGTCGCCGCGTCGCCGCGACGAGGGCCACGACACCCGCGGAGGCGAGCAGCGCACCGAGCGCGAGCAGCCGCAGGGGTTCGGCGCCGGTGCTGGACAGCGCGGCCCCACCCGCGGGCCGGGCGGTGGACGAGGAGCCCGTCCCTGCCGCGCCGCCCGGGGCGTCGCCGCTCCCCGCTGACCCGCCCGCGCCCGGGGCCCCGGCGCCCGGTCCCCCGGCGCCCGTCCCCGGGTCCGGCACGCCCGCGACGTCGAGCACGGTGCTCGGGCTCGCCGTGCCACCCGCGGTCGTGACGGTGAGCCGCACGAGTGCGCCCTCGTCGGCGATCGCCGGCGTGAGGGCCAGCGAGTGCACGGTCCGCACGGCCGGCCCGGCGGCGCGCGCCATGGCTCTCGCGGCCTGCGCATCGACGACCCAGCCGACCGGGACCGGCGCCCACGTGGCACCGCCGTCGCGCGAGACGTGCCACGCGGCGCTCGCGTCGGCGGCCAGGATCGTCCACGCGAGGGTCGTGGGGACCCCCGCCGTGAGGGTCGTCAGCGCCCCCGGCCCGTCGATGACCACGGGGGCGTCCGCGACGGCGAGCTCGGCCGCCGCGCTCGTCGCCGACACCGGTCCCGACGTGAGCGTCGCACTCGCGACCGCCCTCACCAGCAGCCCGTCGTCGGAGAGCGTGGGCGTCAGCCGCAGCGCCGTGCCCGTGCCGACGGTCGTCCACATGGCGCCGTCGGACGACACCTCCCACGTCACGTCCGGCAGTGGGCGGCCCGTGACGTCCACGGTGAACGTGACCTCCTCGCCGGGGGCCGTCGCGACGTCCTCCGGGTCGGAGACGGTCGGTGCGAGCAGCACCCGCATCGTGGCGGGGTCGCTCGTCGCCGTGCCGCGGGCGTTGGTCGCCACCGCCCGGTAGCGGGTGCCGTGGGCGGCGTCCGTGCCGGGCACGACGAGCGTCGTACCCGTGGCACCGGGCACCACGACCCAGTCGCCGTCGACCTCGGTCTGCCAGGTCACGTCCGGTGCTGGACGTCCGGTGACCTGCACCTCGAACGTCGCGGACGTGCCGAGGTCGACGGTCGCGTCCGCGGGCTGCGCGGTCACGACGGGAGCCGCCTCGACCGTCACGTGCGCCACGTCCGACACGGTCCGGCCCATCGAGCTGACCGCCACGACGCGGACCTGCAGGCCGTCGTCGGCGTCGGTCAACGTGCGCGTGTACGTCGTCGCGGTGGCCCCGGCGACGGCCGACCAGGAGGAGCCGTCCGTGGACGTCTCCCACGTGAGCGTCGGCGCGGGGTTGGCGTCGACGGCCGCGGTGAACGTCACGGTGTCGTCCGCGAGGCCCGTGACGTCGGCCGGCTGCTGCGTGAACGTCGCCCTGTAGAGCACCTCCAGGGTGGCGACGGTGCTGGTCACCGAGCCGTGCGTGTTGCCCACCACCGCGGCGACCTGCGTGCCGTTGTCGGCGGCCGTCACGCCCTCGAGCAGGAACGACCGGCCCGATCCGGCGACGGTCCACCCGCCCCCCGGTGCCCGCGTCACCCACTGGACGATCGGCGCGGGCGTGCCCGTCACGCCGACCTCGAACCCGGCGTCGCCGCCGGCGCCGACCGACACGTCCTGCGGCTGCGCGGTGATCGCCGGTCCGTGCTCGACGGTGAGGACCGCCACCGACGACGCCACCGGTCCGGCCCACCCGGTCGCGACGACGCGCACCCGCAGGCCGTCGTCCGCCGTCGTCGTGGTGCGTGCGTACGTCCACGACGTCGCCCCGGGGACGTCGGACCAGGTGGTCCCGTCCGTCGACGTCTGCCATTGCACGACGGGCGTGGGGTTGCCGTTGCCGGCGGCCGAGAACGTCGCCACCTGGCCCGTGTACACGGTGGCCGCCGCCGGCTGCCGGGTGAAGGTCGGTGCCCAGCGGACGGTGAGGGTCGCGGTCGCGCTGGTGACGGAGCCCAGCTTGTTCGTCACGACGGCGCGGACCTGGGTGCCGTCGTCGGCGGGTGTCACGTCGGCGAGGACCAGCGAGGTCCCGGTGCCCGCGTCGGTCCACGACGCCTCGCCCGCGCCCCGGCGCTGCCAGGTGACGGTCGGGGTGGGGGTGCCGCCGGCCTCGACCGTGAACGTGGCGTCCTCGCCGAGGGTGACGGTCGTGCTGGCGGGAGCGGTCACGGTCGGGTCGGCCAGCACGGTGACGTACGCGGACTCCGAGATCAGGGTCACGCCTCCACCGGAGACCACCGCGCGCACCCGCATGCCACGCTCGCCGGTGCCCAGAGCGCCCCCGTACACGGTGCTGGTGCCCCACTTGGTGGTGAGCCAGTAGCTGCCGTCCCAGGAGACCTGCCACTCGACGTTCGGCGCCGGGTAGCCGGTGACGCCGACGTGGAACTCGACGATCTCGCCCAGGCGGCCCTCGACGTCGGCGGGGTGCGCGGTGATCGTCGGCGCGTGCGGGACGAGCACCTGGGCGACCCGGCTGTCCGTCGAACCGTGGACGTTCGTCAGGACGGCCCGGACCTCCTGGCCGTGGTGGCTCAGGTCCCGCGCGGGGAGCGTCAGGGTGGTGCCGGTCTCGGCGAGCCGCTCCCAGCCGCTGGGCGTCTGCTGCCACCAGCTGACGGTGGGAGCCGGTGCGCCGGACCCGGCGACGGTGAACACCGCGTCGTCGCCGATCGCGACCGTGGCGTCGGCGGGCTGCGTCGTGACGACCGGTGCGGACTCCAGCGTGACGCTGGCGGGCGAGGTCGGCACGTCACCGGTGGCACCGGTCGCGACCGCGCGCACGAGGAGGCCGTCGTCGTCCGCGGCGAGCGTCCGGGTGTACGTCCACGACGTGGCGTCCGCGACGTCCGTCCAGGTGGTGCCGTCGGTCGAGGTCTGCCACTGCACGGTCGGAGTGGGCCGTCCCGACGCGCTCGCGGTGAACGTGACGTCGCTGCCGGCGAGGCCGGTGACGTCCGCGGGGCCGACGACGTCCTGCGGGCCGTAGCCGACGGACAGCGTGGCCGGTGACGTCGTGGCCGTGCCGGCGGTGCTGGTGAACACCGCGCGGACCTGGGCGCCGTGGTCGGCGAGCGTGAGACCGGGAAGGACGAGGGTCCCGCTGGTCGCGCCGGCAACCGTCGCCCAGTCGGCGGACGCGTCCGCGCGCCGCTGCCACGTGACCGTCGGTGCCGGGTCGCCGGTCGCAGCGGCGACGAACGTCGCGGACCCGCCCTCGGGTGCCGCGGCATCGCTCGGCTGCGTCGTGACGACGGGCGGGACCAGGACGGTCATGAGCCCGCTCGCCGTCATGCCGTCGAGCGACGCGGTGACGGTGGTCGTGCTCTCGGCCGACCACGACGCGCCCGCGCTCGCGGCGCTGCCGAGGGAGTCGACGGTGGACCGGAAGGTGGCACCCGCCCACGTCACGGGCGCGCCCGCGACCGCGCTGAAGAACGCGGACGTGGGCCTCGACCCGTCGGACATCGTCAGGTCGAGGTTCGCCGAGACGAGCTGCCCCGCGTTCACCGTGCCGTCCGAGAGCGACAACGTGGCCGTCGCGTGCGGGGCCGTCGTGGCACCGCCGGCGCTGTCGCAGGTCGTGCCGAGGTCGTTGCAGCCCCACCACGTGCGCACGGCGCTGTCGGCGCCGGCCACACCGGCGCGCGTGCGCACGTCGTCGACGTCCGTGACGTTCAGGACGACGCGCGAGTCGCTGAGCGTGCCCCCGGCCAGGTCGAGCGCGGCGGTCGAGCCGGTCCCCCCGACGGCCTCGTTGCCCGTCACGGCCAGACCCGTGAGCGTCGCGGTGCCTGTCGCCACGCGCACGGCCGACCCCGTGGCGGGCCGCGAGCCCGTGCGCAGCGTGTTGTCCTCGAACCGGGTGCCGGTGATCGTGGTCGTCGGGTCGCCCCAGGCGACGTCGAGCGCACCGCCGACCGTGCTCTGCACCCCGGACGCCTCGACCGCGTTGCCGCTCACGACCGAGTCCACGACGACGACCTCGTCGGTGCCGTCCACGCCGGTGAAGCCGATGGCGCCGCCCCCGGCGCCGATCGCGGTGTTGCCGGTGAGCGTGCAGCGCTCGACCCGCAGCGAGCCGCCCGCCATGGAGACGGCACCGCCGACGTCGGACGGCAGGCCGCCGCCCGGCGTGTTGCGGTTGCCGGTGATCGCGCAGTCCCGCAGCGTCAGGGAGTCGGGCGCGTCAGGGTCGCCGCTGCCGGCGATGATCGCGCCGCCGCCGCCCGTCTCCGGCGTCCCGACGCCGTTGCGCAGCGTGACGCGCTCGACGGTGAGGTCGACCCCGCCGACGAGCGCCGGGTCCACGTCGAGCACGCGCGCCGTGCCGCCCCCGTCGATGACCGTGGTCGCCCGGTCCGCCCCGCGCAGCGTGAGGTCCAGCGCATCGCCCGGGTCGACCGTCAGTGCGCCCGCCGTGAGGTCGTACGTGCCGGCGGGCAGCTCGACGACCGCCTCGGCCGTGTCGCCCGCCTGGCACAGCGCCTCCCGCAGCGACGTCCCGGCGACGCTGCTGGAGCAACCCGCCGTGAGGGGCGCGTCGGTGGCCGTCGTGACCGCGATCACCGTCGCCGCCGCCTGCGCGGGTGCCGCGACGAGGCCTGTGGCGAGCACGACGAAAATCCCCACACCGGTAGCAATCGGACGGGAAAGGGGGCGCTGACCTGGGGACATGCTGCGAACAGTAGAGAGTTTCACCCGGGACGAACGGCCTGCCGGAGGGTGAAAACACCTAGGCTCGCCCTCGGCCCGATCGGCCCTCCCGGACAGATGTCCATCTCAGGAAGCGGGAATCGGTGACCACAGAACGGATCGCGGCGTCGACCGGAGTGACCCGGCGCACGGTGCTGGCCACGGGCGCCGGCGTCGCCGGCGCCGTCACGCTCGGTGCGGCGGCCGGGGTGCAGGTGCTGTTCCGCGACCTGCCGCTCGACGGCACCGTGCTGGCCCGGCTGCTCGGCCAGACCTTCGTCGACACGCAGACCGGCACGCCGCTCGTGCTCGCCGCCGTCGACGGGTTCCGCGGCGCCGCCCCCGACGCCGAGCGGTTCTCGCTCGTCCTCGTCGCCGACGACGCCGCGCTGCCCGGCGCGACCCGCACGCTGCGCCACCCGGACGGCGACCTCGTCGTCCACCTCGGCCCCGTGACGGCCGACGGCCGCACGCTCGAGGCCGTCGTCGACCGCACCGGAGGCGCGCTGTGACCGGGTTCGTCGGTGAGGTCCGGATGTTCGCGGGGTCGTACGTCCCCGCGGGCTGGGTGCCGTGCGACGGGCGCCAGCTGCCGGTCTCGCAGTACATCCTCGCCGCCTCGATCGTCGGCAAGACGTACGGCGGTGACGGCGTCACCACGTTCGCCGTGCCCGACCTGCGCAGCCGGACGCCGCTCGGAGCCGGTGCCGGCTACCGCCTGACGTCGCGCGCGCTGGGCGAGATGGGCGGGACGGAGTTCGTGACGCTGACGCACGCCCAGATGCCGACGCACGCCCACGGCGTCCTCGCCTCGGGTGCGCAGGCCACCGAGGCATCGCCCCAGGGGCACACGTGGGCCGTCGCGCCCGACACCGCGCCCTACGCCCCGCCGCGCGGGTCCGCGACGCTCGCCCCCGACGCCCTCGGCACCGCCGGTGGCGGTCAGGCGCACGCCAACAGGTCACCGGTCGTGGGCGTCGAGTTCGGCCTGTGCGTCGAGGGATCGGACCCGCTCGCCGGCTGGGACGACGACACCTCGGTCGGCGAGGTGCGGTTGTGGGCCGGGCAGGACCCCCCGGAGACGTGGGTGGTGTGCGACGGCGCGCTGCTGCCGATCGGACAGCACGAGACGATGTACACCGTCGTCGGCACCCAGTTCGGTGGCAACGGCGTGACGACGTTCGCGGTGCCCGACCTGCGCGGCCGCGTGCCGGTCCACGTCGGGAGCACGTCGCTCCCGGGGTCGACGGGCGGTGCGGAGCAGGTCACGCTGCTGCCCACGCAGCTGCCGCAGCACACGCACCCCGCGTACGGGACGCCGACGGCCGCGACGACGTCGTCACCCGCCGGGGCCACCTGGGCGGTGGCGGGCCGGCCGCAGTACGCCGCCAGCGCGCAGGTCGCCGCCGCGCACACCGGCAGCGCCGGTGACACGCAGCCGCACCCCAACATGCCGCCGTACGTCGCGCTGTCGTTCATCATCGCGACGCAGGGCGTCTACCCGGACCGGACCTGAGGAGACGACGTGATCGAGCCGTACGTCGGAGAGATCCGCCTGTTCGCCGGGAGCTACGCCCCGTCCGGCTGGGCGCTGTGCAACGGCCAGCTGTTGCCGATCGAGCAGAACGCGCCGCTGTTCTCGCTCCTGGGCGTCAGCTACGGAGGGGACGGCCGCACCACCTTCGCGCTGCCGGACCTGCGCGACGCCAGCCCGGTCGGCGTCGGCCCCGGGTCCGGTCTGACCGACTTCGTGCGCGGATCGCGTCAGGGCGCGCCGACGGTGACGCTGCACGCGGGCGAGATGCCGGTCCACCGCCACCCGGTGCCGGCCGTCGACGCGGCCGGCTCCACCGACAACCCGTCCGGTGCCGTCTGGGCGCAGTCCCGGCGCGGCCGCGCCAGCGAGCGGCTGTACGGTCCGGCGGTCGAGCTCACCGCGATGGCGGCGAACGCCGTGGCGCCCGCCGGGGGGTCGCAGCCGCACGAGAACATGCCCCCGTACCTGCGGCTCAACTTCGTCATCGCGCTGCAGGGGCTGTGGCCCCCGCGCGACTGACGGCGCCGTGGTGGCGGCGCTCCGCCGCGTGCGCGGGCCGCGAGCACGGCCGCCGGGCCGTCCACTAGGGCTTCCTGCCCTGGCGTGACAGTCAGGCGTGGGCGACGATGCGCAGCGGTGCCGACGACGACGCCGCGCGGCCGGCCGGCCGCACCCGCCCGCGCCTGCGCGTCGCCGACGCAGCACCAGGAGGACCCGTGACCCGACCCGACGTCCCCGTGGACCCCACCGTGCGTCCCGGCGACCCCGCCGCTCGGCTCGACGCGCTGCCCGTGACCCGCCGCCACCTCCGGCTGCTCGTCGGGTCGGGGGTCGGGTGGACGTTCGACGCGATGGACGTCGGGCTCATCTCGTTCGTCATCGCGCAGCTCGCGGTCGTGTGGGGTACCGACGCGACGACCCTCGGGTGGGTCGCGTCGGCCGGGTTCGCCGGCATGGCGGTCGGCGCGGCCCTCGGTGGGCTGCTCGCCGACCGGATCGGGCGTCGGCAGGTGTTCGCGCTGACGCTGCTGGTCTACGGCGTCGCGACGGGCGCGTCGGCGCTCGCCGGCGGGGTGGCGGTGCTGATGGTGCTGCGGTTCGTCGTGGGGCTCGGGCTCGGGGCCGAGCTGCCCGTCGCGTCGACGCTGGTCAGCGAGTTCGCACCGCCGCGCATCCGCGGCCGGGCCGTCGTGGTCCTCGAGTCCTTCTGGGCCGTGGGGTGGATCCTCGCCGCCCTCGTCGGCTACCTCGTCGTGCCCTCCGGTGACGACGGCTGGCGGTGGGCGCTCGCGCTGGGCGCCCTGCCCGCGATCTACTCCGTCGTGGTGCGCCGCGGGCTCCCGGAGTCCGTGCGCTTCCTGCAGACGCGCGGCAGGCACGCCGAGGCGGAGCAGGTCGTCGCGGACCTCGAGGCGTCGCCGGCCGTGGGGCACCGCGGGATGACGGGTGCGCAGGTGCGCGACGCGTCGGGTGGGTCGTCGGTCGCCGACGGGTCCGCGAGCGGCGGGTCGTCGGTCGACGTGGCCGGCAGCGGCGCGTCGTCGACCGACGGGTCCGCGAGCGGCAGGTCAGCGGCCGACGCGCAGGCGCCGCGGCTGGCCGCGCTCTGGGTGCCGACGCTGCGCCGACGCACGACCGCCCTGTGGGTGGTGTGGTTCGCCGTGAACTTCTCCTACTACGGCGCGTTCATCTGGCTGCCGTCGCTGCTCGCGGCGGACGGGCACACGCTCGTGCGGTCGTTCGGCTACACGCTGATCATCACGCTCGGCCAGCTGCCCGGGTACGCGGCCGCCGCCGTGCTCGTCGAGACGTGGGGGCGGCGACGCACGCTCGCCGCCTTCCTCGTCGGGTCCGCGGTCGCCGCCGGGGCCTTCGCCGCCGCGTCCGGCGACGCGCAGATCATCGGCGCAGGGCTGCTGCTGTCGTTCTTCAACCTGGGCGCGTGGGGTGCGCTCTACGCGGTCACCCCGGAGCTGTACCCGACCCGCGTGCGCACCACCGGCGCCGGATGGGCCGCCGGCGTCGGCCGCACCGCCTCGATCCTCGCGCCGCTCGCCGTGCCCCAGCTGCGCGAGGTGGGCGGCACCGGCCTGCTGTTCACGGTCTTCGCTGCGGTCTTCGTCGTGGCGGCGCTGGGCGCGCTCGCCCTGCCGGACCGCACGGGCGAGTCCCTGACCTGACGCACGCGCCACCTCCCGTCGAGCGCGGTACATCGCGCGCGAGCGCGGCACCAACGAGTGCCGCGCTCGGCGGTGGTGTGCCGCGCTGGGCGGTGGAGTGCCGCGCTGGGCGGGAGGTGGTGCGGGTCAGGCCTTCTTCTGCTTGTCCAGGTAGTCCTTGGCGGCGTCGACGACCTTGTCGACGGTCGCGTCCGTGCCCGTGTCGGTGCGCGCCTTGACCGCACCGGCCGCCTTGTCGAGTGCGTCCTTGGCCTGCTCCTCGCGGCCGTCGAGCGCGCCCGTCGCCTTCTTCACGAGGTCGTCGAGACCCATGGGGTCCTCCATCCGTGTTGCGGAGCCGAGGGTCGGCGCCCACGGCCATTCTGCGCCCCGGCTGCCCCGGCTGCCCCGGCTGCCGCGGCCGCCCCGGCTGCCCCGGGCCGGCGGCGTCGACCTGACGGATCGGGGCCGACGTCGCGTGGCCCGCCGCCCTGTCGTCAGTCGCCGCGCTCGACGTCGCCGATCCGCTCGTCGGACTCGTCACCGCCGTGGGTGACCTGCTCGACGCTCGTGCCGTCCGACTGCTGGAGCGAGTGCGGGTCGCCGGTCGGGTCCTGCTCGTGCGCCGGGTGGGTCTCGTCCGCCGCGTGCGGCTCGTCCGCCGCGTCCGGCTCGCCGGACCCGTCGACGGCCTCGGGACCGTCCGTCACGTCCGTCGCCTCGTCGGCGCCCGCGGGCGGCCCGGTCAGGTCCTCCCCGTCACCCTCGACCTCCGCGCGGAGCTCCTCGCTGTGGGCCGCGACCTCCTCGCGCTGCTGCGCGATCGCCTCGCGGATGCGATCCGCCTGCGTCGCGAGCTGCTCGCGCACCTGCGCGACGCTCGCGTCCACGGCGGCTCGCGCCTCCTGGTCGATCTGCTCGAACTCCCGCGCGAGCGCCTGCTCCTCGACGCGCAGCGCCGTGCGCACCCGCTCGAACTCCTCGTCCACGCCCATCGTTCCTCCGAGAGTCCCGTCCGTGCCTCTGCCGTGCGCCCGCCTGCTCGCGCACCGCCCGGGCCCGACGTTACGGCCCCGCGGGCGGCTCCACGACCGAGCGGGTGGTCAGGCCGACGAACGCGCCCAGCCGCTCGAGCGACTCCGGCCGGCGCGGCAGCGTCCGCGTCAGGTGCGCCGAGCGGACGACGAACGCCGCCCACTGCCCGCGGGACACCGCGACGTTCAGCCGGTTGCGGTCGAGCAGGAAGTCCAGGCCGCGGGGGACCTGGTCGGGGGAGGACGCCGCCGTGGTGACGAGCACCACGGGCGCCTCCTGACCCTGGAACCGGTCGACGGTCCCCACGCGCGTGCCCGTGAACCCGGCGGCGTCGAGGGCCTGGCGCACGGTCCACACCTGGGCGTTGTAGGCGGCGACGACCAGCACGTCCTCGGGCGTCAGCGGACGCTCCGCCGGTGCCGCGTGCGGGTCGCGCCACGTGCGTCCCACGAGGTCCCGGACGAACCGCACGACCACGTCGGCCTCCTCGGCGGACGACACCGCGTTGCCGTGGTGCTCGACGAGCACGCCGTGCACCCCGGGCGGCACACCGTCCAGCGAGCGTGCCGCCGCGCGGGTCGCCGAGACCAGCCGGTCCTCGTAGGCGAGCGCCGAGACCGCCCCGCACAGCGCGGGGTGCATGCGGTGGCTCACGGGCAGGAAGTAGCCGAGGTCGGAGGGCAGGGTGTCGTGCCCGTCGGTGAGCCACCCCAGCGCGCTGCGGTCGACCGGCTCGGGGTGCGTGCCCTGGCTGACCTGCGGCAGCTGCTGCGGGTCGCCCAGGAGCAGCAGGTTGCGGGCCGATCCCGCCACGGCGAACGTGTTCGCGAGCGCGAACTGCCCCGCCTCGTCGACGACCAGCAGGTCGAGCGGCGCGGACGGCAGCCGCTTGGCGTTGACCAGGTCCCACGCCGTGCCGCCGAGCACCGCGCCCGTGCCCGGCGACCCGCCGGGGTGCGCGGTCCAGAACGCGCCGAAGCCGGCGTCGGGGACCCACGTCCACGGCGCCCCGGGGTCGGCGGAGCGGCCGTCGGACGAGGCGGGGGCCTTCTTCGCGATCGCGTCGGACGGCACACCCGCGCCCGCGACACCGCGCAGCATGTTCTCGACCACCGCGTGCGACTGCGCGACGACCCCGACGCGCCACCCGCGCGCGACGAGCGCCGCGATCACCCGGGCGCCCGTGTAGGTCTTGCCCGTCCCGGGCGGCCCCTGGACCGCGAGGTAGGAGTCGTCGAGGTCGAGCACGGCGCGCGTGAGGACGTCCACGAGGTCGTCGCCCGTGGGCAGCGGCCGGCCCGAGCGGGTGCGCGGCGGTCGGCGCCGGGCCAGGTCGAGCACGGCGGCGCGGGGGAGTGCGACGTCGACCGCGTCCGTCGACACCGCGTCCGTCGAGACCGCGTCCACCGGCACTCCATCCCGCGACACCGCGTCGAGCACGCGCTCGGCGAGCCCGCGGATCGCGGTGCGCAGGGGACCGGTGGCGATCGGTCCGGCGGGTGCCAGGGCCATCGGCACCTCGCCAAACGGCGCCGAGCCCCGCGGTCGGGTCTCCTCGACCAGCAGCACGTCGCGCGGCCTGACACCACCGAGCTCGGCCGTCACGTCGAGCACCGTCATGCGCTCGCACCAGCCGCGCGGGCCGTCCACGGACGTCTTCACGCACTCCGGCAGGGGCGGGTCGTACAGGCCGACGGCCTGCGCCCCGGGCCGCAGGTCGCTGCCGGGCTCGAGACGCCCGGTCATGCGCAGCACCCGCCGCTCGACCTTCTTGCCCGGCGGGACGTGCCAGTCCGTCACGACCTCGACGGAGCCCGGCCGGTCCGCCAGCAGCACGTTGCGTCGCTCGGTCCAGTCCGAGGGGTGCGCGGCGAGCCGGTCGAAGTGGCCCCACCAGTACGGCTTGTCCTCGCGCTGGTGGTAGCGCAGCGCCGCGCCCACCAGGGCGACGGCCTGCCGCCCCGGTGTCCGTACGACGCCCTCACCCGGGCCCGGCCCGGCGATCGCGAGCAGCTCGTCCTCGAGCGGGTCGGGTGCGCCGAGCTCGGCTGCCCGCGCCTCGGCCTCGGGGTCGAGCACGACGGGTCGGGACGGCGCGACCCCGGCCTCCGCGAGCCGCGCGAGCAGCCAGTCGCGCAGACCCAGCGTGGAGTCGCAGTCGTAGTGGTTGTAGACCTCGATGGCCTTGATGCGCTCGTTCCAGTCGTCGATCCGGCCGGCGTCGCGGGCCGCGACGGCCTCGGCGTACTCGACGATCGAGTCGGCGGCGTTCGTGACGCCCTCCCCACGGCCGGTGGCCATGTACAGCGGCTCGAGCTTCTTCAGCGAGTACGACCGCTGCCCGGTGCGCACACCCGCCTTGACCGCGGCGTACAGGTCGACCAGCAGGCCCTCGCGCAGCAGCGCGTCGACCTGCGCCTCGCCCTCGCCGTGCCGCCCGGCGAGCCGCCGCAGCGTCGACTTCTCGTACGCGGCGTAGTGGTACACGTGCATGCCGGGGAACCGGGTGCGGCGCTCGGCGAGGTAGGCGAGGAAGTCGCGCAGCGCCACGCGCTCGGCGGCGCGGTCGTGCGCCCAGAAGGCGACGAACGGCGCTTCGGCGTCCGGCGACGGCGGGTTCTCCACGACGCCGAACAGGTACTCCAGCCCCCCCGCGTCCGGCTCGCCGGCCAACGCGGCGTCGTACCACAGGGGATCGCCCTCGAAGTCGAAGAAGATGTCGCCGGGGTCGGCCGGCGGCAGCAGCTCGGCGATCCTCTCGGGGTGCGTCACGGCCCACGGGACGTCCGTCGGGTGCGTGGGATCGGCGTTGCGAGCCTCCTGCTCGACCTGCAGCCGCGCCTGGAGCTGGGCCTTCTCGACGACCGCAGGGCTCAGGCCCTCGACCTCGAGGCCGTCGGGCGCGGCCGCCAGCGCGTCGATCGTCGTGATTCCGGCCGCCACCAGCGCCGCCCGCTGCCGCTCGTAGACACCGGCGACGAGCGTGACGTCGCGCCGCACCTCCAGCTCGGCCGTGCACACCGAGCAGCGCCCGCACGCCGACCACCGATCGTCACCCCAGGCGACCGGGCCGTCCTGCGCGCGGTGGGTGTCCAGCATCAGCTGCAGCCGTGCGCGCCGGTCCAGGTACACCGGCACGAGGTCGGCCACGGCGTGCCGCGTGACCACGCCGTCACCCAGGACGAGCTGCACCTGCCGGGCCACGGGCAGCCCGGCACGGGCGAGCTGGTCCGCGTACGCGGCGACCTGCAGCAGCGCCGTCGGCTGGGCGTTGCGCGCGAGCTTGGCGTCACGCACGGACCACGTGCCGTCGTCCTCGCGCACCACGAAGTCGGCCCGTCCGACGAAGCGTCCGTCGAAGAACGCGGCCTGGTGCACGACCTGTGCTGACGCGAGCCGGTCCAGCGTCGCCGCGTGCGCGGCCTCGAGGTGGGCGCGCGAGGCCGGGTCGCGCGTCGCCGGCACCTGCGCGAGGCCACCGTGCACGCCCGGCTGCCACACGCCGTAGCGAGCGACCATCGCGCGCAGCACGCGTTGCTCGTGCTCGTCACCGAGGTGCGACACGCGCGCCAGGACGACGTCGGCGTCGGGGTCCACCGCGGGTCCCCGTCCGAGCCGCGCGTCGAGCGCGCGCAGGACGGCGTGCTCGCACTGGGCCGCGGACGTCAGGTCGCTCGCGGAGTACGTCAGGGTGCCGTCGTCGAGCAGGATCACACCGGCAGGCTACGGCGGCCCACCGACACCGGCGGCGAGCCGCGGCACGGCGGCGCGTCCCCTCGAGGACGCCGTTCCCGAGATGCGAGCGGGCGCCCGGTGACGGACCGTGGACGCCGGACGGCGTCCCCCGCCGCCCGCGGGAGGCCACCCGCCGACCCGTACACCCAGCACGAGGAGGACGGACATGACCCGCACGGTCTCCGAGCTCATGACGCCCCACCCGACGGTCGTCGAGGTCACCGACACGCTGCGCTCCGTCGCGCAGACGATGGCGGCGCAGGACCTCGGCTCGCTCGTCGTCGCCGAGGACGGCACGGTCGTCGGCATCGTCACCGACCGCGACCTGGTCGTGCGGGGCCTCGCCCAGGGCATCGGCCTCGACGCCCCCGTCGGCCAGCTGGCGACCGGCGAGCTGGTGACGGTCGGGCCCGACGACGACGTCGCGGACGTCGTGCGCATCATGCGCGAGCAGGCGGTGCGCCGGGTGCCGGTCGTCGACGGCGGTCAGGCGGTCGGCGTGCTCAGCATCGGCGACCTGGCGGCCGAGCTCGACCCCCGGTCGGCGCTCGCGGAGATCTCCGAGGCGCCGGCGCAGGACTGACGCGCGTCCGCCCCGGCGCGGCGGGCGCCGCGCCGGGCGGGCGTCTCGGGATGCCGGTCGTGCCCGTCCCCACCACGATGGACGGATGGCAGACCAGACGACACCCCAGGACCCCACGACCCAGCACCCGGACCCCGAGACGCAGTCCGCCGAGCAGATCGCGCACCCGGGGCACACCGACGAGATGCAGCAGGAGCCGGACCACGGCGAGGAGTCGTACCGCGGCTCCGGGCGCCTTGACGGCCGGCGCGCGCTCGTCACGGGCGGCGACTCCGGCATCGGCCGCGCCGTCGCGATCGCGTTCGCCCGCGAGGGCGCGGACGTCGCCATCGCCTACCTGCCCGAGGAGGAGGACGACGCGCGCGAGACCCTCGCGTGGATCGAGCGGGCGGGCCGGCGCGGCCTGCTGCTGCCCGGCGACATCCGTGACGAGGAGCACGCGCGCTCGCTGCCCGGCAAGGTCGTCGACGCGTTCGGCGGTCTCGACGTCCTCGTCAACAACGCCGCGTACCAGATGGCGCAGACCGGCGGGCTCGCCGACATCACGACGGAGCAGCTCGACCGCGTCCTCAAGACCAACGTCTACGCGATGTTCTGGATCACGCAGGCCGCGCTGCCGCACCTGGGGAAGGGTGCGTCGATCATCAACACCTCGTCGATCCAGGCGTTCGACCCCAGCCCGCCGCTGCTGGACTACGCGTCGACGAAGGCCGCGATCTACAACTTCTCGAAGGGCCTCGCGCAGCAGCTCGCCGAGGACGGCATCCGCGTCAACGCGGTGTGCCCCGGCCCGATCTGGACGCCGCTGATCCCGGCGACGATGAACGCCGAGAAGGTCGAGAGCTTCGGCTCCGACACGCCGCTCGGCCGCGCGGGGCAGCCCGCCGAGCTCGCGCCGGCCTACGTGTTCCTCGCCTCGCAGGAGTCGTCGTACGTCACCGGTGACCGCATCCTCGTCACCGGCGGGCGGTCCTGATGCGCGTCGTCGTCGTGGGCGGCCACGGCAAGGTCGCGCGGCTGCTGGCGCCGCTGCTGGTCGCGCGCGGCGACGAGGTGGTGCCGCTGGTCCGGCGGCCGGAGCACGCCGACGAGCTGGCGGCGCTCGGCGCGCAGCCCGTGCTGCTGGACATCGAGGAGTCCGACGAGCAGGACTTCGCGACCGCGTTCGCGGGTGCCGACGCCGTCGTCTTCGCGGCCGGTGCCGGCCCGGACGGCAACGCGGGCCGCAAGCGCAGCGTCGACCTCGAGGGGTCGCTGAAGTCGCAGGAGGGGGCGCGCCGTGCGGGCGTCCGCCGGTTCGTGCAGGTGTCCGCGATCGGGGTCGACGCGCCGATCACGGACGACATGCCGGCCGTGTGGGCGGCGTACGTCGTCGCCAAGCGCGACGCCGACGACGCGCTGCGCGGCACCGACCTCGACTGGACGATCCTGCGTCCCGGCGGGCTGACGGACGACGAGGGCACGGGGCGCGTGACGCTCGGCGAGCACGTCGAGCGCGGCGAGATCCCGCGTGCCGACGTCGCCGCGGTGGTGGCCGCCGTCCTGCTCGACGACTCGACGGTCGGCCGTCAGTGGGAGCTGGTCTCCGGCGACGTGCCGATCGCGGAGGCGCTCACGCGCGCCGGCGCCTGACTACGACCGCCACCACGGCGGTCACCAGGGCGACCACGGCCACGCCCACCAGGACGCCGGCCCACGGCCCTGCGGTGACGTGCACGGAGAGCCGCCGCAGCGACCCGAGGTACCAGTCGACGTCGTACTCCAGCACCCGGTCGAGCCACGGCGACCCGTCGAGCCGTCCGTCGAGCCGGTGCCGGGCGCGCACCAGCAGCAGGCCGACCATCGACGCCGCCACCACCAGGCCGGTGAGGACACCCGCGACCGCCCACCCGGACGGCGCGCCGCCGAGCCCCTCGGTGTCCTCGGGCACCGCCCGTCTCGTGACCGCCCCCACCTGTCCCCCTGCCGTCGTGGCCGGGCGAGCCCGGCCGGCGGACGCCCCCCTGTGAGAGAAAGACGTCCCGGTGTCCGGAAAGGTTGTGCCCTGATCGGGTGACGTGCGTCAGCCGACGACCTGCCGGGCGCGGCGCAGCACGGCGTCGAGCATCGCCGGGGTGAGCCGTCCCGTGAAGGTGTTCTGCTGGCTCACGTGGTAGCAGCCGAGCAGCGTCAGGTCGCGCGGCTCCGTGGCGTGCCGCAGCGTCACCTCCGCGCCGTGGCCGAACACCGGCCGCGGGCGCGGCACCGCCCAGTCCTGCTCGGCCAGCGTCGTCAGCAGCGCCTGCCACCCGAACCCGCCGAGCACCACGGCGACGCGCGGCGCGACGAGCTCGAGCTCGCGCGCCAGCCACGGGCCGCACGTGCGGCGCTCCGCGGGTGTCGGCGCGTTGGCCGGGGGAGCGCACCGCACGGGCGCCGTCACGCGCACGCCGTGCAGCGTCAGGCCGTCGTCCGCGGACGTCGACGTGGGCTGCGAGGCCATGCCGACGCGGTGCATCGCGGCGAACAGGAAGTCCCCGGACCGGTCGCCCGTGAACATGCGTCCCGTGCGGTTCGCGCCGTGCGCCGCGGGGGCCAGCCCGACGACGACGACGCGCGCGTCCGGGTCGCCGAACCCGGGCACCGGGCGGGCCCAGTACGTCTGCCCGCGGTACCGCGCCGGCGGGTCGGCCGCGGTGGCCTCGCGCCACGCCACGAGGCGGGGGCACGCGCGGCACGTCGTGGAGACGGCGGCGAGGGCCGCCAGGTCCGGCGCGGCGGCCGCCGCGCGCACCACGTCCGCGGGCGACGCGGGGACGTCGCCCGGCTGGCCGCTCACGGCGCGCCCGTCAGAACCGCGACGCGTCGCCCGCGCCCTCGCGGACGACCTCGGGCGCACCGGACGTCCAGTCGACGACCGTGGTCGGCTCGCTGCCGCGGTCCCCGGCGTCGACGACCGCGTCGAGCACGTCGTCGAGCTCCTCCTTGATCTGCCAGCCCTCGGTCATCGGCCAGTCGTGCCCCGGCATCAGCAGGGACGACGACAGCAGCGGCTCGCCCAGCTCCCGCAGGATCGCCAGCGCCACCGGGTCGTCGGGGATGCGCACCCCGACGGACCGCTTCTTGGGGTGCGCGAGGCGCCGCGGCACCTCCGGCGTCGCGAGCAGGATGAACGTGTACGGGCCGGGTGTCGCCGACTTGATCGCGCGGAACGCGCTGTTGTCGAGGTGCACCAGCTGCCCCAGCTGCGCGAAGTCGCAGCACACGAGCGTGAAGTGGTGCCGGTCGTCGAGGTGCCGGATGCGCCGGATCCGGTCCGCGCCGTCGTGGTTGTCCAGGCGGGTCCCCAGCGCGTACATGGAGTCCGTCGGGTAGGCGATCACGGCGTCGTCGCGCAGCATCGCGACGACCTGCGAGATCGCGCGCGGCTGCGGGTCCGTCGGGTGGACGTCGAAGTACCGGGCCATGCGACCCAGCGTAGGCCGGGCTCAGCCGCCGGTCCCGAGCACCGCGGCGAGCAGCGGGCGGGCCAGGTCGGTGAGCAGCGCCGGGTGCGCCGCGTACGCGAGCCCCGCGCCGAGGACGACGGCGCCGACGACGCGTGCGGTGCGCTGGAGCGCGAGCATGGGGAGGACCTCCGGTCGGCGGGCCGCCGGTGCGGCCCCGTCGGGACCAGCCTGGCGGCCCGGGTGGTCGCGGCGGATCCGGGGCGACCCCCGGTCCGTCCCGGGATCCACGCCCGCAGGCTCCCCGGGGTCCGGCGCGTGGCGCAGGGCGCGGAACCCCGGTCCAAGGCCCGTGACCAGGCCCTTCGTCACCCAGGGGCACCCTGAGTGGTGAGCCGCCCACGTTCAGGGTCGCCTCCGGGCGCGCCCGGATGTCGCCCCCCTCGTCCGCGCGGGACGATCGACTCGTGACCCTCAACGACAGCACCCGCTCCGGCGGGCCCATCGCCACCGCGCGCGGCCTGGTGCGCACCTACGGTTCCGGCCCCACGGCCGTCCACGCCCTCGCGGGTGTCGACCTCGACATCGAGCGCGGGCGGCTGACCGCCACCATGGGCCCGTCGGGGTCCGGCAAGTCGACGCTCATGCACTGCCTGGCCGGGCTCGACCGCCCGACCTCGGGCACCGTGGTGGTCGACGGCGAGGAGGTGTCCGCCATGTCGGAGCGCCAGCTGACCCGGCTGCGCCGCGACCGCATCGGCTTCGTCTTCCAGGCGTTCAACCTGGTCCCGACGCTCACCGCGCTCGAGAACATCACCCTGCCGTTCGACATCGCCCGCCGACCGGTCGACCGCGCCCACCTCGACGCCGTCGTGCAGGCCGTGGGCCTCACCGACCGCCTGAACCACAAGCCGGGCGAGCTGTCCGGCGGGCAGCAGCAGCGCGTGGCCTGCGCCCGGGCGCTCGTCACGCGCCCGGCCGTGGTGTTCGCCGACGAGCCGACGGGCAACCTGGACTCCGCGTCCGCGCACGAGGTGCTCTCGTTCCTGCGGCACAGCGTCGACGAGCTGGGGCAGTCCGTCGTCATGGTGACGCACGACCCGACCGCGGCGTCGTACGCCGACCGTGTCCTGTTCCTCGCGGACGGCCGCATCGTCGACGAGCTCGCGGACCCCACGTCCGACGCCGTGCTCGAGCGGCTCGGTGCGCTGACGCGCCGCGCGCAGGCTGCCGCTGCCTCGGCAGCCGCTGCACCTGCCGAGGTCCGCTGATGCTGCGGGTCACGCTGCGCAGCGTGCGCGCGCACGCGGTGCGGTTCGCCCTGTCCGTGCTGGCCGTGGCGCTCGGCGTCGCGTTCGTCGCCGGCACGTTCGCGCTGCGCACCATGCTGTCCGACACGTTCCACGGCATCGTCGACGGGCAGGCGCCCGCGGACGCCTACGTGCAGGGCGACTCGGTGCTGCCCGGCGGTGGCACCGGTGGCGGCCTGACGCTGGGCGGGCAGCGCACGCCCGTGCCGCTCGCCCTCGCGGACGAGGTGGCGGCCGTCGAGGGCGTGGACGCCGCGCTGCCGGACCTGGCCGGTCCGATCGTCCTCGTCGGCGCCGACGGCACCGCGGTGCAGTCCACCCAGGCCCCGTCGTTCGGTCTCGCGTTCCACGAGAGCGACCCCATGCTGGACCTGGTCGAGGGCCGTGCGCCGCGGGCCGACGACGAGGTCGCCGTCGAGTCGGCGACGCTCGCGTCGGCCGGGCTGGCCGTGGGCGACCGCACCAAGGTCGTGGTGTCCGGCGAGGTGCTCGACGTGAGCGTGGTCGGGGAGATCGACGCGGGCGGTCCTCTGGCGGGCGCGACGCTCGTCTACCTGCCCGTCGACGTGGCGAGGACCGCGTACGCCGCCGAGGGGACCGTGCCCGGCATCTCGGTCTATGCCGCGGACGGCGTCGACGAGCAGACCGTCGTCGACCGCGTCACGGCCGCGCTGGACGACGCGGGCACCGCCGGGGCCGAGGCCGTCACGGGCGACTCGCGGCGCGCCGAGCTGCGCAGCGACATCGACCAGACCCTCGGGTTCGTCACCTCGTTCCTGCTGATCTTCGCGGTGGTCTCGCTGTTCGTCGGCGGGTTCCTCATCTCCAACACCTTCGCGATGTCCGTGCGGCAGCGGGTGCGCGAGTACGCGCTGCTGCGCGCCGTCGGGGCGTCGCCCGCGCAGGTGTTCGGCGTCGTCGTCGGGCAGGCCGCCGTCGTGGGCCTCGTCGGGTCCGCGCTGGGCGTGGTCGGCGGGCTCGGGCTCGTGAGCATGCTGCGCGTCGTGTTCGAGGCGATGGGCATGGACCTCGTCGGTGACATCCCGCTGGAGGCCACGGGCGTCGTGACGTGCCTGGCGCTCGGCACCGTCGTGTCGGCCGTCGCGGCGGCCGTCCCGGCCCGTCGGGCCGCGCTCGTCGCGCCCGTCGAGGCGATGCGGGGCGAGGTCACGGTGCCCGAGCGGTCGCTGCACGTGCGCGGGCTCGCCGGTGCGGCGCTGGTCGCGCTGGGTGCCGCCGCCGTGCTGTTCGCCGCGCTGCGACCCGATTCCCGGGGCGCCGAGCCGGCGCTCGGGGCCGGTGCCGCAGTCGTCCTCGTCGGCGTGCTCGTCGCGTCACCGTCGCTGGCCCGTGCCGTGCTGCGCGTGCTGGCCGTGCCGTTCGTGCGCGCGCTGCCGCCGCTGGGTCGCCTCGCGCAGGGCAACGTCGTGCGCAACCCCCGCCGGACCGCGTCGACGGCCGGGGCGCTGATCATCGGCATGGCGCTCGTCGGTGCCGTGTCCGTGATCGCCGCCACCGGGCAGGCCTCGCTCGTGCGTGTGGTCGAGAGCTCGACGGACGCGGACCTGGTGCTGCGCTCGGCGACGTCCGCGATCCCTGACGGCGCGTTCGCGGACGTCAGCGCGCTGCCGGAGGTGGGCCGTGCCGAGTCGCTGGCCTTCACGTTCGGCGGCGTGTCCCCGGAGCCGGGCGTGGCCCCCGGGCCGTCCGACGGTGCGTCCGTGCTGGGTCTGCGCCCCGGCGTGCTCGGCGACGCGCTCGTCGTCGAGGTGCTCGCCGGGGACGTCGCCGACCTCGACGACACCCACGCGGTGGTCAACCAGGCCATGGCCGGCGAGGGCTGGGCGGTCGGGGACGAGCTGACCGTCAGCACGGCCGCGGGCGAACGCACGCTCGAGGTGGCGGCGGTCGTCGACACGCGGGTCACGTCGGGGTCGGTGTTCGTCACCAAGGACGTGCTCGACGAGCTCGCCCCGGGACCCGCGCAGACCAGCGACACCGTGTTCATCGACGCCGCCCCCGGGGTGGGCGACGACGAGCTGCGCACGGCGGTGACGGCCGCGGTCTCGCCCTACGTCGTGGTGTCGGTGCAGGACCGCGACCAGTTCGTCGACCAGATGGCCGCGCAGGTCGACCAGCTCCTGGTGATCCTGTACGCGCTGCTGGGTCTGTCGCTGGTCATCGCGGTGCTGGGCATCGTCAACACGCTCGCGCTGTCGGTGATCGAGCGGACCCGGGAGATCGGGCTGCTGCGGGCCGTGGGCCTGGGGCGGCTGCAGCTCGCGGGGGTGATCACCGTCGAGTCCGTCCTGACGGCCGTCTTCGGCACGCTCGTCGGCCTGGCCGTCGGGGTGGGGCTGGCGTCGGTGCTGCCGCGCGTCTACGCGGAGGAGGGCCTGGACCGGCTCGTCGTCCCGTGGGGCGGGCTCGCGCTGATGATGGTGCTCGCGCTCGTCGTCGGCGTGCTGGCGGCGGTGTGGCCGGGTGGGCGTGCGGCCCGCCTGCGGGTCCTGGACGCCATCGCGACGGCCGACTGACCGCGCCACCGCCCACCCCGCCCACCGCCCACCCCGCCCACCGCCCGCGCCCCACGCCGCCGAGCGCGGCACTCACCAGCCGAGCGCGGTACTCGTTCCACCCGCGCTCGGCGGGCGAGTGCCGCGCTCGGCGGGGGTGGGCGTCAGGGCTTGTGGGGCGCGACGCCGCGGTGGTCGGCTGCCGGGAAGCGGCGGTGGGAGTCGGCGAGCTTGGCGCGCGCCGCGGCACCGAGGTCGACGCCCAGGACGTCCGCGAGCCTCACCAGGTAGACGAGCACGTCGGCCATCTCCTCGGCTGCCCGCGCGCGCCGGTCAGGTGCGGCGAACCGGTCGACCGCGTCGGCCGCGGGCACCCACTGGAACAGCTCGGCGAGCTCACCGACCTCGCCGACCAGCGCCAGGACCAGGGACTTGGGGTCGTGGAACTGCTCCCAGTCCCGCTCCTGCGAGAACTCCCGCACCGCCGCCGTCAGCTCCGCGATCTCCGCCACGTCCCCATCATCCGCCCCGCCACGCCCCCCACTCCACCGAGCGCGGTACCTGACCCTCGAGCGCGGTACTCGTTGCTACCGCGCTCGGCGGTCAGGTACCGCGCTCGGCGGGTGACGGGCTGGGCCGGGTGGCCGGGGGACGGGTGGCGACGGGCCGGGTCAGGCGGGGCTGAGGGGGTCCGGGCAGGGGGCGTAGTGGTCCGGCAGGACGGTCAGGCCGCCGCGGCCGCCCGTGAGCGAGCGCAGTTCCAGGACGTAGCGGCGCAGCTCGGCCTCCGGGACGGTCGCCTCGACGACGACCTCGCCGCCATCGAGCGACACCGTGTCGGTGATGCGCCCGCGCCGGGCGGACAGGTCGCTCATGACGTCGCCCTGCGCGGACGTCGGCACGGTGATGTGCACGCGGCACACCGGCTCGAGGACGACGGTCCCCGCCGCCGCGAGCGCCTCCTTCAGGCCGACGGCGGCCGCCGTGCGGAACGCCATGTCCGAGGAGTCCACCGAGTGCGACCTGCCGTCGTACACCTCGACGCGCACGTCCACGACCGGGTACCCGTGCGGACCGCCCGCGGCCATCGCCTCGCGCACGCCGCGCTCGACGGCCGGCAGGTACGTCCGCGGGATGGCCCCGCCGACGACCGAGTCGACGAACTCGAACCCCGACCCCGGGGGCAGCGGCGAGACCCGCAGCTGCACGACCGCGTACTGCCCGTGCCCGCCCGACTGCTTCTTGACCTTGCCCTCCGCCTCGACCGTCCGCGCGATGGTCTCGCGGTACCCGACGGGCACGGGGGAGGTGGTCACGTGCACGCCGAACACCCGTGCCAGGCGTTCCAGCGCGACGGCCAGGTGCGTGTCGCCCAGGCCGCGCAGCACCGTGCGGTCGCCCGCACGCTCGACGGTGAGCGTCGGGTCCTCGGCGACGAGCCGGGCGAGCGCGGCGGACAGGCGGTCGTCGTCGGACTGCGAGACGGGGTCGAGCACGAGCGCGTAGACGCCGGGGCGCTCCGGCAGCGGCGGCGCCGTCATCGACGTGCCGGGCGTGCCCTTGGCCGCCAGCAGCGAGCCCGCCGGCGTGCCGGTGAGCTTGGCGACCGCCGCCACCTGGCCGGCGACGACGACGTCCACCGGGAGGTGCTCCTTGCCGCGCAGCCGGAACAGCCCGGGGATCCGCTCCTCCGTGCGGGTCGTGGTGTTGACGAGCCGGTCGCCCGCGCGCACCGTGCCCGACAGCACGCGGAACAGCGTGACCTGCCCGACGAACGGGTCGGCCGTCGTGCGGAACGCGTGCAGCAGCGCCGGCCCGGCCGGGTCGGGCGCGACCTGCACCTCCACGTCGCCCGCGCGCACGGTCCGCGCCCGGCCCTCGGGTGCGGGGCACAGCTCGCACAGCAGGTCGGCGAGGCGGTCGACCCCGACGCCCGTCGTCCCCGACGCGACGAGCACGGGCACGGCCTCACCGGCGCAGACCTCCTGCGCGAGGGTCCGCCCGAGGTCCGCCGCGGACGGCACGTCCCCGGACAGGTACCGCTCGAGCTGGTCGTCGTCGTGCGCGACGATGTCCTCGGTGACCTGCTCGTGCAGGCGGTGCTCCTCGGCGGCCAATCCTGGTGGCACGGGTGCGGCGTGGTGGCTGCCGTCCGCGTCGTAGCCGTGGCCCTCCTCCGACAGGACGTCGGCGACGCCCGTGAACGCGGCCTCGTCGCCGAACGGCAGCTCGAGCGGGACGATCACGTCACCGAACGCGTCGCGCAGCTCGGTCAGGACCCGGTGGAAGTCCGCCCGCGTCCTGTCCTCCTTGGTCACGACGACGACGCGCGGCACGCCCGCGTCGGCGGCCGCCCGCCACGCCAGGTGCGTGCCGGCCTGGACGCCGTCGACGGCGCTGACCACGACCACGGCCAGGTCGGCCGCGCTCAGGGCCGCGTCGACCGCCCCGGCGAAGTCCAGGAACCCGGGGGTGTCCAGCAGCGTGACGTCGTACGTCTCGCCGTCGCCGGTGCGCCATCGGAAGGGTGCGACGCCGAGCCCGAGGGAGATGCCGCGGGCGATCTCCTCCGGCTCGTGGTCGCTGACCGTGGTCCCGTCCTCGACCCGCCCGGCGCGGGGGATCGCCCCGGCGCGCAGCAGCAGGGCCTCGGTGAGGGTGGTCTTGCCGGATCCCGACGCGCCCAGCAGCGCGACGGTGCGGACTCTGGACGGCGATGCCTGGTCCATGTGGACCCTCCCACGCTGGAGGTGATCTTCGGGTCAGCGTAGGACGAGGCGCACCCCGACGGCAGGACGAGGGTCCCTGGTGACCGCGGGCGCCGCAGTGCGGCGCACCGGGGACGACGACGGGCCGGACCCCGTTCATCGTGCGTGAGGGGGTCCGGCCCGTGCGTCAGGTGTGGATCAGGTGCGGTGCGTCAGCTCGCGGCGAGGATGTCCACGACGAACACCAGCGTGGAGCCGGGCGGGATGCCGGGCTTCTCCTCGTCGCCGTAGCCCTTGTCCGGCGGGACGACGAGCATGACCTGGCTGCCGACCTTCTGGCCGACCAGGCCCTCGTTCCAGCCGGCGATGACGGCGGCCTGACCGATGTTCGAGACGGGGAACGGCGTGCCGCTCTCCCACGAGGAGTCGAACTGCGAGCCGTCCCAGAGCCAGCCGGTGTAGTGCACCAGCACGGTCTGGCCGGCGGCGACCTCGGGGCCGGTGCCCTCGATCAGCGGCTGCACCGTCAGCGTGGCAGGCGCGTCGCCGGAGGCCGGCTCGAGGGTGGGCGCGCCGTTCTCGGCGAGGGTCACCGTGGGCAGGCCCTCGGCCGGGGCCACCGCGGTGCCGTCGGCGCGACCGGGGCGCTTGGCGACGACCTCGGCGACCGCGACGCTCGTCATGTCCTCGCCCGACGGGAAGGCGTACACGAAGCGCGTGCCCACCTTGCCGCCGACGAGGATGTCGTTCAGCACGGCGGACAGGCCCGCCGCGCTCACGACGACCTGCTCCGGGGCGCCCTTCTGCCACGACGACAGCTCCGTGGAGCCGTCCTGGCCGTTGATCCACACGGAGTTCAGGTCGATGATGTCGCCGTCGGCGATCTCCTCGCCCGTGCCCTCGTCGAGCAGGCGGGCGACCGCCGCGGACACCATGAACGGGGTGCTGGGCAGGGTGGCCTTGGGCTCGGCGCCGGGGTCGCCCTCGACGGTCACGGCCTCCAGCGCGGCGATGTCCTCGGCGGTCGGCGTGGGGACGCCGGTGGGAGCGGCGGACTCCTCGGCGACCGGCGTGGTCGGGTCGTCGCTCGCGTCGTCGCCCGAGCAGGCGGCGAGGGTGAGGCTGAGCGCCAGCGCTGCTGCGGCGGCGCGCAGCGCGGTGCGGGGGGTAGGACGTCGCACGACAGAGTCCTCCGGATCGTGGGAGACCGCCCCGGATCGGTGGACGGACTGTGGCACGGTACGCGACGTACCTGAGGGTTGGCTGTGACGGCCGAGGGCCGAAACGCTTCAGCGGACGGCCCCCGGCCCCGTGTCACAGCAGGCGACGGGAACCCGGCTGGACCACGCGCAGCCAGCGGTAGCCGTACCCGTCGAGCTCGATCTCCACCCGCCCCTTGGCGTCCGGCGTGTGCTGCTCGTCCTGCAGCAGGTCGATGAGGCGCCAGTCCTCGTCGGTGTCCAGCAGCTGCAGCGGCACCCGCACGGCCTCGGAGCCGAGGTTGTGCAGCGCCACCATCGACGCGTCCTGCCAGCTCGAGCGGTGCGCGAGGACGCCCGGGTGCGGCTGGTCGAGGATCTCGACGCGGCTCGTCCACCCCAGCTCGGGGCACTCGCGGTACCGCCGCGCGAGCTGCTGCACGAAGTTCAGCAGCGAGTCAGGGTCCCGGCGCTGGTCGGACACGTTGACGTGCGCGGGGGAGTACGCGCCCTCCGTCACGGGCCCGGCCAGCCGGGAGGCCGCGGCAGCCGAGAACCCGCCGTTCTTGCCCGACGTCCACTGCATCGGCGTGCGGACGGCGAGGCGGCCCTCGGCCGCGAGGTTCTCGCCCATGCCGATCTCCTCGCCGTAGAACAGCACGGGCGTGCCGGGCAGGCTGAACAGCAGGGAGTAGACCATCCGCACGCGGCGCGGGTCGCCGTCGAGCATCGGGGGCAGACGGCGGCGCAGGCCGCGGTCGAAGAGCTGGTGCTCCGGCTCGGGCCCGAACACCTCGAACACCTCCTGGCGCTCGTCGTCGGAGAGCTTGTCGAGCGTCAGCTCGTCGTGGTTGCGCACGAACGTCGCCCACTGCGCGTCCGACGGGATCTCCGGGCGGGACTCCAGGGTGGCGGCGATCGGGCCCGCGTCCTGCCGGGCGAGGGCCAGGTACATCTGCTGCATGAGGACGAAGTCGAACTGCAGGTTCAGCTCCTTGCCCTCGTCCTCCCCGTCGCCCGAGTGGTCCCCGAAGAACAGCCGCTGCTGCTCGTACGGCAGGTTGACCTCGCCCATGAGGATCGAGTCGCCCGTGCGCCGCGAGAGGAACGCGCGCAGCTGCTGCAGGAACTCGTGCGGGTGGTCGATGTCGTCGCCCTCGGTCTTCGCCGTGTCGGCGAGGAAGAACGGCACGGCGTCCACGCGGAAGCCGTCCAGCCCCATCTGCGCCCAGTACCCCACGGTCTTCGCGATCGCGTCGCGGACCTGCGGGTTCGCGGTGTTGAGGTCCGGCTGGTGCTTGTAGAACCGGTGCCGGTACCAGGCCTCCGCCTGCTCGTCGTACGTCCAGATGCCGTCCTCCTTGTCGGGGAAGACGACCTCCTTCGACGTGTCCGGCGGGGCGTCCTGGCGCCACACGTACCAGTCGCGGTAGGGGCTGTCCTTCGACCGGCGGGCGGACTTGAACCACGGGTGCCGGTCCGACGTGTGGTTGACGACGAGGTCCGCGATGACCCGGATGCCGCGGTCGTTGGCGGTGCGGACCAGCTCGACGAGGTCGCCCGCGTCGCCGAGGCGCGGGTCCACGCCGAGGTAGTCGGTGATGTCGTAGCCGTCGTCGCGGTCGGCCGTCGGGTAGAACGGCATGAGCCACAGGCACGTCACGCCCAGCTCGGCCAGGTGGTCGATGCGCTGGACGAGGCCCGGCAGGTCACCGATGCCGTCGTCGTTCCAGTCCATGTAGGTCTCGACGTCGAGGCAGTAGATGACGGCGGACTTCCACCACAGGTCACCGGTGTCGCGGATCCTCACGCGTGGACCTCCTTCAGGGCGGGCAGCACGTGCTCGGCGGCCATGTCGACGAACGTCTCGAGCGACGACGACGGCTGCGTGGCCGTGTCGGTGGCGTCCGGGTGCTTGTCGTCGGAGGGGACGACGTCCGTGGCGATCTGGTGCAGGTAGACGGCGTCGAAGCCGATCTGCGCGAGCTCGACGAGCCGGTCGGCGAGGCGCCGCGGGTCGTGCTCGACGAGCACCGAGCCGCGCAGCAGGTCGTCGCTGACCTTGTCGGCGATCTGGTCGAACGCCTCCGGGGTGTCCAGGTCCCACGCGACCGGCGGGCCGATCGCGTTGCCGGCCCACTGCTCGCGCGCCAGGCGCAGCGCGTCGGCGTCGGTGGGGGCGAAGGACACGTGCACCTGCAGGGAGATCTCGCCGCGGCCGCCCGCGTCGCGGTACGCGTCGACGACCTGACGCAGCTTGTCGGGCGGTTGGTTCACGGTGACGAGGCCGTCGGCCCACCGGGCGTGGTTGCGGGCCGTCGCGACGGACACCGCCGGGCCGATGAGCAGCGGCTTCACGTCCGGGAGCGTCCACAGCTTGGCGCGGTCGACCTTCACCAGGCCGTCGTGCGTGACCTCCTCACCGTCGAGCAGCGCGCGGATGATCGCGACGCACTCGACCAGGCGGGCGTCACGGACCGGCTTGGGCAGCCACCCGTCGCCGGTGATGTGCTCGTTCATGTTCTCGCCGGATCCCAGGGCCACCCAGAAGCGCCCTGGGTGCATCGCGGCCAGCGTCGCCGCGGCCTGCGCGATGATCGCCGGGTGGTACCGCTGCCCCGGCGCGTTGACGACGCCGAACGGCAGCCGCGTCGTCGCGAGGGCCGACCCCAGCCACGTCCAGGCGAACCCGGAGTGCCCCTGCGACGACTGCCACGGCGCCCAGTGGTCCGAGCACATCGCGGCGTCGAACCCGCGCTGCTCCGCCAGCTGGGTCGCCGCGAGCAGCGCGGAAGGGTGGACCTGCTCGTGTGAGTTGTGGAATCCGACGCGCACCATGGGGCACCTTCCTACCGGTTGGACAGGTGTCCCGCTCGTCGAGGGCGTGCGTGGTCGAGGCGATGCAGCCGGGCGACGACCCCGGCCCGGTCCGTCAGTAGTAGTAGCCGACGTGGTCGACGAGGACGCCCGTCGCGGAGTAGGCGACGGTCACCGCGATCTCCTCACCCGAGGTGGTGGGCACGACGGCGAGGTTCGCGACGTTCTCCCCCGCGACGAAGTTGACGGACGACGTCGGCGGCAGATCGCCCGAACCTGACCACGCCGTGAGGTGGCCGGAGCCCGACCCGCCGGTGGCCGTGACGTTGACGACGTGCGCGACGGCGGGCGGCAGCCCTGTGACGCGGAGCGTCGTGCCGGGAAGGGGCGTGGGGCCGGAACCGGGGCCGTAGCGCGTGTCCAGGTACCGCCGAGGGGTCGACGGTTCGAACCGCAGACCGTCCGTGCGGGCGCCGTCGTCGTACCAGCCCTGCAGGTCCACGACGAGGTGGGCGGTGCCGCCCGACCCGTTGCGCACGGCGATGCCCGGGACGCCGGAGCGGTAGGAGACGGGGACGGCGGCGTGGTTCGCCACCGTCTGCCCCGCGGCGAAGTTCGCGTTCGACACGACGGGCGCTGGTCCACCGCCCGACCAGGCGGTCACGTGCCCACCGGCGAGAGGCTGGGTGACCGTCATGTTGACGTCGACTGCCGTCACCACGCCGGCGTCGGCCGGCACGGCCACCGGCACCCAGACGACCTCACCCCCGGCCAGCGGGGCCGCCGGTCCGCCGTCCCGGGCACGGCGGGTGTCGAGCACGCGCGTCGGCTCGGTCGGGTGGTAGCCGCCGCCTTCGGCACCGGACGCGGAGGCGAAGTACCCCTGGACGTCGACCACGAGGTGCACGTCGCCGGCGTAGCTGGCGAGCGAGACCCTGCCGTCGTCGCCGACGGGGACGACGACCTGGTTGGCGCGGGTGCGTCCCTGCGCGAGGTTCAGCGACGAGGTGCCGGGCTTCGCGGTGCCTGACGGCCACGCGGTCACGTGGGTGGACGTGGTCGCCCCCGTGCCGGTGACGTTGAGGAGGACAGCCGTGACGCCCTCCGCAGGCACCTGCGTGCCCGCGAGCGGCTCGAGCGTGACCGTGTCGCCAGGTCCCACCGTGCCGCGACGGGCGCCGGTCCCGGTCCGGGTGTCGAGGACCCGCAGAGGCTGCATGGCGACGAACTCGCCCTGCGACCCTGCGGCCGCAGGCCATGCCGATGCCTGCACCCGGTTCGACTGCCGGCTGGTGGCGCCGTGCTGCCGCGCGACGACCGCGTACGAGTAGTACTGGCCGGGCGTCGCGGACACGTCGGTCCACGGCAGGGGGACCCCGGACGCGATGGTCGAGCTGCCGCGCACCACGTCGAACAGCGGAGCGTCCGAGGTGGTCGTCAGCACCACGCCGCCCCTGGCCCTGGTCGCGGTCAGGACGGGCTGCGCGGGCTGCCACGCGTCGAGGTAGATGTAGGTCGAGGCCACCGCGCGGCCGGGCGTCGCATCGGGCGTCTCGAGGTAGGAGAGGAAGACCCCCCGGTCCTCGTCCGGCGTGAACGCGAGATCGATGCGGCAGGTCCCGCCGGGGGCGAGGGTCGTGCCCGCGCACCCGTCGTTCTCGATGACGTGCGGCGAGTCGGCGGGGACGGCCCACGGGAAGGACGACGGGCCGTAGGTCTGCGGCGCCGTCCCCGAGTTCACGATGTCGACCGACGTCCGCACGGTCTGGCCCAAGGGCAGGGGGGCCGGGTCGACGCGGACGGGCGTCGTGGTGAACGCGTACGGCACGGTGCTGTTCCACCGGACCGACCCGGAGCGGGCCAAGGGGGTCGAGCAGGTCACGCTGTACTCCGCCGCCAGCGACGTGATCCGGCCGGTGTCGTCGTGCTCGACGGCCACCACGTCGATCTCGCCCCCGACCGCTGAGCAGTCCGTGCCGTCGCTGAGCGACAGCTGCACGGTCGACGTCGTGGACCCCACCGCGTGACGTCCCACGGTGAGCCGTGGCACCCCGGCCGACGCCCGGATCTCGAACCTGCTGACCGCGGTCGCGCCCGCCGGTGCCGTCAGTCGCAGGGCGTCCGACGAGGTCGCGAGGTGTGTCGCCGCGATCGGTGTGCTCGGCGGTGTGTGGTGGGCCCACCGCGAGTCCGCGAGTCGCATCTCGTCGTGCTCGGCGGTGATCGCCGAGACCCGGGTGGGCGGCGCCGGAGCCGCGGCAGCGGCTCCGGCAGGGGCGAGGCCGAGCACGGCCAGCACGACGACGGTTCCCAGGATGACGGGGCGACGGTTCACGGGGTCCTCGCTGGTAGCGGTGCCGTGGCACGGGTGGACTGCCGGCACGGCCCGGCCCTCGGCGGCGGACACCGGAGTGACGATCATGATGCCCGCCGACTGCGGCCTCGCGCAGGCGTTTCGGACATCGGTTCGTCGTGCGGTGACGCGCCGGGCGTGCCGCGCCGGCGTGTGCTCAGCGCAGGCCGTCGCGCGCCAGCACACCCGCCTGCAGCCGCGTCCGCACGCCCAGCTTGGCGAGCAGGTGGCTGACGTGGGACTTCACGGTCGTCTCCGACACGACCAGCCGCGCGGCGATGTCCGCGTTCGACAACCCGTCGCCCAGTGCGTCGAGGACGTCGCGCTCGCGGGCCGTCAGCGTGGCGAGGCGGTCGTCGGACGGCGGCGGCGCGTCGGCGGGGACGTGGGACGCGACCGCGTCGAGCAGGCGGCGCGTGACCTCGGGCGCGAGGACGCCCTCACCGGCGGCGACGCGGCACACCGCGTCGACCAGCTCGCCCGCGCCGACGGTCTTGAGCAGGAACCCGGCGGCCCCCGCCCGCACCATGCCGAGCACGTACTCGTCGAGGTCGAACGTCGTCAGCGCGACGACCTCCGCGAGGCGCTCACCGACGATCGCGGCCGTCGCGGCGATCCCGTCGGTCCCCGGCATCCGCACGTCCATGAGCACGACGTCGGGCCGCAGCGCGCGGGCCTGCCGCACGGCCACGTCACCGTCGGCGGCCTCCCCGACGACCTCGACCCGGCCCGACTGCTCGAGCATGAGCCGCAGCCCGGCGCGGATCGCCGCGTGGTCGTCGGCCAGCAGCACCCGGACCGCGGTGGTGGCGGTGGTCGCATTCGGCTCCGTCACCGTGTCTCGTCTCCGGGTCGCAGGGGGAGTCGGGCGTGCACCCGCCACGTCGCCCCGGTGGGTGCCGCCGTCAGGGTCCCGCCCAGGGCGGTCGCGCGCTCGCGCATCGTCTGCAGGCCCGTGGACGACGTCAGCGCTGGGTTCACGGGCACGGCGTCGGTGCGCAGCGCGTTCTCGACGACGACGTCGAGGGTGTCCCCGTCGGCCGTGAACCGGACCGCGGCCCGCCCCGCACCGTGCTTGCGCGCGTTGGTCGCCGCCTCCTGCAGGATGCGGAAGGCCGCGTGGTCCACCGCGGCGGCCAGCCCGGCGGGCACGTCCCCGACGACGTCCACGTCGAGGTCGGTGAGCCGCGCGAGGCCGGCCGGAGCCGTCGTCGCATCCGCGTCCGCACCCTCGCGCAGCACCAGGATCATCGAGCGCATCTCCGCCAGCGCGGCGAGCGAGCCGGCGCGGGCGGCGGTCAGCGCCGCGCGGTCCCGCGACTCGTCGGGCGGTGCGGCGAGCGCGGCCTCGGCGTGGATGGCGACGGCCGACAGGTGACCGGCGACGACGTCGTGCAGGTCGCGGGCCATGCGGGCGCGCTCGTCCTGCACCGCCCGGTCGCGGTCGAGCGCGGCGATGCGGGCGACGTCGTCGGCGTGGGCGCGCGCCAGGTCGGCCCGCGCCCGCTCGGCGTCCGCGCGTCGGGACTGCTCGGCCACGAGCACCTCGGAGCGGCGCACGTCCGAGCCCCACCACCACGGCGGCAGCAGCAGCGACCCGGCGACGAGCGTGAGCTGCACGACGTCCCGGGCGGACGCCCCGGCGACGACGGTCCCGACCAGCACGGCCAGGACGAGCGCCACCAGCACACCCAGCACGACCGCCCGCGCCCGCGGTGCCGCGGCCCGCGCGACCGTGAACAGCGCATCGAACAGCACCAGGTACATGCCGAGGCTGCCGCCGAGCGCGACGTCGGCGGCGAGCAGCGCCGTGACCACCACGAGCACGAGCACCGGCCGGCGTCGCTTGAGCAGCAGCGCCGTCGTGCCCAGCAGCAGGATGCCGACCTGCCACGGCAGCGTGCCGCCCGGCACGTCGACGAACGGCACGTCCGCGCCGATCATCCGCACGTCGAGCGCGAGCAGTGCCAGGCCCACGACGAGCAGCGCCACCGAGTACGCGCGGTCCGCCGCCGGCCCGCGCGGCGGCGTGCGCACCCACCGCGCGAGGGCGGCGAGGCGGGTGGTCATGGACCCATCCCAGCACGTCCGTGACCTGCGGCTCTCGTCCGAACGGAGGAGGCGGTCCGCGCGGGTCGGTCCGTCCGCCGGACGCGCGCGCACCTGCGCAGGCCGCACCGTCAGGGCATGGAGATCATCGAGTGGGTCCGTGCCCACCCCGTCGCCGCGCTGGTGATCGCGTGCGAGGTGGCGTTCTGGGTGTTCCTCGCGGCGGCCGTCGTCGCGCGCTACGTGTTCCGTCGTCGCCGGCTGTCGACCGTCCTGCTGCTGTGGGAGCCGCTCATCGAGGTCGTCCTGCTGGTCGCGACCGTCACGGACCTGCTGCGCGGCGCGGACGCGACGTGGACGCACGGCCTGGCGGCGCTCTACCTGGGCTTCACCGTCGGCTTCGGCCGGTACACGGTGCACAAGGTGGACGCGTGGGTGGCGTGGCGGTTCTTCGACGGGCCCCGCCCGCCGCGCGTGACGTCCGGCCGCGCCAAGGTCGTGCACGAGTGGCGGCTGTGGCTACGGGTGGTCGTGGCGTGGGTGGTCGCGATCGCCGTGCTCGGTGTGCTGCTGCTCATCGCCGACGACCCCGCGCAGCGCGAGATCCTGCTCGGGTGGGCGGGGCGGGCGACGCTCGTCATGGGCATCTGGTTCGTCGCCGGGCCCGTGTGGCAGCTGTTCGCGGACTCGGCGGACGGCGACGACGACGAGAAGGCCCCCGCCGACGCGGACACCGTGGCGGAGCGCTCGCACTGACGCGCCGGTGGGACCACGGAAGGGTGCGCGCGCCCGCGACACGTCCAACCCCCGGGACGACGCTCCCGCGAGACCGGGCTCAGCTCGCTCATGCCCCGCCGTGAGCGACCTCAGCCCGGTCTCGACGGGGGTGCGTCCCGGCAGGTGGGACGTGACCGGGGGTGTCGGGCCGTCAGACGGCGTCGGCCCAGGCCTCGGCGGCCGTCGTCACCGCCTCGCCCGTGCGGGCCGACTCCTCGATCGCCAGGCCCAGCAGGTGGTCCTGGCAGCCGTCGGCCAGCGGGTACGGCGGCGGTGCGTCGCCGCGGAGCCACGCGCCGGTGTCGTCGAGCAGGTGCGCGACCGCCAGGTCGTCGTCGGCCAGCCGCGCACCCGCGAACGGGTTGCGGTACAGCACGCGCCCGTCCATCGACAGGTGCTCGAGGTCGAACCCGTCCAGGTTCTGCTCGATCCCGGCCTGCCGCCGCACGATCGACGACGTCAGCACCGTCCGCTCGTCGGCCCAGCGCGTCACCGTGTCGTCGACGATCTCGCCGTGCGACCCGCGCACCACGACGCGGTTGCTGCGCAGCGGGTTGTACCACTGGTTGTCGGTGAAGTCGTAGAGGATCGTGCGGCCGCCACCCAGGTCGAGCGTCGCGAGGATCGACCGCACCGGCTCGGGTGCCGTCGCGCCCGTCCAGCCGTCGCGCCCGACCGGGTCGAGGAGCGGCGCCGTCAACGCCTGCGCGCGCACCGTCACCGGGCCGCGTCCCGCGCCCAGCAGGTACCGGCCCAGGCCGACCGCGTGGTACAGATGCGTCGAGGAGATCTGCACGCTCGTCGGCTCGCCGATCGTCCCCGCCTCGACGACCGCCCGGCGCGCCCGGTGCGCCGGCATCGACGGCGAGTGCTCCGCGACCTGCACGAGCCCGGTCGCGCCCACGTCGGCCCACAGGGCGCGCAGCCCGTCGACGTCCGGTGCCGGCGGGGTCTCGGCGAGCACCGGGACGGCGGCGTCCACGACCTCGCGGACGACGTCCGGCGTCACGGGCCACGGCGTCGCGACCACGACGACCTCGGGCCGGTCGGGCGCCGGGCCGGCACCCGGCAGCGCGCCCGTGACCAGCTCCTCGACCGTGCGCACGGTCGGCACGCCCCAGTGCGCCTCGACCCACGCCCCGCGCTCGGCGGTGCGCGTCACGACGCCCACGCACCGGAACCGGTCCGGCATCAGGCGTGCGACGCGCACGAAGAACTCGGCCCTCCACCCGGACCCCACGACCCCGAACCGGGTCGGCTGCTGCTGCACCACACGGACCTCCTCGTCGGCGTCGACCCTCACCGGGACACGCGCCGGACCGGTGGCTCAGCGCAGCGGCTCCTGCGGGGTGAGGATCCCCAGCTCGTGCGCGCGGCGCAGCGCGGCCTCGCGGTCGTGCACGCCGAGCTTCGCGTAGATGCTCAGCACCTGCTTGCGCACGGTGTTGACGGACACCGTCAGCGCGTCGGCGACGTCCCGGGTCGTGTCGTGCTCGTCGAGCATCATCAGGACGGTCCGCTCGCGCGGGGTCAGTGGGACCAGCCGGGCCGGGTCCGGGACGACGCGACCGATGGTGCTCAACCGGGCCAGCTCGTCGTCGTCGAACCGCAGGCCGGACAGCTCGCACAGCGTGTCGCGGACCGCCGGTGGCAGGTGGGCGAAGCTCCGCAGTGCCCCCTGCTCGTCGGCGAGGCGGCGCGCCGTGCGGAACGCCCGCGTCGCGAGGGCCGCCTGCTTCACCTCGTGGGCCGCCCACGCCTCGAGCACCAGCAGGTCGATCCGGTCGGCGAGGTTGACCCGGCGCCGGCGGCCACCCACCACCGCCGCACGCAGCGCCGCGTGCGGGTCACCGGTCAGCAGGTGCCAGCGGGCGCGGGGCACGTCGCTCCACGCGCCCAGCACGTCGGTCTCGGTCAGGAGGTCCGCGACGCGGTGGTACTCCCCGAGCGCCAGCAGCAGCTCGGCGCGCATCCGCAGCATGTCCCGGCGCACCGTGCCGGCCTGGTCCAGCCACGCGTGGCGCGTCCGCTCGATCTGCTCGAGCTGGGCGAGGCCCCCCTCGGGGTCGCCGAACAGCACCGCCCGGCGCACCCGCGCACGCATGACGAAGGGCCAGGTCACGTCCGGTGCCCGCGCGTCCATGTGGACCTGGGACAGCGCCGCGTCGGCGGCGGCCAGCTCGAGCCGGCCGGTGGCGACCAGCGCCTGCGCCACGTCGGCCGCGCTGTCGCGCACGATGTCCTCCCACTCCGGGTCGAGCGCCTCCGCGTGCCGCACGAGCCACCGCTGCGCGTCGACGAGCATCCCGTCGAGGGAGTGCACGAGCGCCACGTGTCCGGCCGCGGCCGCCCGCACGTCGGGCGCGCGGTACGGGTCGGCGAGCTCGTACGCGCGCATCGGCATCTCGAGGGCGGCGCCCAGGTCCCCCTCGAGCAACGCCGTGCGGCCCGCCTGCACGAGGAACCACCAGTACGACCTGCCGACCGTGCCACCGCGGGCGCCCGCGCGGGCTGCCGCGACCTCGGTGTCCCGCACGATGGTCATCGCCCGCCGCATGTCGCCCTGCGCGCGCGCCGCCACCAGCGCGGCCGCGGCACCCGTCCACCGGCCCGCGGCGGTGCGGCTGCGCCAGGCCCCGTCAAGCGCGAGCCTGCCGAGCTGCGCCATGAGCCCCAGGACCAGCTCGCGCGCGTCCGAGGGCTCCTCGCGGTTGCGGCGCGCGGTCGCGCGCGCCATCGCCAGCACGCTCGACGTGGTGGCGACCTCGTCGGGCACCGCCGCGTACACGGCGTCGACGCCCGGGCCCCCGGTGGCGACGAGGTACGTGCCGAAGTCCAGCCAGCACGTCTCCAGCAGCGTCCAGTCGCGGGCCCGGGCGGCGTGCTCGACGGCACGGCGCGGGTCCGGGGGGTGCGCGCGCAGCGCGGCACGGCACAGGGTGCGGTGCACCGTGACCGCGAGCTCGGGGTCGCGCCGCTCCAGCTCCCGGCGCAGGACCTCCTGGAGCAGCGCCGGCGTGCGCCAGCGGCTGGGGACGGTCGCCGACCCGACCTCGGGGTCGCGCACCAGCACGCCGACGGCCTCCAGCCGCAGGAGCATGTCGACGGGGACGTCCCCCGATGCCTCGATGCCCGCCGTGCCGAGCGCCACCCGGACGGTCTCGGGCGTCGGGTCGCTCGCGGTGGCCACGAGCATCGCGACCCGCAGGAGGTCGGCGTCGCCGACGGAGGGCACGATGACGTCGCGCGCGAAGGCGTAGGCGGAGGCGGTCGCGAGCTGGTCGTCGTCGGGCCGGGTGTCGTCGAGGACCACGCGTGCGAGCCGCGCCCAGCCGCCGACGAGCGTCACCAGGTACTCCAGACGCGCGTCGTCCAGCGGGTGGCCCCACGAGGCGGCCGCGGCGCGCAGCTCCTCGGCCGTGAACGACAGGTCGCGCGCGTTGAGGGCCACCAGGGGCAGCGCGCGCCCGGCGGCCGTGAGCACCGGGTGCTGCGGGCCGCTCGGGAGCAGCGGGTAGCGGGGGCCGGTGACGAGCAGCACACGCAGCGCCGGGGAGGCCGCGATCAGCGCGGCCACGGCCGTCACCGCGTCGGGGTCGTCCAGCTCGTCCGCGTCGTCCAGCACGAGGAGCACGGGCGCGTCGGCCGCGTCGACCGCCGCCGCCAGCGCCTGCGGTGACGCCGCGTCGACGACGTCGACGCCCTGCGCCCGCAGCTCCACCGTGAGGGCGTCGCGCACGACCGACCACGGGTCGTCCCGGTCCCACGGTCCGGCCGTCCACGCGACCAGGTGACCGGCGGCCCGCAGGGTGTCGGCCCACTGCTCGACCAGCGTGGTCCGGCCGTAGCCGGTCGCGGCGCGCACGACCGCGACCCTCTCGGTGCGGTCGAGACGCGTCAGCAGGCGCGGGCGAACCACGGCGCTCACGGACGTCCGTGGGGGCGTCTGCGCCGACGCCCCCACCGCCCCCGTGCCGCGCGAGGACCCCCCCGGCGACGGCATCTCGGTCGTCATCCCCGTCATTATCAGGGGATCGGCCTCGTCGTGCCCGCCCTGTCCACGGTGAAGCCGTTCGGTTCGGTGCGCCGGAACGTGTGGTTCCGGGCCTCGGCACTCCGGCACGGCCCGTCCTCGCAACCCGTCGCGGCCCGCTAGCGTGCCGCTGCACCCGTCACGACGTCCCTGGAGCCCGATGTCCCAGCCCTCCGCCGCGCCCGGCGGCCCCGACGGGCGTCGGCGTCCCTCGCCGGCGGCGCTGCGCCGCTGGCGCCGCAACCTGGCCGACGAGCGCGCCGAGGCGGCCGTGTACCGGGACCTCGCGTCGCGTCGCACCGGTGAGGAGCGCGAGATCCTGCTCGCGCTCGCGGAGGCGGAGCGCCGCCACGAGGCGCACTGGCTCGACCTGCTCGGCGACGACGTCGGGCGTCCGGTGCGCGGCGACTGGCGCACGCGGCTGCTCGGGTGGCTCGCGCGGCGCTTCGGGTCCGTGTGGGTGTACGCGCTCGCGCAGCGGGCCGAGGCACGATCGGTGTACGCGCAGGACGCCGAGGCGACCGCGCGCATGGCCGCCGACGAGCAGATCCATGAGGAGGTCGTCCGCGGGCTGGCGATGCGCGGGCGCCAGCAGATCTCGGGCACGTTCCGCGCCGCCGTCTTCGGGGCGAACGACGGGCTCGTGTCGAACCTGGCGCTGGTCCTGGGGATCGGGGCGAGCGGCGTGGCGACCGGGACCGTGCTGCTCACGGGCCTGGCGGGGCTGCTCGCGGGCGCGTTGTCCATGGCGGCCGGGGAGTACGTGTCCGTGCGCTCGCAGCGTGAGCTGCTCGAGGCGTCCCGGCCCGACGCCGACGCGGCCACGGCGCTCGCACACCTCGACGTCGCCGCCAACGAGCTCGCGCTGGTCTACCGCGCGCGGGGCATGAGCGCGGCCGACGCGCACGCCCGCGCCGACGTCGTCCTCGCGTCGCTCGCGCAGTACGAGGCGCAGCAGGCGGTCGACGCGTCCCTCCTGCGCACGACCACCGCGCTGCCCCGCGGGTCCGCCGCCGAGGAGGCGCCGGCCGCCGAGGTGCCGGCCGCGCGCCCGGCGCCGGACCGCGACGAGCACGAGTCGGTGGGCACCGCGTGGGGTGCGGCGACGGCGAGCTTCTGCTTCTTCGCGTCCGGCGCCCTGATCCCCGTCGTGCCGTACCTGCTGGGGGCGTCGGGCACGGCCGCGGTCGCGTGGTCGGCCGGGCTGGTCGGGGTCGCGCTGCTGGGCACCGGGTCCGTCGTGGGGCTGCTGTCCGGGGCGTCGCCGGTGCGGCGGGCGCTGCGGCAGCTCGCCATCGGGTACGGCGCGGCGGCCGTCACGTACCTGCTGGGCCTGGCGTTCGGGGCGTCGACCCTCTGACGTCCTTCCGGATGCCGGATCCGGTGGTTCGGGTGAGGCTCGGAGGGTGACGCGATTCGGGTACACCCTCATGACCGAGCAGTCCGGCCCGCGCGAGCTCGTCGGGTACGCGCAGCAGGCGGACCGGCTGGGCTTCGACTTCGCCGTGTCCTCGGACCACTTCTTCCCGTGGCTCGAGGAGCAGGGGCACTCACCGTACGCGTGGAGCGTGCTCGGGGCCGTCGCCCAGGCCACGGAGCACCTCCAGCTCATGACGTACGTGACCTGCCCGACCATCCGGTACCACCCGACGGTCGTGGCGCAGAAGGCCGCGACCATGGGGCTGCTGTCGCAGAACCGCTTCACGCTCGGCGTCGGTGCGGGCGAGAACCTCAACGAGCACGTCGTCGGCGAGCGCTGGCCGGCGGTGGGCGAGCGGCACGACATGCTCGAGGAGGCGCTCGAGATCATCCACCAGCTCCTCACGGGCGACCGCGTCACGTACGACGGCGGGCACTTCCGCGTGGACTCGGCGCGGCTGTGGGACGTGCCGGAGGTGCCCGTGCCGATCGGCGTCGCGGTGTCCGGCGCGCAGTCGGTGTCGCGCTTCTCCGCGCTCGCGGACCACCTGATCGCCGTCGAGCCGGACGCGGACCTGGTGCGGCGCTGGGACGAGGCGCGCGAGGGTCTGGAGCCGACGATCAAGGTGATCGGGCCGTCCCGCAAGATCGGCCAGATCCCCATCTCGTGGGCGCCGGACCGCGGCGAGGCGGTCGCCCGCGCGCACGAGCAGTTCCGGTGGTTCGGCGGCGGGTGGAAGGTCAACGCGGACCTGCCGACCACGGAGTCGTTCGACGCCGCGACCCAGTTCGTCCGGCCGGAGGACGTCGCGGAGGCGATCCCGTGCGGTCCGGACCTCGACGCGGTCGTCGAGGCCGCGAGCGCCTACTGGGAGGCCGGGTTCACCGACGTCGCCGTCGTGCAGGTGGGCGACGCGCTGCAGCAGCGCTTCCTCGACGAGGCCGCCGGGCCGCTGCTGGAGCGGCTGCGGGCGGCGGCGCCGAGCGACTGAGGGCAGCAGGACGGAGCAAGGACGACACGAGAGGGATCGAGCATGGCTGTCACCGCCTTCCAGGACCTCGACCTGGCCGACCGCGACCGCGAGTGGGACGGTGCGGCGGCCGAGCGTCGCGTGCGGGCCTGGGCCGACGCGCAGGACGAGCCCAACGAGCGGTACCGCGACGCGCACGTCTGGTACGACGCGGACAGGAAGGAGAACTTCACGGCGTACAAGCTGCTGATCGCCGACGT
>NZ_JADGMY010000024.1 GCF_015234515.1 Cellulomonas sp.
GACGAGCGCGCGGCGCGGACGTTCGGCGGGTACACGTCGAAGACACCCTGGTTGTGGGTCTTGCGGTACTCGGTGAAGATCTTCTTGACGTTCTCGTCGGGCTCGTAGCCGTAGGTCTTGAGCGAGGTCTCGACCATCCGCCATCCGCCGTTGGGGATGATGGCGCGCTTGAGCGGGGCGTCGGTCTGCAGGCCGACGATGAGCTCGTTCGCCTGGTCGATGTAGCCGGGCGCGTGGGAGGTGATCGTCGACGGAGTCTTCGCGTCGACGTCGTAGATGCCGCGCTCGCGCTCCTCCGGGAACATCTTGGTCAGGGCGGTCCACACACCGGTCGTGCGCTCGGTGGGGCCCGCGAGGAACGAGGCGTCACCGGTGTACGGGGTGTAGTTGCGCTGGATGAAGTCGCGGACGTCGATGCCGTCGCTCCAGGGTCCGGCGACGAACTCGCGCCAGGCGGACGCTGTGGCGTCGACGGCCGGCTGCGGTACAGCTGTGGTGGACATCATGTGCTCCTCGTGAGGTCTGATACCACTGAACCTACGGACCAAGTCATGGGATGTCTTGGGACCTAGGGCCTTTCGGGCCTGCACCTGACGTGACCCTGCTCACGTCCCCGCCACCACGTCGTCGTGGATGGCGAGAAACGGGTCAGGATCGCTCGTCGAACCACGTCAGGACGTCGCGCGCGACGTCCTGCGGGGTCAGCCGGAGAGCGGTCACGAGCTGGTCCCGGCTCGCGTGGTCGAGGAAAGCCAGCGGGATGCCGACGGGCTGCACCGTGGTCCGCAGTCCGGCCTCCTGGGCCCGCTGCGCCACCGCCGATCCGATGCCGCCGTCCGCGACGCCGTCCTCGAGCGTGACGACGTGGTCGTGCTGCCCCACGAGCTTGGTCAGCGCCGCCGGCACCGGCAGCACCCAGCGGGGGTCCACGACGGTCACGCGCAGCCGGTGGGCGGCGAGGAGCTCGCCGGTCTCGAGGGCCGTCGTGGCCATCGCCCCCACTCCGACCACCAGCACCGAGCGCTCGGCGCCCTCGGGCTCGTGCCGCGCGAGCACGTCCACCCCGTCGATCTCGTCGATCGCGGGGATGGGGTCGTTCACGGCGCCCTTGGGGTAGCGCACCACGCTGGGCGCGTCATCGATGTCCACCGCGGCGCGCAGCGCGTCGCGCAGCGTGGGCTCGTCACGCGGGGCGGCCAGGCGCAACCCCGGAACGCCGCGCAGCATCGCCAGGTCCCACATGCCGTTGTGGCTCGCGCCGTCGTCGCCCGTGAGGCCGGCGCGGTCGAGCACGAACGTCACTCCCGCGCGATGCAGGGCCACGTCCATCAGCACCTGGTCGAACGCCCGGTTGAGGAAGGTCGCGTACACCGCCACCACCGGGTGCAGCCCGGCGAACGCCATGCCCGCCGCCGACGTCGCCGCGTGCTGCTCGGCGATGCCCACGTCGAAGGTGCGCTCCGGGAACTCCTGGGCGAAGGGCGCCAGGCCCACGGGCGCCAGCATGGCCGCGGTGATCGCCACGACGTCCGGCCGTCGACGGCCGATCCGCACGATCTCGTCGGCGAAGACGCTGGTCCAGCCGAACCTGGACGGAGCCAACGGCAGCCCGGTCTCGGGGTGGATCTTGCCCACCGCGTGGAAGCGGTCCGCGACGTCCTGCTCGGCAGGGGTGTACCCGCGGCCCTTCTCGGTCATGACGTGCACCAGCACCGGGCCCCCGAAGGCCTTGGCCCGCGCCAGCGCGCGCTCCACCGCCGGGGCGTCGTGCCCGTCCACCGGGCCGACGTACTTCAGCCCCAGGTCCTCGAACATGCCCTGCGGCGCGACGACGTCCTTGATGCCCTTCTTCAGCCCGTGCAGGGCCTCGTACGCGAACCGTCCAGGAGGGCCCGAGCGGTGCAGCGTGCGCTTGCCCCAGCTGAGCACCGTCTCGTAGCCCTGCGTCGTGCGCAGCACGTCGAGGTGGTGCGCCAGGCCGCCGATGGTGGGCGCGTACGACCGACCGTTGTCGTTGACGACGATCACCAGCCGCCGGTCGCGGCCGGCCGCGATGTTGTTGAGCGCCTCCCAGGCCATCCCGCCGGTCAACGCGCCGTCGCCGATCACGGCGACGACGTGCCGGTCGTCCAGGCCGCGGACCTGGTTCGCCTTGGCGATGCCGTCGGCCCAGCTGAGCGCCGTGGACGCGTGCGAGTTCTCGACCACGTCGTGCTCCGACTCCGCCCGGCTCGGGTACCCCGACATCCCGCCCTGCTTGCGCAGGTCGGAGAAGTCCTGGCGGCCGGTCAGCAGCTTGTGCACGTACGCCTGGTGGCCGGTGTCGAAGACGATCGTGTCCCGCGGCGACTCGAACACGCGGTGGATCGCGATCGTCAGCTCGACGACGCCCAGGTTCGGCCCGAGGTGGCCCCCGGTGCGAGACACCGACTGGACCAGGAACTCACGGATCTCGGCGGCCAACGAGGCCACCTGCCGGTGGGTGAGGCGTCGCACGTCTGCTGGCGTCTTGATGCGAGCGAGCAGACTCACGCGACACCGTCCTCCTCTGCTGTGTGCGCGTGGCGAGGGCCGCGCGTCGGAGATCACTCTAGGCGTCGCAGCCTGGGCGCGCCCTCGCGTCCGGGCGCCCAGGCTGTCCGAGATCAGGGCTGTGGCTGTGGCGTGCACCACCCCTACGATGAGGATGAAAGGGGTGACCATGCGCTTCCTCCCAGGTCAGCGTCCCGCACACGACCTCACCTACGGCGATGTCTTCCTCGTCCCGTCCAGATCGGACGTCACGTCACGATTTGACGTCGACCTCACGACCCACGACGGCACGGGCGCCACCATCCCGCTGGTCGTGGCCAACATGACCGCCGTGGCCGGGCGTCGCATGGCGGAGACCGTCGCCCGCCGCGGCGGGCTCACCGTCCTTCCCCAGGACGTGCCGACCTCCGTCGTCGCCGACGTGGTGGCGTCCGTCAAGGCCCGGCACCCCGTCATCGAGACCGCCGTGGTCGTCGCCCCGCACGACACCGTGCACACCGCCCTCACCCTGATCGGCAAGCGCGCGCACGGCGCCGCCGTCGTGGTCGAGGGCGACCGGCCCGTCGGCGTCGTCACCGCGGCCGACTGCGAGGGCGTGGACCGGTTCACGCAGGTGGGCGCCGTCATGACCGCCCACCCCACCGTGGTGCCCCTCGACGTGATCACCGAGTCCGGGCCCCGCGGCCTCGAAGCCGCCTTCGAGACCCTGCACAACTCGCGGCGCAAGTTCTCCCCCGTCGTCCGCGGCGACGAGCTGGTGGGAGTCCTCACCCAGGTCGGCGCCTTGCGCTCCTCCATCTACTCCCCCGCCCTCGACGCCCAGGGCCGCCTGCGCGTCGGCGCGGCCGTCGGCATCAACGGCGACGTCAAGGCCAAGGCCGCGGACCTCCTCGCCGCCGGCGTCGACGTCCTCGTGGTCGACACCGCCCACGGCCACCAGCGCAAGATGCTCGACGCCCTCGCCGCCGTCCGGGCGCTCGACCCCCAGGTCCCCGTCGTCGCCGGCAACGTCGTCACCGCCGAGGGCGTCCGCGACCTCGTCGAGGCCGGCGCCGACATCGTCAAGGTCGGAGTGGGCCCCGGCGCCATGTGCACCACCCGCATGATGACCGCGGTCGGCCGCCCCCAGCTCTC
>NZ_JADGMY010000025.1 GCF_015234515.1 Cellulomonas sp.
ACGGCCCGCTCATGCTCTGGAGCAGCGGGGCGAGCCCCGGTGGCGCGCCCACCAGCGAGCACTGGGTGCTGGACCCGATGAAGCTCGACCCGACCACCGGGCAGAGCATGAACGACACGGCCGAGAACACCGCCCGTGCCGCGGGCTACACGCGCGAGCAGGTCGACGAGGTCGCGCTGCTGCGCCACGAGCAGTACCGCACCGCGCTGGCCGACGACCGTGCGATCCAGCGCGCCTACATGGTGCCGGTGCGCATCCCGACGCGCCGCGGCGAGCAGTGGGTGACCGAGGACCACGGCGTCTTCCCGACGACGGCCGAGGGGCTGGCCCGGCTGCGGCCCGTGACGCCCGACGGCGTCGTGACGTACGGCGCGCAGACGCATCCCGCCGACGGCTGCGCCGGGGTCGTCGTCGCGAGCGCCGACCGCGCGCGGGAGCTGGGCCGCGACGGGGTCACCGCGCAGGTCCTCGCCACCGGGTTCGCCCGCGCGGAGCCGGCGTACATGCCGAAGGCGCCGGTCCCCGCGGCTCGGCGTGCGCTCGCGGACGCGGGGCTCGGGATCGGGGACGTCGACGTCGTGACGACGCACAACCCGTTCGCCGTCAACGACCTGTGGTTCGCCGCGCAGACCGGCTTCCCGCTCGAGCGCATGAACCCGTACGGGTCGTCGCTGGTCTACGGCCACCCGCAGGGCCCGACCGGCGCCCGCGCCGTCACCGAGCTGATCCACGCGCTGCACGCCCGGGGCGGGGGGACCGGCCTGTTCACCGGCTGCGCCGCGGGCGACTCCGCCGGGGCCGTCGTCGTGCGCGTCGACGGGTGACCGCGCCGCCCAGAACCGACGGCGCCGGGTGACCGACGCCGACCACCGACCCGACCCGACGACCGACGGAGCACACCTCATGACCGAACCCGCAGCCGCGACCACCACCGCACCCGGCACGTCGGGCCCGACCCGGACCACGGTCGCGCTGGCCGACCTGCCGTCCCTCGTCGGCACGACGTTCGGCCCGTCGTCGTGGCGCACCATCACCCAGGAGCAGGTCGACCGGTTCGCCGACCTGACCGGCGACCACAACCCCATCCACCTGGACCCCGAGTACGCGGCGGGCACGCCGTTCGGCGGGACGATCGTGCACGGCTATCTCACGCTCGCGCTCGTGGTGCCGCTCATGGCGGAGGTCGTCGAGGTGACCGGGGTGGGGACCGGGGTCAACTACGGGCTCGACCGGCTGCGGTTCCCGGCGCCCGTGCGGGTCGGGTCGCGCATCCGCGTGACGTCGACGTTGTCCGCCGTCACCGAGGTGGCGGGCGGGTACCAGGCCGTCTTCGAGAACACCTTCGAGGCCGAGGGGCTGGCCAAGCCGGCGGCCGTCGCCGTGATGATCGTGCGGTACTACTCGTGAGCGGGGGCGTGAGCGCGGGCACCGACCTGACGGGCAAGGGTGCCGTCGTCACCGGCAGCGGGCGAGGGCTCGGCCGGGCGTACGCGCGGGCGCTGGCCGCCGCGGGCGCCGGTGTGGTGGTCAACGACGTCGACGCCGAGGCCGCGCAGGCGACCGTCGACGCGATCGTCGCCGACGGCGGCGCGGCCGTCGCCGTCGTCGCCCCCGTGGGGCCCACGGCGACCGCGGACCGGCTCGTCGCCGCGGCCGTCGAGGCCTTCGGGCGCCTCGACGTGCTCGTCACCAACGCCGGCGTGCTGCGCGACCGCGTGCTGTGGAAGACGGCCGACGAGGACTTCGACCTGGTCGTCGACACGCACCTGCGGGGTACGTTCACCTGCGCGCGCGCCGCCGCCGTCCACATGCGCGAGCGCGGCGAGGGCGGGCGGATCGTGCTCGTCGGCTCGCCCGCCGGGCAGCACGGCAACTTCGGCCAGACCAGCTACGCGGCGGCGAAGGCGGGGATCGTCGCGATGGCCCGGACCTGGTCGCTCGAGCTGGCGCGGGCCGGGATCACCGTCAACGCCGTCGTGCCGACCGCGATCACCGCGATGACCGCGACCATCCCGGTCTACGCGGAGGTCGCCGCGGCCTACGACCGGGGAGAGCCGCTGCCGCGGACCGTGCGCCAGGAGCACGCGCTGGGCGGCCCCGAGGACGTCGCGCCGCTCGTGGTGTGGCTGGCGTCGGAGGCGGCCGCGGGCGTCACGGGGCAGGCCATCGGGATCGGCGGGGACAAGCTGTCCCTCTACTCGGTCCCGCAGGAGCTCGCCGTCACCTACCGGGAGGGCGGGTGGAGCGCGCAGGCCGTCGGGGAGGCGTGGGGGAGCACGTTCGCGCCGCACGTGCAGCCCAGCGGGATCACCCTGCCGCCGCTCGAGCCGACGACGTGACGGGGACGGGGCGCGGGCCCGGCGGGTCCGCGACGACCGAGAACTGGACGACCCGGTCGGCGAGCTCGGGGGCGTAGCCGCTGATGACCTGCCGCACCCGCACCGAGGCGGGGGCGCCGAGCTGCTCGTACGTGTCGAGGAACAGGTCGCGCGCGCGGTCCCGCGGCCAGTCCGCGGGCAGCAGCCGACGCGGCAGGTCCGGGTCCACGCCGGGGAACGCGCGCCAGGCGTCCATGAGCTCGGTGCGCTTGACGAGCGCCTCGACGGGGGAGATGGCGCCCTTGTTCAGCGCGGCGTGGGTCGGCTCCCAGGTGGCGACGAAGGCGCGGTAGAGCTCGGCCAGGCCGTCCAGGTCCCACGCGCTCTCGGGTGCCAGGGCCGCGTCGGGCAGTGGCGGGCAGGCCGCGACGAAGGCCGTCGCACGCGTGACGCCGAGGTCGCCGAGCTCCGCGAGCGCCTCGTCGTGACGCGCGTGCGGGGAGATCCACAGGGCGTCGTACAGCGGCGCGAACCCGAGCCAGCGCAGCCGCGTGCGCAGGGCCTCGCGCGCCGAGCGGTTCGCCTCCGGCACCGAGAACGCCACGAGGCTCCAGCGCCCGTCCCAGTCGGCGCCGTCCCCGGCGCCGAAGTCGACGATGCGCTCGGCGCCGGTGCGCATGATCGCCTGGGCGCGGGGGGTCAGCGAGTAGAACGTGTTGCGCCCGCTGCGGGCCGAGACCAGGAGGCCGTGCTTGACCATGCGGCTGAGGGCCGCCCGCGCGGCGACGTCGCTGACGCCGAAGTCGGCGAGCAGGTCGACGAGCGCCGCCGAGGGCAGCGGGTCGGTCTGGCCCCACCAGTAGTCGCCGAGCAGCGTCAGCAGGAGGCTCGGGGGCGACCCCGCGCGCGTGCGCGGCGTGCTCGGGCCGTCCTCGCTCGTCCGTGCCACAGCGGGTCCCCTCCCTGCCGGTCGCCGCAGCCCGCGACGATGCTTGACATATCTTACGTCGTCCGCAGATAGTCGTGTCACATTCGAGCGAGCCGGGAGCCACTGACGATGAAGTTGGCCAGCACCCTGGACGGGCGCCTGCACGCGGTGCTGGACGACCGGTCGGTCGACCTCACCGACGCCCTCGCGCTGCGCCCCGGCCCCGGCGGCCCGCTGCTGGCGTTCCTCGAGCGCGGCGGCTCGCTCGCCGACCTGCAGGGGCTCGACCTCGACGCGCTGCCGTCGCAGCCGACCGACCTCGCCCGGCTCGCGGCGCCCGTCGCGCGCCCGGGCAAGGTCGTCGGCGCGCCGGTCAACTACCTCGACCACCAGGCCGAGATGGGCGAGCAGCGGACCATCGCCGACTACGGGGTCTTCCTCAAGGCGAGCTCGTCGGTGATAGGCCCGACCGGGCGTATCCGCCTGCCGTACCTCGACGTGCGCACCGACCACGAGGGCGAGCTGGGCGTCGTCATCGGCCGCACGGCGAGCAGGGTCACCGCCGACCGCGCGCTCGACCACGTCCTCGGGTACGCGCCGGTCCTCGACATCACCGTCCGGTCCGGCGAGGACCGCTCGACCCGCAAGTCCTTCGACACGTTCACGCCGTTCGGCCCCTGGGTGACCACGGCCGACGAGGTCCCCGACCCCGGCGCGCTCGAGCTGCGCTGCTGGGTGGACGGCGAGCTCCGGCAGCACGCCTCGACGGCCGACCTCATCTACGGCGTCGCCGAGCTCGTCGCGTACACGAGCCACGTCATGACGCTGCACCCCGGCGACGTGATCGCCACCGGAACCCCGGCGGGTGTCGGGCCGATCGCCGCCGATCAGCGCGTGGTCGTCGAGATCGAGGGCCTCGGCCGCCTCGACGTCGGCGTCACCGACGAGGGTGCGATCCCGTACGCCGACCGGCCGGGGCGCCGGTGAGCGCCGCGTCGACCGCGGCCGCCGGGACGCGCGGCGGGCGCTCGCAGGACGCACGTGGTCGCGCGGGGGCGCTCGACCAGGACGCGCGGTCGCCGCTCGACGCGATGTTCCGCCCCGCGAGCATCGCCGTGGTCGGGGCCTCCGCGCGCGAGGGCAAGGCGGGTCACGCCATGGTCCAGGCGCTGCGCCGGTTCCCCGGGACGCTGCACCTGGTCAACCCGCGCGGCGGCGAGGTGCTCGGGCGCACCGCCCTGCCGACCCTGCGGGACGCGTCGGACGTCGACCTCGCGGTGCTCGTCGTCCCGCCGGACGCCGTCCCCGGTGCGCTCGAGGACGCGCGCGACGCCGGGGTGCGCGCGGCCGTGGTGTGCGCGGGCGGGTTCGCGGAGTCCGGCCCCGACGGTGCACGCCTCCAGGAGCGCGTCGTGCGCGTGGCACGCGAGGCCGGCATCCGGCTCCTGGGGCCCAACACGTCGGGGTTCATGAACCCGGTCGACCGGACGACCGCGAACTTCATGCCTGCCGTCGCGGACCTCGCGCCGGGGACCGTGAGCGTCGTGGCGCAGTCCGGCGGCGTGAACCTCGCGCTCGCGTTCCTGCTCGCCCGTGCGGGCACCGGCCTGCGGCTCGGCGTCGGGCTCGGCAACGCCGTCGACGTCGACTTCCCCGAGCTGCTCGACCACCTCGCACGCGACGAGGTGACCACGGCCGTCGGGCTGCACGTCGAGGGCGTCGCCGACGGTCCGGCGCTGGTCGCCGCGCTGCGTCGGGCGACGGCCAGCAAGCCGGTCGTGGCGTTCAAGGTCGGCCGGTCCGACGTGGCCGAGTTCGCGCAGTCGCACACCGGTGCGCTGACCGGCTCGTACGCGGTGACCCGCGCGGCGCTGCAGCAGGCCGGTGCCGTGGTCGTGGACAGCCTCGAGGAGATGGTCGCCGCGCTCGTCGCGCTGCGTGCGGTCCGGCTGCCGGCCGGCGACCGCGCGGGCGTCGGGCTGCTCACCGGTCAGGCGGGGCCCGGGCTGGTCGTCGCGGACGCGCTGGGCACGCGGGGCATCGCGCTGCCGCGGCTCACCGACGCGACGCAGCGGCGCATCGCCGAGCTGCTGCCGCCCCTCACCTTCCAGGCCAACCCGGTGGACACCGGGCGTCCGTCGCCGACGTTCGGTGACGTGCTGGGTGCGGTCGTGGCGGACCCGCGCATCGACGTCGTCGGGGTCTACGCGCTCGACGAGCCGGGCGCGCTGGACCCTGTCACAGCGCTCGGCCCGGCCGCCGGACGCGTGCTGTTCGCCAGCGGCGGCCCGGCGGACGCGCTCGCCGAGCGTCGGAGGGCCCTCGGCGACGTCGGCATCCCCGTGCTCGGGAGCCCCGGCGACCTCGCGACGGGCCTCGCGGCGGTGGTCACCGACGCGCGCGTGCGGTCCGTCGCCGACGCCCCACCCGTCGCGGCCACGCGGAGAGTCGGTCGCACGCTGGACGAGCACGAGGGGAAGACGCTGCTGGAGTCCTTCGGCGTCCGGACACCGCAGCGGCGCGTCGCGGCCGACCGGGCGCAGGCCCACGCCGCGCTCGCGGACCTCGGCCGCGACGGTGCGGCGGTCGTCGTGAAGGTGCTCGACGCCGCGGTCCTGCACAAGTCCGACGTCGGCGGCGTGCACGTCGGGGTCCGCGACGGTGGGGGGCTGGACCGTGCGCTCGACGCGATCGACGCGATCCCGGACGGGACGGGGCGGGAGCGCCACACGACCGGGGAGCCGGGTGCGGCCCGGCCCGCCCGCCGGTACCTGCTCGAGGAGCTGGCCGCACCGGGCACCGAGCTCATCGTCGGGGCCGTGCGGGACGCCGCGTTCGGCCCCGTCGTCCTGCTGGGCCCGGGCGGCGTCGCCGCGGAGCTGGGCGGCGAGCCCGTCCTGCGGCTCGCGCCGCTGTCCGTCGCCCGCTCCGAGGAGATGGTCCGCGCGTTGCCGCCGGCCGTCCTGGCCGGGTTCCGCGGTGCCGCGCCGGTCGACGTGCCGGCGCTCGCGGCGGTGCTGCGGGCCGTCGGGCAGGTCGTCTGCGAGCACGCCGACATCACCGAGCTGGACCTCAACCCGGTCCGCATCACGGCCGACGGGCCGGTCGTCCTCGACGCCGTCGTCGTCGCGGCCCCGAGAGGAGACGCATGTCCGACGTGAGCACGCCCCCCGTCGCCGCCCGGTCCGCGACCGCGAACGACGGCGACGTCGTGGTCGTCGGTGCCGGGCCCGTCGGCCTGACCGCCGCGCTCGCGCTGCGCGCCTACGGCGTCCCCGTCACCGTGCTCGAGGCGGGGCCTGAGGGGCGGCAGCGGCCCGGCAGCCGCGCGATCTTCACGCACAGCCAGACGCTGCAGATCCTCGACCGGATCAGCCCCGGGCTCGGTGCCGAGCTGTATGGGCACGGCGTCTACTGGAACACCCAGCGCACGTTCCACGGCGGCAAGGAGGTCTACGCCAAGACGTACCCGGACCCGCCCGCCGGGGTGTACCCGCACTTCACGAGCCTGCCGCAGGTGCAGATCGAGGCGTACCTGTACGCGCGGGCCGTGGCTGCCGGGGTCACGTTCGCGTGGTCGCAGGAGATCGCGCAGGTCGCCGCCGACGACGCCGCGGTCACGCTCACCACCGTCGCAGGCCGCCGCTGGGAGGCGTCGTACGTCGTCGGTGCCGACGGGTCACGGTCGGTGGTGCGCAAGCAGGTCGGTGCGCGTATGGAGGGCACGCGCGACGAGGGCTGGTACGTCGTCGTCGACGTCGCCGAGAAGGACGAGCCGACCCTGCCGAACGAGCGCCACTTCCACTACGCGCACCCCGCGGTGGGCGGGCGCAACGTGCTGGTCGTGCCGTTCGCCGGGGGCTACCGGGTCGACCTGCAGCTCGTCGCGGGCGACGACCCGGACGCGCTCGCGTCGGACGCGGGCGTGCGCGCGTGGCTGGACGCGGTCCTGCCGCCCGGCTACGGCGAGCGCACTACCTGGGTGTCGACGTACCAGTTCCTGCAGCTCGTGGCGCACGACTTCGCGGACCCGCACCGCCGCGTGCTGCTCGTCGGGGAGGCCGCCCACCTCTTCGCGCCCTTCGGTGCGCGCGGGCTGAACTCCGGGGTGCCGGACGCCGAGGCGGCCGCCATCGCCATCGCGGCGGCGTCCCGGGCCACGGGCGCCGCCGCACGCACGCCGGTCGAGGCGTTCGCCCTCGCACGCCGCTCGGCCGCGCTGTTCAACCGTGACGCGGCCGGCGAGGCGCTCGCGCACCTGCGCCCCGACGAGCGGACGGCCACGCGGATCCGGGGGGCCGCCGACCGCGCCCCCGCCGACGCCGAGGCGTCGGCCTGGCTCGAGAAGGCCCCCTACGGGCCCCGCGGCGTACCCCGGGCGGAGACGGTCTACCGGTACTGACGCCGGCCCGCTCACCCACCGAGACCGGTCCGCTGCGAGACCGGGCCTGGCGACGTCCCGACGTCGGATGATCGAGCCGGGCCCGGTCTCGCGAGCGCGTCGTCCCGGAGAGTGGGCGGTGCGGGTCAGCTGCGGCCCTGGACCCTCGCCCGGACCTCGACCGTCGCACCGCTGCCGACCTTCACGACGCTCGCGGCGCGCGCCTGCGCGACCGTGCCGGACGGCGCGCGGAAGTACAGGGTGCGGTTGCGTCCGTCCGTCGGCACCGTGAACCGGACCCGGTACTCGCCGGCGGACAGCCCGGCGAACGAGAAGGCGCCCTGCGCGTCCGTGAACGTGGGCCCGACCCCGGCGCCCCCGCGGACGGGCTCCAGCATGACCTCGACCCACGGCAGGGGTCCCGACGCCCCCGTGACGACACCCGTGAGGCGCGAGGCGGCCACCACGGTGATGTCGATGCCGGTCGTGTCGGCCCCGTCGACGACGACGACCGGCCGTGCGGCGTCGGCCGTCGGCGAGTCCGGGTAGTACCGCGTCGCGATCGACGGGTTCGCGCCTGCGTCCTCGACGCGCACGGTGTACGACCCCGGGAACACGTCGGCCACGCGGTACGTGCCGTCGGCGGCGACACCGGCCGCGCGGACCCACAGCCGCGGGTCGTCCAGCGGCGTCGCGACGACCCGCACCTGGGACGGGTCGGTACCGGACGGGACGGTGACGGTGCCCGTGATGCCCACGCTGGTCTGCAGCGTCACGTCGAGGCCGTCGAGCCGCTGGCCCGCGGCCACCGTGACCGGCGTGGCCGTCGCCGGCCCCCGCGCGTCCGGGTAGTAGGTGGTACCCCAGGAGGTGCCGGCGGGCGGGACGGCCCGGACGACGTACGAGCCGGGGTCCAGCCCGTCCACCTGGTAGGTGCCGTCGGTCCCGACGGGCGAGTACCCGTGGGTCCCGCTCGCGGTCGCGTCGTCGACCATGACGCTGGTCCCGGTCGGCACCGTGCCGCCCGGCGCGACGACGCGCCCGCTCAGCGTCGCCGTGCGCGCCAGCCGCGTCTGCAGGTCGCGCACCGACTCGCCCTCGGCCAGCGTCACCACCGTCGCGGTCACGGAGTCCGGGGCGTCGTCCCACCACTCGGAGACGAAGCCCTGCTGCCAGGCGTCGAACGACACCCGGTACGACCCGCCGGGAAGGCTGCCCACCGCCCACCAGCCGTCGCCGTCGGTGTCCGCCGTCGCCTCACCGGTGACGGTGCTCCGCACGCGGACCGTCACCCCCTGCACCGGCGTGCCGCCCTCGTCGGTGACCCGACCGCCCAGCGTCGAACTGCCGAGCGGGAGGCACGCCACGGGCGTCGAGAGGGGCAACGGCGCCGCGCTGGACGTGGGCTCGGGCGCCGGGACCGGTGACCGCGACGGGCACGGCGTCGGTACGGGCCCCGGCCACGTCGGCGTCGAGCCCGGCGTCGGCGCCACACCGGCGGCGGGCGCACCGACGACGAGGACCGCGACGAGCGCGCTCGCGACGAGGGAGAGGAGGGCTGCGAGGGTGGGGCGGCGGGACCTGCGCACGGGACGCTCCTTCGAGTCACCGGAACCGCGGATGTCTGGAGCATGGCAGTTCGTCCCGGATGGCGCACCGGGTGATCGTGGGCTGTCGGCGGGGAGAGCGCACGCCTCGTCGCGCGTCCGGTGCGCCACGCCGCAGGTCGGGGGCACCGCTCCTACGCTGTCGCCCGTGACCCCCTCCACCCGGCAGGGCCGCTACGCCCGGCGTCGCAGGCGTCGGCTCGGGCTGGTCGACAACGACCTGACCGACGCGCAGTGGCAGGCCGTGCAGGCCGCGTGGGGCGGCTGCGCCTACTGCGGCGCGACCGGTCGCCCGCTGCAGCGCGACTGCGTGCTGCCGATCTCGCGCGGAGGCCGGTACACGGTGGGCAACGTGGTCCCCGCGTGCGCGTCGTGCAACGCGAGCAAGTGCAACGTCGAGGTCACGACGTGGCTCCGGCGCAAGAAGCTCGACGAGAACGCCTTCCTGCTGCGCCTCGCGGAGATCCGCGCCGGCCTGGCCGGCTGACGCCACCTCGGGTCGCGCGCACCCCGGGCGCCGACCGTCAGGCGATCGCGGCGAGCACCTCGCGGCACGCGGCCTCGCACGCCCGGCACGCCTCCGCGCAGACGCGGCAGTGCTCGTGCATGCCGGCGTGCCGCTCGCACTCGTCGCCGCACGCCCGGCACGCGGCGATGCAGGCCTCGAGCTGGGACCGCGTGATGTTGGCGTCGTAGCCGGTGTGCCGGGACAGGATCCGGGCGGTGACCGCGCAGCTGTCCGCGCAGTCGAGGTTGGTCCGGATGCACGTGCGCAGGTCGGCGACCATGTCCTCGCTGAGACACGCGTCGGCGCACGCCGTGCACGCCTGCGAGCACGCGACGAGCGCGTCGACGGCCCGCGCGAGCAGGTCGCGGTCCAGGTGGATCGTGGCGGGGTAGGTCTGCAGCATCTCGGTGGTCCTCATCGGGCGTCCTTCCGTCGGGGCCGGCGCCGCGGGGCCGCGGCTCCCTCGACAGTAGGAGCGGCCCTTTGCCCTCGCAGCCGGACCGGGGTGGGCGCTACGTTCCCCGGATGCTCTCGCGACGCGCGCTGCTGCCCCGCTCCACGCCCGCCGCCGCGGGGGTGTCCTCCCGCGCGGTCGCCGCCCTGCTGGACCGGCTGGAGGAGTCGTCCGTCGAGTGCCACTCCCTCGTGGTCGTCCGCCACGGGCACGTCCTCGCCGAGGGCTGGTGGGAGCCGTACTCGGCCGGGAGCCCGCACCTGCTGTACTCGCTGACGAAGACGTTCACGGCCGTGGCGGTCGGGCTCGCCGTCGCCGACGGGCTGCTCTCCCTGGACGACCGCGTGGTCGACGTCCTGCCCGACCACGTCCCGGCCGACGCCCCCGAACAGGCGCGCCGGCTCACCGTCCAGCACCTGCTGACCATGACGACGGGCCATGGCACGGACAGCCTCGAGGAGGCGTGGCGCCTGGAGCAGCGCGACCTGGTGCGGGGCTTCCTGCGCGTGCCCTTCGTCGAGGCCGAGGGGACGCGGCACGCGTACGACAACGCGACGACGTTCGTCCTGGCGCGGATGGTCGAGCGGGTCACGGGCCGCTCCCTGCCCGATCTGCTGGACGAGCGGCTCCTGGTGCCGATGGGCATCGACCACGCCGAGTGGGACCGGGTGGGTGGCGACACCGCGTACGGCTTCCACGGCCTGCACCTGACGACCGAGGCCGTCGCGGCCTTCGGGGAGCTGCTGCTGCGCGGTGGGCGCTGGGGGGACCGGCAGCTCCTGCCGGCCGCGTGGGTCGCGCTGGCGACCAGCAAGCACGTCGACAGCGTGCCGTACAAGGACGACGACTCCCACGACACGGACTACACGTGCGGCTACGGCTACCAGGTGTGGCTGAACCGCCACGGCTTCCACGGCTCCGGCGCCTACAGCCAGCTGTGCGTCGTGGTGCCGTCGTCCGACCTCGTCGTCGCGGTGACGGCCGAGGGCGAGGGACAGGTGGTGCTCGACGCGCTGTGGGAGTGCCTGCTGCCGGGTCTCGACGCCCCGGGCACCGCGCAGGACGACGACGCGCTCGCGGACCGGCTGCGGCACCTGTCGCTCCCGACGGCCACGGGTGGGGCCACGCCGGGACGCTCCGTCGAGGCGCGGCTCGACGCCCCCGGGCAGGACCCGGTGCTGCCCGACGGGACCACGATCGTGGTCCACCCGGCGGACGGCGGCTGGACGCTGCACCTCGGGCCGCTGGCCGTCGAGGTCGGTCACGGCGCGTGGCGCCGGAGCGCACCGCTGGGCCGTCCGGTGGTGGCATCCGGTGCCTGGCAGGCCGACACGTTCGTCGCCGACCTGCGGGTGGTCGCCACCCCGCACACCGTCCGGGTGGTCGTCGACGCGGGAACGGGGTCGGCCGTGGCGACGTGGAGCGCCGTGCCCCTGACCACGTCGGACCTGGAGGCGCACCTGCGCTCACCGCTGGTGACGCGCCCCGGTCACGGGTGACCTCACCGGCTGCGGCGGCGGTTCTCCTTCTTGATCGCCTCGACGAGCGCGGCCTTGTCCATCGACGAGCGACCGGCGATGTCCAGGCGCTTGGCGATGTCGTACAGGTGGCTCTTGGAGGCGTTGGCGTCGACCCCCTCGGCCGTCTTGCGCGACGTGCCGCGCCCGCCCTCGGCCTGGGGGTCCGAGGGGCCGTTCTCGTCCTTCGGCTCCCAGTGGTCGCCGACCTTTTCGTGCGTGTGCTTGAGCGCCGAGTAGGCGACCCGGTGGGCCCGCTCGGCGTCGTCGTACTCCTCGGCCGCCGCGTCGTGCGCCTTGGCGAACGTGCGCTGGGCCTTCGCGTCCGACCGCTGCAGCGTGCCGGGCAGCTCGTCCTGCTTCGGCTTCCCGCTCTTTGTCGTCTTGGGCATGATCACTCCCGTCCCGTCGGCAGCCGCCTCTCCTCACCGCCATCCTGCGACGGTGCGCCGCGTCCCGCACCCGGGCCTCCACGGAGGGTCACCACGCTGCCGGTCGCGTCGTCCACCCGGTCGGTCTGTGACCCGGAGGCTCAGGGAAGGCCCGCGAGCGCGTCCGCGATCATCCGGTGCCCCTGCTGCTCGAACGCCTCGTCGCCGACCAGGTAGGCCCACGCCGCCGTCCCGACGGCCTGGCGCAGCTGGTCCCGCCGCCACGACCGTGGCTCGCGCGGGTCCGTGCCGTACCCGTCGAGGAAGGCCGCCTCGAGGTCCGGGCGGCCTCGGAACTGCTGGGCCTGCAGCGGTCCGAGGTCGCTCGCAGCGGGACGCCAGGCGGCCCGGCCGAAGTCGATCACGGAGACCCGCCCGTGCTCGTCGACGAGCCAGTTGCGGGGCTGCCAGTCGCCGTGCGTCGGGACGAGCCGCCGCGGCGGCACGGGGTGCGCGAGCTCGGCGCGCACGCGCTCGGCCACCTCGGGGGCGATGCGGTGCTCGCCGTCCAGCCACGCCAGGGTCCGTGCGTCCGAGCGCTGCTCATGGTCGCCGGGCTCCTGGGTGCCCACCGCGTGCAGCAGGGCGAGGATGCGCCCCGCCTGCCGGTAGACGTCCGGCTCGTGCTCGGCGGGCGTCCCCTCGACGAGCACGCCGGGCAGGAAGGCCGTCGCGAGCAGCTGGAGCCCTGGGTCGGCGTGCAGCAGCCGAGGTGCCAGCCCTTGCTCCGCCAGCGGCGCGACGACCTCACGGTGCGCCCACGTCTCGCGGGCCATGTGGTGGTCGTCCGGCCGCCCCGCCTTCACGACGACGTCGCGTCCCTCGTGGCGCAGCTGCAGCACGGACCGTCCGGGCAGGTCCCAGCTGTGGTCGGTGACGAGCGTGGCGCCGGGGAACCACCGCCCGACCGCCGCCTGCTGCTCGGGCCGCAGGCCGGGGAGCGTCGTCATGAGCGGTCCTTGCTAGGGCGTAACGGTGCGGTAGTGGTCGTCCGCGACGACGAGCTCGACGGGGACCTCGGGCACGACGTCGGTCAGCCAGCGGGCGTACTCGGCCATGCCCTCCTGCTCGGACGGCGTGTGCCCCACGACGACGACACCTGCGCACACACCCGCAGTGACCGCGTCGGCCGCGTACTCGCCCGTCTCCCACTCGTGGCCCTCGCCGATGACGATGGCGTCGACGTCCGGCCGGGCGAGCAGGTGGCGGTTGTACTCGAAGCCCTGGAAGCCGGGCTGCAGGCCGACGGTCTGCACGCGCGCGGCGGGGTCGCCGACGTAGCGCAGCGCGCGGGCGTCCAGGGAGCGCGCCACGTGCGCGGCGAGCTCGCCGAGGGTCGTGGCGGGCAGGTCGTAGACGCCGGGGTCGCCCGCCCGCTCCGCGTCCAGCCAGCCGAGGGCCCGTGCGGTGCCGGTCAGGATGCCGTCCGGCTCACGGTCGTGCCAGGCGTCGTGCTGGTGCAGGACGACGAGCCCGTGCTCGGCGACGAACGCCGCCTTCGCCGCGTACACCGGGTCGCCCTCGGCGGCGAGCACCGCGTCCGACGTGCCGCTGTGGTCGAAGTACAGCGGCTCGTGCGTGATGACGAGGTTCAGGCCCTGCGCCGCGGCGCGCTGCAGCACGTCGAACGTCGCCATGATCGTCACCGCGACGCCCCGGACGACCGTGTCCGGGTCGCCGGCCAGGAAGCCGTCGACGGTCGTCGTGCGCGGCGCCACCCCCACGTGCGCGTCGATCCGTTCCGCCACCTGCCGTGCCGTCGTCGTCACGCCCGACACCCTAACGACGACCTCCCAAGCGTTTCGTCGGTTGCCGGGTCGCGTCACCCCGCCGATCGTGCTCCTACGGCTCTGCACTTCGTCCCGGAGGTCGACATGTCACCCTTCTCACCCGTCCGCCGCGCTGTCGCGGCGGCCGGTGCCCTCGCGCTCGGCGCCGCGCTGCTGGCGGGCTCCGTCCTGCTCGCCGCGCCGGCATCGGCCCACGGCGCCGTCTCCGACCCGCCCTCGCGCATCTACGGGTGCTACGACCGCTGGTCGGGCGCCCACACCGACCCCGCCATGGCGACGCAGGACCCGATGTGCTGGGCCGCGTGGCGTGCCAACCCGAACGCCATGTGGAACTGGAACGGCATGTTCAAGGAGGGCGCGGGCGGTCAGCACGAGCAGGCGCTCCCCGACGGCAAGCTCTGCTCCGCCGACAACCCGATCTACGACGCCGCGAACACGCCGGGCGCCTGGCGCACGACCGCCAAGCCGTACGACTTCCGGCTCACCGTCCACGACCCGTCCAACCACGGCGCGGACTACCTGAAGATCTACGTCACCAAGCAGGGGTACGACGCGAAGACCAAGGCGCTCGCGTGGTCCGACCTCGAGCTGCTCAAGACGACGGGCCGCTACTCCCCGTCGAGCCCGTACGTCACCGACGTGAGCGTCCCGCGCGACCGCACGGGCCACCACGTGGTCTTCACGATCTGGCAGGCGAGCCACCTCGACCAGCCCTACTACCAGTGCAGCGACGTCCAGTTCGGTGGCGGTGGCGACCCGGGCCCGAACCCGACGACGCCCGCGCCGACCACGCCTGCCCCGACGACGCCCGCGCCGACGACGCCTGCGCCGACCACCCCCGCTCCCACGACCCCGGCTCCCACGACGCCCGCTCCGGACCCGGGCACCGGTGCCTGCACGGCGACGGTGTCGGTGCAGAGCTCCTGGCAGGGCGGCTACCAGGCCAGCGTCACGGTGAAGGCGGGATCGGCCGCGATCACCGGCTGGAAGGTGACGGTCGCCGGCGCGACCATCACGCAGGCGTGGAACGGCACGGCGTCGGGCAGCACGATCACCGCGGCCTCGTGGAACGGCTCGCTCGCACCGGGGGCGACCGCCACCGCCGGGTTCCTCGGCAGCGGCAGCTCGAGCAACCTCAGCGCGACCTGCAGCGCGGCCTGACGTAGCTCCGTCGCCGCACCCACGGGGGTCGCACGTCCGTCCGGACGTGCGACCCCCGTCCTCGTGCCTGCCGGTCCGTCGTCCCCCGGGGCACCGCGATCCACCTCGCGGCGGGGGGACAATGGACGCCGCAACACCACTGCTTCGACGAGGAGTTCACCGTGCCCCAGGCCACTGTCCGTTGGTTCGACGCCGAGCGTGGGTTCGGCTTCCTCAACCTCGGGGACGACGCCGACGACCTGTTCGTCCACGCGTCCGAGATCGTGGGCGACGACAACCGCAAGGTGCTCCGCGAGGGCCAGGAGGTCGAGTACGAGCTCGGCGAGGGCGACCGCGGCCCGCAGGCCCGCCGCGTGCGGATCACCGGCGAGTACGCCGCGGACACGCCCCTGGGCGTGCTCGGCACCGTCTCCTGGTACGAGCCGGGCAAGGGCTACGGCTTCATCACCCCCGACAGCGGCGACGGCGAGATCTTCGTGCACAGCTCGGCCATCGTCGGCGGGGGCGTGGTCCGCGAGGGCCAGCGCGTCGCCTTCATGGTCGTCCCCGGGGAGAAGGGTCCGCAGGCCGAGCACCTGCTGCCGCTCGGCGCGCAGGTCGCTCCGGCGGGGGCGGCCGCCGCGGTGGCCGACGGTGCGGACGGCACCATCACCTTCTACGACGCGGACAAGGGCTTCGGCTTCGCCACGCGCGACACCGGCGGCGAGGACGTCTTCGTCCACGCCAAGGAGCTGGTCGGGGCCACCGCGCTCGCCGAGGGTGACCGCATCACGTTCAGCGTCGCCGAGAGCGACCGGGGCCCGCAGGCCCGCGGCGTGCGGCTCGTCGGTGGTGCCGCGCGACGGGGTCCGTCGGCCGGACCGGCCCGCGGCCGCACGGAGCGGCCGAGGTCGTCCGCCGGCCCGCGGTCGTCGGGCGCCCCCGCGCGCGGCGGCCAGGGCGTGGTCGCGCGCTACGACGCCGACCGGGGCTTCGGTTTCATCACCCCCGACGCGGGGGGCGACGACCTGTTCGTGCACGTGTCCGTGGTGCGGGGCGGCGAGGCGCTGTACGAGGGCGACCGCGTCCGCTTCGAGGTGCGGCAGAGCGACCGCGGACCGCAGGCGGACCGCGTCGAGCTGCTGTGAGGACGCGCGGACGCCCGTGACCGCTAGGCCGTCGCACTGGTGCGGCGGTCCCGCCTGCCGGCAGCCAGAGTGTGAAGCGTTGTTGCCGGAATCCGGCAACAACGCTTCACACTCATCGGGGGCACGGTGCCGTCAGGGGGTCCGGTGCGCGGCGGGAGGGAGGGCCGCGGTCGTCCCGCCCATGCCGGCCGCGACCCAGCCGAGCGCGAAGCCGAGGCTGGCGTCGCCGAGGCGTCCGACGGTGAAGCCGGACAGCCAGGAGACGTAGCTGAGCGGGAGGGGCGGTGCGGGTTCCTCGACGACGGTCACGGCCGCACGCTGCGGCCTCCACCCGGTCGAGGGTCAACCCGTGGGCGGCTCGCCCGACCGCTCCGACACCACGTCAGCGGCCGCTGCCGCCACCCTGGCCCAGATCCGCGACGGCGGTGTCAGCGGTGCGTCACCGGCGTGCCGGAAGGCCTGCAGCATGTACTCGCCGAACCGCTTCCAGGCCAGTGGCGCCGATCGCTGGGTGCCACGCAGCAGGCCGCGTGCGGCGTGCTGGAGCAGGTGCAGGTCGGTGGGGTGGAAGTCGGCGCGGACGGCACCGGCGTCCTTGGCGCGCGCGACGAGCACGAGAGACGCGCGGAACGCGCGGGCCTTCTCGGCGACGAACAGCTCGGTCCCCTCCCCGGGCGAGAGCAGCACGTCGCTGAACGCGGCGTCGGTGGCCTGCTGCTCGAGCATGAACATGACGTAGTCGTCGAACGCCTCGCCGGGCGCGGTGAGCGCCTGCTCGGCAGCCTGCTCCGTGCGCTCGGCGTAGCGGCGCATCTTCTCCTCGAGGACCACGGCCATGAGGTCCTCGAGCGACGGGAACCGCCGGTAGACGGTCCCGACCCCGACGCCGGCCGCCTCCGCGATCTGCTCGAGGGTCGTCTCGCAGCCCTTCTCGGCGAGGACCGAGCCGGCCGCGCAGATGATCGCCTGGCGGTTGCGTTCCGCGTCGGCGCGCAGGGGGCGGGCGGGGATCGCCATCACGTCAGTCTACCTATGTGGAATGAACACTCCACTTCTGTGGTTGACGGGACGCGGAACGATCGTTCCGCCCGAGCCGCTGCTGCCCTCGCGCCGCCCAGAGCCCCACGAAGGATCCCCATGTTCATCGCGCTCGTCGTCCTCACCGTCCTGCTCGCCCTCGTCGTCACCAGCTCGGCGGTGATGAAGCTGCGCAAGAACGAGCAGGTCGTCGCGTCCATCGTCGGCACGGTCGGCTTCCCCGAGCGTCGCCTCCCGGTCCTCGCCGGCCTCGAGATCGCCGGCGCGGTCGGCATCGTCGTCGGCCTGTGGGTCGCGCCCCTGGGCATCGCCGCCGCCGTCGGCCTCACCCTCTACTTCGTCGGCGCGGTCATCGGCCACCTGCGGGTCCGCGACACCAAGGGCGTCACGTCCCCGCTCGTGCCGCTCGTCCTGTCCGTCGCGGTCCTCGTTCTGCGCGTCGTCACCGCCTGATTCCGCCGGGGGGGGCGACGACGTGCGTCCGACGCACGTCACGAGGGGGAGGTGGCGCGCGCCGCCTCCCCCTCGTGACGTCGTCGGCACCCGGGATTTCGGGTGGGCCGCGGCGCGCCCGCTGCGCGAGCGTCGCGAGACCGGCCCTGGCTCGCTCATCCCGATCGATGAAGGAGCCAGGCCCGGTCTCGCGGAAGGGGTGTCCCATGGAGTGGACGCGCAGCGCGCGTCCGCGTCGCCGACGCCGCGAGACGTGCGCTGCCGTCACTCCTGCAGGTGGGTGACGTCGCCGACCGTCACGACCGCTCGGTTGTGGAAGAACCCGTCCTCCCGCAGTGTCGTGATGCTCCCCGACGGCACGGGGAACGCGACGTGGCCCGCGGACTCGATGGGCATGCCGATCCAGGCCGCGACGACGAGGGACGCGGTGAACCCGTGGGTCACGACGACGAGCTCGTCGACGTCGAGCGTCAGCGCGTCCGTCATCGCCGCGTAGGCGCGGACGGCGACGTCGAGGCGGGTCTCCGTCGCCGGCAGGCCGTCGTGGTGGCGCAGCCGGTCGCCGACCGCGGGCGGCGGGACGAAGCGGGCGTCGAGCCAGGACTGCGGTCGGCCGCCCGCCTCGCCGTACGACTTCTCCCGCAACCGCGCGTCGAGGACCGCGCGGACGCCCAGCGCGTCACCGACGACCGTGGCCGTGCGGTGCGTGCGTCGCAGGTCCGACGTCACGACGGCGACCGAGCGCGACGCGGCGATGCGGGCACGCAGCGCCCGGGCGACGGCCGCCGCCTGCTCCTGCCCGCGCGGGGTGAGCTCCGAGTCGAACTGCCCGCCGACCAGGCCGTCGACGTGGTGGGTCGCCTCGGGGTGCGTCACGACGTGGACGGTGCGCTCACGAACCGGGACCCGGCCCGGGACGGGTGGCGGCGGGAAGGTCCCCGGGGAGCTGGTGGCCATGGGGACAATCTGCCGTACGGCGGCTGACCGCATCGGGCACGCGTGATCGGGTCGCGCGCGGCGTCGGACCGCGAGAGTGGACGCGGAAGGGAGCCCTCGTGATCGCCTCGCTCAACCGGCTCGTCGACCTCGTGGAGGACGACCTCACCGAGGACGTCGACCTCGGCCGTGCCGCCCTGGAGCTCGGGACCACCGAGTACCACCTGCGACGCATGTTCTCGTCGCTGGCCGGCATGCCGCTGTCCGAGTACGTGCGACGGCGGCGCATGACCGTCGCCGCGGCGGACGTCGTGTCCGGGTCGGGGGACCTGCTCGACGTCGCCGTGCGCCACGGGTACGGGTCGGCGGAGGCGTTCGGGCGGGCGTTCCGCTCGGTGCACGGTGTCAGCCCCGGGCAGGCGCGACGTGACGGCGGCCCCTTCCGCAGCCAGCCCCGTCTCAGCTTCCGCCTCACCGTCGAAGGAGCCAGTCCCATGGACGTCCGTATCGTCACCCGCCCCGCGTTCCGACTCGTCGGCCACGCCGCCCGGGTCCCCCTCGTGCACCGCGGGATCAACCCGGCGATCCAGCAGCACGTCGCGGCGATCGACCCGCAGGAGCACCAGCGGCTCAAGGCCCTGGGCGACAGCGAGCCGCGAGGGCTGCTCGCGGTGAGCGCCGACCTCGACCCGGACCGTCGGGAGGGCAGCGAGCTGACGTACCTGCACGGGGTGGCCGTCACGGACGAGGCCGCGGTACCCGAGGACCTCGACGTCCTCCCCGTCGAACCCGGGGCGTGGGCGGTCTTCCGTGCCGCCGGTCCGTACCCCGAGACCCTGCAGACGCTGTGGGCGGCGACGGCGACCACGTGGTTCCCGTCGAACCCCTGGCGGCTGCGACCGGGGCCGGAGGTCGTCGCCGTGATCGACCGTGCCGAGGACTTCAGCACCGCGACCGTCGAGCTGTGGCTGCCGGTGGAGAGCGCCTGAGCGGACGCCGGCCGGAGACGCGGGCGCGCGACCCCTGGACCGCCGCAGCGCGCGGTCGTAGCGTCGGGCGGGGCGACGACCACGAGCGCCGCAGCCGCACGACGGACCGGGGGCCACGACCATGGACATGCTGGCGGACGACGAGATCACGCAGGCCGGTCTGACCGACTGGCGCAAGCTGGCCCAGGGCCTGCACGCCCGCTACCTGGTCGACGACTTCGGCACCGCCGCACGGTTCGTCGCCGCGGTCGGTGAGCCGGGTGACGCGCTCGGGCACCACCCGAGCGTCTCGATCGGCAAGGGGTACGTGGACCTCAAGCTGGTCAGCCCCGACGCGGTCTACCGGGACGGGGACACCGAGCACGTCGTGGAGTGGGTGACGCAGAAGGACGTCGACCTCGCGCGGCGGATCACGCAGATCGCCGCCGAGCACGGGCTCACCGCCGACCCCGCCTCGGTCAGCGTCGTCGAGCTCGGCCTCGACACGGCCCGCTCCGCCACCATCGCCCCGGTGTGGGCCGCCCTGCTGATGGGGGACCCCGACTCCCAGGGCCGCGGGTCGCCCAGCGACGAGATCCGGGACGCGACCGGCCGGGTGCCGAACCTGTGGTTCGGGGACGCGGACGAGCAGGACGGCCCGCGTCAGCGGTTCCACGTCGAGGTGTACGTGGCGCCCGAGGCCGCCGAGCAGCGGATCGCCGCCGCCGTGGCTGCCGGTGGGACCGTCGTGGACGACAGCGGCGCACCGGGGCTCACCGTCATCGCCGACCAGGACGGCAACACCGGCGTGGTCTGCGTCGCCTAGGACGTGCCGACCGTGCCTCCACGCACGCAGGGTGCTCGACGGCCCGGGTGAGCCGGTCGGCATCGCGCCGGATCGGTATCCACCACGCGGCTGAGCGGTCCTCCCAGCAAGCCCCGGGAGGCCCGCATGCCCGACGACGACCGCCTCGTCCTCGACCACCCCGACGACGTCGCCCACGCCGCGAGGCTCCTCGCCGACGGCGTCCCCGTCGCGCACGGGTTCGGGAACATCTACGCGCTGACGGCCCGCGCCGACGCGGTCGAGCGGGTCAACGCCCTCAAGGGGCGGCCCCGCGACCAGACGGGAAGCCTGACCGCGCCGTCGGGGCAGGTGCTGAGCGCCTTCGACCTGTCGGCGCTGCCGGACTGCGTGCCACCGAGCCTGCTGGCCGACGTCGTCGACGCCTTCTGCGCCCTCGGCCCGTTCGGGTTCCGTGGACCCGCGGCCGCGCACGTGCCGTCGGGCCTGACCGCGCTGGACGGCTCGGTGACGACCGCCCAGGTGATCGTCCCGGGCGACGCGTGCCCGTCGCAGCGGTTCCTCGCGGCGGCGTCGGAGGCCGCCGGTCTGCTCGCCATCTCGTCGGCGAACCGCTCGCGGCACGTGACCGGCGGGGTCGACGCACCGGTGCACTGGCGCGCCGACGCCCTGCGGGCCGAGCTCGCCGGAGGCGTGCTCGTGCTGCTGGAGCACCGGGACGAGGCGGCGGCCCGTGCCCGGTTCCCGCGTCACACGACCGTCTCGACGACCATCCTGGCCTTCCACCGGGCGGAGCGGGTCCGCGGTCGCGTCCACCTGCGGCTCGAGCGGCACGGCTCCTTGGCGGCCGAGCAGGTCGCGCGGGTGCTGGCGGCGCTGGGCGTCGGTCTCACGGCCGGGCCGCGTGCGGCCGTCCGGCTCGCTCCACGCTCGTACGACGCCGGTTCGCAGCCGCCTGCTGATCGACGTCCGGCCCGGGCGACCACCATGGCGGGGTCGATCACCATGGCCCGGTCGATCAGGGTGCCGGGGTCACCACGTGCTCCACCAGGAACGCGACGCTGCGTGCGATGACGTCCTCGGCCTGGTCGTAGGTCCACGCGCTGTGCGGGTACCCGTCGAAGACGTCGACGCGGTCGCCGGGCCGCACCGCCGCCAGCAGCGCCTCGCGGTTCTCGGTCGAGACGTACTCGTCCGCGGTGCCGAACACCAGGTGGCACGTGGCCGTGACGCTGCGGAACAGGTCGGGGACACCCGCGTCGTGCGCCTCCTGCCAGAACGCGTTGCCGACCCGCTGGCCGCCCTCCTCGACGAAACCCTGCGGCCCGGGACAGAACTCGTCGACGCTCGCGTCCGGCACCCACGCCACCACGGCGTCCACGGGGACCTGCGCCGCGGCGCAGAGGACGGCCGAGCCGCCCATGCTCTGACCGAACAGCGCCACCCGTCGGCCCAGGTCGCGCTGCTCCCGCGCGAGCGCGGCGATCGTGTCCACCCAGACGGTGAAGCGCGACTCGAGGAAGTCCCCGGCTGAGTCGCCGGACCCGTACTGGTCGAAGCGGATCGAGGAGATGCCGCGCTGCGCCAGGCGGCGCGCGGCGCGCACGAAGGTCCGGCTCGGTCCCGACTTCTCACCACGGAACCCGTGGCAGAACAGCACGACGGCATCGCCACCCGCCTCGTGCCGTACGGCGGCGAGGGACCGGCCCAGGACCTGCAGGTTCACGGAGGTCTCCGCCGCCACGGGCCCGTCGAGAGGTCCGACGCCGGCACCGGCCGTCGAGTTCACCGCGGCGACCGCGTCCAGGTCGCCGGTCGTCATGCCCGCCGCGCTCAGCACCGTGCGCAGGACGGCCGTCTTGCCCGCGACGTACTCGTCCATCGACGTCAGCTCGCGCCCGGCCAGCGCCCGCTTCACGGCGGCGTACTGCGCCCGCAGGTCCGGGTCCGCGCGCAGCACGCGGCGCACGGCGAGGTGGTTGCGGAGCGCCAGGCAGCCGTCGACGCAGACGTACACGTGGCGCGGGACGCCGCCCGCCGGTGCCGTGACGGCGTGCCGGCCGGGGATGCCCTGCTCGCCCGCGTACGTGTAGCCCGCCGCACCCCAGGGCGGCGATCGCCGGTGCCAGCTGCGCCGCGTCGACCACGACGTCGACGTCGATGACGGGCTTCGCCGGCAGGCCCGGGACGGCGGTGCTGCCGACGTGCTCGATCGACCGCACGTCGACGGACGCCAGGGCCGCGTCGAGCTCGGCCTCGATGCGTCGGAAGGCAGCCGGCCAGTCGTCGTCGTACGGCACCACGGTCACACGCACGGCCCGATGCTCCCACGGCGGGCCGACGGCGAGGCTCGGGGCCTTCCCGGTCAGCCCGGCAGCGGCGTGCGGACGTCCACGGGCGGGCCGAAGTCCGTGCGGACGCCGCGCGAGAACAGCACCGAGTCCGGCGGTCGGAGCGCGACACCCGGCAACCCGCAGGCGGCGACGAGGCGGTCGTCGAGGGTCAGCAGCTCGGCGCTCTGCAGCGGCCACGTCTCGTGGTGGTTGGGCACGTACAGCGTCCGGCCGAACGCGCGCGTGTGCAGGCCCCAGCGCGCGGTGAGGAACTCGGCGACGGCGTCACCGGGCGCGAGCACCTCGCCCGGCCGCACGACGACGTGCGTCGTCGCGTCCCGCGGCCCGGGCCAGCGGCGCCGCGACGTGTACGTCAGGACGCCGTCGGCCTCGCTCACCCGCATCCGCGCCCACGTGTACGGCAGCGCGAACACGGCCCGCGTGCCCAGCACGAACGCCAGCCGGGACGCCTCGAGCGTCAGGAAGACGACACCGCGACGCCCCTGCTCGTCCACCGAGTAGAGGCGGACGTTCGTCTCGGGGAACGTGCCGAGCCACGGGACGCCGGGCCCGAACCCGGCGCCCACGCCGACCATGCGGAACGGCACGAGCCCGACCCAGCTGGACCCGTCGTGGACGTCCGGTCGCGTGCCGGCCGGCAGGAGCGGCGCGACGACCTCGGGCGCGACCCGCCAGTGCACGAACGTGAGGTCCCGCCACGACTGCCGCGTGATCGCCCGGCCGGCGAGCTCGGGGGCGCTCGCGGTCACGGGCTGGGGCTCGCGCGGCATGGCGCCACTATGCACCCGTTCACGACCGGCACGCGTCGACCCCCCACAGCGCGCACCTACGCTCGTGACGTGAGCACCGACGTCGTCGTCCTCAACGGGGGGTCCAGCTCGGGCACCACGACGGTGGCGCGGGCGCTGCAGGGCATGCTCGACGACGCGTGGCTCCTGCTCGGCGTGGACGACCTCGTCGACGCGCTGCCCCGGCAGGGTCCCGGAGCGGCTGCGACCATCACGTTCCCGCCGGACGGGTCGGTGCAGGTCGGGCCGGTGTTCATGCGGGTCCAGGAGGCGTGGACGGCGGGCATCGCCGCCATCGCACGCGCCGGCGTCGGCGTGCTGGTCGACGACGTCCTCCTCGGCGGCGGCGCGTCGCAGGCGCGGCTCGCTGCCGCGCTGTCCGGTCTCGACGTCCTGTGGGTCGGCGTGCGGTGCGACGCCGACGTGGCCGCCGCGCGCGAGGCAGGGCGGCCGGACCGGGTGCGGGGGATGGCGGTCGCGCAGGCCGAGGCCGTCCACCGCGGCGTGCGCTACGACGTCGAGGTCGACACGTCCCGGGCCTCGCCGCAGGACTGCGCCCGGGTGGTCCTCGCGGCGCTCGCCGGACGCTGAGCGGGCGGTCGGCGACGGCGTGACCCTTGGCGCCGTGACTACGCGCTCGGTGGCCGCGACCTCGGGCCGTCGCGGCGGGCTCGCTCGGCACGGCCCCCGGCCCTGGAGTCGCCGTCGCGGCGGGCGCGCAGCAGGACGAAGGGCAGGAGGAACGTGCCCAGCGCGGTGACGAGCCAGACGACCAGCGTCGCCAGGACCCACGCCGTGGCGCCCCGGATCTGCAGCCCGCCGGTGACGAGCGTGGCGACGACGAGCGCCACGAACGTCGAGAGCAGGCCGACGCCGCCGAGGAACGCCTTCGCGTACCGGTTGGTCATCATGAGGACGAAGGGCGAGAGCACCGACTGCGCGAGGGCGAAGACGGCCACCGTCACGACGAACCCCGACGTCGAGACGTCGAACCCGTCGACGAGCCCCGCCGCCGCGAGCAGCCCCAGGGCCGCGGAGCCCAGGAAGACGAGCGTGCGCAGCAGCAGGCGGATCATCTCTGCTCCCTCACGGTGGGACGACGGAGGGTCGCCTCGACCCGGACGCCGCGGCCCTGCCGCGCGCCGATCGTCCGCGTCCGGTAGGTGCCGGGGCTCACGCGAGCGCTCGCTCCTTGAGGACCGCGTACTCGGTCGCGTCGATGGCCCCGGCGTCCAGCAGCGCCTTGGCCTGCGCGATCTCGGCCGCGGGCGAGCGTCCCGCGGCCTCGCGGATGTACTCCTCGGTCTGCTGACGGGCCTGGACCGCCGCCGCCGCCTGGCGTTCCGCCATGCCGCGCCCGCGCGCGATGATGTAGACGAGGGCAGCGAGGAACGGCGCGACGACGAGGGCGAGCACCCACACCGCCTTCCACCACCCGCTGAGCTGCCGGTCGCGGAACAGGTCGGCGCAGATCTGGAACAGCAGGATCAGGTACATCACGAAGAAGAACCACCACACCGACAGCCAGAACCAGTCCCAGAACGTCTCCACGGCCCGCTCCTCGTCTCCGTGCGGCGCGCCGGTGGTGCCGCTGGCGTCACCATGGCCCGGCGAGCGGCGCGCGGCCTCACCCTGAGGGGATGAGCCGCTGGCGGGCCTCGTCGCCCGCGAGGTCAGCCGAACGTCTCGTACAGCACCTGCCGCTCGGCGTCCGTGAGGTTCGTGCTCACCAGCGTCGAGTGCAGGCCGTGGAACCGTTCGGCGAGCCGGTCGAGGTCGGCGTCCTCGGTGACCACGAACAGCGCCGACGTCCCGGGTGTCACCTGCTCGCGCAACGTCGCCATCTGGTCCTTGCTGATGCCGACGGCCTCGACGGCCCGGGCGATGGCCCCCGCGGCGGCACCCGCCGCCGCGCCCAGGAGCGGGACGAAGAACAGCGCGCCGAGCAGCAGGCCCCACAGCGCGCCCCAGCCGCCGGCGCGCAGCTCGTCGTCGTGAGCGTGCCGCACGGTCGGGCGGGCGGCACCCTGCGGCCAGCTGACGACCGCGCGGTCGACGACGCGCACCAGGCCCTCGTCGTCCGCACCCTGCATCACGGTCAGCGCCCGTTCGGCGCCGTCGACGTCGTCGAAGCGCCAGGCGGTGAAGGTGGTCATGACGGTCTCCTGCCGGTGAGGTGGGCGGTCGGTGCCGGGTCGCGCGGGTGAGGGCGGGCCGGCGGTCCGGCACGTCGCCGTACTGTGTGCGCCGCGCGGGGTCGCGGCGGCTCACCCGTCGGGGATGAGACCCGACCGGCGCGTACGACAGGCCGCCGCGTCGCCTCCCGACGTGTGGTGGTCGCGTCCGGCTTGTACGGTCGGAACGACCGACGCGCCATCCGGGGGGTTGCCGCGGGCCGGTCCGGGGGTGCGGCCATGGCCGCTGAGGTGCAGCAGGGCGCCGGTGCCGGCGTCGCGCGACGACGCGCGGTCAGCGACGGGATCCCACGCGCGCGCTGCGTGCAGGCGCTCGAGGACGCGCTCGCGGCGCACCGCGTCGTGGCCGTCGTGGCGCCCGCCGGCTACGGCAAGTCGACGCTCCTGCGCCAGTGGGCGCGCGCGCACACGGGCCCGGTGGTCACGGTCGCCGTGCAGGAGGGGCTCCACGCGGCGGTGGCCGACGCGCTCCGGGGTTGGGCCACCGGCGGCTCCACGGCGCCCGCGGACCACCGGACCCGGGTCGTCGTGGTCGACGACGCGCACGCCGCTGCCGCCGACGAGGTCGCGGACCTGGTCCGCGAGGTGCTGGCCAGGCGGGACGTCTCGCTCGTGCTCGCGTCGCGGCACGACCCGCCGCCGCCGGCGCACCGGCTGCGGATGTCCGGCGATCTCACCGACCTGCGCGCCGCCGACCTGGTCTTCACCGCGCAGGACGTGCAGGCGCTGGCCCGCGCCGACGGGCTGCCCGAGATCGACGACGCCGCCGCCGCGCGGCTCGTCGACCTCACCGCAGGGTGGGCTGTCGCCGTGCGGCTCGCGCTGCTCTCGCTCGACCCGGGTGACCCGTCGGAGCAGCTGCTGGCGCTGCGCGCCACCGACCTCGACATCGGCGGCTACGTCGTCGAGGAGGTCGTCGACCGCCTGCGACCACCGTTGCGGGACTTCGTCCTGCGTGCGACCACCGACGACGTGGTCGACCCCGTGCTCGCCGAGGAGCTCGCCGCAGGCGGCGCCGCGCTGCTCGAGGAGTGCGTCGCGCGTGGCCTGTTCCTCACGCCCGAGCGTGCGGACGGTCCGGCCGGCTACCGGTGGAACCCGCTCTTCGCTGCGCACTGCCGTGCGGTCGCCGCGCGCCGCCAGCCCGCCGTCGCGCTGCTCGTGCACCGTCGGGTCGCGCTGCACCGCGTCCACGACGCCCCGGTCACGGCGGTCGAGCACGCGCTGCGGGCGCACGACGCCCCCCTGGCCGCGGCCGTGCTCGCCGCGCGGTGGACCGATCTCGTCCTCGCGGAGCGCGTCGCGGACGTCCGTGCGCTGACCGACCGGCTCGCCGCGCTGCAGCACGGCGACGGGGAGCTCACGCTTGCGGCGGAGGTCGTCGAGGCGATCGCGTCGGGCGCGACCCTGGGCCCGGCGGAGGGGCCCGCGCCGACGCCCGCACGGGCGCTCGCAGTCCTGCTGACGACGAGCGACCCTGCCGAGCAGGCGCGCGCCGAACGGTGCGTGCGCACGCACCTCGACCAGACCCCCGAGCCCTCGGCCGCCACCCGGGGGCTGCAGCTGTTCGCCCTCGCGTCCGCGCAGCTCGAACACGGGACGGGGGAGCGCGTCGACGCCCTGCTGCGCGACGCCGGGGCGCTCGCCGTGGCGGCACGGCTGCCCGTCCTGGATGCGGCGTGCCGCGCGCACCACGCGCTGCTGCTGGCCCGACGGGGGTCGCTCGTCGCGGCCGACGGTGCGGCCGTGGAGGCGATCACGATCGCCGTCGCGGCCGGCGCGCGCGACATGGTGGCGCTCGTCCCGGCGCACCTGGCCCGGGCCGTCGTGGCGCTGTGGCAGGGACGTCACCGCGACGTCGGGCCGCTCCTCGACGGTGTCGTTGGTCTGTCGCGCCACCCGCGGTACGCGCCGGTCCGTCGCGTCGCCGTCGCGCTAGCGGCGGCCGCGGACGTCGTCGGGCGCCTGCCGGGAGCCCCGGGCCGCCTGCACGACGCACGCACGCACGGCGGTGGCGTCCCACCGCTGTGGAGGGACCTGCTCGACGTGCTCGGTGCGGTCGCGGGCGGGCGCGACGTGGCGACGACGCCGGGACCGGACCCCGTGGTGGTGGCGTGGGCCGCCGCCGAGGACGCCGAGCGGGGCCGCCGCGTGCCGGCGCGGGCGCTGCTGGAGCGGCTGGGACCCGTGCCGGGCGCGGTCGCGGCGGCACGCGCGGGTCTCGCGGAGGCGCTGCTCGCGCAGGCCACCGGCGCGCCCGGGCAGGCCCACCAGCACCTGGAGACGGCGCTCGCGGACGCGGACGCGGAGGCTCTGGTCGTGCCGTTCGTGCCGTCCGGGCCGGCGGGGCGCGCCCTCCTCGTGGACCACCTGGCGTGGGGCACCCGGCACGGCGCGACGGTCCGGCGCGTGCTGGACCTCGGCGCACGGGAGCCCGAGGGGCCGTGGGAGGAGCTCACGTCCCGCGAGCACGAGGTGCTCGCGTGCCTGCGCGCGGGCCTGTCGAGCCGGGAGATCGCCGAGGCGCTGATCGTGTCGGTGAACACCGTCAAGACGCACCAGCGCGGGGTCTACCGCAAGTTGGGCGTCGCCGACCGGCGGGAGGCCGTGCGCGAGGCCACGGCGCGCGGGCTGCTCACCTGAGCGGTGTCCCGCCGTCCGGGTCCTCGACGACCTGCAGGTCGAGCACGCGCAGCCCGAGGTCGTGCAGGTACGCGACCACCCCGGTGAGCGCGGCCGCGTCCACGACCTGGCAGGACAGGACCTGGTGGTCCGTGCCCTCGACGACGACGACGTCCGGCAGGGCGAGCGCTGCCTCGTCGGGCAGTCGTCCGCCGACCCGGATGTGGTAGAGCACGGCGTCCCCCTCGCCCTCGGGCTTCCTCGTCCACCGTCCCGGTGCCTGCCCGTCAGCAGGTCAGCTCGTCCACGAGCTCCTGGCGCGCCGCGCGGACCTGCGCGGCCTCGTCACGCAGGGAGTCGAGCGCCTCGGCGAGGGTCGCGTCACCGGCGACGTCGTCGACCGCGTCGTCGAGCCGGTCCCACGCGTCGTCGAGCGTGTCGGCACGGTCCCGGGCCACGTCGGCGGCGGCCTCGTCCAGCCGCTCCTGGGCGGCGTCCGCCGCGTCGCGTGCCGCACGGATCTCGTCGATCGTGGCGTCCTGCGTGAGGGTGGCCTCCAGGTCGTCCAGCGCCGTCGCCAGCTCCTCGGCCGCCTCGCACGCCTGGGCGGAGTTCTGCTCGGGGGTGTCGGTGCCGCACGCCCCGAGGGCGAGCGCGGCGGCGATGGGCAGGACGGCGAGGGCGGGACGACGGCGCATGGTGGTCTCCTCACGGGTGCGTCGCTGGGGCCGGACGCGGGGCGGCCGGTGCCAGCGTCCGACGGGCTGTCCGCCGCCGCCTCACCCGGCAGGGATGAGGCGCGCCCGGGGGCCGCGGCGCCCGCGCGGGGTGGTGCCGGGGCCGTCGGGGCGCGCGCGGCACGTGCCGTCCCTACGCTGCGAAGGGACGACGGTCGCAGCTCGGGCCTGCGTCGGGTGGGGGATGCCCAGGGGCGGACGAGCCCGGGACGGAGCACGTCGTGAGCAGTCGCACGGTGCCGACCGGGCCCGACGCGCAGGCAGCGCGCGTCGGTGCACGCCGTCGCGGTGCGTCTGCGGGTGCCGTGGTGGCCGGGCCCTGGGCCGACACGGTCGCCAGGGTCGCCGCCCGGGTCGTGCAGGCGTTCACCGCCTGGCAGGTCGTGGCCCTGCTCCTCCTGCCGTTCGCGCCCGGCGTGGTCCGCACGGTCGGCGACGTGCTGTCCGTGCTCAACCTGCCCTCCTATCCGGGGTTCTTCTCGCTGGTGCTGCTCGCGACGATCGCGTCGGGCCTCGTGCGGCACCAGCGGGTGGCGCTGTGGTTCCTCGTGCTCGTGTGGCAGGTGCCCGTCGCGGTCGTGGGAGTGGTGACGGCGCTCGCGTGGGTGGTCGATCCGGCGGGGCGCGCCGACCTCGGGGTGACGCCGCGGGACGTCGTCGCCTGGGCGGTGGCCCTGGTCGCCGTCCCCGTGCTGGTCAGCGCACGGGCCGCGTTCCCGGCGCGGGTGCGGCCGGGCGCCTGGTGGCGGTCCCTCCTGGTCGTCGCCGGGTTCCTCGCCGCGGGCGCGCTGCTGTCGTTCGTGCTGCTGCGGCTGGTCGGTCGCGGGCTGCCGTCGGTGGGGGACCAGCTGCGCTGGGCGCTCGCGCAGGCGTTCGGCGCGTACGGCTCGGTGCTGAACCCCGGCACGGTGGGGCGCGTGCCCGCGTGGGTCGGCGTCGTCGGCGGGTTCGTCGCCGCGGTCGGCCTGGTGCTGGCGCTCGCGCTGTTCGGGCGCTCGCGGCAGCCGGTGGGGACCGACGCCGCCGACGACCGGCTGCAGGTCCGGCGGCTGCTGCTGGAGCACCCGTCCGACGACTCCCTGGGGTACTTCGCGACCCGGGACGACCGGTCGACCACCTTCTCGGCCGACCGGCGGGCCGCCGTGTCGTTCCGCGTCGTGTCGAGTGTCTGCCTCGCCGCCGGGGACCCGCTCGGTGACCCGGACGCGTGGCCGGACGCCGTCGCCCGGTGGCTGGCGACGGCGCGACGCTACGGCTGGGTGCCTGCCGTGACGTCGACGACCGAGGTCGGTGCGCGGGCCTACCAGGCGGTCGGGCTGCACCCGATCGTGATGGGCGACGAGGCCGTGATCGTCGCCCGCTCGTTCGACCTGATGCGGCCCGCCATGCGCGGCGTGCGCCGTGCGGTCGAACGGGGGCGTCACGCCGGGTACGAGGTCCGGGTCCGACGGCAGGCGGAGGTGCCGCCCGACGAGCTGGCGTCGGTCGTCGCGGAGGCGGACCGCTGGCGGCGCGGCCAGGAGCGCGGGTACTCGATGGCGCTCGACCGGTTCGGCTCACCGGTGGACCCCCGCGAGGTCGTCGTCACCGCGCACGACGCGGACGGCCGGTTGCGGGGGGTGCTGTCCTTCGTCCCGTGGGGCCGGCGCGGCCTGTCGCTGGACGTCATGCGGCGCTCGCCCGAGGCGGTCACGGGCGTCACCGAGCTCATGGTCAGCGGGCTGGTCGACGCGTCGCGGGACATCGGCGTCGAGCGGATCTCCATGAACTTCGCGATGTTCCGCGAGACGTTCCAGCTCGGTGAGCGCGTCGGCGCCACCCCGGTGCAGCGCCTCAACCGGCGCGTGCTGCTGCTCGCATCGCGCTTCTGGCAGCTCGAGCAGCTGTACCGCTCGAACGAGAAGTACCTGCCGGAGTGGCAGCCGCGGGTGCTGTGCTACGAGAGCGCGGGGCACCTCACGCGCGTGGTGCTCGCGCTCGGGCAGGCGGAGGGCTTCGTGCCCCCGCTGCGCCGGCTCAGCGGTGCGGAGCGCGAGCCGGTGCACCAGGCCGACGACCCCGCGTTCGTCGCCGCGGCCGTCGCGCAGGAGCAGGAGCTGCTCGCAGTCAAGGTCGCCCCGCGCCGGTTGACCCAGCAGCAGCGGGTCCGCCACGCCAAGCTCGACGTCCTGCGCGCGGCCGGGATGGACCCGTACCCCGTCACGGTGCCGCGCACGCACACGGTCGGCGCGGCACGCGGCGTCCCGCTCGACGGCCCGGAGGTGTCGGTCGTCGGACGCGTCGTGCGGCTGCGCGACCTGGGCGGGGTCGTGTTCGCGGTGCTCCGGGAGGGGACCGACGAGGTGCAGGCCCTGCTCACGGCGTCCGGCACGGCCGGGCTCGGCCTGTGGCGCCGCACGGTCGACCTGGGGGACCACGTCGGCGTGACCGGCCACCTCACGCGCAGCAGCAGCGGGGAGCTCAGCGTGGCCGTGTCCTCGTGGCGCATGGCGGCCAAGGCGCTGACGCCGCCACCGGACAAGCGGCGCGGCCTGGCCGACGCGGAGGCCCGGGTGCGGCTGCGGCACATGGACCTCGCGCTGCACGACGCCGCGACGGCCGCGCTGCGCGCCCGGTCGACCGCCGTGTGGTCGATCCGCAGCTCGCTCGTCGACCGCGGGTTCCTCGAGGTCGAGACGCCGATCCTGCAGCGCGTGCACGGCGGTGCCAACGCGCGCCCGTTCACCACCCACATCAACGCGTACGACCTCGACCTGTACCTGCGCATCGCGCCCGAGCTGTTCCTCAAGCGCCTCATGGTCGGCGGCGTGGGCAAGGTGTTCGAGCTCGGCCGCAACTTCCGCAACGAGGGCGTCGACGCGACGCACAACCCCGAGTTCACGTCGATGGAGGCATACGAGGCGTACGGCGACTACACGACGATGCGCGAGCTCACGCGGGAGCTCGTCGTCGCCGCGGCCGTCGCGGTGCACGGCGAGCCGGTGGCGCACCGGCCGGGCGGTGAGGTCGTGCGGCTCGACGGGCCGTGGCCGGTCGTCACCGTGCACGAGGCGGTGTCGCGGGCCGTCGGCCGGGAGGTCACCCCCGACGTGCCGCTGGGCCAGCTGCAGGCCCTGTGCGGGAGCCTCGGTGTGGCGTGGGAGCCGACGGAGACGCGCGGCGTGCTCGTGTCCGAGCTGTACGACAGGTTCGTCGAGGGGCAGACCGTCGCACCGACGTTCTACACGGACTTCCCCGTGGAGACGTCGCCGCTCACACGCGCGCACCGCGCCGACCCGCGGCTCGCCGAGCGCTGGGACCTCGTGGCGTTCGGCGCCGAGCTCGGCACGGCGTACTCCGAGCTGGTCGACCCGGTCGAGCAGCGCACGCGGCTGACCGCGCAGTCGGTCCTCGCGGCGGCCGGTGACCCCGAGGCCATGGAGCTCGACGAGGAGTTCCTGGACGCGTTGGAGTTCGCCATGCCCCCGACCGGGGGCGTGGGCATCGGCATCGACCGCGTCGTCATGACGCTCGTGGGCGGGACCATCCGGGACACGCTCGCGTTCCCGTTCGTCGGGCCGCAGGGGCGCAGGTGACCGCGGCGCTCCTGGCGGCCGTCGCCGCCGCCGTCGGGTACGGCGTGAGCACCGTGCTGGAGGCGGTCGGCGCGCGGCGGTCCCCGGGGGCCGGTGCGCTCCGGCAGCCGATCGTGCTCGGTGCGCTGGTCCTCGACGGCGCGGCGTGGTTGGCGTCCCTGCTCGCGCTCGACCGGTTGCCGCTGTTCGCGGTGCAGGCGATCCAGGCGTCGTCGGTGGTCGTGGTGGTGGTCCTCGCGCGGTTCGTCCTGGGTGCGTCGACGCGGCGGCGGGACGTCGTGGCGGTCGCGGTGGTGGTCGCCGCCCTCGTCGTCGTCGCCCTGGGGTCGGGCGAGCAACCGGCCGTGACGCCGCCGGCGGGGTTCACCACGGGGATGCTCGTCGCCTCCGGGGTGCTGGTCGCCGGGCTCCTGGCCGCGTACGCGCGGGGCGGCCCGCGGCTGCTCACGCTGCTCGCCGGGCTGGGCTACTCGGGGGCCGCAGTCGCCGCCCGGGGCGCGCACGCGTCCGGGGACCTGCTCGCCACCGTGCGCCAGCCGCTGGCGATCGTGATCGTGGCGTGCGGGGCCGTGGGGGTGCTGGCGTACCTGCGCGCGCTCGAGCGGGGGCCGGCGGGCGGGGTGGCCGCGCTGTCGTCGGTCGTGGAGGTGCTGGTGCCCGGCGTGGTGGGCGTCGCCGTCCTCGGTGACACGGTCCGCGCGGGGTGGGCCGTCCCGGTGGCGCTCGCGGTCGTCGCGGCCGTGGCCGGGTGCGTGGTCCTCGCCCGGAGCCCGGCGAGCGTCGCGGCGGAGGGCGCGGCAGGTCCATGACGCGGGCCCGACGCGGACGTCAGGCAGTCCCCTGTCCACCCACCGGGACGCGGGTCACGCGAGACCGGGGTTGCGTCGCCCGTCCGAAGGTCTGATCGACGCAACCCCGGTCTCGCGTGACAGCCGTCTCGGGTGTCGGACGCGGGACACCGGCCCGGGGCGTTGGTGGTCGCGCGGGCCGGGACGTGGGTCTATGACTCCTGCGCGTAGTGGGCGATCTTCCCGTCGAGCACGTCGACGGCGGCGAGGATCCGCTGCGCCTGCTCCTCGAGCTCGGCGCGGCGGGCCCGCAGGAACGCGACCCGGTCCGCCGCGCCGGCCTCGGTGCGCAGCAGCTCGGTGAACCGACGCAGCTCCGCGATGCCGAGGCCGGCGTCGCGCAGGCACGTGACGAGGCCGATCCACGCGACGTCGTCGTCGTCGTACCGGCGCTGCCCGCCGGCCGACCGCGCGATCGGGCCGACCAGCCCTTCGCGCTCGTAGTAGCGCAGCGTGTCCACGGACAGGCCCGTGCGCTCGGCGACCTCACCCGGTGCGTACCCCGTCATGGGAGCCATCGTGGCAGCGCCCGTCAGACCGCTGCGTCCAGACGCGCCCGGACCTCGTCGGGCAGGGTCAGGTCCCGTGCGGCCATGGCCTCGGCCAGCTGGTCGAGGGAGCTCACGCCCAGGATCGGGCTGATGCCCTGCGCCATGAGCCAGGCGAGCACCACCTGGTTGCGCGTCGCCCGGAGCTCGTCGGCGACCTGCGCGAGAACCGCCAGCCGCCGGTGCGTGCCGGGGTGGTCGTAGCCCTCCGACAGCGGGCGGTCGTCGCGCACGTACGCCCCGGTGAGCAGCGGCGAGTACGCCCATACGTCGAGGCCCTCCGTGCGCGCGTGGTCCAGCTGGTCGCGCTCGGCGTGCACGTGCCCGCCCTCCGGAAGGGTGATCCCCGGTCGCGGCCAGACGTACGAGTACCGCAGCTGCACCGCCGACCACGGCTCGACGCCGCGCTCGCGGGCGATCGCGCGGGCCTGCTCCACCCGCCACGCCGCGTGGTTGGAGGCGCCCAGCCGGCCGACCCGGCCCGCGGCGACCAGCGCGCCGAACGCCTCGACCGTCTCGGTGAGCGGGACGTCACGGTCCTCCGCGTGCGCCCACAGCAGGTCCACCGCGTCCAGGCCCAGCCGGTCGAGGGACGCCGCGAAGCCCCGCGCGATCGCGTCGGCGGACAGGCCCTCGGAGGACGACGGCCACTCGTGCGGCACCAGCGGCTGGTGGCGGACCTTCGTCGCGAGCTGCACGCGGTCCCGGACGCCGGGGCGTGCCGCGAACCACCGGCCGAGGACGCGCTCGCTCTGCCCGCCGACACCCGAGGGGTCGGCCCAGAAGGAGTAGCAGTTGGCGGTGTCGATCCACCGGCCGCCGAGGTCGACGAACGCGTCGAGCAGGGTGGCCGAGAGCGCCTCGTCGGCGCGGGTGCCGAAGTACATGGCCCCGAGGACGGGCTCGGGGGTCCGCTGCGTGGTGTCCATGACGACGAGCGTGCAACCTGGAGCGCGCTCGAGGTCAAGGCGTGCCTGGTGACGAGGTTCGCCACGGCTGTCCGGGAAGCGGCGACGGGCGCACCGGCGCACAGTGGAGGTCCGGACCGAGGAGGAGAACCCCATGCGCGGCGTGATCATGTACGGCCCCGGTGACGTCCGGGTCGAGGACCGCGAGGACCCGACGATCGTCGAGCCGACCGACGCCGTCATCCGCATCACCGCGACGTGCATCTGCGGGTCGGACCTGTGGCCGTACCGCGGTGCGGACCGGGTCGACCGCGCGAAGATGGGGCACGAGTACGTCGGCGTCGTCGAGGAGGTCGGCTCCGCGGTCAGGACCGTGAAGCCGGGCGACTTCGTCGTCGGGTCGTTCGTCATCTCCGACGGCACGTGCGAGATCTGCCGCGCCGGCTTCCCGTCGAGCTGCGTGCACCGCGTCTTCGTCGACGGTGCGATCGGCACCCAGGCCGAGAAGGCCCGCATCCCGTTCGCCGACGGCACGCTCGTCGCGACGCCGGGGCAGCCCGACGCCGACCTGGTCCCGCACCTGCTCGCGGCCTCCGACGTCCTGGGAACCGGGTGGTACGCCGCCGTCGCCGCGAACGCTGGGCCTGGCAGGACCGTCGCGGTCGTCGGGGACGGCGCGGTCGGGCTCATGGGCGTGCTCGCGGCCAGGCAGCTGGGTGCCGAGCGGGTCATCGCGATGTCGCGGCACGCCGACCGCCAGGAGCTCGCGCGTCACTTCGGCGCGACCGACGTCGTCGAGGAGCGGGGTGACGCGGGCGTCGCGCGCATCAAGGAGCTGACCGGCGGACTCGGCGCGCACTCGGTCATCGAGGCGGTCGGCAGCCAGGAGTCCATGACGCAGGCCATCGGCGCGGCCCGGCCCGGCGGCAACCTCGGCTTCGTCGGCGTCAGCCACGACGTCCAGCTGCCCGGCCAGCTGCTGTTCTTCTCCCAGGTCCAGATCCTCGGCGGCCCGGCACCCGTGCGCCGCTTCCTGCCCGACCTCATCCAGCTCATCTGGGACCGCGCCATCGACCCGGGCCGGGTCTTCGACCTCACGCTGCCGCTCGAGCAGGCCGCCGAGGGGTATCGGGCCATGGACGAGCGCCGCGCCACCAAGGTGCTCCTCACCGTCTGAGCGGCGCCAGGCAACCCCGACCCACGGAGGACGACCACCATGAAGCTCACGCGAAGCGGCGGCCGGACCGCCGCCGGCCCCGAGGACTGGTTCACCGGCACCGTCCACATCGACGGCGTCCGCACCCCCGACGAGCAGTCCGCCGTCGGCTGCGCCCACGTCCGGTTCGCCCCCGGCGCGCGCACCGCCTGGCACCGCCACCCCCGGGGCCAGACCCTCTACGTCACCGACGGCATCGGCTACGTCGCCGTGCGCGGCGGCGAGGTCCAGGAGATCCGGCCCGGCGACGTCGTGTACGTCGAGCCGGGCGAGGAGCACTGGCACGGCGCCACGCCCGAGCGGTTCATGGCGCACCTCGCGATCCAGGAGGCCGACGAGAACGGCGAGGTCGTGACGTGGCTCGAGCACGTCACCGACGAGGACTACCGCCGCTGACGCGCCGGCGCGCGACCGCCACCACCGCGGCGTCCCGAGCGCGCGGGGCCGGAAGCCGCGCGCCCGGGCACCCGGTCACGATCCCGTGATGGCGGTGATGATCCCCTGCTGAGTCACCGTCGCGGACTGCCGGTCGAACAGCCCGAACCCGTACCCGCCGTTGTAGCCGTTGTCCCAGTAGGCGGTGGCCGCGCCGTACGTCTTGGCGAGGGTGACCAGGGTGCGGGCGTAGTCGGCGCGGTACCGGTTGTTGGTCGGGTCGGCGCTCGTCTTGTCGATCGACCCGTACTCACCGATGAACACGGGATAGCCCTTCACGACGAACGCGTCGTAGACCTTCTTCAGCTGGTTCTCCATGTGGACCTGGTCGCCCCACGTCGCGCTGCGCGACGGGTCGGTCACGTCCGGGCCCCACTGGGTGGTCGCCCCGCTCTCGGTACCGGCGAAGTCCCACGGGTCGTAGTAGTGGACGGAGATCATGATCCGCCTGTCGGCGGTGGGGATCGCCGACGACCGGTACTGGTCGGTCGGGATCGTGAAGCCGTAGCTGCCCGTGGTGTAGTCGATGTTGGTGTTCCAGCCCGGGACGAGCAGCCACCGCGAGGCGTTGGTGCCGCCGGTGCGGCGCACCGTGTCGACGAAGACCTGGTTGTACGCGTTGATGTTGGAGTAGCACGGCTGCGTCGGGTTGCCGTACTGCCCGTCGAAGTTCTCGTTCATCGACTCCAGGACCAGCCGGCCGCCGTAATCCTTGAACGTCGAGGCCACCTGCTGCCAGACCTTCTGGTACTTGGCCCGGATCTGCTCCTGGCCCGACGCGTCGCAGATCAGCCACGCACCGCTGACGCTCTTGAAGCCGTCGCCGTGCATGTTGATCACGACGTACAACCCGCGGTCGTACGCGAGGTCGACGACCTGCTGGATCCGGCTGAGCCACGCGCGGTCGACGGTGTGGTCCGGGGCCGCGCCGATCTTGCCGAGGTAGGAGACGGGGATGCGGACCGTGTCGAACCCGGAGGCCTTGACCCGGTCGAGCAGGGCGCCCGTGATCACCGGGTTGCCCCACGCGGTCTCGCTGGGCACCCCGTCGATGCTGGCCTCCAGCTGGTTGCCCAGGTTCCAGCCCTGGCCCATCTCGGCGACGAGTCGGGTCGGGTCGGCCGTGACGGAGCCGGTGGACGGCGTGGGGGTCGGGGTGGTGGTCGGGCTCGTCGTCGGGCGGGGCGACTGCGTCGCGGTCGCGGACGGCGACGTCGACGGCGATGCGGTCGGTGGGGCGGTCGGCGTGGCCGCCGCGCCGGTGCACGCGACGCCGTTGAGCGTGAACGCGGTCGGCACGGGGTTGGCGCCGGCGAACGTGCCGTTGAAGCCGAACGACGCGGTGCCGTTGGTCGCCACGGTCCCGTTGTACGCGGCGTTGCGCACGGACACGGCCGCCCCGGTCTGGGCGACGGTGCCGTTCCACAGCTGGTTGACGGTCTGCCCCGCCCCGAACGAGAAGCGCAGGTCCCACGAGGTGAGCGGGTCACCCAGGTTGGTCACCTGCACGGCGGCGTTGAACCCGCCCGGCCACTGGCTGGCCACGGTGTAGTCGACGCGGCACGCGGCGGCGGCGTTCGCCGGGGCGGTCACCGCGACCGAGCCGGCGGCGGCGACGAGTGCGGCCGCGGTTGCGGTCAGCGCCTTGCGAAGTGCGTGCACGGGGATCCCTCTCGACAGGTGCGGGTCAGCGTGACCAGCCCACCAGCGCGGACGCCTCCGTGCAGTCGTCGAAGCGTTTCACCGCCCGCGGTGCCCGCCTGGCACCCGCGCTGCCCGCCGAGCGGCTATGCGTCCGCGCGCCAGGCCTCGAACAGACGCAGCTTCGCGAACAGGTCCTCGAGGACGAGCCGCACGTCGACGTGGGTCCACACCCGCATCTGCGGGGCGCCGGGACGCTCGACGTACCGACCGTCGTCCGTCAGCCCTGGCTTGGGGCGCGTGACGAACCGGCAGGACGACGCGTCCCCGGTCCAGTAGGTCTGCAGCGCGGTGAGCACCACCAGGCAGGAGTCGCCCAGCACGTACGCCTCGCTGGGCGGGCGCGACGGCTGCGCGTGCCGCCGCATCTCGGCGCGGAGCTCGTCGTCGAGGTGGCGGCCCAGGGGTCCGGCCGCCCGCACGCGCGTGCGCGACTCCGCGTCGGACAGCACGCACGTCGCGTACGTGCTGCGGGGGATCTGCCAGAGGTCCAGGCCGGGCGCGTCGAACACCACCTGCGCGGCGCGGACGTCGATCGACAGGTTGTACTCCTCGTCGACCGACCGGGGTGCGTCGAGCCACGGCACGGGCTCGTGCTCGAACCCGCCGATCCACACGACCACGAACCGGCCCGCGATCTCGGGGTGCGCCAGGTACGCCGACGCCAGGTCGGTCAGCCCGCCGCCCGCGACGTAGAACAGCGGGCGCGGGTCGTCGCGCATCGCCTCGGCGACGATCCGCTCGGTAGCGGCCGACCGCTGCGGCGTGCGCAGGTCCGTCAGGGTCTCCTCCGAGCCGGTGACCAGGACGTCGGTCGACGTCAGGCCCATACGCGCGAACACGTCCTCGACGACACGGGCGCCGTCGGCCGCGCTCGTCTCCGACCGGCCGTCGTGGTCGTGACGCAGGCGCGACGACACGACCAACGAGATCTCCACCGAAGGCGACAGCACGTGGTGGACCAGCTGGAACAGGTCGTCCGGGTCGCCGGCGAAGTCGTTGTCGAGGATCACGCGCGCCGACGCCGGCGCGGGCGGGGCGTCCGCGAGCCACGGGTGCTCACCCAGGCGCCACAGCGGGCCGACAGGAACAGCGGGGACGGGCGGGACGGTCGCCATGTCACGAGCGTAGGCACGGCCGGGGCGCGTGCGGCCGGGCCTGTCGGGGCGTGTCGGGTGGGTCGTCGCCGCATGCCGCCTTTGCCCCCAGCGCTCCGCAGCGGTGGGATGGGCGGGTGGACGCGGTGGCGCGGGTGGAGTGGGCGCAGGTCGGGGCCGGTGGCCACGTCGCCTGGCGCACCAGCGCCTGGTGGGAGCGGCTCGTCGCGGCGCGCGAGCACCGCGCCCCGCAGCGGCTCGTCCACGCGGTGCTCGAGGTCGCCGTCGACGGCGCCGTGCAGAGCATCGACATGGCCCCGACGTGGGGGAGGTCGGCCGGGGCGCGACGCGTCGTCCTGTCCGGCCCGGTCGGGTCACGGCTGCTGGGGCGGTGCCCCCTGTTCCGGTACGAGCTGCGCGTGGTCGACGCGCCCGCCCCGCCCAGCCACGTCCTCCCCGTGGGCGACGAGCTCCCGCTGCCCGCCGACGTGCTCGACGACCTGGTGCTCGTGCCGCCGCTCACGTGGGGCCGCGACGAGGCGCGCGTCGGCGAGATGTGGACGTCGAACTCGGTGGTGTCATGGCTGCTGGAGCGGCACGGTGTGACGACGGTGGGACCGCCGCCGGGTCACCGTGCGCCGGGCTGGGACGCCGGGCGGCGCGTCGCGCGGCGATGACGGCTCAGCCGTACCGAGGCGACGAGACAGCCGGCGAGGCCAGGTTCTGCACGGCGCCCCCCGACGGCTGGACCCCGACGACCCCCGCCTGCTGCGCTACGACGGGGCCCAGCACCTCTCCGCAGCCGCCGCGCCCCCTTGGCACCGGGCGTCGACGGTGATCGACATGTCCGAGCCGGAGGAGATGCGGGTGATCGACTGGCCCGGTCCCGCCTGACGCCGGGGCGACGCCACCACGCGCCGCCCGCGCGGTCAGTCGTCGGGAGTGCTCAGGTGGAGCTGGACCGCCGGGGCCGTGCGTGCCACGAGTGCGTCGAGGTCCAGGTGGAGCAGGTGCGGGACGTGGCCCACATGACGGGCGAAGGCGACCCCGAGCAGGTGACTCACGTGATGAGCAGAAGATGGGTGCGAGGGACTTCGGACGCTTGCGGGGAGCACGTCCGAACGTTCGACTGGTGGCCTCCCGTCGGTGGGGGCCTGGGAAGGGAAGCTCGATGAGCGTGCCGGTGATCGAGGTCGCAGGACTGGTCAAGTCGTTCGGCAGGTTCCGGGCCCTCGACGGGCTGGACCTGGAGGTCGCGCGCGGCGAGGTGCACGGGTTCCTCGGGCCGAACGGCGCGGGCAAGTCGACGACGATCCGGGTGCTGCTGGGCCTGCTGCGCGCCGACGCGGGGACTGTGCGGCTGCTGGGCGGCGACCCGTGGGCCGACGTCGTCGACCTGCACCGCCGCCTCGCGTACGTCCCGGGTGACGTGTCGCTGTGGCCGACGATGACGGGCGGTGAGGCGATCGACCTGCTCGGCTCTCTGCGCGGCGGGATCGACGAGCGGCGCCGCGCCGAGCTGATCGAGCGGTTCGAGCTGGACCCGACCAAGCGGGGGCGGCAGTACTCGAAGGGCAACCGGCAGAAGGTCGCGATCGTCGCCGCGCTCGCGTCGGACGTCGAGCTGCTGGTCCTCGACGAGCCCACGTCCGGCCTCGACCCGCTGATGGAGAGCGTCTTCCAGGGGGTCGTCGGCGAGGCGACGGCCCGCGGCACGACGGTGCTGCTGTCGTCGCACATCCTCGCGGAGGTCGAGAACCTCGCGGACCGCCTCAGCATCATTCGCGACGGCCGGATCGTGCAGTCCGGCACCCTCGCCGACCTGCGCGGGCAGACCCGCACCACGGTCCACGCGGTGCTCGAGCGCGTCCCCGACGACCTGTCGCTGTTCCACGACGTGCACGTCGACGGCGGGCGGTTCGCCGCGAGCGTCGACTCGGCCCGCATCGGGGAGGCGATGAGCGTGCTCACGCCCGCGGGGATCACGGCGCTGACAGTCGAGCCGCCGTCGCTGGAGTCGATGTTCCTGCGCCTGTACGGCGACGAGCCGACCCCGACGGGGGACCGGTGAGCACCGCGGTGGCGCCGCGCCGCTCGTCACCGGTCGTCGGGGTGCGCCCGCTGCTGCGGGTCTCGCTCGCGCACGACGGGCGCCTGCTCGCCCCGTGGGTGCTGATCGCAACGGCCCTGTCCGCGACGTCGGTGATCTTCTTCCCCATCGTGTTCCGCAGCGACCAGGCCCGGGCGGCGCTCTCCGCCACGGTCGGCGCGAACCCGGCCCTCGGCCTGATCTTCGGACCTGCGAACGACCTCATGACGGCCGACGGGTTCAACGCGTGGCGCACGCTCGCGCTGGGCGGGTTCCTCGCCGCGCTCGGCGCGATCTTCGCCGTCACCCGCGCGACGCGCGCGCAGGAGGACTCCGGGCAGGCCGAGCTGCTCGCGTCGGGGGTCATGGGCCGGTCCGCCCGCCTGCTGACGGGCCTGCTGGTGGCGTTCATCGGCTCCCTGGCGCTCGGGGTCGTCACCGGGGTCGTCACCGCGCTGTGCGGTGGGGACTGGGGCTCCTCGATGCTGCTGGCCGCGACGTTCACCGCGACGGGGTGGATGTTCGCCGCCGTCGCCGCCATGACCGCCCAGCTCGGGTCCGACGCGCGGTCCGCCAGTTCCATGGCCGTCGGGACGCTGGGCACGCTGTTCCTGCTGACGGGGTTCTGCTATTCGGTCGAGGCTCCGTCATGGACGATCTGGGCGAACCCGATCGGCTGGATGCACGAGACCCGGCCGGCGGCGGGCGACGACTGGCGACCGCTGCTGCTCGCGGTCGCGTTCACCGTGGTCGTGTCGGCTGTCGCGTTCGTCCTGCAGGCCCGCCGCGACTTCGGGCAGGGGATCGTCGCGACGCGGCCCGGGCCCGCCCGCGGCACGACCCGCTCGACGCTGCGGCTGGCGCTGCGGATCAACCATGGCGCTTTCGTGACGTGGGCCGTCGCGTTCGTCGCGATCGGGGTCGTGTTCGGGTACTTCACGACATCGGTCAGCGACCTCTTCGGCACCGACTCCGCGATCACGGGGGTGCTCGCCTCCGGTGCGACTACGACCGCCGAGATCGGCGCCGCGTTCATCCGCACGATCCTCGCGCTGGTCGGCATCATCGCGTGCGTCCCCGGGGTGCAGGTCATGCTCAAGGTCCGCTCCGAGGAGCTCGGCGACCGCGTCGAGCCCCTCCTTGCCGGCGCCGTCGCCCGGCCCCGCTACTACGGGAGCAACGTACTGGTCGCGCTCGGCTTCCCGGCCGTCCTCGTGCTGGTCGCCGGCACGCTGGTCGCCGCACGGGCCGGGGACGCGGGACTCGGGATGGGCTTTGGGGACGTCCTCCTGCAGGCCGTCGCGACGATCCCCGCGGTGTGGACGGTCGTGGCGCTGTCCGTGGCGGTCGTCGGCGCCCGGCCCGTCGCCGCCCTCGCCGCGTGGGCCGGGGTCCTCGCGTCCTTCGTCCTCACGCTGCTGGGCCCCACGTTCGGCCTCGACGACTGGGTGCTGGGGATCGCGCCGTTCTGGCACGTCCCCGACGTCGGCGTCGGCGACCCGGACTGGACGGGCCTGGGGTGGATCAGCCTGGTCACGCTCGGGTTCCTGCTCGTGGGGTTCGCCGGGTTCCGGCGCCGCGACCTCGCGCGTTGACGGCGCCCGGGCCTGGCCCGGCGTCGCAGGGTCCACGCGGACGAGCAGGGTTGTCGCGGTCCGGCCGCGAGCGTACGTTCGCCGGATGGGGGACGTGGCCGTCGACGGCTACCGGATCGCACCGCTCGGCGCGGACAGCTGGGACGCGTTCGCCGCGCTCGCGGAGCGCCACAACGGCGTCTGGGGCGGGTGCTGGTGCACGTACTTCCACCTGTACCCCGACCCGGTGGAGGAACGGCGGGCGCTGGGGCACCGTGAGTTCAAGCGGCAGCTCGTCCTCGCCGGGCGGGCGCACGCCGCGCTCGTCATGGACGGCGACCGGGCGCTGGCGTGGGCGCAGTACGGCACGGTCGACGAGGTCGCGAACATCCACCACCGCAAGGAGTGGGAGCGCGGGCTGCAGCAGCGCCCCGACTTCCGGATCACCTGCCTGTTCGTCGACCGTGACCACCGGCGCCACGGCATGGCGTCGGTGGCGGTGCGCGGTGCGCTGGGGCTGATCGCGGAGGCCGGCGGCGGGCTCGTCGAGGCGTACCCGCACGATCTCCCGCCGGGCAAGCGGACGTCGTCGTCGTTCCTCTACAACGCGACGCGGACGATGTACGAGCAGCTGGGATTCGCCTACCAGCGGCCGAAGGGCAAGGGGAACTGCGTGATGACGCTGACGGTGCCCGCCGCCGAGGCGTGACCGCTCAGAGCGGACGGGCACCCGCTGTCGGCGCGGTGGGTGTTGACTCTGGCGATGGACTTCCGCCCCATGCCCGAGCGCCTCGAGACCGAGCGGTTCGTGCTGACACCGGAGGAGCCGTCGGACGTCCCGTGGCTGGCGGAGCTGTTCACGGCACGTGGAGGGGGCGTGGTGACCCACGACCAGGCGTGGCAGCGCATGGCGGCGATGCACGAGCTGACGCGTCGGCACGGGATCGGCGTGTACGTCCTGCGGCCGCGCGACGGGTCGCCGCCCGTCGGGTACGTCGGGCTGGTCGTCGGTCGTGGCACCGTCGAGGAGCCGGAGCTCGCCTACGAGCTGCTGCCGGCCGCGCACGGCCACGGCTACGCGACGGAGGCCGCGCGCGTCGTGCTCGACGCGGTCCTCGCGACGGGCCGGGAACGTGTCTGGGCGACGGTGCGTGAGTCGAACGCGGCGTCGCTGCGGGTCCTCGACAAGCTCGGCGGCTTCGTGGTGCGCCGGGTCACGACCGGCGAGCACGGGCGGGTGCTCTGGCACGCGCGCGAGCAGGACGCGCCGGGTTGACGGACGCGCGCCGTCAGGCCTCGCGGAGCGTCGTCAGCTCCCCGGTATAGACGTCCACCCGGTACACGACGCCCTGCGGGTGGCCGCCGGCCAGCGCGGTCGCGACGTCGAGGCGTCGCAGGTGGTGCTGCAGCAGCCGGCCGATCATCTCGTGCGACACCAGGAGGGGGTGCCGCGCGCCGGACTCCTCGACGCGTGCCAGCGCCCGCGCGGCACGGGGCACGGCGTCCTCGTAGCTCTCCCCACCGGGAAACCGCCACCGGTACTTGTCCTGGCCGCGCAGGGCGAGCTCACCGGGGAAGGCCCTCTCCATGTCGTCGGGGGACATGCCGGCCATCGCGCCATGGTGCAGCTCCGCGAGCTCGTCCAGCGGGACGACGGGCAGGCCCAGGCGCTCGCCGCACACCTGCGCGGTGGCGGCGGCCCGGCCCTGCGGGCTGCAGAAGACGGCGTCCACGGGCTCGTCGGCGACGAGCTCGGCCACCGTCCGCGCCTGCGCGCGGCCCAGCGCGGTCAGCGGCGAATCGAGCTGGCCCTGCCAGCGGCCCTGCACGTTCCCCTCCGTCTGCCCGTGTCGGGCCAGGTACACCGTCTGCAAGGAGGAGCGCATGTCCGTGAGTATCACAGCGCGCCGGAGTGGTCGGATCGCGTTGTGGCGACCCGTGAGCGTCCCGCCGGGTACGCCCGGAACAGGTCGGTCTCGTGGGCCGTCAGGCCGGCGGGGGGGACCGGCGGCGGAACGAACCGCCCGTCGTGCGGGGTCACGGTGAGAGGCGTCGCCCGACCGGTCCCTCCTCAGGCGCCGGGGTCGGTGGACGCCGTCCCCACACCGGCACCCGCTCGGGCCGCGGGCCGACGCCGACGAGGCGGGCCGTGAGCGTGCTGAGCGCGGGCACCCGCCGCAGGAGCCGGAGCACGCCGACGGGCGGCCCGCCGTCCGCCCCGGCGACGACCGGCCCGATGGCCCGCGCGTGCATCGCGCGCTGCACCCCCTGGATGACTGCCGTGGGCAGGCGGCGACGGGCCTGCACGCGCGCGACGACGTGCGCGGGGAACGCGTCCCGGAACGCCCCGGACCGCAGCGGCGCCGCGAGGACGCGTGCCGCCGCGATCGCGTCCTGCACCGCGAGGTTGACCCCGACGCCGCCGACGGGGGACATCGCGTGCGCGGCGTCGCCGAGGCACAGCACGCCGGGCGCGGACCAGCGCCGCAACCGCTCGAGGCGCACGTCGAGGTGCTTGACGTCGTCCATCGAGGCGAGGCGGTGGACGTCCCGCGCGACCTCGGGGACGAGCTCGGCCACCTCCGCCCGGAACGACTCGATCCCCCGTGCCCGCAGCGCGGCGTCGCTGCCCTTGGGGCCCAGGTACGCCATCTGCAGGTACCCCTCGCGGGGGATCGTCACGAGCGCGCGTCCCGGGGTGAGGCGCGGCACGAGCGCACCGCCGACGGGTCGGCTCGTCGGGACCTTGAACCACCAGACGTCGAACGGGACATCGAACCGTCGGGAGGGGAACCCGACGGCGCGTCGGACGACCGACCAGCGGCCGTCGCACGCCACGACGAGGTCGGCCCCCAGGGATCCCTCGCCCTGGGGCGTCCGGTACCTGACGCCCGTCACGCGGTCGCCGGTGCGCACGACGTCGGTCACCTCGTGCTCGCGCAGCAGCGTGAACCCCGGCTCGGCGCCCGCCGCGTCGGCGAGCAGGTCGAGCAGGTCCCACTGCGGGACCATCGCGATGTAGGGGTACGGCACGCGTAGGCGCGAGAAGTCGACGGCGGCCACGGGCGCGCCGCCCGACGGGTCGGGCAGCCTGATGGCCTCGACGCGCGAGTGCGGCAGCGCGAGGAAGCGGTCGATGAGCCCGAGGTCGTCCAGGGCCTGCAGCGTCGAGGGGTGCACGGTGTCGCCGCGGAAGTCCCGCAGGAAGTCGGCGTGCTTCTCCAGGACCGTGACCTCGACGCCGGCGCGTGCCAGCAGCAGGCCGAGCATGAGCCCGGCGGGTCCGCCGCCGACGACCGCGCACGTCGTCCGATCCTGCGTGCTCCGATCCTGCGTGCTCCGATCCTGCGTGATGCCGTCCGTCGTCATCGCCGACCCCCTGTCCTCGGGGGACATCCTGCCCGATCTGCGCGGTGTGTCCAGGTTGCGGTCGTGACGCCGCGCTCTGAGCGCCTGCCCGGGCCTCAGCCGGCCTGCGCCGTGACGCGGATCGCGACGACGTCGCACTGCACGGGCGAGGACTCGGCGCAGACGTCACCGATCCAGACCTCGACCACGTCACCCGCCTCGAGACCGGGGCTGGGGAGCGCGCGGTCGTCGCTCCCGACCACGACCGTCTCGCCACGGGCCGGCTCGGTCACTATCGACATCCCCTCGAAGTAGTCCGGGCCGAAGTCCGTGGTCGGTGACGTGTCGACGAGGTAGGCCGCTCCCGGTTCCCCGGCGACCGTTCCCACGAGGTCGGGCGGGCGACCGGGGACCGCCGCGGCGTGGACCGAGTGGGCACAGCACGCAGCCATGAGGGCCATGGTCGCGGCGGCCGCAGCCCAGCGTCGCGCAGCGCTGCCGGCCCGGGGCGCGGGTGCGTCCGTCATGGCTGACTCCTCACCTCGGTCCTGCCTGTCCGCAGGGCTCACCCGGCTCGTGTCGTGACCGGTACTCGTCTTGCGCGAGTCGCGCCGACGTCGGCGAGGAGGCACCCGGGGGGCAGCGTCCCCGGCGTCAGGTCGCGCGTCGTACCGCGTGGCGCACGTAGACGGTGCCGTTGGCGAACCGGCGGTGGTCCAGCAGCTCCAGGTCGGCCCGGACGCCGCGCGGCAGCGCAGGCTTGCCGCCGCCCACGATCACCGGGCACAGCAGCAGCACGCACTCGTCGACGAGCCCGTGCCGGAACGCCTCGGCCCCGAGGATCGAGCCGCCGACGCTGAGGTCCGCGTCGGACTCCTCCTTGAGGCGGCGCACCGCGTCGGCGTCGAACTGCCGCTCGATCCGCGTCCGCGCCGTCGACACCGCGTCGAGCGTCGTGGAGTAGACGACCTTGTCGGCGTCGCGCCAGATCCCCGCGTACTCGCGCACGACCGCCGGCTGGTCCGTCAGCCAGTCGTCGTCCTCCCAGACGCGCATCGTCTCGTACATGCGCCGGCCGTAGAGCGACGTGCCGATGCCGCGCTCGTGCTCGTTCCAGAACGCGTGCACCTCCTCGTCGGGCACCGAGAAGTCGAACGCGCCGCTCTCGTCCTCCAGGTAACCGTCGAGCGAGGTGTTCGCCGCGTAGATGAGCTTGCCCATGGGTGCCTCCGGTGACGGGACCTCAGGGTGGCAGCGGTGGGGAGACGCGGACAAGAGATGGAGGCGGGAGCGAGCCTGTGTGCTCCGCGCGCGAGCGGCTGCCCAGGAGGACTGCGCGACCACTCGCGTCCGCTAGAGGCGCAAACGTGGTGGACGGGCGTTGTGTCTTTGGCGGTTACGCGTCTACTGTTGACCCGTGCGCAGCGTCTCGATGTCGGCGGGGACGACCGACCAGCTCCTCACCACCGGTGAGGCCGCCCGCGTGCTCGGCACATCTCGCCAGCACGTCGTGAACCTGACGAAGCGCGGAGACCTTCCCTACGAGACGACGGGCACGCACCGTCGTGTCCGCCTGTCCGACGTGGACCGCGTGCGGTACTCCACCCAGCGACTGTCCGCGGACCAGCGGCGCTCCCTCCACCTGGCGTACGCGATCGCCGGCAAGCTCGTCCAGGACCCTGCGCTCGTCGACGTCGCACGCCAGAACCTCGAGCGCATGCGTGCGCGGCACACGCGTGGGCGCCCCGCGCAGTGGTTGGCGCAGTGGCAGGAATTGCTCGACGGCCCGCTCGACGAGCTGCTGATCGTCCTGACCTCACCGTCCCAGCGCTCGCGTGAGCTGAGGCAGAACTCCCCGTTCGCCGGGGTCCTGACCGACGACGAGCGTCGTGCGGCCCTGGCGTCGACACGGTGAAGCGGGTCGAGCTCGCTCACATCCTCCGTGCAGCCTCACGCATCACGGACACCACCGACATCGTCATCGTCGGGTCGCAGTCGATCCTCGGGTCGTTCGACGAGGACGACCTGCCTGACGAGGCTGTCGGGTCCATCGAGGCCGACGTCGCGTTCCTCGGCGACGGCTCCGCAGAGAAGGCCCTGGCCGTCGACGGGGCCATCGGCGAGGACTCCGGCTTCCACCAGATGTACGGCTACTACGGCCAAGGCGTCGAGATCGACGGTCTGATCGTCCTGCCCGAGGGGTGGCAGAACCGGATCGTGCGGTGGGAGTCCCAGTCCTCGGCACCCGGTCGGGCGTTGTGCCTGGACCCGCACGACCTCGCGATCTCCAAGCTGGTCGCGTACCGCGACAAGGACCAGGAGTTCGTGCACGCCATGATCGAGGCAGGTCTGCTCAACCCGCCGCTGCTCCTTGAGCGACTGGCTGTCACCGACGTCCCACAGCCGCACGCCCGCCGGATCGCCTCGTGGGTGCAGGCGATGGTGGAACGCGTGACGCGCTGAGGGCCCGCTGACCGCCGGGGAGCTCTCCCGCTCCGTGGCGACCGTTGGGCTCAGCCGGGGCGAGCTGGGCGTCCATCCGCCCGGACGCACGACCGGCCGGGGCGTCCTCGCCCCGGCCGGCCGTCGCAGCGCTGTGGGTACCGGTCAGCTAGCGCTGCAGGTCGCGCTCAGGTTGGTGCCACTGCCGCTGGCGATGAAGCCCGCGGTGGTCGACGCGCCGGCGGCGAGACTCCCGTTCCAGCCCGCGTTGGCGAGCGTGTCGGAACCGCTGAGCGTGGAGCTCCACGCCTGCGTGATCGTCGCGCCGTTCACGGTGACCTTCCAGCCGTTGATCGCCGCGTTGCCCGCCTTCACGGTGACCTCACCCTGGAAGCCGTTGCCCCAGGAGTTGGCCGCACGCACGGTCGCGGTGCAGGCGCTGTTGCCCGGCTGCGGCGCCGGCGTCGTCGCCGTCGGCCCCGGGGTCGGCGTCGCGGTGGGCTGCGGTGCCGGGTTCCCGCCGGGCGTGATGTACGCGTCGATGCACTGGTAGAACGCGTTCACCGTGTCGGCGATGTTCCACCGGACGAAGATCTTGTGGTTGCCCTCGGGCAGGTTGTTGATCTGGTGGGTGAACCTCTTGGGCGGCATCGCCCCGTTGTCGTTGATCGTGGTGTGCAGCCTGCCGTCGACGAAGTACTCCCACGTCGATGTGGAGTGGTTCGCGACGATGTCCCACGTGAACGTCTCGTTGGTGCTGACCGCCTGGCGCGGCCAGGCCCGGGACTCGTTGTCGAGCTCGGTGAAGCGGCCGCCGCCGGAGCAGAGCATCGAGCCCTTCTTGGCCTCCACGCTCCACGGCTCGTACTGGACCGGGCCGCAGTTGCTGATCGCGCCGGTGTAACAGAGGTCCTGCCGGCTGGGCGGGTCGGAGATCCACCCGTGCGCCTGCGCGGACGGCGCGGGAGCGAGGCTGAACATCGCGAAGGCCAGTGCGATCACTGCCAGGACGGACAGGAGCAGCCGCGCGGGGGCGGGTCGTCGGGAATCGGGTACAGCGGTGGATCTCATGCTGGGTCACCTCGACCGGGTGTAGGTCGGATATGGACGGGCGCGATCGAACGTACGTCTGTACGACCCGGGCAGACAGGGCAAGAACCGTTTCACCGGCAGGTGCTCACCGGCCCGCGAACGCGTCGATGGCCCGGGACGTGAGCTCCATCTCCACGTCGCCGCCGTGCCCCTCCGACTCGACGACGTGGAGCTCGCTGCCCGGCCACGCCTGGTGCAGCCTCCATGGCGTGACGACCGGACCGCTGATGTCGCGACGCCCGTGGACCAGGACACCCGGGATGCCCGCGAGCTCGTGGGCGCGCGTGAGGACGCTCTGGTTCCCGGGCAGGAAGCAGTCGTGCGCCCAGTAGTGCGTGACGAGGGTGGCGACGTTCGCGCGCTCGCGGGCGTCGGCGTGCAACGGTCCCGGCTCCCAGCGCGGGTCGAGCGAGACGTGGGTCGACTCCCACGTGTCCCACGCGTCGGCGGCGGCGGCCCGCACGGCGGGGTCCGCGTCACGCAGCAGACGCGCGTAGTGCTCGACGACGCGCAGGCCCTCCGGCGTCGTCGCCGCGAACCGCTCCCAGGCCTCGGGGAAGACCCTGCCGACGCCCTCGGTGATCCAGTCGATCTCCTCGCGGCTCCCGGTCGTCACCGCGGTCAGCACGAGAGCGGCGACGCGGTCGGGATGCGCCAGCGCATAGGCCAGCGCGAGCGTCGATCCCCACGACACGCCGTGGACAAGCCAGCGGTCGATGCCCAGGTGGGTGCGCAGGGCCTCGATGTCGTCGACGAGGGTGGGGGTGGTGTTGTCGTAGAGACGGTCGAGGTCGTCGATCGCCCACGGGGTGCTGCGCCCGCAGCCTCGCTGGTCCAGCCCGACGACCAGGTGGCGCTCGGGGTCGAACCGGCGACGGTAGCCACCGCCACCCAGGCCGCTGCCGGGGCCGCCGTGCAGGTAGAGGGCGGGGCGGCCCTCGGGGTTGCCCGACGTCTCCCAGTACACGCGGACGTCCCCGGGGCGGCTGAGCCACCCGGAGTCGAACGGGGTGAGGGGAGGGTGCATCCGCACATGGCAGCACGACGAGCCGGCGGGCGGCCAGGGTTCTGGGCCCTCGCGTCCGGGTCGTGCCGCGCCGATCGCAAGAGACCCCGCCCCGGCGCGCCTTCCACGACACCGATGAGCGGGGCCGAAGTGGCCTACCTTCGGGTGGTGACGAGTGTCGAGCGCAGGCTTGCCGACAGCTTCTGGGACCTCCGCGACGACGCCCACGACCACCCCGACCGGTGGCAGGCGGTCACGGCCGAGGCTCTCTTCCAGCATCTCGCCGAGTGTGTCGACGACGCTGAGGCGCGAGGGGAGCCGATCGACTGGGTCGGCGTCGCGGACCGCATGGTCGCGTGGCGGACCCACGAGCGCTGACGGTACGGAGACGGCCACGCGTGGGTTGGAGCAGACCGTCGGGAAGCGTCACGCCCGGTTCTCCAGGGACGGGACCCGGGACGACGTCCTGACCAGAGCAAGGACACCGCAAGAGACGCGCCTCACTGGGAGGGCGACCGTCGCCCACGACGTCGACGCCTACAAGGGTCGCAACGTCGTCGAGCGCTTTCAACGCCCTCAAGCACTGGCGCGAACTCGCGCGACCCGCTACGACAAGCTCGCCGTCACCGGTCGCGTCGGCGCTGTCCTCGCAGCGATCCCGCCCGCCTGCGGAGCTGACCGTCCGGGCGGGGCCTGCTGCGACGCCCAGTCGTCCCCGCCGATCTGCGGCGAGCGCGAGAAGATGACTTTCCCCCTTATGGTTCGGGATTTTCACCGCGCCGACGCTTTTTCACCCGCCCTTGCGGAAGGTCCACCCGCTGTACGAACGAGTGCCAGCCTTTTCCCTGCAAAACTACCTGACGTCGAGCCCCGCCCACATTGTCACTATGGAGCACTCATGGCCGCGCGCTACAACCCCCCGCCGAACTGGCCGGCTCCCCCCGCCGGCTGGACACCCTCGCCGGGCTGGAGCCCTGACCCCTCCTGGGGTCCAGCGCCGGATGGCTGGCAACTGTGGGTCGAGGACCTCGCGCAAGCCCCGGCCCTCACTGGCGGGTCTGCCTCCGGGTCGGCCACCGGTCTGCCGCCGTCCCCGTCAACCATGGCCCTTCCGGCCGAGACTGGCGAGGAACGCCCGTCGCGGCCGTGGTTCAAGAAGAAGCGCTTTGTCATCCCCGGGGCGTTCCTGTTGCTGATCGTCCTCATCAGCGCTCTCAACGGTGGTGGCAGCAGCGACGACCGTGCGCCCGTAGAGGGTGGCGGCACCACGCAGGAAGCTGAGCAGGACGACCAGGAGACGGCAGCAGAGGTCGCAGCCGAGGCTGAAAAGGAGGCTGCCGTCAAGGCCGAGGAGGAGCGCCTCGCGGAGAAGCAGCGCCTCGCTGACGAGGCGGCCGCAGCCGCGGCCGCAGCTGCCGAGGCAGCGCGTATCGGGACCCTGTCGCAACAGAACGCGTACGTCCAGGCGAAGAACTATCTCGACAACATGCCCTTCTCCCGTGCCGGGCTCCTGGCCCAGCTCACCAGCGAGTACGGCGGGCAGTTCCCCCTGGAGGACGCCGAGTTCGGTCTCGTCCGCCTGGAGGCCGAGGGTGCCGTCGACTGGTCCGCGGAGGCTGTCGAAGCGGCCCAGTCGTACCAAGAGACGTTGCCGATGTCGCGACAGGCGCTCATCGACCAGCTCACGAGTGAGTACGGCTCGCAGTTCACTCTCGAGCAGGCCACGCATGCAGTGAACACGTTGGGCTTGTAGTCGTCCTGCGTCGACGCCCGTACGCCCGGGGCACGTGGCCGGGCGCGCACCGGCCGCCCCGGCCGCGGGGAGTCGTCCTGCTGAGCCGCCTCCTGCTCGAAGGAGGGCATCGGTCGAACCTACTCGGGGGTGCCTACCTCTCGCTCGAATCTCTGCGCCTGTCGGATGCCACGCCCCCTTGGACACCGCGAGCAGCAGCGCGACGAGCCCGACGGCCAGACCGGCGGTACCCCAGGTAGTCGAACCGGGCGGCGACAATGCCGCATGCGTCTCTTGCTGCTGCGGCACGGTCAGACCCCGTCGAACGTGCGAGGAATCGTCGACACCGGCATGCCGGGCCCGCGGCTCACAGCCCTGGGGGAGCGTCAGGCCGCCGCGGTGCCGGAGGCGCTGCAGGGCAGGAACGTCGACGCGATCGCGGTCTCGACCCTGCTGCGCACGGCGCTCACCGCGGCCCCGCTCGCGGAGCGGCTGAACCTCGCGCCGACGACCCACGACGGGCTGCGGGAGGTGGAGGCCGGCGACCTGGAGATGTCGAGCGGCCACGAGGCGCACCAGGCCTACCTCTCGACGGTCTTCGCCTGGGCGCGCGGCGACACGAGCCGGCGGATGCCGGGCGGGCCCGACGGCGCGACGTTCCTGGCCCGGTTCGACGACGCCGTCGGGCAGGTCGTCGCCGGGGGCGGGAGCACCGCCGTCGTCGTCTCGCACGGAGCCGCCATCCGCTGCTGGGTGGCCGCCCGCGTCGCGGGGCTCGACGTCGACCACGTCGAGCACACCACTCTGGTCAACACCGGGGTGATCGAGCTCGACGGCGACCCGGCCGCAGGGTGGCGGTTCGTCGCATGGTCGACCGACCCTCTGGGTGGTCCGACGCTGCGCGACGACACGGGTGCCGACCCGACCGGGGAGCCGCTGGACGCGTGACAGGCCCGTCCCGGGGACTGCGTCCGCGCGGCCGAACGCCTCGCCCCGGTGTCGGATACCGTCGAGGAGCGCCCTCGTCGACGCGGGCGACCGGCATCGGCGCGGAGATCATGCGGTCTCGACGAGCGGTTCAGCATCGAGGCGGCCTCGTCGCCGTCGGGCGTCGTCCATCTGGTCTTCGCGCCGGTAGGTGGGCCCGGGGCGCGTGCCGCGACGTCGACCCCTGTCGAATTCGGGGAGGCCCGCCCGTCAGTGAGGTGACACGGCACAGGGACCTGCACAGGAGGAGCGACATGACGCAGTACGCCATCTACTTCCACCAGCAGTGGGTCGGCGACCACCCGACCGAGTGGTTCCGGTCGCGCGTGGAACCCAGCGAGGCGGTCGTCCGGGACATGGAGGCGGCGGGGGTGCTGGTCTTCGCCGGTGGGCTCGAGGAGGACCTGGCCGACGCGTTCAGCGCCGACGCGACGAGCGGGACGCTGTCGATCACCGACGGCCCCTACACGGAGACGGTCGAGCAGCTGGGCGGGATCACGATCATCGACGTGCCCGACCTGGAGACGGCCAAGCTGTGGGCGGGCAGGGTCGCCGAGGGGTGCGGCTGGCCGCAGGAGGTCCGCGTCATCCGGTAGGTCGGCGCGCAGGAGACAGCCGACGTCTCACCGTCGTGTCCGGATGCTCGGGGATCTGAGGCCCCGCCCTGCGGCCCCGTTCGGACGTGCCTACGCTCCCAGCAGGCGGTGCACGGCCGCTTCCCGCGTCAGCGGGGGAGTGCGCATCACCTGAAGGGGTGGCGACCATGGAGTACACCCGGCTGGGGCGCTCCGGCCTCAAGGTCAGCCGTATCGGGCTCGGCTGCATGAGTTACGGCGTCGCCGCGACAGGCATGCACGGGTGGACCCTCGACGAGGACGCAGCGGCCCCGTTCTTCCGCCAGGCCGTCGAGCTGGGCGTGAGCTTCTGGGACACCGCGAACGTCTACCAGGGCGGCACGTCCGAGGAGTTCGTCGGCCGGGCGATCCAGCGCTACGCCCGTCGCGAGGACATCGTGCTGGCGACCAAGGTCCACGGGACGATGCACGACGGTCCGGGCGGCAGCGGGTTGTCCCGCAAGGCGATCCTCGAGCAGCTCGACGCCTCACTGCGCCGCCTGGGCACCGACTACGTCGACGTCTACTACATCCACCGCTTCGACGACGAGGTCCCGGTCGAGGAGACCATGGAAGCACTCCACGACGTCGTGAGAGCCGGCAAGGTCCGCTACGTCGGCGCCTCCTCGATGTGGACCTGGCAGTTCGCCAAGCTGCAGCACGCCGCGCACCTGCACGGCTGGACGCCGTTCATCGCGATGCAGGACCAGTACAACGTCCTGCGGCGGGAGGAGGAGCGCGACATGATCCCGCTGTGCCTCGACCAGGGCGTCGGCCTGACCCCGTACTCGCCGCTGGCCAAGGGTCGGGCTGCGCGACCGTGGGGCGAGCAGACGGCCCGGTCCTCGAGCGACACCGTCGCGAAGGCGTTCGACCGCGACGTCGACCAGGCGGTCGTCGAGGCGGTCCAGCGGGTCGCGGAGGCCCGTGGCGTCTCGATGGCCCAGGTGGCGCTGGCCTGGGTGCTGACCAACCCTGTGGTCGCCTGCCCGATCGTGGGCGCCACCAAGCCGCACCACCTCACCGACGCCGCCGCCGCCCTCGACGTCACCCTCACCGCCGAGGAGATGGCCGCGCTCGAGGAGCCCTACACGACCCAGGACAACTACTGGTGGTGACGTCCAGAACACCGCCCCGCCGAGAACCGCCGCGCCGGCATCCGATACCGTCAGAAAACGCACTCGTCGATGCGGGCGGTGACGGCCGCCGCCACGTCAGGAGCTGACATGTCCCTCGTCCGTGTGCACAACTTCTCGGTCTCGCTCGACGGTTTCGGCACCGGGGAGGGGCAGTCGCTCGAGGCACCGTTCGGGCACGCGGGGACACGGCTGATGGAGTGGGCGTTCGAGACGCCCACGTTCCGCGCGATGGGCCTGCACGGGGTGACGGACGGCTCCTTCGGTGTCGACGAGGCGTTCGCCGGCTCGTGGGGGACCGGGATCGGCGCGGAGATCATGGGCCGCAACAAGTTCGGCCCGCAGCGCGGTCCGTGGCTCGACGAGGAGTGGCAGGGGTGGTGGGGTCCCGACCCCGTCTTCCACACCCCGGTCGTCGTCCTGACGCACCACCCACGGCCGACGCTCGAGATGGAGGGTGGGACCACGTTCCACTTCGTCGACGCCGACCCCGGCGACGCGCTGGCGCTCGCCCGCGACCTGGCCGGCGGCCTCGACGTGCGGATCGGTGGCGGCGTCAGCACCGTCCGCCAGTTCCTCCAGGCGGACCTGATCGACCGGATGCACCTCGTCGTCGTGCCGATCCTGCTGGGCAGGGGAGAGCGGCTCTGGGACGGGCTGGAAGGTCTCGACGAACGCTTCAGCATCGAGGCGAGCCCGTCGCCGTCCGGCGTGATCCACCTGACCTTCGCGCGTCGGTAGGGCGGGGCGCGCGACTCGTCCCGGCCGTCCTGTCGAAGCCGGCGGCTTCCGCCCGTCAGGGTGGTGACAGGAAAAGGCGGCACAGGAGGCGCGACGTGTCGCAGCACGCCATCTACTTCCACCAGCACTGGGTGGATGGCTCCGCATGCGGACGGTCCGAAATCCCGTCACCGGTGGTGCCGGCCGCAGCCCGGCTTGTCGCGGCCCAGCGCCGAGCCGAGGGCGGCCGTGTAGGCCTCGTAGCCCTCGAGCGTCGGGTGGAACGCTCCGGGGTCCGTCGGCCCCAGGATCCACGGGTCCGGGGAGTTCGCCCCGTGGCCCTCGAAGCGCTGGCGCACGTCGACGAACCGGAACCCGGTGCGGGCGGCCGCGGCGGCGATCACCGTGTCGAGGGTGTCCGCCGCCGCGTTGAGGGCGCCGAGCTCCTCCGGCGAGGCGGCGAGGTAGGCGCCGTGCTCGGGGGAGAACAGCCGCGGGTAGCCCGTCACGACGACGCGGGCGTGCGGGGCGGCTGCGGCGACCTGTGCGTACACGGTGTCGAGCAGGCTCGGCAGCTCGCCGGTGATCCGGGCGTCGACGGCGGCGACAGCACCCGTGCACTGTGCGTCGGTGCCGCCCAGGCACGCCGTGACCGCAGTGGACCAGCCGACGTCGTTGCCGCCGATCGTCAACGTCACCAGGTCCGTCCGGGCGTCGAGCGCGGCGAGCTGACCCCCGCTCACCAGGGAGGTCGTGGTGGCGCCTGCGCACGCGACGAAGTCGTCCAGCCGCACGCGCTGACGTCCGTCGAGCTGCACGGCGTAGGCGCTCTGCGAGCGGCCGCAGTCGGCGTAGGGCGGGACGCCGTACCCGGAGGCGTACGAGTCGCCGAGGGCGTCGTAGACGACCGGGGGCCGGTGGGCGGAGGCCGCGCCTGCGCCGGGGACGACGAGCGCGAGCGCGGCGACGAGGGCCACGACGGCGGACTGCGCAGTCCGCAACGAGCGCTTCATCTCTGCACGGTAGCCGCGTCGCCCGGGGCGCGCCGGGTGGGCGGCGGCAGGATCGGCGAGGGCCGTTCCGTATCCTGCAAGGCATGGCACTACGCGCACTGTTCATCGGTGGGACCGGCATCATCAGCACGGAGGCGGCCCGGCGGGCGGTCGCGGAGGGCGTCGATCTCACCCTGCTGAACCGCGGGCAGTCGACGAAGCGTGCGGTGCCGGACGGCGCCCGCGTGATCCACGCCGACGTCCGCGACCCGGAGTCCGTGCGCGCCGCGCTGGGCGACCTGGAGTTCGACGCCGTCGTGGAGTTCACGGCGTTCACCCCGGAGCACGTCCAGGCCGACCTGGACCTGTTCACCGGGCGCACCGGTCAGTACGTGTTCATCAGCTCCGCCTCGGCCTACCAGACGCCGCCCACCCACCTGCCCGTCGTCGAGTCGACGCCGCTGCGCAACCCGTTCTGGGAGTACTCGCGCAACAAGATCGCGTGCGAGGACCTCCTCGTGAGCGCGTACCGCGACACCGGCCTGCCGATGACGATCGTGCGCCCGTCGCACACGTACGACGCCACGCTCGTCCCCATGGACGGCGGCTGGACGGTCGTCGACCGGATGCGCCGCGGCCTGGAGGTCGTCGTCCCCGGGGACGGGACGTCGCGGTGGACCATCACGCACAGCGCCGACGTCGCGGTCGGGCTGGTCGGGCTGCTGGGACGCGAGGAGGCGATCGGCGAGGCGTTCCACATCACCGGCGACGAGGCGCCGTCGTGGGACCAGATCTTCCGCGCGGTGGCCCGTGCCGCCGGTGTCGACGAGCCGCGCCTCGTGCACGTCGCGTCCGACGCGATCGCCGCCGCCGACCCCGAGCTGGGCGCCGGGATCCTCGGCGACAAGGCGCACACGATGATCTTCGACAACTCGAAGATCCGGCGGCTGGTCCCGCAGTTCTCGCCCCGCATCCCGTTCGCGGCGGGCGCCCGCGAGATCGTCGCGTGGCACGACGCGGACCCCGCGCGCCGGGTGGTCGACCCGCAGTTCGAGGCCCTCACGGAGCGGCTGCTGGAGGTGTACCGGCCCCGGCCGCTCTGACGACGGGCAGCGCCCCTGGTCGCCCCCGGGTGGTGCACCTGGCCCGGGCCGCTCCGGCGAGTCCTGCGAGGTCCGCCCGTCAGGGTGGTGACAAGTCGCGCAGAGGGTGTCGTCACTCAGAGCGGCCCGCCGTTCAGCACCCGGTCGAGCGCCGCGCGTCCCGCCGGTCCCCACGCGGGCTTCCCGCCGGGCAGGCCGCGGTCCCCGTTCTGGCCCATCAGCATCAGGAAGAGGCTCTTCGCGGCGGCCAGCCCACGGGCACGTCGGACGGTCACCTCGTCCGGCTGCGCGTAGGCGGCGCAGAAGCGCGCGGTGACGCCCGTCGGCAGCAGCAGCCAGGCCGCCGCGAGGTCCCACGCCGGGTCGCCGGCGAACAGGTCGCCGAAGTCCACGACGCCGGCCAGCGTCCCGTCGGTGACGACGACGGTCGCCGGGTGCAGGTCGCCGTGCACCCACACCGGCCGGCCCTCCCAATGCGCGGGCCGCGACGGCGTCGTCCCAGACGGCCCGGACATCGGCCGCGTCCCGGCCGATCACCTCCCCGTCGACCGAACCGAGGAAGGTCGGGGTGCTGGCCGCGCAGCAGGTCGCGGACGAGGTCCGCGGTGATCTCGGTGAGGGTCAACCGGCGACCTCCTCCGACGTCTTCACGACGACGACGGTGAGATCGGTGGTCGCCCACGTCTGGTGGACCTCGCCCGGTTCCCACAGCACGACCGTTCCGGGCCCGACGGGCAAGCGGGGCTCCTCACCGACCTGCACCTCGCCGTGCCCGTGGACCACCGCGAACAGCTGATGCCGCACCGCAGGGTGGCGGCCCAGGGTTCCCCCGGCGGCGATCCTCGCCAGGTGCACCGACGTGCCGCCGACCGTCGGCATGAAGCGCATGACGACGCCCGCGCTGTCGAACGAGTCGATCTCGTGCTCGGGGAGGTCGAAGAGGCGCGTGTGCTCATCGTGGCTCGTCTGGTGCCGGTTCGGCGCGCCGCGCCATGATGTCCAGGTGCGCGGCGCGGATCTCAGCGAGGCCTACTACGAGCAGGTCGTCCGACCCGCGCTCGAGCGTCACTGGCCCGGGCTGCCGCACGCCGCAGGTCGGCTCGGAGCCGGGTCCGACGTCCTCGGGCTCGACGACGACATGTCCCGCGACCACGACTGGGGTCTGCGGCTGACGTTGCTCCTGGACGCCTCCGACGCGGCCTCTGCCGCGTGGCCCACCCCTGAGCAGGTCGCGACAGCCCTGGACGACAGCCTGCCCGCCGAGTTCGGCGGGCATCCGACACGGTTCGCGACGTCATGGGACGCTCGGGAACGGCACCGTGTCGAGGTCACCACCGTCGAGGACTTCCTCGCTGCCCGGATCGGGGTCGGGTCGCCGCACGACCTCGACTCGCTCGGCTGGCTGGCGCTCACCGGTCAGGCCGTGCTGGAGGTCACCGCAGGGAGGCTGTTCCATGACGCCTCGGGAACCGTGACGAGCGCGCGAACGCTCCTGGCCACCTACCCCCGCGACGTTCGGCTCCACGTCCTCGCCGCGGGCTGGTGGCGGGTCTCGCAGGAGCTCCACCTGCTCGGTCGGGCCGGTCAGGTCCATGACGACGTGGGTGCACGAGCCCTGGCGGGGCGGATCGCCGGCGTGGTGCTGCACCTGGGCTGCGTCGTCGGGGACGTGTGGGCGCCGTACCCGAAGTGGCTGGGCACCGCCGTCAGCCGGCTCTCGTTCGCGTCCCGCCTGGTGCCGCCCTTGCGCGCAGCGCTGGCGGCAGACGACTGGACGGAACGTCAGCACTCGCTCGGCCTCGCGCTCACCGCCCTCTACGACGAGCAGCGTGGCGCGCGTCTGCCGGTCGCCGACGGCGTACCGGTCCGACCGTTCCACGACCGCCCGTTCCTCGGCGTCGACGACGCCGTCCTCGAGGTGGTCCGGGCCGAGGCCCGCGATCCGCTGCTGCTCGCCCTGCCGCCCGGCCTCGGCGCCATCGAGCAGTGGTGTGACGGTCCGTCCGTGCTCATGGACGCCCGGCGCCGGCGGGCTGTGGTCCGTGCTGCGGCCCGCGGCTGACGGGGCGACCGTCTCGTCACGCGCTGCCCGCGTTCTCGCACTGCTGGAGGCCTACCGACCTCGACCCTGTTGACGGCCGGCCGCTGGACCGTGGTCCGGACGCCGCGAGCTCGACCTTCGTGGCTGAGCCGAGCGTATGGGCGCCCCTTCGGCTGGTGACGGGCGGGCGTTTCGCCCACTACGGTCCTCGGCGCCCGTCGTGGTGGATCTGCACGGGGGTTCGTGGTGGCCCGGCACGGCCAGGTCGAACCGGTGACGATCGAGCGCGGTCATGCCGCTGTCATGACCTCCGGCACCAGTGCCTCACGCGGGGGACAGGGCGCCCCCCGGGCCGAACGCCAGGCGCGCGAACCGCTCTCCGATGATCCGGTGCGTGGCCGCGTCGGGGTGCAGTGCGTCGGGCAGCGGGTGCGCGGTCTCGTCGCCGACGCCGTACAGCTCGCGCCCGTCGAGGTAGGCGATGCGCGGGTCGTCCTGCCGGCGTTGGGCGACGATGCGGGTCAGCTCGTCGCGGATGACCCTGAGGGTCAGCCGGCCGGCGGGAACCTCGGCCGGGTCGCCCGTGGCCAGGAACCGGATGGTGCCCGAGCCGAAGCTGCTCGGGTCGAAGGCGCCGGGGCCGGGGGTGTCCTCGTGGATGGGGCACAGGATCGGGGACACGACCAGCAGCGGGGTGTCGCGGTGCCCGTCGCGGACGGTGTCGAGGAACCCGTGGACGGCCGCTGTGAACGTCCGCAGCCGCATGGTGTCGCCGTTGACGATGTTGATGCCGATCTTGACGGAGATCAGGTCGGCGGGCGTGTCGCGCATCGTGCGGGCGGTCTGCGGGTCCAGCAGGGCGCTGCCGCCGAAGCCGAGGTTGAGCAGGTCCACGCCGGCCGCGCGCGCGGCGAGCGCGGTCCAGGTGCCGGTGGGCGTCAGCGCGTTGGAGCCGTGGCTGATCGACGAGCCGTGGTGCAGCCAGACGGGTCGGCCGTCGGCGGTGACGGGCTCGAGCGGGGCGTCGGCGCGGAGCTCGACCAGCGTCGCGAGCTCGTTGTGCGGCAGCCACAGCTCGACGGTCTTGTCGCGGTCCGGCAGCTCGTCGAACGTCACCCTGCCCGGCTCACCGGGGCGGACCTCACGCGCGCCGGTGGCAGGGTCGATCGCCAGCACGTCGCCGCCGTCGACGGTCGCCCGGCCGGCGAGGTCACCGTCGACGAGCAGCTCGTACACGCCGTCCGGCCGTCCGGGCAGGCCGACGTAGGTCACGCGCGTCGGCCGGGCGTCCAGCTCGATCCGCGTCGCCCGGGTGCGGGCGACCAGGCGCACGCCCGCTGCCTGCGCCTCGGCCATGAGCAGCTGCGGGTCCGGCAGCTGGCGACGCGCCCAGGCCGGCAGCCGGTGCGGCTGCACACCCCGCTCGGTCCGCTCGAGCTCGACGGCACCACGGAAGAGGTCGTCGGTCAGGGGGATGGTGAAGGTGGCGGAGGTCATCGTCTCGTCCTGGTGGGGTCGGGTGGTCGGCCGTGCGCACTGACAGCAGGGGTACGGCCGCGTCTCGTCGTCGCCGCGACCACCTGGGGGTGGCGGAGCGGGAGTCGCACGTCGACATCATCGAAGGGTACGAGCGGGCCCGCCGCCACGCCGCTGCCACGAGCAGTGCGCTGCCGGCACGCTCATCCGAGCGCCCTCCGTCGGCCGCCGCGGCCGGACGCATTCGGCGTCGTCACGCCCCCCGATCGTCCCGAGGGTCTCAGGCCCTGCCTGCGAGGACCCGCCCCTCGACGACGTGCACGTCGACCTCGGGCAGCGGTGTCGAAGCGGGCCCCGAGACGTTCGCGCCTGACAGGTCGAACACCGAGCCGTGGCACGGGCAGACGAGCCGGCCGTCGTCCGCGGTGACCGTGCAGCCCTGGTGGGTGCAGACCGCCGAGAGCGCGACGATCGTCCCTGCGGTCGCCTGCGTCAGGAGGAGCTCGTTCCCGTCGGCGTCCTTGACGGAGAGCGCGCCGCCCTCGGGGACGTCGGCGAGCTCGGCGAGCGCTCCGGACCCCCCGCCGGTGCTCGACCCGCCGCCGGTGCTCGCGCTCGGGGTGCGGTCCGCGGTCGGACCACCGCCACGACCGCACGCGGCGAGCACGCCGGCTGCGGCGACGCCGGCGGTGACCACTCCGGCCCGCTTCAGCACCTGCCGGCGATCGAGGCAGCCGTCGCAGCCCGGTGCGTGCGTATGGTCGTTCGGGTCCGACGTGTTCGGGGTGTCCAGCAGCGAGGACATCTGCACCTCCGTGCGCGGGTCGGGACGAGCTGTCATCTGTTGTCACGAGGTGGAGGTCGCGGAAGTTCATCGTGACCTCCACCCGTCAGGGCCGGCGGGGGGAGACCGTCATGATGCCGATGCACATCTCGTCGCCGGTGCCGTCGCCCCACACCACGTAGCGCGGCGGGAGCTTGCGCAGCTGGGGCACCTGCTTGCGCAGCGCCGCGTCGTGCGTGCACGTCACCCGCAGGACGTCACCCGGGTCGACGTCCACGGGCGACGGCAGCCTCGTCATGCGCTGGTTGTCGAAGTCGAACTGCGGCACGTCCAGCAGGACCTGGGCGTCGGGCGTGCCGGGGTTGAGCTCGACCTTCACGGACCGCCCGAGCATGTGCATGTGACCGAAACCGGCGAACACCGTCACCGGCTCCTCCACCTCGTGGTCGCAGGACTGGGTGTCGCCGGGTGTCGGCACACCGCCCTCGTTGCACTCCTCCACCTGCTCGTCCGCGAAACCGCCGACCTCGGGCCCGAACCGCTTGGTCACGTCGGCGACCGAGGCCGCCCGGTCGCAGAGCGGACCCGACTCGTCGGCGGAACAGGGCAGGTCGGTCGGCGCGCCGAGCGACCACGTCTCGAGCCCCCGGGTCCGCGGGGTGCCGCCCGTCAGCCGCAGCCGCACCGCCGAGCGGTCGGACCCGCCCGGCGTGCCGTCGGTCGCGAGCAGGTTGTAGTGCATCTGGAAGACGATCAGGCTGCCCGGCTCCAGCCTGAAGCCGACGTCCTGGTCGAGCAGCGTCTCAGTGGCGCCCGGCGCCCAGGTGTCCACCCACGCCGCGCCCGCGTCGGTGCTCTCCTCGTCGTCGTCCTCCACGTCGGCGCCGTCCACGCCGGTCCCGCCGAAGCACTGCCAGCCGGGGCCGGGAGTCCTCGCGTCGTGCTCGTGGACCGCGGCAGCGTCGTCCGGCTGCACCGCGTACACGATGCCGTGGTGCGCGATGGCGACGTTCTCCGGGACGACCTGGGTCCCGGTCAGGAACGCCGCCTCGGTCAGGCCCGGATCGAGCACCTGGCACCGGTACTCGTCCACGGCGCCCTCGGGCGGCGCGGGCGTGTAGGCCTCGGCCATCGTCAGGTCGACGAACCGCTCGCCGGCGCGCAGCGGCTGCGGTGGAGCCGACGGCCCGCCCCCGTGCGCTCTGTGCGGGTCGGCCGCGGCGGGCGCCGCGGGGTTGTCCGCGCCGGGGCTGCAGGCGGCGACGGCGCACACCGCCGCCAGCGTGATGACGGCTGCCCCGACCTTCCGTCGTGAACCGGACGGTGCTGCGTCGACTGCCATGGTGGCCTCCTCATGCGGGTGACATCGCTGACCTGAGGCCTGATTCCTATCGAGCGAGACTGAGACGCCCGTTAGAGCGACGCGGGCGGGGCCGCAGCCGGGAGCTCGAGGCGCAGCAGCGCGCCACCGCGAGCGGAGCGGGCGACGGTGGCCCGGCCGCCGTGGGCGTCGACGACCCGCTGCACGATCGACAGCCCCAGCCCCGACCCCGGCAGTGCCCGGGCGTTGTCGGCACGGTAGAACCGGTCGAACACGCGCGGTACGTCGGCGGCGTCGATGCCCGGCCCGGCGTCGTCGACCTCGAGCACCGCCGACGTGCCCTCGGCACGCAGCCGGACCTGGACCGGCTGGTCCGCGGGGGACCAGGTGCCGGCGTTGTCGATGAGGTTGAGCACCGCCCGCTGGAGCGCAGCAGGACGCCCGCTCACCCACACGGAGGTCACGTCGAGCGCGACCTGGATGTCGGGCGCGCGGGAACGCGCCCGGGTCGCGGCGGCCGCCACCACGTCGGCGAGGTCGAGCAGCTCGGTGCTCTCGTCGCTGACGTCACCGCGCGCCAGGTCGGTCAGCTCGGCGGCCAGGGTGCTCAGCTCGGCCACCTGGGCGCCGACGTCGTGGAGCAGCCGCGTCCGGCTCTGCGCCGGCAGTGCGCTGTCCAGGGTGCCGCGCCGATCGAGCCGGATGAGCAGCTCGCTGTTGAGGCGCAGGCTGGTGAGCGGGGTCCTCAGCTCGTGGGCGGCGTCCTCGGCGAGCAGCCGCTGGGCCTGCCGGGAGTCCCGGAGCGCGGCGAGCATGTCGTTGATCGACCGGGTCAGCCGCCGGATCTCCCCTCCGCCCTCGTCGGGGATGTCGGCGTCGAGATCGCGGGTGTGCGCGACACGTGTCGCGGCGGCGCTCAGCCGGTCGATCGGGGCCAGGCCGATCCGCGCCACGGTCCGCCCGACCAGGGCGCCCCCGACCACGCAGAGCAGCCCGATGAGCAGCATGCCCAGCCCGAACCGGGTGAGCGGGCTCTCGTCGGCGACGCGGGCCACCTGGACCGCGCCGTCGCCCGCCCGCAGCGTGTAGACGAAGTAGTCGTCGCCGCCCCTGTCGGCGTCCTCCATCAGGTCGGCCGGTGCGCCCCGCGCCACACGCCCGGCGTCCGCACTGACCGGGGGCAGCGCGGGTTGGCCGACGGGCGTCCGGGTGGAGCCGTCGGGCAGGACGACCCGCACCAGCCGGTCGGAGCCGGGATACGGCGCCAGCCGGACCTGCGCCAGACCGGCGCGCTCCGCGGTCGTCGCCAGGACGCGGGCCTCGGTGCGCAGCTCGTCCTCGGCGGTCTCCTGCAGCTGCCAGTAGAGCAGCCCCGCGCCACCCAGGAACGCCGCGAACACGCTGACCGTGATGGCCGCCGTCGCGATCACCGTCATCCGGGCCCGCAGGGACCGCCGGCGCCACCACCGGCTCATCCGTCGCGGTTCCCGGCCGGGGGGCCTGCTCACGGAGGAGTCTCCCGCAGCGTGTAGCCCAGGCCGCGCAGGGTGTGGACCAGTCGCGGCTCACCCTCGGCCTCCATCTTGCGGCGCAGGTAGCTCACGTACACCTGGAGGTTGTTGGCCGTGGCGCTCATGTCGAAGCCCCAGATCGCCTCGAAGAGCATGTCGTGGGTCAGCACCCGCGTCGCGTTGCCCATGAGGACCTGCAGGAGGGAGAACTCGGTCCGCGTCAGGCGCAGCGGCCGTCCGCCCCGCGACGCCTCGAACCTGTCGCGATCGAGCCGGACGTCGGCGAACGACAGGATCTGCGGCTCCTCGTCGCTCGCCGTGCGTCGGCGCAGCAGGGCCCGCACCCGGGCCAGCAGCTCCTCGGTGGCGAACGGCTTGGGCAGGTAGTCGTCGGCGCCCGCGTCCAGCCCCGCGACCCGGTCGGAGACCTGGTCGCGAGCGGTCAGCATCAGCACCGGCAGCTCCCGACCGGCGGCCCGCAACCGCCGGCAGGTCTCCAACCCGCCGAGGCGGGGCATCATCACGTCGAGGACGAGCAGGTCGAGCGTGTCACCACCGGCCCCACCGACCGCGTCGAGCACCGCGAGACCGTTGGTGACGGTGCTGACGTCGTACCCCTCGACCTGGAGCACTCGCTCCAGCGACTCACGGATGGCCGCGTCGTCGTCGGCGATCATGATCCGCACGCCGCCCGCCCCCTTCCGGTCGGTGCTCGTGCCGCTCATCGTCCCCGATGGACCTGAGGCCAGGATGAGAGCGTGCCAGGGGACCTCGCTCCTGGCCTCGGTTCTCGTCGGCCGACCGGCCGGGCACTTCCGGGCGACTCGCAGGTCGGTCCGTTCGAGCGGCGCAGTAGCCTCGCGGGGATGGAGATCCTGCACCTCGCCCACCGGGCCGACTGGGATGAAGCCCTGGTCAGTGGTCAGTACCGGACGTCGACGCGTGGCGCGTCCTTGGACGATGTGGGCTTCATCCACGCCTCGACCCGTGACCAGCTGCCCGATGTGGCGCGCACCGTCCACGCCGATGACACCGAGGAGCTCTGTGTGCTGGTGCTGGACTCGGCGACGATCGAGGCCGCTGGCACCGACGTCCGCCTCGAGGACGGCGGAGACGGGCAGATGTACCCCCACGTCTTCGGGCCGATTCGGCCGGAGTGGGTGCTCGCCGTGCTGCCGGCGGTGTTCGGACCGGACGGCGAGCTGAGGTTCTGAGGTTCCTCAGACCGCTTCGTCGGGCGAGGTCGCGGGCTCGTCGAGCGAACCGGGCAGAGGTTCGTTCAGCACCCGGTCGAGCGCCGCGCGTCCCGCCGGTCCCCACGCGGGCTTCCCGCCGGGCAGGCCGCGGTCCCCGTTCTGGCCCATCAGCATCAGGAAGAGGCTCTTCGCGGCGGCCAGCCCACGGGCACGTCGGACGGTCACCTCGTCCGGCTGCGCGTAGGCGGCGCAGAAGCGCGCGGTGACGCCCGTCGGCAGCAGCAGCCAGGCCGCCGCGAGGTCCCACGCCGGGTCGCCGGCGAACAGGTCGCCGAAGTCCACGACGCCGGCCAGCGTCCCGTCGGTGACGACGACGTTCGCCGGGTGCAGGTCACCGTGCACCCACACCGGCGGGCCCTCCCACGCGGGGGCCGCGACGGCGTCGTCCCAGACGGCCCGGACGTCGGCGGCGTCACAGCCGAGCGCCTCGGTATCGACCGAGCCGAGGAAGTGCTCGAAGCCCCCGGTGCAGTCCTTAGGGTGCCCGCCGCGGTCGGTTGCCACCGGTGCGTCGGCGGGCGCCTCCACGTGCAGCGCCCGCAGGAACGTCGCCAGGGTGTCGGCCGCGTGCTCGCCCCGAGTGATCGACCCGTGGTCCAGCGGTTGTCCCGGCACCCACGTCATGACCGTCCAGAGCTTGCCGAACCGCGCGGACGCCGCACCGTCGCGCACCGGGACCGGGACGGGCAGCGGCAGGCGCGGGGCGAGCACCGGCAGCCACCGTCGCTCCTTGAGCTGGTGGTCGGGCTTCGTGTCCATCCGCTGGATCCGCACGGCCAGCTCGCTGCCGAGGCGCCACATCTGGTTCCCCCAGCCGCCGTCCACCTCGCGCAGCGGCAGGTCGGCCAGGTCGGGGTGCTGGTCCCGCAGCAGGTCGCGGACGAGATCCGCGGTGATCTCTGGCGTGGTCATGCCGGCGACCCTAGTGGAGCGATGCCTGACGGTCCGGGGCGGCGGACGACGACCTCGTGAGGGAATGCTGCCGACGAAGCTGCGGGCCGGGCAGGAGCCGTGCCTCGAAACGCTGGATCGCCGAGCCCAGCGCGAGCGCTACCCAGGTGCGCCGCTGTGTCGACGGGGGTACTCCGTGCAGGTGCCTCGCGTCCGGGGTCCGGGCTGGCCCGCGGACCGAGGGTCAGGTCTCGACCGGTACGGGCCGCAGCCTCCTGGATCGTCGCGGCGCACGGGCTCATGACCGTGTCGACGTCAACTCCGCCCGGGTCCGGGACAACCTCGTCCTCGGCGCCCCGGGGGCGAGCACGGATCAGTGCATCGACGCGCTGCGCCAGGTCAACCTCCCGCGGGCAGGCGACGCGGCCGCGTTCCTCGCGTGCCAGGTCGGTGAGGGGGGTGAGCTGTTGAGCGGCGGTGAGCGCCAGCGGCTCGCCATCGCCCGTGCGCTGCTGGCGGACTCGCCGGTCCTGCTGCTCGACGAGGTCACGTCGAACCTGGACAGCAACAACGAGCGGATCGTCCGGGACCTCGTCGCCTCGGTCGGCGGACGGAGCATCGTGGTGATTGCGCACCGCTTGTCGACGGTGGTCGCCGCGGACGCGATCATCGTGATGGACCAGGGACGTGTGGTCGCGCAGGGCACGCACCGCGAGCTGATGGACGCGTGCCCGCTGTACCGCGAGCTGGCGGGCAACCAGCTGCTCGCGTGACCCCGCGGGTCAGCGGGTCTCGTGCAGCAGCCCCGCCTCGTGGGCGAGGACCGCGAGGTGGGTGCGGTCCTTGACGCCGAGCTTCACGAACATCCGCCGCAGGTAGGTGCGGACGGTCTCGGTGCTGAGCACGAGCTGGTCCGCGATCTCCTGGTTGCTGCACCCACGGGCCACCAGCCGGACGACGTCGAGCTCGCGCGGGGTGAGCAGCCGCCCGACGAACGCGTGCGGACGTTCGGGGCGGGGCGGGGCGAGCTGGCGCAGGAGCCGAGCCGTGACCTCCGGGGCGAGGTGGGCGTGGCCGGCGTGTGCGGTGCGCACGCCGGCCAGGACCTCCTGCGGTGAGGCGTTCTTGAGCAGGAACCCGGAGACCCCCAGGTTGAGCGCCTCGTGCACGTAGTCGTCGAGGTCGAAGGTCGTGAGCATGACCACGCGCACGCCGGGCACCTCCTGGAGGATCTCGCGCGCCGCGTCGAGACCGGTGCGACGTGGCATCTGGACGTCCAGGAGCGCCACGTCGGGCCGGAACCCCCGCACGAGCCGGACCGCCTCGTCGCCGTCGCCCGCCTCCCCCTCCAGGCGGAAGCCCGGCGTCCGGTCGAAGAGCTTGCGGTAGACGCCCCGGAAGGAGGGGTCGTCGTCGGCGACGACGACGCGAATCGGGGCCTCGGTCATGGCACGTGAGTATCGCGCTCCGCGGCGGGTCGTGCCGACTGGTCTAGTTTGCGAGGCATGCCTGACTCTGTGCTCGTGCCCCCCCGGCCGTCGGACGGGTCGTCGGCGCTGGCGCGACGGTCCGTGAACGTGGTCGCGGCGGTGGTCGTCGTGGGCGTCTTCTGGTTGCCGCCCACGCTGAACTCCGGGCCGGGCGGTCGTGCCGTGGGACTGGCGCTCGCGGTGCTCGTCGCGGTGGCGATGCTGGTCCGTGAGCGGCTCCCGGCCGTCGTCGTGGGGGGTGTGGGGGTGGTGACCCTGGGTGCCGCGGCGGCCGGGCTCACCGAGGACTTCATGCTCGCGACGGCGTGGTGCCTGTACCCGCTGGCGGTGCGCCGGGCCGCGAGTGCGCGCCGGCTGGTGATCGGGCTCGTCGCCGTGCTGCTGGTCGTCGTGGCCGTGTCGGGGGTCCCGGACGAGAGCCGGCAGGTCGCGCAGTGGGTGGTCCTGTCGGTCGCGGCACCTGGTGTGGCGTGGCTGCTCGGGACGGCCGTCGGCCGGCGGTTGGAGGCGGCGGCCGAGGCGGCGCGGGTCGCGGCGCGGCTGGAGGTCGCCCGTGAGGTGCACGACGTGGTGGGTCACGCGCTCGGTCTGCTGAGCGCGGAGGCCGGGGTGGCCCGCTCGTTGCCCGATGCGGACGAGGCCGAGCTGCGTGAGGCGTTGGCCGACATCGAGGTCCGGGCACGGGTCACCCTGGAGGAGGTCCAGGGGCTGGTCGGTGCCCTGCGGACGTCGGCGGACGCTCCCGGCCAGGGCGGGCTCGCGTCACGCCTGCAGGAGCTGGTGGCACGGACGCGTGCGGCAGGTGTGCACGTCGAGGCACGGATCGAGGTCGACGACCGGGTCGACGAGGCGACGAGCCTGGTGGTCTTCCGGATCGTCCAGGAGGCGCTGGCCAACGCGGTGCGGCATGCGCCCGGCGCCCCGTGCACGGTGGCCGTCGAGTCGGACGGGACGCACGTGCGCGTGCGGGTGCGGGACCGGGGGCCGGGCGCCGGTGCGCCGGAGCCGGGGTTCGGCCTGACGGGGATGCGCGAGCGCGCCGCCCTGGTGGGGGGCACCGTGGACTGGGCCGACCACCCCACGGGGGGCTTCGAGGTCCTGGCCCGCCTGCCCGCGTCCGCGCCGGGACAGGTGTCTACTTCCGGGTGACCCGGCGCCGGCGCGGTGTGGACAGGATCGAGGAGTCCTTCCCGCCCGTCTGTGAGGTCCACGTGATCACGATCGAGCACCTGTCCAAGCGGTACCGGCAGTCCATGGCCGTCGACGACGTGACGTTCACCGCGGTGCCCGGTCGCGTGACCGGGTTCCTCGGTCCGAACGGCGCCGGCAAGTCGACGACGCTGCGCATCCTGCTCGGCCTGACCTCCGCGACGAGCGGCACGGCGACGATCGGCGGTCGACGGTACGCCGAGCTGCGGGACCCCCTGAGGACGGTCGGGGCCATGCTGGACGGCGCGGGTGCGGTCCCGGAGCGTCGCGCGGTCGACCACCTCCGGTGGATCGCCCAGTCGAACCGGATCCCGCGGTCGCGGGTCGACGAGGTGCTCGGGCTCGTGGATCTCGAGCGAGCCCGGTCACAGCGGGTGCGCACGTTCTCGTTGGGGATGACGCAGCGTCTGGGCATCGCGGCGGCGCTGCTCGGCGACCCGCAGGTCGTGGTCCTCGACGAGCCGACGAACGGCCTGGACCCGGCGGGGATCCGGTGGATCCGCACCCTGATGCGGGAGTTCGCCGCACAGGGGCGCACCGTGCTGGTCTCGAGCCACCAGATGGCGGAGATGGCCGACACGGTCGACGACCTCGTGATCATCGACCGCGGTCGGGTCCTCGTGCACGGGACGCTCGGCGCGGTGGTCGCGGGGCACCCCTCGCTCGAGGACGCGTTCTTCGCCGCACTGGCCGCGGGCGCGGCCCGGTGAGCGCGCTCGTGGCGGTCGTGCGTTCCGAGCTGACGAAGATCACAACGCTGCGCAGCGTGTGGCTCACGCTCGGTGGCGTGCTGGTGCTCCAGGTGCTCGTGGGCGCGATGTCGGTGTCCCTGTACTCCGACGCGGTTGCCGCCATCACGCCCGACGGGATCATCGAGATCTTCGTCGGGCAGCCGCAGGACGCGGAGCAGGCGATGCTGGAGAGTCTCGTCGCGTCGTCGCTCGAGATGTGCATCTTCCTGCCGGTGGTGGCGGCCGTGATCGCCGGGCAGGAGTTCCGTGGGCGTCAGCTGCGCACGAGCTTGCTCGCGGTGCCCGCGCGCGGGCAGCTGGTCGCCGCGAAGCTCGGCGCCGCCGGCGTCTTCCTCATCCTGCCCGCGCTGCTGGTCGCCGCGGTGTCGACACTGTTCACCTACCTCGCGGTACGGCAGTGGCAGCCCGGGCTCGTCGCGAGTCAGGCCGCTTTGTCCGCACAGGCTCGGTTCGTCGGCTTCGCGGTGGCGCTGTGCCTCGTGACGTACGCGGTCACGCTCGTCACACGCAGCGTGGTGGTCGCGGTGATGGTGGCGGTGGTCCTGACCGCCGTGGCGATGTCCCAGGCGCTCGCGCCGACCCTGGACCGCTGGTTGCCGGTCAGCGCGGGACGCAACCTGCTGCTGGACCCGGTGTCCACGCCGGACCTGACGTCGGGTCCGACGCTCGCGGTCGCGGTGCTGGCGACGTGGGTCGTCGTGCTCGGGATCGTTGCGGGTGCGGCGTTCACCCGCCGGGAGGCGCCGTGAGCGCCGTGCTCGCCGCGGAGCTCACGAAGGTCCGCACCCTCCCGTCGGTGTGGGCGGTGGTGGGCGTCGCGCTCGTCGCCGACGTGGTGCTGGCGGTGCTCGCGCGCGACGACGCGCTGCGTCTGGCCGGAGCGGACGGCGGGATCCCGCTCGGCCAGGTCGGCAGTCTCATGCTCGCGCCGGTGTACGTCTTCGCAGCGCTCGGGGCGATCGCGGCGGGGACCGAGTACACCGGTGGACAGCTGCGCTCGAGCCTGCTCGCGACGCCGGACCGTCCCCGGTCGTTCCGCGCCCACCTCGCCGTGGCGGCGGGCGTGAGCGCAGCCGCCGCGCTCGTGGTCGTGACGCCGGCGTACCTCGTCCAGCACGCGGGTGCCCTTGGCGACGGCACACTCGGGCCGCGTGATGCCGTGACGGCGGTGCTCGCGCTGCTGAGCGTGTACACGCTGATGTCGGTGCTCGCGTTCGGGTTCGCGGTGCTCGCTCGTGGCGCGGTGGTGCCGCTGGTCGTGCTCGTCGTCGCGGCACTGCTCGTCGCACCGACCCTGCGCGGTGCGCTGCCCCAGGTGATCGCGCTCCTCCCGCAGGACGCGGCGTTGAGCGCCGTCGGGACGCCCGAGGGCCCCGACGCGTTGACGCGTGGGGCGGGTCTCGGGGTCCTGACGGCATGGGTCGCGGCGTGCGTCGCGGCGGCGTACGTGACGTTCGCACGACGTGATGCCTGACCTCGCAGGGCTGCACGGCCGTGGCTACTGCACCGCGCCGAGTCGGATGGCGACCGCGACGAGCGCGTCACGACCTGCTCCTCTCGGAAGGTCGAGCTTCGCGCTCACGTACCGGATGTGTGCGTCCACGGCGCGTGCGGTGAGCTGTCGCCGCCCGGAGCTCAGAACGCTCGCGATCTGCGACGACGTCGGCAAGGGGGCGCTGAGCGACCCCGCAAGGCGGGGGCGGCACAGCTCGCGCAGCACGCGGTGATACGTCGATCCCGGGTCGAGCAGCGGGCGCGCCGGCGCCTCTCGGCACACCGGCTGGTGCTTGAGGACCCGTCGGGGCTCGGGCCCGAAGATCGTGACCATGGAGCCGGATGGCGCGTTGGTCGGCCCGATCTGTGACAGCTCGAACGGGACGGGGACGCGTCGGCGGCCGGGTTCGACGAGGAAGTACTGGTACGAGTCGTCCATGTTGACGATCCGGATCGGCTGCTGGTCGGAGAGGTTGCTCACCGACCAGTAGCCGTGGCCGGCGGTGATCTCCGCCGTGAAAGCGGGTGTGTTGTCGTCCTCGATCCTCAGATTCAGGTCGCACGTGCTGCACCGGCAGACTCCCACGGACGCCGACTGCCCGGATCTCACCGTGAGCTGCCGTGCGGGCCGGCCCGCCTCGCATGGTGCCTGGATCGTGATCTGGTCTTCGTGCATGGCAAGAACGCCCCCCCTACTGTGACGCTCCGGTCGCGGGTCGCCAGCGACCGCCGCGCCTTCCATCATGCGAACTGGCTCGCATAGCAAAACACGCACCTCGGACATGAGGGACATGTTTGGCACCGCGGGAGGCCCTTGGTCGCGGTGGAGCCGTCAGGTGGCCGGGCGGACGAGTTCCACCCCCGGGCTCGCGAACGCGTGCTACGGCCAGACGCTGCGGGGCTCGGGTTCGACGGCGCGCGCCTCGGTGGCAGCGGTGGCTCGAGCACCGCGTCCGGCAGCGGCTCACCCTCGCCACTCGACAGACTGCTGTTCGGTCGCGCCTGGCCCTGGACCGGACCCATCACGGATGCCCGCGGCCGCGGCCATCAGGGAGACGAGGGTCGTGTGGTAGCTCTGCGCGAAGCGGCCGGCGGGCGTCGAGGCGGTGGACTGCCCGGGCCGCACCGGCCCAGGGACCATCCCCTCCAGGTCCTGGGCTCGGTGCAGTGAGGTCATGCCGGGAACGTCGATGCCCAGGCAGCGGCCCGCCAGCAGCAGCTCGGCCACGAGGTCGAGATTGCGTCTCAGCTCGAACACGCGCACCCAGACCGGCAGCCATGCGCGCACGTACTCGGCCATGTGGGTCGGCATCTCCTCGGGCCGTCGGCCGAAGCCGGTGACGTAGAAGACCGTGTGGGTGACGGAGTAGCCGGCGTCGTCGTCGACGACCCACGGTTCGGGCTGATGGCCGAGCCACGTGTCCCGCAGACACTCCCGCTCGTCCCACGGGCTCGGCAGGCCGACCACAGCGAGGCTTCGACCGAGCTCGATCCGCCGCCAGGGTGCAACTTCGAGCGCGACGACGGCGCGCAGGGGCATGAGGCGAGCCAGGCGTCGCTCGAGGGCCATGAGCCGCAACCCGTGCGTCGCGAACACCGAGTAGAGGGAGACGACCGGTGGCACCAGGGCGTGGTGCTCATCGACGACGCGCAGCAGCAGCTCGCCCTCCTGGGTCTCCTGCCAGCACCACTCCAGCCAGCCTGCGGAGTCGGAGCCGAGATCCGCGACATGTGCGGTGAGCGCCAGCTCACCGAGGGGCTTGAGGGCGTGCACGAAGCCGGGGCTCGCGACGTCAGGCAGGTGGAACCGGTCGAGGTTGTGGTCGACCCATCGGCGGGTACCCGCCAGCACGGCGTGCGCCGCGGTCACGCGGGCACGCCGCCGAGTGCGACATCAGCTGAGAGCGCCGCACGATCGAGCAGATGGTCGACGACGGCCAGGGACCACGCCACCGTCGGGTCGCAGCCCGCGTAGATGCGCTGGTACTCCAGCAGCGGCAGGATCAGGCCGGCATCGCGCTGGTCGACGAACGGCAGCCAGCGGAGCAGGCGCGCGCAGGTCCAGTGGTCCTGCTCGGCGGCCGCAAGCGTGGCCGCCCGAGCCACGTCGAGAGCACGAGCCTCGACGATCGAGGCCTCCACGGGTGCGAGGCGGGGAAGGGCGGCGGAGGCCCGCGCCGCCAGTGCGGCTCCGAGCTCCTCCCAGCCGAGGTCCGGCAGCGGCGCGGATGGTGGTCCGGCCTCGATCCGAGCATCGGCGAGATCGGCCCCGAGCAGTCGCGCGACGACCGCGTCGTCGGCCGCGGACCGATCCGGGGGCAGCGGCAGCTGCGGGACGAGCCGGACAGCCGCCACCACGGCGGTCCCCTGGACCGGCGTCAGGCCCACGCCGCAGAGGTGGAGGGTGGTGGCGAGCTCGGGGAGGCAGGCGCGCAGGGCAAGGAGACCTGTGGGCGACGTGTCCACCGGAAGATCCGCCGACTCGTCGTCCCGGTCGGGGTCCGTGGCGCGGAGCATGCGCACCAGGGCGTCGAGCAGCGTGTCCCTGTGCTCGGCGATCAGCACGCGGTCGTGGAGCTACTGCGCGTCGGTCACGACGAGGCTGGCGAGCTGCTCGCTCTCATCGGTGAGCCAGCTGACCCACTTCAGGTCGAACCGCACGATCGGCCCGTTCGGCCCGCTCGCGACACCACCCGGATTGAACACGACGCGAGAGTCTCGACGGGTGAGAAGTCCCGACAGCTCGTCCCAGTCCTTCGGGTCCAGCGCAGAGGAGACCACCTCCAACGTCAGTCTCGCTTCCTCGGCCTCCTCGGGCGCGTGCAGCGTCACGGCGAAGTCGGACTCACCTGTCGCCGGCGCCCGGCGACTCACAGCTCGGAGCATCGCGAACCCCCTCAGTCCCCACGTCCACGTAGCGGAACGCTGCGCGGTTCGCGTCTGGAGCAGATACCGCTGGCGTTTTCAGGGTAGGACCGTCGTCGGTCGTCCCACAATGGTGTTGTCGTCCAGAAGGCCGGACGCGGGGGCCCGCCGAGAGAATGCCCTTTTCACGGGCGCGGTGTTCCGCTGCGACGATGCCTTTTCACCCGATGCCCGCGCGGAGGGACGACGTGGAGGCCTGGCAGCCCACGGCAACCTATCGGCGACGGGTTCCCATCGAGGCGGCGACGTCTGCGCCGCATCGTCACGCGTCGCAGCCTGAGACCCGGACCTCAGCCGGGGTCGTCGAGAAACGCGAGGATCACCTCGGCGAGCCGCTCGGGCTGGTCCTCGGGGACGAGGGTCGAGGAGTCGGCGATCTCGACCAGACGTCCGGCTGGGTAGAGGGCCGCGAGCCGGGGCCCGTGCGCGCGAGGCATCAGCGGGTCGTCCTGCGCCCACACCACCAGGACGGGACCCGTGAAGTCGGCGAGCCGCTCGGACCAGGCCAGGAGCGTCGCGCGATCCGGTGCCGAGGACGCGAACGCCGCGAAGTCGCGCCGGATCGCCCGGGACCTCCTCGCGGGCGCGATCCAGTCGTCGAAGACCTCGTCCGGGATGCCGCGCAGGCTCATGGCGCCGTAGGCGCGACGGCTGCGCCGGAACCAACGGGTGCGCATCAGCTGCACGACCAGCCAGATCCCGCCCGGCACCCGGGCGGCCGCCGCCAGGGCCTTCGCCGGTTCGGGCGGGAAGTTGTCGAACGCCTCGCACGCCACCAGCACCATCCGTCCGACGCGTTGCGCGCGGCCCTCGGAGACCATGAACTGGCCACCGCCCCAGTCGTTGAGCACGAGCGTCACGTCCGTGAGGTCCAGCCGCTCGAGGAACTCACCGAGCAGCAGCGCCACGCCGCGGTGGGACAGGTCCGCGCCCGGGTGCATCGGCTGCCGGTGGCCGCCGAGCGGGAGGGTCGGCAGGATGCACCGGTACCCGGTGAGCAGCGGCACGACCTTGCGCCACTGCGTCTCGTTCATGGGGACGCCGTGCGCGAGGACGAGGACGGGACCGTCGCCGCCCGTGTCCTCGTAGTCAATGCGGCCGGCGCTCAGCTCGATGTGACGGCGCATGGCTCACGCTGACACGTCCCGGCGCAGGAAGTCGACGGTCGCGACGACACAGATCGCCACGGACATGCAGGAAGCCACCGCACTCGTGCACCGGCTCATCTGGCTTGTCCGAAGAGCGACGCCATGACCTGCGATCGGACAAGCAGGTGAGACGGCGTTCGTCTCAGCAAGTTGTCCGGATCTCATGTACTTGCTCCGTGGGATTTACATCAGCCTCGGCAGCCCGTACATGAATGCGACGGTGGCGAGAGTGGTCGAGAGCACCGGGTGCGCCGTGACGATCCAGAACGCTTCGGGCCACCGACGGCGGGCGTCCTTCAACCGGTTGATCGGCAGGTTGACCCGCACCGTAGGGACAGCGAGTGGTGCCCAGCGTGCGCGCATGGCTGTGTCGCTGGCGGTGCTCGTGTCCCGCACTCGGAGGAGCACGCCTCCCGTCGTACCTATGAGGAGGTGGTGGTCGACGGCGATGTCAGTGCCCCGGCTGCCCTGGTCGCGGAAGGGCACTGTCTGGACGAGCTCGATGCGGGAGATCCGCGATCGTTCGATGCGCCGCTGATGACCGGCCCGGCTCCTCCACTGGACAGCCTCGGACGTCACGACCGCTCGCTTCCAGCTGGTCCGCAGTGCTCGCGGGTAGCGGGTGCGAGCCGCGTCCGGCCGCACGCCGAGCAGGAAGTCCACAACGATGCGCCGGGCCCCGGGACGAGAAGGTCGCGACGATGTGCCTGCGGGGTCGAGTCGGGCCACTTCCACGCATCGGCCTCGACAGGCGCCAACTTCATCGTTCCGCGACGCTCGGCCGAAGGCCTGAGCTGCGCGGTCGCGACGTCGTCTGGAGGAACTCAGCGGAGTTGTCCCGAGTCCTCAACAGTTCGATCCCCGTGCCCCCGACCGTACGCCGTGCGTCGGCGTCCACCTGTCATCAAGCGGTGGGTCGGGTACGCCCGGCATGCTGCTGGAGCCACCAGTCGATGGAGACGCTCCTCGCCTCCAGTCGACCGAGCCGGTCGACGGCGTGATCGATCACCTCTTGGGGGAGCCGGACGGCGTGATCGTGAACGTCATGCTCGAGCCCTTCCGGCCAGATGTAGGTGCCGTCCGTGTACTCGACGGCTCCGTTCTCGACGCCACAGATGCGGCACGGCGACTTGCCCATCTGCGGCCGCAGCATTGTGCCGGTCGTCAGGTAGAACCACAGCTGGTGCCGCTCGTCGTGGTCCCAGTTCTCGTCGACCAGGTCGTGGGGGTCGGGATGCTCGGGATGCCGCTCGTTGCGCCAGTAGCCGTCACGGCAGGGCGAGGGTCATACCGCCGACGAGGACGTAGCCCGCCACGCACGCGAGGATCACGCACAGCGCGCGCCAGCCCTCGCGGCCGGTCTGGCAGAGCCGGCATCCCAGGGCGAACGACAGCCCGAGCAGCACGAAGCCGACGACGTCGTCCTCGCGGGCGCTCTCGAACACACCGCCGGCGGAACGCCACACCACGGCCGTCAGTGCTGCGCCGATCCCGACGATGCCCCCCACAGCGAGCAGCAGGCGCGCGTGGGCGGGGGGTGCGGACCCGTCGGCGAGGCCGCCACGTGCCACGGCCCGGCCGTCGGGAGCCACCACTACGAACGTCACGGCGGTGAGCGCCAGCCAGACTCCCGCGGTGATCAGCCCGTCGGCCGCAGCGTGCCCTTGGAGATGGCCTGAGACCGGAACGGCCAGTCCGACCGCGGCGAGCGAGCCGGCGATCCAGGCCGCCATGCCCGACCGGTGCGCGGGGCGAGTGACGAGCACGACGGACGCCGCGGCGATCGCCACCATCAGGACTGCGGAGGCGCTGTCGGCGAGCCGGTGCAGCTCGGCCGTGCGGTCCCAGCCGTGGTCGGCGGTGTCCTGGAAGGCGACCCACGGTGTCAGGATCGAACGCCAGGTACCGAAGAGGACGAGCAAGGTCAGCGCCCAGAGCATCAGGAGGGCGCGGTAGAGGATCTCGCGGCCGGGTCCGCGACGCTTGTGCGTCTTGGCAGCCGTCGGTGCGGTCGAGGTCACGGGAGTGCCTTCCTCCGGAGGTGCTGAACGGCCTCAGGCTGTCGCGCCCCTGCGCAGGGCAAGAAGGTGCACAGCGCCCGGCTATGCGGGCGGATCTGCCCGTGCAAGCGGGCGCGGTGGCCCTATCCCACCGGTCCGGGCGGGTTCCATACTGGGCAGGTGAGCGCCGAGCGGATCGCTTCCGGTTGCCTCTCCGTCGTCGCGGTGATCTGCGCAGCCGTCGCCGGCTTCGCCGAGGCGTCCGCTGAGGTCGCGTCCAGCACGCCCGCCCTCGAAGCGGTCCCGGTGGTCCTCCTCGCCGTCTCCGCCCTGAGCTGGGCGCTGGTCGGTGCCGTGATCGCCTGGCACCGACCCCGCAACGTGCTGGGCTGGATGCTGCTCACCACGGGCGTGATCACGCAGGCAGGCGTGGCGCACGACGCGCTCGGGCGCGCGGGGACCGACCTCGACGAGGTCACCGGCGTCGCGTTGTCCTTCGCCGCCGGGCTCATGCTGTACCTCACGATCGGCCTGCTCGCGCTGCTGTACCCGTCGGGCCGGATCCGAGGGCGGTCCGGCCTGGTCGCCGGCGGCATCGTCGTGGCCGGTGCGGTCGCGCAGCAGGCCCAGTGGCTGTGGGCGCAGTACCACCCCAGGTCGACGTGGGCGTTCGGTGACGCCTCCGACGTCGCCCCGGCATGGGTCCTGCTGCTGCCGGCGGGCATCTACTTCGGCGGAGTCGTTCTCGGCTGGGTGCTGTGCGTGGTCCGGCTGACTCGCGCTGCGTACCCCGAGCGCCAACAGCTGGCCTGGTTGCTCCTGTCGGTGGCGTTTCTTCTCGCCACGATGTTCCTGGGTGAGTCGACCGTCGCGCTCTGGCTCCAGTCGATCGCCGTTCCGCTCCTGCCCGCCGCGATCGCGGTCGGGGTGCTGCGGTACCGCTTGCTGGGCATCGAGACCGCACTCCCGCGGACCGTCACGTACGTCGTCCTGACGGTCTTCGCAACCGCGGTCTACCTGGCGGCGACGGCGTGGGCCGGCGCACAGCTGACAGGCGCCGTGGTTCCCGCGGTGATCGCGACGGCCGTCCTGTCCGTCGGGCTCCTGCCGCTCCGCGAGAGGGTCGAGCGGATCGTCGGCCGATTCCTGTACGGGACCCGCACCGACCCGGCGGGTGCCGTGGCCGACCTCGGCAGGACCGTGGCCGATGCCGACGCGTCCCGGCTGCTGGAAGAGTCCCTCGGCCGGGTCGCGGCCACTTTTCGGGCGCGTGGAGCGGTGCTGTTCGGGCCCGACTCGACAGAGCGCGCTCGCGTCGGCGCCGTCGAGCCGGTGAGCATGCGTGCCCCGCTCGTTGTCGCCGGATCGCACGTCGGCGAGATCGGCCTCGTCCCGCGCAGGCCCGGCGAGCCTTTCTCCCGGCGGGATGCCGATCTGTTCGGGGCCGTCGCCCCACAGCTCGCGCTCCTGTCACAGGCGGTCGGGCTCGCCGACCTGCTCCAGACGCAACGGGACGCCGTGCTGGCGGCGACGGCCGGGGAGCGGGACCGGATCCGACGCGATCTGCACGACGAGCTCGGACCGTCGCTGACCGGCATCGGCCTCGGCCTGCGCGGGGCCGCGGACGCACTCGATGCGGAGCAGGTCGAGCGAGCGCGTGACATCACGGCGGTGCTCGCGCACGAGGTCGAACGCGCGGTGCTCGAGGTGCGCCGAGTGCTCGACGACCTGCGGCCCGCCGACCTCGTCGTGGGAGACCTCGAGGCGGCGTTGCGACGACGTGCACGGACGGCACCCTCGACCGTCCCCGTGCACGTCTCCGTCTGCGCCCTGCCGCCCCTGAGCGCTGACGTCGAGGACGCCGTGTACCGGGTGGTGTCCGAGGCGATGACGAACGCGTTGCGTCATGCGGATGCGGACGGCATCGCGGTGGACGTGGGCGTGCAGGCCGACGAGGTGGTCGCCAAGGTCGTCGACGACGGCCGGCGAGGAGTAGCTCCGGCCGAGACCGGGATCGGGGTTGCGTCGATGCGCGAGCGGGCTCGCGCAGTCGGGGGGCACATCGACATCGACACGGACGGTGCGGGTACCACCGTGACGCTGCGGATCCCGGTCGGAAGTCGCGCGTGACGCCGGCACCGGGCGAGGTGGTGCGGGTGGTGATCGCCGACGACCACCCGATGTTCCGGTACGGGCTGAGCGCGGCGCTCGACGACGTCGAGCGCGTCGTCATCGTCGGCGAGGCCACCGACGGCGACCACCTGCTCCGCCTGGTCCGCGCGCACGATCCGGACGTCGTGCTCACCGACCTGGCGATGCCCACCCTCGACGGGGTCACCGCTGTGGACCGACTCGTGGCCGCGGGCGACCGCCCCGCCTGCATCGTGCTGACGATGAGCGAGCAGGACGACTCCGTTCTCGGGGCCCTGCGCGCAGGAGCGCGGGGCTACCTGCTCAAGGGTGCCGACCGCGACGAGATCGTTCGAGCGATCGAGACGGTCGCCGCCGGAGGAACCGTTTTCGGCGACAGGGTCGGGCGTCGTGTCACCGAGCTCGCGGCACGACGCGACCAGCAGGCGCCGCGCCCGTTCCCCGAGCTGACGACCCGTGAGACGGAGATCCTCGGACTGGTCGCGACCGGTCTGGACAACCGCAGCATCGGCGAGAGCCTGCACCTCGCGGAGAAGACCGTCCGCAACAACGTCGCCAGCATCCTCACCAAGCTGCACCTGCGAGACCGGGCCGCGGCCGTGGCGACGGCCCGCGATCACGGCCTGGGCGCGTGATCGCGACTCGAACCGGCAGCGTGTGCAGGAGCGATGCGAGCCCGACGGAGGGTTCCGTATCGCCGACACCGCCCCCACGCCTTGGCCGCCTCGCCGAGAGCCCGACCGAGTACCTTCGAGCTCGCCCTGAGCGCTCTGGGGATGCAGGTCGACGAGGTCCTGCACGTGGGGGACTCGGCGTCTGCCGACGGCGGCGCCGGTGCGCTCGGGATCGACACGGCGTGGATCAACCGCGAGGGCCGGCAAGCGCCAACCGGCTGCAAACCGGCTTTCACGGCGAGTTCCCTCCACGGCCTGTGGTCGCAGCTGCGCCTCTCGTAGGCGACGTGCGCCCGCATCGGTGTCGACCAGAACAGACCCGGGTGGTTCGATGATCGGACCATGCCCGCGGATCGCGATGTGCCACCTACGCGCCATCAGCTCTGGCTCGTCCGGCACACGGTGGCCTACCGTGCCGCCGTCACAGCAGTCGCCGTCGCCGGCGTCATCGCGGCCATCTGGATGACGATCGGTGATGGGCTCGGCTACTGGTGGTTGATCGCGCTCAGCCTCGTGCTCAACGCCTGGGTGGGTTGGCGCAACACGGGTGAGCTCGGGCGGTTCATCGCCCAGTACGACCGCACCCACCCTCCCGCCGTTGGGAACGGCGTCCCGACCCAGGACTGACGTCAGGAGAGATCGGGGACATGGGAGTCCTCGCGGCGCCGTCGCGGCGGCTTCAGAGCCCTCCTGGCCGCCGTGCTCACCTTCGCGCCCGTCGGAGTCGTCGCGTGGTCGTCGGTCAGTAGGGTCAGCACCTGCTCGACGCGTGCGTCCTCGATCGTCCCGAGCGCCCTGGCCTGACCGAGAGCTCTCGCCGCCCAGAAGCGGATCTCCGGGTCCTCGCACGCGGTGGCGTCGAGGAGTCGGTCGTGGGTGTCCGGGCCGCACCTCGCCAGCGCCTCAGCGAGGTAGTGGAGGCGACGGTGGCGGCGGGCGTGGAGGGCCGAGAACAGCCCCTCGACCGCCTCGGCGGTCCGGAGCTCGGTCAGCGCCTCGGCGGCTGTCTGCCGGACGTACTCCTCCGGGTCGTCCAGGCACGCGACCAGGGTGTGGACCGCGGTCGTGGCGCCGATCTCACCGAGGGCGCGGCAGACGTCACCGCGAAGCCACCCGAGCGGGTGGTCGAGGAGGGGGATCAGCAGCGGCTCGGCCGCTCGGATGCCCAACCGTCCGCAGGCCACCGCCGCCCAGTACTCGCTGCCGTGGTCCCGGTCGGTCAGAGCCGCCAGCAAGGGCCCGGACAGTTCCTCGTCACCGAACTCCCCCACGCAGGTGACCGCCCACCCGAGGATCTCGGCGTCGAAGTCGCGGTAGTGCGTCACCATCTCCCGCAGCATCTCGCGTGCCTCGTCGTCGCCGTAGCCGACGAGTGTGATGAGCGCGCGGACGGCCTCGACGCGCACCTCCCGGTCCGGGTCGGTCAGCCGGGAGCGGGGGACGATGAGCACCGCGGGAGGCTATCCGTGGTTGGTGGAGGCGCAAAGATGATTCGACGTCGACGAGGCCGCACGGTGTCAGCGGAGCCGTCGGGGGATCCGCCGCGTACGCGGCGGGCGAGGGCACGCCGAGCTCGTCGAGATCGTCCGCCGGGCCTCGCCGCCGATCAGGTACGCCCCGGAGGGACGAGGCTCGAACGGCCCGGGTGCGTCGGCCACGGGGACCTCGTCGTCGGACCCACCGGTCGCGTGGTCCGGCACCGGCTCCTCAGTATCAGCGAGCCACGACGCGGACAGGGGTGTCATGTCACGAGCGCGCGGCACTCCTCCCGGTCCCGGGGGAGGCCGCAGTCCTCGAGGACCCGGCGCGCCTCGTCGTCCCCGGACGACCAGACACGGTCGGTCTCGACGAGGGCCTCGAGCAGGGCCCGCTGGGAGTCGCTCAGGGGGTGGTCCGGGCCGTGCGGCTCCGGGAAGGCGAAGCGGGTCACGGCGCCCCAGCCGTCCACCACGACGTAGGAGTTGTTCCTGACGAAGTCGCACGCCGCCGGGGCGATCTCCTCGGAGCTCGGGCGGAACCGGAGCGCCGCGAGCACGAGCCGGGCGGTGGGGAGGCGCTCGACCGGTGGGCCGCCCAGCAGGTCGAGGATCACCTGCCGGGCTTGCGGGTCGTCCTGGTGGACGAGCGCGGCCCGAGCCCGGGCGACGGGGTCCGGGTCGTCGAGGAGGTCACGCACGTCCGCACCGAGATCCGCGAGGATGTCGACGAACTCCTGCCGGGGCTCGGTGCTGCGGTCCATCGCCGTGCGGACGAGGGCGGCGGCCTCCTCGCGCCGGTCCGCGAGGGGCGGCAGGAGGGCGATCGCCCCGAGCAGCCTCGCGTACAGGTAGGCGTCGTCGGGTAAGGAGGTCTCCACCAGCGTCCTGACCGCCGGGTACCCCTCCACCAGGGCGTCGACCACGAGCGGGAGCATCCGCGCCTGGGAGCCCTGCTGGATCCAGTCGTCCATGCACCACGCGGTGCTCTCGAGGAACCCCACGATCCCCTCGACGGTGTCCGGGTGCGCCCGTCCCTCCGCCAGCAGCGTCGTCACCACCCGGATGGCCGGCGGGCCGGCGCTGAGCACCGCCCCCTGGTGGAGGATCGAGCTCCAGAGATGCCCCACGGCCGCCTCGCGGGCGGCCTCGCTGGGACTGTGCTCGAGGGCGTGGAGGTGGCCCGGGGTGTCGGTCGCCGGACCGTGCGAGTGCTCCAGGACCGACCAGTCGACGTGCTGCATGACCGGGCAACCTAGCAGCGGCGGCGCCCGGCATGGGCGGGTACCGGGGCGCAGATCGCCCGGGACTCGGTGACGCGCAGGCTCAGCCCACCTTGAGCAGCTGCCACTGCTGGTTGGTGCCGTTCCAGTCGGAGTACTGGACGATGTTCCCACCGTCGCTGGTGGCGGCGCCCTGCACCTCGACGGCCTTGCCGCTGTTCCGGTTGATCAGCTGGACGTACCCGTCGATCGTCTGGATGCTGAACTGCTGGTTGTTGCCGCCGTGGGGGCCGTACTGCTGGATCGCCGCGCCGTCGGCGGTCGAGTTCCCGCTGACGTCGAGGACCTTGCCCGACAGCCGCGACTTCAGCTGGTAGTAGCCGTTGCCCGTGCTGACGAACTGCCACTGCTGCTGGTTGCCGCCGTTGCGGGACCACTGGGTGATGCGCGCGCCGTCCGCGGTGGACAGGTTGTACACGTCGATGGCCTTGCCGCTGTTGCGGTTGACGAGCGTGTACCAGGCCGAGGTGTCCACCGGGCCGGGGTTGGAGGTCGGGCTGGGCGTCGGGGTAGGGGTCGGCGTGGGAGTGGGAGTGGGGGTCGTGCCCCCGGACGGGTTGCCGATGCTCCCCGGCACGGCGCGCAGTGCGGCGTACCAGACGGCCGCCATCTTGTCGTAGCCGCTCGCGTTGGGGTGCACGCCGTCGGGCAGGTCGGAGAGGCTGACCGCCCGGTACATGTCGACGAGGTGCACGCGCTTGCCGGCCGCGGCCCTGCTCGACACGATGCCGGGGATGGCGGAGTTGTAGGCCCGCACCTGCGAGTCCGCGTACGAGACCGGGATGAGGGTCGCGACGAAGACGTCGGTCTGCGGCGACGTGCTGGTGATCTTGTCGATGACCCCCGCGAGCCGGTTCGGTGCGTTCGCCAGGTCGCGGTTCTGGCTGATGTCGTTGGTGCCGATGTGCAGCAGCACGCTGCGCGGCTGGTACGTGCGCACCCAGTTGACGACGTTGGCGTCGATCTGGTCGATCCTCCAGCCGGAGTGCCCCTCGTGGTCGTGGTCCCACAGGCTCGACGGCCCGTTGAAGCCCGACCCGACGAAGTCCGTGGTGTAGCCGCCCTGGGCGAGGCGCTGCCAGAGGCCGACGCGGTAGCCGCCGCCTCCGGACATGCCGATGCCCTCCGTGATCGAGTCGCCCAGGGGCATCACGCGGGTGCCCCCGTTGCTCTCGGCGGAGGCAGGCGCGGACTGGGTCGCGACCCCTCCGGCCAGTGCGACGCAGAGCGTGACGGCGAGCAGCAGCGGTCGGGCCATTCGGTGCATGTCGTCTGCCTCCTGGAGCTGGCCGCGCGGCGCGACTCCACGTCGTTGTGAACGTTCACGCGACTCGTTCGGCCAACTCTGGCACGGGGTCGTGGGGCGTGCGATCGACACAAACGATGAGGTGCGGGGTGGGGCGGCACTGTGGACGCGCGGGGTCCGTCACATGTCGGAGCGGAAGCAGAGGAGGTGCCATGACGCCTCGGCAAGGGCGTCGATGTTGTCGCCACGAAGCAACCCGCCATCGACGCGCGAGCTCGGGAAGGGCACGGAGAGCACCGCGAGGATGAGATCGCGCACGTCACCGACCGAGCGGGCGTCGGCGAGCCGACCCGCGAGCATGAGCGCTTCCTTGTCCCAGTAGGAGTCGTCGTAGTTGCTCTCGGTCAACCACGGCTCCAGCGGGTCGTACCTGACGAACAGCTTGGCGAGCTGTTCGGCCAGGCCGTCCGACGCGTCGGGTGTGCTCATCGGGTCAGCCTGTCGCCTGCGACGCGAACGAGGCTATGAGACGTGCGACACCCCTCGGTCCTGACGGTCCACGCGTCGCACTCCGCGCGGCCCGGCGGTCCGCCCCCTTGTCCAGGCTCCCGAGCGCTATCAGGCACGGACGCGCGGCGCGCCACCGACGTCCTGACGCCCTGACGCGTCACCCGGGCAGCGGGCCCCCGCAGTGGTGCTCCGCACCTAGGCTCCCGCCATGACGACCGCGCGCGCGTACCTGACGGGCTTCGGTCGCTACCTGCCCGGTCCTCCGGTGGACAACGACGGCATGGCGGCTCGGCTCGGTGGAGACGATGCCGTCACCGCACGCATCCGCGGCAGCATCCTGGCGTCCAACGGCATCAGGCAGCGGCACTACGCCCTGGACGAGCAGGGCGAACCCACCGAGCTCAACGAGGAGCTCGCGGTCAAGGCGCTCGACGCGGCGCTCGATGATCGCGGCATCCAGGCATCAGACCTGAGGATGCTGGCGACCGCGACGACCATGGGCGACGTGCTCGTGCCCGGCTTCGCCAACATGGTGCACGGTCGGCTCGGCGGCGGACCGATGCAGCTGCTGTCCGCGTCGGGCGTCTGCGCCTCGAGCATGGCAGCGCTGGATGCAGTGGTCAGCAAGGTCCGGCTCGGCGACCACCCGCGCGGGGCGGTCGTGGCCTCCGAGCTGCCGAGCCGCAGCCTGCGGCAGCGTCGGTACGAGGGGGTCCGCGCCGGCATGGACGCGCACTTCCTGCGGTGGATGCTCTCCGACGGGGCGGGGGCCGTCGTCGTCGAGTTCCAGCCGCACCCCACGAGGCTCTCGTTCCGGGTCGACTGGATCCGTCAGGTGTCGCTCGCTCACGACCACGCCGTGTGCATGCGCGCCGGCATGAGCGGTGACGAGACCCACGTCGGCGGCACCTGGCAGGACGTCGCCCTCGCGGACGCGCAGGCCGCAGGGATGTTCGTCCTGCGGCAGGACGTCGGCATGCTCGACGACCTCGCGCAGGCCGGGATCGCGCAGTTCGAGGAGCTCGTGGACATCGGGCTGGTCGACGTCCGCCACCTCGACCACGTCATCTGCCACTACAGCACCAACGTCTTCCGGGACGTCGCGTTCGACGCGCTGCGTCGTCGCATCCCCTCCCTCGACACCGACCGGTGGTTCTCCAACCTCGAGACCCGCGGCAACACCGGGTCGGCCAGCATCTTCATCGCACTGGAGGAGGCGGTGCGCACGGGTCGGTTCCAGCCGGGGGAGACCGTCCTGCTCGCCGTGCCGGAGTCCGGCCGCTTCTCGTTCGCCTTCGCCCAGCTCACCGTCGTCGCCCCGACCCGCCCGCAAGGAGCATCGTCATGACCAGTGCCACCTCGACCGTCCCCTCGACGGCCGACGGGACCGACCCCGCGGGCGCCTCGCTCCTCGAGCGCCTCGGCGACGTCTGGCTCGAGCTCGAGGACCACCTGGCCAAGGTGCCCGTGCTGCAGCGCCTCGACGACGGCACCGTCACGCTCGAGGACTACATGCGGCTGCTGTTCAACCTGCGCCAGCAGGTCATCGACGGCTCGCTGTGGATCGCGCGTGCGGCCTCGAACTTCGACATCGACCACTTCGAGCTGCGCGCGGCGGCGATCAAGCACGCCGAGGAGGAGCACCGGGACCACTTCCTGCTCGAGGCCGACTACGTCGCGCTCGGTGGGTCGCGCCAGGAGCTGCGTGCCGGTCGCAAGAACGTCGGCTCGGAGGCCCTCTCGGGCTACCTCTTCACCTATGCGAGCAAGCCGAACCCTGCGGGTCTGTTCGGGGCGATGTTCGTCATCGAGGGCCTGGGCGCTCGCCGCGCGGCGCAGTGGGCGGCCCGGTTCCAGGAGGTGCTCGGCCTCGCCGACAACCAGGTCCACTTCATGACGTACCACCAGGAGGCGGACGGCGCGCACACCGGTGACATGGAGGCGATCCTGACGTCCGGCCTCATCGACGACGCGACCGCCGACGAGATCGTGCGGTGCGCGCAGGTCGTCGCCCGGCTCTACGCGCTGCAGCTCGAAGAGCTGGATCGCTGACGTGGCGGAGTTCGTCCGCTCCGACCCGAGCATGTGGGAGGCGATCTTCGCCGACCCCTCGGTCCCGCTCGACCGGTCGGTGGTCCGGCAGATCATCGACGACCAGCGACGTCCGTCCCGGCGCTGGCTCTACCCGATCGCGATGGTGCTCTCGCGGGTGCTCGTCACGATCATCCGCGTGCTGAAGCGCGTCCTGCCCTTCCGGTGGATGCCGCTGGGGACGATGGACTTCCTCTGCGTCTGGTTCCTGCGGCGGTGCGTGTCACCCGACGCCGTGGACCTGCTGCTGCGCCACTTCGTCATCGAGACGAACCTGGTGAACTTCATCATCCGCAACACCCCGGTGGGCATCGAGCCCGTCACGCTGCGTCCCGAGTCGTTGTCCGAGCTGGGCGACCAGGCCGTCGTCGAGCACGACGTCAACGTGTACGACGTGCTCATCGCGCTGGACGTCGTGCCGCTCGTCGCCCGTGACCCGCTCGACTTCCGTCAGCTCGACATCCCGCCGCTCGACGCCGAGCGGCACCGCCGGCGACTGGTCCGCCTCGACATCCAGACGGCGCTGTGCTTCATGAACATCCCGTTCTCGCTGGCGCTCAGCTCGGAGGAGTACCGCCGAGCGGTGCACTCGATGCGATTCGACGACTCCTTCCTCGAGATCCTCGCCGTCATCACCGGCGACGACGCCTTCCGGCACTGGAAGCTCGCCGGCATGAGCCTGTGGATGGACTCGAACGTCGACGTGCCGCGCATGGTGTACCGCCACGCGCTCGTCTGCGAGTACGCGCACGCGCAGCTGGTGAAGCTCGCCGGCGGCCAGTACCCCCGGGACACGGCGGTGGAGTTCGACTGATCCAGCGGAGCTCCCGTGAGGACTCGTCGGATCTCGCCGACGCACTGCGCCACGACGGTCTCGACCTCGAACCCGCGCTGGAGCCGCCCGGGGCCGCCGACCATCCGCTACGGTGACGCTGCCCCATCCGGCACGCACCGGCCACGCCACGTCACGGCGTCCCACATGAATCACGATCCGCGGCGCCTCCCGATCGGAGCGCCCTCCGCGCGTTGAGCGCGCCCCAGCGCCGTCCGCGGCGCCCCCGCCGCCCCAGCGCGGTCAAGGAGTACCTCGACGCCTGGACCAAGCTGGTCCACCTCGCCGAGAGCGCCGCGCCGACCGCGCCGTTCGAGTGCGAGTGCCCCGCCTGCGGCGGGTACTTCGGGCTCGAGGCGCGCGACCGCCTGGAGGCGGTGATCCGCCGGGGCGGACGACGGGGCCGGCGCGTCTCGGCCGCCGTCCGCCCGCTCGACGCACGCTTCGAGGCGGCGACCGTCCCGACGTGGTCGCTCAGCCCCGGTGACGGGTGGTGGCACGGCCGCTCGTGGGACGACTAGCGCGCAGCAGGGCCCGGTTCGCTCACCGAGCCCGGACGTGCCAGCCCGCGACATCGCACCGGCCGCCATCGTTGTCGCCGGCGGCGAGGACAGTCCCATCCGCTCGTAGGCCGATGGTGTGCGTCGACCCGGCCGCGACGGCCACCACGTCACGCCAGGAGGCGGTGTCGCACTGCCCGTGGCTGTTGTCCCCGGCGGCCACGACCCGTCCTCGGGTGTCGACCCCTGCGGTGTGGTGGCTGCCCGCCGACACCGCGACCACGTCGCGCCAGTCCATCACCTCCGCGGCGCCGGCACTGCGGTCGCCGGCGGCGTGCACCCGGCCCGTCCCGGTGACGGCGACGGTGTGCAGGTAGCCGGCCGAGACCGAGGTGATGCCGCGCCATCCGCTGACCTCGCACTGTCCTCTGCGGTTGTTCCCCACGGCAGTGACCGTGCCATCTGCCCGCAGGCCCACGGAATGCCAGTCTCCCGCCGCGGCGGCGACGATCTCCTCCCACTCATCGACCTGGCACGCGCCTTCGCGCGCGCGACCCGCGGCGAGCACGGTGCCACTCGCACGGACGCCCAGCGTGCGCCGCCAGCCGGCGGCGACGAACACCACGTCCGCCCAGCCGGCGACGTCACACTGGCCGTCCTTGTCCCAACCGACCGCGACAACCGTCCCGTCGGTACGCAGGCCCACAGTGTGCGAGCGTCCCGTGTTCGGTGCCGTGTGCACGTTGCCGACCGCGACCGACACGATGTCGGACCACGCACCGACGGAGCACTCCAGCGATCCGGGGGCGCCCGCGGCAACGACGGATCCGTCCACGCGCACGCCCACGGAGTGCCGTCGCCCGGCGGCGATCACCGGACGTCGCGCGTCCCTCACCGAGCACCCGTGCCGGCATCGTGGTGGGGAGGGGCACTGGAGTGCCCGACGACCGGGGGATTCAGCGGGTCCGGCGTCGTGTCGAGCATCGCGTCAGCCTCTCCGGCCTGGAACGGGCATCGGCTGACCGACTCGCGGGTCCTGACCGGGACGGCGAGCGGCTGCGGCACCTGCCCATCGTTCCAGGAGTCGACCTCGAGGACTCGCGAAGCGGGTGACGCTGCGCCCGCCCACGCGGCCGAGGCGCCGCGGCGCCGAGGAGACGGTATGACTGGGCCGAGGGCGGGGCCTCGCTCTCGTGCGGCCCATGTACCGCGGCCTCCTCCTCGACATGTACGGCACCCTCGTGTGCGAGGACGACGAGGTGTTGGCGCCGATCTGCGCCCACGTCGCAGGGCTCGCCGGTGTCGAGCCCGGCGTCGTCGCGAAGGAGTGGGGGCGTCGGTTCGGCGAGGCCTGCCGCGCAGCCCACGGGGACGCGTTCCGTCTGCAGCGGGCCCTCAGCCACGAGACGCTCGCGGAGACGATGCAGCACTTCGACGTGCGCGGCGACGCGGAGGACCTCTGTCGTCCCCAGTTCGAGTTCTGGCGTCGTCCTGCCGTCTTCGCCGACAGCCTGCCGTTCCTGCAGCAGGTCGGGGTACCCGTGTGCGTGGTCTCCAACATCGACCGGGACGACGTGCAGGCGGTGCTGGACCTGCACCACCTGCCGGTGGACGCCGTCGTCACGAGCGAGGACGCCCGCGCCTACAAGCCTCGCCCAGAACCGTTCGAGCTCGCCCTGGACGCCCTGGGCCTGCGACCCGACGAGGTCCTGCACGTCGGGGACTCGCCGTCCGCCGACATCGGTGGTGCCCGGGTGCTCGGGATGGCTACGGCATGGATCAACCGCAAGGGCCGGCGTGCCCCGGCGGGCTGCGAACCCGACCTTCACGGCGGGCTCCCTCCACGAGCTGTCCGAACAGCTGCGCCTCGGCATGCGGCGCAGCTGATCGACACGAGGAGGCGAGCGCGCAGAGGGGGTCGCAGGACCCGTCCAGATCCTCAGTGGCGCGCGGACACGTCAGGGCCGGTAGTGAAGCGCTGAAGGTACTGTCGACTCAGCCTGCCGTGCTGATGACCAGGCCCTCGACAGTCATCTCGACGATGCAGGCCGCGAGGTCGGGCACGACCACGTGCGCCGCGCTCAGGTCGCTGACCGGGTGGGTGGTGGCCACCCCGAGCACGTGCGCGCCTGCTGCACGTCCCGCCTCCAGGCCGGCTGGTGCGTCTTCCACGACGAGGCACCGGCGAGGGTTGAAGCCGAGCCGGCGGGCCGCGTCCAGGTATCCCTGCGGGTCAGGCTTGCCCAGCCGGACATCCTCTGCCGCGACCAGCACGTCGGGCACCGGCAGCCCGGCGGCGGCCAGCCGCGCACGCATCAGCAGCTGCGACCCCGACGTCACCGCGGCCCACCGATCGGAAGGGAGGCGCGACAAGACGTCTCGCGTGGCGGGGAGCGCGATCACCTCATCGAGGTCCGCCATCTCCAGCCGCTCGAGCTCAGCGACCGCCGCGGCGCACTGGTCGCTGGGCAGGAACTCGGCCACCGTGTCCTCCGAGCGGCGCCCGTGACAGACCGCGAGGACCTTCGAGGCGTCGATCCCGCGGCCCGCGGACCATGCCCGCCACGAGCGCCCGACCGCCGCGGTCGAGTCGACCAACGTCCCGTCGATGTCGAACAGGATCGCGTCCACCTCGAAGCGCATGCGTCGCAACCTACGGGCTTTGCCCGCAGGCGTTCGAGTCGCGTGTCGCAGTAACTCGTCGGAGTTGTCCGGACACCGACGCTGTGACCTGTGGCCGGACAGGTAGGTGAGACGGGTGGCGTCTCACCTACCTGTCCGAATCCTCAGCGAGAGTCCGGGAAGCTCGGACCGGGTGTCGACGGCCATCGCGGCCATGAGCTGCTTGCTGGGGCGTTGCGCGTTCCCACCCGGAGGCGAACAGGCTGCGGTCCGGATGTCTGGCTGCATTCAGTAGGGTCCAGGCTGTGCTTGTGCCCTACGACCCGTCATGGCCTGACCGGTTCAGGGCCGCGGCTGAATCCCTCAAGCAGGTAGGCAACCCGCAGTGGACCGTCGAGCACATCGGGTCCACCGCCATCCCGGGGCTGTCATCCAAGCCGATCATCGACCTTGCTGTTCGCATCGAGGACGCTCGCGACTTCCAGCGACACCGGCCAGCGCTGGAGGGCGATGGCTGGCGAACTGGCAGCAGCGTACGAACGCACGACGTGATGCTCCGCGAGCGGGATGGCACCCGGACTCACATCGCTCACTTCTTCGCCTCGGCGGTATGGAATGAGGTGAATCAGCGTCTCTTCCGCGACTGGCTGCTGGCGCATCCCACGGATGCTCTCCGCTACCAAGAGGTGAAGCGCCTGGCCGTCGAGGATGCGTCCGCCGGGCTCGGTGCGTACAACGCTGCGAAGACGAGAATCGTGCAGGAGCTGGTCGATCGCGCTCGGGCCGAGCGGGGTATGCCCGCGGTGTCGGTCTCCGACAAGTAGTCCGCGCGCGTCCACTCATGCCGTGCTCCGGGTGGGCCGCGGTGATGACCGTCCGCTCCCTCCGCCAGACCTACCGCAGGGCGCGCAGGTCGTCGAGGTCGCCGTCGAAGACGTTCATGTCGATGAACGACTCCTCGCCGTCGTACCCGTCGAGGCGGTCCCGGTTCGAGTACTGCCAGAAGGTCCACGCCCGGTCGTCCGACAGGGTGGGCGGCACGGCGACGGACCGGATCCAGATGGGCGTGCCCGGGAAGTGACCGGCGACGTACCGGTCGTACGCGCTGGAGGTCGCGTAGACGACCGGCTCGATGCCGTGGTCACGCAGGGTCTCGATGAGCGCGGTCAGCTCCGGGCGGACCTGCGACGCGTCCGGGGGGTGGGCGTGGAACGTCCCGTAGTACTCGACGTCGATCGCGACGGGCAGCAGGTCCTCGTCGTCCGGCACCGTCGCGAGCACGTGCTCCGCCTGCGCCCTGCCGCTGCTCTCGAAGCTGAAGAAGTGGTACGCACCGACCAGCAGCCCGGCCTCCCGCGCCCCGCGCAGGTTCGCCTCGAACTCCCGGTCGACGAACGACGAGCCCTCGGTGGCCTTCACGTACGCGAAGTCGACGTCCTGCCGGGCGATCGTCGGCCAGTCGACGGTTCCCTGCCACGCCGAGACGTCGACCCCCCGCACGTCGTAGCGCGCCGCGAACAGACGGTTCGGCCACACCAGGCCGCGTTCGACGAGCGCGGCCCCGAGCGCGAGGACGACGATCGTCCCCGTCAGGACGATCAGCAGGACACGGGTGCGACGGCGGCTCGGCACCGCGCCAGTCTGGCGTCGTCGCGCGTCCTGCGCGCGCAGCGTCCACCTGACCGGCCGCAGACGCTGAGTGCCACCATCCGGTCGCCGAGGCACGCAACGCGCCGGGTCATCGCGGCTTCCTACAGCGTCACTCGGGCGCCGCCGTCTGTAGGAACGCGCCAGACTTGTCCACCGCCCGATGTCGTGACCTGCGCCCTGACAGGAGCGTGAGACGGCCGCTGTCCCACCTTCGTGTCCGGATCCTCAGCGGTAGGCGCGCCGGCGCGCCGTCCGCGTCATGCTGATCATCGTGAGGAATCGACGCCGCCTGTGCGCGTGCGACGCGCACTGGTCGGGGACTCGATCCGCCGCTGCGTCAACAGGTCTTGGCGGCGCCGTCAGCTCGGAGCACTCGTGACGCCGTGGAAGCCACCTTTCGGCGGCCCGCTGCCCGCCGACCCATCGCTGGACGCCTTCCGCAATTCAGTCGCCCGTCTGATGTGTGGGAGCAGGACGGTCGGCTACATCGCCTTTCGGGTGGACCGCTCGAGCCGTCTCGTGCGCGGCCACCTGTGGTGGCGTGAGTGGGCGATGCCGAAGGAGGTCGTCGAGTGGATGCAGACGATGGTCGACGGATCCCACTCGTACGACGTCACGCAGATGAGCGACGGGATCATCGAGGATCCAGCCGGCAACGGCTGGCTCCGGGCTGTACGGAGCGGTGAGGCAGACGACTTTCGAGAGGCCAGGGCTGAGATCCGCTACCGGGTGGTGTGGCTGAGCGGCGCCGAGCGCACGGCCGCGTGGGAGCGCTACGGCTACGGCGGCGCGGACTAGCTCGGGTCGAGCCGCCGAGCTCGCCCCCGGCGGCAGCCACGTACGTGGCGCGAGCCACGCTCAGCTCCACGCCCTCGAGCCTCTTCCCGGGGCAAGTAGGTGAGATCGGGACACGCCGTGGGCATCTCCGTGAGATCGGGACAACTCAGATGAGATCCCACAGGGGGTGTAGGAGCTCAGCGGAGTTGTCCGCGTGGCGTGGTCATGACCTGCGGGTGGACAGATGGGTGAGACGACGGACGTCTCAGCTTCCTGTCCGAATCCTCAGAACCTCCCCGCGAGTGCCTGTTCCCTGATCCAGGTGGCCCGCTGGTGAACGTCGGTCGTGGGTGGGCACGATGGCGGGGTGAGCAGGGGACCGGAACGGCGAGAGCGCCGGGCGGGGCAGAGCGACCGCCCGGAGCCGAGTCCTGCCGGACACGGCGGTGAATGGCCGTCGCCGATTCGTGACGGGGTGTGGCTCGATGCCGCCGGGACGCGGTGGCGGCGCCGTGGCGGGCTGTGCACGGACAAGCGGGTGAGGCGCCTGTTGGGTTCGCCCGAGGTCCGGGTCCTGCTGTTCTACGGACCACATGCGCCGACGGAGGTCGAGCCGGCCGATCGGGACGCGTTGTGGCAGCGGATGAGCCGCTACCTCGAGGAGCCTGCGGTTCGTGATCCCGGCGACTTCACCGACTTCGATACGGGGGAGTTCCGCGACGACCAGCGCCGCACGCTGCTGGTCGTCGAGGAGTCGTGCTGATCGATCAGGTTCGTCGCCGTGCAGGGACCCGACTCACGTGCCTGTCCGAGTCCTCGGAGGCACACGCCGCTGCAGACGGTCGATCGTCCGCACCACCTCCTCGCGGTGCTGCGCCGAGGTGATCCACGACGGCAGGCGCTCGAGCATGCTCGAGGGGCCGAGGTCGTCCGGGTGGCGCTCGCGCAGCTTCGCGGCGACGTGGGCGCGGAGCACGCTGAGATGGCGTTCGTTGTAGGCCCACAGCACCCGCCCGCCGCAGCACGGACCCTGCAGCCACAGCGGAGCGCCGAAGTAGGGGTCGGTCGCTCCACCCCACGCGCTCCCCGACCGCGGTGGACGCTCCTGCACCAACGAGCAGTGCGGGCACACGAGGCGGCGGGGCCACGACCCGAGCCACTCGTCGGTCCGTGACGTCACGACGACCCTGGCGCAGCCCTGGCAGGAAGGGCAGGTCACGAGCACGTCCTCGGCGGTGAGCTCGTAAGCCGTCAGCCCGGGGTCGCGGTGCCTCACGCCCTGTCTGTCGTCGTCTGCACCGTCCACGTCGCCAGTGTCGTCGACACGGGATCGCCCGTGAAGACGACCTGGGCGAGGAAGGTCATGGGACCAGCCAGAAGTGCCACTGTAGGAACTCATCGAACTTGTCCGTCGCCCGCCGCGCTGACCTGCGCCGTGACAGGAGCGGGAGACGGATGCCGTCTCACTTTCGTGTCCGAATCCCCAGCGACCACCGATCGATCACTTCCGCCGTCGGCGGTGAATGCCGATCGCTCAAGGTGAGTCGCTGCCGCCCGACGCCGTGACCAGCGACCCCGTCACGGTGACGCTGGCTCCGTCCGGCCGCTTCGCGCTACTCGCTGGCCCAAGGTTCGGAGGGCGGGTGGACGTGGGCGTTGAGGATGTCGTGCAGGTCCTCGCCGTCGTTCAGAGTCTGGCTGCCCTGTTCGTCGGTCGCGGTGAGGACAAGCTCGACGTGCGGAGGATCATCTATCTGGCGCACTCCGTCGAGGACGCAGAGCATCCCGAAGAGGGCGCTGTGGCTCGCATCCCGGACAGCTTCCACGACGAATCGCTGGTCCCGCTCCGGCAGCCGCACGAACCACTCGTGCATGGCCACCGACCGAGCGTGCGGCCTGCGCCCAGGCGGACGTGCCTCAAGCCCCTCGACGACGTCCCGCACTGCGGCATCGAACACCGTAGTCACCAGTGCAGACACGAACTCGTCCGGATTCATAGCCGCATCCTCCATGACCCTCGCCGTCGGTCCTCCAGACCTTGGACCGGCGCGCCGCCCTCGCACATCGCCGACGGCGCGGAACGAGGTGTCGCGCGTGATACCGAGGGATCCGCCGTGCGCTGCCGCGAATCGGACAACCGGCTCTAGGAACTCAGCGGAGTTGTCAACGCGGCGTGGCGGTGACCTGCGGGCGGACAACTGAGTGAGACGACCGTTCGTCTCGTGTTCCTGTCCGAATCCTCAGATTCAGTCGCCCGGTCATGAACTCGTTCCGGCATGTCGCCCGGCAGGTCGACCTGTCCGGCGTGGGAGCACAGGAGACCGCGCCCTTCGTGCGTGAGCGGATCGCGCTGGCGGCAGCCGGTGTCATTGCGATCGCGTCGGTGGGTCGCACATACTGCGTCATGCCCACCTCTGGTAACGACCACCGAACGCAGGTGATGGTCCAGGCAGCGAACGCATTCGTCGAGTCCCTGACCGAGGACGAACGGGCAGCCATCCTGGACACCAGGGGCGAGACGAACCACGTCGCAATGGAGGCGTACCGCGAGTTTCTCTCCGTGGCGTCCAAAGAGGTGTACGGGTCAGCGTTCGCGCGCCCCACGCCCGAGGTCGAGGAGCTCGTCTCGATCGCGATGGCAGTGGTGGTCGCGTCGGCCGCCGAGCGGCAAGTGCTCGCCACAGAGACGCCACAGATGTCGCAAGCCCGAGAGGCGATCGCGAATAGGACACCACCGGCTCCGCAGCCTTACGGCGTCTCGTTCGCTGGCGCCGAGCTCCTGTGCGCGGAGTGGATGACCTACCTCGGCCTACGGGACGTGCAGGTGACTCGCTACTCCCAGGACGGTGGCATCGACATCACGTCACAAACGCACGTTGCACAGGTCAAGCACCAGACCGGCAGTACAGGCGCGCCAGCCGTACGAGAGATTGCAGGAGCCGCGATGGTCGACGGGCGGCTGCCACTGTTCTTCTCCAGCGGTCCGTACACGCCCGCGGCCATCGAGTTCGCGGAGGCAGCGAACGTCCCATTGTTCCAGTTCGACGCAGACAACGGCACGCTCATCGGCGTCTCCGCGCTCGCCGAAAGCCTGCTTAGGTACGGGGCCGAATCTCCTGCTGCACGGCCAGGTGACGCCTGACCAGCGGCGCCCTTCGGCACCACAGGTCGGGGCCTCTACGGAAGGCGCTGCTGCACGAGTGGGTGACAGCGTCACCTGTCCGTGCAGCAGACCCAAAGCGCAGCGACCGAGACGTCCCAAGAACTGCACTCTGCGGTGGCTATGGTTGGTCGACCCCCATCCAGTACCTGCCGCTCGACCGTGACGACGGCCCGGCGGGCTGAGCCGGCTGTCGGAGGCGAGGTCGAGCATGGCTTCCAGCGAGGTCGGCCCGAGTCGTCGTCGCGCGGCTGGACGTACGGCGGGTGCGCGTCTGTCGGCGCGCAGCGCCGCCGTCCGTGGCGACCAGTATCAGTACGCGTTGGCGTGGCGGTACGCGTGCGACGCGGTGACTGATCCGGGCGTGGCGTCCATCAGCATCGAGGACCCATCCGGTGGTCACTTCGACGACGTCGTCGTGCGGCGACTCGATGACTCGCCGGATCGTTACTTCCAGGTCAAGAGCTCCAACTCTGGGTCGGTAGGCGTAGACGAGACGTGGTTGACGACTCCAGTTACGCCCGCCGGCCGCAGCCCTCTACAGCACTTCCACGCGACGTGGCAGAACCTCCGTCAGGGAGACCGGCCATTCGAGCTGACGCTCTACACGAACCGAGGGATCGACAACAGCAACCCGATCCTGGGACGACTGCGTGACAACAAGGACGCGCGCATCCGGGTAGCTGATCTGCGGTCCGCGACTGCGCGCAGCGACGCGGGGCGGGCGAGGTCGCGGTGGGCCGCGCACCTCGGCGTCAGCGAGGACGAGCTCTATGCCTTCCTCTTGGACATGAGGTGGGTTCAGTCCGGGCCCGAGTCCGGGATCCGGGAGGACGCCGTCGCACTGATGCGCCTCGCGGGCCTGCGCTCCGACGACGCGGCCGTCGAGCTCGGAATCGCCTACATTCGAGAGCTCGTCACCGACGGTGTCGGACCACGGACCCGCGACCAGCTGCGTGACGACCTGGCCGCGCGCGACATGTTCGCGGGTGACGCCGAGCTCGTCCTGGCGGTCGACGCGATCGACTGGCCGAGCAGCCCTCACCACGCGCACGCCCGTCTCGACTGGGTCGACCGGTTCGAGGGTGCCGAGGCCCGCGCCCGGTACCGGACCGTGGACGGCGAGGACTGGAACGGGTTGTTCCGCGCGGACCTGCAGCGAGTTCGAGAGCAGTTCGAGGCATACCCGACGCGGCGCGTCCACGTCACCGGGGCCATGCGCCTGGCCGTGAACTTCGCAGTCGGCTTCGAGCTGCCGGACGTGCGCCGCTGGGTCCTGTCGACCGACCAGCGCGGGACCATCTGGCGGACCGAGGCGCAGCCGAGCACCGAGGCGACGGCGTCCCTCTCGAAGGTCGACGTCCAGCAGGGCGAGGAGGTGGCCGTCGCGGTAGCGCTGTCCAACGACATCAGCGACGACGTCCTGGACTACCTTCGCGACCACCGGTTGCCTGTCTCCCGCCTGCTGGTCCTGACTCCTGAAGGTGGGCCCGGGCCATCATCGGTGCCCGACGACGGGTGGCTCGTCAACTGGGCTCACAGCGCTCGCGACCAGGTCAGGGCGTCGGCTCGACGAGCCACTGGTGTCCACCTGTTCATGAGCGCACCCGCGGGTGCGGCCCTGTTCCTGGGCCACCGGTGGAACACCATCCCGGGCCCGCTGACCGTCTACGACTTCGACGGCCGCGAGTACTTCCCGACCTTCACCTTCGTGTAGTCGCCCTCCGTCGACGGCGCTGGCGTCACGCACGGCGCGCACCCGTACTTGTCTCGATGTCGGAGGTAGTGAGTAACGTGCCACCCAGTGGCCCCACCCGCGGGCCGATCGGAGCACCCACATGGACGTGAGCAGCGCGTTCGAGGACTTCCGCAATGCCGTCGACGCCTCCCCTGACGACGTGTCCGAGGCGCGCTGTCGCCGCGACCTCTTCCGGGACGCGCTCCTCGCCTATGGCGACATCATCGAGATCGTGCCTTCCGGCGCGATCGCTAGGGGCACGCACAAGCACCCGATCCACGACGTCGACCTGATCGCGATCTACCGCGACGACGACCACACCGACTGGGGCCAGCCCGGGACCTCCGCCGACGACGCCCTGGGCGAGACGGGCTCCCGCATCAACGAACAGCTCGGGATGACCAACGGCCTGCTCGACCAGCAGGTCCGGCTGGCGTCCCCGCGCAACCACGCCGTGAAGTGTTTCCTCGACGATCCCGACGACCCAGGAGCATTCACGGTGGACGTGGTTCCCGCGTTCCGCCGCGACGGCATGCTCCTCATCCCGCAGTCCGCGACCGCGACCTGGATCCCGAGCAACCCGGAATACCTCATCGAGCAGGTCGCCAAGCGTCACGCCGAGTGGGACAAGTTCGCGAGTTCGGTGCGGATGCTGAAGGCATGGGGAGCCGGGCAGCACACCAAGATCAAGTCGCTCGTGATGGAGGTCCTCGCGCTCGAGCACCTCCCGGCGGCCAGCAACCGCCCGACGGCGATCGCGCAGTTCTTCTCCTCTGCCGCATGGCACCTGGAGAACGGCGGCACGGTGGAAGACCCGGCCAAGGTCTGCGGGGAGATCCAGGCGGACCTGGACAGCGATGCCGTGGCGGATCTTCTGCGCCTCGCGGCCGACACCGCGACCCGGGCACTGCAGGCCGTGCGTAGCAACGACCCACACCGAGCCATCTCGCTGTGGGGAGAGGTGTTCGGCCCCGAGTTCCCGGCGCCGACGGGCCAGAACCCCGCCGCGGCCGTGGTCGCCACCCCGCGGCCGGTCAAGGACACACCGCAGGGGTGAGCTCCGTGCCGAGCGACCCCGTCTACTGGACCGACGTCGACCAGCGCCGGCTGCAGATGGACCTCGCGGATGTTGCCGCACTGGCACCCGACCTCACGTTCGAGCCACCTCCAGGCGTCGACGGCGCGCATCAAGGGGCCTGGACCGGCGACCTGCCGCTGTGGCCCTTCCAGCGGGACCGACCCGACGGCCTTACCGAGCTGCTCCCGCGCGGCCTTCGGGTGCAGGTCCGGTGCTCGGCAGCCCACCCCGTGGTCCCACCGGAAATCGTCCCCGTCGACCCGGAGCCCCTGCTCGTCGAACGCAGCATGAACCTGTGGCACGTGGCTCCTCACGGACAGCTTTGCCTCATGCAGTCCTACGGGGCGTGGACGCCGTCCGACCGGGTCAGCCACCTGCTGCTCAAGGCGTGCGGCTGGCACATCGAGTACGCGCTCATGAAGGCGGGGGTCGTCGAGGCGATGAGCGAGCGCGGCATCGTCGAGGACGACAGTCGCGACCACCTCGTGCGGGCCGCAGTCGAGGCGAACCGCGCGACGGGCACCAAACCGCGGAGGTCGACCGATGGCTAGACCCCGAGCGCTCGTCGCTTTGACCCGCGAGGCGATCGAGAAGATGGCGAACTCACCCGTGGCCGGCGGCGACCTGACGTTCACTCACTCGTCGGCCGACGACATCTACGTGGCGAGCGCGGTCGAGTCGGTCAACGGGAACCTCCTGCCCGTGACGGACCTTCGCGCGTTCAGCGCGCTGGCACGGGCGGACCGATCCGTTCGCGGCCAGTGGTTGCGCGACGTCCCGCTTGACGTGCACCTCGCCCACTTCGACATGTCCCGCCGGCCGGGATCGGCGCTCCCGCTCGCCATATTCCAAGAGGTTGTCGACGGCACGCGTGCCCCTCGCGGAAACGCCTACCCGCTCGTGACGCAGGTCGCGAACGTGCCGAAGGAGCTGGCCGACGTCGGCGTGCCGACGTATGCGGGCTGGTCGGTGGACGACGTCGGCGCCCAGCCGCTTGCGGTCGAGATCGAACCCGAGGTGACAGGGATCGGCAGGCTCGCCCTGCAGTGGCCGGTAGCGGACCTCCAGGCGCGCCGTGTGGTTCTCGCGGGTGCAGGCAGCATCGGCGGGGCGGTCGGCGAGACTTTGGCCGCCTACGGCGTCGGGCGGATCGACCTCGTCGATCCGGACCGCCTGCTGTGGCACAACACGGTTCGTCACGTGCTCGGGCCGCAGAGCGTGGGCAGGACCAAGGTCAGCGCCCTTGCCGAGCACATCAACGCACGGTGGCCGCAGACGCGCGCCGTCGGGCACACGCTCGACGTGGTCGAGGAGGCGCACCACCTGCGCCCCCTGCTCGAGGGAGCCGATCTGGTGGTGTGCGCGGCCGACGGGATCGCCCCGCGGCGTGCAGTGAGCCACCTCGCGCGCCGTGCCCATCTCCCTGCGGTCCTGGTCTGCGTCCTGGACGACGGCGGCGTCGGCGAAGTCCTGCGGCTTCGCCCTGGCCGCCGGCACGGATGTCTGATGTGCCAGCGGCAGGCGCTGGCGGAGCAGGGTGCTATCGACGCCGAGGGCGACCAGGAGCTCGACTACGGCACCGGAGTGCTGCACAAGCCGATGACCGCCGTGGGGCCAGACCTGCGGTTGGTCGCTGACTTCGCCGCGAAGATCGCTGTCGCGACGCTGCTCGAGGCGAGCGGACACGGTGACCAGAGGTTGCCCGGCGAACACGCCGTCCTGGCGCTGCGGACCGGGAATGACCTCGCCGCGCCCTACGACCCCCCAACCCTGGGCATGGTGCACTGGCACCCGGCCCATCCACCGCGACAGGGCTGCTGGAGCTGCGAGCCGTGACCGACACGAGCCCACAGTCCTGGACGATCGTCGTTCCCCGATTGGTGCTCCGAGGGATGCTCAACGAGGCAGCCGCGGGAGGCTGCACACTAGAGACCGGCGGGATCCTCCTGGGCCATGACGACGAAGCGGGAGGATCGACTCGCCTCACAGCGGCCGGTGCGCCCGGTCCGCACGCGGTGCGCGAGCCCCGATTCTTCCTGCGCGACCTGAACCACGCGCGGATGCTTGCTGCCCAAGCGTGGGCGCACGACCGCTCGCAGTGGGTCGGCGAGTGGCACACGCATCCACTGGGCCACCCGGTGCCCAGTGAGCTGGACTTGCGGTCCTACACCTCCCACGTCCACGACCCGGAACTGGGCTTCCGCCGATTCATCAGCGTGATCGTGGCGTCGACCGTCACCGGAGAGTTGACCCTCGGCGGCTGGGCCGTCGATGGCAACACGGTGCAGGTCGCCGACGTCAAGGTCGTCGAGTAGCCGCCGCCGGCAGCCTCTCAGTGACGACGTGTTTCACTGGCCTCGGGCGCTCATCGGCGGACTCACCTACCTGCGGAACTGGGAGCCCTCCAGGACCTCGTCGTTGGCGTCTCGGGGATGTCCTGCCCAGTCCCTCGTGCGCACCTGGTCGGACATCCCCGGGCCGCAAAGCGCGCTACCCGCCGTAAGTTCTCGGTCGAGAGCTCAATCGTTCAGCAACGCGGGGGCGCACGCTTCCAGCAGCAAACGTCCGCCATCTGTGGCCGGGCCCTCGGCGCGGCTCACCGAAAAGCGTTTGGATGCCTCGCGGACGAGGTTGCCGGCGACACCCCGGCGCCGCCACGCCTGCGCCGTCCATATGTGCGCCAGCGACTCGTACTCGGCGTCTCCGTCGCGGTCATGAAGGATCACGAACCCGGTTATGGTCCCGGTCCAATGCGCCCTCTCACCCAGAGCGAGGCACTTATACGGCGCCACCGACAACAGCCAGATCCCGGCCTCGCCGGGCGCGTGATCCCAGGCGCACTCGCGTCTGTAGGCGCGACTGGCTCGGGCGAGGGCAGAGGAGGGCCACTCGCCGAAATCGGACAGGCCAGGAGGATCGTCGTGAACACGGCCATCGAGGTCGGCCTGCAGGGTGACTGATGACCACGGGTCACCCGATGGTTTCGATCCTGCCCATGTGATGGTCGGGCCGAGAACTGCGGCGGCGTTTTCTCGGGCCAGATCGACGAGCTGCTCAAGATCGTCAACAACGTCCTGAAGATCGGCGTCGTCCCCTACCGTGAGCGTCTCAGGCGGTATCAGGCTGCGTAGTGCTTGATGCGCGGCCCGGAACGAGGCATCGAGGTCCGAGTTCAGGAGAGGGTCTTCGGCGTTCATCGCTGCTCCTCGTGGGGTGCTAGGTGAAATCGCGGTGACGATTCAACAACAGGCGGCTGTTAGGCGACACGGGTTTGGGCCACAAGGAGGTTCTGTCTTCGACGTCGACCAGGCTCCACCCAAGTCTTACGCGGAGATCGAGGCCCCTGTGCCGACCTGCTACGACGCCTCCGCACTCTCTTGCGAGCGGACCGCCTCTCCTGTTGCAGGGGCTCACGGAGCTTGTCCGCCGCCCAACGCGCTGACCTGCGCACTGACGGGGGCGGGAGACGGTCGCTGTCCCACCTTCGTGTCCGGATCCTCGCGGAAGGCGCGAGGGCGAGCCGATCTCGCGGCCATGCCGATGAGCGAGACGGTACTGTCCCGCGCTTGCGAACCCGGAGGTCCCGCTGCGGCTCGTGTAGCCCTTCGCTGCCCCAGGCGACTGGGTTCCGAGGCTGGCCTACGCCACGGTCTCCCGGCGGACGTACACCCACGACGAAGTGCCGTCCTCAAGTTCTCGCGGCATCGGTACGGGCCGGTGGACAGCCGCAAAGTCGGTCGACAGCTCTGGGTGGACGTCCGCGATCACCTCAGTCTCGGCGCACGAGACCACTTCTCGCTCCGCCTCGGTGATCGCCCCCTCGTAAGCGAAGCGAGCCACGACACAGTCTTCGACCAGCCCAAGGCTCACCCACCGCAGATCGGGAGTGACCTCGCCCCACAGGGATCGGCTCACCGAGGCCAGCACCCCCAGCCATCGCTCGTCATGGGCCACACCTCGACGATACCGACCAGCTGGGGCTTGGTGTTGGTTCGCGCCGAATGTGGCGGACCGCCGGCCCCGTGACCTCGGCTTTCGCGACGAGGTGGCGGAGGCGCGTTCTCACTGAAGTGGCGGGTTCTACGCGCGCGAGTGTGGGACCGGATCTTGCGGACCGGCAGCCCGTGCAGCGCCCGGTCACCGTCGAGGGAGCGCAGTGAGGTGACCGCCGGGTCGCCCGCATCGGTGACGTGCTGCACCTCGGTCTGGAGCAGCGCCTCGGTGGTCATGCGGTCAGCGTGGCAGGTGACAAGTCGGTGACAACGCGACATCGGATGACAGATCGATGACAAAAGACAGGTCAGATGACTTCCTACAGAAGGGGCTGATGCACGAGGAGGTGACAGCCGGGAACAAACTCGCGCCCTCCAAGGTTGAGCCCATCAGACTCAACTTCCGCCGTCTGAAGTTGGCACGCGCCCCGCGCGCCCCCCAGACTTGAGCGCGGCGGACTCAAGACGTCCCGAACGACCGCAGTCGGAGCCCCTGGCTCCAGGAAGAAGGCACACACATGGCACGAGCAGTCGGCATCGACCTCGGCACCACCAACTCCGTGGTCGCCACCCTCGAGGGCGGCGAGCCCACGGTCATCGCGAACGCGGAGGGGTCGCGCACGACTCCGTCCGTGGTCGCGTTCTCCAAGACCGGCGAGGTGCTCGTCGGTGAGGTCGCCAAGCGTCAGGCGGTCACCAACGTCGACCGCACCATCTCCTCGGTGAAGCGCCACATGGGCACCGACTGGAGCGTGACGATCGACGACAAGAAGTACACGGCGCAGGAGATCAGCGCCCGTATCCTCGGCAAGCTCAAGCGCGACGCCGAGGCGTACCTGGGCGAGCCGGTCACGGACGCCGTCATCACGGTCCCGGCGTACTTCAACGACGCCGAGCGTCAGGCGACGAAGGACGCGGGCACCATCGCGGGCCTCAACGTCCTGCGCATCATCAACGAGCCCACCGCCGCGGCGCTCGCCTACGGGCTCGAGCGCGGCAAGGAGGACGAGAACATCCTCGTCTTCGACCTGGGTGGTGGCACGTTCGACGTGTCCCTGCTGGAGGTCGGCAAGGACGACGACGGCTTCTCGACGATCGAGGTCCGCGCGACCGCCGGTGACAACCGCCTCGGCGGTGACGACTGGGACGCCGCGATCGTGGCGCACCTGGTCACCGAGGTGAAGAACACCACGGGCGTCGACCTGTCGAAGGACAAGATCGCCCTGCAGCGTCTGCGTGAGGCGGCGGAGCAGGCCAAGAAGGAGCTGTCGTCCGCGACGAGCACCAACATCTCGCTGCAGTACCTCTCGATGAGCGAGAACGGCCCGATCCACCTGGACACCAAGCTGACGCGCGCGCAGTTCCAGCAGATGACGCAGTCGCTGCTCGACCGCGTGAAGGCGCCGTTCCAGCAGGTCATCCGCGACGCGGGCATCTCCGTGAACGACATCGACCACGTGGTCCTCGTCGGCGGCTCGACCCGCATGCCGGCCGTCTCCGAGGTCGTCACGCAGCTCACGGGCGGCAAGGAGCCCAACAAGGGCGTCAACCCGGACGAGGTCGTGGCCGTCGGTGCCGCGCTGCAGGCCGGCGTCATGAAGGGCGACCGCAAGGACGTCCTGCTCATCGACGTGACCCCGCTGTCCCTGGGCATCGAGACCAAGGGTGGCGTGATGACCAAGCTCATCGAGCGCAACACGGCCATCCCCACCAAGCGCTCGGAGATCTTCTCCACGGCCGAGGACAACCAGCCGTCCGTCCTTATCCAGGTGTTCCAGGGTGAGCGCGAGTTCGCCCGGGACAACAAGCCGCTCGGCACCTTCGAGCTCACCGGCATCGCGCCGGCGCCGCGGGGCATGCCGCAGATCGAGGTCACGTTCGACATCGACGCGAACGGCATCGTGCACGTGTCCGCCAAGGACCGCGGCACGGGCAAGGAGCAGTCGATGACGATCACCGGTGGCTCGGCCCTCCCCAAGGAGGACATCGACCGCATGGTGAAGGACGCCGAGGAGCACGCCGCCGAGGACAAGAAGCGCCGCGAGGAGGCCGAGACCCGCAACACCGCGGAGCAGCTCGTCTACCAGACGGAGAAGCTGCTGGCCGACAACGGCGACAAGCTCACGGACGACGTGAAGGGCGAGGTCGGCGGCGCCGTGACGGAGCTGAAGACCGCGCTCGAGGGCACGGACGTCGAGGCCATCAAGGCCAAGCACGCCGCCCTGCTCACGGCGAGCCAGAAGATCGGCGAGGCGCTGTACGCCAACCAGGCCGCCAACCCGGCCGGTGACGGCGCCCCCGCGGCCGACGCGGGCTCGACGACCTCCGACGAGGACGTCGTCGACGCCGAGATCGTGGACGACGAGGACGACAAGAAGTGACCGAGGATCGACCCCAGGCAGGGACGCCGGAACCCGAGGAGAACCCTCGCGTGACCGACAAGCGCCGCGTCGACCCGGAGACGGGCGAGCTGCGCGAGCCGACGCCCGAGGAGGCCGTGCTGGCCGAGGCCGAGCACGTCACCTCCGAGGCCGAGGAGTCGGTCGTCCTGGAGGGTCTCGTCCAGGCGGAGAAGCTGGCGGCCGAGCGGCTCGAGGACCTGCAGCGCGCCCAGGCGGCGCACTACAACCTCGAGCAGCAGTACAACGCGTACGTGAAGCGGTCCAAGGCCGAGGCCCTGGCCGCCCACGACCGCGGGGTCGCCACGGTCGGCGAGGCGCTCATCCCGGTGCTCGACGACATCGAGCTGAGCCGCCGGCACGGCGACCTCACCGGACCGTTCGCGTCGATCGCCGAGAAGCTGGAGTCCACGCTGCAGCGGCTCGGGATCGAGCGGTACGGCGAGGTCGGGGAGACGTTCGACCCGGCCGTCCACGAGGCGCTCATGCACGGGCACTCGGCGGACGTCACCGAGCCCACGGTGCAGCAGGTGCTGCAGCCCGGCTACCGCACGCCGGGCCGGATCCTGCGGGCCGCGCGCGTCGCGGTCGTGGACCCGGAGGCCTGAGTACCAGCATCATCAGCACCACGCACGCAGACGGGCGGCGGCCGAGCACCGGCCGCCGCCCCTGCGGCACCTGGATCGTTGGGAGCACGACCACGGACACGCACAGCACGACGAACCGGAGGGAGGCGCCGTGACCGGACAGGACTGGATCGAGAAGGACTTCTACGCCGTGCTCGGCGTCACCAAGGACGCCGACGCGACGGCGATCAAGAAGGCGTACCGCAAGCTCGCGCGCCAGCTGCACCCGGACCAGAACCCGGGTGACGCGGCAGCCGAGGCGCGGTTCAAGGACATCGGCGAGGCGTACGCGGTCCTGTCGGACCCCGAGCAGCGCCAGCAGTACGACCAGCTGCGTGCCATGGCCGGTGGCGCCCGCTTCACCGCGGGCGGCCGGGGCGGCGGCACCGCCGGCTTCGAGGACGTCTTCGGCGGCATGTTCGGTGGCGGTGCCAACGGCCCCGGCGGGCGCGTGCGCTACTCGACGGGCGGCGCCGGCGGCGCGGGCTTCGAGGACATCCTCGGCGGGCTCTTCGGCGGGGGCGGCCCCGGGTTCGGTGCCACGCGCGGCCCGCAGCCGGGCGCGGACCTCACGGCGTCGACGACGCTGCCGTTCCGCACCGCGGTCGAGGGCTCGACGATCTCGCTGTCCGTCGAGGGCCGCACCGTCAACGCCCGCATCCCCGCGGGCGTGCGCGACGGGCAGAAGATCCGGCTGCGCGGCAAGGGGCGCCCCGGCGACCCCGGTGCGCCTGCCGGCGACCTCGTCATCACCGTGCACGTCGAGCCGCACCCCGTGTTCACGCTCGACGGCACCAACCTGCGCGTGACGGTCCCGATCGCGTTCGACGAGGCTGCCCTCGGCGCGACGATCGAGGTTCCGACGCTCGACGGCTCGACCGTGCGGGTCAAGGTGCCCGCGGGCACGCCGTCCGGCCGGACGCTGCGCGTCAAGGGCAAGGGCGTCGCGACCTCGAAGGGCACGGGTGACCTGCTCGTCAACGTGCAGGTCGTCGTCCCGCAGAAGCTGTCGGCGGCCGCCAAGGAGGCCGTGCAGGCGTTCGGCATCGCGACGTCCGGCCAGGACGTGCGCGCCGACCTCATGGCGCAGGCGCGGCGCTGACCCGGTGACCGGACCGCAGGAGCGAGAAGGGCGGGAGGTGTGATGGACGAGGACGCGAAGGTCTACGCGATCTCGGACGCCGCGGAGCTCGCGGGCATGCACCCGCAGACCCTGCGCCAGTACGACCGCCTGGGTCTGGTCCGCCCCGCCCGCACGCGCGGGCGGGGTCGCCGGTACTCGATGCACGACATCCAGCTGCTGCGCGAGGTGCAGCGCCTCTCCCACGAGGAGGGCGTGAACCTGGCCGGCATCAAGCGGGTCCTCGAGCTGGAGGAGGAGGTCCGGGCGATGCGCCGACAGGTCGAGTTCCTGCGCACGCTCGTCGACCCGCGTCGGCGGGTGTTCCGCGCCGACCCGACGGGCAACGTCGTGGCCGACCGGCTGCGCCCGCTGGCGGAGGCCGACCCGCCGCGGCGTCCCCGCTGGGTGCCGCGTCAGCTCACGTCCGGCCCGACCCGCCGCAGCTGACCCCGGGCCACGCCCCCTGGGTCGAGCGCGGTACACCGCCCCCCCGAGCGCGGTACTCGTTTCTGCCGCCCTCGGCTGTCTTCTGTCGCGTTCGGCGGGTCGGCGGGCCCTGGGCCGGACGGGTGACAGTCGACCGCAGCGGTTGTCCGATTCGGACAATCCGGACCACGATGGCGGAACCACCGCGGATGCGGCGGCCGGGCCCCCGCGCGGACGTCGCCTGACGAAGGGGTCTGCCCGTGACCGACGCCCCCGCACGCCCCCAGCTCGGCGCGCACGACATCGCCGTCGACCGTGAGCGGGTGCGTCGTCGGCGCGTGATCCGGGTGTGCCTGGTCGTGCTCGCCCTCGAGGCGTACGTGGTGTGGTCGGCCCTGACCGGCCGCCCGCTGCTCGTGCTGCCGGACGTCGACCCGTTGGTCGTCGCGCCCGTCCTGTTCTTCGTCGCGCTGATCGCGCTGCTCGTGGGGACCCAGGTGGGCGCCGGGCGCTCGCCGCACGTCACGTACCGGCCGGAGCAGGTCGACGTCACGCTCGACGACGTGGTCGGCATCGACCCGATCGTCGACGACGTGCGCCGCTCCATCGACCTGTTCCAGACGCACCGCCGCTTCGCCGACCAGATGGGTGGCACGCCCCGGCGCGGCATCCTCTTCGAGGGCCCGCCCGGGACGGGCAAGACGCTGACCGCCAAGGCGATGGCCGCCGAGGCGGGCGTGCCGTTCCTGTTCGTCTCCGCGACGAGCTTCCAGTCGATGTACTACGGCGCGACAGCCCGCAAGATCCGTACGTACTTCAAGGCGCTGCGCACCGCCGCCCGCAAGGAGGGTGGCGCGATCGGGTTCATCGAGGAGATCGACGCGATCGCACTGCGTCGTGGCGGCCTGCTGGGGGCGGACCCGACCGCCGCGTTCGTCGCGCTGCCCTCCCCGTCGGCGATGCTGGCGGGTCAGGGCACCGGGGTCGTGCGCAACGCGATGATCTCCGAGGGCACGGGTGGCGTGGTCAACGAGCTGCTGGTGCAGATGCAGTCGTTCGACGAGCCCGTGGGCTCCGACAAGCTGTACAACCGGCTGGTCGCCGCGGTGAACCTGCTGCTGCCGTCGCACCGCCAGCTCATGCAGCGCCGCCCGACGCGCGCCCCGATCCTGCTCATCGCCGCGACCAACCGTGCGGACCACCTCGACCCGGCGCTGCTGCGCCCGGGCCGCTTCGACCGGCGGCTCACGTTCAACCCGCCGGACGCGCACGGGCGCCGCGCGCTCGTCGACCACTTCCTCGCCCGGCGCTCCCACCACCCCGAGCTCGACGAGCCCGCGGTCCGTGACCGGGTCGCCGCCGCCACCAGCGGCTGGACGCCCGTGATGGTCGAGCACCTGCTGGACGAGGCCCTCGTCAACGCGCTGCGCCGCGGTGACGACGCGATGTCGTTCGTCGACGTCGAGCAGGCGCGCATCACCGAGCTCGTCGGGCTGGGCCACCCGGTCACGTACACGAAGGGCGAGCGCGACCTCATCGCGACGCACGAGGCCGGGCACGCCGTCACGGCGTGGCTCGTCGCGCCCAACCGCAACCTCGAGGTCCTGACGATCGTCAAGCGCGGCTCGGCGCTGGGCCTGCTCGCGCACGGGGACTGCGAGGAGGTCTACACCCACACGCAGTACGACCTGCGGGCGCTCGTGCAGATCGCCATGGGCGGGTGGGTCGCGGAGGAGCTGTTCTTCGGTCAGACGACCACGGGGCCGGCCTCCGACCTCGCGGCGGCCACGCGGACGGCGGCGCAGATGGTCGGTGCGGCGGGCATGACGGGGTCGCTGGTGTCGTTCGCGGCGACCGACCGCGACCTGGTCTCCGCGGTGATCGGGGACCAGGCGGCGAGGGCGCAGCTGGAGGAGGTCCTCGACAGCGCGCGGGGCACCGTGCGGCGGCTGCTCGCGAGCAACCGGGACCTCGTCGAGGCGCTGCGCGACGCGCTGCTGGAGCGGCACGAGCTGGTGGGCGAGGAGATCACGTCGGTGCTCGAGAAGGCCGTGAGCGCGCGGCCCGACGGGGTCCGCCCGGTGTCGCCCGGCGAGCACCTGCGGATCGCCTGACCGGTGGTCACCCGTCGGGGCGTACGGCCTGGTCCGCAAGGGGGACTAGGTCCTAGGGGCGCGTCCAGATCGTGAGACGATAGCGGTGCCGGTGACCCCGGCACCTCGTACTCATCGCACTCACAAGGAGCGTTACCGCCGTGTCCGCCGTCACCTGGCATCGTCGTCCGACGACCGCCGCCCTGCCCCTGCGCACCCGCCTGCGCCACCTCAACGAGACCATCCGCTGGGCCCCCGCCCCGTACTTCGAGGGCACCCCCCGCCAGCGCCTGCGTTACGTCGGCTACGTCCTGGGCTCGATGCTCGCCTGGGCCGTCGGCGGACTGGTCGTCGTCGCGGCCCTCGGCCGCGCGCTCACGTCGTTCTGAGCCCAGCGGACCGTGCCGGGCGCGCGACGACGCGCACCCGGCACGGTCCCGGCCGGACGCCCTGGGCCGAGCGCGCACCCGGAGAAGGGACCCGACCGGCGGCCTGCTGCCGGCTGTCGGGACCGCCGAGCGCGTCTCCGTCCGCTTCTCTCCGTGTGATCCGCGCCCTCTGCCGGGGTGTCGCCGCGCGACGCGCCGGAGCGCCCGTCGCGACATAGCGGACAGGGCGCCCGAATCGCCTGTGGACGGGCATGGGGACGACACGCCCTGCCCTGTGCACGCTCATGTGGGCGGTCGCGGCGTGTCGTGTGGCGGCCCGGCGTCCTCGCACGTCAGGGGGCCTTGTCGGTGTCCACAGGTAGTGTGCGACCAAGCCCACAGGGTGAAGAACGACACGGGTGTAACACAACACTTAGTAGTGACTTGCGCTGTCAGACCCCAGGTGTAGTGTCTACGCAGACGGCTCGCCCCGAAGTACAGGGATGTCACGCGGGCCTCGTCAGCAGGTCGGAAGGTTCCTCCCGGGGGCCTCACGACGGGCCGACGAGGGCGACGCGGGCACCCGGCCCCCGGGTGACGCGGCCGCCATGGCGAACACACACAGACCACGAGCTCGGGGGAGCAGACATGACCATCACGGTGTACAGCAAGCCGGCCTGCGTCCAGTGCACGGCGACGTACCGCGCCCTCGACAAGCTCGGCCACGACTACACGGTCGTCGACATCTCGGAGGACGCCGACGCGCGTGACTACGTCATGTCGCTCGGTCACCTCCAGGCGCCCGTCGTCGTCGTCGGCGGGGAGAACTGGTCGGGCTACCGCCCCGACCGCATCAAGGCACTCGCGGAGAAGCTGGCGACGCAGGTCGCCTGACGTCGGCGGGCCTCACGGTCCGCCGCCCCGCACGCCCCGGGCCGACGCATGGCTCACGCCGCGTCGGCCCGGCGGGCAATCGAGAACAGGCCGGCCGGCGCCGCGAGGCGCCGGTCGATCTGCACCCGTAGCGATCGAGGACCCGGCGCGTCCGAGGTCCGGTCGATCACCGCAGGTCGCGGGGGAAGGAGTCAGGCCGTGACACAGCTCGTCTACTTCTCCTCAGCGTCAGACAACACGCACCGCTTCGTCCAGAAGCTCGGACTGTCGGCGCAGCGCATCCCGCTGCGGCCGGCCGACGGGTTCCTGCGCGTCAGCGAGCCGTACGTGCTCGTCGTCCCCACGTACGGCGGGGGCAACGAAGGGGGCGCGGTACCGCGTCAGGTCGTCAAGTTCCTCAACGACGAGGACAACCGTGCGCTGATCCGCGGCGTCATCGCGGCCGGCAACACGAACTTCGGAGAGGCGTACTGCATCGCGGGCGACATCGTGGCCGCGAAGTGCCACGTGCCGTACCTGTACGCCTTCGAGCTCATGGGAACCACTGAGGACGTCAACCGCGTCCGCGAGGGATTGGGAAGATTTTGGCAGCGACAGTCACAGATACCCGCGTAGAGCAGACGGGGCTGGACTACCACGCCCTGAACGCGATGCTCAACCTGTACGACGCGGACGGGAAGATCCAGTTCGACGCCGACCGGCAGGCCGCGCGGGAGTTCTTCCTGCAGCACGTCAACCAGAACACGGTCTTCTTCCACGACCTGGACGAGAAGCTCGACTACCTCGTCGAGAACCGGTACTACGACCCGGCGGTGCTCGCGCAGTACGACCGCGCGTTCATCAAGTCGCTCTTCCAGCACGCGTACTCGAAGAAGTTCCGCTTCCAGACGTTCCTCGGCGCGTTCAAGTACTACACGTCGTACACGCTGAAGACGTTCGACGGCAAGCGGTACCTGGAGCGCTTCGAGGACCGCGTGTGCATGGTGGCGCTGTCCCTGGCCGAGGGTGACGAGGCCTTCGCGACCAACCTCGTCGACGAGATCGTCTCGGGCCGCTTCCAGCCCGCGACCCCGACGTTCCTCAACCTCGGCAAGGCGCAGCGCGGCGAGCCCGTCTCCTGCTTCCTGCTGCGCATCGAGGACAACATGGAGTCCATCGCGCGCGGCATCAACTCCGCGCTGCAGCTCTCCAAGCGCGGCGGCGGCGTGGCGCTGCTGCTCTCGAACATCCGCGAGCACGGTGCGCCCATCAAGCACATCGAGAACCAGTCCTCCGGCGTCATCCCCGTGATGAAGCTGCTCGAGGACTCGTTCAGCTACGCCAACCAGCTCGGTGCGCGTCAGGGCGCCGGCGCGGTGTACCTGCACGCGCACCACCCGGACATCTACCGCTTCCTCGACACCAAGCGCGAGAACGCGGACGAGAAGATCCGCATCAAGACCCTGTCGCTCGGCGTCGTCATCCCGGACATCACGTTCGACCTGGCGAAGAAGAACGAGCCGATGTACCTCTTCTCGCCGTACGACGTCGAGCGCGTCTACGGCGTGCCGTTCGCCGACGTGAACGTCACCGAGAAGTACTACGAGATGGTCGACGACGCGCGGATCCGCAAGACCAAGATCAACGCGCGCGAGTTCTTCCAGACCCTCGCGGAGATCCAGTTCGAGTCCGGCTACCCGTACGTCATGTTCGAGGACACGGTGAACCGGGCCAACCCGATCGAGGGCAAGATCACGCACTCGAACCTGTGCTCGGAGATCCTGCAGGTCTCGACGCCGTCGACGTACAACGAGGACCTGTCCTACGCCGAGGTCGGCCGCGACATCTCCTGCAACCTGGGCTCGATGAACATCGCGCTGTCGATGGACTCCCCGGACCTGGGCAAGACCGTCGAGACCGCGATCCGCGCCCTGACGGCCGTGTCGGACCAGACGAGCATCGAGTCGGTGCCGTCGATCAAGAAGGCCAACGCCGGCGGGCACGCCATCGGCCTGGGGCAGATGAACCTGCACGGGTACCTGGCGCGCGAGCGGATCTTCTACGGCTCCGACGAGGGCCTCGACTTCACGAACATCTACTTCTACACGGTCGCGTACCACGCGATCCGTGCGTCGAACCTGCTCGCGCAGGAGCGCGGCTCGTCGTTCTACGGGTTCGAGAAGTCGACGTACGCGACGGGCGAGTACTTCACCAAGTACGTCGAGAAGGAATGGAAGCCGCGCACCGCGCGCGTCCAGGCCCTGTTCGACGAGGCCGGGGTGCGCATCCCCACGCAGGACGACTGGCGTCTGCTGGCCGCGCTCGTCGCCGAGCACGGCCTGTACAACCAGAACCTGCAGGCGGTCCCGCCGACCGGCTCGATCTCCTACATCAACCACTCGACGAGCTCGATCCACCCGATCGCGTCGAAGATCGAGATCCGCAAGGAGGGCAAGATCGGGCGCGTCTACTACCCGGCGCCCTTCATGACCAACGACAACCTGGAGTACTACCAGGACGCGTACGAGATCGGCTTCGAGAAGGTCATCGACACGTACGCCGAGGCGACGCAGCACGTCGACCAGGGCCTGTCGCTCACGCTCTTCTTCAAGGACACCGCCACCACGCGCGACCTCAACCGGGCGCAGATCTACGCGTGGAAGAAGGGCATCAAGACGATCTACTACATCCGCCTGCGGCAGATGGCGCTGCAGGGGACTGAGGTGGAAAATTGCGTCAGCTGCATGCTGTGACGGTCGCAGGGCGATGACCGATCGGCTCGACGAGTCGGGTGCCGTGGGCTACGTCTACGGCATCCGACTCGCGTCCTCGCGCGAGTACCGCTACGTGGGTCTGACGGAGATGCCGGTGCAGCGCCGTCTCATGCGCCACACGGCGGAGGCCCGCGCAGGGCGGAAGACCCCGTTCTACGACTGGCTCCGTCGCGAGCTCGACAGCGACGTCGTCGTCGATGTGCTCGAGGAGGTCCGTACCTCGCGCGACGATCTCGGTCACGCCGAGGCACGGTGGATCGTCGAGCGTCGTGCGGTGGGTGATCGGCTGCTCAACCTGACGGACGGTGGGCTGGGCCCGAAGGGTGTCGTCTGGACCGAGGAGCAGCGCGAAGCCGCTCGGCGGCGGGCTACCGGTCGCCGTGGGGTGTCCCGCTACGGCGCCGAGAACCCGTTCTACGGGCAGGGGCACACGCAGGAGCAGCGTGCGCGCTGGTCCGAGCGTCGACGAGGTCAGAACGTCGGGGCGGCCAACCCCAACTTCGGACGCTTCGGGGAGGAGCACCCGGCCTACGGGAGGTTCATGGCCGAGGAGCAGCGTCGCGCTCTCTCGGAGTCCCGCACGGGTGAGCTGAACCCGAACTTCGGCAAGTCGGCGAGTGCCGAGACCCGAGCGAAGATGTCGGCAGCACGCAAGGGGCGCCCGATGCCCTCGAGCAGACGAAGCGCGAACACGCGCTATCACACCAACCAGGGGCGGACGAGCCCCACATGCACGTACTGCCAGCAGGATGCGGTGGCGGTCGCGGAGAGAGAAGAGAGGCCATGAGCCCCACAGGCAAGATCAAGCTGGTCGACCGGGTGTCGGCGATCAACTGGAACCGGCTGCAGGACGAGAAGGACGCGGAGGTCTGGGACCGCCTCGTCGGCAACTTCTGGCTGCCCGAGAAGGTGCCGGTCTCCAACGACATCCAGTCCTGGGCGACCCTCACCGAGGCCGAGAAGACGATGACGACCCGCGTCTTCACGGGCCTGACGCTGCTGGACACGATCCAGGGCACCGTCGGCGCGGTCAGCCTCATCCCCGACGCGCTCACCCCGCACGAGGAGGCCGTCTACACGAACATCGCGTTCATGGAGTCGGTGCACGCCAAGTCGTACTCGTCGATCTTCTCGACGCTCATCTCCACCAAGGAGATCGACGAGGCGTTCCGCTGGTCGGAGGAGAACCCGAACCTGCAGCGCAAGGCCGAGATCGTCCTCGACTACTACCGCGGCGACGACCCGCTCAAGCGCAAGGTCGCCTCGACGATGCTCGAGTCGTTCCTCTTCTACTCGGGCTTCTACGCGCCCATGTACTGGGCGTCGCGCGCCAAGCTGACGAACACGGCCGACCTGATCCGCCTGATCATCCGCGACGAGGCCGTGCACGGGTACTACATCGGCTACAAGTTCCAGAAGGGCCTGGAGCTGGTGTCGCCGGCCGAGCGCGCCGAGCTCAAGGAGTACACGTTCAACCTGCTCTTCGAGCTGTACGACAACGAGGTGGAGTACACGCAGGACCTCTACGACGAGCTCGGCCTGACCGAGGACGTCAAGAAGTTCCTGCGCTACAACGCCAACAAGGCCCTGATGAACCTGGGTTACGAGGCGCTGTTCCCGCGCGACGAGACGGACGTCAACCCGGCGATCCTCTCCGCGCTGAGCCCCAACGCCGACGAGAACCACGACTTCTTCTCCGGGTCGGGCTCGTCGTACGTCATCGGCAAGGCCGTCAACACCGAGGACGACGACTGGGACTTCTGAGTCCTGCCGGACGCCGCCGCGGCCCCCGTGACCTGCAGGTCACGGGGGCCGCGTCAGGTTCGCGCGAGGAGCTCTGAGCATCGGCATCGGTCCGCTCCGTGACGCGGTGCCCCGTGACGAGATCCACTCCGCGACCCATTGATTTGCGCTGGCGGAGTCACCCTCGCCCGCTGGACCTCGGTCACCTCCGCGACACCGTCGCCGCTGCGCCCACCGCCAGTTGGTTGACGACCAGCAACTCGTGCAGAGCGAGCGGTCATCGATCGGCTCCAACTACCCGGTGCTGAGCGCGTCGAGAAAGGCGAGCTGCTGTGCCGCCTGATCCGAACCTGCTGCCGTGTACACGACTATGCGCAGGTCCTCCTCCGAGTGGGCGAATACGTCGCAATCGAGGGTGACATCCCCGAGGACGGGATGGTGAACAGTCTTCTTCTCGACTCCAAAAGTCTGAGGCGCCGTCGATGCCCATCGTCGTGCGAAGTCTTCCGAGTCGCGTCGCATCTCCTCGACGAACCGACGGAACCGCACATCGTGCGGGTACCGACCATAAGAGATCAACAGGTCCGAGACTAACGTAGCCTTGAACCGTTCCCGGTGGCCCAGGTCCGGCAGTCGGTGGAGGCCGTCGCGGAGGAAAACCAACGCGACAAGGTTCTCACCGAGCTCGGACACGTTGGGGCCGTGGAGGGCAACCCACATAGGATTTCTCGCGAGAAGAGTCCACGCAGCGTCGTAGACCGCGACCGGACAGCCGTGAAGCTGCCGGGTGATTCGCTGGACGCCCGCGGGGATGTGCTGGGAGATGAATTGCTGGCTCGGCGGATGGAGGCCGGCCGCGAGATACAAATGATCCCTGTCGTGCCGCGAGACCGAAAGTGCTCGGCACAGCGCCGCCACCACCGCAGCAGACGGCCGGTCAGCACGCCCCTGTTCCATCTGCACCACATAGTCCACCGACAAGTTCGCCAGCGCGGCGACCTCTTCACGTCGTAATCCTGGAACCCTTCGCCGCCCCCCGGCCGGATATCCGACGTCCTCGGGCTGCGTGCGCTCACGAAGACCCCGAAGGGCCTTGGCTAATGGTGTCGGCACCCCACTATCCTCCCCGCGCGCTTCAGAAGGGTGGTGCTGACAGTACCACGACCCTGCGTGCCTTCCTCGCCTCTGGGAAGCGTCATAGCTTTCTCGACAACGAGCGGCACCCCCTCCGAGGTGTCGCCGTCCACTCCAAAGGAATGCACATGACGAACACGCAGCTCACCGCACTGCAGTTGGCCCAGCAGTTCATGAACGCCTTCGCGGGTCGCAATCCCGAAGCGGCGGCCGCGCTCCTCGCTGAGGACGCCACCCTGACGATTGCACTGGGGATCGATGGCTCTCCCACCCCCTGGTACTTCTTCGACGGACAGACGCAGGTCCGCGGATACATCGAGGCGGTGGCAGCCAAGTTCGATCGGGTCGCGTTCCTCGATCAGGAGTGGCACGCCAGCATGGACGGTCGCACTGCGTTCATGGAGGCACGCGGTGACATCCTGTCATCCGCGGAAGGGCTCGAGTACCGCAACGTGTACGTGTTCAAGATCGAGGTCAGCGATGGCCTTGTCGCCCGCGTCACCGAGTACGCGAACCCGGTCACCTACGCCAACCTCGGCATCAAGGACAGCGAGACCGAGGCCGCAGCTCGCTGACGCAGTGAGCCTTGTGAGTGTGACCCCAGACCGAGCACACCTTCGGCCTGGGGTCACACCACCCGCATGGACTGCGCGGCTCTCCACCTGCAGGATCGGCGGCTCCTGCCGTTGTTCACGCTCCTCGACCCGACGACAGCTCCCTCTCGGAGTGGACGGCGGACGACGGGCGCTCGGTCGAGGTCGGCTGAGCCTGTTGCCGGGGTCCCGGTCGCCTCGCGGTGCGCCAGGGCGACGCCCGACCTCGGGCCCGGTGGCGAGGATGGCGCGCCGGTGCCTCGCCACCGGACGCGGGCGTCAGAACGTTCCGCGCCAGTCCCGGATCGACGCGGCCACCTCGCCGAGGTGCGTCTCGAGCAGGAAGTGCCCCGCGTCGAGCAGCTCGACCCGCGCGCCGGGCGCGTCCCGCAGGAACGCCTCGGCGCCGGCCGCCGCGAAGATCTCGTCGTTGCGGCCCCAGATGGCGAGCACCGGGACGCCGGACGTGCGGAGCCAGTCGTGCAGCGCGGGGTAGAGGTCGCGGTTGCTCGCGTAGTCGCGGAAGAGGTCCAGCTGGACGAGGTCCTGGCCGGGTCGCTCCAGCAGCGTGATGTCGTGCTCCCAGGCGTCGGGGTCGACCAGTGTCGGATCCGGCACGCCGTGCGTGTACTGCCACTCGACCGCCGCCCGACCCAGCGCGGGGCGCAGCGCGTCCCGGGTGCTCGCCGTGCGGTGCGCCGCGTCCGCCCAGATCGGCTCCCAGAAGTCCGGGACGAAGCCCTCCTCGTACGCGTTGCCGTTCTGCGAGATGACGCCCTCGACGGCGGTGGGGTCGGCCAGTGCGAGGCGCCAGGCGATCGGTGCGCCGTAGTCCTGGACGTACACGGTGTACCGCTCGACGCCGAGTGCCTTGACGAACGCGGCGGTCACGTCGGCGAGGGCGTCGAAGGTGTAGTCGAAGTCCTCGGCGGACGGTGCCGACGAGCGGCCGAACCCGATGTGGTCCGGGGCGATGACGCGGTACGTGTCCGACAGGGCCGGGATGAGGTGGCGGAACATGTGCGAGCTCGTCGGGTACCCGTGCAGGAGCAGGATCACCGGGGCGTCCTGCGGCCCCGCCTCGCGGTAGAACACCTCGAGCCCGCTGACGGTGACGGTGCGGTGGTGCGTCCGGAACATGGCTAACCCCTAACAGTTGAGTAAGTGGTTAGCGGACCGTAGCATCGGGTCGTGACGTCGGCAACGGTCGACGTGGAGCCGGTGGGCGTTGGAGGGTGGGGGGATGGTGGAGGACGAGGACCTGCTGCTGGCGGTGCTCAACAGCAGCCCTGTCGTCGACGGCGCGGTCACCGAACAGCTCGAGGGAGCGGCGGGGCGCGAGCTCCTCGCCTGCTTCGGGGGAGCGGGATCGGCGTCCGAGCTGGCGAGCGTCCGGCGAGCCCGTGCTGCCCTGCACGCGGTGATCCGGGGGCAGGGCGACGCGCAGGAGCAGCTGGCCGCGGTGCTCCGCAACGCCTCTCTCGTGCCGGAGGTGACGGCGACGGGCGTCCGGTGGGAGCTCAGTGCCCCGGCGGACGAGCGGCTCGCGGCGCGCGCTGTCATGGCCTGGTCGCGGGTCCAGCAGCAGCTGCCCGGGCGCCTGCGCCCGTGCGCGAACGACGAGTGCAACCTGTTCCTGGTGGACCACAGCCGTCCCGGCACCGCGAAGTGGTGCTCCATGGCGGTGTGCGGCAACCGGATGAAGGTCCGCAGCCACGCGGAGCGCGCCCGCCGCGGGGCGTGAGCAGTCAGGCTTCGGCCTGCACCAGCCGCTCCGCGTCACGGCGCGTTCGCTCGTGGACGTGACCGTTGCACTCCCGGTCGTCTACCGATTCGCGTAGCGTCGAGGAGACGCCGACTCGACCTCTCCGAGGAGACCGCACATGGCACCCGCTCTGCCCGCCCTCCTCACTCCTGAGGCCCTGCACGCCGCACTCACCGCGAGCACCGTGCCCCTGCTCGTGCTCGACGCCTCCGCCGCGCTCGCCACGCACGGCGAGGCTGAGCCGTACACCGCGGAGCCGCTGAGGGAGCAGTACCTCGAGGCGCACGTGCCCGGGGCCGCATTCGTCGACGTGACGCACGAGCTGTCGGACACCAGCGCCCCGCAGCTGTTCACCGTGCCGTCGCCCGAGGTGCTCGCGGCGGCGTTCGGCGCGCTCGGGGTCGGGGACGACACGCACGTCGTCGTCTACGACACCGTCGGCTCCGCGTGGGCGACCCGCGTGTGGTGGCTGCTGCGCTGGCTCGGGCACGACGAGGTCTCCGTGCTCGACGGTGGGCTGGCTACCTGGCAGGCGGCCGGGTTCGCCGTCGCGTCCGGCGCGGCCGACGACGAGGCCGCACGTGCGACGCCCGCGACGCTGACGCCGCGTGAGCGTCCGGAGCTGCTGGCGACGCTGCCGCAGGTCGAGCAGATCTCGTCCGGGGCCGTCGGGGGCCGGCTGGTCAACGCCCTCGACCCCGCGACGTTCCGCGGCGAGCAGGAGGTCAGCCCGTACCCCCGCCGCGGCCGCATCCCCGGGAGCCTCAACCTGCCGCTGTTCACGCTCCTCGACCCGGAGACCGGCCAGTTCCTGCCCGCCGACGAGCTCCGCGACCGGCTGCAGGCCGGCGGTGTGCTCGACTCCGGGGGTGCCGTGACCTACTGCGGCGGCGGCATCGCCGCGACCGTGCCCGCGTTCGCGGCGTTCGTCACCGCCGGCGCCGAGGTCGCGGTCTACGACGGGTCGCTCTCGGAGTGGACCGCCGACGAGCGGCGGCCGGTCGACGTCGGGTGAGCGAGGGCCCTGACGCGGGCCGGATCGCCTTCGCCGGAGCGGACGGCACCGCGCTGGTCGGGCACCTGACCGGTGCGGGGGAGCCCCTCGTGTGCGTGCCCGGCGGCCCGATGCAGGCATCGAGGTACCTAGGCGATCTCGGCGGGCTGGCGTCGCGTCGGTCCATGCTCCTGCTGGACCTGCGCGGCACGGGCGGCTCGGACGCGCCGAACGACCCCACCACCTACCGCTGCGACCGCCAGGTCGACGACCTCGAGGCGCTGCGTACGCGGCTGGGTGTCGACCACGTCGACCTGCTCGCCCACTCGGCAGGCGCGGCCGTCGCGGTCCTGTACGCGGTGCGGTACCCCGAGCGGGTCCGCACCCTCGTGCTCGTGACGCCGAGCCCGCGGGCGGTGGGCGTCGCGGTCGCCGATGCGGACCGTCGCGCGGTGGCGGGTCGTCGTCGTGCGGAGCCCTGGTTCCCCGCGGCGTGGGCCGCGTTCGAGCGCATCTGGTCCGGTGACGCCAGGCCCCCCGACGCGGACGCGATCACGCCGTTCCTCCACGGGCGCTGGGACGACGAGCGCCGCGCCCTGCTCCCGGCGCTCGACGCGGGGCGCAACGACGCAGCGGCGACCGCCTACTACCCCGACGACCTCGACGTCGACGGCACCCGGGCCGGCCTCGCCGCCGTGCGCGCCCCCGTCCTGCTGCTCGCGGGCGAGCGCGACGTCGCGCTGCCGCCGGACCGCGCGGCCGACTACGCGGCCGTCTTCCCGCGAGTCACGCTCGCCGTGCAGCCCGGCGCAGGCCACTACCCCTGGCTCGACGACCCCGCCTGGTTCGTTCGTGCGGTGGGTGCGCACCTCGACGACCGGGGCTCCTGAACCCCACTGACGACGACGAGACCACGTCCGCGTTCCGCCTGCCGCTTCGCAGGTGGCGGGCACGCAGGCGGGCCTTTGGTCCTGCGGATCCACGTCGTGCGCTGTCGATGCCACTGGTGCGCGGCCCGCCCGGTCGTTTCGCACCGGGACGCTCGTCGACCCCTGTCGACGGCGCCGGCCGCGCACGGGTCGGGCACCGGCGCCCGGCCTCGCGGAGGAGGTGTGACGTGGAGTTCGACCACACGTACGACGTCGTCGTCGTCGGCACGGGAGGGGCGGGGCTCGCGACGGCGATGGGTGCCGTCGACGAGGGCCTGTCCGTGCTACTGCTGGAGAGCACGGACAAGTGGGGTGGCTCGACGGCGATGTCGGGCGGTGGCATGTGGCTGCCGAACAACCCGCTCATGGCCCGTGCGGGGGCGGCCGACTCCCGCGAGGACGCGCTCGCGTACCTCGAGGCGACGGTCGGCGACGAGGGTCGTGCGGCGTCCCGTGCCCGCAAGGAGGCGTTCGTCGACGGCGTCGAGGACCTGGTGACGACCGCGGAGAAGAACGGGGTGGTGTTCGCGCGGGCCGCGGACTACCCCGACTACTACCCGGAGCTGCCCGGCGGGCGGATCGGGCGGGCGATCGAGGTCAAGCCGCTGGACTCCAAGCTGCTCGGCTCGTGGTGGAAGTCGCTGCGCGGTGCGATCCCGCTGCCGGCCAAGACGGACGACGTGTGGCTGCTCGGCCGCGCCTGGTCGACCCCGAGCGGGATGGTCCGCGGTGCGCAGGTCGTGTTCCGGATCCTCGGCGGTGTGGTCACGGGCAAGCGGCTCGTGGGCATCGGCAACGCCTTCGCCACCGCGTTCGGGCACGCGGTGCTCGTGAAGCACCAGGTGCCGCTGTGGCTCGACAGCCCTCTGGAGGACCTGGTCGTCGTCGACGGCCGTGTCGCTGGCGTCCGGGTGTCCCGCGACGGCAAGGAGGTCACGGTGGGTGCGCGCCGCGGCGTCATGATCGCGGCGGGCGGGTTCGACGCGAACTCGCAGTGGCGGCGGGAGCACCACGGCATCGAGCACGCGACGTCGGGCAACCCGGGGAACATCGGCGCGGCGATCGAGATCGCGCAGCGCAACGGCGCGGACCTGGAGCTCATGGACGACGCGTGGTGGGGGGCGTCGGTCGCGCCCGTGGCGGGCGGTGCGCCGTCGTTCATCGTCGGGGAGCGGTCGATGCCGTACTCGATCATGGTGGACAAGGCCGGGGCGCGGTTCGCCAACGAGTCGGAGTCGTACGTCGACCTCGGTCACCACATGCTCGAGCACGACAAGGGCGTCGGTCCGTACTGGCTCGTCGCGGACGCACGCCACGCGCGGCGCTACCTGCGGACGTTCGCGCTGGACCCGCGCGCGAACCGTGCGATGACCGAGCAGGGGATCACGGTGAAGGCCCGGACCCTGGCGGAGCTCGCCGACGCGACCGGCATGGACCCCGAGACCCTGCGCGCCACCGTCGCCCGGTTCAACGGGTTCACCCGTGCCGGCATCGACGGCGACTTCGCTCGCGGGAACTCCGCGTACGACCGCTACTACGGTGACCCGACGGTCCACCCGAACCCGAACCTGGGCCCGATCGAGAAGGGCCCGTTCACGGCGTTCCGCGTCGTCCTGGGTGACCTGGGCACCAAGGGCGGCATCGTCACGGACGAGCGGGCGCGGGCGCTGCGCGCGGACGGCTCGGTGATCGAGGGCCTGTACGCGGCGGGCAACGTGTCGGCCTCCGTGATGGGCCGCACCTACCCCGGTCCGGGCTCGACGATCGGTCCGGCGGCCGTGTTCGGTCTGGTGGCCGCCCGGGACATGGCGACCCGCGGCTGACGTGTCCGAGGGTGAGGGCGTGGGCCGGTGCGGCCCACGCCCTCACCCCTGCGTCGGTGGTCGGGGGTGTCGACGGCGGGCCGTGCGACTCAGTCGGCGACGATCGTCCGCCCGAAGAACCGGTGGACGAGCCGGGTGAACAGGCTGGTCGGGGCCTTGGCCGGCCACGCGGGCGCCTCGGTGCCGGCCGGCACGGCGGCGGACAGGACCGCCGTGCGCACGCCGTCGGGGTCGATCCCCATCGCGCGGAGCAGGTGTGGCGAGCGTGCGGGCTGCTCCAGGACGGCGAGCCACAGGACCGTGCTGCCCACCTTGCCCTCCTTCGGCACGACGCCGGTCTTGCGCAGGTGCGCCCACTTCGCGGACGCCTGGTTCAGCGCCGACTGCAGCTCGGGCAGGTGCTTGAGGCGGGGCTGCCGACCGGCCGTCGCCCCGGTGCTCACCGTGGGGTCGGGGGCGGCGAGGCCCAGCCGGGCCAGGTGGGGTGCGTCGTCCAGGGCGCCACGCACGGCGTCCCGCACCGCTGCGGGCGTCAGGGCGGGGAACGACCCGACGACCTGACGCGTCAGCTCGTCGTCGGCGACGAGGAGCCCGAGCAGGACGTGCTCAGAGCCGTAGGCGCGCGCGCCCAGGGCGGTCGCCTCGGCCTGCGTCGCCGTCATCGCCGTGGCGAACGTGTCGTCATAGATCAGCATCGCTGCTCCATCTGCGTGCGCCGCGGGGTCGGGTGTGCTTCTTGTGGACGGTCTGGCGGGTCACCTGGAGCTCCGCGGCGATGTCAGCCCAGGACATGCCCTGCTCCCGGGCGCGCGCCACGTGCAGGTCCTCGAGCCTGTCCGCCAGGCGGTGCAGGGCGAGGACGGTCCGCAGCCCGTCACGAGGGTCGTCCGTCAGCGCGGCTGCTTCCACCTGCCTGAGGTCCATGGGTGTCAGCCTGGTCTGACACCCATGCGGATGTCAACCCAGTCTGACACTGCTCATAGTCGTCATGCCTCGGCGTTCTCCTGGATCATCACCGGTGACGCGTGGATGCACACCATCCGCAGGACGCCGTGGCCGGTGTTGGTGAACCGGTGCCAGGTGTCGGGCGGCACGACGGCGGTGTCACCCACCCTGGCGACGACCTCGTGGTCACCGATGCGGATGGTGGCCTCGCCCTCCAGGACGACCCACGTCTCGGTGTACGGGTGCCGGTGCAGCGTCGGCCCCTGCCCCGGGTCGTTGTCGACGAGGAAGAAGCTGACGCCGGAGCCGTGGTGCACGCCCTCGAACCGCAGCGTGCGGCCACGCCCCAGGCGCAGGGCCTCGGCAGGGATCACCGCGGGGCTCACCGCGGGGTTCGGAGCTTCGTCATCTGCGGGCACGGGCTCGCTCCTCTGCGTCGCTCGATGGTTCCACCGTACGGCGGCCTCGGAGCACGGGGTGCCGTATCCGGCAGCCGACGCCGTCACGGCACCAGCGGCAGCCGCAGGAGCCGCCGTGCCAGGCCGCCGGACCGCGAGTCCGTCTCGACGACCCGCTCGAAGCCCGCGGACTCGAAGAGCCCTGTCGTGCCGACGTACGCGAGTGCCGCGCTGATCCGGCCGCCCTCCGGGTCGACGGGGTAGGCCTCGAGCATCGGCGCCCCCTGCGAGCGGGCGTAGTCGATCGCACCGTCGAGCAGGTGCCGGGCCAGCCCCTGGCGGCGGAACCCGGGCCGGACGACGAGGCACACGACGCTCCACACCGGGACGTCGTCCACGGTGGGGATCGTCCGCGACCGGGCGAGGCGGTGGTGGCTGCTGCGCGGGCTCACCGAGCACCACCCGGCCGGCTCGCCGTCGACGTAGGCGACGACGCCCGGCGGCGTCCCCTCCTCCGCGTACCGGCGCAGCCGCGCCGGGCGGTCCGGGCCGGTGAGGCCGCGGAACTCCTGGTTCGGGACCCGGTAGCTGAGGCACCAGCACGCGGCCGCGTCGGGGTCGCGCGGCGCGAGGACGACTGCGACGTCGTCGAAACGCTCGACGGTGGCGGGATGCACCTCAACGGTGGGCGTCACCCGTCCACGGTGCCACACGGCCGCGAACCACACCTTCGGCGGCTTCTGAGGGCGCGGGTGCTCGGGTGCGACATGGCAGGGCGGATCATCGTCGCAAACTGTCCACCACCGGCCGGGACGATCCGCTAGTTTGCGGTCGCCGCGGTGGTGCGTCGCACACGACCGGGGGCTCAGGGGTGCTGGCCGACGTCGAGGAGTCGCGATGTTCCGTTACGAACGCATGCCGTCGGACCTGACCTGGCGGAGCGCCGCGTGGTACGTGGTCGACCGAGAGCGTGACGTCTGGTTGGGGAGCCTCGGCACGAACGGCCCGGTCGGGCACCGGGTGTTCGCGCTGTGCGTCGGCGGGACCACGATCCCCTTCGAGGTCGACACCAGGGCGGACGTGGACGGCGTCAGCATGCACCAGGTGACCTCGTTCGGGTTCAGCCGCAAGGCGCAGGTCTCGCACGGCATCGAGCCGTACCGGGTGCCCGAGGACGACGCGCTCGCACTCCAGGAGCTAGGGCGAGGGCTACCTCGACTACGCGTGGGCGATGGACCTCACGCTCAATCCGCCCGTGCCGTGAGACACCGTCGGTGGACCGTCGCCCTGGCGGTCGTCCTCGCTCTGGCGGGGACGACCGCGGGGTGCGCTCCCGGGCGCGACCGCGCGGGCGAGGCCCGCGGCGCAGCGCTCGACCGCGTGCGCTACCTGCGGTCGCTCCTGGGGGAGCTCCTGGAGGACGCGGGCCCGCTCCCGGACGAGGAGTTCGAGGTCTTCGTCACCGCGGAGGTCGGCGACCGCTTCGAGGGATCGCTCGACCCGACCGGCTTCCACGACGGCCGGGCGACCTGGCGAGGTGCCGCGCTCGGCTCGGTCGCGGGACCGCTGAAGTCCCAGGTCGCCGCAGCCGCGTGCTTCGACGTCGAGATCGAACGGAGGACAGCGACGGTGACGTTCGACGACGCACCGTGCTCCGAGCAGGTTCGACGAGCGCTCGGTGTCACCGGCAACGAGGACAACGTCGTCAGCGTCGACCTCCTGCCCACGGTCGACGACCCCACGCCATGACCGGCGGCCCGCCCTCGTCGTGCGTGGCGCGTCAGAGGCCCTGCGCGACCCGGTAGTACACCTGGTTCCACCGCACCTGGTCCGCGAAGCCGCGACGGGTCGTGGACTCGTCGATGACCAGCAGCTCGGTGCGCGCCAGCTCGGCGAAGATCTCCCACGCCTCGATGCCCACGGCCGTCGACAGGACGGTGTGGTGCGCTCCTCCGGCGGTCAGCCAGCACTCCGACGACGTCGTGAAGTCCGGGCGGGGCTCCCACACGGCACGCGCGACGGGCAGGTGCTGCAGGTCGGCCGTGGGTGGCACGACGTCGACGACGTTGGCCGTCAGGCGGAAGCGCTCGCGCATGTCCGCCAGCGAGACCACGACGCCCGGGCCCGCGTCGGTGTCGAACACCATGCGGACCGGGTCCTCCTTGCCGCCGATGCCCAGCGGGTGGATCTCCACGCGGGGCCTCGACGTCGTGAGCGTCGCACTTGCCGCTGTTGACGCTGCGCACGGTCGAGTAGCCGCCGCCCGCGTCGACCACCTGCCACCGCTGCCACGGCTGGCCGTTGCTCGTCCACTGGCCGACCACCGCGAGGTCGTCGCGGTTGGGGGCTTGCACGTCTATGACCTTGCCGCTGGCGCGGTTGGTGATCCGGACGTCACCGGAGGGTGGGGGAGTGGGGGCCGGGGTCGGCGTGGGCGTCGGGCCGCCGCCCCCGCCGCGCGTGAGCTGCCGGCTGGTGACGTTGAAGAGGTTCCCGCTGCCCCCGGTGAACCGCGGCACCAGGTCCTGGGTGCCGGTCGCGCCGCTGGCCGGGCAGCTGACGTTCGTCCACGTCTGCCAGCCGCCGACGACGGCATCGTGCACGTGCCGACCACCGCGCCGGACGCGCTGTCGAGGCGCACCTCGACCCGGCCCCCGCTGCCGGCTGACGCGACGCGTGCGGATATGCGCGCGCGGCGCTCTGGCGTCGGCCGGCCCCGCCCTCGCAGGACGTTCAGGTGTGGCGCGGTGGCGACGTGCCCACCTTGCCCCAGGGAGAGCGAATCGCGGAAAACCGCCCGCCACCAGCCGGGATGCGCTAGTTCGCGACCGCCGCGGTGGTGCGTCGCACGCGACCGGGGCCCCCAGGGGTGCAGGGCCGATCTCGAGGAGTCGAGATGTTCCGTTACGAACGCATGCCCTCGGACCTGACCTACCGCTCGAATGCGTGGTACGTCGTCGACCACGACCGAGGTGTGTGGTTGGAAGACCTCGGGACGAACGGTCCGCGTGGGCACCGTGTGTTCGCGCTGTGCTTCCGTGGCTCGAGGATTCCGTTCGAGGTCGACCCCTCTGCCGAGGTCGACGGTGCGCGGGTGCACCAGATCACGACGTTCGGCACCAGCCACGCGGCCGCGTTCACGCATGGCGTCGGCGAGTACGCGTTCAGCGGCAAGGACGAGGCGCTCGCGATGGAGGAGTTGGCGGCGGAAGCCGTGCTCGCGCTTCTGGCCGCGAAGGGCGCCACGTTCGGATGGTCACCGGACGACCGTGTGCAACTCGGCACCGGCGGTCGCCCCGCGCACCAGCTTGTCGACTTCGGATACCCCGACGGCGTCCCGACGGATGGAGAAATCTCGTGACGACGGCAGCGGCGAGTGACGCGCAGATTCTGGACGCGGAGATCGTAGACGCTCGGGCGGTGATTGCTGGCCAGACCGTCGAGGCCGGCGGTGTGTTCCGATGGTTGGAGCAGCGGGTAGCGACGAAGCAGGCGCTCAGTGCGGCGGAGGCCCTCGCGTGGCTGGACCTTGCCGATGACGGGTCGACGATCCTGAAGGAATCGAGCCTGAAGGCCCTGGCCGAGATCACGTCCGTCGCGCCCTGGAAGGGGGGCGAGAATCCGAAGGTCACGATTCTCTACAGCAACGGAACCGCCGGTGGCAGCGCTTCGAGCCTGGGCGAGATCGACGTCGACGCCGTCAGGATCATCGACCACTCCCACGTCGGGAAGCTCCTTGCCAGCACGGCGTTCCAGGACGTTGTGCAGCGGCTCGCCGTGGCGAGCACTGACGGGAGCAAGGCGGCCGTCGAGGCTGAGGTCACCGCCTGCTTGCCGAGGGCGAGCCGACCGGCCTGAACGCCGTCGCGCGGGCCGCGGGTGTCGGGGTGGGTACGGTCTACCGGCACTTCGCCACCGTCGAGGAGCTCGAGGAGACGCTCGCCTGGGACAGGTTCGACGAGCTCGGTGCCCTGCTCGACGCGGACGGTGACGACGTGCTGGCGCACGCGATCGAGGCGCACGTGCGCCTGATGGTCGACGACCCCGTCTTCGAGCGGGTGATGGGCCGGCCCGACCCGCACCTCGAGGAGACCGGCCGCCGGAGGGACGCGCTGCTCACCCGCGTCGACGTCGCACTGGCGCGCGCACGCGAGCGCGGCGACCTGCGGCCGGGCGTGGACGCGGGCGACGTCGTGCTGCTGGTGTGCGGCCTCGCGTACGCCGTGCGCCACGGCGGTCTGCGCCCCGACGACCCGCAGGCGCGGCTCGCGGTGCGCGTCGTGCTGGACGGCCTGCGGGGATGAGGCCGGTGTGGCGCGCCAGGTGTAGACGCGCGTCTACACCCGGGCTACCGTCGTGGCATGGCCACGGTCGGGACGCGAGAGCTGAAGCAGAACCCCCACGCCGTCGTGCGGCGGGTCCTCGAGACAGGTGAGGCCGTCGAGGTCACGACGCACGGACACCCGACCGGGGTCGCGCTGGTGCCGACCACCACCGGCCCCCGGCAATGGGTGCGAGGCGTCGAGCTGGTGAGGCTCGCACCGATCGACGACCCGGCGCGGGAACGGCTTCACCATGACCTCGCGTCCCTCGGCGAGGACGACGAGATCGCGGACCCGTGGGAGCCGCGCGCGTGATCCTGCTCGACACGAACGTCCTGATCGACCTGCACCTGTATGCGCTCGACCCCGACGACGACTACTCCGCGAGCATCCTCTCGCGTGCGGAGCTGGAGTTCGGGGTCCGGGCTGCACGCACCGCGGAGGACACGGCGGCACGCACCCGGCGCCTCAACGAGCTCGACGGTCTGTTCGACTGGCTGCCGTTCGACGTCGAGTGCACGCGTTCGTACGGCGTTGTCGCCTCGACGGCGCGGGCGTCCGGCGCCAAGGTCCGCGGGAAGGACGCGCTCATCGCGTCGCAGGCGCACCGGCACGGCGCCACCGTCCTGACCGCGAACCTCGACGACTTCCGGCCCTTCGCGCACCTGGTCCGCATCGTCGCCCCGACGCGTCGCTGACGCGGTGCCGCCACGAGGTTCACGCTTCACCGTCGGGGTCCCTCGCGCGGTTGCCGTGGCCTCGGGTCAGCGCCCGCCGTCCTCCGCGTCCTCCTGGATCATCACCGGGGAGGCGTGGATGCAGATCATCCGCAGGTCGCCCTCGCCGGTGTTGGTGAAGGCGTGCCAGGTGTCGGGCGGGACGACGGTGGTGTCGCCGACGCCGGCGACGACCTCGTGCTCGCCCATCCGGATCGTCGCCTGCCCCTCGAGGACGGACCAGGTCTCGGTGTACGGGTGCCGGTGCAGGCCCGGCCCTTCGCCGGGGTTGTTGGTGACGAGGAAGAAGCTGACGCCCGAGCCGTGATGCTGCCTCTCGAACCGCAGGGTGCGGCCACCGGGCAGGCGCAACGACTCGGCCGGGATCACCCCGGGGACGACGGGGCTGCTGTCTTCGGTCACGCGGGCCACCTCTCTGCGTGGTGTCCTCGTCACCGTACGACCACCCCCCGACACCGCCGTACCGTCGTCGGCTACGCGCGCAGACCCAGCTTCGCGCGCCAGCCCGTGCGCTCCGGTGCGGTGTCCGTGTCGGACGGGTGGTCGTCGGCGACCACCGCCGCCGGTGCACCGAGCGCGCCCGGCCCGGGCAGCGCCTCGTTCGAACCGCCCGCGGGCGGGATCCGCCGGATCAGCCGCCGCGCCATCGCGTGCACGAGTTCGGGGTCCTGCGTGACGACCGTCTCGACCTGACGGCCCGGGTGGGCGCGGTCGGACCGCGCGAGCACCGCGAACGCGCCCGTCTCGCTGAGCACGACGAGGAACCGCTCGTGGGCGAGGGGGTCGCCGTACCGCACGCGGACGCCGCGCAGGCCCGGCAGGGGGTCGGGCGGCAGGCCGGTGCCGAACAGCACGGTGAGCAGCGGTGTGGTCGCCGGTGCCGGGTAGCCCTCGGCCGACGACTCGTCCGGACGGTCGCTGCGTCCGCCGCCGGCCAGGATCACCGGTGCGGTGCCCGGCGTCAGCGCGGCGCGGTACACGGCCTGCATGAGCCGGACGAGGTGCGCCTCCGAGACCGACCGGCCCGGGGTGCCGGCGACGAGCTCGAACGGGGACCCGAGCGGCGCGTCGGCGTCCGTGCGGGCGAGCATCGGCAGGACGGCCCGGGGTGCGGGCAGGTCCGGCGGGACGGCCGCCGCGGGGCCGAGGAACGCGCCCCTGCCGTACGACGCACCGAGCGCCCGCGCCCACGCGACGTCGTCGTCGCTCTCCAGGCCCTCGACGAGCAGCGCAGCACCCGTCAGCTCCACCTGCTGGAGCACGGCCAGCGTGATCGCCGCGGCGTCGTCCTCGCTGCGCTGCGCGAGCAGCCGCCGGTCGAGGACGATCAGGTCGGCCCCGACGACGGGCAGCAGCGCGAGCGGTGCGCGGCCCGCGCCGACGTCCTCGACGGCGATGCCCCACCCGGCGTCGATCGCGCGGTCGGCGGCGGCGAGCAGCCCGCCGGGGTCCTGCGCGAGCTCGCGCTCGTTGATGCCGACGAAGACCCGCAACCGCGACTCGGCGATCGAGACGGTCTCCAGCAGGTCGGGCGGGCACGGGACGGCGAGCGACTCGGGCTCCGTCCCGACGATCAGCGACATCGACGGTGGCAGGTCGGCCGCGAGGAAGGCGCGGAACGCCGCCGCGCGGCACACCCAGTCGAGCTCGCCGGTGAGCCCCTCGACCGCCGCGGCGGCGAAGAGGTCCGCCGGCAGGTGCAGCGGTGAGTCCTCCGGGCCGCGCGCGGACGCCTTGAGAGCGACGACCGTGCCCGTCGCGAGCTCGACCACCGGGTGGAACAGCACGGTGACGTCGCGCTCGCGCAGGAGGCACGTGAGCGCCGCGGAGTGGTCGTCCGGGGCGGGTGTCACACCCCACCCATCGGCCTCCCGCGGACGTCGATGAGCACTGCGGCTGCGTGGCGGGCGCTACCCGCCGGGGCAGTCGTCGCTGTCGCCTCTGCTGCGGCAGACGGGGCCGCGGGTCGTGCTGTCCGTCACGGGCGCCTCCCGTTCCCACCGGTCGCCGGGCACGGGGAGCAGGAACACCATCAGGACACCCAGCGCGAGCAGCGGAAGTGCCAGGAACACGCGGTAGAGGCGGTCGCCCAGGTGGGCGGCGACGGTGCCGGCCACGAGGAGGGCGAGGCAGGCCACCGCGGTGACCTCCCACCCGACGATCTCACCCCGCGTCGGCGGGCCCGCCGGTACCACCAACGAGAAGCTGGTGGCGAAGAACTGGAGGAACAACGCGCCCGTCAGGAAGGTCCCGAAGGTGAGGCAGACGGCGGCGACGACGCCGGACGACGGCCGCCGCCGGTCCGGCGCGCTGCCGGGCGGTGTGATCGTCGTCGACCCGGGTCGGTCGGTCGGGTCGCGGCTCCGGGTGTCGCCCATGGTGCCTCCTCGCGCGGTGGTGCGATTCTGGCAGAGGCACGACGCCGAGGTAGCCGATCCGGCGCCCCACCGCCCCCCACAGCCCCCGCCGCCCCCGCCGCCCCCGCCGAACCGCGCCTTCGGCGGCTCCCGGAGGTCCGGAAGCCGCCGAAGGGTGGGTTCGTCGTCGAGGTGCCCGAGGGGTGGACCCCTCAGGAGGCTCGGCTCCACTGGAACGTCGTCGCCGACGTGCACGTGCGCTGCTCCAGGGCCGCGCCGTCGGCCGTCGAGCCGCCCACCACGCCCACGCACCGTCCGCTGCCGCGGTTCACCAGCTGGTCGTAGCCGTCGCCCGTGGACCGCCACGAGAACTGCTGGTTGGCGCGACCGTGGCACGTGTACTGGATGATCCGTGCCCCGTCGCCCGTGGACGCCCCGCTGACGTCGAGGCACTTGCCGCTGTTCACCGACCGCAGCGACACGTACCCGCCGCCCGCGTCGACGACCTGCCACCGCTGCCACGGCTGGCCGTTGCTCGTCCACTGGCCCACGACCGCGAGGTCGTCGCGGTGGGGGGCCTGCACGTCCATCACCTTGCCGCTGGCGCGGTTGACGACGCGCACGTCGGCGCCCGACGACGACGTCGGCGTGGGGGTCGGTGTCGTCCCGCCGCCACGCGTGAACTGCCAGCTGGTGACGTTGAACAGCTCCCCGCTGCCGCCCGCGAACCGCAGCACCAGGTCCCGGGTCCCGGTCGCGCCGCTGACGGGGCACGTCGTCGTCGTCCACGTCTGCCACCCACCGGTGCCGGGCACGGTGCACGTGCCGACCACCGGCCCGCTGGCGCTGTCCAGCCGCACCTCGATGCGTCCACCGCTCGTCGCCGACGCGACACGGGCGCTGAACGTCGCAGCCCCGCCGCCGAACGCGACGCCCTTGACCCGCACCCAGTCGCCGTTGCTGACGAACGCGAGGTTGAGCCCGCCCTCGGTGGCCCGCTCCGTCTCCACGCCGCTCGCCCAGGCCGTCGTCTCCGCCTGCTGGGTGACATACGGGTCGAGCGGCTCGATCTGCGGTGGGCCGGCGGTCGTCATCGACAGCTGCGGGATGGACCCGTCGCCGCCGTACGTGAACGGCTCGACGGCCACCGACCGCGTGAACCCGCCCCCGCCCGGCAGCGCACCGTTGTGGTAGAAGAAGTACGACCTGCCGCGGTAGTCGACGACGCCGGGATGGTTGGTGAAGCTGCCGCCCTGCGTGGGCATGACGACGCCGCGGTACGTCCACGGACCGGTCGGCCCGGGTGCCGTCGAGTAGCCGATGAACTCGCTGCAGCACGCCGCCGCGAAGACGTTGTAGTACGTGCCGTTGCGCTGGTAGACCCACGGGCCCTCCTCGTAGAGGGTGGGCCGGTTCGCGACGTTGCCCGGGCGGGTGCCGAACCCCGCGGTGGTGAGCGGGATCCGGGCGGGGCTGCCGGCCAGCGACACCATGTCGCGGTTGAGCCGTGCCACCCACAGGTTCGGGTTGCCGTAGTAGAGGTACGCCTGCCCGTCGTCGTCGACCATCACGCTCGGGTCGATCTCGGCGTTGTCGACCAGCGGTCGGCCGATCGCGTCGCGGAACGGCCCGGTGGGGCTGTCGGACACCCCGACGCCGATGGCGTTGCCGCCGCCGCGCTTGACGACCGGCACGTAGAAGTAGAACCGCCCGTCGCGTTCGACCACCTGGCCGGCCCAGGCGTCGGACTGCGCCCACGAGAACGTCGCCAGGCTCATGGGGGAGCCGTGGTCGGTCCAGTTCGCCATGTCGGTCGTCGAGTAGACCCGCCAGTCCTTCATCGTGAACCAGGTCGAGCCGTCCTCGTCGTGGGTCGTGTAGACGTAGAGCCGCCCGTCGTGCACGAGCGGGGCCGGGTCGGCCGTGTAGATCGTCTGGACGATCGGGTTGTCGGCCTGCGCCGGGACGGCGAGGGCGACGGGCGCGAGCAGGGCCGCCGCCGCCAGCGCGGCGACCCGCCACCGCCGGCTCATCGCCGGCTCCAGACCTGGTTGGCGGAGCCGGCGCAGTGCCAGAGCAGCACGCCGGTGCCGTTGGCGGTGAGGTTGCGGTCGACGTCCAGGCACAAGCCCGACGCGACCCCCCGGATCGTGCCGTTGGGCTCCAGCGTCCACTGCTGGTTGGTGCCGCCGTGGCAGTCGTAGAGCTGCACGGCCGTGCCGGCGGCGGCCCCGGTCGGGGCGTCCAGGCAGCGACCCAGCACGCGCAGCTGGGCGCCGCTGACCTCCCAGCGCTGGTTGGACCCGCCGTTGCAGTCCCAGATCACCGGCTTGGTGCCGTTGGCCGTCGCACCGTTCGGTGCGTCGAGGCAGCGGCCGGACGCGGCGCTGACCAGCATCGACGTCGAGCTGGTCGGCGGCGGGTCGGTCGGCGGCGGGGTCGTCGTGCCGGGCGTGACGCGGTAGAGCGCGACGCCGTGCGCGGGGACCGTCGCGGTGATCCGGTCGGACGTCTGGCCCGACGCGCCGGTCCACAGCTCGCGGTACGACGCGGTGCCCGTCAGGCCTGCCTCGGCGAGCGTCGCGGAGATGCTGCGCGCGCTGTTGCCGCGGTTGAGCAGCGCCACGGCCGCGGACCCGTCGGCGAGCGGCTTGACCCAGACCTCGGCGTCGCCGTCGTCGCGCACGCGGTCGGCCTGGCGCACGAGCGGGTCCTGGTCGATCGCGAGCACGTCGCGGTTGGTCAGGACGTTGCGGACGTCGGCGCTCATGTTCCGGATGTCGTTGCCCGCGATGAGCGGCGCCGAGAGCATCGCCCACATGCTCATGTGCGCGCGGTTCTCGGTGAGGGACAGCGTGTTGCGGACGCCGACCATGAGCATGTCCGGGTCGTTGTACTGCCCCGGGCGCGTCCACTCGCGCATCGGCTCGATGATGTCGAGGGCCTCGGTGATGCCGACGAAGCACCACTGGTCCGACGGCGGGCAGCCGGTCGACCACGCGTCCTTGAGGTCCTCGGACGTGCGCCACATGTCGGCGAACCCGCCCCAGCCGGAGTACGTCGGGGCGGTGTTGTCGTGCGCGCTGTTGGGGTTGATCGAGTAGACGATCGGGCGGCCGGTCGCCTTGAGCGCGTCGCCGAACCGCTTGAACAGCGTCACCTGCTCCTGCACGTTGCCGCGCGGGTCGCACCAGTCGTGCTTGACGTAGTCGACGCCCCACGACGCGAAGAGCTGCGCGTCACGCGTCTCGTTGCCGTTGGACGACGTGCCGGGGCGGTTGTTGAAGTACTGGTCGCACGTCTTCTCGCGCGGGGCGTGGTAGAGACCGAACTTCAGGCCCTTGCCGTGGATGTAGTCGCCGAGGGCCTTCATGCCGGACGGGAAGCGCGAGGTGTTGGGGCGCAGGTTGCCGTCGGGGCCGCGGGTGTCCTGCATCCAGCAGTCGTCGACGACGACGTACTGGTAACCCGCGGCGGCCATGCCGGAGCTGACCATCGCGTCCGCCGCCTGGCGGATCATCTGCTCGTTGATGTTGCAGTAGAAGGTGTTCCAGCTGTTCCAGCCGAGCGGTGGCAGGGGCGCGGGCTCGTCCACGGTGGGGGCGGGTGCCGCGGCGGCGGGTGCGGCGAGGCACACGACGGGCGACACCAGCAGGACGAGGGCGAGCGCGAGCGTGTGGAGCCTGGAGCGTGGACGGCTGCGGGACACGGAGGTCTCCTCGCGGACGTGGCCCGCGTGCGGGCCGGACCGACCCGGCGGACGTCGGTGTCCGCCGGGGGGCGTCACGGCGGGGCGCCCGACCCCGCGCAGGGGAGTCGGCCGAGGATCCGGTGCGGAGGGCTGGAGGCCCCGCCGTGAACGTTCACAACGTGCTCGTCGAGAGTACGCACGCGGGCCTGCCGGTCCACCGGTGAAACGCTTCGACGGCCGGGCCGAGCCGTCGCTCCGTCGCATCTGCCGCCTCGCCGTCCGGATGAACAGGTGTGGCAGCCGGCCTCAGGGTCGCAGCCCCGCCAGCGCGATCGTCAGCCCGCGGTCGAGGGCGGCCTCCCGCACGTCGTCGTCGTGCGACGTGAGCAGGCCCTCCACCATGGTGAGGACGAGGTGCACGTCGGCGACCGTGACGTCGGGTGCGACCTCGCCGAGCGCGACGGCGTCGGCGAGCGGGCCGGTGACGATGCTGCTGATGCGCTCGCCGAGCCCCTGCAGGGTGCCCGCGGCGTCGGGTGCCGAGCGCATGAGGGGGAACAGGCCGGCGAGCCGGCGCTGGCCCTCGGCGATGCGCCGCACGACGACCTCGAACGTGCCCGGCTGCCCGGCGCGCTCCCGCGCGAGCCGCTCGGCGTCGTCGAGGTGCTGCCCGTACAGACCGGCGGCCAGCGCGTAGCGGTCGGGGAAGTGGCGGTACACGGTGGCCCGCCCGACGCCGGCCTCGCGGGCGACCACGGACAGCGGGGCGTCGAGCCCCTGGGAGGCGAAGACGCGTTCGGCAGCGGCCACGACGGCGGCGCGGTTGCGCGCGGCGTCACGGCGCGCGGTGGTCACCCCGGGGAGTCTAGGACGTTCGCCCCGCGGGGTCGGTGCAGCGCGACGGGAGACTCGCAGGCAGAAACGGACGCAGGTGTCCGTTTCGCTGACCTTCCTCGATCGGAGCGCCGTGACCCGCCACCCCCGCATGATGGAGCCCGCCCGCTGGGGCTCCCTCCAGCTGCCCAACCGGACCTTCATGCCCCCGATGGGCACCCACACCGCGAACGCCGACGGCACCATCTCGCCCGCCGGCGTCGCGTACCTCGTCGCACGGGCACGCGGCGGGGTCGGCCTGCTCATCACCGAGTCGATCCAGACCCAGGACGTCTACGACCTGCCGACCGGCTCCACCATCAGCCTCACCCACGACCGGCACGTCGCACCGCTGCGCGACGCCGTCGCCGAGGTCCACCGCGCCGGCGGCCTCGTCAGCGCCAACCTCACCCCGGGGCTCGGACGGATCATGCCCGCCGGCCCCGACGGCGGCGCGCCGTACTCGGCGTCCGACTGCCCCACCCTCATGGACCCGGGCGTCCGCTGCCGCGCGCTGAGCACCGAGCAGGTCGAGGACGTCCTCGACCGGTTCCGTGCCGCCACCCGCCGCGCGCTGGAGTGCGGGTTCGACGCCATCGACCTGCACGGCCACACGGGCTACCTGACGGACCAGTTCCTGGCCGCCGCGTGGAACACCCGCACCGACCGGTTCGGCGGCGACGTGCGCGGGCGGGCGACGTTCGCCACCGAGATGATCCGCATCGTGCGCGAGGAGGGCGGCGCCGACTTCCCGCTGTCCATGCGCATCAGCGTCCGGCAGGGGTTCCCCGGCGGGCGCACCCCCGAGGAGGCGCGCGAGCTCGCCGTCATCCTGCAGGACGCGGGCCTCGACGTGCTGCTCGTCGACGCGGGCTCGTACGAGGCCATCGACTACTCCTTCCCGTCGTACTACATGGGCGACGGCGTGTACCTGCCCGACGCCGAGGTCGTGAAGCCGGTGCTGCGCATCCCCGTCGCGGTCAACGGCAACCTCACGCCCGACCTCGCCGAGCAGGCGCTCGTCGACGGCACCGCGGACTTCGTCGGGTTCGGCCGCATGGTCATCGCCGACCCGGACCTCGTCCGCAAGGTCGCCGAGGGCCGGCCCGAGCAGGTGCGCCCCTGCATCCGCTGCAACGAGATGTGCATCGGCAACGTCGTGGCCGGCAAGGCGCTCGGCTGCTCCGTCAACCCGCAGGCCGCGCACGAGGCGACCCGCGTGCTGCTGCCGACGCCGGTGGTCCGCAAGGTGACCGTCGTCGGGGGAGGGCCCGCCGGGCTGGAGGCCGCGCGCGTCGCGGCCGAGCGCGGGCACACGGTCGACCTCTACGAGCGCGGGACGCGGCTCGGCGGCGTCCTGGAGCCCGCCGCCACCCCGGAGTTCAAGCGTGAGCTGCACCGGATGGTCGACTGGTGGGAGGTCGAGATGGCGCGCCTGGGGGTGCGGATCCACCTCGACCACGAGGTCGCCGCGGACGCTCCCGAGGTCGCCGGCGCCGACGCCGTCGTCGTCGCGACCGGGTCGACGCCGTGGGCGCCGCCCGTGCCCGGTGCGGACGGGCTGACCGCGGTCCAGGTGCTCGACTTCCACCGCGGTGCGCACGTCGGCCCGCGGGTCGTGGTGTGCGGCGGCGGCCTGTCCGGTGCCGACGCGGCCCTCGAGCTGGCGCTCGCCGGGCACGACGTGACGATCGTCGAGGCCGACCCGCAGATCGCCGCCGACATGGTGGTGCACAACCGCGTCGCGCTGCTGCGACGGCTGGCGGAGGTCGGTGCGCGCGTGCTCACCGGGCACCGTGTCACGCAGATCCGTGACGACGTGGTCGTGTGCGAGGGGCCGGACGGGCCGGTCGAGCTGGCCGCCGACACGGCTCTGCTCGCGTTCGGCGTCCGCCCGGACCGTGCGCTGCCCGACGCGCTCGCGGACGGCCCGGCCACGTACGTCGTGGGTGACTGCGTGCAGCCCTCGAAGGTCGGCGACGCGGTCCACGCCGGCTACGCCGCAGGCGCCGCGATCTGACGCCACCCGCCGCGGACCGCAGAGACCGCAGAGTGTGAAGCGTTGCTGCCGGAATCCGGCAGCAACGCTTCACGGTCTCGTGGCGGCCGACGTCGGGGTGGTCCACCGGTGGTGTCACCCCCCGACCTGCTGGCGCTGCACGCCGTGCGCCTCACGAGGACCTCGTCGCGACGCTGCGCATGGACCGGCACGCGGAGGCGTGAGCCCGCACGGTCAGGGGCGGCCGTCCGCCCTCGTCGACCCGTCGACCGCGGCCTCGTCGACCGTCGACTCGTCCGTCTCCGTCTCCGTCGTCGTCTCCGTCGCCGTCGTCTCTGCCGAGGCGTCCGCCGTCGTCCACCCGTCCACCATCACCGACGTCTCCGGCTCGGGGTGCCGTCGCCGCTGGACGACGATGAGCGTCACGCCCGTCGCGACCGCCGCCAGCGCGCCCCACACGTTCGCGGGCAGCCCCAGGGGCGTGACGCTCGACGGGTCGATGCGCAGCAGCTCCAGCCACACGCGCGCAGCCCCGTACCAGATCAGGTAGACGCCGAAGGCGGTGCCCCAGCGCAGCGCGACGCGCCGCTCCAGCAGCAGGATCACCGCGATGCCCAGCAGGTTCCACAGCATCTCGTAGAGGAACAGCGGGTGAAAGAGGGTGTCCGGGGGCAGGCCGGGAGGGAACGCGCCGTTGCTCGCGGGGATCTCCAGACCCCACGGCAGCGTCGTGGGGCTGCCGAACAGCTCGTGGTTGAACCAGTTGCCGAGGCGTCCGATCGCCTGCGCCAGGAGCATGGCGGGCGCGAGCGCGTCGGCGAACGACAGCAGCCGGACGCCGACCCGTCGGCACCCGATCGCCGCACCGATCGTCCCGCCGATCAGGGACCCGAGGATCGCGATGCCGCCGTTCCAGACGTACAGGATCTCGAGGAGGTCCTTGCCGGGCCCGACGTAGTCGCCCCAGTGCGTGAGCACGTGGTAGATCCGCGCGCCGACGATCCCGCACGGGATAGCCCAGATCGCGATGTCGACGACCGCACCCTCCGGCCCACCGCGTGCGGTCAGGCGCCGGGACGTCAGCCACACCGCTGCCGCCATGCCGGTGAGCAGGCACAGCGCGTAGGTGTGGAGCGTCAGGGGGCCGAGGGAGATGCCGGACCACGCGAGGTCGGGGCTGGGGATGCCGAGGTGCACGCCCCCAGCATCCCCTGCGGAGCGCGGCGGACGGAATCCGTCCCGGGGACGACTCGACTGCTCCGCTGGTCCCTGGGGCTCGTCACGGCCACGGGGTCCGGAACAGAGGGAGCAGGCGATCGAGGCGTGCGCGCACCTGACCGACGACCGCCGCGTTGATGAGCGGGACCGCGCAGTGGTTCCACACTGCGGCGTGCGAGTACGGATCGGGGCAGAACAGGAGCGCGAGGACTCGCAACTTCACCACGAGATCGTCGAACGTCACGTGCACACCCTCGATCGCGGCTTGCAGGAGCACCATGGCCAGGGCCTCGGTGGTCTGCCGGAGGACCTCCTCGGTCAGGTCCGTCGCGGTGTCCCTCTCCAGGCGCGTAGTGCGGTGGAACGTCCGCGACCGCTCTCTGACCACCGGCGCGTTGCCGAACGAGACGTTGCGGGAGTCGCGCACTTGCTCCCACGTCATGGTGGCCACCGACCTGACGGTGAGCTCAGCGACCTCTGCAGGAAGCTGGTCGACCGCGTCCACGATCTCGGTGAGCGTGTGAGCGAGGGCCGCGAGAACGTCGCACCAGAAGTGGTCCGCGAGTCGAAGGTGTCGATCGGAGCCGGTCGTCAGCACGGTCGTGCAGGCTCGATCGACCTGGTCAGCCATCCAGTCGAGCTGCTCCCGTTCTGACCGGACGGCGACGAGCCTGGAGACGATGTCGACGGTTCGAGCCGTTTCGAAGAACCAGGTGGCGTCTGCGCGTCGCGGCCGCGTCCTGCTGGCGGGCAGCGTCGCCTCCTGGCGCCTGATGTTCCTCAGCGCCCAGTCCTGCGCGGCGCGCGCCCGCGCGGCGTCGGCGAGTTGGTGCGGTGTCGGGCGGTCAGCGGCGAGAGCGGCGGCCCAGGCGATGCGCGCCTTGGCGCCATGGTGACCACCTCCGCACCGGCAGACGCAGGTGATCCCTGTGGCATGCCGGCAGCTGCTGCTCGAACAGGCGCTCATCGGACCCCCCGGCCGGTGCGTGTGGTGCGCCTTCAACGTACCGAAGCCTGGGGGACGGGCGGTACGGGGTCCCCTGAGGACCGGAGGGCAGCAGCGTGCGGATGCGCGCCCCGCGTCCCGGTGCCACCGTGGACGCCATGAGCGAAGACACCACGGGCTACGACCCGGACCAGGACCCTGACGCCGACCCCGCCAACCTCAACCCCCGCACGGGTGCGGCCGCCGCGGGCGACACGGACACCGACACGGACACCGACGCGGAGCCCGCGAACCTGAACCCGCGGGAGGACACGTGAGCGAGAACCTGCCGGACACGTTCGACGAGAAGCAGCCCGACCTGCCGTCGCTCGGTGTCGACCCCGACCCGCTCCCCGACGACCACGAGGGCAACGCCCCGGTCCGGTCCGACGGTCCGGCCGACGAGGGCACGCACTGACCGCTCACCGCGTCAGCCCCCGCGACGCCGTGCCGCTGGGCGCTGCCGACACGGCCCGGGCGGTCGGTGCGCTGGCGCCCCTCGTGGCCCAGGGGGCGATCCTGCGGCGCCCGCGCCTGACGCCGCTGGCCGACCGCGTCCAGGCCGACGCGCACGGCGTCGGGACGTGGCGCCGGCTGGCCCGCCGGTACGACGACCGCCCGGTGCTCGTCCGCCTGGGCGTGCGTGACCTGCTCGTGCCGCTGCACGTCGACGACGCGCGCGCCGTGCTGGCCGGCTCCCCGGAGCCCTTCTCGCCCGCGTCGGCGGAGAAGCGCGGCGCGCTGCACCACTTCCAGCCCGACGGCGTCCTGATCAGCCCGGTGCCCGCCCGCCCGCCGCGCCGCGCGTGGAACGAGGCGGCGCTCGACACCGGGCACCCCGTGCACAGCGCGGCACCGCACTTCGGCGAGACGCTGACCGCCGACGCCGCGTGGATCGCCGACCGCGCCCTGCGCCACGGCGACCTCGGGTTCGACGACGTCGACGACCTGCTGTGGGGGACCGTCCGTGAGGTCGCGCTCGGGCCCGGCGCGCGGCACGACGCGCGCCTCACCGACGAGCTGCAGGCGCTGCGGATGCGGGCCAACTGGTCGGGCCTCGTGCCCGTCGCGGCCCGTCGCCGCGCCGCGTTCCTGCGGCGTCTGCACGAGCACGTCCTCGACGCGGCACCCGGGTCGCTCGCGGGGCACGGCCGCGACGCCGCGGGCGACTCGTCGATGGTGACGTCGCAGGTCGCGCACTGGCTGTTCGCATTCGACGCCGCGCGCATCACGCTGTGGCGGGCGCTCGCGGTCCTCGCCGCCCGCCCCGCGCTGCAGGACGAGGTCCGCGCCGAGGAGGGCACGGACGGCATGCTGCCGCTCACGCGCGCCGTGGTGGAGGAGACCGTGCGGGCCTGGCCGACGACGCTCGTCATCCTGCGCGAGACCACGCGGTCCACGCTGTGGGGTGGCACGACGCTGCGGACCGGCACCGGCGTGGTGCTCGTCAGCTCCTACTGGCACCGCGAGCCGGTGCCCGGCGACGACGGTGACGCGTTCCGGCCGGGTCGTGACCCCGGCGGTCGGCTGGTGGTGCCGTTCAGCGCAGGGCCGGTCGTCTGCCCGGGCCGCGACGTCGTCCTGCACACCACGTCCCACCTGCTGGCCTCGCTGGTGCGCGCGGCGCGCTGGTCGCCCGCGACGCACCCGCACCTGGCGCACGACCCGCTGCCGTCGAGCCTGGCGCACACGGCCGTGCGGGTCTCCGCGGGGCGCTGACCGCAGCGGCGTGGAGGCGGCCGGGGCGGTGGTCGCTGCTGCGGTGGCGGGCCCCGCATCGGCACGTCACGATGAGCGGGCGCCAGGCAGCGGCGCCTGACCTGCGCAGGAGGAACCATGACCACCCAGCTGCCGTCACCGGCACCCGTCGCGACCCGTCCGCAGGCGCCGATGCCGCTGCCGGCACCCCGGGGCCCGTTGAGCGACGCGTTGCTGCGCGTGCTGACGCACGCGGCGGACCCGGCCGTCCTGCACCCCGCGGTGGCCGGCGCGCTCGCGTCCCCGGGGGCGTCGTGGTGCGAGCACGACGACGTGCAGGTCGCGCTGACCTGCATGTACGAGCTGCACTACCGCGGCCTGGACGGCGTCGACGACGACTGGGAGTGGCAGCCCGACGTGCTCGCGGCCCGCGCGGCGCTCGAGCGGGCGGTCGAGGAGGAGCTGCGGACGCGCGTGACGGTCCCGGTCCCCGTGGACACGTCGGCGGCGGCGGTGGCCGCGACGCTGTTCGAGCTCACGTCGTCCGACGACGGCCCCAGCATGTCCCGCTGGATCGCCCGTCGCGCGCAGCGTGAGCACCTCGAGGAGCTCCTCGTGCACCGCTCGGTGTACCAGCTCAAGGAGGCGGACCCGCACACGTGGGCGGTGCCGCGGCTGGGCGGGGCGCCCAAGGTCGCGCTGATGGAGATCCAGTCCGACGAGTACGGCGCGGGTGACCCGGAGCGGCAGCACGCGGCCCTGTTCGCCCGCGCGATGCGGGGCCTGGGCCTGGACGACACGTACGGGCGCTACGTGGACCAGGTCCCGGCGATCACGCTCGCGCACCCCAACGTCATGTCGATGCTCGGCCTGCACCGTCGCCTGCGCGGCGCGATCGTCGGGCACCTCGCGGCGTTCGAGATGACGTCGTCAATCCCCAACCGGCTGTACGGCAACGGCATGCGGCGCGTCGGACTGGGGCAGGACGTCACGGAGTACTTCGACGAGCACGTCGAGGCTGACGCGGTGCACGAGCAGATCGCGGGACGGGACCTGGCGGGGCGGCTCGTCGAGCAGGAGCCGACGCTCGGCGGTGACGTGGTGTGGGGCGCGGCGGTGTGCCTGGCCCTCGACGGCTGGTGGGCGCGGCACGTGCTGGACCGGTGGGCGGCCGGTGAGTCGTCGCTGCGCGTGGGGCTGCCATGAGCGTGCGACACCCCGACGCGGTCTACGTCCTGCCCGTACGGGGCGACGCGCCGCTGGGTGCCGAGGCGCTGACGTACCTGCGAGGGCTGGTGCGCGAGCTCGCGGTCGTCGTCGTGGACGGGTCGCACGACGCGGTGCGCTCCGCGAACGCCCGTGCCCTGCCCGACGCCGTCCGGCACGTCGACGCGCCCGCACCGCGGCCCGGCTGCAACGGCAAGGTGCTCGGGGTGCGCCGCGGGCTCGAGGCGTCCGGGGAGGCCCGGGTCGTCGTCGCCGACGACGACGTCCGGTGGGACCCCGCGACGCTCGACGCCGCGTTGCGCCTGCTCGACGACGTCGACCTGGTCCGGCCGCAGAACGTCTTCGACCCCGCGCCGTGGCACGCCCGCTGGGACACCGGCCGCTCGCTCCTGAACCGCGCGGTCGGGGGTGACTGGCCCGGCACGCTCGTCGTGCGGCGCGCCGCGCTGCCGCCGCACGGGTACGCGGCGGACGTGCTCTTCGAGAACCTCGAGCTGGTGCGGACCGTGCGGGCGCGCGGCGGCCGCGAGCGCGTCGCGCGGGACCTGCTGGTGCGCCGCGTCCCGCCGACCGTCCGGCACTTCTGGCGACAGCGCGTCAGGCAGGCCTACGACAGCCACGCCCAGCCGGGGCGGCTGCTGGTGGAGCTGGCTGTGGCGCCGCTGCTCGTCGCAGCGGCGGTGCGGCGTCGCGGCCGGCGGGCGACGCTGGCCGTCGCTGCAGCGAGTGTCGTGCTGGCCGAGGTGGGGCGACGACGCGGCGACGGCGCCCGGGCCTACCCCGCGTCCGCCGCGCTGTGGGCGCCCGTGTGGCTGGGGGAGCGCGCGGTGTGCGCGTGGCTCGCGCTCGGGTACCGCGCCGCGGGCGGCGTGCCCTACGCCGGGACGCGGCTGCGAGCGGCGGCGACCCCGCCCCGACGCCTGCGTCGCACGGTCGGGCTCGCGGCGTGACCGGCCGCGACGACCGCGTGCGCGGCCCGGTGCGGATCACGGCGTGCCCCGACGGCCCGCTGCTGGTCCGCGGGCCGATCGAGGTCGTCGACGCCGACGGCAACGCCGTCACCCCGCGTCGGCGCACCGTCGCCCTGTGCCGCTGCGGCGGGACCGGCACACCCCCGTGGTGCGACGGCACGCACAAGGTCAACGGCTTCCGGACGGGGGAGTAACCACCCCAGGGTGGCGTCACCCCCGCCACCCCAGGGTGGCGTCACCCCCGCCACCCCAGGGTGGCGTCACCCCCGCCACC
>NZ_JADGMY010000026.1 GCF_015234515.1 Cellulomonas sp.
CTGGTGGGCGCGCCACCGGGGCTCGCCCCGCTGCTCCAGAGCATGAGCGGGCCGTTGCTGGTGCGGTCGGTGACGACGCCGATCGTCGTCGTGTGCGCACCGAGCTGCACCTGCGTGGCGAGGTGCTCGATGACCGCCGCCGACGTCGCGCACGCCCGCGAGATCCACGGCCCGCCGTGCTCGCCGGCACCGAGGCGGCGTGACACGAGGGTGACGCCGTAGAAGGAGTGCTGCTGCGGGACCGTGCACCCCAGCGTCCACTCGGTGATCTCCTCGGGCGGCAGCCCGCGGTCGGCCAGGGCGCGGCCCGTGACGTCGACCGCGAGGTCCAGGCTGTTGACCTCCGCGAGCGGTCCCTGCCACTTGGCGAAGGGTGAGGTCCAGCTGAAGCCGAACGGGATGTGGGCGTCGGTGAACTTCATGGGGTCCTCTCGGCGGCGTCGGGTGCGGCGACCGGGTCCACGAGCGCGGGGACCTCGACCTCGGTGATGCGCCGACGCAGCCGGTGCATGTCGACCTTGCCGCTGGGGCTGCGCGCGAGCTCGTCGACCAGGTACAGGCGGCGCGGCTTCTTGTACCCGGCCAGGCGCCGGCCGACCTCGTCCTGGACCTGCTCGGGAGTGAGCGGCGCGCCGGGCGCGGTGACGACGACGGCCGTCACGACCTCGCCCCAGCGCGGGTCCGGCAGGCCCAGGACCACGGCGTCGAGGACGCCGGGCAGCGCGAGCAGCACCTTCTCGACCTCACCGGGGAAGACCTTCTCCCCGCCGGTGTTGACGACCCCGGACCCCCGGCCGAGCATCTCGACGTACCCGTCGCCCAGGACGCGCACCCAGTCGCCCGGCATGACGTGCCGCACCCCGTCGATCACGGGGTAGGTCTCGGCGGTGCGCGCCGGGTCGTCGTGGTAGCCCAGGGGCATCGCGCCGCGGTAGGCGAGCATCCCGGTCTCCCCGACCTCGTCGACCGGCGTGAGGTCCGGCGCGAGGACGACGGCACCGCGCGCGAGCCGCGGCCGGCACGGCAGGTCGTCCGGGCCGCGGACGACGCCGTAGGCGAACGGCCCGCCCTCGCTCGACCCGATGATGTCGATGAGGGTCGCGCCCGGCGCGTGGGCGATCAGCCGGGCCTTGAGGTCGTCGGACCACACCATGCCGGAGCTCAGGACCGTGTTGAGGCACGAGATGTCGCCGGCCCCCGCCTCCAGGGCGTCGACGAGCGGCCCGACGATCGCGTTGCCCGCCACGACGAGGCGCGTGACGCCGTGCTCCTCGACGGCCCGGACCGCCGCGCGGGGGTCGAACCGGGCGGTGGGCAGGAACACGACCGTGCCGCCGAGGACCATCGCGTTCATGACGTTGAACAGGGCCGTCGCGTGCATCATCGGCGGCAGCGGCAGGCACACCGTGCGCGGCAGGTCCTCGCGCGCGGCGACGCGCGTGACGTCGTCCAGCGACGTCGGGACGTCGACGGGCAGGGAGCCGTAGATCGAGAACAGCTGGCTGTCGAACAGGTTGCCGTGGGTCCACACGACCGCCTTGGGGCGGCCGGTCGTGCCCCCGGTGAACATGAAGATCCTTTGGTCCGGCCCGCGCGGGTGCGAGGGGAGCGGCGCGGCGTCGAGCGCGGACGCGAAGGGCACCCCGGGCGCCGGTGGCGCAGCGGCCGCCTGGTCGGCGTCGTCGTGCGCCGTGTCCGGGACGACGAGGACGAGGCCCGGCAGCGGCACGCGCTCGGCGGCGTCGACCACGGCGGCGGCGAGGCTGCTGGGGTAGACGAGCGCGGACGGCCGCGACATCTCCAGCAGCTCGGCGAGCTCGGCACCGTGGTAGCGGAAGTTGATGTTGACCGGGATCGCGCCGATCTTGTACGCGGCGTACAGCGTGGTCAGGTACTCGACGCGGTTGTACATGAAGATCGCGACGGTCGAGTCGGGGCCCAGGCCGTGCGCGACGAAGGTCGCGGCGAGGCGGGCGGCGAGCTCCTCGAAGGCGGTGTACGTGACGTCCGCACCGTCGGCGTGCACGGCGACGCGGTCCGGCACGGCGCGCGCCACGGCGTCCCAGATCGTCGCGTAGTTGGCGCGATCCAGGTCCCCGGACGACGGCGGGACGTCTGCCACTGCTCACATCCTCGTGGGCGGACCGCGCGCGGGTCGCGGCGGTGCGATGACGTGGCATCGTGCCCGTCCCGGGCGCCCGACGTCAACCGTTTCGGTGACGATCGTCAGAAGTCTGTCGAATGATGAGCCCGGCCGCAGGACGCGGCGCGGCGGTTCCGGGGCCCCTCAGGCCGTGAGCCGCCGGGCGAGGTCGGCCTGCGCCGGGCCCGCCAGAGCGGCGTGCAGGTGACGGAAGGTCGCCACCGAGCGCGCCGCCGGCCAGTCGGGCGAGAGGTGCTCGGCCGGGAGCCGCGGGACTGCCCGCAGCAGGTCCAGCCAGTCGGCGACCAGCGCCGTGACGTCGCGCAGCGCGTGGTCGACGTCGGGCGCGCGGTCCGCCCAGCGGTCCTGGAACTGCTCGTGCCGGGCCGCCATCGCCTCGAGCCGCCAGGCCGTCCGGACGCTGCGCGCAGCCGAGAACCCCGGCACCTCGTGGGCGCGGAACGCCAGCAGCTCCAGGTCGCCGTCGTCGGGGTCGACGCCGTCCGGCTCGTCGTCGTGGACGCCGCCGAGGGCCCGCGCGACGTCGACCTCCCCCGGCGCGATCCACAGCCCGTCGCGCAGCAGGCCGAATCCCGCCCACGCCAGCTGGGCGCGCACGCGGTGGCGCACGTCGCGCCGCCGTTCCGGCACGGAGAAGCTGACGAGCGTCCACCCGCTGCCGTGCGGCGCGAAGGGGTCGTCGTCGAAGACGCGTCCCCGCGCTTCCCCCAGCACCCGGACGCTCTCCGGAGTCAGCCCGTAGGAGACGGTGCGCCCGACGCGCACGGGGGCGAGCAGGTGGCGGGCCGCCATCCGGCTCAGCGCCGCCCGCGTCGCCGCCTCCCCGACCCCCAGCTCACCCAGCACGGCGATGAGCACGGACGCCGGCAGCGGACCGGCGCCGCCGGCCACCATGAGCTCGCCCATGAAGGCCAGCAGGAGCTGCTCCGGTCGCCGCCGGACCCCGGCGCGGTCCGGGTCGGGCGCATCCCCGGGCGGCGTCGACATGCGCGCGATTGTCGCACGCGGCCGCCTCACCGACCGGCGTCGGGCCGCTCCGGATCATTGACACATGTGACATTCGACTGCACGATTGCTGGACGAGTGTCATGCATGGTCCGAGCGCTGGTCGGTCTCGACGGCGCGCGGCGCTGACCGCCCGTCACCCGAGATTCAACGGAGAATTGAGGACCCCATGAACCGACGTCCCGCTCTCGTGGCGGCGCTCGTCGCGGCGCTGTCGCTCGGACTGGCCGCGTGCTCGTCGTCGGACCCCGCGCCCGGCGCCGAGCCCGAGGCGTCGGCCGCGCCGGACGCCGACAACCCCCGCGCCGTCACGATCGGGGCGCTCAGCATCAGCGAGACGGCCCCGCTGTGGGCCGCCGTGGAGGCCGGCATCTTCGCCGAGCACGGGCTCGACGTCACGGTCCAGCCGATCCAGGGCGGCGCGCAGGCCATGCCCGCTCTCGTCAACGGTGACATCGACTTCTCCGTCGGCCAGCCCTTCGGCGCGATGCGCGCGGGCCTGCAGGGCCTGGACGTCAAGATCGTCGCCAACTACGCGCAGAGCCTGACCGAGGGGGACGACATCAACTCGGTCGTCGTGGGCGCCGGCAGCGACATCACCTCGCCCGCCGACCTCGCGGGCAAGAAGGTCGCGGTGAACTCGCTCGGCGCGGCCGGTGACCTCACGATCATGGCGGCGGTCGAGGAGGACGGCGGCGACCCCGGCACCATCGAGTTCGTCGAGGTCGCGTTCCCCGACGCGCAGGCCCAGCTCGACGCGGGCAACATCGACGCCGCGTGGGTGCCCGAGCCGTTCGTGTCGATGATCGTCGGCGCGGGCGGCGCGCGGGTGGTCGACCCGTACCAGTCCGTGCTGCCCGGCCTGCCGACCCTCGTCCTGCAGACGACCGGCGCGACGGTCGCGGACGACCCCGCGCTGGTCGACGCCGTGCGCGAGGCCTTCACGGCGGCGTTCGCCTGGGCCGAGGACAACGACGAGGCCGTGCGGCAGTCGCTCGTCGACGAGATGTCGCTGCCCGAGCCCGCCGCGGCCAACCTCCGGCTCCCGCAGTTCTCCACCGAGCTCGACCGCGACGTGCTGCAGGGCCTGGCGGACCTCGCTGTCGAGCACGAGTTCTTCGACCAGGCCCCGGACCTCGACACGCTCATCGTCATCGACTGATGCAGCTGACCGACACGGTGACCGGTCCGGGCCCCGGGGACGTCGCCCCCGGGGCCCGGTCCGGGGCCGGCGCCCGCGCGGGTGGTCGGCGCGGCACCGCGGCGCGCGCCGGCGGCTCCGCCGTGCTCGGCACCCTCGGGGTCGCCGGCTTCGCGCTCACCTGGGAGCTCGTCGCCTGGGCCGAGGTCGTCAACCCGGCGTACCTGCCGCGGTTCTCGACGACGGCCGCGCGGCTGGTCACCGAGCTCGGCGAGCCCCGCTTCTGGTCGGCCCTCGGCGACACCGTGGTGACCTGGGCGCTCGGGCTCGGGATCGCGGTCGTCGCCGCGGTCGTCGCGGGCGCCGTCATCGGCCTCGTGCCGTTCCTGCGCCGGGCGACGCACAGCACCGTGGAGTTCCTGCGGCCCATCCCGTCGGTCGCGATCATCCCGCTCGCCGTCCTGGTGGCCGGGCTCTCGCGCGAGGCGGCGCTGGTGATCGTCGTCTACGCGCCGTTCTGGCAGGTGTTCATCCAGGTCCTGTACGGCGTCGGGGACGTCGACACCGTCGCCGACGACACCGCACGCAGCTTCGGCCTGGGACGGCTGCAGCGGCTGCGGCACGTCGTCCTGCCCACCGCGCTGCCCTACGTCATCACGGGGTTCCGGCTCGCCGCGTCCATCGCGCTCGTCCTGACCATCACGGCCGAGCTGGTGATCGGCAACCCCGGCATCGGCCGGCAGATCGACGTCTACCGCTCCGCGCCCGACGCACCGGGCCTGTACGCGCTGGTGCTGGTCACGGGCCTGCTCGGGCTGCTGGTCAACCTCGTCACGCGTCTCGTCGAGCGCCGCGTGCTGCACTGGCACCCGTCGGTGCGTCGGGAAGGCGTCGCCTGATGGCCGCCGGCCCGGCGCCCGCCCGCCCGACGTCCGCCCGCCCGATGTCCGCCGTGCGCCGCGCACTCGCGTCCCTCGGGTACGCCGTCGGCCTGCCCGTGCTCCTCGTCGTCGCCTGGGCGCTGGCGACCCGCGGGACGACGAACCTCTACTACCCGCCGCCGTCGCGCGTGCTCACGGCCTTCGTGAGCACGTGGCTGTCGCCCGACACGCTCGTGCGTGACGTGCTGCCGAGCCTCGGCCGGTTCGCCGTCGGGGTCCTGCTGTCGATCGTCATCGGCGTCGTCGTCGGCACCGCGATCGGCGCGACCCCGTGGCTGCGTGCGCTGCTCGAGCCGATGCTCGAGTTCTTCCGTGCCATCCCGCCCGTGGTCCTCGTGCCCGTCCTCATGCTGCTGCTCGGCATCGACGACACCATGAAGCTCGCGGTGATCGTGTCGGGCAGCGTGTGGCCCGTCCTGCTCAACACGATCGAGGGTGTCCGGGGGACCGACCCCGTGCTGGTCGACACCTCGCGGTCCTACCGCGTGCGCGGCCTGCTGGCGTACCGGTACGTCGTCCTGCCGGCGGCGAGCCCGCAGATCATGGCCGGCGTGCGGCTGGCCCTGTCGATCGGGCTCATCCTCATGGTGATCTCGGAGATGTTCGCCTCGTCGTCGGGGCTCGGCTACCAGATCGTCTACTTCCAGCGGCAGTACATGGTCGCCGAGATGTGGAGCGGCATCCTGCTGCTCGGCCTCGTCGGCGTGGCCGTCGCCGCCGTCTTCCAGCTCGTCGAACGCCGGGTCCTGCACTGGTACCACGGCTCGAGAGAGGTCGCCCGTGCCTGAGAACACGCCCCTGCTGTCCGTCCGGGACCTGAAGAAGACGTACCAGGGCTCCTCCGGGCCCGTCGAGGCCATCGGCAACATCACCTTCGACGTGCGCCCCGGTGAGCTGGTCTGCATCGTCGGTCCGTCCGGGTGCGGCAAGACGACGCTGCTCAAGTGCCTCGCCGGGCTGCTGCCCCCCACGGCCGGGTCGGTCACGCTCGACGGGGCCGCCGTCACCGCGCCGCCGAAGAAGATGGCGCTCGTCTTCCAGGAGTACGGGCGCTCCCTGTACCCGTGGCTCACCGTGCGCGACAACGTCGGCCTGCCGCTCAAGGCACGCGGCGTGCCGAAGGCGGAACGGCGGGCGGTGATCGAGCGGGCCGTCGAGGAGGTCGGGCTCGCGCACGCGCTCGACACGTACCCGTGGCAGCTCTCCGGCGGCATGCAGCAGCGCGTCGCGATCGCCCGCGCCGTGGCGTACTCACCGGAGATCCTCGTCATGGACGAGCCGTTCGCCGCCGTCGACGCCCAGACCCGCGCCGACCTGGAGGACCTGGTCCGGCGGGTGTGGCAGGACCTCGGGGTGACGGTCCTGTTCGTCACGCACGACATCGACGAGTCGGTGTACCTGGGCGAGCGGGTGCTGATGCTCTCGTCGTCGCCGACGTTCGTGCAGCAGGACCTCGCGATCGACCTGCCCGCCGAGCGCGACCAGCTCACGACCCGCGCGCTGCCCCGGTTCACCGAGCTGCGGACGCACGTGTACGAGCAGATCCAGCGGGCGAAGCGGGGGGAAGCGGTCCCGGCCGACGCGTGAGGGCCAGGTCGCCGTCCGTCAGCCGTCGTCCGTCAGGCGGCCGGCGGACTGCGTGAGCCCAGGTGGCGGCTGCGGGCTCCAGCCGGGCTCCGGCTCGCTCGGCGGCAGGCCGCGCATCACGTGGATCCGGTCCACGACGGTGACGACGCCCAGCACGACGACGGCCAGGCCGGCCGCCGCGACGACGTCCGTCAGGAAGTGGTAGCCGAGGTACAGGCGGCTCAGGGCGACCGCCGCGACACCGACGACACCGACGACCAGCCAGCCGACGACGACCCGGCGTGTGCGGTGCCGGCTCGCCACGAGGTACCCGGCGACCAGCAGGAAGGTCGCCGTCCCGATGGTGTGGCCGGACGGGAACGACCCGGTCGTCTCCGAGCCGGGGATGTACATCGTCTCCTCCGGCGGTCGGGGCCGGGCGACGAGGCCCTTGACCAGCAGCGAGAGCAGCGTGGAGGCGATCATGGCGCCGGCGAGCAGCAGCGGCCGCCACCACTCGCGCGCGCGCAGGCCCCAGGCCACGCACGCGACCAGGATGATGACCGGCAGCACGGTCGGACCGGTGACGAAGGTGAGCGCGGCGAGGACCGCGGTGAGGACGTCGCTGCGGGCGTCCACCAGGAACTCCAGGACCGGCCGGTCCCACAGGGAGAAGTCGTCGCGCTCCTGGACCGCGTCGAACATGCCCCCGAAGACGAGCAGGCCGAGCGCCACGAGCACGACGCCGGGCAGGACCGCCCGGAGCAGGGGCTGGTCGGCGTACCACGCGAGCAGACGGCGCGGCGGGTCTCCGGCTGGCATCCAGCCACGCTACCGGCGCTCGTCGCGGACGGCTCCCTGACCGCCCTCGGCTCCTTCTACAGGTCGAGCGTCACCAGACGGTAGCCGGCATCGAGCTCGTCGAGCGCCAGCAGGTCGGCGTACCGCTCGGCCCACGCGCCTGTCGCGATGTCGTTCTCGAGCCGCTCCAGACCGCGGTGGATCTCCGCGTCGCCGACCCGGCTCAGCACCGAGATCCCCGCCCGGACCACGGGGTCGAGGTAGGCGGCGGGCCGCCTCCACCAGGCGGCGGCGAATCCGTCGACGCAGTCGTGGGGCACGGGGACGGCCTCCACCGCGCACGGGCCGAGAGCCGCGACGAGGCGCTCCATCGGGACGGCGTGCGCCCGGTCGAGCTCGCGTGCGGCGGGCAGGTAATCGCGCAGCAGCCAGAAGTCACGGGTCACGGTCTCGTCGAACGTCAGCACCACCACGCGGCGACGTGCGACCCGCTTCATCTCAGCGATCCCGCGCTCCAGGTCGGTCCAGTGGTGCACCGTGAGGACGGCCATGGCCGCGTCCACGGCGTCGTCCTCCAGGGGGATCGACTCCGCGACCGCGCACAGGACCGGGGCGGCCCCGGCGGGGCGCTGGTCGATCATCGTCCTGCTCGGCTCGATGGCGACGACGGTGGTGGGCGGCTCGTAGGACCCGGTCCCGGCTCCGACGTTCACGACGGTCGACACGTCCCCGAGAGCCCTGACGACCTGAGCCGCGATGCGCGGGTCCGGCCGCCGGGTGGCCGCGTACGTCCGGCCGATGTCGTCGTAGGTGACCATGCGCCGACTCTGCCAGGCCGGGCTCCACCTCGTCGCCGCCTGGGCCGGGCGGCTACGACGTCTCCGCGCGCGTGCTCACCAGCGGGAACGTGCGCGGTCCTGGGCCGGCGCCGTCACGAGGGACGTTCCGCCTGACCCACCAGGATCTTCGTGAGCAGCCGCTGCAGCGTCTCGCGCTCCTGCCGGGTCAGGGCCGACGTCAGCACGTCGTCCACGCGCGCGGCCGCCGGGACCAGCTCCGCGAGCACCGCGAGCCCCTCGTCGGTGAGGCGCACGACGTTGCGTCGTCGGTCCGCCTCGGCCCGCACGCGCGCGACCAGCTCACGGGCCTCCAGCCGCGCGACGAGCCCGGCGATCGTCGACCTGTCCAGGTCGAGGTCGTCGCAGAGGTCGCGCTGGCTCGCCTCCCCGCGCGTGCGCAGGACGTTGAGCACGCCGAACTGCACGTTCGTCAGCCGCGGCCCGACCTCCTGCGCCCAGGCGGCGAGGTGCGCCTGCTGCGTCCGGCGGACGAGGTAGCCCGTGTGGTGCGCGAGGTCGATCGGCAGCGGGTCGGTCACGACGCCATCGTGGCAGCCACCGAGGGCCGGGCGGGTCAGGACGGCGCCGGTTCCGAGACGTGAGACGCCGCCGCCGCGACACCGGGCTGAGATGGCCCTGGCCGTCCGATGAGCCGACCAGGGCCGGTCTCGCGGCCCGGGCGTCTCATGGACCGGGCACGCGGCGCATGCTCAGAGCCAGGTGGGTGGTGGGGGGACCGGGGAGCCGTCGGACGTCGTCAGGAGACGCTCGCCGCCGCGGCCTGTCGCCCACCGCGCGAGGTCGGCCGCGCGGCCGCGCACGCGCACCGACCCGTCGTCCCCACCGGGCCCCACGGTCCGGTCGGTCGGCTCCAGCACGGGCACCACGACCTCGCCGCCGCGTGAGCGCCACATGCGCGTCACGTCCGCGAGCAGCGCGTCGACGAGCTCGGGCGGGAACTGCCGGTACGACGCACCGTTGTCGAGGTCGACGGCGTGCACCCAGACCTCGCGCGTGCGCATCCACACCGTCTCGCTCGCCGGCACCGTGCGCCCGAGCGCGGTGCGGACCGGGGCGGCCCAGGCCTCGGGCGCCAGGTCGCGCCACTCGACGTCGAGGTGCACCGCAGCGTGCGCGGACAGGTTGCGCAGCGCCCGGGCCGGCTGCGTCGCGCCGTACTCGATCTCGGCGTCCCGCTCCTCGCGCGACGCGTACATCGGGGTCTCGACGCCCGTCGCGGCCCACTCCGTCAGGCGCGTCAGGGCCCGCGCGTTGAGCCCGACGTGCGCGACGACGTGCCGCCGCGTCCACCCCGGCACGAGGGACGGTGCGTCGAGCTCGTCGTTGCCCAGCTCGTTGAGCTTGCGGGAGAAGTACGCCTGCCCGCGCCGGGCCAGCAGCAGGGCCGCCCGGAGCTGCGGATCCGTGGTGCGGTCGGTCCGCGCCGCCACGTCAGGCCTCCGCGACGACGTCGTTGCGGAGCTCGCCGAGCCCGGTGACCGACGTGCTCAGCACCTGCCCCGGCCGCAGGTACCGCGCGGGCGTGCGGGCGTGCCCGACGCCGCCGGGCGTGCCCGTCGCGATGACGTCGCCCGGGTGCAGCGTGAGGATCTGCGAGACGTACGCCACGAGCGCGGCGGGCCCGAAGACCATGTCGTCGACCGGCGTGTGCTGCACCTGCTCGTCGTCGACGACGGTCCGCAGGTCACCCGTCAGCGGCCCGGCCCCGGCCACCGTGAGCCAGGGGCCGAACGGCGTCGTGGCCTCGAACGTCTTGCCCTGCAGCCACTGCGCGGTGCGGTACTGGTAGTCGCGCATGGTGACGTCGTTGAGGACCGCGTACCCGGCGATCGCGGCGGCCGCGGCGGCCTCGTCGAGCCGCCGGGCGGTCGCGCCGACGACGACGGCGACCTCGCCCTCCCAGTCGACCGCGTCGGCGGCGTGCGCGGGCAGCACGATCGGGTCGTACGGGCCGACGAGCGCCTCGGGGTACTTGGCGAACAGCGTCGGGTACGTCGGCAGGTCGCGGCCCATCTCGAGGATGTGGTTGCGGTAGTTCAGCCCGACGCACACGATCTTCGACGGCCGCAGCACGGGCGGCGCCCAGGCCCGGGGCTCGAGGTCCGCGAGCGCGTGCCGTCGTCCGTCCGCCGCCGCGGCCCGCTCCCGCCAGTCGGCACCCGCCAGCAGCGCGCCGACGTCGGCCACCCCGGGCAGCTCGACGGCCTCGCGCTCGTCGACGCGCACGGCGACGGTCGCCATCGGCGCCTCGCCGGGGGCGGCGAGGCGCAGCGTGCCCAGCCTCACGCGAGGTCCTCGTTGCGCTGCCCCGGGACGTAGGTGCGCGTGAACTGCAGCCGGTCGATGATCGGCCCGTCCGTGAACCGGAACAGGTCGAACTGGCTGTCGGCGTGCAGCGACCAGGGCACCCAGCTGGGGACGGCGAACAGGTCGCCGGTCTCGACGCGCTGCTCGACACCACCGAGGACGACCGTGCCCTCACCCTCGAACACCTGCCACACCGACGACCCCACCTCGTGACGCGCGGGCGTCTCGGCCCCCGCGCGCAGGCGGTGGAACTCGCAGCGGATGGTCGGCATGACGTCGCCGCCGGTCGTGGGGTTGGTGTAGCGGATCGCGGCGTGCCCCTGCTCGACGGTCGCCGGGTGGCCCTCGTCCTCCAGCTTGAGCTGCTCGGTCAGCGCGCGGTCGGTGTGCTCCCAGCGGTACGCGGACAGCGGTGAGCTCGTCTGGTCCTGCAGCCCGGACAGCGGCCGCAGGCCGGGGTGCGCCCACAGCCGCTCGGAGCGCGAGACGTCCGGTGACGCCTCGTCGGTGACGCGCTCGGAGCCGTACTCGAAGAAGCCGACGTCGGCGTAGTGCGAGAACGGGACGTCGAGACCGTCGATCCAGGCCATGGGCTGGTCGGTGTCGTTGTGGTGGCCGTGGAAGTTCCAGCCGGGCGTCAGCAGCAGGTCGCCGCGGCGCATGGCGACCGGGTCGCCGTTGACGACGGTCCACACGCCCTCGCCCTCGACGACGAACCGGAAAGCGTTCTGGCTGTGCCGGTGCTCGGGGGCCGTCTCGTGGCCGCCGAGGTACTGGATCGCGCACCACAGCGTCGGGGTCGCGTACGCCGTGCCGGGCAGACCGGGGTTCGCCAGGCCCATCGCGCGACGCTCACCGCCGCGGCCGACGGGGACCAGACGGCCCGAGCGCTCGGCGATGTCGTAGAGCGACTTCCACCGCCAGACGTACGGGACGGCCTTCGGGGCCGGCGACATGGGCATGAGGTCGTCGCGCTGCGTCCACAGGGGGGCCAGGCTCTCGGCCGCGAAGTCCGCGTAGAGCTGCTGGAGCTCTGGGGTATCGGCGGTGCCGTCCATCTGGTGCACGGTGGCCTCCTCGGTGGCGTCGTCGCCAGTCGTTGGTGTGCCAACGATAGGCGCCGGGTGCGTCCGGAGGAAGGGGTCACACGGCGTCGTGCCACGCCGCCCGGACGACGGCGAGCGCGTCGGCAGCGGTGACCGCGTCTGGTGGCCGAGGGCGCGACGCCAGCCCACCTCGTCGGTCGGGGCTTTGACCTACGGTGGGACAGATCGGGTGAGGCGCTGCACCAACGGCAGGTCTCATTGGACCTGGCCCGGGAGACCGCTGTGACCCACAGTGGGGACAGGCTCGTTGCTGGTGGCGAGAGCGCCGCGTCAGAGTGCGGTCTTGACGCTGCTGCGAGGGTCGTCCACCAGGTACCCCCGGTAGAAGCTGCCGTCGTGAGCACTGCCTCGCCAGGGGCGAGCCAGGTCCAAGGCGATGTGGAACTGCGGGTCGTCGCGGTTCAGGTCGGCGAGGACGATCGCCTCGTCGCCGGCAGCCGCAGTCAGGGACGTGCCGTCGGGCCCGAACACCTCCGCGGGGACGAGCCGGCGCCTCTGTGCGACGGAGGAGACGGCGACCCAGTAGGTGTTGATGGCGGCCATTGCCTGCGCCTTGGTCCGGAAGATCGCATCGATCGGGTAGGCGGGGAGGAGCAGGCAGTCCACCCCGAGCGCGGCGTACTCGGTGAACACGTTCAGGAAGTTGATCTCCACGCACATCGCGATGCCGAAGCGGTACCCGTCCACCTCGAACATCGTCGGATCGGTGCCGGGGGTGTAGTGATGCAAGGTTTCGCGGGCGGAGCAGAAGCGCTTGTCGTAGCGGTCGATCACCCGACCGGTGTCGGAGATGACGTACACGCTGTTGTGGGGTCGGTGCGGTGGCGTCAACGGGTGGCTCGAGCCGAGGACCACCCACAGGCCGAGCTCGCCGGCGAGCTCGGCCACGGCCTCTGTCTCCTCGTGAACCACCGACCAGTCCACGTCGGCGAGGTCGCTGACCTGCTCCTTGGCGTAGCCGGAGAGGTGTCCTTCGGGGAAGAGCACCAGGCGCGCTCCCTGGGCGGCCGCGGTGCGCATCAGCTGGCGGGTCACCGCGCCGTTGCGGCGCGGGTCGGGGCTGGCGGTCGGCTGGGTGACAGCGACGCGGAGAGCGCTCATGGCGGTCAGCCTGTCGCGCGGGTCCGACATCGCCGGGGGCGCGTGGTGGCGAGAGGTCGCGCGAGGTGGTCACGTCGCACCTGCTCCACGGGAAGGCACGCAGAAAGCGGTCACACACTGCGGCGCCCGGGTGGCATCCTGCCGCGATGAGCAGCGACGACGTCGACCGTGCGCCGCCCGGCCGGGGCAGCGCCCCGACCACCCCGCCCGGCGCGACCTCCGAGCCGTGGCTGCGCATCGGCACGCCCGACCTGCACGAGCTGCGGCAGGCTCACGGCCGGAAGATCCCGCTCGACGCGGTCTCCGTCCAGCTGTACGTCGAGGCGGACCTCGCCCTCGGTGACGGCGACCGGGTCGTGTACGAGGAGCCCTCATTCGGCATCGCCGAGCTCGCAGGCCCTGCAGCGCTGGCGCCGGGACGGAGCCCGGCGAGGACTTCGCGCTGGACTCGATGGACTGGGCGGAGCTCGGCGTGGTGAGTGCGACCCGCACCCCGGACGGCTGGGCGTGGGGGTCGTGCCTCGTGGCAGGCGCGACGACCCCCGTGCCGTGGACGACCGCGCGCCGGGTGGTCGACACCTTCGTCGCCGAGGCTCGGGCGGTGACCGTCCGGATGGTGGTCGACGCCGGGTGGACGCCCGAGGAGGCGCGTGCCGCGTCCGCGAGGGTGCTGGGTGCGATGGGGCCGTCGGACTGACGCCGGCGACCGCCATTCGCCGCGACCCATACTATCGCCCATGATAGTGTCATTGCAGATACTGTCGCATCTGAGGAGTCAGGATGGCCGGTTTCGTCGGACGACGCAGGGAGCTCGACGAACTGCGAGCGCAGCTCGACGTGGTCGAGCACGGGTCCCGCGACGCCCGCGGGGTCGCGGTCCTCCTGCGCGGACGCCGCCGCGTCGGCAAGAGTCGCCTCGCGGAGGAGCTCGTCGCACGGGCGGACGTTCCGCACGTCACCTTCCAGGCCGCCCGGGGGGCACCGGTCGAGCACGAGCTCGTCGGGATCGCGCAGGCCGTCGCCGCGTCGGACCTGCCGAATGCCGGGGTCGCCGCCGACACCAGGCCCACGACGCTGACCGCCGCGCTGACGCTCCTCGCCGCTGCCGTACCCGACGAGCGACCGTCCGTCGTCGTCATCGACGAGGTGCCGTGGCTCCTGGAAGGCGTGCCCGGGGGCGCCGGCGAGCTGCAGCGGGTCTGGGACCGCGCGCTGTCCCGCAAGCCGGTGCTCCTGCTGCTGCTCGGCTCCGACCTCGCGATGATGGAGCAGCTCACTCGAGCTGACCAGCCGTTCCACGGACGCGCGGTCGAGATGGTCCTGCACGCGCTGTCGCCGCGGGACGTCGCACGCATGACCGGGACGAGCGGTGCCGAGGCGTTCGACGCCCACCTCGTGACCGGCGGACAGCCGCTGATCGCCCAGGAGTGGCGCCGCGGCGAGCAGCTCACCGAGTTCCTCGCGCGCTCGTTCACGTCCCCGCTGTCCGCCCTCGTCGCGACGGGGACGCGGGTGCTCGACAGCGAGTTCCCCGAGGGCGAGCTCACCCGCCGCGTCCTGACCGCCATCGGCGCCGGCGAGCGGACCTTCTCGCGGATCCGCGACGCCGCCGGCGGCCTGCAGCCCACATCGCTCACACGCGTGCTCGGCACCCTGACGACCAAACGGGTCGTCGCCGTCGACACCCCGCTGTCGACAGCCCCCTCCCGGGAGAGCCGCTACCGCATCGCCGACCCGGCCCTGCGGTTCTGGCTGCCGTTCGTCGCACCGGCGCTGCACGAGGTCGACCGGGACCGACCCGATCTGGCCATGGCGCGGGTCGAGCGCTCGTTCACGAGCTGGCGCGGCCGCGCCGTCGAACCGCTCGTCCGCGACGCGGTGTCACGAACCCTCCTCGACAGCCAGTGGCCGCAGGTCACCGACGTCGGCGGCTGGTGGCCGCGGACGAACACCCCGGAGATCGACCTCGTCGGGACGGACGGCCGCCCGGCCAGACATGTCGCGTTCGTCGGCACGACGAAGTGGCGCACGACCCGGCCGGTGACCCGCGCCGAGGTCGTGCGCCTGGCCACCGACGCACAGGTCGTGCCCGGCGTCGATCCCGGTACTCCGCTCGTCGCGGTGTGCCCGGCCGGGGTCGAGAAGGACGCACCCGTCGCCGCCTCCTGGACGGCGGACGACCTGCTCGCGACCTGGCCGTGACGTCGGCCGACGGTCGGCGTCGAACAGGGTCACCGACCCGCGCGCACCGGTTCCGCGCCGCGCCGGTAGGGTGCGTCCATTCGACGCCCGGGAGGACACTTGTTGGCACTGCAGCCACCCCAAGTGGAACCGTTCTGCACGCTCGAGGTCGAGCTGGCGCCGATCATGGACCTCGGCCTCGGCCGGTTCGGTCAGCGGCGCATCATCCCGATCGTCGGCGGGCGGGTCACCGGCAAGGTCAGCGGGACGATCCTGCACCTCGGCGCCGACTGGCAGTCGGTCACGCACGACGACGTGGCCGAGCTGCACGCGCGCTACGCGTTCGAGACACCCGACGGCGCGATCGTCGAGATCATCAACCAGGGGTACCGGCACGGCCCGCCCGACGTGATGCGGCAGCTCGCGTCCGGCGCACCGACACCGCCGGAGTCGTACTACATGCGCTCGACGGCACGGCTCGAGAGCGGGCACCCGGACTACCGGTGGCTCAACCGGATGGTGTTCGTCGGCACGGGCGCGCGCGACGCGAGCAGCGTGCAGATCGACCTCTACAGCGTGGGATGAGGACCTGGGACATGACGGAACCACGGGTGCTCGTCGCCGGTGGCGGGATCGGCGGGCTCGCCGTCGCGCTGACGCTCCACCAGATCGGCGTGCCGTTCACGGTGCTCGAGGGCGCGCGCGAGCTCGCGCCGCTCGGCGTGGGGATCAACCTGCAGCCCAACGCCGTGCGCGAGCTCGGCGACCTGGGCATCGGCCCCGACGTGCTCGACACGATCGGCGTGGCCGCGCGCGAGTGGGCGCTGGTCGGGCGCAACGGCAACGACATCTACAGCGAGCCGCGCGGGCTCGACGCCGGGTACCGCTGGCCGCAGTACGCGCTGCACCGCGGCCGGCTGCAGCTGCTGCTCGCGCAGACGCTCCAGGACCGCGCCGGCGCGGACGCGATCCGGCTCGGCCACCGCGTGACGGGCTACGAGACGCACGCCGACGGCACCGTCACGGCGACCGGGCAGCACCCCGACGGGACGCCCTGGCGCGAGGACGGCACCCTGCTGATCGGCGCCGACGGCATCCACTCGGCCGTCCGGGCGCAGATGCACCCCGACCAGCCGCCGATCCACTGGGGCGGCACCATGATGTGGCGCGGCACGACGCAGGCCGTGCCGGTCCGCACCGGCTCGTCGTTCGTCGGGCTCGGCTCCGCGCGGCACCGCGTCGTCGTCTACCCCATCTCCCCCGCCGACCCCGTCACCGGCCTGGCGACCGTCAACTGGATCGCCGAGCTCACGGTCGACGACACCGCCTGGCAGCGCAGCGGCTGGTTCCGGCAGGTCGGCGTCGAGGAGTTCGCGCACCACTTCGACGACTGGACGTACGACTGGCTGGACGTGCCGGACCTGCTGGCCCGCGCCGAGGTCGTCTACGAGAACCCGATGATCGACCGCGACCCGGTCCCCACCTGGCAGGACGGCCCGGTCCTGCTCGTCGGGGACGCGGCGCACGCGATGTACCCGACGGGCTCCAACGGCGCGAGTCAGGCGATCATGGACGCCCGCCACCTCGGTGCGGCGCTGCTGCGCCACGGCGTGAGCACCGACGCGCTCGCCGCGTTCGACGCGCAGCTCTGCGGGCCGATCTCGCAGCTGGTCCTGCGCAACCGGGGAGCCGGGCCGTTCGGTCTGCTCGACCTCGTCGACGAGCGGTGCGGCGGCGAGTTCGACGACATCGACGACGTCGTCCCGGAGCCCGAGCGGTCCGCGTTCATGGCCCGGTACAAGGCCGCCGCGGGCTTCGCGGTCGAGCAGCTGAACACCGCCGAGCCGACGATCCCCTCCGGAGCCCAGGTCCGCGCGCCCGTCACCGGCCGATGAGTCCGCGCCTCGGGCACGGTCCGTCTCGCCATGACGACGCCTGCCACGACACCCGCACCGACGCCCACCGAGCCCCCTGCCGAGCTGGATCCCCGGTACTCCTCCCCCGGCGCCGAGCCGCCTGCCTGGCCCACCGCGCGTGACCGGCTGCAGACGGCACCCACCCTGCTGCTGTGCACGGTGCGCCCGGACGGCCGGCCGCACGCGACGCCGCTGCTGAGCGTGTGGCTCGACGACGCGCTGTGGTTCTGCACCGGCCCGGACGAGCAGAAGGCCCGCAACCTCGCCCACGGCGCGGCCTGCCTGCTCACCGCGGCCGACTGCACGTCGGACCGGGCCCTCGACGTGGTCGTCGAGGGCGATGCCGAGCGTGTGCGGGACGACGCGCTGCTGCGCCGGGTCGCCGACGCGTACGTCGCGCGGCACGGCGAGGAGTGGCGCTTCGAGGTCCGCGACGGGGGTTTCCACCAGGGCGACCCCGACGCGACGCCGGCGCTCGTCTTCCGCGTCGCGCCCCGGACCGTCCGCGCCTTCGTGAAGGGCGAGCCCTACAGCCAGACGCGCTGGCGGTTCGCGGCGCCCGCGGCCGCGTCCGGCCAAGGCGGCTGAGACGTCGGCGCTGCAGGATGCCGGTCGTGGTCACGTCCGTGACCTCGACCGGCACCCTGCGGCCCTGCTACGCGACGGCTGTCGCCAGCCTCGTCGTGCGGCGGGCGGCCAGCGCGGTCGCGACGAGCGCGAACACGACCACGGCCCCACTGACGATGCCGTAGGACGGCAGGTCCACCACCGGGGGCCCGTCGAGCACACCGGCGCTGACGCCGATCACCGCCGGCACCACCGCCACGGTGCCGAGCACCCAGGCTGTGACCCCGGTGACCGCCGCCTCGACGGTGGTCATCCCCATGAGCTGACGGCGGGTGGTCCCGGTGCGGTGCAGCAGCGCGAGCTCGTCGCGACGCGCCACCGTGGTCATGGCCAGCGTGCTCGCCGCACCGACCGCCACGACGCCGAGCAGCAGCAGGAGCAGCGCGACCCCGATGTCGTTCTCGCCGCCGGCCGACTGCATGGCCGTGGCGATGTGGGTCTCGGGGTCGGCCGCGGTCGCACCCAGGGCGGTGAGGGCGGCGGTGGCACCCGCCGTGTCCGCGCCGTCGGCGAGGTCGACCAGCAGGGTGTCGGGCACCACGGGCAGGCCGTGGGCCTCGGCGGTCGCCGGGCCGGTGATGATCGCCCCGACGCCCATGCCCCGCGAGTACACCGCGACGACGGTCGCGTCGACGACGTCCTCGCCGAGGCGGAGCGTGAGCGTCTCGCCCACGCCGGCACCGGACGTGAACGCGGTGTCGCTGCTGACCGCCACGGTGTCCGGGGCGTCGATGCCGTCGAGCGAGCCCGTGACGACGTCGGGGTCGACCGCGGTGGTGCCGACGGGCAGGACGCGCAGCGCGGCCGCCTCCCAGGCCATGGCCCCGCCCTCGGCGTCGGTGCGGACCTCACCCGGGATGTACGCGAGCGGCACGGCCGACGCGACGCCGGGCACCGCGGCGACCTGCGCGGGCAGGTCCGGCGACGCACCCTCGGTGGGTGTCACGACGAGGTCCGCGTCGACCGCGGCGACGAACTCCTGCTGCGCGCCCTCCGAGATCGCCCGGTTGACGCTCGTCTGGACGGTCGCCGCGGCGACGACCAGGGCCAGCGGCACGACGACCGTGGTCAGCCGACGGGAGAAGCCGCGCACGTTGCGGACCGCGAGCATCGTGGCCGGACGGCCACCCGCCGGGTGCATCCGCGCCACCCGGTCGAAGATCCAGCCGACGAGCACGGGCCCGGCGAGCGCTGCCGCGCCCACCAGCATGAACGCCGACAGCGATGCCATCGCGGCCCCCATGGTGCCGGGGACGAACAGCGTCGAGAACGCCATGGCCAGACCACCGAGGGTCATCGCCAGGGCCGTCAGCCGGCGGCCGATCCCGACCTGCCGGGCCTCGACCGCGCTCTGCTGCAACGCCGCGGTGGGATCGGTGCGGGCGGCCTCCCGGGCCCCGAGCCGGCCCACGGGCACCGCGGTGACCACGATCAGCGCGACGGCGGCCAGGACCGGCAGCGGTGAGAGCGCCGACGTGAAGTCCGGTGCGACCATCCCGCTGCTCACGAGCACGGGGTCGAGCAGGCGGGCACCGAACAGGCCCGCGATCGCCCCGAGGGGAGCGGCGACGAGCGAGACCACGCCAACCTCGAGCGTGACGGTGCGCCGCACCTGCGACGGCGTCGCACCGACGGCGCGCAGCAGCGCGAACTCCCGCCGGCGGCTGCGCAGCGCGAGGCTCACGGTCGCCGCGACGACCATCACCACGACGACGATCAGCGTGCCGGCGTAGGAGGAGGCGAGGGAGACGAGCATGCTCCCGGAGGCCGGGTCACCGCCGGACTGCAGGCGCGTACCCGACTCGAAGAGGACACCGGTGATCGCGAGGACCGCCGCGGCGACGGCGAGGACGACGGCGGTGCCGGCGAAGTCACCGCGGTGGGCGCGGACGCCCGTGGACGCGAGCTGCCACATCGTGCTCACCGACCCTTCGTGAGGAGGCTGGCGGTGACCTGCTCGGCCGTGGGGCGCTCGAGCCGGTCGACGACCAGCCCGTCCGCGAGGACCACGACGCGCTCGGCGGCCGAGGCGACCTGCGCGTCGTGCGTCACGACGACGACCGTCTGCCGCAGCTCGCGGGCCGTGTCGCGCAGCACCTGGAGCACCGCGGCGCCGGTCTTGGAGTCCAGGGCGCCCGTCGGCTCGTCGGCGAAGACGACCGCGGGCCTCGTGATGAGGGCACGGGCGATCGCGACGCGCTGCGCCTGGCCGCCGGACAGCTCGCCCGGCAGCCGGTCCATGAGCTGCGGCACGCCGAGGAACTCCAGCAGCGCCGACTCCCACGCCGTGTCCACCTTCCGGCCCGCGAGCGCCAGCGGCAGCCGGACGTTCTCGCGCGCCGTCAGGTGCCCGATGAGGTTGTACGCCTGGAAGACGAAGCCCACGTGCTCGCGGCGGAACCGCGTGAGGTCGTCGGGCCGCAGCGTCGTGAGGTCGTGACCGCCGACGACGACCGAGCCACGGCTGGGCGTGTCGAGCCCCGCAGCGCAGTTCAGGAGCGTGGACTTGCCCGAGCCGGACTGACCGACGATCGCGGTCACGGACCCGGCGAGCAGGTCGAGGGACACCCCGCGCAGCGCGTGGACGGGCTCGCGTGCCGGGTAGGTCTTGTGGATGTCGACGAGGCGGACGGCTGTGCTCGTCGCCTCGGCCGTGGTCTGCGTGGTCATGATGTGCTCCGGAGGTCGAGTGGTCTTGTCGCTCTCGAACCTAGGAACCGGACGGGGTGCCCATCGAGCCTCCAAAGGACGGCCCGGCGGGGTTCCATCCTTCGATGGAGGGGTCGCCGGCGGCCGCACGGGCACGTCCCGAGGCCCCTCGTCCTGACCGCGTCGCGGACCTGGCCTATCGTCGACCAGTCCCGTGACACCGTCCGGTCCCCAACACGATCGGGGACGAATCGCCCCAAAGCGCTACAGTGACCGCCGCACCTCCGTGAACTGCGGGGTGTCACGCGCTCGCCGGCTCTGGCGGGCACCCAGGGGTGGGGGGGATCGCAGAGCGGCGCGGATCGCGCTACGGGGGTACAGGGGAGACACGCATGGCCGTTGACGAGAGCGTGCGCGCGGCGGTGTCGACGGCTGACGTCGAGGTGGTCCCCGGGCCGGGGGACAGCGGCAGTCCGCTGTCGTGGTTCCAGGAGCGCCTGTGGGTGCACCACCGGCGCAGCCCGCTCACCACCAGCTACAACCTGCCCCTGGTGCTGCTCGTGCGGGGCGACCTCGACGTGTCCGCGCTGGAGCGCAGCGTCGACGTCATCGTCGCGCGCCACGAGAGCCTGCGGACCACGTACGGCGAGACGGCCACGGGCGAGCCGCGGCAGCTGGTCACGCCGCCGGGACGCGTGCACCTGCCGGTCGTCGCCGTCGACCGCGCCGAGATGCTGAAGCACCTCGACGAGCTCCTCGAGCACCGCTTCGACCTCGAGCGCGGGCCGGTGCACATCGCGCGGCTGCTGCGGCTGGCGGACGACCGGCACCTGCTGCTGCTGAACGTGCATCACATCGCCGCGGACGCCTGGTCGCTCAAGGCGGTCCTGCTGGGTGAGCTCCAGAGCGCGTACGCGGCGTTCTGCCGCGGGCAGCAGCCGGACCTGCCGCCGCTGACGGTCCAGTACCAGGACTTCGCGCGTGAGCAGCGCACCGCCGACCTGACCGACGACGTCGAGTACTGGCGCGAGACGCTCGAGGGCTACGAGGACAGCCTGGAGCTGCCCACGGTGCACGCGCGGCAGCTGCGGTCCGGCACGACCAGCGGGACCTTCGTGCACCGCTACTCCCCGGAGCTGTCCCAGGCGCTCGAGCGCTTCTCGCGGACCCACGGCTGCACGATCTTCATGACCCTGCTCGCGGCGCTCGGCGTGACGCTCAGCCGCTACACGGACAAGGACGACCTGTGCGTCGGCACCACGACGTCCGACCGGCCGACCGTCGAGCTCGAGCCGCTGATCGGCTTCTTCGTCAACATCCTGCCGATGCGGCTGCGCATCGACGAGCAGAGCGCCGTCACCGCCCTGCTCGAGGCCGTACGGGCGCAGGTCCTGGGTGCGTTCGAGCACCCGGTGCCCTTCGAGCGGATCCTGCAGACGACCGACGTGGCGCGTCGCGGCAGCGAGAACCCGCTCGTCCCCATCGTCATGCGGCACCAGAACTTCCCCGAGACGTCGCTCGACACGCCCCTGCCCGGTGGCGTCACGTTCCGCCCGTTCCCCGAGCCGGACGAGACGGACGACGCCGTCCTGAGTCTGCTCGCGCAGGAGCACGTGCCCGCCCGCTGCGAGATCGAGCTGTCGTACACCGGCGGCGGGGACGGGCTCGCCGTCGAGGTGGTCTACGCCTCGGACCTCTACGACCGGGGTGCGGTCGAACGCCTCCTGGCCCACCACCAGTGCGTGCTGGAGGGCATGCTCGCCGACGCGGACCGCCGCGTCCTGGAGCTGCCGCTGCTGCGCGCCTCGGACGTGGCCGAGCTGCTGGCGCGCTCCGACCAGGCACCGGTGACCCCGGCGCCCGCCTGGACCTTCGTCGAGCGCTTCGACGCGCAGGCGGAGCGGACGCCGGACGCGGTGGCGTGCTGGGACGAGCACGGCGAGTGGAGCTACCGGGAGGTCGCCCGCCGCGCGGAGCGGGTGGCGCACGCGCTGGCCGCGCGCGGCACCGCGCCGGACGAGCTCGTGGCCGTGTGCCTGCCGCGCGGCGGCGACCTGGTCGGCACGCTGCTGGGCGTCTGGAAGGCGGGGGCGGCGTACGTGCCCCTGGACCCGGCGTACCCGGCGGCGTACCTGCAGCAGATCCTCGACGACGCGAGCCCGGGCGCCGTCGTGTGCGACACCGCACGCCAGGATCTGCTCGCGGTCGACGACGCCCGGTGCGTGCTGCTGGACCGGCTCGACGACGTCCCGCCGCACGTCCCGGGCACGTCGCCGGCCCGGCCCGTCCGGCCCGACGCGGTCGCCTACGTGATGTACACCTCGGGGTCCACCGGCACGCCCAAGGGCGTCCGCGTCCCGCACCGCCAGCTCGTCAACTGGCTGGGAGCGCTCGAGGCGAGCCTGCCGTTCGAGACCGGTGAGGTCGTGGGGCAGAAGACCACGTTCGCGTTCGCGGTCGGGGTCAAGGAGCTCTTCGCGGGCTTGCTCAACGGGTGCCCGCAGGTCGTGCTGCCCGACGCGACCGTCCGCGACACGGCCGCGTTCGTCGACGCGCTCGCGGAGCACCACGTCAGCCGCCTCAACATCGTCCCGTCGCACCTGGCGGCCGTGATCGAGCACCTGGTGTCCAGCGGCAAGCGGCTGCCGGCGCTCCGGGTCGTCGTCACCGCCGGTGAGCCGCTGCCCCGCGCGCAGGTGCTGGGCTTCCGTGAGGTCGTCCCCGGCGCGCGGCTGCTCAACAACTACGGGTGCACCGAGCTGAACGACGTGACGTACCACGACACGGCGGGCTTCGACGGGCAGTCCGAGTTCGTGCCCATCGGCACGCCGATCGCCAACACCAGGGTCTACGTGCTCGACCGGCACGGCCGCCTGGTGCCCGACGGCGTCCCCGGGGAGCTGCACGTCGCCACCGTCGGCCTGCCCGACGGCTACCACCGCCTCGACGCGCTGACCGCCGAGCGCTTCGTGCCGAACCCGTTCGGCACCGCGCCGAGCGACCGGCTCTACAACACCGGCGACGTCGTGCGGTACCTGCCCGACGGGACGCTGGACTTCATCGGCCGCTGGGACTTCCAGATCAAGGTCCGCGGCTCGCGCCTCGACGTCCGCCACGTCGAGGAGGTCATGAGCGGCTTCGACGGCATCCGGGCCCGTGCCGTGGTGGGCCGGGGCGACCGGCTGGTCGCGTTCTTCACGAGCCACCCGGGCCGTGCGGTGGACGTCGCGTCGCTGCGCGCGTACCTGCAGGACCGGCTCCCGGACTTCATGGTGCCCGACGCGTTCGTCCTGCTGGAGGCCATGCCGCAGCTGCCCAACGGCAAGCTGAACCGCCGCGCCCTGCGCGAGACGCAGGGCGAGCTGCAGCAGAGCGACGCGTACGAGGCCCCGGCCACGGCGACCGAGCGCACGCTGGCCGACATCTGGGGGCTCGTCGTCAACGTCCCGGCCGCACGCATCGGCCGGCGGACGCACTTCTTCGAGATCGGCGGGCACTCGCTCGCCGCGATGCGGGTCCTGGCCCGGACGAAGGACTCGTTCGGGGTCGCACTCGGGCTCTCCGAGCTCTTCGACGCGCCGCGCCTGGACTCCCTCGCGGCGGCGATCGACCGCGAGATCGCGCGCCTGCCCGCCGGTGAGCACGGGACGTCGTCCTCCCGCCGCGCCGCGCGCGCCCCGCAGCCCCGGGCGGAGGGGTCCGGCCTGCTCCACGACAAGGTGGTGCTGGTCACCGGCGGCAGCCGCGGCATCGGGCTCGCCACGGCCCTGCTGCTCGCCGAGCAGGGCGCGACCGTCGCCGTCAACTACCGGGACAGCGAGGCGCAGGCCCGGCACGTCAAGGACCTGATCGAGGCGGAGGGCGGCACGGCCGAGGTCTTCGGGGCGGACGTGACGCGCGCGGACGACGTCACCGAGATGGTCGCGGCCGTCCAGGAGCGCTTCGAGCGCATCGACGTCCTGGTGACGAACGCGCACATGCACTTCCGGCACGCGCCGTTCCTCGGGTACGACTGGGACGACCTCGAGCGGAAGGTCGGCGACGAGCTCAAGGCGGTGTTCCACCCGTGCCAGGCGGTGGCGCCCGAGATGATCCGGCGGGGCGAGGGCAGCATCATCGCCGTGTCCAGCACGCTGTCGAAGCGCAGCACCGAGGGGTTCCTCGCCCAGAGCACCGCCAAGGCCGCGGTCGACGCCTTCATCCGCTCGCTCGCCACCGAGCTCGGGCAGCACGGCGTCCGCGCGAACACGGTGGCGCCCGGGCTGACGCTGACGGACGCCGCCATGCCGATGGCACCGCACGTCAAGGAGTCGGTGGCCGCCCGGTCCCCGATGCGCCGCAACGGCCTGCCGGAGGACATGGCCGGTGCCGTCGTCTTCCTCGCGAGCGACCTGTCGCGCTTCATGACGGGCACGTACCTGCCCGTCGACGGCGGTTTCACCACCCTGTAGTGCCGAGGAGCGCGATCATGACTGCCGTGAGCGAACGCCCGCCGTCGACCCCGCTGCGGGGCGTGCGCACCGTGACGGACGTCCACCGCGAGCCGCTGCGGCTCGACGAGCCGTTCGAGGACGTCGTGCGGCGCTTCGCGCACCTGCCCGGCACCGTCGCGCTGCTCAGCGGCGGTGAGCAGGACAGCGCACGCCACCACGTCCTCGGCGTCGACCCGTGGCTGACGCTGCGCGGCCACCGCACCGGCACGACGATCACCGACGGTGACCGCGCCACCGAGCTGGCGGAGGACCCGTTCACCGCGCTGCAGCGCGTCCTCGAGCACGTGCGCGTCCCCGGCCACCCGGACCTGCCGCTGCCCGCCGGGCTGCTGGGGTACCTGGCCTACGACCTGAAGGACTGCCTCGAGGACCTGCCGCGGACCAGCGTCGACGACCTGGGGCTGCCGCTCCTGCACCTCGTCGCCCCGAGCGTCCTGGTCGTCCACGACCGCCATGCGGACGCCACGACGCTCCTCGTGACGGGCCTCGAGGGGGACGACGACGACGCGGTCGCACGCCGGGTCGCCCGGTTCACCGACACGCTGCGAGGCCCCGCCCGGCCGCCCGGCCCGGCCGGCACCAGCGGCCCGGCGACGTCCGGGCTGTCGCGCGCGGAGTACCTCGCCGCCGTCGAGGCGGTGCGGGCGTACATCGTCGAGGGCGACGTGTACCAGGTGAACATGTCGCAGCGCTTCGAGGCGCCGTTCACGGGCGACCCGTTCGAGACGTTCGCGACGATGTACCACGCCAACCCCGCGGCGTTCTTCGCCTACGTCGAGGCGGGCGACCACCAGGTGGTCTCGACGTCCCCCGAGCGCTTCCTGCGGCTGCGGGACGGGGTCGTGGAGACGCGGCCCATCAAGGGCACGCGACCGCGCGGCGCGACGCCCGCGCACGACGCCGACCTGCGCGCCGAGCTGCTGAGCAGCCCCAAGGAGGACGCCGAGCTGTCGATGATCGTCGACCTGCTCCGCAACGACATCAGCCGCGTGTGCCGCGCAGGGAGCGTGGACGTCACCGCGCACAAGCGGCTCGAGACGTACGCGAACGTCCACCACCTCGTGTCGAGGGTGCAGGGCGTGCTCGCCCCCGGCTGCGACGCGGTCGACCTGCTGCGGGCGACCTTCCCCGGCGGATCGGTCACCGGCTGCCCGAAGATCCGGGCGATGGGGGTCATCGACGAGCTCGAGCCGGTCCGCCGGCACGTGTACACGGGCAGCATCGGGTACCTCGGGTTCGACGGCTCGATGGACCTGTCGATCGCGATCCGGACCGCGACGTTCAGCGGCGGCCGGGCGGTGTTCTCGGTCGGCGGCGGCATCGTCATCGACTCCGACCCGGCGAGCGAGTTCGAGGAGACCCTGCACAAGGGCCTCACGCTCACGGCGGCGCTGCACACGTCCGACGCGCGGGCCGAGGTGCGCACGGTCTGGCAGGACGGCCGGTTCCTGCCCGCGACCGAGGCGTCCGTGCCGGTCGAGAGCGAGGGCCTGGGCTACGGGTACGGGTTCTTCGAGACGCTGCGCGTCGAGGCGGGACGACCGGTGCTGCTGCCGGCGCACGTCGCACGCTTCGAGCGGGCATGGCGCGAGCTGTTCGGCGGCACGCCCCCGGACGTGACGTGGGCGGACGTGATCGCCCGGCTCGTCGAGCGCAACGGGCTCACCGGCGTGACCGCCGTCGTCAAGATCGTCGCGGCCGCCCGCAACGCGCCCGGGACCCCGCTCGCCCCGACGCTGGTCGTCTCCGCGCGGCGGTACGTGCCGCGCACCGCGCTGAGCGCGCACGGCGGCCTGCGGCTGCGGACCTACCCGCACCCGCGGCACACGCCCCTCGCGGACCACAAGACGCTCAACCACCTCTACTACAAGCTCGCCGGTGACTGGGCGCGCCGGCAGGACGCCGACGAGGCGGTCGTCCTCAACACCGACGGCACGGTGTCGGAGACCAGCTCCGGGACGCTGTGCGTCGTCCGCGGCACGCGCGCGCTGTTCCCCACCTCGGACCACGCGCTGCCGGGCACGACCGCGGGCGCGGTGCGCCGGCTCCTGCTCGACCGCGGCCTGCGCGTCGAGGACCGCCGGACGACCGTCGACGACCTGCGCTCGGCGGACGAGGTGCTGGTGATGAACGCGCTGATGGGCGCCGTGCGGGCGGTCAGCCTCGACGGCGTGGCGCTCGGGGCGGACAGCGGACTGTCCGCCGCTCTCACCCGCGCGGTCCTCACCGGGTGAGACCCTGCGGCGGGCGTCAGCGCTCGCCGCGCCGCCACCAGCGCCGCGACGCCGGTCAGGCCTGCCTGTCCTTCGTGGCGGACCCTGTGCGAGGGGCGTACCACTGAGGTATGTCCGCTTTCCTTCGACGCCTGCTCGAGTACCCCGTCGTGCTCGCGACGCTCGGGGTGGCGACCGTGGGCGGCCTGCTCGAGGCGACCGGCAACGGCACGGCGGCCCGGTGGGTCGTCTCCCTGTACGCCGTCGGTGTCGCACTGCTCCAGGCCCGCGGCATGGTCGCGGACCTGCGGGCCGGGAACCACGGGATCGACCTGCTCGCGGTCACGGCGATCGCCTCGACCGTCGCGGTCGGCGAGTACTGGGCCGCGCTGGTCGTGTGCCTCATGCTGTCGGGCGGTGAGGCGCTGGAGGACTACGCGGCGGGCCGGGCCAAGCGCGAGCTGACCGGGCTGCTGCAGAACGCCCCTCGCACCGCGCACCGCCTGCGGCCGGACGGGCAGCCCGCCGACGTGCCGGTCGAGGACGTCGTGGTCGGGGACCGGGTGCTCGTGCGCCCGTTCGAGGTCGTCCCCGTCGACGGTGTGCTGGAGTCCACCGGCGCGACCCTCGACGAGTCGTCGCTGACCGGTGAGTCGCTGCCGGTCGAGCACGTGCGGGGCGACGGCCTGCTGTCCGGCGCGATCAACGGCGGCGACGTCATCGAGCTGCGGGCGACGGCCGCCGCGGCCGACTCGCAGTACCAGCGCATCATCGCGCTGGTGCGCGAGGCGCAGGACTCCAAGGCGCCCTTCGTTCGCCTGGCCGACCGGGTGGCGGTGCCCTTCACGCTCTTCGCGCTGGCGCTGGCCGTCACGGCCTGGCTCGTCTCCGGTGACCCGGTGCGCCTCGCCGAGGTGCTCGTCGTCGCCACGCCGTGCCCGCTGATCATCGCCGCCCCCGTGGCGTTCATGGCCGGCATGTCACGCTCCGCGCGCGCCGGGATCATCATCAAGGACAGCGGCACGCTCGAGCAGCTGGCCCGTGCCCGCACCGCCGCGTTCGACAAGACCGGCACGCTCACCTACGGGCAGCCGCAGGTCGCGCACGTCGAGGCCGAGGGCATGGCCCCCGAGGACCTGCTGCTGCTGGCCGCGGCTGTCGAGCAGTACTCGAGCCACCCGCTGGCCGCGGCCGTGGTCGCGCGCGCCCGCGACACCGGCCGGGCTCTGCCGCCCGCCGAGGACGTCGTCGAGACCCCCGCCCACGGGGTGCGCGGGACGGTCGACGGCCGGGTGGTCGTCGTCGGCAAGGCGGGCTACGTCGCGCAGGAGACGGGGGCCACGCCGGCGTCCACCGGTGACACCGGCATCCACGTCGCCGTCGACGGGCGGTTCGCCGGCAGCCTGACGCTCGCCGACGAGCTGCGCGCCGAGACGTCCGCGACCATGGCGGCGCTCCACCGTGCGGGGATCCGCACGACGATGATGCTCACGGGCGACGGCGAGCAGGTCGCCCGCCGGATCGCGACCGAGGCCGGGATCGACGACGTGCGCGCCGAGCTGCTGCCGCAGGACAAGGTCGACGCGGTCCGCTCCGCTCCCCAGCGCCCGGTGATGATGGTCGGCGACGGCGTGAACGACGCGCCCGTGCTGGCCGTGGCGGACGTCGGCATCGCGATGGGCGCCCGCGGCGCGAGCGCGGCCAGCGAGTCCGCGGACGTCGTCATCACGGTCGACGACCTGTCCCGCGCGGCGCGCGCCGTGCAGATCGGCCGGCGCACCGTGCGGGTCGCGTGGCAGTCGATCGGCATGGGAGTCGGCCTGTCCGTCGCGCTCATGCTCGTCGCCGCCACCGGCAGCCTGCCGGCGCTCGCCGGCGCATGGCTGCAGGAGGCGGTCGACCTCACCACGATCCTGTGGGCGCTGCTCGCGGTGCGCGCGAGCCGGGCCGAGCAGGCCGAGACGGCACGGATGACGGCCGACGTGGCGCGCTCGCGCGCCGACCTGGAGCGCGCGTCCTCGCACACGGGGCTGCCCGCCCCGGCCCCGCGGGGCGCCTGACCTCCGAGGGACGAGCCCCGGCGGGCGCCGGCGTGATGCACTCCCCCTCGCCGAGCGCCCGAGGCCCACGGGTCCACGAGGGTCTGGCACCCACGCCGAGGCGGTCCCTACAGTGGGCCGGGCGCCGGTTCGTCCCGATCGTCACGGTGCACCCAGGGGTGTCGGCGGGGGCCCGCGCCCGCTGGGACGGACGCCCCCGCCGAAGGGGTACACCCATGCGCCCAGTCCTCACCACCACACTTGCCACCGTCGTGGCCCTGACGCTCGTCACCGCCGGTCCGGCCGCCGCGCACGACGCACCGGCGCACGAGCGGCACCGTCCCGACCGGCCGACGACGTACCTGCTCGACCCCGTCGGCCCCGCCGCCGACGACATCTACCCCGAGGGCATCGCCACCCGGGGCGACGAGTTCTACGTCAGCAGCACGACCGACGGGACGATCTACCGCGGCGACCTCGACGAGCCGACCGCCACGCCGTTCCTGCCGGGCGGGCAGGACGGCCGCGTGGTGGCGGCCGGGCTGAAGGTCGACGGCCGGACGCTGTTCGTCGCGGGCGGCCCCACGGGGCTCGTCTGGGCGTACGACCTGCGGACGCGCGAGCTGACCGGGTCGTGGCAGGTCGTGCAGGACGGCACTCCGACGTTCGTCAACGACCTCGCCGTCAGCCCGCGCGGTGACGTGTACGTCACCGACTCCATGCGCCCGGTGCTCTACCGGATCGCCGCCCGCGAGCGCACGACGACGGGCACGGAGCTGCTGGAGCCGGTCGTGTCGTTCGAGGGCACCGACTTCACGTACGACCAGGACGTCAACGCCAACGGCCTCGTGGTCTCGCGCGACGGGCGGACCGCGGTCGTCGCGAAGACCCGCACCGGGCAGCTCTTCCGCGTCGGGCTGACCGACGGGAGCGTCGAGCTGATCGACCTGCGCGGCGGGTCCGTCGCCGGTGACGGGCTGCTGCTCGACGGCAACCGGCTGCTCGCGTCCGAGTGGACGGCCGACCCGCAGTCGGTCGTGACCGTGCGCCTCGACCGGGACCTGCGGTCCGGGACCGTCGTGTCGCGCACGACCGACCCGTCGTTCGACGACCCGACGACCATCGCCCGCGCCGGGCGCGACCTGCTCGTGGTGAACAGCCAGTTCGAGACGCGGTCGGCCGGCGGGACGCCGGAGCCGTTCACGGTGTCCCGCATCCCCGTCCCCTGAGCCGCGGGGCGGGCGGCCCGGGGCCGCCCGCCCGAGGGACGCTCAGCGCAGCCAGCGGCGCAGCCGCTTGCGGCTGGCCGCGGCCCAGACGGACGGCAACCGGCCCTCCGCCTCCCGCGCCCGGACCTCTTCCAGGGCGTGCAGCCGACCGTAGGTGAACGCGGCGGCCGGGTCGGTCGTCGCCTCGGCCCGCTCCCGCAGGTGGGCTCGCAGCACGACCGTGTCCTGGTACTCCCCCAGCGCCTCCTGCATGCTCTCCATCGCCGCGGCGAAGGCGACGGCCTCGGCACCGAGGACGTCCCCGGCGAGCTCGGCCGCGTACCGCGTGCGCTTCGCGGCCTTGCGGGCGTCGTGGAGCAGACGAGTGCGCTCCTGCGGCTCTGCCGTCGCCCTCGCGCGCTTCATGAGCCGACGCACGTCGGCGTACTCGGACGCGATCCCGCGCCGCAGCGCCTTGCCCGCCGGCCGGTGACCCCGCTCCGTCGTGGGTGGAGCGGCCACGAGCGCCCCGAGGGTGTCGAGCACGCGGTCGTACCGGTCGCCCTCGAGTGCCCCCAGCATCGCCGTCCGGGCTGCGGCATGGGCGGACCGCGCATCCGTCTCGGCCGGACCGGGCCCGATCGCGGTGTCCGCCGACCCCGCCACGAGGGCCTCGCTCACCCGGTCGCTCACGACCTCGGCATCGCGGACCTCGCCCAGGACCCCCGCCAGCCACCGCAGCTCGTCCCGCAACGGCTCGACGACGTCCGGGTCGAACCCCGCGCGGAACGTGGCCAGGGCGCTGCGCGACCTCCGGGTCGCCACGCGCATCCGGTGGACGCTCCCGGGCGCACCCAGCCGGACCAGGAGGTCCTGGGACCGGATCTGCTCGAGCTGGCCCGCCAGGTAGGCCACGACCACGTTGCTCGTCGAGGGCTTCCTGGCCGGGCTGCGGCGCGGGGGACGTCCGTCCTGCTCCGCGGGTGTCCCGAGATCCAGGACGCGGGCGAGCTCGGAGGTGGTCGACTCCTCGGTCGGACCACCCTCGCCCAGCGCACCGACGACGGCGGCCAGTCGCTCGTCAGCCCCGTCCGGCGCCCTGACCGTGACCTCGCGCCACGTCACCTCGGCGCCGGCGGCCTCACCGGAGCCGTCGACCGGCAGGATCCGACGGGCGCTGACGCGGTCGTCCACCAGCTCGAGGACCTCCCGGTCCGTCGGGTCGAACACCCGGTGGACGGTGCGTCCGGTCGTGACCCTGGCGACCGCGGCGAGTGGCCGGCCCCCGGTGCGGGCCCGCACCAGCCGCTGCATCTGGTCGGGCACGGCGCTCCCGGCCCGCCCGGGCGGCAGACGGACCTCGCCGGGCCCCGGCGCACCACCCGGGACCTGCAGGTACCAGCCGCCACCCTCTCCCCCGACGCGTCGACGCAGGGTGATCCCGTGCCGGGCGAGGACCAGGTCCGCCGTGTCGACGTACGTGGTGCGCAGCACGTGCTGCTCCGGCTCGCCGCTGATCAGCGGGAGGGAGTCGTCCGCAGACGCGGCGAGCACGGCGAGGCTCGGCAGGTCGTGGCCGTCATCGACGGAGAGCTTCACCTCGGGCACGTCCCCGTCATACCGGAGAACCGCCGCGGCGGCTCGGCGAACGCGCGCTCGACGCGGCATCGCCGGCGTGGTCCGACCGGCCGCACGGGCTGGGCGTCCCGCCTGATCGGCCCCTCGCCGAGCGGTGGCACGCGAACGGACGCCGTCCCTACAGTGGGCTCGGCGCCGATTCGTCCTGATCGTCACGGTGCACCCAGGGGTGTCGGCGGGGGCCCGCGCCCGCTGGGACGGACGCCCCCGCCGAAGGGGTACACCCATGCGCCCAGTCCTCACCACCACACTTGCCACCGTCGTGGCCCTGACGCTCGTCACCGCCGGTCCGGCCGCCGCGCACGACGCACCGGCGCACGAGCGGCACCGTCCCGACCGGCCGACGACGTACCTGCTCGACCCCGTCGGCCCCGCCGCCGACGACATCTACCCCGAGGGCATCGCCACCCGGGGCGACGAGTTCTACGTCAGCAGCACGACCGACGGGACGATCTACCGCGGCGACCTCGACGAGCCGACCGCCACGCCGTTCCTGCCGGGCGGGCAGGACGGCCGCGTGGTGGCGGCCGGGCTGAAGGTCGACGGCCGGACGCTGTTCGTCGCGGGCGGCCCCACGGGGCTCGTCTGGGCGTACGACCTGCGGACGCGCGAGCTGACCGGGTCGTGGCAGGTCGTGCAGGACGGCACCCCGGCCTTCCTCAACGACATCGCCGTCGGGCCCCGCGGCGACGTCTACGTCACCGACTCGTCGCGCCCGGTCCTCTACCGGATCGACGGCCGCGACCGCAGGACGACGGGCACCGAGCTGCTGGAGCCGGTCGTGTCGTTCGAGGGCACCGACTTCACCTACGACCAGGACATCAACGCCAACGGGATCGTCATCTCCCGCGACGGACGGTACGCCGTGGTCTCGAAGCCCCGGACGGGCGAGCTCTTCCGCGTCGGGCTGAAGGACGGCAGCGTCGTGCGGATCGACCTCGGCGGCGCGTCGGTGGCCGGCGACGGCCTGCTGCTGGACGGCCGCACGCTGCTCGCGGCCGAGTGGACCGCCGGGCCGCCGCAGTCCGTCGTCAAGGTGAGGCTGGACCGGGACCTCGCCTCCGGGACCGTCGTCTCCCGCACGACGGACCCCACCTTCGACGACCCGACGACGATCGCCCGCGCCGGGCGCAGCCTGCTCGCGGTCAACAGCCAGTTCGAGATCCGGTTCGGCGGTGGGGGGACGCCGGGGCCGTTCACGGTGACGCGGATCCCGGTCCCCTGAGCCGTCGGGCGGGCGGCTCACGGGCCGCCCGCCCGACGACGCGGCCGGGTCAGCCCCCGACCGTGTCCACGATCCCGTTCTGGTACGCCCACACCACGGCCTGCAGGCGCGACTTCACGCCGAGCTTCGGCATCGCGCGGGCCAGGTGCGACTTCACGGTCGACACCTCGAGGAACAGCTCGCGCGCGATGTCCTCGTTGGACATGCCCTGCGCGAGCAGCAGCAGGATGTCGAGCTCGCGCGGCGAGAGCAGCTCGCTGGCGCGGGCCGCGGTCACGGGCTGCGTCCGGCGGCGCGTGACGACCTCCCGCAGGACGCGCCGCGTCAGCTCGTTGGCGAGCATGCCGTGCCCGGCGGCGACGGTCCGCACGGCCTCCACGAGCGTCGCGGGCTCGGCGTCCTTCAGCAGGAACCCCGACGCACCGGCCTCGAGCGCACCGAACAGGTACTCGTCGACGTCGAAGGTCGTCAGCACCAGCACGGGGATCGGGTCCTCGACGTCCGGACCGCACAGCAGGCGCGTCGCGGTGATGCCGTCGGTGCCGGGCATGCGGATGTCCATGCACACCACGTCGGGCCGCAGCTCGCGGGCGAGCTCGACGGCGGTCGCGCCGTCCGCGGCCTGGCCGACGACCTCGATCCCGGGCTCCGTCGCGAGCATCGTGGACAGCCCCATGCGGACCAGCACCTGGTCGTCCGCGACGACCACCCGCAGGCTGCCACCGGTGTCCTGGCTCATCGGCCCTCCTCCTCGCTCGTCGTCGGCTCGTCGGGGAGGGCCTCGGGCACGGCCGTGGGGACCGCCAGCGTGACCTGCCACCCGCCCTCCAGGGTGGCCCCGTAGCGCAGCGTGGCACCCGTGAGCTCGGCACGCTCCTGCATCCCGACCAGACCGTAGCCCGGGTCGTGGTGCGCGGGCACGTGCCCTGCAGCGGGCCGGCCGTTGCGGACCACGACCTCGACGCGGCCCTCGTCGCTCGCGTCGAGCCGCACCTCGCACCGCGCCCCGGGCGCGTGGCGGGCGACGTTGGCGAGCGCCTCCTGCACGACGCGGTACGCCGCGAGCTGGGCCAGGGGACCGACCGCACCGGACGCGGCGAGCTCGCTGACGGGCCCCGTCGTCGTGAGCGACACCGGCAGGCCGGCCGCCTGCGCACCGGCGACGAGGTCGTCGATCCCCGCCAGGGTCTCCATCCGCACCGGACCCCCCGGCTCCACGGGTGCGTCGACGTCGCGCAGCAGCACGACCAGGTTGCGCAGGTCCCGCAGCATCGCGGTGCTCTGCTCGCGCACCTGCGCCACCGCGACCTTGGCGCCCTCCGGGTCCACGTCGATCTGCCGGCCGATCGCGCCCGTCATCACGGCGATCCCCGAGAGGTGGTGCGCCGCGATGTCGTGCAGCTCGCGCGCCATCGCCGTCCGCTCGCGCTCGACCGCCACCTGCACCAGGGCGTCCCGCTCGCGGTCCTGCGCGTCGGCCGTGGCGGCCAGGGCCGTCAGCGCGTCGTGCCTGGCGGCGACGACGCTGCCCAGGACGAACGGCAGGCCGACCGCCGCCACGCCCTGCAGCAGACCGGCGACGACCACGATCCAGCCCTCTCCCCCGCTGCGGACGGTGGCGGCGGCCACGCCTGCGGCGACCAGCGCCGCGGCGCCCAGCAGGGTCGGGAGCAGGCGCCGCGCCGGCCGGGCGAGCACCGCCCGGTACGTCGCGACCATCACCGTCACCAGCCCGACACCGATCGCGTCGCCGCCCACGACGAACATCGCGGGCACGCCGGCCGCGACGGCGAGGAGCGCGGCACGCGGGTGCCGGCCCAACCCCGCCAGCGCGACCGCCTGGAGCGAGAGCACGGCGGCCGCCCACCACCACACGGCGTCGCCGAGGCCGGGGACACCACGGGAGGTCTGGGGGTCGGCCTGGATGATGACCACGGAGGCCGCGAGCAGCGCGAGGGACAGCACCCAGCACACCACCGGCACCACGTCCGCCGGCCGGCGGCGGTGCGCAGCGGGAGCCTCGGTCACCGACGTCACGATAGACGCGCAGGCTCGGGCAGGGGGCCGAGATCGTGGACGGGCTGCCGCCGCGAGGGTGCCGGTGCGGCGACGTCACTCATCGGGCTCCTCCCCGTCGGAGTCGTGCTGGCATGACCCCAACCTAGGAACCGGAGGGGTGCGGTCGCGCCCGGCGCAGGGACGAACCGTCCGCGTTGCATCGAAGGATGCAGGCGGCGGGTCTCTCCCTCGAGGTGCGACCCCCGCGGCGGGTGCCCACCATGGACGGGCGCCCGCGACCCGGTGCGCGGTGGGAACAGCCGCCGCACGGGGCTGGCACGGGCCCGCACACCAGGGAGCACCATGCGAGCAGTCGTCTACCGAGGCCCCCACCAGGTCGAGGTCACCGAGGTGCCGGACGCGAGGATCCAGGAGCCGACGGACGCCGTCGTCCGCATCACCACCACCAACATCTGCGGGTCCGACCTGCACATGTACGAGGGCCGCACGAGCGTCGAGGAGGGCAAGGTCCTCGGCCACGAGAACATGGGCGTCGTCGAGGAGGTCGGCCCGGCAGTCACCCGCATCAGGGTCGGGGACCGGGTCAGCGTCCCCTTCAACATCGCCTGCGGCACGTGCCGCAACTGCCTGCAGGGCTGGACGTCGTACTGCACCCGCACCAATCCGACCGAGGGGATGGACGGTGCGGCGTACGGGTACGCGAACATGGGCCCGTACGACGGCGGCCAGGCGGAGTACCTGCGCGTGCCCTTCGCCGACGTGAACCTGCTCGAGCTCCCCCCGGGGACCGAGCACGAGAAGGACTTCACGATGCTGAGCGACATCTTCCCGACCGGCTGGCACGGCACCGTGCTCGCGGGCCTGCAGCCCGGGGACGACGTCGCCGTGTACGGCGCGGGACCGGTCGGCCTCATGGCGGCGCACAGCGCGCTCATCCGCGGGGCGGCGCGCGTCTTCGTCGTCGACAAGGAGCCCGACCGGCTCGCGCTCGCCGGCAAGATCGGGGCCGTGGGCGTCGACCTGGCGGCGGGCGACCCCGTCGAGCAGGTCCTCGACGCGACGCAGGGCAGGGGCACCGACTGCGGCGTCGAGGCCGTCGGCTACCAGGCGCACGACCCGTCGGGCGAGGAGCACCCCGAGCTCGTGCTCGACAACCTCGTCAAGACGGTCCGCTCGACGGGCGGCATCGGCGTCGTCGGGGTCTACGTGCCCCAGGACCCGGGCGCGCAGGACGAGGGCGCCCGCGAGGGCCGCATCGGGTTCGACTACGGCACGTTCTTCACCAAGGGCCAGCACATGGGCACCGGCCAGGCGCCCGTGATGCGCTACAACCGCCAGCTGCGCGACCTGATCGTCGCCGGGCGCGCGACGCCGTCGTTCATCGTCTCGCACGAGCTCGGGCTCGACGAGGCCGTGCGCGGCTACGACCAGTTCGACAAGCGCGTCGACGGCTGGACCAAGGTGCTGCTGCACCCGGGGCAGCGGACGTGAGCGCGGCGGCGAGCCGGGGGTAGGCGGCCGACGAGCCGGCAGCACGCAGCAGACCGCCGGGCGACGTGGTCGCCCGGCGGTCTGCTGTGAGCACGATGCTCGATCACTCGTCAGGACAGCCGCGCCGCCTCGAGGGGCTGCGGGGCCTCGACGGTGCCGATGGTCGGCTCCGCGGCCGGCTCCGGCTGGTAGCCCAGCTTTCCCCGGGTGGCCACGATCGTGACGATCGTTCCCACGCCCGCCATCAGCAGCAGCGTGCGCTGGATCATGTCGAAGTTCTCGCCGATGGCCGGGAACATGTCGCCGATGAGGACGCTGGCGAAGGTGTTGATGCTGACGTGCAGGAGCATCGCCATCGGCAGGCTCTGCCCGGTGCGGTTGAACACCCAGGTCATGACGACGTTGAACAGGACGCAGAAGAGGATGAAGCCCAGGGCACGGGACACGTGGAAGCTGTCCGAGTGACCCCACCCGGTCGCGAAGAGCGGCAGGTGCCAGACGCCCCACAGGACACCGATGCCCACGGCCGCGGGCAGTGCTCCGAAGCGGCGCTGCGCCCGGGGGAGGGCGAAGTCGCGCCAGCCCGGCTCCTCGGCGAGCCCGGTCGTCAGGACCTGCATCACGAGGTAGGGCAGGTACGCGACGAGGGCCGCCATCGGCGGTGCCTGCACGTCACCACCCGTGATGACCAGCGCCGACAGCAGCACGGCTGCGGGGGTGCCGACGAGGATGCCGACGTACCAGCGCCAGTTGACCTTCCACTTGGTCAGCCGCTTGACCCAGGCGCGCACACCGGCACGGCCCTCGGTGACCGCGGTGACGAAGAACGCGGCGCCGATCGGTCCGAGGAACGCGCCGGGCAGCATGAGGAAGAGCTGGTAGCCGCCGGTGCCGCCGGGCACCTGGATGTCCCAGATCCCGAGGCCGTAGGGCGACAGGACCAGCGGGATCCAAGCCAGCCAGCTGGCGGCGAGCGCCAGCACGACGAACGCCAGGAGCGGACGGCGCCGGACGGCGTCCAGCAGCCCTCCGCGCTTGGCTGGTGAAGCTACGTGTTCCGTGACGGTGCTCATCGGAGTGTCCTCTCGTCGAAGCCGGTGTGGCATGACTCGACGTTAGGAATCGGACACCCCGTGCCGCGCCGGGCGGACGGTGCAACGCCTGCTGTTGCATCGAAGGATGCAACAGCAGCTCAGACGACGACGAGCTGCGTCCCGTCGGGCGAGCGGTCCGCCAGCGCGACGCTCTTGACGGCCGGGTCGTCGTAGGTGTTCCAGTAGTAGGTCGCGGTCCTGGAGGAGAAGAGCCCGGTGTAGATGGTCTGCTCGAACTCCCCCGAGCCCATGGCGGCGCACCCGTCCACCATCGCGACCTGCTGCAGCGTGTGGAACGCGCGGCTGACGTTCTCCTCCTCGCTCGTCTTGGTCGGGTAGTGCTCGTTGACGTAGGCCGCACGGACGAACCGGGACGGCGAGTAGTAGTCGCCGGGGATCCCGCGCATGTGCGAGCCGGACCCGAAGGGGGCCAGGCGCGCCCTGCCGAGCTCGTACACCTCGGGGAAGTCCGGCGACGTGTTGAGGTAGTTGCGCAGGTTCTCGTGGTGCCACATGAACCCCGGCTGGTTGGCGAGCACGTCGACGTCGTCGTCGAAGACGTGCATGCCGTCGGGCGTGTACTCCACGACGATGGCGCGCTGCGCGTCACCGATGATCCAGTGCAGCAGCGAGCTGGGGTACTTGTCGTTGATCGGCCGGTCGACGATCGCGACGTCCGCCAGCGCCGCCTCGACCTCGTCGACGCTCGAGAACTGCGAGGCCACCCACAGCGGGAACTCGAACGCGGCGACGTTGGTCTTGCCGTCCACGGGCCCCGCGGCGTACGACGCGTACCCGGGGAAGTTCAGCCCGGCGACGGCCAGCCCGGCGTCGTTGCCGGCGTCGAAGTACAGCGGCGTGTCCTCCTCGACGATGCCCATGCCGATGACGGCGTGCCGGATGCTCGGCACCGCCCCGAACGGCGACCGCGTGCTGTACCCCGTGGGAGTCACCACCACGCGTTCCCCGTACCCGCTGGTCCAGTCGAGGTTCCGTGCGAGGTAGAGGTTGCCGTTACCGTCCGTGAACCTGATGCCCGTGCACATGGTGCCCCCCTGTGGTCGGCCGGACGCCCGTCGTCCTGAGCGCCCGCTACAGAGCCATGCTGCATCCGACCGTGGCATCCGGCACGGCGAGGCCGTCTCAGTACGCGTAGCGGCCGACGTGCTCCGGGTGCAGGACGAGGCGGACCTGGTCCTCGGCCAGGATCCCGTCGAGGTCCCGTGCGCGGGCCGGGTCGGACAGGTCCCAGTAGCGGGCCGCGAGGCGCGCGGCGAGCTCATGGGCGCCGTCCTGCTCGACCGTCACCCGGCCCGACACCGACACCCAGTGCTCACGCTCCCCCACGGGCGCGGCCACGACGACCGACGCGCGCGGGTCGCGGCGCAGCCGGCGCACCTTCAGGGTGTCCGGACCGGTGAAGAGCTGGACGGTGCCGTCGCCCGCGAGCTCGAACCACACGGGACGCGGCTGCGGCGGCACGGGCCCCGACGCGACGGTGAGGAACCCGTGCAGCGGACGACGCAGGAGCTCGACGTCGGCGGGGGTCAGGAGCGTGCCGGGGCTCGGGGAGCGGGTCTCGTCGCGCATCGTCGGTCCTCCACGGTCGGTCGTGCGGGTCGGTCGTCCGGGGTCGGTCGTGCGGGTCGGTCGTGCGGGGCGCGCGGTCCGTCAGGCGCGCACCGCGAGCAGGAACTGCCCGCCGCCCGGCTCCACCTGCGTCGTCACGGCCAGGTCGGGGGCGAACCGCGACAGCCGGTCGACCAGCCACTCGGCGGCCTGGTCGGCGTCCGCACGGCTCGGGCAGCGCGCCACCACCTCGCGCCCGCCCTTGCGGCGCAGCCGCTCGACGGTCTCCGCGATGGGCGCGGGGTCGACGACGAACAGGTCCGGCGACCACGCGACGACCGGCTTGACCGCTCCCTTGCGGGTGTTGCAGGCGCGGTGGGCGAGCCGCTCGGTGCCCGCGGCCGCCTTCTTGGACTTCGCCACGGCGCCCGCGTCGACGCTCGGGCCGAGGTCGGAGTTCACCGACGCGTCGGGGTCCACGGGCTCGTCGCACAGCCAGCAGCGCCAGGAGTCCCGGTCACCGACGTCGCTCAAGTTGCTCATGCGCGCACGGTAGCCTCCCGGCCGCGTCCGGCGGGGGCGGGCACCCGGCCCACCCCCGCACGGTTCACGTCAGGACCGCGGCCGGTGCGGCACCCACAGGACGCCGCGCGGGTTCTGGACGTCCCCGGTCCCGCGTGTCAGCGGGCGCTGCCATGCTCGACGGGTGGAGCTGCGGTTCGGTGGTGAGGTGATCTGGTGGCGCGGCCCGGCGCCGTACCACTTCGTCGCGCTCCCCGACCCGGAGGCGGCACGCCTGCGCGTCGTCGCGTCACGCGTGACCTACGGGTGGGGCTGCGTGCCCGCGACGGTGACGCTGGGCGGGACCACGTTCACGACGTCGATCTTCCCCAGGGACGGCGGCTTCATGGTCCCGCTCAAGGTCGCGGCGCGACGCGCGGAGGGGGTCGAGCTCGGGGACGACGTCCGGCTCCTCGTCGTCGTGGGCGACCCGGACGACGTGCCGCAGGACGTCCCGGACGACCGGGCCGCGACGGCCCCACGGCCGCCCGGGACCGTGCGCCACGACCCCGCGGACGACGACGACTACTTCGACCCGGCGGCCGGGCGCTGACGCCCCGGCTCGCGCGAGCTCACGGCGCGGTCGGCGCCCCCGGTTGCAGCACCCACCGCAGCGCGTCGGGCAGCAGGACCCCGCCGTGGTTGACGCTGTGCCCGCCGTCCCCGACGACGAGGCGGACGTCGTACCCGGCCTCCGCGAGCGCGGCGGTGGTCCGCAGGTTCTCGGCGAACCAGTTGCGGGTCGGCGCGTCCCAGTTCAGGTCGCGGTGCGCGGCCTGCAGGAAGACCCGCAGCGGCTTCCTGGCGGCGCGCGGGATCAGGTCGGGGTACGGGTTGCCGCCGGGCATCTGCGCGAAGCTCGACAGGAAGCCCACGACCCGGCGGAACCGGTCCGGGCGCAGCCACGCCGCGGTGAAGGCGGCGTCGCCCCCGCTGCTGCCACCGCAGACGCCCCACAGCTCGGGGTCGTCCGTGACGGAGTACCGCGCGGTGACCAGCGGGACGATCTCGTCGAGCAGGAACGTGGCGTACCGGTCGTCGAACGCGTCGTACTCGACGTTGCGGTTCTTCGGCTGCGCGCCGCCCACGACGACGCCCGGGTCGACGAAGACGCCGATCGTGCACGGGATCTCACCGCGGTGGGTGAGGTTGTCGAGGACGACACCGCCGCGGACCTCGCCGTCCGGGTCGAGGTACCACCAGCCGTCGTTGAAGACCATGAGCGCCGCCGGGCGCGCGGCGTCGTAGCAGGCGGGGACGTGGATCCACACCTTGCGCGACGTCCCCGGGTAGCCGGTGCTGGACGACCAGTCCAGCTCCACCGTGGTGCCCGCCGGCACGTGGGGGTGCGGCTCGGAGTCCGGGCCGTGCGCGTAGCGCACGTCGGACAGGTCGACGGGCAGCGGGCGGTACGGCACCGGCGCGGGCACGGCCTCGGACGGCCTCACGCGTACGACGCCGTCACGGTCCGGGTGGCCCCGTCGAGCGTCATCCGGCCGCCGTACGGCACGATCCACTGCGGCCGGGTGTGGCCGAACGGCAGGCCGACGCACACGACGGCGTCCGGGTTGTACCGCGTGACCTCCGCCACGACGGCGTCGCGCTGCGCCACGCGTCGGGCCGCCCGCTGCTCGGCGTCGAGCCGCACCTCGAAGCCGGTCACCGGCGGGCGCGCGACGCACACGCCCGCGACCGCCGCGAGCAGGCCGCGCTCGCCGAGCGACCGCACCCAGCGCTGCACCGTCGCCGCCGGCGGCAGCTCCTCGCTGGTCTCGAGCAGCAGGATCGCGCCCTCCAGCGCGGGGGTCGGCGGGAACCGGTCGGCCAGCGCGAGCCAGTCGAGCACCTCGAGGCAGCCGCCCCACGTGCGTCCGGTCACGGACCGGGCCGGGCCTGCCCACGTCCACGGCTCGGTCGGCTCGCGCTCACCGTGCTCGGTCAGGGCACGCGGGTCGAGCCAGTCGTGGCCGAGGTCCTCCGACTCGCCCGGCTCCGTGATCGTGAGCGTCTCGCCCGTGAGCAGCGCCGCCCGCAGCGACGCGAGGTGGACGTCGTCGACCGCCGGCCCGGGGCCGAGGTGCACCTGGGTCGAGCCGCCGTAGAAGCCGGCGACGCCCTGCTGCCACAGCCAGCTCAGCAGGTTCGTGTTGTCGCTGTAGCCGAGGAACGGTTTGGGGTCCGCGCGCACGGCGTCGGCGTCGAGGTGGGGCACCACGAGGATCTGGTCGTCCCCGCCGATCGTGGCCAGCACGGCACGGACGCTCGGGTCCGCGAACGCGGCGTCGAGGTCCCGCGCCCGCGCCTCGGGTGAGGCGCCGAGCTGCCTGGTCGTCGGGTACTCGACGGGCACGAGGCCGGTCGCCTCGACCAGGCGTCGCATGGCCTGCTCGTGCACGGCCGGGGCGAACCCGGGCGCGGCGAACGAGGGCGAGACCACGGCGACACGGTCACCGGGGACGAGCTTGGGCGGCGCGACGAGGGACGGCACCGGCCCACCCAACCAGCCCCGGCCGCGCCGGGGCGAGGTGAATCGGTCGCGAGCGGGCCGCACCGTCGCAGGTGGACCAGGTGGCGGTGCTCGCACGACGTCCTGGTGAGTCAGCGCACCAGCCGCACCGACGCACGGAGAGAGTCAGTCGGTGGTGTCCGGGCCGGACGACGCGTCCCTGCCCGCGTTCAGCTCCTCGTCGGTATGAGGGCGAGGCTGGCCCGGCCGACGAACAGGCCCGGACGCTTCCCGACCCAGGCAAGCGCCTCCCGCTCGCTCAGCGCCGACGACAGCGGCCGGTAGGACTGCGGCCGCTCCGGCCACAGGGCACCGGCGTCAGCCCGCGTACACGCCGGGCACGCCCGCGGCGAGCTCCACTCGAACAGCGCGCGGTAGACCTCGTAGCGTGACGCGTCGATCCCGCACAGCGTCGTGCCGTCGGCCGCGGCGTGCTCGACCTCGGCACATCCTGCCCGTGCACACCTGGCGTGTCACCGCCGGGCCCGGCAGCATCAGCGCGATGGCGATCACCACCGCACCCGTCCTGCTCCCCGGCACCTTCGGACGCCTGCCGCAGCCCGTCCTGCAGGCGGGCGACCTCGTGATGCGCGCGTGGCGGCCCGACGACGTCGACGCCGTCGTCTCCGCCTACCGCGACCCCGCCATCCAGCACTGGCACGCCCGGACCATGTCCACCGCGGAGGCCACGGCCTGGGTGGCGCACTGGCAGGACCGGTGGGCGCACGACACCGGCGCGGGCTGGGCCGTCACGGCGGGCGGCGACGTGGTCGGGCAGGTGAGCATCCGGCAGGTGCACCTGCACGAGGCGGCCGTGGGGTTCTCCTACTGGGTGCTGCCCCACGCCCGGGGCCGCGGCGTGGCCGTCGACGCGCTGCGCGCCGTGACCGCGTGGGCCTTCGAGCTCGGCGTGCACCGCGCCGACCTGGACCACTCCACCCGCAACCCGGCGTCGTGCCGGGTCGCCACCAAGGCGGGCTTCGCGGCGGAGGGCACGATGGTCAGCCGGGGCCTGCACACGGACGGGTGGCACGACATGCACCTGCACTCGCGGATCGCCCTCTGAGGGCAAGCACGACGTGCGTGCACCGGGTCGAGCACCGCCCGGGACGCTCGTGCCATCCGCCCCGGGCACGGCGTCCGCCGGTCGTCAGCCCGCCGCGAGGACCTCCCGCAGCCGCGCCGCGAACGCCTCCGGCTGGCCCGGCATGCCGTACTCGTCGCCGAGGAACCCGCCGTGGTTGCTCGGGAACACCGCGACCTGGGTCCCCAGCAGATCGGCCAGCGCGTGGGTCGTGCGCCACGTGATGATGCCCTCGCTCTCGATCCCGGCGGCGGGGACGACGCGCGTCGAGGCCGCGCGCAGCGCCGCGACGTCGGGGGTGAACGCCGTGACAGGGGCGGAGGCGCCCGACAGCAGCGGGTCATCGCGCGAGCCGTCGTCCTCCGCCGGCAGACCGAACTGCGCCGGGTCGGGCAGCTCGGTGAGGAAGTCCGTGGGGAACGGCCCCTGCCACGACGTCAGCGCGATGAACGCGGCCATCCCGGCGCCCCACCCGTGCGCCTGGTAGGCGGCGTCGACGCGGGCGAACGCGGCACGCGCCTCCTCCGCGTCCGGCAGCACGGCGAGCATCGGCGGCTCGTGCGCGACGACGGTGCGGACGTCCTGCGGGAACGCGGTGACCCACGCGAGTGCCGTGACCGCACCGCCGCTGCTGCCGAACAGGTCGACCGGCCCGGCGCCGAGCGCGCCGACGAGCGCGTGCAGGTCCTCCGCCTGCACGCGCGGGTCGTGCACCGTCTGCCCGTCGTCGCGCGTGCTGCGGCCCAGCCCGCGCGGGTCGTACGTGACCACCGTGCGGTCACCGAAGTGCGACGCGAGGGTCCCGAAGCCCGTCGCGTCCATGGGCTGGCCGATGAGCACGAGCGGCGGCTGCCCGTCGGCGGTCGGCAGCGGCCCCCGCACGTCGTACGCGATGGTCGCGCCGGGCACGTCGAGCGTGCGGTGGGTCGTGGTGTCGGTCATCTGGTCCTCCCGGTCGTCCGGACGTCTGTGTGCGATCACCCGGTACGACCGGCCGTGTCGCCGGAACTCATCGGGGACGACGGCCCGGCACCCGAGGAGCGGTGGTCCGGGGTGACAGCGGCGTCGACCACGGCTGGGATGGGGTGGTGGACGACGTCGGGGCAGGGCCGGGCTGCGAGCGGTCCGCCGCGGGTCCGCTCGTCGAGCCGGTGTCCGCCGTCACGTCACTGGCGTTCGTGGTGGCCGCGGTGCTCGTCGTGGTGCTCCGGCGACGTGCCGGACTGCCCGTGCCCGTGGCGTACGTGGCGCTGGTGGCCGGTGTCGGCGTCGGGTCGGTCGTGCAGCACGGACCCGACCCGGCCTGGTCCGACCCCGCCCACGACCTGCCGCTCGTGGGGGTGCTGTGCTTCCTGGCGGCGGACGCCGTGGCGGCACGCCGCCGCACACCGCGTCGATGGTGGTGGTGGGCCCTGCCGACGGCCGTCCTCATGGTCGCCGTGATCGCGTGGCCGCGGGCCGGGGACCTCGCGCAGGTCGGTGTCGCAGTGGTCGCCGGGGTGCTGCTCGTGCTGCGGGCGTACCGCGAACCCGCCGTCCGGGCGCGGGTCGCCGTCGTGCTGGGGCTGCTGGGCGCCGGCGCGCTGGTCGGCTCGCTGTCCCGCACCGGCGGACCGCTGTGCGACCCGTCGTCGCTCCTGCAGGGGCACGCCGTGTGGCACCTGGCGGCGGCGTGCGCGCTGGCGGTGCTCGCGCCGCTCGTCACCCCGGCGGGCGGGCCACCGCCGACGCAGACCTCGCACCGTGGCCAGCGACCATGACCGTCCCGTGGCCGGCCGTCGTCACCCGATGAGTACCGTCCGTGCGGACGGTCGGTACGCGACGACGGCAACGGAGAGGCACCACATGACCGCGACCTATACCTTCGACGTCTTCGCCAGCCTCGACGGGTACGGCTCCTACGGACCGCCCGGCGACTGGGGCGGCTACTGGGGCAAGCAGGGACCCGAGCTGCTGCAGCGGCGGCACGAGCTGTACAGCGGTGACCAGCGCATGGTGTTCGGCGCCACGACCCTGCGGGAGTTCGTCGCGATGCGGGCCGGGAGCAGCGAGGACTCCGAGGTGCGTGACACGTGGGTCGAGGTGATGCGTCGGCTGCCGGCGACCGTCGTGTCGTCGACGCTCACCCACCCGATCGACTGGCCGGACGTGACGATCGCGCACGGCGACGCCGTCGACGTCGTCACCCGGCTGAAGGCGGAGTCCGACGTGCCGCTGCGCTCGCACGGCAGCCTGTCCCTCAACTGGGCGCTGCTGGCGGCGGGCCTGGTGGACCGCGTGCAGGTGACGATCTTCCCGGTGATCACCGGCCGCACGGGAACGACGCCGGTGTTCGGGGGTGCGGGCGACTTCGACCTGGAGCTGCTGGACAGCCGGGTGCTGGACGGCCGCACGCAGGAGCTCACCTACCGGCCCACCGTGCACTGACGGCGGTCCACCGCTGCGGTCAGCCGTCGCCTGCGGACCGCACCATCGCCGTCGCGGTCGCGCCCCGCAGCTCGATCGCCGCCGTCGCACGGAACCCGAACCGCTCGTAGAGGCGGCGGCTGCCGTCGGTGGTGGCCTCGAGGTACACGGGCGACCCGGTGCGGTCCACCGTCGCGAGCCGGTGCGCCAGCAGCGTCGACCCGACCCCCCTGCCACGCGCGGCGGGGTCGGTCGCGAGGTCGGCGAGGAACCAGTGCGGGTACCGCGGCCGGTGGGCGGCGAAGGCGCGCAGGCCGCGCACGGCGGCGGGGAGGTGCCTGACGCCGACGGCGCGGACGAGCGTCGGCAGCTCGCGGAGCTGCGCCCACGTGCCGAACGCGAAGCCGGGGCGCTCCCAGACGGCGACCCCGACGACGGGCCCGGCCGCGCCGTCCCGTGCGAGGTCCACGACACCGCCGCTGGCGAGCGTCAGGCGGACGACTGCCGCGTAGACGCTGGTCAGACGCGCCAGCCGGTCGCGCTCCTCCGGCAGCATCGCGCGGATCACGGCGTCGTCCCGCAGCGCGGCGGCGAGGACACGGCCCGCGCCCGCCGCGTCCGCCGGTCCTGCGACGTCCACGTGGACGTCCATGGCACCTCCCTGGTGAGTGGTCGTGGTCCCTCCATCTTGCGCCTCGCGTCGTCGTGGTCCGGGCCGCCCTCCTCCTCGTCGGTGGGCACGTGCCGCGCGCCGTCGGTGGGTGGCGGTACGTTGCCGCGATGGGGGACGACACCGGGGCCACCGTCTACGACAAGGCGAAGTGGCACTACGAGGGCGAGTTCCCGCGGTGGACACGTCGACGTCAGGCGTTCGTGCACACGGGGTTCTTCCTCGCCTGGGTCGTCCAGCGGGGCATGGCCGGCGAGATGCTGGTGCGCGAGAGCCCCGACGGCATCGCGGCGGTCCGCGAGCGCCGCGGGCGTCCCGACGACCTGTACGCCGCGTGGGACGGCGTCCTGACGTCCGAGATGCTGGACGACGAGGCGAACGCGTTCGCCCGCACGTACTACGAGGGGGACGTCTACGTGGCGGACTTCATCGCCGCCTTCCCGCACACCGGCGCGTACAAGGTCCGCAGCTCCTGGGAGAACTACGACCGCGTCGCCGCCGTGCTGGACGAGCGCCTCGCGGCGTGGCGTGCGCAGCGGGACGGGTGAGCGCGCAGCGCGTCGGCGCACCGGCCACGCCCCGGCCCGCTGACGTGACGGTGGTCGCACCCCCGCCGGTGGCGCGCGCGTCGCGCGTACCCTCTTCCCGGGGCGGCGACACCGTGCCGCCCTTCTCCCCATGCAGGACGGACGGCGCATGAGCGCGCACACGACCACCCCGGTACCCCCCACCGACCAGACCCCCGACGCCACGGCAGCCGAGCAGCCGGGCGTGTCGCCCGCCGACTTCGCGACGTTCCTGCGTGTCATGGACCAGGTCGCCGTCCTGCCGCAGGAGCACCCGCAGCACTCGGCCGCGCGCCGGGCGTCGTCCGCGCTGTTCAAGGCCGCGAAGAAGCACCGGCGGACCGAGAAGCGCCGCATGCTCGCGGACGCCGACGCGGCCGTCATCGCCGCCACCGCGACGGGCAGCCCCGGGCGGATCGACGACGAGACGCAGGGCATCGCGCTGACGTCGTCGGCCACGGGCGCGATCGCCGGGACCCTGCTGCGCGCGCGCCCCTGCTACGTCTGCAAGCAGGACTACACGGTCGTCGACGCCTTCTACCACCAGCTCTGCCCCCCGTGCGCGGCCCTGCACCACGCCAAGCGCGACGCGCGCACGGACCTCACCGGCCGCCGCGCGCTGCTCACGGGCGGCCGCGCCAAGATCGGCATGTACATCGCGCTGCGGCTGCTGCGCGACGGTGCCGACCTGACGATCACGACGCGGTTCCCGCGCGACGCCGTCCGGCGGTTCAGCGCGATGGAGGACTCCGCCGACTGGCTGGACCGCCTGCACGTCGTCGGGATCGACCTGCGCGACCCGGCCCAGGTGGTGTCGCTGGCCGACCACGTGGCCGCGGGGGGCCCGCTGGACGTGCTCATCAACAACGCCGCGCAGACGGTGCGCCGGTCCCCCGGCGCGTACTCCCGGATCGCCGACGCCGAGTCGGCGCCGCTGCCGGCCGAGGCCGCCCGGATGATCACCACGTTCGGGCACACCAGCGACGCGCACCCGCGCGCGCTGGCCGGGTCCGTCAGCGAGCTGACCAGCCCGGCGCTGGCCATCGAGCGCGCGGCGCGGGTCGCCGCCGAGGAGCTCGTCGCGCAGTCCCTGACGGCCGAGGCTGCGAGCCTGGAACGGCTCGTCGCGGGCACGTCGATCGACGCCGGCGGGCTGATCCCCGACGTCGCGGAGTCCAACAGCTGGGTCGCGACCGTCGAGCAGGTCGACCCCATGGAGCTGCTCGAGGTCCAGCTCTGCAACCAGACGGCGCCGTTCATCCTCATCAGCCGCCTGCGCCCCGCGCTGGCCGCGTCGCCGGCGCGGCGCACGTACATCGTCAACGTCTCGGCGATGGAGGGCGTGTTCTCCCGCGGCTACAAGGGCCCGGGCCACCCGCACACCAACATGAGCAAGGCCGCGCTGAACATGCTGACGCGCACCAGCGCCGCGGAGATGCTCGACGACGGCATCCTCATGACCGCCGTCGACACCGGCTGGATCACGGACGAGCGCCCCCACTTCACGAAGGTCCGGCTCGCGGAGGAGGGCTTCCACGCCCCCCTCGACCTGGTCGACGGGGCCGCGCGCGTGTACGACCCGATCGTGCGCGGCGAGGCGGGCGAGGACCTGTACGGCTGCTTCCTCAAGGACTACGCGCGCTCGCAGTGGTGAGCTGAGGGCGCCCCGGCTCAGCCGTCCGGCACCGTAGGAGCCCTGCCACGAGGGCCGACGGCGTCAGCCCGACATGGTCGCGGCGACGGTGGTGGCGCTGATCCCGGCCATCACGGCGGCCTGCGCGGCCGCCACCGCCTTGCGCGCGGCCTCGCCGCCGACGTCGCCCGCCGCCACCTGCTTCGCGCGCGCCTTGAGCTCGCGGTTCGGGACGCCGGTCCCGGGCAGGACCTTCGGGACCGCGTCGACCGCCGAGAGCAGCGCGACCAGCGACGCCTCGTGCGGGGTCGGCTCACGCCCGACGACCAGCACCTCGTGCAGCCCGCGGCGCACCTCGGACTCGTGCGCGGAGTCGACCGCGGGCCAGGCCGTCGTCGGGAAGATGCCCAGGACCCTGCCCTGCTCGTGACGCAGCACGCCCCGCTCGACGAGCCGCGCGTAGAGGCGCTCCCGCAGGCCCTTGCGGATGCGGTCGAGGACGGCCGTGGGCGACCCGCTGCCGGGTCCCGCGGCGCGGACGAGCGCCTCGTCGAGCACCTCGTCACCCAGCGGTGCCGGGTCGACGACCTGCAGCGTCGTCCGCGTGAGCACGCCCGTCGACACGGCGACCTCGAGCCGACCGGCGGTGGCGAGCTCGGCGACCACGCCGCCCGCGACGGCGATGTCGCGCATGCTCCCGTCCACCAGCGACCTGCCGGTGGTGTCGTCCGTCAGCAGCAGCAGCACGTCCTCGGCCAGGATCATGCGTCGACGCTACAGGGCCGCCGCTAGCGTGGGCCGATGCTCCACGACGACGAGGTGCCGCTGCCCCCGACGGCCGAACCGCCCGCGTTCGAGCGCGGCTCGCCGGTCGTCCTGCGCAGCGTGCGGGACTTCGGGCACCCGCACGGCGTCGCCGTGGGCTTCGCCGTGGCGGGGACGGTGGTGCTCGACAGCGACGGCATCGTGGTCGTCTCGACGCGTCCCGGCTCCGGCGTACGGACCCGCGCCGGCGAGGGCGGCGGGCCGAACAGCCGGACGGTCCTGCCCGCCGCGTGGGACGGCACGTACCTGGAGCGCACCTGGCAGGGGCACACCGTGGTGCGTGTGCACCGACGCGGCGACCGGTGGTCCGTGTGGCGGTGGCACGACGGCGAGCGGTGGACGGACGTCTGGTACGGCAACCTCGAGTCGCCGTGGCGCCGGTCGGCGATCGGCTTCGACTCGCAGGACTGGGCCCTCGACGTCGTCGGCGTCGGCGACCCGTCGGACGGCCCGTGGACCGTGGGGTTCAAGGACGAGGACGAGCTCGCGTGGATGGTGGACCGCGCCTACGTCAGCGAGAGGCACGCCGCCCACGTCCGGACGGTCGGCGAGCGGCTGCTGGAGCGTGCGCGGGACGCAGGTTGGCCCTTCGCCGCCGACTGGGACGCCTGGCTGCCGGACGCCCGCTGGGCCGCGGTCCCCCTGCCGGACGGCTGGGAGCGGATGCCCGTCGGACGCTGACCGCACCGGCCTCGCCACGGTCGAGCGCGATCCGGACGTCCGCCCGAGTTGCCGGTGTACGCCTGGTACGTCCGGGTTATCGTGGAGCACCGAGGACCCCTCGAGCGGCAGACGCGTCGCCGTCCGCGGAAGAACGTCATCCCGTGACGCGGCCGCCGGTGCGCCGGTCGGCCACGTCGCCGAGAGTGAGCGCCATGTCCCTCGACCTCGACACGGGCGACGCACGTGAGCCGCAGGCCGTGGGAGACACCACGGCCGTCCTCCTGGACCTGGTGCTGCGCGCCGACTCGGTCGAGGAGCAGCTGCAGCGCGTCGCGGACGCGGCCGCCGGGCTCAGCCCCGACGTGGCCGCGTGCGGCGTCACCGTGCAGCTGGGCCGCCGCCCGATCAGCGTCGCCGCGAGCGACCCCTTGTCCGCCGCCGTCGACGAGCTGCAGTACGAGGCGCAGGCCGGGCCGTGCCTGGACTCGCTCCACACGGGCGACGTCGTGGTCGTCGCCGACTACACGCAGGAGAGCCGCTGGGGTGAGTACCCCGGCCACGCCGTCACGCACGGTCTGCGGTCCAGCCTGTCGCTGCCGCTGTCCGCGGGCGGCACCGTCGTGGGCGCGCTCAACGTGTACGGGACCTCGCCGAACCTGTTCACGGGCGACCTGCGTGCGACGCTCGAGGAGTTCGCGTCACGGGCCGACGCGGTGGTGGCGCTCGCGCTGCGCCATGCCGAGCAGAACACCCTGATGGACCAGCTGCGCTCGGCGATGGAGTCACGCAGCGTCATCGACCAGGCGATCGGCGTGCTCATGGCGCAGCAGCGCTGCACGGCCGACGAGGCTTTCGCGCTGCTGCGCCGGGCGAGCCAGGGCCGCAACCGCAAGGTGGCGGACATCGCGACGGACATCATCACCTCGCTCACGGGCGCACCGCCGCGGGTGGGCAGGTTCCAGGGCTGACGTCAGGGCGGCCCGCGGCTGACCGGGCCTGCGACGGCGCGCGGGTCGTCCCCCGCCGCGCCGCCGCAGGGCCTCACGCTGCGCCGGTCGGTGCGCCGCTCACTCCGTGGGCGGCTCGTCCTTGCCCGACTCCTCGGCGGCGTCGGCCTCCTCCTTGGTGGCGTGGACGGCGCCGTCGGCGTGCTCCGGCGGGCCGTAGACCGTGTAGAGGATCAGCGGGTTCTCGCCCGTGTTGACGAAGTTGTGCGTCCGGCCCGCCGGGACGACGACGAGGTCACCCTGCGCGACCTTGCGCTCCTGGCCCGAGACGATCGCCTTGCCCGTGCCGGACACGAACGTGAGGATCTGGTCGATGTCCTCGTGAACCTCCTCGCCGATCTCCCCGCCCGGCGGGATCGTCATGATGACGAGCTGCGTGTGCTTGCCGGTCCACAGCACGCGCCGGAAGTCCGGGCTCTGCTCGGCGATGGTCGCGATCGTCCAGTGCTCCACGGGTACCTCACCTCAGTCAGGGGCGGTGTCGTGGTCGATCCTGCAGGTCGCGCGCGGATCCCGCCTGCGGAACGCGGCGGACGAGGAGCTCACGGCGCACCCGCCACGGCGGACGACTGCCGGCACGCGCCGCCGGCACGCTTCGTCCACCTGGTGGGAACGGCCGTCCGCGAGACCGGCCTGGGGTGGCTCATCCGTGCCCGCCCGACGACTCAGCCCGGTCTCGCGGAGTGCGCGTCTCACGGTTCGGATGAACCGGGTGGTCAACCCGCCGGGGAGGGGAGTCGTGCGACGATCCCCCGGTGATGACGCCGAGGGAGCGGAACGGTGAGCAGGAGGTGCTGCACGACGTCCTCGCCGGCGGGCGCCGGCACGATGCCGCGGGAGCTCTGAGGCACCCGTGAGCACCACGACCGACCCGGCCCTGCTGCTGCTCGAGCGGCTGCACGGGGCGGGCATGACCGACGTCGTCGAGGTCGCGCAGGCCTCCGGCGGGCAGGCCGCGGTCGCGGGCCTCGCGCGCCGGGCGGACGGGTCCTCGGTGTTCGTCAAGGGGTTCGTCGAGCCGCCGTCGGACGACGCGTTCGCCGCGGAGGCCGAGGGGCTGACGGCGCTGCGGACGCTCGGCGGGGCGACGACGCCCGACGTGCTGCTCGTCAGCGCGGACCTCCTCGTGCTCGAGACGCTGCAGCCGCGCCCGTCCGACGAGGCGTTCTGGGAGCGGCTCGCGCACGCGCTCGCGCGCCTGCACACCACGACGACCCACGACCGGTTCGGGTGGCACCGCGACAACTGGCTCGGGCGTCGCCGGCAGGTCAACACGTGGTGCGACGACGGCTTCGAGTTCTTCGCGCAGCACCGCCTGCTGCGGTGGCTGGACGAGCCGCGTGTGCACGCCACCCTCGACGCGGGCGACCGCACCGCCCTGGAACGGCTGTGCGCACGGCTCCCCGAGCTGCTGCCGACGCGACCGGCCTGCCTGGTGCACGGCGACCTGTGGGCGGGGAACGTCCTGGCGGCGGCCGACGGCGCGCCCGCACTCATCGACCCGGCCGTGTCGTACACGTGGGCCGACATCGACCTGGCCCACGTCTGGACGACCGCGCCGCCGCCCGAGGCCTCCCGGTTCTTCGACGTCTACGCCGAGCTCACCGGCCTCGACGACGGCTGGCGCGAGCGCATGCCGATCGTGCAGCTGCGCCAGCACCTGGCGGTGATCGCGCAGTTCGACGACCTCTGGGGTGCCGCCGACGACCTGCGCGCGACGCTCGCACCGTTCCGACCGCGGTCCTGACTCGAGGTCGGGCCGAATCCAGGTCGGGGAACTGCACGTCGGGGGACCGCACGCGCCCTCTCGGCCGGACCCGCGTCCGTCCACAGCCACGCCGCGCACGGCTGCCGGCTGACCTGCGACGGGGTACCCGGTGAGCGACGCTGAGGGTCGAGCCGTGCCCCGTCGGCACGTCCGTCCCACCCCGTCCGGAGCACCATGCCCGCGCCCTCCGCCGTCCCGCACGCGGCCCGCCGCGCGCGCGGCGCCGTGTCCGCGGTCTTCTTCGTCAACGCGGTGCTGTACGCCAACCTCGTGCCGCGCCTGCCGGAGGTGAAGGACCGCCTCGACCTGACCAACGCCGAGCTCGGCACGGCGATCGCCGCGATGCCGCTCGGTGCGCTCGCCGCCGGCCTGCTCGCCCCGGCGCTCATCCAGCGCCTCGGGTCGGGCCGCGTCGCCTCGTTCGGCCTCGTGCTGCTGGCCGCGACCGTGGCGTGCCTGCCGTTGGCCCCGGCCTGGGTGGTGCTCGCCGGGCTGATGCTGGTGGCCGGCGCGCTCGACTCCGTCATCGACGTCGCGCAGAACGCCCACGGGTTCCGCGTCCAGCGGTCGTACGGGCGCTCGATCGTCAACGCCTTCCACGGGCTGTGGAGCGTCGGTGCGGTCGTCGGCGGCCTGCTCGGCACCGCGGCCGCGGGCCTCGGCGTGCCGCTGCCACTGCACCTGGCCGTCTCGGGCAGCGTGTTCGCCGCCGTGGCCGTCGTCGCGTACCGGTTCATGCTGCCGGGCCCGGAGGACGCCGAGCGGGACGCACCGACCGAGCCGACCGCTGACGCGCCCACGACCCCCCGCCGCGCGTCGGGTCGCGCGCTCCTGCCGCTCGCCGCGCTCGGCGGCCTGGCGGCGTGCGGGGCCTTCGTCGAGGACGCCGGATCCTCGTGGGGTGCGCTCTTCCTGCGCGGCGAGGTCGGCACGGACGCCGCGACGGCGGGTCTCGCGTTCGTCGCGCTGTCCGTCGCGATGACCGTCGGCCGCCTCACGGGCGACCGCGCCGTCGACCGGTTCGGTCAGCGTGGCGTCGCGCTCGTCGGGGGCGCCGGCATCGCCGCGGGCATGGGCCTCGCGCTGGCGGTGCCCTCGGTCGCCACGACGCTCGTCGGGTTCGCGGCGGCCGGTCTCGGGGTCGCCACGCTCGTCCCGGCCGTCATGCACGCGGCCGACGAGCTGCCCGGCCTGCCGCACGGCGTGGGTCTCACGGTCGTCAGCTGGCTGCTGCGCGTCGGGTTCCTCGTGTCCCCGACCGTCGTGGGGCTCGTCGCGGACGCCACGAGCCTGCGCGTCGGGCTGCTGGGCGTGGTCCTCGCGGGCCTGACCGTGCTGGCGCTGGGCCGGTTCCTCGTCGACGTGCGCGGCACGGGCGACGCCCCGTCCGACCCGCACGCACCACCGACGACCGCCGGACCAGCCACGGCGCCGTTCTGACCCGATCGCTCGGGGTGACGGCCGCACGACGCGCGACGGTTCCGTCGTGGGCGCTGCCCATCCCTACCCTGGGCGCCATGCACACGGTGGAGCGCGGCGCCGGGACGCCGCTCGTCATGGTCCACGGCTTCGGCGTCGACCACCGGATCCTGCTGTCGCTCGACCCCGTGCTCGACGCGGTGGGCGGCTGGCGGCGGATCTACGTCGACCTGCCCGGCACGGCCGGGACGCCCGTCGGGGAGGTGGCGGGCACGCGCGACGTCGTCGACGCCGTGGAGCGGGAGATCGAGAGGCGGCTCGGTGACGAGCCGTTCGCGATCCTGGGCAACTCCTTCGGCGGGATGGTCGCACGGCAGGTCGCGCACGACGCGCGCGCGCGGGTGCTGGGTCTCGCGACCCTGGCCGGGGTGTTCGTCGCCGAGGACGAGCGCCGCACCCTGCCGCCGCGGACGGTGCTGCGGGAGGACCCGGAGGCGGTGCGGACGGCCGGGGACGCGGCCGACGACTACGTCGAGATGGCGGTCGAGCAGCACGTCGACGGCGTCCGGGCGTTCCTCGCGCACGTGCACCCGGGGCTGCGCTCGGTCGACCAGGCCGCGCTCGAGCGCATCGCGCAGCGCTACACCCTCGACGTCGAGCCGGAGGACGCCTCGCCCGAGCCGTTCACCGCCCCCGCGCTGTTCGTCACCGGCCGGCAGGACCACGTCGTCGGGTGGGAGGACGCGCTGCCGCGGCTCGCCCACTACCCGCGCGCGACGTTCGCGGTGCTCGACGCCGCGGGCCACAACGTGCACCTCGAGCGCCCCGCCCCGGCGGCCGCGCTCGTCGTCGACTGGCTGGAGCGCGTGCGAGCGGCGCGCGTCGGCTCCGGGCCCGCCTGACCTTCCCAGGAGCGGGAGCGCACGCAGACGCCCGTTTCAAGATGCTCAGCCTGCTGAGTGTTGCCACTCTGTACCCATGGAGACCATCACCAGCACGGCAGTCAGGGGCCGCGTGACGTCCCAGGACCGGGTCCGCCAGGTCACGGTGCTGATCGGCGCGGTCGTGGCCATCGTCGGCGCCACCGTCGGGTCCGGGGCCTTCGGTGGGCAGCCGATCGCCGAGGCCGCGGGCGGCGCGCTGTCCGCCACCGCCACGCCGATCGCGCCCGACAGCCCGGCGTTCACCATCTGGTCGGTGATCTACACCGGCCTGGCGGTGTTCGCGATCGTCCAGGCCCTGCCCCGCAACGGCGCCGACCCGCGACTGCGGGCGATCTCGTGGTGGGTGCTCGCCTCGATGCTGCTCAACGCCCTGTGGATCGGGGCCGTGCAGCTCGGGACCGTCCTGGGCAGCGTCGTCGTCATCGTCGTGCTGCTCGCCGTGCTGGCGACCATGTACGTCAAGCTCCTGCGGCTGCCGCACACGGGCACGGCGACGTCCGTCATCACCGACGTGACGGTCGGTCTGTACACCGGGTGGGTCAGCGTCGCGACCCTCGCGAACACCGCGGCGTTCCTCGCCGACGCCGAGGTCGGCGAGCTCGGCCTCGGCGCGACCGGGTGGTCCGTCGTCCTGGTCTCGGCTGCCGCCCTGCTGGCCGTCGCCTACGGCGCGTACGGTCGCCGTCGCCCGACCCTCGTGATCCCGATCGGGCTCGCGATGGGGTGGGGCCTGATGTGGATCGGGCTCGGCCGCACCAACGGGCCGCTGTTCGACGACACGGTGGCGACGGTCGCGTTCGTCGCGGCCGGCGTCGCGCTGCTCGCGCCGATCGTGGCGACCCTGGCGGCCCGCCGCCGCTGACACCCCCTGGTGTGCGACCTCCCGCCCCGGGGTGGTCGCCTCCTATCCTCGGGCCATGACGACCGGTGACGACATCCTGCCCGTCCGCACCGTCGGCGGGTTCGACCGCTCCGGCCGCCTGTGGGTGACAGGCATGTTCGCGGTCGGCGGCGCGGCCCTCGGGGCGCTCCTGCCGCTGCTCGCGCGGTGGGCGGCCGAGCTGCCCTGGGTGCCGTTCCAGGGCCCGCTCCGGCTGCTCGGGTCGTTCGACCAGACGTGGCTGACCTGGGGCCGGCCGGTGCTCGGGCTCGTCGCCGGCCTGGCCCTCGCCGCGTGGGTCGTCTTCGACTCCCCCGTCCTCGACGTCGGCCCGGACCGCGTCCAGGTCCGCCGACGCGGCGAGGTCGAGAGGGTCGTCGAGCGCGCCAAGGTCGCCGCGGTGCACCCGCGCGGCTCGAAGCTCCGGATCGAGACGGAGTCCGGGCGGACGCTGTTCGAGGGTGACGTCGAACGCGACAAGGCGCAGATCCGCCGGGCGTTCGTCGACCACGGCTACCCCTGGGAGGGGCCGGCCGACTGACGCGAGGCGGCCGCGTCAGCGGCGCCCGGGGAACCGGAACGGGATCGGGATGCCCCCGCAGCAGCAGACGCCGCTCACGTCCGTCTGCGCGAGCAGCAGCGCCGCCCGGTAGCACGCGACGAACCGCGCGACCGTCGGGACGACGGACCGCACCACCCCCCGCTGCCGGACGAGTCCGCGCACCGCGGCGGAGCACGACGCGTCGCCGTGCGCGACCCGGTGGGCGCAGCTCCAGCCCTTCCGGGGCGAGATGGTCCTCTGGTACGTGGCGATGAGGCGATCCACGACGGATGCGGCGCGAGTCATCGCCTCAAAGTAGGGGCGGTCGGCTCCTCCCGCACGGCGGACCGGCGCCGGCCGCGCAACGTCGCCGGCGCGTCGAGGTCTGCCTCTTCGGGCGACCCTCGCCCCGCGCCACCGGCGGCCCTACCGTGTGACGTACACGCACGAGGGAGCCCACCATGCTGCGAACCCGGTCCGTCCTGACGGTCGTCACGGCCCTGGCCGCCGTCCTGCTGCTGCCGGCGCCCGCCTGGGCGGGAGACGTGCAGCGCGAGGAATTCGACGACGCGGTGGTCGAGCCGTGGCAGGTGATCGGCTGGGGCGAGGGCGGCGCCGCGGTGACCGTGCGGCGCGGTGCGCTCACGATCGGCAAGGAGACGCTGGTGATGCTGCGGGAGGAGGCGACCCCGTCCGAGTGGACCGGGTCGGCCAACCGCCTGACGGGCTTCACCGTCGACTTCCGCATGCGCATCGGCGCCGACGCGACCGGCTCGTGCCTCGACCCGTCCGGGACCCCACCGACGCTGCTGTGGGTGGGCGACACGATGGACCTGCTGCAGATCGGGTTCTCCACCACGGAGGTCTGCCTGCTGTACCCGTACGGCGAGGGCGAGCCGGTGCCGCTCGACACGCAGCGCTGGCACACGTACCGCCTGGAGGTGGCCGGGCAGCACGTGCGGCTCCTCGTCGACGGCCGCGCCGTCGTCGACCGGACGCTGACGCAGGTCGGCGGCGGGACGCTCGGCCTCGGGCTCGAGACGTTCCGCGGGACCTCCACCTGGGACTACGTCCGCTACGACACCGCGCCGGGGCACCGGTGCACGATCCGCGGGACCGACGGCCCGGACCGCCTGGTCGGCACACGGCGCGCGGACGTCATCTGCGCGGGTGCCGGGGACGACCACGTGTCGGGCCTCGCCGGCGACGACGTCCTCATCGGCGGCGACGGGGACGACACCCTGCTCGGCGGCGACGGGCACGACCTGCTGCAGGGCGGCTGGGGTGACGACACCCTGGACAACGGCGTCGGCAGCGGCCGCGCGGAGGGCGGCCAGGGGGCCGACGTCCTCGTGACCGGTGCGGAGCCCGACGGCGCCCACCAGCTCGTCGGCGGGCCGGGGCACGACGTCGCCGACTACGGCGTGCGGCGCGGCCCGGTCACGGTCTCGCTCGACGGCGTCGGCGGTGACGGCGCGGTCGGCGAGGGCGACGCGGTGGGCATCCCCGCGCCGTGGGCGGCGTGGTCGAACGACGTCGAGGAGGTCCGCGGCGGGCTCGGCGACGACGTCCTGACGGGCAGCCGGTGGCCGGACGTCCTCACGGGCGGGCCGGGAGCCGACCGGCTGAGCGGCGGCGACTCGCCGGACACGCTCGACGGCGTCGACGGGGTCGAGGGCAACGACGCCCTGGACGGCGGCGAGGCGCAGGACGACTGCCGGGCGGACCCGCTCGACACGATGACCTCGTGCAACGACCCGGACCCGTGGCCGTCGCCGCTGCCGCCGGCACCGACGACCACGCCGGTGCCCGTCGCGCCGTCAGGGCTGCAACCGACGGTGGCCGCCCGGGCCCCAGGATCCCGGTAGCCGGCCGCTCACGGCCCGACGACCACACGTCCCGAGAGGTGGGACGCGCCGGCGGCGAGACCGGCCTGAGTCCTCGCATCACCGCCCGGACGACGACTCAGCCCGGTCTCGAGCGACGTCGGTCTCAGGATGCGGTCAGACCCGCGAACCAGTGCCGCAGCAGCGCCGCCACGACGTCCGGGTGCTCGTGCAGCAGAGCGTGCCCGGCGCCCTCGAGCACCGTGAGCGTCGCGTGCGGGTACACCGCGAGCAGCGCGGCCGCGTCCGACCAGCCGACCGACGCGTCCTGACGACCGGCCACGACGAGCGCGGGGTACGGATGCGGATCGTCGGGGCCGGGTGCGTCGCGCAGCTCCCACCCCGCCAGGATGCGCCGGAGGGCAGGCTCGTCCGCCAGCCGCGTCCCGGGCAGCACGCGGTCCCGGTAGCGGCGGGCCGTCTGCGACGTGCGGACGACGAGGTACTCCTCAAACCCGGCCACGTCGGCGGGATCCAGGACATCCGCGACGCCCGGGGCCGTGCGCACGGCCGCGTGCGGCGGGACGTCACCGGCCGACGGGGCCGCCGGGCAGACCAGCACCAGCCCCGCGACCTGCTCGCGCCGCCGGGCGGCGACGGCCCGGGCCAGGTACCCGCCGAGCGAGTGCCCGCCGACGACGAACGGCCCACCCCCGACGACCTGGTCGACGAACCCCAGCAGCACGTCGACGACGTCGTCGTTGCTCCGCAGCCGTGGCGGCGCGCCGGTGCGGCCCATGCCCGGCAGGTCCGGGTACACCCGCCGCACCCCGCTGATCCCGGGCCCGTCGGTGAACGCCGGCTCGAGCGCGCCCGCGACCTCGCGGTGGTCCACGCCGACACCGTGCAGCACGACGAACGGCAGCCCGTCACCGTGCTCGACGTGGTGGACGCGCACGTCCCCGACCTGCTGGTGCACGCCCTCGACGGTAGGCGCACCGCCCGTGGACCGGAAGGCCGTGCCGGCGCCGCTGCACGCGGACGTCGCCGGTCCCGGGCGCTGCCGCGCCCCGCGGACGGCGACGCCGGAGCCCCGCTAGCCTGCCGCGGGTGAGAGCGCTGACCTGGGACGGGTACCGCAACGTGCGCGACCTCGGTGGGCTGCCGACCCCGCTGTCGCCGACCGGGGTGACGGTGCCCGGCCGCGTCGCCCGCGGCCCCCGACGCGAGTGGCTGACCGCGACGGGTCGCGCCGACGCGCGCGCGTGGGGTGTGCGGACGGTCGTCGACCTGCGCAACGCGGACGAGCACGCCCCGTGGCCGGGCGACCCGGAGGTCGCCGGCACCGCCTGGGTCGGGGTGACGATCGTGCACGCCCCCACGGAGGACCCGGACCACGCCGAGTTCCGGGAGGTCTGCGGACCGATCCTCGACTCCCCGCTGTACTGGCGGCACAACGCCCGCCTGCTGCCCGCGCTGCTGCGGCGCACGCTGGACGGGATCGGCCGCGCCGAGCCGGGCGTGCTGGTGCACTGCAGCGCCGGCCGCGACCGCACGGGCCTGGTCGTCGCGCTGCTGCTCGCCCACGCGGGGGTCGCTCCCGAGCACGTCGCGGCGGACTGGGCCGAGTCCGTGCGGGCGATGGCCGGCGGGCACCACCGCCCGGAGGACCGTCAGTCGGCGTGGGGCGACGCGGAGGTCGAGCAGTTCCTCGCGGAGTCCGTCCCCGTCGTCGAGGACGTCGCGGGCGACGTCCAGCGGGTCCTGGACGTCATCGGGCTGGACGCCGACGCACGGGCTCGCCTCCGCGACCTGCTGACCAGGTCCGCAGGGTGGGACGCGGCTCCCGCGAGACCAGCCTGAGGCAGCTCACCGAGGGCGGTGCGCCACCTCAGGCCGGTCTCGTGAGCACGACGTCTCAGGGTCTGGTCACGGCCCTGGCTGGAGGCGCCGGTGCGCGGCCCAGCGTCGGGTCATGGACGGCGAACGGCCGTGCAGCCGGGTCGTGGCCGCCAGCGCACCGAGGTCGACGAGCGGCCGTGGCGAACCTGGCACGCTGAGGCCCGTGGACCCTGCGACGCACCTCGGCACGTCCCCCGTGGCCCGCGCCTACGGCGCCTTCGCGGAGCGGGAGGCACGCGGGACCTCACCCACGTACGAGGAGTGGGCCGCCGGCGTCAGCGCGGACCGGCAGGTCACGGCCCTGCTGGACACGTTGCCGCCCGGCAAGCGGCAGCCGAACCTCGTGTTCGCCGCGGCGCGGTGGCACGGGGCGTCGGGCGGCTACGACGACCTGCGCCGCACGCTGCTCACGCGGTGGAACGAGGTCGCGGCCACCATTCGCGCCCGCGCGACGCAGACCAACGAGGCGGGCCGCTGCGCGACGCTCCTGCCGTTCCTCGCGGAGCTCCCCCAGCCGCTGGCGCTGCTCGAGGTCGGGGCCTCCGCGGGCCTGTGCCTGCTGCCCGACCGGTACTCGTACCGCTACGACGACGCCGACGGCGGCTCGCGCGCGCTCGACCCCGCGGACGGACCGTCGCCCGTCGTGCTGCCCTGCACCCTCGGTCCGGGGATCGCGGCACCGGAGCGGCTGCCGGAGGTCGTGTGGCGCGCGGGCGTCGACCTGTCCCCCGTCGACGTCACCGACGACGACGCGTGCGCGTGGCTGGAGACGCTGGTCTGGCCCGAGCACGACGACCGCCGCGCCCGGCTGCGCGCCGCCCTCGCGGTCGCGCGCCTCGACCCGCCGCGCGTCGTCGCCGGTGACCTGCTCGACGTGCTGCCGGCACTCGCGTCGCAGGCGCCGCGCGACGCGACGCTCGTCGTGCTGCACAGCGCGGTCCTCGCGTACCTGACCCCGCAGGCCCGTGAGTCCTTCGTGGAACTGGTCGGGACGTTGCCCGGGCACTGGCTCGGCAACGAGGGCGCCCGGGTCCTGCCGACCACGGCCGACCTCGTCTCGGACCGCGTCGACCGCGGCTTCGTCGTCAGCCTGGACGGCACGCCGCGCGCGTACGCCGACCCGCACGGCAGGAGCCTGTCGCCGTTGCCCTGAACCGTCGCGCGGAGCCTGCGGGTTACGCTCGCGACGTGAGCACCGAGACCCCGGAACCGGATGAGGCCGAGCAGTTCCTGCGGGACTTCCTGCGCGCGGCGACCCCGCAGCAGCGGCACACCTTCGTCCGGCGGACGAACTACGACGGCGGCGACGCGACGATCCGGTTCGTGCTCGACGACCCGACGACGGACCGCGCCACGGCCCTGGCTGCCTACTGGATCCTCGGCGCCTGCTACTACTCGCGCTACGCGACGGCCGAGGAGACCGCCGACTACGAGCGCCCCACGTGGGAGCTGCTGCGGAGCATCGAGGAGCGGTACGCCGCCGGCTTCTGGGCCGACCACGGCATCGCGTTCGACCCGACCGACGACGACGAGATCGACTGGACCGACGACTACGGCGCGCCCGTGGCCCGGCCCGTGCCCGAGGTGATGCGCCGGGCCGTGCCCGGTGAGCTCGTCGACGACGCCGGCACCGAGGACGGGCTGCCGCTGGACGTGCACCTGCGGTGGACGGCGCTGGCGGGCTGACGCGGGTGCCCACGCGCGGGCGCCTGCACCACCTCGAGCTCTGGGTGCCGGACCTCGACCGTGCCGCCGCGACGCTCGGCTGGCTCCTCGAGCAGCTCGGGCACACGCGGACCGACGCGTGGGCCACGGGAGCGAGCTGGCGCCTCGGCGACACCTACGTGGTCCTCGAGTCGGGCCCGGACGTCGTCGCCGCACCCCACGAGCGTCGCCGGCCCGGGCTCAACCACGTCGCGTTCCACGCCGGGACCCGGCAGGACGTCGACGCGCTGACCGCCGCCGCGCAGCAGCAGGGCTGGACCCTGCTGTTCCCCGACCGGCACCCGCACGCGGGCGGGCCCGACCACTACGCGGCCTACCTCGAGGACGGCGACGGTTTCGAGGTCGAGCTGGTGGCATCCGGCTGACGAGCGGGCGCCGGACCCGCACGCCCCCTAGGGTCGGCGGATGATCGTCGAGTCCAGCGTCGACGTCCCGGTCGCCCCGGACGTCGCCTTCGCGGTGTCGCAGACCACCGGCGCGGTCCGCCTGCGCTGGGACCCCTTCATCCGTCGCCAGGCGTTCCTCGACGGCGCGACCGCGCCCGCCAAGGGCGTCCGGACGCTGACGCGCCACCGCTCCGGGCTGCGGATGGTCAGCGAGTACGTCTCGTACAAGCCCCCGACGAACGTCGGGATGAAGATGGTCACCGGGCCGTGGTTCTTCGCGGTCATGGCCGGGGGCTGGCGGTTCACGGCGCTGCCGGACGGCGGCACGCGCGCGGTCTGGCGGTACAGCTTCACGTGCCGGCCGGCGTGGCTGGCACCGGTCGCCGAGCGCATCGGACGCGTCGTGCTGCAGCGGGACGTCGACCGGCGGATCGCAGGGTTCGCGCGCGGGTGCGCCGACCCGCAGGTGGTGGCCGCGGTCGGCTGAGACGTCCCCGCCCGTGGACTGCGGCCGTGCCGGGCCCGACACGGCTCTGGGCCGGCTGCACGGCGCGGCCCCTGCGCCGGGGCCCGCCGCGCGTCAGCGCCCCGGGGCCGCCAACCGGTCGAGCCACTCGGCGAGGAGCCCGCGCTCGGCCCGGGTGAGCGCGTCGGCCTCGGGCAGCGCGGCGCGGATGGTGCGTGCCGCGACGCCGAGGGGGTCCTGTGCACCCGTGGCCGGGGCGTCGGTGGTGAGCGCGGCGATCATCGCCTCCCGCGCGAGCAGCGGCACCTGCGGGTCGCGCTCGGCCTCGGGGGTGGCGATGAGCAGCAGCGTCGTGCCGCGACCCGCCGCGTGGAACACCTGGGCGGCGGTGCTCTCGTCGACGCGCAGGCGTCCGGCGGCGGCGACCCGGCGCATCATCGCCACGAGGATCTCCTCGGAACGCCGCACGGCGGCCGCGGGGCCGCCCGGGCGGGGGGCGCCGTAGAGCGCGACGTACACCGCGGGGTTCGCGAGCCCGAACCCGATGTGCAGGTCCCAGCCGCGGCGCAGGTCCTGCACGGGGTCCTCGTCGTGGTCGCGCTGCGTCTTCGCGGCGAGGTACTCCTCGAACCGGCGTTCCGTGACCGCGTCGAGCAGGCCGTCCTTGTCGCGGAACAGCCGGTAGATCGTCGGGGCCTGGACGCCGGCCGCCGCACCCACCGCACGTGTCGACATCGCCTCCGGCCCGCCCGCGTCCAGCAGGTGCAGAGCCGCGTCGATGATCCGGTCCCGGGCGGTGTCGCTCACGTAGCGACGCTAACAGCCCACACCCGCTCTCGGTAATACCGGTGCTAACAATTGCGGCGTATCGGTGATACGTTAGCGGTGCTCATCACAGTGATCCGCACGCGACGAAGGAGCGACGATGCCCACCTCCCGACGCACGAGACACCGCACCCGCCCGCACCGCTCGGCCGCAGCCGCAGGCGCCCTCGCCCTCCTGCTCGCCGCGTGCACGCCTGGCGCCGAGACGCCCGCCGCCACCACGGTGGCTCCCTCCGCACCCGGCACGCCCGCATCGTCGGACGGCCCCCGACTCGTCCCGGGCGACGTCACCGAGGTCGCCACCGACCTCGTCATGCCGTGGGGCCTGACGTTCCTCCCGGACGGCGCCGCCCTGGTCTCCAGCCGCTCGACGGGCCAGATCGTGCGCCTGCCGCCCGGCGGCGGGTCCCCCGACGTGGTGGGGGTCGTCCCCGACGTCGAGGTCGGGTCGGAGGGCGGGCTGCTGGGCATCGCCGCCTCACCGTCCTTCGCGGACGACCGGACCGTCTACGCGTACGTGTCGTCCTCACCCACCAACCGGGTCGTCGCGCTCACCCTCGCTGACGACCTGCGCTCCCTGCGCGTCGACCGCGTCCTGCTGGACGGGATCGAGACCGCCGACCGGCACCACGGCGGGCGCATCGTGGTCGGGCCCGACGGGCACCTCTGGATCGGCACCGGCGACGCCTTCGACCCCGAGAACGCCGCCGACGCGGACTCGCTGAACGGCAAGGTCCTGCGCATCGCGACGGACGGCACGGTGCCCGACGGCAACCCGTCCGGCTCGCCCGTGTACTCCAGCGGCCACCGCAACGTCCAGGGCATCGCCTTCGGCCCGGACGGCACCGCGTACGCCTCGGAGCTCGGGCACCGCACCTGGGACGAGCTCAACGTCCTGCAGCCCGGTCTGGACTACGGCTGGCCGGCGTCCGAGGGCACCACCGGGGACCACGGCGAACCGCCGGTCTTCACCCTCCACCCCGACGACGCGTCACCGTCGGGCATCGCCTACGCGGGCGGCTCGATCTGGATGGGCGCGCTCGGCGGGCAGCGCCTGTGGCAGCTCCCGGTCGACGGCCCGCGACCCGCGGGCGACCCGGTCGAGTGGTTCACGGGCGAGCACGGCCGCATCCGCACCGTCGAGGTCGCACCGGACGGCGCCCTGTGGATCGTCACCTCCAACACCGACCGCGCGACCTGGGGCGGCACCGACCCGCGGCCCGGGGACGACCGCGTCCTGCGGGTCGAGCTGGTCGCCGGGTAGCGCCGACCCCGGCGCGTGTGGACGGCGGACGAACGCGGACTCCTGCCACCTCTCAGCGATGGGTGCGGCAGGAGCCCGCGTTCGCCACAGTCTGTCCTAACCCCCGCAGCCGACGCGCTCGGAATCGAGGGTGATGTCGTCGACCCAGAGGTCGAAGTGGTCGGGCGTCGCGCCGCCCTGGTACAGCTGCCAGCCGATCTTCACGGTGTCGGCCGTCGGCAGGACGAACGGCACGTCCGCGCCGCCGTGCTCGTCCCCGGTCACCGTGAGGTCCGGCTGCGGGACACCGTCGAACCACACCGAGACCCGGTTCTCCGGGGCGAACCACTCGAACTCGACGCACTGCCACCGGTCCTCGACGGTGGGCGCCGACTCGCGCCAGTTGGTCCAGTCCCCCGTCGGGCCGCCGTCGGCGCCGACGCCCCAGAACGTCGCGTCGGGGCCGACCGTCGGGGCGAACTGACCACCGAGCGGGCGCACGACCTCGTCGCTGCCGGACCCCGTGACCTCGACGAGCGTGAAGTGCGCCCAGTCCGGAGCCGTCGGGAAGTCGTCGACCTTGATGCGCAGCCGCCCGTAGAACGTGTTCTCCGGCGCCGCGAAGTCGACCACCTTGAGGAACGCGTACCCGTTGTCCTCCGTGTGCACGCGCAGCACCTTGCCCGCGCGCCCGGCCCGCTCGACCTTGAGCGTCCCGTGCCGGGTGTCGACGCCCCAGTCGAGGCTGGCGGCACCGCCCGTGGGCTCGGACTCGAAGTCCTCGCAGAACAGCGCCTCGACGCGCTCGCAGCCGCCGCGCGGTCCGTGACCGGGCCCGGGCCCCTTGCCCGGGCCGGGTCCGTGACCGCCCCCGGCGGCCGCGACGGGAGCGAGGGCGAGCGTGGCCGCGGCGAGCGCCGCGACGGTGACCAGGGTGGGGATCGTCCTCATGCGCGCACCAACCATTCGTTCGGGTGACGGAACCCCTCGGATGCTAGGCAGGGCGCGGGCCCCAGGTCCCGACCCGAAACGATTGATCGACGAGACCGCTCCACCTCCCCCACCCCACACCCACCCACTCCACCCACCCCACCCCCACCCCACACCCACCCCCCACCCGCCGAACTCGTCCTTCGGCGGCTTCCGACGGCTCGGTGGCCGCCGAAGGTCGAGATCGTCGGGCGATCGTCTCGTCAGGTGAGCCGGGGCCTCGAGGTTCAGTGCGGGGGCGTCGTCGAGGGTTCCAGTGGCGACCGACGCAGTGCTGGCCCCGACTGGCGGCCGTCCGGGTGTGCGACGACGATCGAGGTCCGTCGTCGGACCGGAGGACTCATGGGGACCTGGGGACCTGAGGCGCTCGCCCGCATCGGCGGCGCGGACGAGCTGGAGCTCGCGTCGTACCGACCGGACGGCACGCTGCGGCCGTACGTGACGATCTGGGGCGTGCGGGTCGGCGACGACCTCTACGTCCGGTCGGCGCACGGGCCGGAGAACGGCTGGTTCCGCCGTGCGCGGGCCTCCGGCAGGGCTCGGGTGCGCGCGGGTGGCGTCGAGGAGGACGTCGTCCTCGAGGCGCCACCGCCGGACGTGCACGCCGACGTGGACGCCGCGTACCACGCCAAGTACGACCGCTACGGGCCGACGTACGTCGGCGCGGTGGTCGGGCCGCAGGTCGTCGACGTGACCCTGCGGCTCGTCCCGCGCGACTGACGCCCGCTCAGGCCTGCGGCGCCTGGCCGAGGTGCGCCCCCAGGTGCCCGACGAGCTGCTCGACGGCGCCGGGGACCAGCGCGTAGTAGGCCCACACGCCACGCTTCTCGCGGGTGACCAGGCCGGCGTCGGCCAGGACCTTGAGGTGGTGGGAGACGGTGGGCTGCGAGAGGCCGACCGGCTCGGTCAGGTCGCACACGCACGCCTCGGCCCCGTCGTGCGAGGCGATGATCGACAGCAGGCGCAGCCGCGTCGGGTCGGCGAGCGCCTTGAGCGGACGCGCCAGGTCCTCGGCGGCCTCGGCGTCCAGCGGGTCGCAGGTGACCGGCGCGCAGCAGGCCCGTCCGGTGGTCGCGGTGAGCCCCAGGTCGACGGTCATGCGACCAGTGTCACCCAGACATCGGCGCCTGTCGATATTGACAGTCATCGATGGCTAGGTCCATGGTTCAGGCATCGACATACTTCGATGCACGGAGGCAGAGATGACCGACATCCGGGACCAGGTCCGCGAGCGCTACGCCCTCGCCGCGACGCAGGCGAGCACGGCAGGCTGCTGCGGCAGCGACACCGCCGCGAGCTGCGGCGGGCCGAACGCCCCCGACATCGACGAGCGGTTCGGGGCCGGCCTCTACGCCGCCGCGGACACCGACACCCTCCCGGTCGAGGCCGTGGCCGCCTCCCTCGGCTGCGGCAACCCCCTGATGGTCGCCGAGCTGCGCGAGGGCGAGCGCGTGCTCGACCTCGGCTCCGGCGGCGGCATCGACGTCCTGCTGTCCGCCCGCCGCGTCGGTCCCACGGGCTTCGCGCACGGCGTCGACATGACCGACGAGATGCTCGACCTGGCACGCGCCAACGCCGAGAAGGCGGGCGCGACGAACGTCGCGTTCCACCGGGGCACGATCGAGGACCTCCCGCTGCCCGACGCCAGCGTCGACGTGGTCATCTCGAACTGCGTCGTCAACCTCTCCCCCGACAAGCCTGCCGTGCTCGCCGAGGCCTTCCGCGTGCTCGCCCCCGGCGGCCGGTTCGGCATCTCCGACGTCGTCGCCGAGGACCACCTCACCCCCGACCAGCGCGCCGAGCGCGGCTCCTACGTCGGGTGCATCGCCGGCGCGCTGTCGCGCAGCGAGTACCTCGACGGCCTGGCCGCGGCCGGCTTCGTCGACGCGACCGTGACGTTCACGCACCAGGTGGCCGACGGCATGCACGGTGCGATCGTGCAGGCCCGCCGGCCGGCCTGACCGTCCGCGGGAGGCCCGCCGCGCTCGCGCCCGTGCCGTGCCGGAGGTCAGGACACGACGTGCAGCTCCGGTGACGAGCCCTTGTCGTCCAGGATGGCGGCGTCGATCATCTCCTGGGCACGCTCGCGCTCGACCCCCAGGGCGAGCGCCATCTCCGTGAGCAGCGGCTGCGTCGCCGACCAGAGCTGGTCCTTCTCCCCCGTCGACAGGCCCCGCTCCACGCTGCGACGCGTGAGGTCGCGCACGACCTCCGCCTGCACGAGGTGGTCCTGGCTGCGCATCCGCTCCTGGTTCTCCTTGAACCGGCGGGTCCACGCCTCGTGGACGTGCGCGGTCGGGGCCGCGAGGACGGCGAGGAGCGCCGCGATGCCGTCGGCGTCGTAGAGCGGCCGCAGGCCGATCTCGTCGGCCTTGTCCAGCGGGACGGACACGACCATCCCGCTCCCGACGACCTCGAGCTGCAGGTACTGGTGCGTCTCGCCGCGGAACGTCCGCTCGAGCGTGTCGACGACGCGGGTGGGGCCGTGGTGGGGGTGGACGACGATCTCACCGATGGCGGGCTGCATGGGTCACACCTCTTGCTTGGCGCGGCACCGCGCTCGGCCCCGTACGCGACGAGGACCGCCTCCCTACGACGGCGTGCCGTCGTGGGGAACGCGCGGACCGGTCCACCACCCGGGATGGGGACGGGGAGCCGCGCGAGCCGGTAAGACCATTGTCCCACGCGACGCCAAGCACAGGACAGAGCGGTCACGCAGCGCCCTGGCGACGACCTGTCAGGCGGTCCCGGGAGCTCGGTGCCAGGGGTTGCGCGCGTCGGTCGGCGCCGGGCGTGCGGCGACCGCCACCGCGTACGTGGGGCGGGCGGTCCCGCCGACGGCACCCAGGTAGTCGTGCCCGGTCATGTGGCACCACACCGGCAGGTCGATGGGGGCGACGGGGTCGGCCGTCACGAGGTGGACGACGGTACCCGGTGCCATCGTCGCGACCCGGTCGCGCAGCAGGACGAGCAGGCGGGCGCATCCCAGGTCCCCACCGTCGATCGTCACGACGTCCCCCGTACCGGCCACGGCGTGAGGGTAGCCCGGGGGTGCTGTGGCACGTCGTCGTCGACGGCGCGCGGGACCGTCGAAACCTTGCGATCGAGGCAGATAAACGCGCAGACGACCACGATGCGGAAGTTAAAGGATTAGATCCACAAACTGCCGGGGAGCGGCCACGCTCCCACGCTGCACACTGCTGCCGTCACGGCGCAGGAGAACGATCACAGCCGATCACGCTCCCGTCGCGACATCCGCCGGCACGCAGGTGGGAGCGCGGGTCGGCCGAACCGTCACGTCCCCCGCTCGACTGCCCTAGGGAGTGCCATCAGATGACCGACACTTTCGCGCGACGCCCCCGCCGTCGCCACTCGCTGCGCGCCACGGTGGGCGCGCTCGCCACCGGCGCGCTCGTCGCCGGCACCGTCGCCCTGGCCGGACCGGCCTCGGCGCAGAACGTCAACAGCAACCAGACCGGCACCCACAGCGGCTACTGGTTCTCCTTCTGGACCGACAGCCCCGGCACCGTCTCCGCGGTCCTCGGCAACGGCGGCAACTACTCGACGTCGTGGCGCAACACCGGCAACTTCGTCATCGGCAAGGGCTGGTCCACGGGCAGCGACCGCGCGGTCAGCTACTCCGGCCAGTTCAACCCGTCGGGCAACGCCTACCTGACGCTGTACGGGTGGACCAACGGCCCGCTCGTCGAGTACTACATCGTCGACAACTGGGGCACCTACCGTCCGACCGGCACGTTCAAGGGCACGGTCACCTCGGACGGCGGCACGTACGACATCTACGAGACGACGCGCTACAACGCCCCGTCGATCGAGGGGAACTCCTCGACGTTCAAGCAGTTCTGGTCGGTCCGCCAGCAGAAGCGCACCGGCGGCACCATCACCGCCGGCAACCACTTCTCCGCCTGGTCGCGTGCGGGCATGCAGATGGGCCGCCACAACTACATGATCATGGCCACCGAGGGCTACCAGTCCTCCGGCTCGTCGAACATCACGGTCGGCACGGGCAGCGCCGACAACGGTGGCGGCGGCAACAACGGCGGCGGTGGGAACACCGGCGGCGGCGGCAGCACCGGCGGCAACGACAGCGGCAGCAACACCACCAACGGCTGCACCGTCAGCTGGACGCGGGGCGAGGAGTGGGGCGACCGCTTCAACGTCAACTACACCGTGTCCGGCCGGTCGAGCTGGTCCGTGACCGTCTACCCGAACAGCGGCCAGTCGGTCCAGAACTCGTGGGGCGCCACCCGCAGCGGCAACACGTTCCGCTCCAGCGGTTCGAACAGCTTCGGCGTGACGTACTACAAGGGGTCGCAGAACATCAACTACATCCCCTGGGGCATCTGCTCCTGACAGCACGATGACGGGGTGCCGGGGTCGTCCTCGGCACCCCGTCGCACGTCCGCCACCGCCCGCCCTCGGCGCCGATCACTTTCGGTGCCGACGGCGGGCGGTGTCGGTCCTGGGGCGCACGAGCGCTCGCAGAGCCACCCCGGGGTGGTCGTGACGCCCTTAAACGGTTTGGGCAGCCTGTGGCCTGTTCACCTGCGGATTCGCCTCGGCCACACTGACGAAGTCCGGTGTCCGAGGTGCCACCCGCGCCTGGCTCACCCCACGTACGAGCCGGTGAGCGCCACCTGACCCGCCGGCTCGGACTCCTGTCCCACCGATGTGCTCGCACAGAGGAGCCTTTGATGCTCGATACTTTCGACACGGCCCGACCGGCCCGGAGAGGGCAGCGCACCCTGCGCGCCCTCCTGGGCACGGTCGCCGCCGCGACGCTGGCCGCCGGCGGCGTCGCCGTGGCCGCGCCCGCGACCGCGGCCACCATCACGACCAACCAGACCGGCACGGACGGCCTGTGGTACTCGTTCTGGACCGACAGCCAGGGCACCGTCTCCTCCGAGATGAACGGGGGCGGCAAGTACACGACGCGGTGGCAGAACACCGGCAACTTCGTCATCGGCAAGGGCTGGTCCAAGGGCGACAGCTCCAAGGTCGTGAGCTACTCCGGTCAGTTCAATCCCTCGGGCAACGCCTACCTGACGCTGTACGGGTGGACCAACGGCCCGCTGATCGAGTACTACATCGTCGACTCGTGGGGCACCTACCGCCCGACCGGCACCCACAAGGGCACCGTCACCACCGACGGCGGCACGTACGACATCTACGAGACGACCCGCGTCAACGCCCCGTCGATCGAGGGCGACTCCTCGACGTTCAAGCAGTTCTGGTCGGTGCGGCAGTCCAAGCGCGTGGGCGGCACCATCACCGCCGGCAACCACTTCTCCGCGTGGGCGTCAAAGGGCATGCAGCTGGGCAACCACAACTACATGATCATGGCGACCGAGGGCTACCAGTCCTCCGGCTCGTCGGACATCACGGTCACCGAGGGCTCCGGCGGGGGCGGCAACACGGGCGGCGGCAACACCGGTGGCGGCAACACCGGTGGCGGCAACACCGGTGGTGGCACGTCGAACGGCTGCACCGTCACGGCCTCGGCCGTCGCGGGCGAGTCGTGGGGCGACCGCTTCAACGTGAACTACACCGTCTCCGGCGCGACCAGCTGGAGCGTCACGGTCAACCCCGGCTCGGGCCAGTCGATCCAGAACTCCTGGAACGCCACCCGCTCGGGCAACACCTTCACGTCGGCCGGCAACCAGACCTTCGGCGTGACGTACTACTCCGGCGGCAACAACACCGTCCCGTCCGCGAGCTGCACGGCGGCCGGTGGGAGCACGGGCGGCAACACCGGCGGCAACACGGGTGGGAACACCGGCGGCAACACCGGCGGGAACACGGGTGGGAACACCGGCGGCAACACCGGTGGTGGCACCACGCAGAACTGCTCGGCCGGCTACGTCGGCCTGACGTTCGACGACGGCCCGAACTCCGGGACGACGAACCAGATCATCAGCGCGCTCAAGGCCGCGAACGCCACGGCCACGGTCTTCCCGACCGGCCAGAACGCGCAGAACAACGCCTCGCTCATGCAGGCCTACAAGAACGCCGGCCTGCAGATCGGCAACCACAGCTGGGACCACCCGCACCTGGTGAACATGAGCCAGAGCGACGTCCAGTCGCAGCTCTCGCGCACGCAGCAGGCGATCCAGAGCACCGCGGGCGTCACGCCCACGGTCTTCCGCCCGCCGTACGGTGAGGTCAACGGCACGGTCAACAACGTCGCCGCCGGTCTCGGCCTGCGCGTCGTCACGTGGGACGTCGACTCGAACGACTGGAACAACGCGTCGTCGTCGAGCATCCGCTCGGCCGCGCAGCGACTGACCAACGGCCAGACGATCCTCATGCACGACTGGCCCGCGGCCACCGTGCAGGCGCTGCCCGGCATCCTGCAGGACCTGCAGTCGCGCAACCTGTGCACCGGCCACATCTCGGCCTCCACCGGTCGCGCGGTCGCGCCGGCCGGCGGGAGCACGGGTGGGAACACCGGCGGGAACACCGGTGGGAACACCGGTGGGAACACGGGCGGCAGCACCGGCTCCTGCACCGTCACGGGAACGGCCGTCGCGGGCGAGTCGTGGGGCGACCGCTTCAACGTCACCTACACCGTCTCCGGCGCCTCGAACTGGTCGGTCACGGTCAGCCCCGGCTCGGGCCAGTCGGTCCAGAACTCCTGGAACGCGACGCGCTCGGGCAACACCTTCACGTCGGCGGGCAACAACAGCTTCGGCGTGACGTTCTACTCGGGCGGGAACAACACGGTCCCGTCCGCCACCTGCACCGCACGCTGACGCAGGTCAGCACAGCACGACCAGCACGACCCGCGGGGCCGTCCGCCGGAGCACCCCTCCGGTGGGCGGCCCCGAGCCGTCCCGTCGCACGGTCGGGCCGACGCACCCGCCGCTACGCTCGCCGGGTGTACGTGCCCGTCTTCAACGCCCTCGACGACGCCGACGAGATCCGCGCGCTCGTCGCGGCCGCCGGCTCGGCCGAGCTCGTGACGGTCGGTACCGACGGCTACCCGGTCTCGACGCTGCTGCCCGTCGTGTGGGACGGGGACCGGCTCGTGCTGCACATGGCCCGCGCCAACCCGCAGTGGCGGACCATCGGCGACGACGCCCCCGCACTGGCCGTCGTCACGGGCCCGCAGGCGTACGTCTCCCCCACCTGGTACCCGAGCAAGGCGGAGCACGGGCGCATGGTGCCGACGTGGAACTACTCGGCCGTGCACCTCACCGGCCGGGCCCGTGTGCACACGGATCCGGCGTGGCTGCGCGACGCGGTCACGGCGCTCACGGACCGCCACGAGGCCGGCCGGCCGGACCGCTGGCAGGTCACGGACGCCCCCGAGGTCTTCGTCGAGAAGCAGCTGCGGGCGATCGTCGGCATCGAGCTGCTGGTCGAGCGCGTCGAGGCCAAGGCGAAGCTGAGCCAGAACCGCTCGGCCGCGGACCACGCGGGCGTCGTCACCGGCCTGGACGCGCAGGACGACACCCAGTCGTCCGCCGTCGCGCACGCCATGCGCACCCACACCCCCCACACCCCCCGCCCCTGACCCCGCACTCCCCCCCACCCCCCCCAGACCGTGAGAGGTCGATCCAGTCACGCCGCAGTTCGTGCACCCGCTGCTGGCAGCGGCCGGAAGGCCGGACGTCGACCGTCCCCTCTCGGTAGGTTCCCGGCATGAACGCACCCTCGGAGCGGTGGAACCACAACCTCCACTACCACCCGCTCGTCCTCGACGCGGTGCCGGCGCACGCGCGCACGGCGCTCGACGTGGGCACGGGTGACGGGCTGCTCGCCGCCGACCTGCGCCGACGCGTGCCGCACGTGGTCGGCATCGACCTGGACGCGGACGTGCTGACCCGCGCGCGGGCGGCGGGGGACGACATCGCGTGGATGCACGGCGACGCCCTGGAATCGCCGTTCCCGGCCGGCGCGTTCGACGTCGTCGCGTCCGTCGCGGTCCTGCACCACCTGCCCGACCTGGCCGACGGCCTGCGACGCCTGTCGACGCTGGTCGCACCCGGCGGCGTGCTCGTCGACGTCGGGATGGCCCGGTCGGTCGGCTGGCGGGACGCCCCCTGGGAGCTCGCCGGGGTCGCACAGCACCAGGTGCTCGGCCGCACCCGCACCTACTGGGAGCACACGGCACCGACGCTCTGGCCGCCCCCGCACACCTATGCGGAGGTCCGGGACATCATGCGGGAGGTGCTGCCCGGCGCGCGCTGGCGGCGGCTGCCGCTGTGGCGGTACGCGCTGGTGTGGCAGCGCCCCTGAGCCTGCGACGCGGCGTGGCGCCGTCGGTCCCGCGCGGACCGCCGGATCCGTTGGCGTACGAACCGTTTCGGCCCCTACGCCGGGCGGGTGGTGTATCGCTACATTCGCCGGACCGTGAACGTTCGCCACCCCACGGTCGACCTGCGTCCGGCATCGCGGCCGACGCACCGCCAGGGAGGAACCCCACCGTGCGACCCAGAAACGCCCCTACCCGCCTGCGGGCGGTGATCGCGGCATCCGCCGCGGCCCTCGTCCTCGGAGCCCTCGTCACGCCCGCCTCCGCCTCGCCCGTCGCGGCGCTGGCGGGCGGCGTCGCCCCCACCGCCGTCACCGCCGGCTGCGGCAGCGCGCCGCGCCTGGCGACCGGCAACCACACGATCACCAGCAGCGGCCAGCAGCGTCAGTTCCGGCTCGACGTGCCCGCCAACTACGACCCGAACAAGGCGTACCGCCTGGTGCTCGGGATCCACTGGTGGCACGGCACGTCCCAGGACGTCGTCAACGAGAACTTCTACGGCCTGAAGCCGCTGGCCAACAACAGCACGATCTTCATCGCGCCCCAGGGCATCGACAACGCGTGGCCCAACTCCGGCGGGCGTGACGTCACGTTCATCGACGACATCCTGCGGACCGTCGAGGCCGCGCTGTGCGTCGACACCTCGCAGCGGTTCTCCACCGGCTTCAGCTACGGCGGCGGCATGAGCAACGCGCTGGCCTGCGCCCGCGCGAACGTCTTCCGCGGCGTCGCGGTCCTCAACGGCGCGCAGCTGTCCGGCTGCGAGGGCGGCACGCAGCCCATCGCGTACCTCGGGTCGCACGGCGTCGTCGACAGCGTCCTCAACATCTCGCAGGGCCGGGCCCTGCGGGACCGCGCGCTGCGCAACAACGGCTGCCAGGCGCAGAACGCACCGGAGCCGGCAGGCAACAGCGGCCAGGCCCACACCAAGACGACCTACCAGTGCCGTGACGGCTTCCCGGTCGTCTGGATCGCCAACGACAGCGACCACCAGTGGGCCGCCGTCGACCGCGGCAAGCAGCAGTCGCACGTGCCCGGCGAGATCTGGCAGTTCTTCACGGCGCTGCGCTCGACGACGGACACGTCGACCCCCACCCCGACGCCCACGCCCACGGTGACGCCGACGCAGACCCCCACCCCGACGCCGTCCGTCACGCCGACGTCCACACCGACGCCGACGCCGACGACCACCACGCCGCCGCCCTCGGGTGGCTGCACCGCGACGTACACCACGACCAACTCCTGGCCCGGTGGGTTCCAGGGCGAGGTGACGGTGCGCGCCGGCGCGGCGATCTCCGGCTGGACGGTCAGCTGGAGCGGTTCCGGCAGCCAGATCCAGCAGCTCTGGAACGGCACGCTCGCGCCGCAGGGTGACCAGGTCGTCGTGAGCAACGTGTCGTGGAACGGCTCGATCCCGGCCAACGGGAGCGCGTCGTTCGGGTTCCTCGGCAGCGGTACGCCGTCGACCCCGACGCTGACCTGCAGCGCCCGCTGACGACACCCACCGGCTGACGGCACCGCCGTCCGCCGCACCGTCCGGCAGCCCCCGCTGCCGGACAGCACCACCGCCTCCCGACCCGGACAGGTCCGCGCCTTCCGGGACGGGTCCCTCCCCGGTGTCCGGGGGGTCGAGCGGGTCGCGCCGTCCTGGTGACACGGCGCGGCCCGCTCTCGGCCGTCGGCACCCGGGTGCGTCAGGGAGACGTGAGCCAGAGACCCGCGACCGCGGCCGCCACGCACGCGACCAGCATGCCGATCGCGTGCAGCACCCCGGCGGCGCCGCGACCCGCGAGCAGCAGACGCGCGGCCTCGACGCTCGCGGTGCTGAACGTCGAGTACCCGCCCAGGAACCCGACGCCGACCACCCCGCGCACGCCGTCGTGCCCCGGGTGCGCCAGCAGCCACCCGGTCAGCGCACCCAGCAGCAGGCACGCGGTCACGTTGACGACGAGCGTGCCCGCCGGGAACCGGGCGCGACCGCGCGACACCCCCGTGTCGACGACGAACCGCGCCGCCGCGCCCAGCCCGCCCGCGAGCGCGACCACGACGATCACGACGCGCCTGCCGCGGCGTCGTCGCCCGGCGAGCGACCGGCGAGGGCACGGCCCACGAGCAGGAGCCCGGCGCCCGCGGCCACGACGCCGAGCACGATGCTGCCCAGCGCGTACGCCACACCGGTCACGACGTGGCCGGTCGCCACCAGCTGCTCGACCTCGAGCGCGAACGTGCTGTACGTCGTGAAGCCCCCGAGGACCCCCGTGCCGACGCCGAGGCGCACCGCCCGCCGCCGGCCGACGTCCGGGCCGCGCTGCAGCACGGCCAGCAGCGCACCGAGCAGGAGCGATCCGACGACGTTGACCACGAAGGTGCGCCACGGCCAGGCGCCCGGGGCGACGGGCTGCGTCAGCAGCGCGCGGGCAAGCACGCCGACGGTGCCGCCTGCGGCGACGAGCAGCGCCGCGACGGGCAGGGGCAGCGGGTCGGGCGAGGTCACCGCTGCCACGGCGCCCGCGGGTCCTGCCAGTCGACGACGCTCAACGGCACGGTCAGCACGGGCCGGTGCTGGTGGTACCCGAGGTGCAGGGCGATCGAGCCCTCCAGCAGCTCCCGCAGCCGCCCGGACCGGCTGCCGACGACGATCGCGGACGCGTCGACGGCCCGCGCGAGGTGCGTGAGCGCCCGGTCCGGACGCCCCGCGAGGTAGTGCACGCGCCACACGACCTGCTGCCCGGCGAGGTGCTCGGCGGCCTGCGCGCGCAGCTCGTCCCGGACGCGCTGCCAGGTGTCGTCCAGGCCGTCGGGGTCCAGCGACATGTGGGCCACGGAGCCGTCGGCGCGCTCGTGCACCACGTAGCGCGACGGGTCGACGTAGGCGAGGTGCAGATGCGGGGCGCCGACCGCCCGCCCCCACGCCGCGGCGGTACGCACGACGAGCGGGTCCTGCCCGGGGACGACGCCCACGACCAGGGGGTGCCCGGCAGGGTCGACCATGCGGTCGAGCGCGGGCTGGGGGACCGGGCGGGCGTCCATGGCCATCCTTCCGCGGGGAGCAGGAGGGACCGTCGCAGGTCACGGGCGACACGGTTCGCCCCCCGACGTCCGTGCCGGTCCACACCCTACGGGGCAGGTGAGGGCCCGGGTGCCCGTTTCACGGCCTGCGCTCCCGCAGGGGCGCCGGCGCGAATCGGCGTGCGCCCGGGCGGACCGACCGTCTAGCGTCGCCGCTCATGAGCGAGGACGCGCGAGTGGGCGAGGACCGGCGAGTGCGCGAGGACCGGCGAGTGCGCGAGGACCTGCGAGGACGGACCGCCGTGGTGACCGGCGTGAGCCGACGGCGCGGCATCGGGTTCGCGGTCGCCTCCCGGCTGGCCCGTGCGGGGGCGAGCGTGTTCGTCCAGCACTGGGCCCCGCACGACGCGGAGCAGCCGTGGGGCGCCGACGACGTGCCGGCGGTGCTCGCGGCGCTCGAGGCCGAGCTCGTCCCGGGCGCGCACCTCGCCGCGACGAGCCTGGACCTCGCGGCGCCCACGGGCGGCGAGGAGCTCGTCGCACGCGCCGTCGACGCCCTCGGGCACCTCGACGTGCTCGTCGCCAACCACGCCCGCAGCGGCGGTGACGGCACGCTGGCCGAGCAGACCGCCGAGACCCTCGACGCCCACTGGGCGGTCAACACGCGCTCGACGCTCCTGGCGACCAAGGCGTTCGCGGCGCAGCACGACGGACGCCCCGGCGGACGCGTCGTGTGGATGACGTCGGGGCAGGTGCACGGCGCGATGCCCCACGAGATCGCGTACGCGGCGTCGAAGGCGGCGCTCGCGGGCGTCACCGCCTCGGTCGCGCACGACCTCGCCGACCGCGGCATCCTGCTCAACACCGTCAACCCCGGGCCCGTGAACACCGGCTACCTCGACGTCGACGCGGGGGCGCGCTCCCCCGAGGAGCTGGCCGCGATCGTCGCGCACTTCCCCGGCGGCCGGTTCGGCGAGCCCGACGACCCCGCGCGCCTCATCGAGTGGCTCGTCTCCGACGCCGGTCGCTGGGTCGTCGGCCAGGTCCTGTCCACCGAGGGCGGCTTCCGCCGCTGACCCGACGCTCGTCGCCCGGCAGGGTGACGAGCGGGTGATCCTCCCCCCGTCGGAGGCTGACGGAGCACCGCACACCTGGACGAACGGCGCGCCGCCCCCGAAGGTGGGCAAGGTGGCAACGTCGACGCGCACCGGCACGTCCGACGTCCTCGTGCGCACCACCGCTGTCCTGTTCACCGTCGGCGGGGTCGCCGCGACCCTGCTCTCGCTCGACGTCATACGCGTCATGGGCACCGACGGCGTCCCGTTCCTGGTGCTCGCGCTCGCCGCCGTGGCGACCGGTCCGGTGCTGCTCGCCGTCGCGCCACGGATCCCGCCGCGGGGCATCGCGGTCACCGTGCTCGTCGGTGCCGCCGTGCTGGGCGTCGGGACAGCGAGGTCCCCGACCCTCGCGCTCGCGATGGCGTCCGCGGCGATGGCCATGCTCGTCACCATCGAGTCCATGCTCTTCCTGCGGCGGGGTGACGCATGGGTGCTGGTCGCGGTCGCCGGTGCGTGCCAGGTCGTCCCGCTGCTGGCGGTGCACCGCGTGCCGGCTCTCGTCTGCGCGGCGCTGGTGGTGCTGTGGGTGGGGGTCGCCTGGGTGGTCGGCGTGCTCGCGCGCCACGCGTCGACGGCCGGCGTCGACGCCCTCACGGGCCTGGCCGACCGGCGGGCGTGGGACGCCGCGCTCGAGCACGCCGTCGAGCGTCGCGAGCGCCGCGCCCAGCCGCTGTCCCTCGCGCTCGTCGACATCGACCACTTCAAGCTCGTCAACGACGAGCGCGGGCACGCGGCGGGTGACGAGCTGCTGCGGGAGACCGCGGACGCGTGGCGTGCGCTCGACGTGCCCGGCATGGTGCTGGGACGGCGGGGCGGCGACGAGTTCGCGGTGCTGCTGCCGGGGGCGACCGGGCCGCAGGCGCTCGCCGTGGCGGACCAGCTGTGCGCGTCCGCGCCGGCGGCCGTCTCGTGCGGGGTCGCCGAGCACGTCGAGGGCGAGACGGTGGCCCAGGTGCTGCGCCGCACCGACGCCGCCCTGTACGCCGCCAAGGCGGCCGGGCGCGGTCGCACGGTGCTGGCCGAGCGGCGCCGCAGCCGGCTCGTCGACGACCTCGCGCGCGCCCTGGCGGCCGACGAGGTGCGCGTCGAGCTGCAGCCGATCGTGTCGCTCACGGAGCGCAGGGTGGTCGCCGTCGAGGCGCTGGCGCGCTGGGACCACCCGCGCCTCGGCCCCGTGGAGCCGCTGGAGTTCGTGGCCGCCGCGGAGGACGGCGGCGTGATCGACCTGCTCGGCGCCACGGTCCTGCGGCACGCGTGCGCGGACGCCCACGTGCTGCAGGAGGCGTGGGGGCGGCCGGTGACCCTGGGCGTCAACGTCTCGGGTCGCGAGCTGGTGGGGCAGCGCTACGCCGACCGCGTGCTGGCGGCACTGGATGCGGCCGGCTGGCCGCGGACGCAGTTCGTCCTGGAGGTCACCGAGAGCGTGGTCGAGGCGTCCGGGCCGGCGGCGCTACGCGCACTGGGCGCCCTGCGGGAGGACGGCGTGCGCGTCGCGATCGACGACTTCGGCACCGGGTTCTCGTCCCTCAGCCGTCTCGACGAGCTGCCGGCCGACTTCCTCAAGCTCGACCGGCAGTTCCTGACGTCGCTGACGACGTCGGCCCGGCGCACCGGGATGGTCCGTGCGCTGCTCGACCTGTGCGCGGAGCTCGACATGCTCGTGATCGCCGAGGGCGTCGAGACCGCCGAGCAGGCGCGGCTGCTCGCGGACCTCGGCTGCCCCGCGGCGCAGGGCTACCACTACGGCGGCCCGATGCCCGTGGCGCAGCTCGCGGCGACGTCGTGGCGGACGGACGACGCCGTCCCGCCGGTGGCGTCGGGCGGGTGACGTAGCGACGCCTCCGAGTCTGGGGGCGCCGCCTGCGGGACGCCCTGGCGAGCATCCCTCCGCTCGACGACGACCTCGAGGCCGACATCGCCGCGGCCACGACGCTGCTGACCGACGACGGAGGACCGTGGGACGGCGCCTGATCCTCGACACCGGCGCCCTGATCGCGTTCGAGCGCGGCACGCTCGACCGGGACGCGCTCGACGAGGACGACCTCGCGATCGCCGCCGTCACGGTCGCCGAGTTCCGCACGGGCATCGAGCTCGCCGACACCCCGGAGCTGGCGGCCGCCCGCGCGCGGACCCTCGCGGCGATCCTCGACGCGATCGTCGTCCTGGACTACACGGCGCGCACCGCGGCCGAGCACGCGCGGCTCCTGCCACACGTCCGCCGCACGGGCACCCCCCGCGCAGCGCACGACGTGATCATCGCGGCGCACGCCGCCGAGCACGGACGCGCCGTGGTCTCGCTCGACGCGCGAGCGAGGTTCGACGACCTGCCCGGCGTGCTCACCGCCACGCCGTGACGTCCACGGCTGCCGGCGCGCTCCCGCCACCCCTCGACCGGTGCCGGGGCCGACGGTAACCTCGCGCCCGTGACGGCGGACGAGACGGCGCGGGGCTCCACGCAGCCCCCCGGCCTGGACGTCGCCCGCTACCGGTTCACGGCCGATCGCGCCGACGTCGACCGGCCGACCGTGCACCGCTGGCTGTCCGAGCGCTCCTACTGGGCCCGCGGCCGCGCGGCCGACGTCCAGGACGCCGCGATCGACGCGTCCCTGTGCTTCGGCGTCCTCGAGCGCGCGTCCGGTCGGCAGGCGGCGTTCGCGCGCGTCGTCACCGACGGCGCGACGTTCGCGTGGCTGTGCGACGTGTTCGTCGACGAGACCGAGCGCGGCAACGGCGTCGGGACGGCACTCGTGGCGGGCGTCCTCGCGCACCTCGACGCGATGGGCCTGCCGCGCGTGGCGCTGGCCACGGCCGACGCGCACGGGCTGTACGAGCGGTTCGGGTTCTCGGCCACGACGCCCGGGATGTACATGGCGCGGCTGCGCGAGCCGCGCGGCGCGAGACCCGACGCCACCTGACGTCGCGCCGCGTCCCGCCACCTCACGTCACGCCCGCGGACCGCCTCACCCCTCCGCGGCGTACGCGCGCGACTGCATCGCCCACAGCTCCGCGTACCGGCCGCCCGCGGCGACGAGCTCGTCGTGGGTGCCCTGCTCCACGACGCGGCCCTGGTCGAGCACGACGATGCGGTCGGCGAGGCGCACGGTCGACATGCGGTGCGTGACGAACAGGGTGACGCCGCCGACCGTCGCGGCGACGTCCGCGGCGACCTCGCGGTACGCGTCGACGAGCCGCTGCTCGGCCATCGCGTCGAGTGCGGACGCGGGCTCGTCGAGCACGAGCAGCAGCGGGTCGGCGCGCATGAGGGTGCGCGCGAACCCGATGCCCTGCCACTGCCCGCCCGACAGGTCGCGCCCGTCGGCGTAGGCGGTGCCGAGCACGCCGTCGGGCCCGACCTCGGCCACGAGGGCACCGACGTCCGCGCGCGCGGCGGCGGCGGCCACGGCCTGCGGCGAGTCGACGTCCGCGAGGCGTCCGACGCCCACGCTGTGCTGCAGCGACAGCTCGACCCGCGCCAGGTCCTGGAACAGCGCGGCGGTGCGGGCACGCCACGCGGCGGGCTCGACGTCCGCGAGGTCCACGCCCTCGACGACCACGCGTCCCGCCGTCGGCCGGTACAGCCCCGTGAGGAGCTTGAGCAGCGTGCTCTTGCCGGCGCCGTTCTCCCCGACCAGCGCGACCGACGTGCCGGCGGGCAGGTGCAGGTCGACCTCGCTCAGGGCCGCGCGGTCCGTGTCGGGGTAGCGGAACGTCACGCCGTGCAGGTGGATGCCGTCGCCCGTGCGGGCCGGCACGGGCGCCCCGCCCGCGGGTGCGACGCCGGCGGCGACCTCGGCCTCGAACGCGAGGAACCGGCGCAGCCCGACCGCCGCGCGGTGGACCGAGCCGAGCAGCGCGATGCCGGTGGCCATCTGGACGCTGAGCTGCGTCGCGAGCGTGACGGTCAGGACGACGTCACCAGCGCTCGCCCGGCCCTGACCGGCCAGCACGAACACCCCGACGACCGCGGCGATGTACCCGAGCCCGAACACCAGCTGCCCGACGGTCCGCAGCAGCGCGTACCGCACGTCGGCCCGGGTCATGGCGTCGTCGTACCGCCCGAGCAGCGCGCGCTGGCGCGCGAGCAGGAAGTCGGCGCCGCCGCTGAGGCGGATCTCCTTCTGCGACGCCGGGCTCGTCGCGAGCCGGCGCAGGTGCCGGATGCCGCGCGTCGTCGGGGACTGCGCCTCGCGGACCTGCTCGAGGTGCGTCTCGGCGCGTCGGCCCAGCAGCACGGGGACCACCGCGACCCCGGCGAGCAGCAGCGGCCACGGCGAGACGGTGCTCAGGACCAGGGCCGTGAGCAGCACCTGCACCGCGGTCGCGCCCAGCTGCAGCCCCGACTGCACGGCCGTGCGGACCTGCATGACATCCTGGCGCAGCAGGTCGACGCGGTCGGCGAACGCGGGGTCGTCGGTGCGGTCCAGGTGGTCCGTGCCGTTCACCAGCCGCACGAGGTCGCGGTTGAAGCGCTCCTCGAGCAGCTCGGCGAGCGCGAAGTACGACAGGTGCGCGAAGTGCCCGAGCATGAGCTCACCGGTCAGCGCGAGGCCGGCGACCACGGCCCACACGACGGCCGTGGTGCCCGCGCCGTCGAGCACCGCGTCGACGAGGCGTCCCGCCGCCACCGCCATGAGCGGCGTCGCCACCGAGCCGGCGACGAGCAGCCCGCCGCCGACCAGCAGGCGGCGACGGTCGAGCCGCCACGCGATGGCCAGCAGCCGGCCCAGGGCGAACAGGACCTCGTTCACGGTGCCACCTCCACGACGTCGTCGGCGTGCCCGGCGGCCGGGCCCGCCGGTGGCGACCCGTCCGTGAACCGGCGCGCCTGCACCTCGAACATCCGCGCGTACTCGCCGCCCAGGGCGACGAGCTCGTCGTGCGTCCCGGCCTCGGTGACGCGCCCGCCGTCCAGCACGACGATCCGGTCGGCCCGCCGCACCGTGGAGAACCGGTGCGAGATCACCAGGCTGGTGACGCCGCGCGTGAGGTCGAGGAACGTGTCGTAGAACTCCGCCTCGCCGCGCGCGTCGAGCTGCGCCGTCGGCTCGTCGAGCACCAGGACACCCGCGCCGTGCCGGACCGCGAACAGCGAGCGCGCCAGGGCGACCCGCTGCCACTGCCCGCCCGAGAGGTCGCGCCCGCCGGGGACCGCGCGCGTCAGGGGCGTGTCCAGCCCCTGCGGCAGACCGTCGAGCCAGTCACCGAGGCCGACGCGCCGCAGCTCGGCCGCCACGCCCGCGTCGTCGTCGACGTGCGCGATCGCGCCCATCGCGACGTTCTCGCGCAGCGTCAGCTCGTACCGCAGGAAGTCCTGGAACGTGGCGGCGAAGGTGCGCTGCCACGCGTCGGGGTCGAGCCCGCGCAGGTCCGTGCCGTCGACGAGCACCGACCCCGCGCCGGGGGTGTACATGCCGGTGAGGACCTTGACGAGCGTCGTCTTGCCGGCGCCGTTGACGCCGACCAGTGCGGTCGACGTGCCGACGCGCAGCTCGAGGTCGAGCCCGTCGAGCACCGGCCGGTCGGGGGTGTAGCCGAACCGCACGTCCCGCAGCGCGATCTCGCGCGCCGGGCGCAGGACCGCACCCCCGGCCCCGGCGGTCGCCCCCGTGCGTCGGGCGGCGTCCTCGAGCTCGAGCATGGCCTCCCACGCGCCGCGTCCGTAGACGAGCTTGACGTCGGACTCCGGGAAGATCACGCCGAACCGCCCGCACAGCGCGACGGCCTGCACCGCGATGCTCACGGCCGCCACGTCGGCCCCGGACCGCGCCACCAGCAGCAGCGCGACCACCGACCCCACGGCCGCCACCAGCGCGTAGACGACGAACGGCGCCCCGTAGACCTCCCGACGCCACCGCCACGTCGGCTCCAGCACGGCACGGTTCTCCGCGACGTACCGGTCCTCCAGCCACCCGACGAGCCCCAGCGAGCGGATCTCCTTGGCCGCCCGCGTGCCCGTCGCCAGCTCGCGCACGTACGCCACGCGGCGGCGCAGCGGACCGAACGAGCGGATGAGCCGCCCCCAGCGGAAGAACCCCTCGGTCTGCCCCACGCGCGCCACGAGCGCCACCGCCAGCGCGGCGGCAGCCGCACCCGGCCCGACGACCACGGCGAGCAGCACGACCGCCCCGACGAGCTGCGTGTACCGGGCGGTCAGCGCGAGCGCCCCCTCCAGGGCGGCGCCCGGCGTGAGCGTCCACTGCTCGAACGCCTCCTCCGCCTGCGCGAGCCGGTCCGCGACGTCCGGGCGCTCGAGGCCCGCGAGGGTCGCGCCGTGGAACGCGAAGGACGTGAGGCGCTCGATGCAGGCGGCGTCGACGCGGCGCTGCACCTTGCGCGACAGCACGAGCTGCACCGGCGCCAGCAGCTGCTGCACGACGAACGCCACCAGCGCCACCGCGAGCCACCCCGTCGCCGGCTCACCGGTCACCACACGCTGCAGCGCGAAGCCGGTCCCGGCCATGAACGCGACCGGTGCCGCCCGCGACGACGTGCACCACCAGCGTGACCGCCACGAGCCCTGGCCGGGCGTACGGCAGCAGGCGGCGCAGGTGCGCGGCGGCCTCGCGACGTTGCCGCCACCGCCGCCCGAGCCCCCGCAGCGTGGGACGCACCGCGTCCGCGTCCGTGCCGGCACCAATGTCCGTCGTGCTCGTCACCGTGCTCGCCCCTGCCTGCCGCCCGACGTCCCCCGCCGCAGGCGCGAACCTAGGGCCGCCGGGGCGCGCGGGACAAGACCAATCGGCGCATCCCGGGCCTGCCCGGCCAGGTCCGGGCGCTCACCGCTCAGAACGCGTGGATCGGCTCGGCGCGCTCGCGTCGCGTCAGGGCGGCGACGACCCGCGACTGCCCGTGCCGGGCGACCGCGAGGCGCACGAGCAGGTCGCGCACGGGGTCGAAGACCTCGTCGGGGAACGTGGGGGTGTCGAGCCCGACGCTGGCCGCGAGGTCGTCGGCGTGCACGACGACCTCGACCATGCGCGTGAGCAGGAAGTCCTCGCGGCGCAGCGCCCAGCCCGCCCAGGACACGGGCACGACGTCCCGCGCGGTGCCGCCGGCCACGGCGTCCCGGAACGCGTCGCGGTGCGCGGTGATCCGCTCGTGCAGCGCCCCCGGGCCGTCGAGCGCGGCCGTCTCGTCGCCGCTGCGGTCGTTGACGGGATCCTCGGGCGCGGCCGTCGGCCACGCCGACCGGGCGTAGTGCTCGTCGGCGTCGGCCAGGACGGGCAGGTCCCCGGGGTCGCGGGTGACGGCCTGGGCGGCACGCAGCACCTGGTTGCCCAGGTGGACGGCCAGCCCGCCGACGCCCAGGCGGGGCAGCGCGCTCGGCCCGGACCACCGCGCGGCCACGTCGGGCTGCTCGACGAGGGCGAGGACCGCGTCGGCGGCCAGCAGGAAGGCGTCGTCACGGTTCATGCGGGGAGTCTGGCAGGGACGCCCGGGGGCCGGAAAGGCTGCTGGGCCGACGCACCGGGCGACCTACCCTGTCGGGGTGCCGGCACGTGTGCTCGAGACCCTCCTGCCCGAGCGCCTCGGACGTCCGTTCCGCTGGCTGCTCGCGTCGTCGTGGTCCTCGAACCTCGGCGACGGGATCGTGCTGGCCGCCGGTCCCCTGCTCGTCGCGTCGCGCACCGACGACGCGTTCGTCGTGGCGCTGGCCGCGCTGCTGGGGTGGCTGCCGCCGCTGCTGTTCGGCCTGTTCGCGGGGGTCGTCACGGACCGCGTCGACCGGCGACGGCTGGTCATGGCGATGGACGGTGCGCGCGTCGTGGTGCTCGCCGCGCTCGCGGCCTGCGTCACCGTCGAGGCGGCGCCGATCTGGCTGATCCTGGGGGCGCTCTTCCTGCTCGGGACCGCCGAGACGTTCGCGGACAACGTGAGCGGCACGCTCGTGCCCATGGTCGTGCGTCGTGACGACCTCACGGTGGCCAACGCGCGCACCCAGGCCGGGCTCATCGGACTCAACCAGCTGGCAGGCCCGCCGGTGGGAGCGGCGCTGTTCGTCGCGGGCCAGTGGTCGCCGTTCGCCGGCGCGGCAGTGCTCATGGCGGCGGGCGTCGTGCTCGTCTCGCGCGTCGTCCTGCCCGCCCACGGCCGCGCCACGCAGGAGCGGTCCACCGTCCGCGCCGACATCGCCGAGGGCCTGCGGTGGACGTGGCACCACCCGGCCGTGCGCACGCTCGTCCTGACGATCCTCATCTTCAACGTGACGTTCGGCGCCGCGTGGTCGGTGCTGGTGCTGTACGCGCAGCAGCGGATCGGGCTCGGCGACGTGGGGTTCGGCCTGGTCACGACGACGCAGGCGCTCGGCGGGCTCGTCGGTGTGGCCGCGTACGGGTGGCTGACGGTGCGCGTCAGCCTCACCGCGATCATGCGCGTGGGCCTGGTCGTGGAGACGCTCACGCACCTGGCGCTGGCCCTGACCACGAGCCCCTGGGTGGCCATGCCGGTGTTCTTCGTGTTCGGCGCCCACGCGTTCGTGTGGGGGACCACGTCGATCACCATCCGGCAGCGGGCCGTGCCGCACGCGCTGCAGGGACGCGTGAACAGCGTCAACCTCATCGGGACGTTCGGCGGCCTGGTGGTGGGCGCCGCGATCGGCGGGTGGCTCGCGCAGCAGTGGGGCGTGACGGCGCCGTTCTGGTTCGCGGGCGTCGGGTCCGCGGTGTTCGTCGTGCTGATCTGGCGGCAGCTGCGGCACGTCGCGCACACGGACGCGCAGCCGGCGCCCGGCGTGCCGTCGACGGACCCGCAGCACCCGGCGGGCGCCCCGCCGGCTCGGTGACAGGCCGACCTGCCTCTGCCATGCTCGCCGCATGGACGGCACCGGCACGACACCCGCCCCGGCCCTCGACCGCCTGACGCCCCAGCGCACCGAGCCCCCGCACCGCGCCGACGAGGCGGGCACGCTGCTCGGGTTCCTCGACTTCCACCGCCGCACGCTGCTGCTCAAGACCGACGGGCTCGACGCGGACGCCCTGCGCCACCGGCTGTCGCCGACGACCATGACGCTCGGAGGGCTGCTCAAGCACCTGGCGATGGTCGAGGACAACTGGTTCACCGAGGTGTGGCTCGACGAGCGCGTCGAGCCCTGGGCGTCGGCCGACTGGGCCGCGGACCGCGACTGGGAGTGGACGAGCGCTGCCGACGACACCCCCGACGAGCTCCGCGCCCTGTGGGACGCGTCGGTCGCGCGCTCGCAGCGCACGCTGGCGGAAGCGCTGGCCGCGGGCGGGCTCGACCAGGAGTCCCGTCGACGCCACCACGGGACGGGTGAGCCCGTGACGCTGCGCTGGATCCTCGTCCACATGATCGAGGAGTACGCGCGCCACAACGGCCACGCGGACCTGCTGCGGGAGGCGGTCGACGGCGCGACGGGCGAGTAGGGGCGCGTGTCGGTGGTGCGCGGCAGGATGGCGCCGTGGCCGACGACCTGCCCGAGCTGCTGCTCCCCGACGCGTCCGCGTGGCGCGCCTGGCTGACCGAGCACCACGCCCAGCCGACGGGCGTGTGGCTCGTCCTGCACAAGAAGGGCGGCGACGTCACGACGCTGACGTACGTCCAGGCGGTCGAGGAGGCCCTGTGCTTCGGGTGGATCGACGGCCAGGGCCGGCGGCGCGACGCGCACAGCAGCTACCAGCGGATGACGCCGCGACGTGCCCGCAGCGCGTGGTCGGCCGTCAACGTGGAGCGCGTGGAGCGCCTGGAGCGTGAGGGCCGCATGCAGGACGCGGGCCGCGCCCAGGTCACCGCGGCGCAGGCCGACGGCCGGTGGGAGGCCGCCTACCGTGGCCCGGCGACCATCGAGGTCCCCGACGACCTGACGGCGGCGCTCGACGCGGTGCCCGCGGCCCGTGCCTGGTTCGACGCGTTGACCTCCGGCAACCGCTTCGCGGTCATCCTCCGCATCGGGCAGGCCAAGCGCCCCGAGACGCGAGCGCGTCGCATCGCCGGCTTCGTCGCCGACCTCGCGGAGGGCCGCACGCCCTACCCGCAGAAGCGCCGGCCCGACGGTCTCTGACACACGTCCAGGAGAACGCTTGCCACGCCCGGTTCCTCCCGTATCCTCCGGGCCATGGCCGTCCTGCTGCACTACCGCGCGACACGTCCGCAGGCCCTGAGCCCCGACGAGGTGGCCACGGCCCGCGGTCTCGTCGCCGCGCACAACGCCACCTTCCCGTTCGAGGCCGAGCTGCTCACGCTCACCGACCCCGGGGACGCCGCGCTGCTCGGCACGACGACCCTGCCCGAGCAGGACCCGTTCGCCACGTTCCTCGGCCTGGCCCACTGGTGCCGCGCCCTCACCGACCTGCGGCGCGCCCTGCCGGGCAGCACGTGGCAGGTCAGCGTCGACGACGAGCCCGTGCCGTGGGACGACGAGGCCGGCTTCGGCTGGCCCGAGCAGCGCGACCCCGCGACGCTGCAGCTGATGGAGCAGCTGCGCGGGAGCTGAGGGAACAGGTGCGCACCCCGTGGTACTGGACGCGCGCTCCTAGAAGTGTCGAACCGGGTTGGCGGTTCCCGGCCTGGCCCGGGCCACGGCTGTCAGACGCGATCTGTCGTCGACCCAGATCGCGACCGGGCGGCTCACGAACCCGATGAAGCGAGCGATCTCAGCCAGGTCCGCGACCGGGTCTCGCGAGTGGATCGGCTCATGGTGGGTGATCCGGTTGCGCAGCCGTCGCAGCGCATCCAGATCAGTCTTCAGCTGATGCCGAGGCCGCCGATTGTTCCTGAACGCATGTCGCAGGACCGGCTGCCAGAGCATTCGCTCGTACCGACTGTGAAGGAGCGCGGTCCAGAAGCCGAAGTCGAGCGCTGCCACGACGTCGTCGGGGCACGCGGGCCGACCTGCCGGCCCGCGGGACTCCGTCACCTTCCCGCGCGCTTCGGCCACCTTGCGCGTCCCCCACGAGTCGAGGGTGATCTGTGGGGCCTCCCACCAGTCCCGCCGAGCAGCGTGTGTCACCAATGCCTCGTGCATCGCGTTGCGCGTGGTGATCTCGAGGATGTGGAGAGGCCCCAGCATGGCGCCCGCGAGCGCCATGTTGAAGACGTAGACGTCAAGGGCGTCGTAGCCGGTGTCGTGCGCGAGATCCACAGCAGCCTGGTAGCTGTTCATTCGCCCTCCGCTGAGCAGGCGGTCGAGCTCGCGGCGCTGCTCCTCCGAGGTCGTCAGGTCCTCTGGTCGTCTCACTGCACCTCGCCAAGTCTGTGGATGGATCGCGCGCCGGCGCAACGCTATAGTGATCGGGTTCGTCGCGAGTTGTTCACCCAGCCATCCGGGTCCAGCTCGCCTAATGCGGATGGCCATGCGAGGAGTCCAACACTGTTGGGCTCCTTTCGTGCATCCGGTGCCGATGCCGGCTATCCGCTCAGGTCGTGGCGGCGACCAGCGCGTCGAGCACCGGCTGCTGCCCGACGACCAGGAGCGGACGCGCCTGCTCGAGGGGGAACCACGCGGCGCGGTCGACCTCGGGGACGGCGACGCGTCGGCCGGAGCGCGGCGGCCACTCGACCTGCGCTGTGCTGATCCCCGGACGCGTCGTCAGGTCGGGGCACGCGGGGTCGTCAGGGGACCCGACGAGCGTGGCCGGGACCTCGACGGCCAGGACGTGCACGACCTTGCCGGAGGTGTACCGGAACGTGCCGAGGTCCACCGCCGGACCGTCCGGCGGCGGCACGCCGAGCTCCTCGGCGAACTCGCGCCGGGCCGCCGTCCCGACGTCCTCGCCCGGTTCGACCAGCCCCTTGGGCAGCGACCACGCACGCTCGTCCTTGCGCGCCCAGAACGGACCGCCCATGTGCGCGACGAGCACGTGGGCGTCGGTGCCGCGACCGTGGTGCAGGAGCAGGGCGGCGCTCACCAGGGGCATGACGCCATCCTGCGGCCGGCGAGCGCGCTGCGGAAGTCGTCCGCCTCCTCGCCGCCCCACACCGTCGACCAGCGGGGCCGGGCCACCCGCCGGAACGCGACCCTGGCGCGCTGGCGGCCGGGGTCACGTCGGCGGGTGGCCGACCCTCAGACGGTGACGGAGAGCGCCGCGTCGATCTCGCGCAGGAACGCGTCCAGGTCGTCCGGGGTGCGCGACGTGACGAGCCGGAACCCGCCCTCGTCGTCCACGACGACCTCCTCGTCGACCCACGTGCCGCCCGCGTTGCGGACGTCCGTGGTCAGCGACGGGTACGACGTCAGGCGCTTGCCCTGCACCAGGCCCGCCTCGACCAGCAGCCACGGGCCGTGGCAGATCGCGGCGACCGGGCGTCCCGACGACGCGAACGCCTTGACCAGGGACAGTGCCTCGTCCTGCAGGCGCAGGCTGTCGGCGTTGAGGGTGCCGCCGGGGACCAGCAGCAGGTCGTACGCGCCGGGGTCGACGGCGCCGAGCGTCGTCGTGGGCTGCACGGTACGGCCGGGGTCCTTGTCGCCGACGAGCGTCTCGATCGGGGCGTCGTCGACCGCCGCGACGTCGACGGTCGCACCGTCGGCGCGCAGCCGCTCCACCGGGACGACGAGCTCGTCCTGCTCGACGCCGTAGTTGGTGACGACGGCCAGCACGCGGCGGCCGTCGAGGTCCGTGTCGGACATGTGTGCCTCCTCGTTCGTTGGGGGAACCCGGGGTGGCCGGGCGTCCGCCACCGTAGGCACGGGGTGCCGCGACCCGCACCCGGAACCCCGCGCCCGGTTTGTTGCGGGACCCCGGGGCCGGGCGGACACTCGACAGGAGGCGAGCCCCGGGGGGAGTGCTCGGCCCTGCGCCTCGCGTGCTGGGCTCGCGAGAGGACCCGTCGATGAGCAGCACCACGCGATCCACGGCAGCGGCGGGCGAGCCGGAGCTCGTCCTGTCACCCCGCACGGTCTACGTGATCTTCAGCGCGCTCCTGGCGGCGATGTTCCTGTCGGCCCTCGACCAGTCGGTCGTGAGCACCGCGCTGCCCACCATCGTCGGGGACCTGCGGGCGGCCCAGCACGAGGGCTGGATCATCACCGCGTACCTGCTCGCGATCGCGATCGTCATGCCGATCTACGGCAAGGTCGGTGACCTGCGCGGGCGGCGGCAGCCGTTCCTCCTCGCCGTGACGATCTTCGTCATCGGGTCGACCGGCTCGGCGCTGTCGCAGAGCTTCGTCGACCTCGTCGTGTGGCGGTCCGTCCAGGGCCTCGGGGCCGGCGGGCTGGTGATCCTCAGCCAGGCGATCATCGCGGACATCGTCTCGGCGCGGGACCGCGGCAAGTACATGGGGCCGATGGGCGCGGTCTTCGGCGTCGCGACGGTCGCCGGCCCGCTGCTCGGCGGCTGGTTCACCGACGGCCCCGGGTGGCGGTGGTGCTTCTGGCTGAACGTGCCGATCGGGCTCGTGGCCCTCACGGTCGCGTGGTTCCGGCTGCGGCTGCCCTCGCGCACGCCCAGCGCACGCTTCGACCTCGGTGGGGCCGTCCTCATGGCGGCCACGACCGCCGGCATCGTCCTGCTCACCAGCTGGAGCTCCATCACGCCGGAAGGCCGGTACGACTGGGGCGACCCGCTGCTCCCTGGCCTGGTGGTGCTGACCGTCGTGGCCCTGGCCGCGTTCCTCGTCGTCGAGACGAAGGTGGCGGACCCGCTGATCCCGCTGCGGCTGTTCCGCAGCCGCACGTTCTCCGTGTCCGTCACGATCGCCCTGCTCTTCGGCATGACGATGTTCGCGGCCCTGTCGTTCCTGCCGACGTTCCTGCAGATGGCGCGCGGGTACGACGCCACCGATGCGGGGCTGCTGATGCTGCCGATGACGGTCGGCCTGATGATCACCTCGCTCGGGTCCGGCGTGCTCATCTCCGCACGCGGGCGCTACAAGATCTACCCGATCGTCGGCATGGGCATCGCGACCGTCGGGCTCGCGCTGCTGACCCGGCTGACGCCCGACATCTCGATGGTGACGTTCGGCGCCATGATCTTCGTCCTCGGCCTCGGCCTGGGCTTCGTGATGCAGACCATCGTCATCGCCGTGCAGAACGCCGTGGCCCCGGACCTGGTCGGAGTCGCGACGTCCACCAACAACTTCCTGCGCGAGATCGGCGCGGCGGTCGGCACGAGCGTGTTCTCCACCGTCTTCACCACGAACCTCACGACCCGGCTGGCCGACGCCGTGAAGGACGCGCCCCCGGGTGACGTCCCGCAGGGCTTCGGCGCCGAGTCCCTGACGCCCGAGCTCGTCCAGCGGCTGCCGGAGTCGCTGCGCGAGATCGTCGTCGACGCGTACACCGACGCGCTCGCGCCCGCGTTCTGGTACCTGGTGCCGCTGGGCGTCATCGGCTTCGCGATCGCCTTCCTCATGAAGGAGGTCGCCCTGTCCGACAAGGCCGGGCTGGTCGCGCGGGGTGCCGCCGTCACGCGCTGAGGCCGTCACCCGCTGAGGCCGCCACGCCGTCGAAATCACGGGTCGTCGCGCGTCATGGGGGTGGACGGGCACAGTGGGTGCCCCGGGACGCGCTGGAGGCGAGATGACGACGACCACCTACCTGCTGCTGCTGTGGGGCGACCCCGACGCCGACTTCGACGTGGACGCCGCGTACGCCGCGCACGGGCGGTTCGCGGACGGCTGCGCCGAGCACGGGCACGAGCTCCTCGGGGGCGAGGAGCTCGCGAGCCCGTCGACGGCGCGCCTGCTGCGCGTCGGCGACGGCGGGACGGCGGCCACCGAGGGCCCCTACGCGGAGACGACCGAGCACCTCGGCGGGTTCTACCGGGTCCGCACGTCCGACCCCGACGGCCTGCTGCGCCTGGCGGCGCCGCTGGTCGCGGACGACGGCGGGACGCTCGAGCTGCGACCCGAGGTGCTGCACGACGACGGCAGCGCCGAGGACCTGGTCGAGCCGGGTGCCGGCGCGAGCGGCACGGCCACGTACCTCCTGCTGCTGCGTGGCGACCTGGACGCCACGCTCGACCTCGACGCGGTGTTCGCCGACCACGACCGGTTCGCCGAGCAGTGCCCGGCGCAGGGGCACGCGATCGTCGGCGGCGAGGAGCTGGGGTCGCCCAGGGCGTCCCGGCTGCTGCGGGCGACGCCGACCGGGGACGTGACGCTCAGCGACGGCCCGTACGCCGAGACCACCGAGCAGCTCGGCGGGTACTACCTGGTCCGCACCGCGGACCCCGACGCGCTGCTGCACCTCGCGGCGGGCCTGCTGGAGCACGACCCCGGGACCATCGAGCTGCGGCGCGTGCAGGACCAGCACGTGCAGCACGACGTGGCCGGGACGACTGCCGCCGAGGCGTCGTGAGGCTCGTCGTCCTCGCCCACGAGGACGAGGAGACGTACCGCAGCGCGGACGCCGCGGGCCGCGCGCGGTACGTCCGCGGCCACGAGGAGTTCGCGCGCCGGGCACCGGCCGCCGGCGTGACGATCCTGGCGTGCGAGGCCCTCGCCGGGGCGGCGTCGGCCCGCACCCTCCGACGCACCGCGGACACCACGGAGGTCACTGACGGGCCGTGCACGCGGACCACCGAGCAGCTCGGCGGCTTCTACCTCGTCGAGGCCGCGGACGTGCAGACGGTGGTCGACCTCGCGCGGCTGCTGCCCGAGACGACCCACGAGGTCCGCGAGTGCGTCGAGCCGTGACCGCCGTGCCGCCCGAGGACGTCGCCGCCGCGCTCGGGGACGCGTGGCGTGCGCACTGGTCCCACGTCGTCGCGCTGCTCGTCGCGCAGTTCGCCAGCCCGGACCTCGCCGAGGACGCGGCGGGCGACGCGTTCGAGGCCGCCGCGCGCACGTGGCCGCGCGACGGCGTGCCCGCCAACCCCGGGGCGTGGCTGCTGACGGCCGCGCGCCGCCGGGTGCTGGACCGGCTGCGCTCGCAGGCGGTCCACCGGCGCAAGGAGCCGCTCATGGTCGTCGACGACGAGATGCGCGCGCTGGCCGCCGCGGCGCAGGACCCCGGCGCGCACGTCGCCGACGAGCAGCTGCGCCTCGTCCTGACGTGCTGCCACCCGGCGCTCGCCCCGGCGGACCGGGTCGCGATGACGCTGCGGTTCGTCGTCGGGCTGGGGACCGCGGACATCGCGCGCCTGCAGCTGGTCCAGCACACCGCGATGTCGGCGCGGCTCACGCGGGCCAAGAAGCGGCTGGCGGCCACGGGCGTGCCGTTCGTCGTGCCGCCGCCCGGGCAGCTCGCCGAGCGGCTCGACGCCGTGACGACCGTGCTGTACCTGCTGTTCACGGCCGGGTACCAGCCCGCCGACGTCCCGGGCGGCCTGCGCGTGGACCTGGGCGACGAGGCCGTGCGCCTCACGCGCGAGCTCGACGTCCTGCTGGGCGGGTCGCCGCGCGTGCGGGCGTTGCTCGCGCTGATGCTGCTGCAGCACTCGCGGCGGGACGCGCGCCTGGACGACGACGGCCGCCTGGTGCTGCTGCCCGACCAGGACCGCGCGCGCTGGCACAGCGACGACATCCGGGAGGGCGTCGCGCTGCTGGCCGCCGTCCCACCGCTCGACGGGCTCGCGGAGGAGCACCGGCTGCAGGCTCTCGCGGCGGCCGAGCACGCGACGGCCCCGACCGCGGCCGACACCCGGTGGGACGTCGTCGCGCGGCTCTACGCGCAGCTGGAGACCCGCACGGGCTCGCCGGTGGTGCGGCTCGCCCGGGCCGTCGCGGTCGCGGAGGCCGACGGGCCGGACGCGGGCCTGGCGGTCCTCGACGGCCTCGACGACGCCCTCGCCCACCACCACCGGCTCCCGGCCGTCCGCGGGGAGCTGCTGCTGCGCGCGGGCCGCGCGGCCGAGGCCGTCGCCGAGCTCGAGCGGGCTCTCGGGCTGGTCCCCGACACCGCCGAGCGGCACCACCTGGAGGGTCGGCTGGCGCACGCACGGTCGCTGACGCCCTGACGGCCGGGCCGTCGCGGGACGTCAGCGCACGCGCGGGAGCCCGCGAGCGCGCCGCTGCACGGCCAGACGGGTGCGCGCCGCCATGCCGGGCAGCTCCGCGACGTCCCGTGCGCGGGCCACCAGCGTGGCCACCTCGTCGGACAGGACCGGCAGGTTCGCCTCGGGGTCGACCTGCAGCGTGGAGACGAGCACGTGGCGCCCACCCTCGCGGTCGATCACGCTGCGTGCCCCCACGACGCCGGGCAGCCGGCGGGCCTGCTCCGCGACGTGCCCCGCGAGCGCGGACCCGTCGAGCGTGAGCCGCCCGTCCGCACCCGACCCGGGCAGCCGCAGGGTGCCGACGCGCGGCGACGCGAGGTGCGCCGCCAGCCACCACAGCGCGAGGAGCGCGAGCACGACGCCGCCGGCCGTGGCGACCCCACCGAACCACCCCGTGTCGACGACCTCCTGGACGCGCCGCGGGTCGAGCGCACCGGACGTCTGCGGCCACGCGTCGCTCAGGGTCCCGGTCCACCACAGCACGGCGGCGACGCCGGCGACCACCAGCGGGAGCCCGACGACGAACGCGACGATGCGGTTCACCGCCCGCAGGCCGCGGTTCACCGCGCACCTCCGTCGGCCGCGTCGCCGCGCGCGCGGCGACTGCGCACGACGACGCGCGGGGCGTCGGCGAGCGCGGCGAGCCGCTCGGTGACGACGGTGCGGATGCGCTCGTCGGTCCCGGGGTCGCCGTCGGTGGTCGCGTCGACCCGCACGGTGCCCCGTTCCCAGGTGCTGCGCGCGTCGAGCACGCCGTCGACCTGCGAGGCCGCACCGGACGCGAGCCGCGCGGCGTCGACCCCGAGCAGGTACTCGCCCCCGCCGGCGGCCAACGGGATCGCCGGACGCCGCCGGCGCGCCAGCGCGATGACGAGGAGCCGCAGCCCGACGAGCGCGAGGACCGCCCCGATGAGCGCCAGCTGCCACGTGGGGGTGATCAGGCCGACCGCGTCGGCGGCGGCCACGACCCACGGCTCACCGTCGAGCACCCCGAGGGTGACGAGCCCGTCGTGCACCAGCACGACGGCGACGGCCAGCACGATCACGGCCAGGACGATGCCGACCCACCCGACGGGCCCGGCCGGCCGCGGCTGCGCGAAGGGCACGGGCTCGTGCGCAGCGGCAGGGGCCTCGACGGGTGGGTCGCCGACGGACGCGTCGGCGTGCCGTGCCCGGGTGCGGCGCGACTCGGTGGCCGCGCTCACCGCACACGCTCCGCGAGCAGCGGCGCGGGGTCCGTGACCGCGACGACGCGCACGTCGACCCTGTCGGCCTGGACCCCGGCGAACCGCTCGACGGCGTCCTCGACCGCGTCCCGCACGCGCCGTGCGGTGCCCGCCGCGGGCGCGGGCCACGCGAGCGCGACGTCCACCTCGACGTGCGCCCGCGTGCCGTGGGTGCGCGCCGACGCGTGCGGCAGGTCGCGCCCCAGCAGGCCGGCGGGCGCCTCGACGACGCCGGGGACCAGGGAGGCGGCGGCACGGGCGACCTTCTGCACGACCCGGTCGCTGACCGTCAGGGTGCCACGCGCCCCGGGTGCCGTCGCGGGTGCGACGTCAGCCACGGCGACCACCGCCCGTGAGGGCGGGCAGGTCGACCCTGCCCTCCACGACGGCGCCCACGACCCACCCGACCGCGCCCAGCACGAGAGCCAGCAGGAAGCCGTTGAAGCCACCGACGATCGCCGCGAGGGCGAGCAGCAGCCCGGTCAGCAGACCGGCAAGGGACAGGGACATGGGGTGCTCCTCGGTTCGGGACGTACGCGGTACGTGGTGCGTGGTGCGTGGTGCGTGCGGACGCTCGTCCGCGATGCGGTGGTGCGGCTAGGGCAGGAGGTCGTCGACGTAGACGTGGACGTCCCCGCCCACGGCGGCGCGCACGGCGCGGTGCACGGCGGCGGCGAGCTCGCGCAGGTCGCCGCCCAGCAGGGCCACGACGTGCACGTCGATCGACGTGCCGTCCCCGGTGCTGCGTCTGCGCACCCCCGCCACACGCCGCCCGGGCAGGTGCGTGGCGATCTCACCGAAGGCGCCCGGGTACAGGCCCGCGACTCCGGGGACCGCCAGCGCCGCGGCGGCCGCGAGCTCGGCGAGGTCCGGCACGTCGAGGTCCGGCACGCCGGGGTCCGCCTCGAGGACCTGCGTCTCGAGGACCTGCGGCCCCGGGTCCGGGACGCCGACGGCCGGCGGCACCGGGTCCGTCGTCATGCGACGCGCGGCTGCGGCGCGGGCTCGGGCTGCGGGTCGTCCTGCGGCAGGTGCACGTCGTTGACGGCGATGTTCACCTCGATGACGCGCAGCCCGGTCATGCGCTCGACGGACGTGATGATGTTGCGTCGCACGCCCTCGGCCAGGTCGACGACGGACACGCCGTACTCGGCGACGAGGTCCACGTCGACGGCGGCCTCCTGCTCGCCCACCTCGACGCTGATGCCCTGCGCGTGGTTGGTCGTGCCGCCCGGGATGCGCTCGCGGATCGCGCTGAACGCGCGTGCGGCGCCGCCACCGAGCGAGTGGACGCCCGCGACGTCGGAGGCGGCGATGCCGGCGATCTTGGCGACGACGCCGTCGGCGATGGTCGTCGTGCCGAACTTGGTCTGCAGGGGTGTCGCGCCGGACTGGGGCGCGCCGGCGGTGCCGCTGTTGCCCACGCGCGGTGCGCGGTTCTCGGTGACGGTGGCCGGGGTGGTCGTCTGCTCGCTCATCGGTGCTCCTGGTGCGGTGGTCCGGGGTGGTGCGGAGGTGGTCGGCGTCCCGGGTGCCGTCCGGCCGGGGGACGCCGACACTGGGTGAGTGCCCTCCCGCGCGGCAACGTCACGGCAGACGCTGTGTGATCTAGGTCACACTGCGCCGCCGGGTGCGCCGCACCGACCCGGCCCGTCCGTGCCGCCGGCGCCCGGCACGGCCCCGGACGACCGCCCCGACCACACGCTCGTCGAGCGCGCCGGGCTGGGCGACCACGCGGCGTTCGCCACGCTCGTCGCACGCCACGGCGCCGCGCTGTACCGCTACGCCCGGCGCCTGGCGCCGTCCCCGCAGGACGCGGAGGACGCGGTCCAGGACGCGCTGACGGCCGCGTGGCTCGGCGCCGAGCGCTACCGCGGTGACTCCAGCGTGCGCACCTGGCTGTTCGGCATCCAGACCAACTGCGTGCGCCGCGCGGCACGCCGCCGCGCGCACACCGCCGTCCCCGTCGCGGACGACGTCCGTCCCCCGCCAAAGGCACCCACCGGTGACGAGCCCGTGGAGCACCTGCTCGCGACCGACCTGCGGGCGGCGCTGGACCGTGCGCTCGCGGAGCTGCCCGGACCGCAGCGCGCGGTGTGGCTGCTCGTGGAGGTCGAGGGCATGTCCTACGGCGACGCGGCCCACGTGCTGCAGACCACCCACGCGGCGGTACGCGGCTCGCTGGAGCGCGCCCGCCACACGCTGAGCAGGAGGTTCGCCGCATGGCGCTGACCGAGCGACCCGGAGCGGACGACCTGCTCGACCTCGCGACCGCGCGCCTGCGTCAGCACACCGACGAGGGCTGGGTGGCCGTCGGCCCGCGCGTGCTGGCCGCCGCGCTCGGGGCGCTGCGCCCGTCGCAGCCCGTGCGGGGCCGGCACGCCGAGGGTGCGTTCACCGTCACGGCCGACGTGCTGCGGACGTCGCTGCGCACGGTGCTGGACCCCGACCCGCGCGTGCGCGTGCGTCGCCTGGCGTTCCGCACCGGCGCCGACGACGCGCTCGACGAGGCGGTCGTCGAGCTGTCGGTCGGCTACCTGCAGCCGATCGCGCCGCTCGCCGCGGACGTGCGCCGCACGGTCGCGGACCACCTGCGCGCCGTGCTGGGCGATCCGGACCTGCCGGAGGCGGCCGTCACCGTGGACCTCCTGGTCACGGACGTGCACCGCACGTGAGGTTCACACGAGCAGGAGCACCAGCAGCGCCACGTTGAGCACGACCACCAGGCCGACGACGACGCACAGCACGGCGTGCAGCCACGGCCCGTTGCGGTCGGCACCCATGAGCCCGCGGTCGCGGCCGTACCGCACGAGCGGGACCAGGGCGAACGGGATGCCGAAGCTGAGGACGACCTGGCTGAGCACCAGCGTCCACGTGGGGTCCGCGCCGACGGCGAGCAGCACGATCGCGGGCACCAGCGTGACGACCCGGCGCAGCAGCAGCGGGAACTGCCGGTGCAGCAGGCCCGCCATGATGGTCGCGCCCGCGTAGGCGCCGACCGACGTCGACGCGAGCCCCGACGCGAGCAGGCCGACCGCGAACGCCAGCCCGACGGCCGGGCCGAGGGCGTCGACGATCGCGGCGTGCGCGCCCTCGATCGTGTCGGTGCCCTCGGCGCCCTGCAGCCCGGACGCGGCGAGCAGCAGCAGGCCGATGTTGACGGCGCCGGCCACGACGAGCGCGACGGCGACGTCCCAGCGCGTGGCGCGCAGCAGGCGACGGCGCGCCGACCCCTCGGGCGCGTGCCCGTGCCGGTCCCGTGCGAGCGCCGAGTGCACGTAGATGGCGTGCGGCATGACGGTCGCCCCGAGCATGCTCGCCGCGAGCAGCACCGAGTCGGTACCGGCGAACCGCGGGACCAGCCCGCCGAGCACGCCGCCCGCGTCGGGCGGGGAGGCGAGCAGCCCGGCCAGGAACCCCACCGTGATGACGGCGAGCAGCGCCACGACCACGGCCTCGAACCGCCGCTGGCCGTACCGGTCCTGCGTCGCGAGGAGCACGATCGACGCGGCACCGACGATCAGCCCGCCGAGCGGCAGCGGGACGCCGAACAGCAGGTGCAGCGCGATCGCCCCGCCCACCACCTCGGCGACGTCGGTGGCCGCGGCGACGACCTCCGCCTGCACCCAGAACGCGAGCCGCGGCCCGCGGCGCAGCCGGCCACCCAGCACGCCGGGCAGCGTCCGGCCCGTGACCAGGCCGAGCTTCGCGGACTGGTACTGGACCAGGACGGCCATCGCGTTGGCCGCGACGAGCACCCACAGCAGCAGGTAGCCGTAGCGGGCGCCGGCGGTGAGGTTCGCGGCGACGTTGCCGGGGTCGACGTAGGCGACGGCCGCGACGAACGCGGGGCCGAGCAGCGCGGCACCGCGTGCCCGCACCGGCGCCGGAGTTCGCATGGCCGAACGTTAGGCATCAGGGCGCCGCAACGCCACGCGGGCGCCGGTCAGGCGACGGCGCGCTCCCACGCGTCGTCCTCGGCCCGCCGGAAGCCGACGCGCTCCAGGTACGGCACCGCTCCGGGCGGCGCGGTCGGCACGACGAGCCGGTGCAGGCCGTGCGCGGCGAACACGTCGGAGTCCCGGTAGACGAACTCCCCCGGCGTGAAGTCGCGGAACCGCGGGGTCACCCAGTCCAGGACGACGACCCCCGAGCCGTCGCCGCGGTCGCGCACCAGCACCACGCCGACGGTCTCGTCCCCGCGCACCACGAGGAACGCGAGCTCCGCGCCCGTCGCGTCCCGGCCGGCGACGTCGTCCCCGGGCACCGTCCGGTGCCGTGCGACGTCGTCGGCGTGCACCGCCAGGACGTGCCGCAGGTAGGCGTCGTCGGGGGCGACCTCGACCACCGCGTAGACGTTCGCGTCGGACCGCTCGCGTCGCAGCCGCCAGAGCCAGTAGAGGTCGATGACGGCGATGGCGCCGTTCATCGCGGCGAACGCCCAGATGCCGAACACCGCGTTGTACGCCGTCGCCAGCACGGCACCGACGAGGTTCATGACCCGGAACCGCCACACGCGTGCCTGCATCAGCGACACGACGACCAGCACGGACCCGGTCCACCCGATGACTTCCCACCACGGCATGCCCGCAGGCTAGGCCCTGGCCGGCGGACGTCCGTAAAGACGTCGACGCGCCGGCGCGGGGCGTGGATCGTAGGAGTCATGACGACGTGGTCGATCCGTGAGCTCCCCGTGCCGACGTCCCTCGACTCCCCCGGCGCGTGGCTGCTGCACGGCATGGTGGACGCCCAGAACGAGGCGATCCGCGAGGCGTGGGGCAGCGACGACTTCGCGACCACGGCGCGCCGCGCGCTGTCGCAGCTGGAGCACCAGGTCGACACCCGGCGCGTGCGGCTCGTCGCCGTCGACGAGGCCACGGACGGCGCCGACCCCGGCCGCGTCCTGGGCTTCGCGCGGCTGGACCTGCCGCTCGCGGACAACACCCACACGGGCTGGCTGGACCTGGGCGTGCGGCCCGGGCACCGAGGGCGTGGCATCGGCGACGCGCTGCACACCGCGGCGTGCGACGCGGCCCGCGCCGAGGGGCGCACGCGCCTGATGACGGAGACCGAGCAGGCCGTCGAGCCGCCCCCGGGGCCCCAGACGCTGGCCGCGCCCACCGGCGAGGGGCTCGTGTCCGGCACCGACGTTCCGGTGCGGTTCGCGCTCGCGCGCGGGTGGACCCTCGAGCAGGTCGCGCGCCACTCGCGCCTCACGCTGCCGCTCGACCTCGCCGACCTCGAGGAGCACCGCGCCCGCGCCGCCGCGGCCGCGGGCCCCGACTACCGCCCGGTGACGTGGGTCGACGCGACGCCCGAGCACTGGGCCGAGCAGATGGCCCTGCTGCACGTCAGCATGAGCACCGACGAGCCGTCCGGGGCGCTCGACGTCGAGCAGGAGGTGTGGGACGCGGCCCGCGTGCTGCGGGACGATGCGCAGACGCTCAGCCGCGACGAGCACCTGCTGACCACGGCGGTCGAGCACGTGTCGTCGGGCCGGCTCGTCGCGTACTCGCAGCTGATGATCCCGCCGCACACCGACGAGTTCGTCTGGCAGGAGGACACGCTGGTCGCCCGTGAGCACCGCGGCCACCGGCTCGGCATGCTCGTCAAGGCGGTCCAGCTGCAGCGGCTCGTGGACGAGCGGCCGTCGGTGCGCCGCATCAGCACGTGGAACGCCGAGGAGAACCGCTGGATGCTCGCCATCAACATCGCCCTGGGCTTCCGGCCCGCGGGCGGCAGCGGGGTGTGGCAGCGCAGCCTGTGAGCCGGGGGGTCAGTGCGTGGACGCCGTCGGGTGCCCCAGCGCCCACCAGCCCGACCAGCGCCGCCGCGCCTCGCTGAGCACCTCGTCGTCCAGGCCGTACGTGGACAGCGTCGCGTCGACGGTGCCGTGCGGCGGCCGCTCGACCGCGGGGCGGATCACGAGGACGAGCAGCGACTGCGCGATGCCGTGCAGGTGGATCCCCACCTGGTGATCGCCCTTGTAGAACACCGTGCCGCCGACGCGGGACCCGTCGGGGCGCGTCGCCTCGACGTGACCGCGGACCGGCAGGCCCCGCACGCCGTGCAGGCCCGCGCGGAACAGCAGCGGGTCGCTGCGCGTGCCGGCGTCCATGCCGTGCGACACGAGCGTCACGCGGTCCTGGCCCGGGTGGACGCCGAGCGCGAACGCGAGCTGGTGGACGAACTGGATCCAGCCCTCGTCCATCTCGTCGAAGACCCCGTCGAACGTCGACAGCCCGTCGTGGCTGGGCCGCGTCACCACGACGTGCGTGCGGGCGGGCTCGTCGTCGCGGGCCGTGACGGTCAGCCGGTCGTGGTTGCGCCACACCAGCGAGCGCGTCGTGCGGCCGTCGGTGTGGTCGTGCACCTCGCGCACGTCGTCGACGAAGATCTCGCGGATCTCCGCGTCCAGCCCGTCGTAGTCCCAGCCGAACCACCTGCGGACGAGGCGCGGGTCACGCAGGTGCTCCCACACGGTGGCGACGGGGGACTTGATGTCGACGGAGACGACCTCACGACGCTCGAGGGTCATGCCGTTCACCTCGCTGCTCTCGGTGGGCGGGACTGCCCTGTCCCGTGCCACGACGTTAGCCGGGCAGCCCCGCGACCGCAGCGGGATCGACGCGCAGCGCCACGCGCGCACCGGGCGCGCACGTCCACCCGGCGGGCGCGAGGGCGCTCACGCGTCCGACCCCGTCGACGTCGACGACGACCTCGGTGCGCCCGCGCCGCGAGCGCTGCACCTCGACGACCCCTGTGACGCCCCCGCCGACGCCCCCGGGCAGGGCGTCCGGGGGCAGGCCCGGCGTGACGACGAACGCGCCCGCCGCGAGCGCGAGCACCCCGCCGGCCGGCAGCAGCGCGACGCCGGCGTCACGCGCCGCGTCGACCAGAGCGCGCACGGCCGTCGGCACGTCCGCGCCGGCCGCCGGCACGTCGACGAACGCCTCGTACCCGAGGAACTCCGCGACGCGCCGGGACGCCGGCCGCGCCCACAGCGCACCGGGCGCGGCGACCTGCAGCAGCCGGCCCGCGTCCATCACGGCGACGCGGTCGGCGACGGCGAACGCCTCGTCCTGGTCGTGCGTGACGAACAGCGCGGTCGTGCCCGTGGCCACCAGGACGTCCCGCAGGTCGAGCGCGAGCCGCTCGCGCAGGGCGCGGTCGAGCGCGGACAGCGGCTCGTCGAGCAGCAGCAGGCGGGGCCGGGGTGCCAGCGCGCGCGCCAGGGCGACGCGCTGCCGCTCGCCGCCGGACAGCGTCGCGACGTCCCGGCGCTGGGTGCCGGGCAGCCCGACGAGGTCGAGCAGCTCGGCGACGCGGGCCTCGCGCGCCGCGCGGTCACGCCGCTCGGGCAGGCCGTACGCGACGTTGCCGGCGACGTCCCGGTGCGCGAAGAGCTGCCCGTCCTGGAACAGCAGGCCGAACCCGCGGCGGTGCACGGGCACGTCGACGACCGACACGCCGTCCCACGCGACGTCGCCGCCGCCCAGCGGCTCGAGCCCCGCGACGGCACGCAGCAGCGAGGACTTGCCGCACCCCGACGGCCCGAGCAGGGCCACGACCTCCCCGGTCGGCACGGTGAGGTCCACGCCGTCGACGGCCGCCCCCGCCGCACCCGCGTACCGCACGACGACGTCGGCGACCTGCAAACCGTCGCTCACCACGCACCTCCGATCCCCGGGCGGCGCAGCCGCTCGCACACGGCCACGACACCCGCGGTCAGGGCGGCCAGCAGCACGGACGCCGCGAGCGCGGCCCCGTAGTTCTCGGCGCCGGGGCGGCCCAGCAGCCGGAAGATGACGACCGGCAGCGTCGGCTCCTGCGGGCGCGCGAGGAACGACGTGGCACCGAACTCCCCCAGCGACACCGCGAAGGCGAACCCGAGCGCGAGGCCCACGGCCCGCACGGCGACCGCGAGGTCCACGGTGCGCAGCACCCGGCCGGGCGCGGCGCCGAGCGTCGCGGCGACCTCCCGCTGGCGCGGGTCGATGGCGCGCAGCACGGGCAGCACGGTGCGCACGACGAGCGGCACGGCGACGACCGCCTGCGCGACCGCGACCAGCACGGGTGAGGCGCGCAGGTCCACCGGCAGGCCCAGCGGCGCGTCCATGGACACGAGGAACCCGAACCCGACGGTCACGGCCGACACCCCGAGCGGCAGCATGAACAGCGCGTCGAGCCCGGCGACGGCGCGGCGGGCCGACGCGCGGCGGGGGCGCCGCGACACGACGAGCGCGACGAGCCCGCCGACGACCAGGGCGATGAGCGTCGCGTCGACGGCGGTGCGCACCGACGTGCCGGCGGCCTGCCACGCGGACACCGCCAGCGTGTCCTGCGGCACGCCCAGCGCGGCGTAGTTGTCGAGCCCCCAGCCGCGCGGCGTGCGCAGGGAGCGGACCACGAGGTTGAGCAGCGGCAGCGCGAGCAGGCCGCCCACGGTCACGACGGTCACGACGACGGCCACGACGTCGAGCGGCTCGCGCAGGTGGACCGGGCGGGTGGTCACGGTCGGCGCGCCGAGCGTCAGCGCGCGCTCCGTGCGGGCACGCGCACGGCCGGCGAGCGCGAGGGCACCGACCACGACGACGACCTGCACGACCGACAGCACGGCCGCGGCCCGCAGGTCGAGGAACTGGGTGGTCTGGATCCAGATCTCCGTCTCGACCGTGCCGTACCGGCGCCCGCCGAGCACCAGGACGGTCCCGAACGCCGTCGCGCAGAACAGGAAGACGAGCGACGCGGCCGACGCGATCGCGGGGCCCAGCGCGGGCAGGGTGACGGTCCGCAGCACGCGCCACGGGGACGCCCCGAGCGCCCGGGCCGCCTGCTCGGCGCGGGGGTCGAGGCGCTCCCACATGCCGCCGACCGTGCGCACCACGACCGCGTAGTTGAAGAACACGAGCGCCAGGACGATCGCGGCGAACGTGCCGTCCAGGCCCAGCCCGCCGAGCAGCCCGCCGTCGACCAGCAGCGAGCGGAACGCGACACCGACCACGACCGTGGGCAGCACGAACGGCACGGTGACGAACGCGCGCAGCGCGCCGCGCCCGCGGAACCGGCAGCGGTACAGCAGGTACGCGCCCGGGACACCGAGCAGCACGGCACCGGCCGTGCCGAGCGCGGCCTGCGCGAGCGTCTGGCCGACGACGCGCCACGTGCGCGGGCGCGCGAACACGTCGCCGAACCCGCCCAGGTCGAGGCGGCCGTCGGTGAGGAACCCCCGCCCGACGATCTCCAGGACGGGCCAGACGAAGAACGCCGTGAGGAACAGCAGCGGCACCCCGGCCGCGAGCGCCCACCCCGTCCGGCCCGGCCAGCGCCGCGGCCGGCGCGCCGACGGCCCCACCGCGGGCTGAGCGGCAGGGTGCGCGGCGGGCCGGTCGGCGAGCGCGGTCGGCACGGTCAGCCGATCACCGTGTCGGACCACTGCGTGAGCCAGCGCTCCCGGTGGGTGGCGACGTCCGCGGGTGCGACGTCGAACGGCGCGTCCGCGAGCGGCGCCCAGCGCGTCCACTCGTCGGGCAGCTCGACGGCCGAGCTCACGGGGTACATGTACATCGACACCGGGATGTCGGCCTGGACCTCGTCGGACAGCAGGAAGTCGAGGAGCTGCGCGGCGCCGTCGGGGTTGGCCGCCCCGGACAGCACCCCGGCGTACTCGACCTGCCGGAAGCACGTGTCGAGCAGCGCGCGCGTCGTGGGCTCGTCGCCGCCCTCGGGGACCGTGAACGGCGGGGACGACGCGTACGACACGACCACGGGACGCGGCCCGTCGCCGCCGCCGGCGGTGAAGTCCGTGTAGTACGCCTCGGTCCAGCCGTCGGCGACCTGCACGCCGTTGTCGCGCAGGCCGGCCCAGTAGTCGACCCAGCCCTCCTCCCCGAACGCGCCGACGGTCGCGAGCAGGAAGCCCAGGCCCGGGGAGGACGTCACGGGGTCCGGCACGACCACGAGGTCGCGGTACGCCGGGTCGAGCAGCGAGTCCAGGGTCGTCGGCTCGGGCACGCCGCGCTCCGCGAACCACGCGGTGTCGACGTTGAGGCACACGTCGCCCAGGTCGATCGCGGTCAGCGCGCCGGCGTCGTCGCCCGGCACGGCGTGCGCGGCCGCGTCGGACGCCGCGGGCGCGGTGAGGTCGGACGCGACCACGACGCCCTCGTCGAGCGCGCGCGACGCGAACGCGTTGTCGATGCCGTAGACGAGGTCGCCCAGCGGCGCGTCCTTGGTGAGGACGAGCTGGTTGACCAGCGCGCCGGAGTCGGCCTGCTGCACGACCTGCACGTCCAGCCCGCTCTCCTCCTCGAACTGCTCGAGCAGGCCCTCGGAGAGGGCGAACGACTCGTGGGTCACGAGCGTCACGGTCCCGGCGCCGCCGCCGGTCGCCTCGGGCGTCCCACCGCCGGTGGCGGAGCACGCGGTCAGCGTCACGAGCGCCGCGCACGTCGCCGCACCGAGCGCGGTGCGGCGGGCGTGCGGGGACCTACGGGGGCTCTGGGTGGCCATGTGGTCGTCGTCCTCCGTCGTCATCGGAGGGGTCCCGTGCTCCTCGCCCCGTGGCGCAGCCACGGGGCGAGGAGCACGGGAGGAGAGAAAGCCCGACTCCCTACGCCGGTATCACCCGGATCAGGTTCGAGGGTCTGCGGTGGTCCGCACTCTCAGCGTCCGTCCCACCGTCACCGGCGGGACGACGCTCCCCTGTCGTTCGCGACGATCCTAGCCTCCGCTCCGCCCTCAGACGCTGTGCCGTCCGCGGCCACGCCGCGCCGTGAGCACGGCACCCGCACCGCCGGCCAGCAGGAACGCCGCGAGCAGCGCGAGCGCGGCGGACTCCGCACCCGTGACCGCCAGCGGCACCGCCCGCACGTCGGCGCGCGCCGACGCCGTGCCGGCGCCGTCGGGTGCCACGTCCTCGGCCGCACTGGCGACGGTCGCCGTGTTCGTCACCTGGGCGGGAGCGTCCCGATCGACGAGGACGTGCACGCGCACGGTCGCCTGCTCACCGACGTCGAGCCCGTCGACGGTGCACGTGACGGTCCGCCCGTCGGCGGTGCACGGGGCACCGTCGGTGGACGCCAGGCGCAGCCCGGCGGGCAGCACGTCGGTGATCGTGACCGGCCCGGGGTCGGCCGTGGGGCCCTCGTTGCTGACCGTCAGCAGGTACGTCGCCGCGGCGCCGGCCTGCAGGTGCGTCCCGTCGAGCGCCTTGCTCAGGTGCAGCGCGACCTGCGCCGGGACGTCGAGCGTGTCGTCGTCCGTGGCGCGGGCGCCCGTCGGGTCGTCGACGGACGGCGTCGCCGAGACGACCGTCGCGGTGTTGGTGACGCCCGGGTAGGCGGCGGCGGTGACGACGACGTCGACGTGCACCGGCGGGGCGGTCGTGCGCGCGTCGAGCTCGGCACGCACGCACAGCACGGGGGTGCCGCTCGCGCCGGGCGTTCCGGTCGAGCAGACCCACGCCGGGTCGGCCGACCGCACGCCCGTCACGTCGAGCGCCGCGGGGACCAGGTCCTCGAGCGTGACGCCGCGCGCCTGCGACGGGCCGCGGTTGCCGACGACCAGGTCGAACGTGAGCGGGTCGCCGACGCGGACCGTTCCGGTGTGCGACTTGTCCAGCGTGAGGGCCGCGAGGGTCCCCGTGCCGGTCACCACGGACGACCCGTCGTTGGTCGGGTCGGGGTCGGGCGTGCCCGACGTGACGTGCGCGGTGTTGGTGACGTCACCGGTGAGCGCCTGGTCGGCGGCCACCTCGAGGTCGAGCCACACCGACGTCGCGGCCGGGAGCGTCCCGTCGAGCGCGCACTCGACGACGACCGTGCCGGTGCACGTCCACGTCGTCCCGCCGGACGACGTGACGACACCGGTCGCGGTCAGTCCCGCGGGCAGCGTGTCGTGGAGCACCACGTCGACGGCGTCCGACGGCCCGAGGTTGGTCACGCGCAGCCGGAACGTGCCCGTCGCACCCGCGACCGGCTCGGCCGTCACGGACTTGTCGAGCCGCAGGTCCGCCCGCGTCGTCGGCGTCACGGTGACGTCGTCGGTGTCGGGCTCCCCCGGGCCGATCGGGGCGGGGTCCTGCTGCGGGGTGCTGCCGGGCGTCACCGTGGCGGTGTTGGGCAGCGCGGCGGTGGTGCCCGACGCGACCACGGCGTCGACCGTGATCGCGGGCGCCGCCCCGACCGGCAGGTCGGTCGTCCGCTCGCACGTGACCTCGGCCGCGTCGACCGTGCAGGCCCAGCCCGCACCGCTCGCCGTCACGTCCCGCACACCGGCGGGCAGCGTGTCGACGACCACCAGCGGGGTCGTCGCGTCCGCGCGGCTCGTCGACGGGCCGTGGTTGGTGACGTCGAGCCGCCACTGCACGGGCAGCCCCGCGACCACGTCGACGGTCGGCGTCACCAGGGACTTCACGAGCCCCAGGTCCGCGATGCCGGTGACGTCGATCGTGTCGGTCGCCGTGTCCGGCAGCACGGCGTCCGCGGGCTGCGGCGTCAGGCCGGGCGTGACGGTGACCGTGTTGGTCACGTCGCCGAGCAGGTGGGGGTCGAGCAGCACGGGCACCTGGAACGTCGCCTCGGCGCCGGCGGGCAGCGTGGTGGGCCGCTCGCAGCGCACGGTGGCGTGCAGGGTGCCGCCGACGTCGACCGGTGCTCCGGCGGCGCACGTGAACCCGTCGTGGGTCAGACCGGTGGCCGCGAAGGTCACGCCGAACGGCAGGCGGTCGACGACGACGATCGGGTCGTCGGCGTCCGCGCGCGAGTCGGACGGGCCGCCGTTGCGGACCGTGACGGCCCACTGGAAGGACCGCCCCGCGACCGGGGTGGCGACGTGCGACTTGGTGACGCCGAGGTCGGCGAATGTCGTGACCACGACGTCCGCGGTCGCCGGGTCGGAGTCACCGCTGAGCGGCGACGACGCGACGGCCGAGTTGGTGAGCGTCACCGGGTCGAGGTCGGGCGCGACGCGCGTGACCAGGACCAGGCCCGGTGCGGACGCACCGGCCGTGAGCCCTGCCGTGCCGTCGCCCAGGGTGCAGGTGACGACCTGCCCCACGGGCGCGGCGCACTCCCAGGCCGGCGCGCCGGTCGGCGTCGTGGTCGCGACCAGGCTCGTGCCGGCGGGCAGGGTGTCCGTGATCGTCACGGGCCCGGCCACGTCCGACGGCCCGTCGTTGGTGGCGACGAGCGTGAACGTCGCGTCCGCGCCGGCCCGCAGCTGCTGGCTCGCGGGCGACTTGGTGAGCGAGAGCTCGGCCGCCGTGGTCGTCGCGATGCTCGCGTCGTCCTCGTCGCTGCTCGGCCCGGTGCCGTCGACGTCGGTCGTGGTGGACGCGACGGTCGCGGTGTTGACGACCGTCGAGCCGTCCGCGACGCCCGAGCGCACGGTGGCGACCACGGTGACGGTCGGGGTCGCGCCCGGCGCGACGTCACCGAGCTCGCACCGCACCGTCTGACCCGTCACGGTGCACGCGTCCGGGTCACCCGGCACCGCCGCGCTCACCGGGGCCAGCGTGGCGGGCAGGACGTCGCGCACCACGGTCGCGGCGGCGACGGACGGACCGGCGTTGCCCACGGCGAGCGTGTACGTGACGTCGGTGCCCGCGACGACGCTGGTGGCGCCCGCGGTCTTGACGACCGCGACGTCCGCGCGGCGCACGACGTCGAGCGTGTCGGTGGCCGTGTTCGGCTGCACGTCGTCGCCCTCGTCGAGGTCCGTCGGGCCGCTCACGACCGCGGTGTTGGTGTGCGTCGCCTCCGGCGCGTCGGCGGGGACCGCGACGGGCACGTCGATCGCCCAGCTGTCACCGGCGTCCAGGCCGGCGGGCAGCGTGCACGTCACGGGCTGTGCGCCCCACGGCAGGGCCGCCCCGACGCTGCACGTGCCCGCGTCGGCGGTCACCGCGCCGTCGACCGGCAGACCGGCCGGGACCTCGTCGGTCACCGTGATCGGCCCCGGCGCGTCGGACGGGCCGTGGTTGGTCACCGTGATCCGGAACGTGGTGCCCTCGCCGGCGCGCAGCACCGTGCCCGTGTGGGTCTTGGTGATGCCCAGGTCGGCCAGCACCCGCGGACCGCTGGTGACGGTGTCGTCGTCCTGGTCCGCCTGCCACGTCGACCCGACGACGGCCGTGTTCTCGACGTCGCCGACGACCGAGGACGCGACCGTCACGTCGAACGTGAAGGACGCCGTCGCGCCGACCCCGAGGTCGGTGTCGAGCTCACAGGTCACCGACGTGGTGCCCGTGCAGTCCCACGCGGCGGCCGGGGTGACCCCGCCCGCGAACCTCAGGCCGGTCGGCAGGTCGTCCGTCACGACGACGCCGCGCGCGACGGACGGGCCGTCGTTGCGGACCGTCACCCGGTAGGTCGCCGGCTGTCCGGGGACGAGCTCCCCGACCAGCGCCTTGGTGACCCCGAGCTGCTCGGCGTGCGTGATCGCCGTCGACGTCGTGTGCACGTCGCGCCGCGTGTTGGGGCCCTGCGACGTCACGGGGGTGACCTCGGCGGTGTTGACGAGCGGGCCGTCGGCGGCGACGAGCGCCGCGTCGACGCGGGCCGTCACCTGGACCGTGAACGTCCCGTCGACCGGGAGGTCGCTGGTGCGCAGGCACGTCAGCACACCGTCGGGAGCCTCGTCGCACGTCGCGCCCGTCGGGGTGATGCTCGTGACGCTCACGCCGGCGGGCAGGGTGTCGGTCAGCACGACCGGTGCGCCGGCACTGCCTCGCGACACCGACGGTCCGGCGTTGCGGACGGTGACGTCCCACGTCGCGAGCGCACCGGCGGCCACGGAGGCCGGGCCCGTCTTCGTGACCAGGAGGTCCGCCTGCGTCGTGACGGTCGCGGTGTCCGTGGTCGTGTCGTTCGAGGGGAGCGGGTCGTACGTCCGCGTCGAGACGGACGCGGTGTTCGCCACCTCCGTGCCGGACGCGACGTCGGCGGCCAGGGCGACGGTCACCGTGACGGACGCCGAGGCGCCGCTCGCGAGAGACGCGGTGCGGGTGCAGTCGGCGCCCGTCTGCAGGTCGCCACCGCGTGCCACGCAGGTCCAGCCCGTGCCCGCGACGGACACGACCGAGACCCCCGTCGGCAGGGTGCCGATGACGTCGGACACGCGCACCCCGACCGCGGGGTCGGGGCCGGCGTTGGTCACGGTGACGGTCCACGTGTTGGTGGACGTGCCGGCGACCCACGTCGAGTGCGTCTTCGCGATCCGCAGGTCCGCGGCGTGCAGGCGTGCCGTGGCCGTGCCGGTGGTGCCGACGTACGAGCCGTCACCGCCGTCGTAGGACGTGCCGCCCGCGAGGTCGGTGACGTCGGTGACCACGGCCGTGTTGCGGTGCGCGACGGCCGAGCCCGTGGCGTGCAGCGCCGCGGCGGTCGGGGTCGCGCGGTAGGTGACGACGACCGTGGCGCCGGGCGCGAGGTCGAGCGCCGGCCCACCGACCAGCGACCAGGTCAGCACCTGGCCCGACACCGCCGGGTCGCCGAGCGCCACGGCCGCGGCGGACGGCACCTGCACGGTCGCGCTGCCCGCGACGTACTCCCAGGCGTCCGGCAGCAGGTCGCGCAGGCCCAGCGTCGCGGCCGTCGCGCCGCCCGCGTTGCGCAAGCGCACCTCGAAGGCGACCTCGTCGCCGACGTACACCGGGTTGGCGCCCACCTGCGTCTTGGTGGTGTTCACCAGCGGCAGCTGCGGCGTCACGGCGGCCGTGGCCGGCGCGCTCGGGTTGTACGTCCGGCCGCCGGGCGTGGCGGGGTCGAGCGACGCCCACTCCTGGGCACGGACGGAGTTGGTCAGCCGGGCGCCCGTGAGCTCGTCCGCGTCGGCCAGGCGCGCGTCGTACGTGCGCACCACCGGCGTGCCGGGCGTGATGGCCGCGTGCGTCCACGTGATGGTGCGAGCGGTCGCGTCCCACGTGCCGCCGCCGACCACGTCACCCGTGGCCGCGGGCGCGTCGTCGTCGTCCGCGAGCGGGACGACGCCCGCCGGGACTGTGTCGACGACCGTGACGTCGTGGGCGACCTCGCCGTGCGGTGCGGCCGTCGCGGCACTGGTGGTCACCGTGTAGGTCACCACCTGCGTGGGCTCCACGGTCGCGTCCGAGACGGACTTGTCGACCGTGACGCGCGGCTCGTCGACGGTCACGCTGTCCGTGCCGATGACCGCCGTTCGGTTGTACGTCGTCGTGGGGCCCACGGTCCGCGTCGCGCCGGTGGCGAACCAGCCGAGCGTCGCGGTGTTGGTCACGGCGTCGCCCGCGGTCAGGCGGCCCGCCGCGGCGACGGTCGACGTGAACGTCACCGTCACGTCACGCGGGAGCACGTCCGCCGGGACGTCGCCCAGCACCCACGCGGCCAGCGTGGTCCCGGCCGCGCCGGCGGCCGTGACGGGCGTCGGCGTGCCGCAGTCCCAGGTGGTCGCGTCCGGGTAGGTGCACGTGACCGTCGAGTCCTCGACGGCCGGTGCGAGGCCCGCGGGCACGGTGTCGAGCACCGCGAGGTCGTAGAAGTTGGCGTGCGGCGGCAGCGTCGTGCGCAGCGTCCACGTGATCGTCTCGCCGGGCACCGCGGTGTCGCGGTCCGCGACCTTGGAACCCTCGGCGACGGGCACGCGCACCGTCCCCGTGTCGGACGAGGTGAGCACCCGCTCGTGGCCGCTGCCGTTCGCGCCGTTCGCGAGCGTCGAGGCCGTCAGACGCGCGGTGTTGACGGACGTGGTGCCACCGGCCGAGCCCGGGTCGACGACCGCCTGGTACGTCGTGACCGCGGACGCGCCCCCCTCGAGCGTGCCGACCGCCCAGGTCACGGTGGTACGGCCCGACTCGCACGGGTCGTCGGCGTCGGTGGCGGTCCCAGCCGTCAGGCCGGCGGGCAGCGGCGTCACGAGCGTCAGGTCCGTCGGCAGGCAGTCGACGACGACCGTGTCGTGCGCCGGCGGACGGTTCTCGCCGTTCGACGCCGTGAGCTCGAACGTCACCGTCTGGCCGGCGCCCACGGCCAGCGGGTCCACGGGCCGGCCGGCCGCGTCCAGCGGTGTCTTCGCCACGGTCGGGGCGGGCAGGACGACTCCGACCTCCGCCGTGTCCGTGGCGCGCGTGCGGTCCGTGCCGTCCGTCGCCGAGTCGCGGCTCGTCAGCGTCGCCGTGTCGAGGAGGTCGGCACCATCGGTCGCCCCGGCGACGTCGGCGACCCGGCCGGTGAGGGTGACGGCGAACTCCTGGGTGGCGGCGGTGCCGTTGGTCCACACGGGCGGGAACCGCAGCTCACCGGTCGTCGTGTCGAGGCAGAAGACCGTCGCCGCGGGCGTGCACGTCGCGGTGGTGTCGACGGTCGCACCCGCGGGCACCTGCGCTGACGCGCCCGTGACCGCGAACGTGCCGCCGGTGGGCAGCGTGTCCGTCAGACGCCCGGCGAACAGGCTCGTGCCGGCCGCCAGGGTCGCGGTATACCGGAAGGTGACGACCTCGCCGACGGTCGCCTGCGCGGGCCCGTTGCCGACCTCGTCGGGGCCGGTGGAGACGAGCGCCTTGGTGACGCCCGCGTCCGGGAGGGACAGCCTGGCGGTGTCCGTCGCGGCGGGCGCGTTGGGCGTCCCGCTGCCGGTGAGCGCGCCCTCGGGCACGTAGGCCGTGGGTGCGGCGCCCGGCCGCCCGTCGGTGGTGGGGGACGTGTACCGCGTCACGGACGCGGTGTTGACGTGCCGCGACGACACCGACAGCGGCGACGGCACCGTGAGGTCGTACGCGAGCGTCACGGTCTCGCCGACGGTCAGCAGGCCGTCCGCGCCGAGCGCGGCGCCGTCCAGGGACCAGGTCACGAGCGAGCGGGTCGTCGACGTCCCGCCGATCCGCACGCGCTCGTCGTCGGTGCAGTCCGGGGCGGGCGCGACGAGGTCGTCACACGTGAACCCCGCGGGCAGCGCGTCGGCCACCTCCACGGAGTCCAGGGGGTGCGCCGTGTCGTCGGCGGCGCTGCCGCCGTGGGTCACGGCCACGCGGTACGTGAGGCCGAGGCCCTCGCGGACGACGAGGTGGCCGGTCTGGACGGAGCCGCCACCCTGGACGGTCTTGTCGAGCGCCAGCGGCACGGCGGGCGCCACCACGAAGCCCACCTCGTCGCGCAGCGCGAGCGCACTGCCGTCGAGCTCGCGTGCCCGCAGCTTCGCGAGGTTGCCCATCACGTCGCGCTGCGTGGGGCTCGTCTCGGTCACGCGCGCGAGCACGTCGATCGCGACGCGCGCACCCGCGGGCAGGAACCAGCCGTCGTGCACGGTGTCGCCGATGCGCCACGCCGGCGCGGGCGCGCCGTCCTCGACGACCTGCTGCACCGTGACACCCGTGGGGTTGGACGCCACGACACCCTCGACGAACTCGGTGCCGACCGGCACGAAGTCCCGCACGACGGCCTCACGCAGCGCGACGCCGTCCGCCGCCGCGACCTCGACGCGGAAGCACAGGAGGTCGCCGAGGCGCACCACGGGCTGCGACGTCGCGGACCAGTCGGCCCCCGCCAGCGCGGAGCACTGCGCGACGCCGGTCAGGGGCGTGCGGTCCGGGTTCGCCCACACGCGCTTGACCAGGACCGGCAGGTCCGACGCGAGGGTCGCCGACGAGTCGTCCTCGACGGCGACGGGCCCGTCCTCCGGGGTCCCGGGGACGGGCGACGTCGTGGCGGTGACGACGGCCGCGTTGGTGAAGGTGTCGCCCGTGGAGGTGGGCGTGCCGTCGTGGCGGGTGGCGCGCAGGTACACGTCGTACTCGACGGTCACGTCGCCGTCGTGCCCGACGTCGTCGAGCACGAGCTGGGACGTGAAGGTGCCGTCGCCGTGGGCGACGGACGTCGTCATGGTCGCGCCGACGACGTCGCGCGCGGGCAGCGCGGCGCAGTCCGACGGCCACGGGCCCGACGTCGCGGTGCCGGGCTCGACGTACGGGCACGTGCCGTCGGGCATCACGTCGGTGACCAGGACGGACGTGGCGTCGGTGTACTCGCCGACGCGCACGAGCAGGGCGAAGCGCGCGTCGGACTGCTCGGTGAAGCCGGTGGCGGTCGTGGACTTCACGAGCGCGACGTCCCGCACCTCGACGGTGTGCTCGGCGGTGACGTGCACGTCCGCCGCGGCGGGACGGGCGACCGCGCCCCGGTACGTGCCGGTGACGGCCGCGTGGTTCGTGACCGCGCCGCCCGCAGCGAGGTGGCGCGTCGAGGCGCCGGTGAAGGTGCCGTCGGCGACGAGCTCCTGCGGCCCCACGGCCGCCCGGTAGCGGATCGTCACGTCGGTGCCGGCGGGCACGGCGCCCAGGTTCCACTCGACGCGCGTCCACACGCCCGCGGGCAGTCCGGGCGGGTCCACCACGACCGACGTGCCGACGAGCGCGTCGTCGCAGTCCAGGGGCCGGCTGAGGCTCTCGCAGCCCAGCAGCTGCAGCGCCGCCGGCAGGTGGTCGACGACGAGGACGTCGTCGGTGCCCGCCGCGGGGGCGGTGCGCACCGTCAGCGTCCACACCGACGACTGCGTCCCGACGCCGCGCAGCACCTCGGCCTCGGGGCTCTCCTCGTCCTTCTCGAGCTCGAGGGGCACGACCCGCACGTGCGACGTCCCGGTACCCGAGGCGAACGTCGCCGGGAGGCTGATGACGGGTGCGGTCCCGGTGGAGTCGACGACGGGGCGCGGGACGTTCCGCTCGTCGGCGGAACCGTGGACGGTCGCGGCGACCGGGAGCGTCGAGCCGACGGGGAACCGGGCCTCGTCGATGTCGACGCCGAACGCGAGGGGCACGCTGCCGCCGATCACGAGGTCGGCCACGTTCTCCCAGGTGAGGACCTCGTACCAGGTGCTCGCGACGCCGCTCGGGCGCACCGTGGTGACGCGCGGGTCACCGGATGCCGCGGGGTCGGTCGATCCCGGGGCGTACGTGGCTCCCGGCGGCAGGGTGACGGCGAACCCGACGTTGTAGGCGACGTCCGTCGCCCCGTCGACGTGACCCGCCACGAAGGACAGACGTGCGTCCTCACCGGCGAGGACCGTCACGGGCCCGCCGTCGAGGCGCAGGCCGCCGGCCGCGGCGGCCGCGGGCGCCACCGTCAGGACCCCGACCAGACTCATCGTCGCCACGAGCGCGGCCGCGACCAGCGCCGCCACCCACCGCCGTGCCATGCCTGTGACCTGCATCTGCGTACCCACGTGCACCCACTCCTCGGACGTCCGACGATTGAACAGGACGAACGTCCAGTTCGGTTCGCGGTCAGGGTGAGGAACCAGGGCACCCCGGCACGAGCCGGGCACGAGGTCACACTTCCGTGACGGCAGGCCCGCCGGGGGCACCACGCTCGGGTGTGCCGGGCACACCCCAGGGCGGACGGGCGCGGTGAGCGCGAGCACGCCGTCGACCTGTGCGTCCGGCCCGCGACCGGTACGGTCGTCCCGGACGCACACACGGGAGGTGCCATGTCGGACGACGGGCAGAAGCAGTCGATGACGGCGAAGATCGTCGGCGCGGGCGTCACGCTCATCGCCGCCTGGGCCGTGCAGAAGATCATCAACGCGGCCTGGAGGAAGGCGAAGGGCCACGAGCCGCCGGCGCCCGACTCGACCGCCGACGACATCAAGTTCAGCGAGGTCGCCGCCGCCGCCGTGATCAGCGGTGCCGCCATCTCGCTGTCCCGCGTCATCGCGACGCGCGGCGCCGCGAAGCTCGCGGGACGGGCCGGCCGCTAGCGCTCCGGCGCCCCGCCATGGACGTCGTCGTCGTCGGTTCCGGCCCCAACGGCCTCGCCGCAGCGGTCACGATGGCTCGCGCGGGCCTGTCGGTCACGGTCCTCGAGGCCCAGCCGACCGTGGGCGGCGGCTCCCGCACGCTCGATCTCGGCCTCGCGGACGGCGTGGTCCACGACGTGTGCTCCGCCGTCCACCCCATGGCGTGGGCGTCACCGTTCTTCCAGGCCTTCGGGCTCGCACGGCGCGTCGACCTGCTGGTCCCCGAGGTGTCGTTCGCGCAGCCGCTCCCGGGCGGCCGCGCGGGCCTCGCCTGGCACGACCTCGACCGGACGGTCGCGGGCCTCGGTGCGGACGGCCCCGCCTGGCGCTCGCTCGTCGGCGAGCTGTCGCGGCACAGCCCTGACGTCGTGCGCGCGGCGCTGTTCGACAAGCGCACGCTGCCCGCGGGGCTGCTGCCCGCCGGGCTGCCCGGTGCCCTGCGGTTCGGTCTCGGTGTGCTCGAGCAGGGGACGCCCGCGTGGGACGTGCGGTTCCGCGGCGACGTCGCACCCGCGCTCCTGACCGGCGTCGCCGCGCACGCGATCTCCCCCCTGCCCAGTCCCGCGGCCGCCGGGACCGCGCTGCTGCTGGCCGCGCTCGCGCACGTCGGCCAGGGCTGGCCGATCCCGCGCGGCGGGTCGGGTGCGATCGTGCGGGCTCTCGTCGACGACCTCGTCGCGCACGGCGGCACGGTCGTCACCGACCACCCGGTGCGCTCACGCCGGGACCTGCCCCCCGCCGGCTGCTACCTGTTCGACACGACGCCCCGCGGCCTCGTGGACGTCCTGGGCGACGAGCTGCCCGCACGGAGGCGTGCGGCGTTCGAGCGCTACCGGCACGGGAACGGCGCGGCCAAGGTCGACTTCGTGCTGAACGGTCCCGTGCCGTGGGAGCACCCCGACGTGGGCAGGGCGGGCACCGTGCACGTCGGCGGTACGCGCGCGGAGATGGCCCGCGCGGAGGCCGACGTGGACGCGGGGCGGCACGCCGAGCTGCCGATGGTGCTCGCGAGCGACCCGTCGGTCGTCGACCCGGGCCGCGAGCACGCCGGGCTGCGGCCCCTGTGGACGTACGCGCACGTGCCCGCCGGGTCGGACGTGGACGTGACGGAGGCGATCACGCGGCACATCGAGCGCTACGCGCCCGGCTTCCGCGACGTCGTCGTGGCGTCGCGCTGCGTCCCGGCGTCGCAGATGTCGCACCACAACGCGAACTGGGTCGGGGGCGACATCGCGACCGGGGCGGTCGGCCTGCAGCAGATGGTCGCGCGCCCCACCGCGGCGCTCGACCCCTACGCGACGGGGGTCGACGGGGTCTACCTGTGCTCCGCCGCGACCCCGCCGGGGCCGGGCGTCCACGGGCTCGGCGGGTGGTTCGCGGCGAGCCGCGCGCTGCGCCGCGAGTTCGGGATCCGCGTCAGGTCGGTCTTCGCGCGCTGAGGAGGCGCGGACGCGCCGCTCAGACGTCCTCGCCGCGGCGCGGCCCGCCGGACTGGGTGTCGTCCAGGTCGCGCGACAGCTCGTCGACCACCAGCAGGTCGTTGCGGACCTTCCCCGTGCGGAAGCCCGCGCGTCCGACCATGTGGGCGGCGACCGGCGCCGTCAGCATCTGGAAGACCGCGACGAGCACGAGCGCCCACACCGCGCCACCCTCGCGCAGCCGCAGCGCCAGGCCGATGAGCACCAGCACCAGGCCCAGCACCTGCGGCTTGGTGCCGGCGTGCATGCGCGCCAGCAGGTCGGGGAAGCGCAGGGCCCCCACGCCGGCGGCGAACGCGAAGAACGCACCCCCCAGCAGGCAGACGACCGACACGACGTCCGCAGCCGTCTCCCACACCGGCGTCATCGTGCCTCCTCGTCGGCCGGACCACCGTGGTGCTCGTCGTCCGGCTCCGCCTCGATGGTGTCCCGCGCGCTCGGGGCCACGGGTGCCTCGTCCTCGGCCGCCCGCGTCTCGTCCTCGGCCGCGCGCCGCTCGTCCTCGACCGCACGTCGCTCGTCCTCGGCCACGCGCACCTCGTCCTCGACCGCCCGGCGCCGCCGACGGCGCGTCTCCTCCTCCTGCTGCTCGAGGCGGCGCTTCTCCGCCTCCTCGGCGGCGACCTCCTCGCGCGTGCGGACGCGCCCCTCACCCTCGGGCTCCACGGCCGCGAACCGCGCGACGGTGACCGACCCGACGAACCCGACGAGCGAGAGCACCACGAGCAGCGGCACGACGTCCGCGCGGCGGAAGTACGCGGCGTACAGCGCGACGCCGGCGATCATCGTCGTCACGACGATGTCGAGCGCGACCGTGCGGTCGAGGATCGAGGGACCCTTCTCCGCGCGCACGATCGCGAAGGCCGCACCCAGGGTCAGCAGCACACCGCCGACCACGACGACGACGTCGAACGGGTTCATCGTGACGCCACCTCCCGGTCGCGGCGCCGGCGCTGCAGGCCCGCGTCCGCCAGCTCCTCGTCGGACGCGAGCGCCCGCAGCACCCGCGCCTCCTGGTCCAGGACGGACTGCCGGGCCTTCTCGACACCGCCGCTGGTCTCCACGTCCAGGACGTGCACGTACAGCCGACCGGTGAGGCGGTGCGCCTCGACGATGATCGACCCGGGCACGAGGGACACGAGCTCGGCCGTCATGGTCAGGTACAGGTCGGAGTGGCTGCGCAGCTGCACGCAGATGACCGCGCCCCGCGGCGTGTACCGGGGGCGCAGCGCGACGATGCTGACCTCGAACGACGCCCGCACGAGGTCGACCGCGAACCGCCCCAGCAGGACCAGCAGCCCGACGGGGTGCACGCGACCGTGGAAGTCGACGGGCGTCATCCGCAGACCGACCGTCACGAGCAGACCCAGCAGGGCCCCGTTGACGATGTTTCCCCAGGTCACGTCGCCCCACAGCAGCACCCACACGACGGTGAGCCAGGCGATCGTCGCCCACTGGAAGCGCCAGCCGGTGCGGCGCGGGTGCAGGCTCATCCGCCGACCTCCGCGTCCTCGGTGGCGTCCTCGGTGGCGTCCTCGGTGGCGTCCTCGGCCGCACGCTGGGACTCGCCCTCGCCGCGCTGACCGTCGGGCAGGACCGCCTCGATGTACGGCCAGCGGGACTCCAGGGTCTGCGCCGCGCGGCCCGTGTAGGCGTACAGCGGACCGGCGAAGACGGTCAGCGCGAGGCTGAACACGACGAGCGCCGCGGTCGGCGCGACCATCATGACCGGCACCCGGTTGGCCGGCAGCTCCTCGGGCGGGCTCTGCCAGAACGCCTTGTTCCACGCCTTGATGAGCGCGTAGAGCGTGAGCAGCGACGTGACGACGGACCCGACGACGAGCGCGTACGCCACGGGTGTGCCCACCTCGACACCCGCCTCCAGCAGCCCGACCTTGCCGAGGAACCCGGAGAACGGCGGGATCCCTCCCAGGTTCATCGCGGGGACGAAGAACAGGACGGCCAGGACGGGTGTCATCTTCGCCAGGCCACCGAGGCGGTCCAGCGACGTCGTCCCGCCGAAGCGTTCGACCAGGCCGACGACGAGGAACAGCGCCGTCTGCACGGTGATGTGGTGCGCGACGTAGTAGATGGCCGCGGTCCAGCCGTGGACGCTGCCCAGCGCGATGCCGAACACCATGTAGCCGATGTGGCTGACCAGGGTGAACGACAGCAGACGTTTGACGTCGTCCTGCGCGACGGCGCCCAGGATGCCGACGACCATCGTCGCCAGCGCTACCCACAGCAGGATGTCGTCGAGCGCCCCGCCGGGGAACAGCAGCGTCTGGGTGCGGATGATCGCGTAGACGCCGACCTTGGTCAGCAGGCCCGCGAACACCGCGGTGACCGGCGCGGGCGCCGTCGGGTAAGAGTCGGGCAGCCAGGACGACAGCGGGAACACGGCGGCCTTGATCCCGAACGCGAGGAGCAGCATCGACTGCAGCACGAGCCGCACACCGGGGTCGATCTCCTGCAGCCGGATCGCGAGCTGCGCGAGGTTCACCGTGCCGACGGCCGCGTAGATCGCGGCGATCGCGACGAGGAACAGCACGGACGACAGGATCGCGACGACGACGTAGATCGTGCCCGCGCGGATGCGCTCCGTCGTGCCGGACAGCGTGATGAGCACGTACGACGCGGCCAGCAGGATCTCGAAGCCGACGTAGATGTTGAACAGGTCCCCCGACAGGAACGCGTTGGCGACGCCCGCGGACAGCACGAGGTACGTCGGGTGGAAGATCGAGATGGGCGCGAACCGCTCGCCGTCCTCCCGGCCCTGGGCCAGGGAGTAGACGAGGACGCACAGGATCACGACCGACGAGACCGTGAGCATCAGCGCCGAGAGGCGGTCCGCGACGAGGCTGATCCCGACGGGCGCCGCCCAGTCGCCGACCTCGACGACGACCGGCCCGGCGTCCGCGATCACGAGCAGCGTGGCCGACACGATCGCCACGAGCGTCAGGGTCGCGAGCGTCACGATCCGCTGGAGGCGCGGACGGCGGTACAGCGCCAGCGCCAGGCCCGCGGCCGAGAGCGGCAGCACCACGGGCAGGGGGACGAGCCAGCTCCAGTCGGTCATCGTCCCTCCTCCCGGTGCGTGTGGTCGGTGCGCGGCGGCGGCCGCTCTGACGGTGCCTCGTCGAAGGCGCCGCCCTCGTCCATCTCGTCGCGCGCGGTGGCGGCCTCCTCGTCGAGCGTCTCGCCGTCGGACTCGGTGTCGTCGTCCTCGAAGGCGCGCTCGTCGCGCGCCGCCAGCCGGACGATGCGGCGGTCCTCGACGTCGTCCTGCACCTCGTCGTGACGGTGCAGCTGCCACGACCGGTAGGCCATCGCCAGCAGGAACGCCGTCAGCCCGAGCGTGATGACGATCGCCGTGAGGATCAGGGCCTGCGGCAGCGGGTCGCTCATCGGCCGGTCGGACGCGACCCCGATGATCGGCGGCGCACCGGCGGCCCCGCCCGCGACGAGGATCAGCAGGTTGGTGCCGTTGCTGAGCAGGACGATGCCCAGCAGGATGCGCGTCAGGCTGCGCTCCAGGACGAGGTAGACGCCGACCGTGAACAGCACGCCGATCGTCACGACGAACACGATGTTGGGGCTCATGACGACGTCGGTCACGGGACCACCCCCGCGTTCGTGCCGCCCCGGTCCGGCGGCGGGCCGGAGTCGCCGCCCCGGCCCCGCGCGACCACGACGTGGTCGTAGCCGCTGACGGCGTGCTCGGCGACGTCGTCCTCCCCGGTCTCGGCGCGACGGTCGATCTCGGCCCCCACGCTGCGCAGGATGTCGAGCACGAGCCCGACGACCACGAGGTACACCCCCACGTCGAAGAACAGGCTGGTGACGAGCTTGACCTCGCCCCAGACCGGGAGCTGGAACTCGAAGATCCAGGACTCCAGGACGTTGCCGCCGACGAACAGCGCGACGAGTCCGACGCCGGCCGACAGGAACAGGCCCGTGCCGAGCAGCACACCCGGCTGCACGGGCGCGGCCTCGCCCAGCTCGTAGCGCCCGCCGGCGAGGTACCGGACCGCCAGCGCGATGCCCGTCACCAGGCCGGCGGCGAACCCGCCACCGGGCTGGTTGTGCCCGCTGAACAGCAGGAACGCCGAGTACACGATCATCGTGTGGAACAGCAGGCGCACGACGACCTCGAAGATCACCGAGCGCCGCTGCGGCGCGACCGTGCGCCCGGCGCGCAGCCACTCGCGGGCCCGCGAGCCCACCGCCCGGTTGGTGCCCCGCGACGGGGTCGTGGGTGCGTCGACGTCCGGGTCGGCCTCGGCCGGCGCGCTGCTCGGGCGACGCAGCGAGGCCATCGGGTCCGGCGTCCCGCCCCACACGGCGCGGTCGGCGGGCGCCTCGCGCTCGCGGAAGATCCGGCCGCCGCGGGCGGACAGGAAGACCAGCGAGGCGACGCCGGTCGCGGCCACGAGCAGCACCGAGATCTCACCCATCGTGTCCCAGGCGCGGATGTCGACGAGCGTCACGTTCACGATGTTCTTGCCGCCGCCGAACTCGTAGGCCTCGGTCGCGAAGTCGGCGGACACCGGTGCGTGGATGCGGGCCGACGGCGCGATGAGCGCGACCCCGGCGACGACGAGCCCGACCGCCAGGCCCAGCCCGAGCCGCAGCCACCGGGACGTCGCCAGCGGCCGGTCCGAGAAGTACGGGGGGAGGCGCCGGAGCACGAGCACGAAGACGACGAGCGTGATCGTCTCCACGAGCACCTGGGTCACCGCGAGGTCGGGGGCGCCGTAGAGCAGGAACATGCCGGCGATCGAGTACCCGCTGATGCCGGCGAGGATGACGGCCTTGAGGCGGCGGCGCGCACGCGCCACGAGGATCGCCGAGACGATGGCCGCCCCCGCGAAGACCGTCTGCGCCGCGTAGTCCCACGGGCGGACCTCGGTGGGCAGCGACGTCCCGACGATCAGCGCGGACCCGACCGACACGACCCAGGTGAACAGGATGACGCCGAGGTACAGGGGCAGCGAACCACGCTGCGTGACGGCCGTGACGTCGGCCGCGAGGTCGTCGAGCTTGCGCATCGAGCGGCGGTAGGTGTGGTCGGCCTCGAGCAGGTGCGGCACGCGCGCCTGCCACCGCTCGACCTTGTCCCGCACGAGGAACAGCAGGCCACCGGCGGCCAGGATGCCGACCGTGAGCCACAGCACCAGGCCGAACCCGCCCCACAGCAGCAGGTGCCCGGGCTCGCCGACCGGGTACGTGGCCGCGTACGGCGCGAGCAGGTGCTCGCCGAGCTGCGGGAGCAGCGCGACGGCCAGCCCGAGGAACGACAGGATCAGCGCGGGCCACGTCAGCACGAACGACGGGTGCGTCACGGGCGCCGGCTCGACGGACTCGTCCCCGCCCGCGGCGAGCGACGTCGTGGTCGCGACGCCCTCGGAGTCCTGCGTCTTGGACTGCGGCACGAGCGCGGCCTTGGTCGCGAACGCCCCCCACCAGAACCGCAGCCCGTACGCGACGGTGAGTGCCGACCCGACGACGACGGCCGCCAGGACGATCCAGCCGACCGTGCCGTCCTCGAGGTGGGCGACCCCCTCGAGGCCGGCCTCCTTGGCGACGTACCCCGCGAACGGCGGCAGCCCGATCATCGACGCGGTGGCCAGGCCACCGGCGAGCGCGGTCCACGGCAGGGCACGCCCCACGCCGGACAGGCGCCGCAGGTCACGGGTGCCGCACGCGACGTCGACCGTGCCGACGACGAGGAACAGCGCCGCCTTGAACATCGCGTGGGCACCGAGCATCGCCAGGCCGGCGAGCGCGGTCGCCTGCGTGCCCAGGCCGACGAGCAGGATGATCAGGCCGAGCTGGCTCACGGTGCCGAACGCGAGCACGAGCTTGAGGTCGTGCTGGCGCAGGGCGCGGTACCCGCCGAGCAGCAGCGTCCCGCAGCCGAGCACCACGATCGTCCAGCGCCACACCGGCAGCTCGGAGTACGCGGGGGCGAACCGTGCGACCAGGTAGACGCCGGCCTTCACCATGGCCGCGGCGTGCAGGTACGCGCTGACCGGCGTCGGCGCGGCCATGGCCGCGGGCAGCCAGAAGTGGAACGGGATCAGTGCGGACTTGGTCGCGGCGCCCGCGAGCAGGCACGCGACCGCGGCGACCACCACCGAGGACGCCGCCGGGGGGTCGGCGATGACCGCCGACATCGAGTACGTGCCCGCCGCCTGGCCCAGGATGACGACGCCCACGAGCATCGCCAGGCCGCCTGCCGTGGTCACGATGATCGCCTGCATGGCGGCGCGGCGGCTCGCCTTGCGGTCCGCGTAGTGCCCGATGAGCAGGTACGACGTGACCGTCGTGAGCTCCCAGAACACGAACATCAGGAGCATGTCGTCCGCGGTGACGAGGCCGAGCATCGAGCCGGCGAACGCGGTGAACACCCCGCCGAACCGGCCCAGCCCGGACGCGGTCGGCGAGAAGTACGCCGCGCAGTACACCAGGACGAGCGCGCCGACGCCGCCGACGACGACCGTCATCAGCCACGACAGCGTGTCCAGCCGGAAGCTCAGCTCGAGGCCCAGCGCCGGCACCCACTCGACGAGCTCCGCCGGGCCGTTGCCGGACTGCACCTCCCCGGTCCACGACAGCGCCCACACGACCGCCGACGCGGGCGCCAGCGCGAGCGCCCAGAACGCGCGACGCCCCCACCAGCGGAAGAGCACGGGCGCGACGAGGGCCGCTGCGAGGTGGATCGTCAGCAGCAGCAGCACGTCCGGCTCCGTCCGTGTGGGGGGCGGGTGGTCGGTCGGTCGGGTCCTGTGTGGTCCGTCCCGACGACGACGACGGGCCGGGGGCGCGGTCCGTGCTCGCTCACGCGAGGTCCGGGGCCGCGGCCCGAAGTTGGGAAGGTGCGACCACGCGCGGCGCCCGTCGACCCTGCAGTCGGACCCGGGGCTGGCCGTCGGGTCCTCGCTGGTCGGGAGCGTCGTGGTGGGTGCGGGGAACGCGTCGATATTACCAACCGCTGAGCGTGCTCCCCGGTCACGGCCCGGTACGACGCGGTGTGCGCGACACCACGCGCCGCCCCCGGAGCGCGGTCCCGGCCCGGTCCCCGTGGTCGTGGTCCGGGCGGCCCACGTGCGCGCCGGCCCGGGACGTTAGGTTGGCCGCGTGGACGCGTTGCAGGTGGTGGCGGTCGTGCTGGCGGCAGTGGCGACGGTGGTCGGCGTGGCGGTGTTCGCCCGGGGCGTCGTCGCCATCGTGCGGACCGTGCGCACGGGCCGTCCGCTGCCGGGACGCTGGGCGCCCGTCGGGCCACGCCTCGCGACGCTGGTGCGCGAGGTGCTCGGCCACGGGCGGTTCCAGCAGCGTCCGGCCGTGCGGGCGGCGCACTGGGTCGTCATGGTGTCGTTCCCCGTGCTGTTCGTCACCCTGCTGACGGGGTACGGGCAGCTCGTCGACCCGCGGTACGGGCTGCCGCTCGTCGGGCACTGGCTGCCGCTGGAGTGGGCGGTCGAGGCGTTCGCGTGGCTGGGGCTGCTGGGCATCGGGTACCTGATCGTGCTGCGGCAGCGCGTGCGCCCGCGCGCGGACGAGCCGGAGGTCGCGCAGCGGCGGTCCCGGTTCTTCGGGTCCAACCAGGTGTGGGCGTACGTCGTCGAGGCCACGATCCTGCTGATCGTCGTCGCGGTGCTGGTGCTGCGCGGGCTGGAGTACGCGCTCGGGGTGCAGGACGGCGAGGCGTGGGCGACGGCGCTGCACTTCCCGCTGACGGCGTGGTTCGGGGCGGCGTGGACCGCTGTGGACCCCGGGACGCTCGCGACGGCCGTGGTCGTCGTGGCGCTGGTGAAGATCCTGGTGTCGATGGCGTGGTTCGTGGTCGTCGGGATGCTGCCGACGATGGGTGTGGCGTGGCACCGGTTCCTCGCGGTCGTCAACGTGTACGCCCGCCGGGAGCCGGACGGCGCGCCCGCGCTGGGGGCGCTCGTCCCGCTGCGCGACGCCGCCGGTGAGCCGCTGGACCTGACGGCGGTCGACGACCTGCCCGAGGACGTCCGCCTGGGCGTCGGCGCGGTCGAGGACCTGCCGTGGAAGGGCCTGCTCGACGCCGCGACGTGCACCGAGTGCGGACGCTGCCAGGACCAGTGCCCCGCGTGGGCGACGGGCAAGCCCCTGAGCCCGAAGCTCGTGATGCTCGCGCTGCGCGACCAGGCCGCGGCCACCGCGCCGTACGTGCAGGCGGCCCGCGCGGCGGGTGCGTCGCCCGAGGCCCAGGCCGACCCGCACCTGGGCGTCGACCTGGTCGCGTCCGGCGTCATCGACCCCGACGTCCTGTGGGCGTGCACGACGTGCGGCGCGTGCGTGCAGCAGTGCCCCGTCGACATCGAGCACGTCGACACGATCGTCGACATCCGGCGCTACCAGACGCTCATGGAGTCGGCGTTCCCGGCGGAGCTGGGCGGCACGTTCACCAAGATGGAGCGGCGCGGCAACCCGTGGGGCCTGCCCGCTCGCCAGCGCCTCGACTGGGCCAAGGGCCTGGAGTTCGACGTGCCGGTCATGGGCGTCGACGTCGAGTCCGCCGCAGACGTCGACTGGCTGTTCTGGGTGGGCTGCGCCGGTGCGTTCGAGGACCGCGCCAAGAAGACGACGCGCGCGGTGGCCGAGCTGCTGCACGCCGCGGGTGTCACGTTCGCGGTGCTGGGCGACGGCGAGACGTGCACGGGCGACCCCGCCCGCCGCGCGGGCAACGAGGCGCTCTACCAGATGCTCGCCGCGCAGAACGTCGAGACCCTCAACGAGGTCGGCGCGCAGCGCATCGTCGTCACGTGCGCGCACTGCTTCAACACGCTGTCGCGCGAGTACCCCGCGATGGGCGGGCGCTACGAGGTCGTGCACCACACGCAGCTGCTCGACACGCTCGTGGGCGAGGGGCGCCTGCGGTTCGCCCCGGGCGTCGGCGACGACGGCTCGGGCGCGACGGTCACGTACCACGACCCGTGCTACCTGGGCCGCCACAACCAGGTCTACGAGCCGCCGCGTGAGCTGCTTGCCGCGGCCGGCGTCACGCTCGCCGAGATGCCGCGCAACCGCGAGACGTCCTTCTGCTGCGGTGCCGGCGGGGCGCGCATGTGGATGGAGGAGACGATCGGCGAGCGCATCGGCACGGTCCGCGCCGCCGAGGCCGTCGCGACGGGCGCGAGCGCGATCGCCACCGCGTGCCCGTTCTGCACGGTGATGCTGAGCGACGGGGTCGCGGCGCACGCACGGGCGTCGGCGGAGGCGAGCCAGGCGACGGACGCGAGCGACGCGGCGGACGGGACGACGCCGGACGACGGCGGCACCCACCGGACCCCCGACGCCGCGGCGACGGGCACGCAGGAGCCCGCCGGCCCCCGCCGACCCGCCACCGTCCCTGCCCGCCCGCAGGTGGGCGTGCCGGAGGTGGCGGACATCGCCGTCCTCCTCCGCGACCGCCTGGCGGACCGGGGCTGATCCACCGCCCCCACCCCGGAAGTGGTCGCACATCCGACCACTTCGCGCCCTCCGCCGGGCCGATGTGACCACTTCCGGTCGGGAGGACGCCGTCGCTACCGTGGGGCATGGCCCTCGACCGCGCCCTGCTCGACTGGCTGCTCGACTCCGATCCCGCGCTGCGGTGGCAGGTCGAGCGTGACCTCGTCGGTGCGCCCGCGGAGGTCTGGCGGGCGACCCGGGCGCGCGTGGCGACCGAGGGGTTCGGCGCGCGGCTGCTCGCGCTGCAGGACGACGACGGCCAGTGGGCGGGCGGCGCGTACTTCCCGCGCGGGTTCGACTTCGAGGGGCCCGAGGCGCAGCCCGGCGCGGGTCAGCCGTGGACGGCGACGACGTGGACCCTCAACGCGCTGCGCGACTGGGGGCTCGACGCCGGCGCGCTCGCGGGCACGGCCGACAAGCTGCAGGCCAACAGCCGCTGGGAGTACAACGACGAGCCGTACTGGGTCGGTGAGGTCGACTGCTGCATCAACGCCTTCACGCTCGCGAACGGCGCGTGGCTCGGCGCGGACGTCACCGGGCTCGCGGCCTGGTTCCCCGAGCACCGGCTGCCCGACGGCGGCTGGAACTGCGAGTGGGTGGAGGGGTCCACGCGCTCGTCGGTGCACTCGACCCTCAACACCGTGAAGGGCCTGCTGTCGTACGAGGCCGCGACCGGCTCCGACGCGCTGCGCGCCGCCCGGCACGCCGGTGAGGAGTACCTGCTCGAGCGCCGGCTGCTGCGCCGCGTGACCGACGGCGAGCCGCTCGGCCCGTGGGTGACGGTGTTCTCGTACCCGTTCCGCTGGCGGTTCAGCACGCTGAACGCGCTCGACCACTTCCGCGCCGCGGCGCTGCACGACGGCACCGCGCCCGACCCGCGTCTGGCCGAGGCGGTCGAGACCGTGCGCGCCGCCCGGCAGCCCGACGGCACGTGGCTGCAGGAGCACCGGCTGCCGGGGCGCGCGTGGTTCGAGGTCGACGTGCCGCCGGGCGAGCCGTCCCGGTGGCTGACGTTCCACGCCGCCCGCGTCCTGGCGTGGTGGGACGGCGAGGTCACCTGAGGGTGCTGCGGCGACACGCGACCAGAGCGGACGACGTCGCAAGCATCCGCGCCCGCATCATCCACCTCACCGAAGACTGGTACGGCCGAGCACGACCGAGTCCCGCCAAGGCGGCTCGATGTTCTGGGTCATGACGTCGGCGACGCCGGCGCGGACGCCAGTACCCGCAGGATTCGCATCCGAAACATCCTTCCGCGTGCATCGATGCAGGACGCTCGCGTCGATTCGCGACCGGTGGTGGATTCGCCTCTGCGCGTCGCTGACGTCGAGATGCGGCGCCGATCGTCTGCTCTGGGCGGTCATGGAGACGCCGCTCATCGGGCCCCGGGTGGCGGCGGGTTCGACGACCTCCTGGGATGTGGCCCGTGCGGCACGGCGGCCGGTGGGCGGCCGCTGCCGCCGCCGCAGTCATCGCGTCGACCCGGTACCCGCCTTCGTCGAGCGCGATCCCGGCCGGTCTCGCTCGCAGCTCCAGAGCTCTTCACCCCCGCGCCGTGCCGCAGGCGGCCGTGTACACGACGATCTCCGACCGATCCTTGAGCGCGAGGAGCCGCTCGGCCTGCGTCTCGTCGAGCGCCGCGGACGTCCACGGCCCCAGCCCGAGCGCGGTGCACACGAGGTGGAAGGTCTGACCCAGGTGGCCTGCGTCGAGGAGGACGACCCGATAGGCGTGCGACTGCCTGTACTTCCACGCACTGCGCCGGGTCACCGACGTCATGAAGAACACCGCCGCGGCGTCGAGCGCCCATGACTGGCCGGCCAGGGCGGCGAGCGCGATGTCCTCATCGACGCCGCGCGAGATGAGGCTCAGCGAATGGCGGCCTGCGCAGTAGTGGTAGACGCCCCGCTCCAGTCCCGTCACGCGCAGCGGGAGGCAGTAGGCCTCGGTCGGGTGACGCGCTCCGCCCGACGGCGACGTCTTCAGCGCCACGACTCCCACGCCCGGGTCCGACCGCAGGGATGAGACGCCCCAGGTGACTCCCAGTACGGTGGCCAGGTCCTGCAGCGACATGGGCTGTGACGCAAAGTCCCGCCGCGTTCGACGTCCCGACAGTGCGTTCGCCAAGGTTGTGTCGTTCGGCTCGGCCGGCGGCAGCACGGTCTCCGGACGGCCGGCGTAGTACGTATAGGCGGGTGGTTGCGGCGTCGTCCGTGCACGCTCGAGCAGCATCCGGCGCTCGTCCGACACATCGAAGGTGAAGGCGGTCCGTCGCGTCGACCAGTGGAAGTAGTGGGCGTCGCGGTCCCACGGCCATGCGTCCAGGACGGCGCTCTCGTCACGGTCCAGCCGGCCCCCGACCGGTAGAACGACGTGCTGCTCGAGCAGCTGGGTCAGCAGGTCCTGGAGACCACGGAACCGCTCGACCGCCCGGGGCCACGGTGTGGCGTCCGTCAGCGACTGCAACGGCGGGATGACGCGCGCATCGACCGCGCTACGGCGACCGGTGAGGTAGTTCTCCAGCACCAGTTCGCCAGCGTCGCCCAACCACCCGATCAGGCACGTGGCGCGACGCACGTCCGCTGGCTGATCCTGCCGTGGCCGGGACGCTGATGCGTCGTCATGCGCAGCAGGTGTCACCGCGGTACCGGTACCCGGCGACCGCCATCTCGCCGACCGTGCGGTCCTTCACGGTGAAGGTGATGTGTGCTGCGCGCGTCGGGTCGCCCGAGTCCCAGAGCGAGCGCAGCGCCTCCAACTGTTCTTCGGTTACCTCGATAGCGACCGGCTGACGCCCCGCCTCCTCCTTGACGCGCCGCGAAAGCTCGCGTGATTCCTCGTCCCGCTCCATGGCAACCCCCTGGCGAGATGCGCGTCGCCGCGCGAACGCGGCGCCGTGCGCCGCGGACTCGCGGTGCGCATTTCACCATCCTCCTCAGGAAATCGGTCGTCAAGAGTCGTCGAACGGCTTGCCCACCGCATGGCTGCGGGAGCACCATGGCGGTCTCGGATCGGCTCTCCGGACAGACCCGACGCGGGCACGTCGCGTGCCATGGGGGCCGTCACACTGGCGTCCGAGCGCCCGGTGGAGCCGCCATGGCCGACCAGTCCGCGCTGCTCGGGCTCGCCCATGCACCCGTCGCGGCCGTGCTCGTGTGGGCGGGCGCCGCGAAACTGAGGCACCCGGACGCGTTCGCCGTGATGGTAGATCGACTTCAGCACGGGGACCGTGCTCGGGCCGCGCTCCGGCGCGGCCTGCCCGTGGTCGAACTGGCGACCGGCGTCGCGCTGCTCGTCCCGACGACCCGAGCCTGGGCCGCAGTCGTGGCGGTCCTCCTGGCGTCCGCCTTCGCCGGTCTTGTCACCGCCCCGGTCCTCACCCGACGGACGTTCACGTGCGCGTGCTTCGGACGGACCCGGACGGTCGGGGGCGCGGACGTCACGAGGAACGTCGCGATCCTCCTCCTCGCCTCGGCCGCTCTCATCACGAGCCACCAGGCCGCGACGTCGCTGATCGTCCTCTCCATGGCGGCGGTGGTGGCGACGATCGCGTTCGACGTCGGCCGGAGCACTTCTTCCGCCACCGCATCGTCGTCGTCCGCGACAGCCGCGGAGTCGTCCCTGCTGATCTTCGCCTCCGAGCAGTGCCCGGCCTGCCGGCGCCTGCTCCGATCGCTTGCATCGGTGTCGCCGCCGCCGGGCGCGCAGGACGCCGTCCTCGTCCTGCCGCACCAGAGCGAGGCGTGGGAGCTTCCGGCCTGGCTGACCATCGTGGACGACCCCGATGCCTCACGTCGACGATCGCATCAGGTGGACGCCTTCCCCACGGCCGTACGGACCTCCGCCGACGGCGGCCGGCGGGTCGCCGTCGGCCTCGACGCAGTCCTTGCAGAGCTCGGTGCCGGGACGACGGCGTCCACCTCGGACATCCGGGGGGCTTCGGCGGACGGCATCGGTCGACGGGTCATGCTCGGTGGCGCCCTTGTCGCGGTACTCGCTGCCTGCACCCGCTCGCGGCCTCCCGGGCCGACCTCGACGGCAGCGCCGTCGTCGTCCCATTGCGTCCGGGACGCGTCGGGAATCGCGGCGGACCCCGTCAACGTGGCGGGCCCCGGCACGTGCGCGTCGGTCACGAACTACCGCGAGACCGTCGGTGTCACGGACACCGACGGGAACGCACACCCCGACTACGCCGGGTGGACGCTCGTCCGCAACCCGACCTTCGCCTACGGCTTCGCCCGCGCCACGCGCCTGAAGAACTACGTGATCTGCGGCTGCAACGGCAAGGAGTACGACGAACCGTCGGTGTGCCTGGCCGAGTGCCGGGTGTCCCTCGGGTGCTTCGACCAGATCTGCGGCCCCAGCCGCACCGAGCAGTGCGTCACCTGGACTCTCGAGAGCGTGACCTTTGCCGCAGCGACGACCTCGTCGGGTCTGACGTGGCCCGTGCCGCCCGGCGCCTCGGCGGCCTGCCAGCAGACGATCTGCGACTGGGAGAACCGCATCGCTGCGCACGAACGCAAGCACGTCGCCGACATCAACGCCCTCATGGCCCGCAGCGGGTCGTCGTGGAACGGCCGACAGTTCACCGCGTGCGGATCGACCGCCGAAGCCGCCGATGCCGCGGCGCGGCAGCTCGCCGACGCGGCCCTCGGCGCTGAGGGCAACCGCCTGCTGCAGCAGGCCGCCATCGAGGGCGCCGCCTGGCACAGGACCCGCGAGGGCCAGCCCATCGACGACCCGCAGAACTGTGGGGCGTGCGACTGAGGCCCGCGACAGGAGCCTCTACCTCAAGGCGATCTCTCCTGGGCCATCAGCCGCCAACCGCTGACATCGGCACTTTCCCGCGGTCGCTTCGACGCGATTTCACCCGGGCACACCGCTCCAGCGCGCTAGCGTCGAACCCGTCGCCGCCGATCGAGGGAGGCCGTCGTGAGCCGCGTGGGTCGACGTCGGAGGTCGGCCGAGATGGGCCGGCGTCCGGGATGCGCGCTCCTCGCGGTGCTCGCCGTCGTCGCGCTCGTCGTCACACTGGTCACCGTGCTGCAGCGCGCGCTCATCTACTTCCCGGACCGGGCCGACGCCGGCACGGTCGCCGACCGCGTGCCCGGCGCACGTGACCTCGTGCTGCGGACCGATGACGGCCTGGACCTGGCGGCGTGGCTCGTGCCGCCCGCGGGTGAGGACCGGGAGGTCGCCGTCCTGTACCTGCCGGGCAACGGCGGCAACCGGCTGGGTCGACTCGGTGTCGCGCAGCAGATCGCCGCCCGAGGGTTCACGGTGCTGCTGCTGGAGTACCGCGGGTACGGCGGCAACCTCGGGCGGCCCAGCGAGCAGGGCCTGGCCAGCGACGCCCGGGCCGCTGCCGCAGCGCTGCGCGACGAGGGCTTCGAGCCGACGCGGACGCTGTACGTCGCGGAGTCGATCGGCACCGGCGTGGCGGCGCGGCTGGCCACGACGGACCCGCCCGCCGGTCTGCTGCTGCGGTCCCCGTTCACGTCGCTCGTGGACGTCGGGCGTGCGCAGTACCCGTTCCTGCCCGTCGGGCTGATCCTGCGCGACCGCTTCCCGAGCGCCGAGCACCTGGCGGACAGCGACGTCCCGGTGCGCGTGCTGTACGGCACCGCCGACGACGTCGTGCCGTCGCGGCTCTCGGCGGAGCTCGCGGCGCGTGTGGGCAACCTGCAGGGCGAGGTGGCGGTGCCCGGAGCCGGGCACAACGACGCGATCTGGTTCGGGCCCCGCCTCGCGGACGAAGTGGTCGCACTCGCGCAGGCGGTCGTCGGTTAGCGGCCGCACCCGCCCCTCGAGCGCGGTACTCACCCGTCGAGCGCGGTACTCGTTCGTACCGCGCTCGGCGGTCGGGTACCGCGCTCGGCGGTCGGGTACCGCGCTCGGCGGTCGGGTACCGCGCTCGGCGGGGGGCGCGGGCGGGGGTGGCGGGCGGCGGGCGGGGCGGGCGGCGGGCGGGGCGGCGGGGGTGCGGGGCGGGTCAGATGGACGGCGTGACGTCGTAGAACGTGAGCCGGGCGCGCTTGGTCGGCAGGTCGACCTCGGGGCCGAGGGTGAAGCCGATCCGTTCGACCACGCGCAGCAGGGCCGTGTTGCGGGCGTCGGGCTCGCCGACGATCCGCGTCGCGCCCGTGCGGTCCGCCAGCACCTGGCACATCGCGCGCAGCAGCCGCGCGGTGTAGCCCGCGACCGCGCGTGGGGGCCGGGCACCGACGAGCACGTGCGCGCCCAGGTCGCCGGGCTGCACGTCGTAGACCTCCCCGACGGGGTCGTGCGCGGGCTCGTACGCCTGCACGAGCGCGACGGGCACGCCGTCGATCCGCACGAGCAGCGCGTGGTGGTGCGCCGTCGCGTCCACCACCGCGTAGGTGTCCCGCAGCTCGTCGACCGTCAGCCCGCCCAGCCCCCAGAACGCCGTGCCGCGGGCCGTGCACCACGCGTGCAGCGTCGGGACGTCCGCGTCGAGGTCGAGCACCGCGGTGGTGAGCACGCCGACGCCGTCGACGGGCCGCTCGTCGAGCACGGACCCTCCGGGGAGCCCGGCCCACACCGCCGTCAGGCCCACCGCGCCCGTCACGGGGCTCACTCCCCCTCGCCCAACGACTCAGGGGTCAGCCGCGCCCAGTCGGTCACGACCTCGACGGTCCCCGCCACCGCCCACGTCGCGTGCTGGTCCGCGAAGTGCGGGCTGCGCGGGTCGCCGCTGCTGCCGAACGGCACGCCCCAGCGGCTACGCGACCGGTCCTGCAGGTCCCACACCCACCGGGCCACCGACCCGCGGAACGCGCCGTCGGTCACGCCGGGGACCGTCCCGGTGCAGCGCACGGTGTCCTGGTCGCCGCCGAGCGGCAGCGCCGGGACGACGGGCACGGCCGCCCCCGGGACGTCCGCCAGCAGGTGGGCCGGGAGCACGGTGTGCCGCGCTCCCCAGGTGCCGCCGTCCGCGAGCGCGGTGACCTCCTCCAGCGCGGCCCGCACGTGCGCGGGCCCGTCGATGCCCAGGTCGGCGCGTCCGAGCAGCGCGGGCAGCGCCGCCCCGACCCGCGCGCGCAGGCTGAACCACGCGTCGAACGCCGGGCCGGCGAAGTGCGAGGCACCGAGCGCGCTGACGGCCGGCTCCTCGACGAGGCGGGCGACCAGCACGGCGCGCAGGTCGGCGAGCAGCGCGGCCTGCGGGGACTCCGCGTCCATGTGCAGGTCCCACGCCAGCAGCTCGTCACGGACCGCCTCGGCCGCCGGGGTCAGGCCGTCGAGACCCGCGACGTGCCGCAGCAGCCGTCCGGCCCCCGCCCAGTGCGTGTCGCCGTGGACGTCGCCCAGGTCGCCGACGCGCCACACCGCACGCCCGGCGAGCAGGTCGGTGATGCGCGCCGCGCGGTCCGGTGCGTAGACGCTGCCGTGGTCGCGGTCCGCGGCGGCGGGGCGCTCGTTCGCGTCGACGGCGACGTCCGTGACCTCGCGCGGCGCGGCCAGGGCGCGCCACGGGCGGGGTGTGTGCGCGGGGTCCCACGCGCGCAGCGACAGCAGGCGGTCGTCCGGCGCGCGGTCGGCCACGCGGCCCGCGTCGAACGTCAGCACCGTCCCCGTCGAGTCGGCGGCCAGGACGCGGTTGACGGGGTCGACCCAGCCGGTGAGCGCGGCGGCGACGTCGTGCGCGGTGCGGGCGCGCAGCAGCGGGCGCAGGCACGCGAACCCGAGGTCCGCGTCGACGTGCGCCTGCAGCCGCACGGACCGCGCCTCCTCGAGCCCGGCGCGTGGCAGTGCCCCGGTGACGACGCCGTCCTGGTCGACGGGACGTCCCGCCGGCATGCCGCGCACCACGACGGGTCCGCGCGCGGTCTCCAGGACGTCGACGGTCAGCGGCTCCCCGCCGCGCACCCGCACGTGCACGGTGTGGGAGGTGACGCGCTCCATGCCGTGCGGGCCGAACGCCTGCCACCCGTCGTCGTCGCGCAGCAGCAGCTCGCGGTACAGCTCGGCGGCGTGCGCGGCGGCGTTGGTGATGCCCCACGCGGCCGTGCCGGTGTGACCGAAGTGCGGCAGCCCGGGGACGCCGGGGAACGCGAGCCCGAGGACGTCGTACTCGGGGCACGCGAGGCGGATCTGCTGGTAGGGGCCGGGCAGCTCCAGGACGCGGTGCGGGTCACCCGCGAGCAGCGGCGCACCCGTCCCGGTGCGCGAGCCGTGCAGCGCCCACGCGTTGGACCCGCTGGTCGGCCCGTCGGCGGCGGGGTCGAACAGCCGCACGAGGTCCAGGGGGTCGACGTCGGCGAGCCCGGCGTGACCGGAGTACCGGGCGGCGCGCACCAGGTGGTCGTGCCACAGCACGCGCGGGAACGTCGAGAACAGCGCGTGGTTGACGAGGAAGACCCCCAGCGGCGCCCACGCGGGCCACGGGTCGTCGGGCGTGGTGCCGCCCAGCACCCGGTCGAGCTCGTCGACCTCGACCGGCCGCGGCGCCGACGCCAGCCCGGCGTTGACCCCGGCCGTGTACGCGTCGACCCACGCGCGGTCCTCGTCACCGAGCGCGGCGTACGCGCGCTGCGCCAGGTCCGGCAGCCGCAGGCGCTGCGCGACGACGTCCCACGCGATGCCGCCGTCACCGACGTGCTCGGCGAGCCGGCCCTCGGCACGCCAGCGGTCGGCCTGCACCTGCCACGTGCGATCCCGGGCGGTCACCCAGCCCTGCCCGTACGCGAGGGAGGGCTCGTCCGACGCGCGCACGTGCGGCACGCCCCAGTCGTCCCGGAAGACCTCGAACGCCATCACGCGCCACCGTCGCGCGCGACCGGGTTGGCCAGCGTCCCGGCGTAGATGAGGGACGACGACTGGTCCGCCAGGTCCACCATCTGCAGCGTGTTGCGCAGCTGCAGGCGGTTGAGGCACGAGTGCGCGAACCGCGGCGCGCGCAGGTCGACGCCCGACGGCAGGTCCGGGTGGTCGGTGTGGTGCGCGTCGATCGTCTCGGCGACGACGCCCCAGAACCGCTCCTCGGTGAGCACGCCGTCGGTGACGAGGATCGCGGCGAGGTGCCGCAGCACGCCGTCGAGCACGTCGGTGAAGATCGCCAGCGCCTTCTCGTCGTCGTCGACGACCGCGCGGATGCGCTCGACCGCGGCCGGCAGCGGACGGTCCGACAGGACGGCGACCTCCTCGCCGATGTCCTTGAGCAGCGCGCCGACGGGCACGTGGTCCTGCCACACGATCAGCACGTTCTCGCCGTGCGGCATGAACGCCAGGTCGTGCGCGCGCAGGCAGTGCACGAGCGGGCGCAGGTAGACGCGCAGGTAGGCGCGCAACCAGTCGGCCGGGTCGAGGCCGGACGCGCGGACGGCCGCGGTCGCGTAGGCGTCGCCGGCCGCGTCGCGGTGCAGCAGTGCGGCCATCGTCGTCGCGCGCTGCCCCGGCGCGAGGAACGCGAACGGCTGCTCGCGCCACAGCGCCGCGAGCATCTTGCGGTGCGCGTTGGGCCGCGGCGTGCGGTGGTAGACGTCGCCCGTGTAGCCGATCGACGCGCGCTCGCGCAGCACGCGCACGCCGCAGGCGGTGAGCTCGGGGTCCGTGTCCACGAGGTCCGCGACCCAGTCGTTGATCGCGGGCGTCGCGCGCATGTACGCCGGGGACAGGCCGCGCAGGAACCCCATGTTCTGGATCGCGACGGCCGTCTTCACGTAGTGCCGGTCGGGGCGGTCGACGTTGAGGAACGTGCGGATCGACTGCTGCGCGCGGTAGGTGTCGTCGGACTCGCCCAGCAGGACGAGGTCCCGGCGGGCCACGTCCGGCGCGAACGTCACCGCCACGCGGTGCTCCCACTGCCACGGGTGCACGGGCAGGTAGCGGTAGTCGGCGGGGTCGAGGCCGAGGCCCCGCAGGTGGTCCGCGAAGCGGTCGAGCGTCGCGTCGTCGAGCTCGTGCCGGTACAGCGCGTCCTCGGTGAGGCCCGCACCGGTCGCGACGTTGCTGACGGCCCGCCGCACGGCGAGCCACACGAGCCGCACGGGCCGGCCCGCCTCGGGGGCGTACGCGTCGTGCTCGCTCACGCCGTACCCGATGCGGCCGTTGTTGGCGACGAACGACGGGTGCCCCTCGGTCATCGCCTGCTCGACGGTGGCCAGGTCGGCGTGCAGCAGCGCGGCGCTCGTCGGGCCGCCGTGCGCGCGCCGGTACGCGGCGCTGGCCAGCGTCGACGACAGCTCCTCCAGGTACAGCGCCAGCAGGTCGTCGGGGATGCGCAGCAGCGGCTGCAGCTCCAGGACGAGGTCGAGGACGTCGAGCGGGGCGGCCCGCCCGTCGACCTCGCGCGTGAGGCTCGCACGGTCGACCGCCCAGTGCTCCAGCGCGAGCCGTCGGGCGCGGAACCGGTAGACGGTGCGCGCACCGGACGGGGCGTCGAGCGCGACGGTGTACGCCCGCTCGTCCCCGGGCGACGCGTCCCCGGCGCCGGCGGTGCGGTCGAGCGCCGGTGCGAGCAGGCGCTCGTGCGCGAGCTCGGACAGCGCCTTGGTGACGAGGTGGCGCTGGGCCGCGTCGAGGTGCTCGGGCGTCAGGTGGTCGGCGGGGTGCGGCGGGCGGTGCGGCGGGCGGTGGGCAGGGTGCGGGCCGGACGACGACGGCGCGGCGGCCGCGGCGACGGGCAGGTCGGTGAGCGTCATCGGGGGCCCTCGTGGATGGTCCGGGCGCCGAGCCGGCTGCTCGCGAAGTCCTCGCGGGAGCACACCGACAGCGCGGCACGCTTGCCGGGCAGGTCGATCTCGCGCACCACGCGGAACCCCGCCGCGGCGTTCTTGGCGGCGATGGCGGCGTTGCGCACGTCGGGCTCGACGACGACGCGCTGCGCGCGCAGCGTGCCGAAGCAGAACCGCATGGTCGCGGCCATGACGGCGTCGGTGAGGCCGTGCAGGCGCGGGCCGTCGGGCGGTGCGACGAGCAGGTGCATGCCGACGTCACCCGCCCGCGCGCGGTAGACCCCCTTGAGCAGGACACGCGCCGGGTCGTACGTCTCGACCATGAAGCGCGGGCGCCCGGCGACGCGACCGATCCATGCGTGCTCGTCCGTCGACTCCGCGAGGCGCTGCTGGTACGCCAGGACGTCGTCGAGGCCCAGCTCGGTCATCTGCCAGAACGCCGACGCGGGGTGCGTGAGCCAGTGGTGCAGCGTCAGCGCGTCACGCTCCGGGACGACGCGGTCGAGCCGGACGGGCCCGATGCGCTTCCAGGCCTCCTCGCGGACGGTCTGCGCGGACAGCGGCTCGGTGGCCTGCGTGCGCCAGTCCGTCACGGGTGCGCCTCGTCGGCGAGCGCGACCGCACCGGCCGCCCGGACCGTGCCCGCGGGCGCCGGGTGCGTCCCCGTGGGCACGCCGAACTCCTGGAACGCGATCCGCTGCTCACGCGGGTAGATCTCGCGCCCGCACACGGCCGCGAGGATCGCGGACGACCGCCACGGGCCGAAGCCCAGGTCGGGCGCGGTGAGCCCGTGCGTGTGCTCCTCGCCGTTCTGCACGAAGACCCTCCTTCGTCCGCCGTCGACCGAGTAGTCGCGGGCGACGTCCAGCCGTCCGCGATCGTCCCACGCGAGGCGGTGCGCGATGCCGAGGACGACGTCCGGCACCTGCGCGGCGTAGCCGGTGGCCAGGACGAGGGCGTCGGTGGTGCGCTCGTGCTCGACGCCGGTCGCGTGCCGCAGCCGCAGCGTGTACCGCTCGCCGTCCCACGTGGCACCGAGCACCTCGGTGCCGGTGAGCAGCGTCGTGGGCACCGGGCCGGTGGCGCTCTTGCGGTACAGGGCGTCGTAGATGTCGTCGACGAGGTCGGCGCTGATGCCCTTGTACAGGTGGCGCTGCTCGCGGGTGAGGCGGTCGCGCACGTCCCCGGGCAGGGCGTGGAAGTGGTCGGTGTACTCGGGCGACGTCATCTCCAGCGTCAGCTTCGTGTACTCCATCGGGAAGAACCGCGGCGAGCGCGTCACCCAGTCCAGGCGCGGCCCGCCCGGGCCGGTGGCCTCCAGCAGGTCGCGGTACACCTCGGCCGCGGACTGGCCCGAGCCGACGACGGTGACCGACGCGGCCGCCCGCAGCGCGCCACGGTGCGTCAGGTAGTCGGCCGAGTGCACGACCGGCCCGTCGAGCCCGCGCAGCGCCACCGGGACGACGGGCTGCGTGCCGACCCCGAGGACGACGTGCCGCGTCCGGTACGACTCGACACCCGCGGCGGTGCGTGCGTGCACCACGTACAGGTCGGCGTCGTGCGGGTCGACCTCGACGGACGTGACGGTCCGCCCCCACCGCAGGGCGGGGAGCTGGTCCGCGACCCACCGGCAGTACGCGTCGTACTCGGCGCGCAGCGGGTAGAAGCTCTCGCGGATGTAGAACGCGTACAGCCGCCCGGTGGCCTTCAGCCACGCGAGGAACGAGTACGGGCTGGTGGGGTCGGCCATGGTGACGAGGTCCGCGAGGAAGGGCACCTGGATCGTCGCGCCCTCGAGCATCATCCCCGGGTGCCACCGGAACGCCGCGGCACGGTCGAGGAAGACGGTGTCGAGGTCGAGCGGTGCCGCGAGCGCCGCGAGGCCCAGGTTGAACGGGCCGATGCCCACCCCGACGACGTCGTGGACGCGGGCGTCCGGGGCGGGTGCCGTCGCGCTCACAGCGCCACCGCCACGTCGGGGCGCAGCAGGTCGTCGCCCTCGAGCAGCGCCGCGGCCGCCTGCCGGACGAGCTCCAGGACGTGCCGCACGTCGGCCACCGTCGTGTCCGGGTTCAGCAGCGTGAGCTTGAGGCACGGGCGGCCGTCGAGCGTCGTGCGGGCGACGAGCGCACGGCCGGAGCCGAACAGGACGCGGCGCACCTGCGCCACCAGGGCGTCGGCACGGGCGTCGTCGAGGCCGTCAGGCTGGTAGCGGAACAGGACGGTGGACAGGTCGGTCGGTGCCAGGAGCCGCAGGTCGGGGTCGGCGTCGACGAGCGTGTGGACGGCGGCCGCCAGGTCGAGGGTCGCGTCGACCATCTCCCCGATGCGGTCGGCCCCCAGCGCGCGCAGCGTCGCCCACAGCTTGAGGGCGTCGAACCGGCGCGTAGTCTGCAGCGACACGTCCACCTGGTTGGGCTCGTCCTCGCCCGCGGGGTTGAGGTAGTCGTGGTGGTGCGCGACGAGCCGCAGGTCGGCCGCGTGCCGCACGACCAGCGCCGAGGACGACACGGGCTGGAAGAACGCTTTGTGGAAGTCGACCGTCACCGAGCGGGCCCGCTCGATGCCGTCGAGCAGGTGCCGGCGGGTGCGGCTGACGAGCAGCCCGCAGCCGTACGCGGCATCGACGTGCAGCCACACGTCCTCGGCGTCGCACACGTCCGCGATGCCGGCCAGGGGGTCGACGCACCCGCGGTCCGTCGTCCCGGCCGTCGCGACGACGGCGGCGGCGTGCCGACCGTCGGCCGCGACGTGCCGCAGCGCGATCCGCAGCGCGTCGGGACGCATGCGGCCGCGCTCGTCGACGGGGACGAGGCGGACCGCGTCGGGCGCGAGGCCCAGCAGGTAGACCGCGCGCTGCACCGAGAAGTGGCTCGACGCGGTCGCCAGCACGACGAGGTCGCGCGGGTCGACGCCCGGCGCGGTGGTCAGCGCGTGCTCGCGCGCCAGCAGCAGCGCCTGCAGGTTGGACTGCGTGCCGCCCGACGTGAACACCCCGCCCCCGGCGAGGAACCCGATGCGCCCGGCGGTCCACGCGACGACCCGCCGCTCCATGAGCGTGCCGACGGTCGACTGGTCGTACGTGTCGACGCTCGGGTTGATCGCCGCGAGCACCGCCTCCGCCGCGACGGCCGGGACGGCGACCGGGCAGTTGAGGTGCGCGGTGTAGGCCGGGTCGTGGAACCAGACGGCGTGCTGGGCGAACAGCTCGTCGACCTCGCGCAGCGCCGCGGCCGTCCCGCGGCCGGGGCCGTCCAGGTCGACGGCGTCCACGAGCGCCTGGAGCTGTTCGCGGCTCGCGCCCGAGAACGGCTGGGTGGTGATGCGGAACCGGGCAGCGACCCGGTCGACGGTGCCGCGCATGGCGTCGACGTAGGCGTCGGCGCTCGCGGCGGACAGCAGCTCGTGCACGCGTGGTTCTCCCCCTGGACGGACACGCTGACGCGTGTTGGTGAGGCTCGCCTAAGTGAGGCGCGCCTAACTTACGCGAAGGGGAGAATTCGTCAAGGGGCCGTCCGCCACACGCGCGGCGCCCGGGCCGTGGTCGACGTCGTGGAAGGCGGTGGACGTCCGTCCAGGTCAGGGCCGTTTCCGAGCAGCGGCGTCGGCCGCGAGCGCCGACGGCGTCAGCGAGAGCTGCGACCCCACTGCTCTCGCTGACGGAGACGAGCGGTGTGGGGATGAACTGCCGACACCGGCGCGGAGGCGGTCGGCCAGAGCGACGAGCTCGTCGCGCAGCGCGTCCGGGGCGACCACCTCGAAGTCCCAGCCGAGCCCAGCGAGCAGGGCGGCCATGCCGTCGAGGCGCTCGGCCCGCGTCTCCAGCAGGACCCCGTCCTCGTGCTCGCTCAGGCGGCCCACGCTGAGGGGCAGCCGCTCGCGCGCCTCCGCGAGGGTGGTCCGCAGCACCACGGTGACCTCGTGCGACCACCGCACCGCCCCGATGCCGGCGACCACCTGCGTGCCGGCGTCGAAGTCGGCGGGCACCACGTACGAGCCGTCGCCCTGGTCGACCGCGGCGATGCGGTCCAGGCGGAAGGTCCGCACGTCGTCCCGGGCGTGGTCGTGGCCCGTGACGTACCAGCGGCCGGCGTGCAGGACGACCCCGTACACGTCGAGCTCGCGCCGCGACTCCCGCCCGTCCCACGCCGTGTAGGCGATGACGACCGTGCGTCGCTCCTGCGCGGCGGCCGCGAGCGCGAGCAGCGTGTCGGCGCCGGTCGGGGCGGCGGAGCGGGCCGGGGCGGTGAACTGCGCGGTCGCCAGCAGGCTGTCGATCCGCCGGCTCAGGGGTCGCGGGAGCACGCGCGAGACCTTGGCCAGGGCGCTCGCCGTCGCCACCTGGCCGGTGCTCGCGAGTCCGGCACGCTCGGCGAGGGTGAGGCCCAGCACGACGGCGACGGCCTCGTCGTCGGTGAGCATCAGCGGTGGCAGCTTGTGGCCGGGTGCGATGCGGTACCCGCCATACCTGCCGCGCTGCGCCTCGACGGGGATGCCGAGGTCGGCGAGGTGCTCGGCGTAGCGGCGGACGGTGCGCTCGTCGACGCCCAGCCGGTCCGCGAGGTCACCGACGGTGCGCCGACGGCCGGTCTGGAGCAGCTCCAGCAGGGCGAGCACGCGGGCGGTCGGGCGGCTCACGGTCGCCCTGCGGGCAGGTGCGCCGCATACGTTCTCGATACCGGGCGGGTTCTGTCCACAATCCAGCCTAGCGTCGGAGTCATGACCACCACCTACGTCCTCGTCCCCGGCTTCTGGCTCGGCGCCTGGGTCTGGCAGGCCGTCGCCGACGCCCTGCGCGAGCACGGGCACGTCGTGCACGCCGTCGACCTCACCGGCATGGGCGAGCGCGCCCACCTCGCCTCCCCCGAGACCGACCTGACCACGCACGTCGACGACGTCGTCCGCATCCTCGAGGAGCACGACCTGCACGACGTCGTGCTCGTCGGCCACAGCTACGGCGCGCTCGTGACGACCGGCGCGGCCGACCGCGTGCCCGAGCGGGTGGCACGCCTGGTGTACGTCGACTCGGGCCCGCTGCCGGACGGCACGGCGCAGGCCGACTTCGACGGGCCCGACGCCCGCGCCGCCAACGAGCGGCTCGTCGAGACGCAGGGCGACGGCTGGCGACTCCCGCCGCCGCCCTGGACTGGCCTGGCCGCCGATGCGCCCGAGGTCGACGACGCCGCCGTCGCCACGCTCGTCGCCGGCTCGCAGCCGCAGCCCTGGCGCACCGCGACCCAGCCGGTCGCGCTGACCGGGGCCTGGGAGCAGCTGCCCCGGACGGGGGTGCTGTGCACCTTCGGCGTCGAGCAGCTGCAGCAGATGGCACAGCACGTGCCGGCGTTCGCGCACATGGTCGACGGCGACTGGACGTACGTCGAGCTGCCGACGTGGCACTGGCCGATGGTGAGCCGTCCGGTGGAGCTCGCCGAGGTCATGGGTGCCGAAGGTGCACAGCACCGCCATCGGTGACCGCACCGTCCGGGACACCCGCTTGGCGGAGCCCGTCGTGTAGTGGTCACACATGTGACCACTGAACGACCCCCGAGGGTGGAGATGTGACCACGTCAGCGGCGAGCGGCACCATCCATGCAGACCGAGGCGAGCCGGGGGGCACCGACCCCGCCAACCCGGCCAGTTGGCGAACCACCCGGTGACCGGGTCAGGCGAGCGAGCTCTGGACCCT
>NZ_JADGMY010000027.1:0-16792 GCF_015234515.1 Cellulomonas sp.
CAGCGCAACAAGGAGCTCCAGGACATCATCGCGATCCTCGGCGTCGACGAGCTCTCCGAGGAGGACAAGACGATCGTCGCGCGTGCGCGCCGCATCCAGCAGTTCCTCTCGCAGAACACCTACATGGCCGAGAAGTTCACCGGTGTCGTCGGCTCGACGGTCCCGGTGAGCGAGACCGTCGAGGCGTTCAAGAAGATCGCGGACGGCGAGTTCGACCACATCTCCGAGCAGGCGTTCTTCAACATCGGTGGCCTCGAGGACCTCGAGCGCAACTGGGCCCGCATCCAGAAGGAGTACGGCGTCTGAGTCCTCGGACCCAGACGACGTACGGTACGGACTGAGGAGGCAGCACGGTGGCACAGCTCGAGGTCGACGTCGTCGCAGCGGACGGCAAGGTGTGGTCCGGCGCCGCGCGTCAGGTGTCGGCGCCGGCCGCCGAGGGTGATATCGGCATCCTCGTCGGTCACACGCCGATCCTGTCCGTGCTGCGGCCGGGGGCGGTCCGTGTGCTCCCGGCGGGCGGCGGCGCTCCGCTCTCCTGGCAGGTCGACGGAGGATTCCTGTCCGTCGACTCGGACCAGGTGACGATCGTGGTCGACTCGGTCTCGACGGCGGCGGGCGCCGCCCCGGCCGGGCGCTGACCCGCAGGACGTCGGCGTGGAGGTCACGGCATGAGCGGTGCGGCATGGGTCGCCGTGGTCGTGGCTGCGCTGTTGGCCGGTGCGGGTGTCGTCGCAGGGCTGTGGCTCTCACGCACCCGGACGCTCGCGCGCCGGGTGGGGGCGTTCTCGTGCCTCCTGGGCGAGGTCGACCGGCGGGGACGCACGTCGTGGGCCCGCGGTGTCGGGCAGTACGGCGCCGTGACGCTCTACTGGTGGCGTCGGCTCTCGATCGTGCCGCGCCCGGCTCGCCGGTGGTCGCGCGGCAGCATCGTGGTGCTCGAGCGCACGGTCGCGCCGCCGGTGCAGGACCGCCCGCCGGCCGTCGTGGCGCGCTGCCGCCTCGTGCCGGCGTCCGGCGGTCCACCCCGGGAGGTCCGGCTGCAGATGTCCGCCGACGCGTACGCGGGGTTCACGTCGTGGCTCGAGGCGACGCCGTCCCGGGTCGGCAAGGTCATCTGAGTCCCGCAGCAATCGGAGGAGAGCGCGCATGCGCCTGGTCGTGGCGGAGTGTGCCGCGCGGTACACGGGCAGGCTCGCGGCGCACCTGCCGCGCGCCCGTCGGCTCGTCGTCGTCAAGGCGGACGGGTCCGTGCTCCTGCACTCGGACGGCGGCTCCTACAAGCCGCTGAACTGGATGAGCCCTCCCTGCTCGCTCGTGGTGGGCGAGCCCGACGCGGACCAGCGCGCGGCGGGTGTGACGCAGGTCTGGACGGTGCAGCACGCCAAGTCCGACGACCGTCTGGTCATCGACCTGTACGACGTGCACCACGACAGCGCCCATGAGCTCGGTGTCGACCCCGGTCTGGTCAAGGACGGCGTCGAGGCGCACCTGCAGGAGCTGCTCGCCGCGCAGATCGTCCTGCTCGGGACAGGGCACACGCTCGTGCGCCGCGAGTACCCCACCGCCATCGGACCCGTCGACATCCTCGCCAAGGCCCCGGACGGGGGGACGGTGGCGGTCGAGATCAAGCGTCGGGGCGACATCGACGGCGTGGAGCAGCTCACCCGGTACCTGGAGCTGCTCAACCGCGATCCCCTGCTGACCCCGGTGCGCGGGGTCTTCGCGGCGCAGGAGATCAAGCCGCAGGCGCGGGTGCTCGCGGTGGACCGTGGCATCTCCTGCCTCGTCCTGGACTACGACGCGATGCGCGGTGTCGACGACGTCCACTCCCGCCTGTTCTGACGCGCGCGGCGCGAGCAGCCGGCCTGCCTTGGACATGTCCGCGTGAACGTGTTCAATCAGGCGGTGAGCACCCAGCCGGCCGACGCGACGGCCACCGGACCAGTCGACCACCCCGAGTCGCGCACACGCCGCACGGCGGTGGAGACCCGTGACCTGATCCGCACCACGGCGCTGCGGCTGTTCCGCGAGCGCGGGTACGACGCGACGACGATGCGGGCCGTCGCCCAGGAGGCCGGGGTCGCGGTGGGCAACGCCTACCACCACTTCCGGTCCAAGGACGACCTCGTGCAGGAGCTCTACCTCGAGGTCAACCGCGAGCAGGTCGCGCGCACGCGGGCGCTGCTGACGCCGGGCGGTGACCTCGCGTCGCGGCTGCGGACCGCGTGGCGCACCGGCATCGACGTCTTCGGCCCGTACCGGCAGTTCGGGGCTGAGTCCATCGGGGCCGCGATCCGCCCGGGCTCGCCCGCGAGCCCGTTCTCGGAGTCGTCGAAGGCGACCGCGGAGCTCAGCCGCACCCTGTTCCGTGAGGTCGTCGACGGGGCCCGGCCCGCTGTGCCGGCGGCTCTGCGCGCGGACCTGCCGGAGCTGCTGTGGCTCGCGCAGCTCGGCATCACCGTCTTCTGGGTCCATGACACGTCGCCGGACGCCCGACGCACGCGTCTGCTCGTCGACGGGCTGGCGCCGCTCGTGGGCAGGCTCGTCACGCTCGCGCGGCTGCCCGTCGCGTCAGGTGCGGCGCAGGACGTGCTGCGCCTGGTGGCGGCGGTGCGCGCATGACGCGGCTGTGGACGCTTCCGGCCGTGGCCGGGGTGGTGGCTGCGGCGCTGACGGTGTGGCTGGTGCGGGCGGTCGCCGTCGTGGTGGCGCAGGGTCCGAGCGTCTCGGCCGTGACGGTCCCGGCGCTCTGGCTGCTGTACGCGGCCGGTCCGGCCGTGCTGTGCGCGGTGCCGCTCGTGCTGCTGGCGCGCGCGCTGCTGACGCGACTCGGGCGGTCGGTCGGCGTGTACGCGCTGGTCGGCCTGGTGGGCGGTGCGGTCGTGGGTGTGGTGCAGGCGGGCGTGCTGCTCTCGTCGTGGCCGTGGGACCTGGGCCCCGGACTGCTGTGGGACATGGTCGGTCTGCCGACCGTCGGCGGTACCGCGGGCGGGCTGGTCGCCGGTCTCGTCGCCCGCGCGCGGGACGCCGAGGACGGCCCCGGACGGGCGCCCGGGCGCTGACGACGCGCCCCTCACCGGGACGTCCCGGCCGCGAGCGGGCCGCGCGGGAGGATGGGGGCATGGCGGTCGGTCTCTCAGATGCTCCCGGCGCGATCACGGTGCGCGGTGACGTGGTGACGCCGAGAGGCGTGCTCACCGATGCGCTCGTCGTGGCCCGCGACGGGCGGGTCCTGTGGGTGGGGCCCGCAAAGGACTCGCCCGTGGCGCGCCTGCCTCCGGTCCCTCCCGCGGGGACCCGGGTGCTGCCCGGCCTCGTCGACCTGCACTGCCACGGCGGCGGGGGAGCGAGCTTCCCCGATGCGACGGGCCCTGACGACGTCCGTCGCGCCGCCGACGACCACCTGCGCCACGGGACGACGACGCTCGTCGCCTCCCTCGTCACCGCTCCGCGGGCCGCGCTGCTCGCCCGGACCGCCCTGCTGGCGGCGGCCGCCGACGCGGGCGTCGTGGCCGGGATCCACCTCGAGGGGCCCTTCCTCTCCCGCGTGCGCGCCGGTGCGCAGCATCCACCCGACATGGTCGACGGTGACCCGGACCTCGTCCGCGAGCTCGCCGCCGCGGCGCGAGGGCACCTGGTCTCGATGACCGTGGCACCCGAGGTGCCGGGGGTGGCCGACGGCGGTGACGACGTCCTGGCCGCGCTCGTGGCCGCCGGCGCGCTGCCGTCGGTGGGGCACACCGACGCGTCGGCCGAGCGGGTGGACGCCGCGATCGCGCGCGCCTTCGACCTGCTCTCGACGTCGGACCGTGCGCGCGGCACACGTCCGACCGCGACGCACCTGTTCAACGGCATGCCCCCGCTGCACCACCGCGAGCCGGGCCCGGTGGCCGCGTGCCTCGGCGCTGCCGCCCGTGGTGAGCTCGTCGTCGAGCTGGTCGCCGACAGCACCCACCTCGCGCCGGCGACCGTGCGGGCCGTCATGGAGCTCGTGGGCCCGGACGGCGCGGTGCTGGTCACGGACGCCATCGCGGCCGCCGGGATGCCCGACGGCGACTACCGGCTGGGACCGCAGGCCGTGCGGGTGGCGGGCGGTGTGGCGCGCGTGCTCGTGGACCGACCGGGGGCCGCCCCCCAGGCCGGTGCGATCGCCGGCGGCGTCGCGCACCTGCTCGACGTCGTGCGTGCGACCGTCGATGCCGGGGTGCCGCTGGTGGACGCGGTCCGCGCCGCGTCGGCGACGCCGGCGCAGGTCCTGGGCCGGGACGACGTGGGGGCGCTGGTCGCGGGCCGGCGGGCCGACCTCGTGGTCACGACGGCGGACCTGCGTCCGGTCCGCGTCGCCCGAGCAGGGGCATGGGTCGCGTGACGGGAGGGCGCTGCGCCAGGGCGGACCTGCGTCACGCGGGTCGGGCTGCGGTGCTCCCGCGCTCGACGAGCTGAGGCGCCAGCAGCCGCGTCTCGGCGGGCTCGTCCCGCACGACCCGCGCCATCGCCATCTCGACCGCGAGCTCGCCGATGGCCTGGGCCGGCAGGTCGACGCTCGTCAGGGGCAGCAGCTGACCCAGCGCGACGTCGGCCGGGCACAGCGCCACCACCGAGACGTCGTCCGGCACGAGCCGACCGCGCTCCCGCAGCGTGGCGAGCACCCACGGGAGTGCGACCTCGTTGTGGACGACGAGCGCGGTGACGTCGGGCAGCCGCGCGAGCACCTTGTCGACGGCGTCGGACGCGCCCGCGGCCGAGGACTCGCACGCCTCGACCACGCCCTGGGCGCCGGTCTCCGCCACGCCCCGCATGAAGCCCTCGAGCATGCGTTCGGCGTACGAGGTGTGACGTTCCATCACGGCACGCGGCGACCCGATGAGAGCGATCCGACGGTGGCCCAGGCGGGCGAGGTGGTCGACGGCGAGCCGGCCTGCGGCAGCGAAGTCCAGGTCCACGCACGACAGCCCCTCGGGGTCGCGCGGCAGGCCGATGAGGACGGCAGGCTGGCTCAGGCCGGTGAGGACCGGCACGCGGGGGTCGTCGGCCTCGATGTCCATCATGACGAGTGCGTCGACCATGGAGCCTGACGCGACACGCTCCATGTCGGCGATCTCGTCGGAGGTGAGCAGCAGCACGTCGTGGCCGAACGTGCGGGCAGCGGCCACGACGCCGGTGACGAACTGCATGATCACCGAGAAGTTGACGTCGACGCGCAGCGGCGCCATGAGGCCGAGCACGTCGGTCCGGCTGGAGGCCAGTGCCCGTGCCCCGGCGTGCGGCCGGTAGCCGAGATCGCGGATCGCCCGCTCGACCCGCTGCCGCGTCGGCGCCGAGATGGGTCGTTTGCCGGACAGCACGTAGGAGACGGTCGAGGTCGAGACCCCTGCCGCCCGTGCCACGTCATCGATGGTGGTGGCCACGTCGCTCCCGTTCGTCACGTTCCGCTCGCGCCCGTCCGCGCGTCCGGCCCGTGGTTCGGCTCACCCTAGCGCGCGGTCAGGGGGCCGACGCCGGGCGGTCGGCCCTACGGTGGGAGGTGGTCCCGCGCCCGTCCTGCCGTGCCAGGAGTCGTCCCAGGGGTGCGGGAGCGGTCCCAGGCTGTGTATCGTATCGATTCGATCCGTCCGGCAGCGACGCCGCCCGGGCTCGTGAGAGCCCTCCCACGGTCCGCCGCACCCGCGACCCCCCCACCTCTCGGAGGCCATGCCATGACCCGCACGACGAGGCCGTCCGGCCGCCAGTTCCCCGGCGACTTCCTCTGGGGCTCGGCGACCGCGTCGTACCAGATCGAGGGCGCCGTCCACGAGGACGGCCGCGCGCCGTCGATCTGGGACACGTTCTCCCACACTCCTGGCAAGGTGCTCGACGGCGACACCGGTGACGTCGCCGTCGACCACTACCACCGCGTGCCGGAGGACGTCGCCATCATGAGCGAGCTGGGCCTGCAGGCCTACCGGTTCTCCATCGCCTGGTCCCGCATCGTGCCCTTCGGCACCGGAGAGGTGAACCAGGCCGGCCTGGACTTCTACTCCGACCTGGTGGACCGGCTCGTCGCCGCGGGCATCGAGCCCGTCGTGACGCTGTACCACTGGGACCTGCCGCAGGCGCTCGAGGACGAGGGTGGCTGGACCAACCGCGCGACCGCGTACGCGTTCGCCGAGTACGCCCGCGTCGTCGCCCGTGCGCTGGGTGACCGCATCCACCTGTGGACCACGCTCAACGAGCCCTGGTGCTCGTCCTTCCTCGGCTACGCCTCCGGTGTGCACGCTCCCGGCGTCACGGACCCGGCTGCGGCCCTCGCGGCCGTCCACCACCTCAACCTCGCCCACGGGCTCGCGGCCACCGCGATCCGCGAGGAGCTGGGCGCCGACACCCCGGTCTCCATCACGCTCAACCTGCACGTCACGCGCGCCGCGTCCTACGACCCGGCGGACGTCGAGGCCAAGCGCCGGATCGACACGATCGCCAACGAGGTCTTCCTCGGGCCGCTCCTCGAGGGCGCCTACCCGGAGCGCGTGTTCGCCGACACGGCCGCCGTCAGCGACTGGTCCTTCATCCAGGACGGTGACCTCGAGCTCATCAACGTCCCGATCGACCTGCTCGGCGTCAACTACTACTCGACGGGGCGCGTGCAGCACGGCACCCCGCCGGTCGGTGACGGCAAGCCGGGTCCTGACGGCCACCGCTCGTCCCAGGTGAGCCCCTGGGTCGGGGCCGACCAGGTCGAGTGGCTCAAGCAGCCCGGCCCGTACACGGCCATGGGCTGGAACATCGAGCCCCAGGGCCTCGTGGACCTGCTCCTCGAGCTGCACGAGCGCTACCCGGAGCTCCCCCTCGCCGTCACCGAGAACGGCGCGGCGTTCTACGACACGGTCACCGAGGACGGCCGTGTCCACGACGTCGAGCGCGTCGCCTACCTCCACGACCACCTGGACGCCGTGGGCGAGGCGATGGACAAGGGCGTCGACGTGCGCGGCTACTTCGTGTGGTCGCTCTTCGACAACTTCGAGTGGGCGTACGGGTACGACCGCCGGTTCGGCGTCGTGCACGTGGACTACGACACCCAGGTGCGCACGCTCAAGGACTCCGCCCGCTGGTACCGGGAGCTGGTCCGCACCGGCGAGATCCCCACGCCGGAGTCCGCCGCCACCCTGTGACCCTCTGCCGCCCGGGGCCCGTTCGGCTTCTCCCACGCCGGGGGAGCCAGGCGGGCCCCGGGCGGCGGCGTTGGTGCCGGCGCGGCCCCTCGGGTGAGGATGGGCCCGTGCCCCGCTCCCGTCGCTCCGACCGCCGACCGTACGGCGCCCCGTACGTGCCGCTCGACGTCGAGCGCGCGACCGGCGGCCGACGCGCCGAGGCCGGGCCCGACGGCGAGTGGGTCGTGCAGCAGGTCCGGGGCTCGGACCGCGAGTACCGCTGCCCCGGCTGCGACCAGACGGTCCCGGTGGGGACCGGGCACGTCGTGGCCTGGCGCACGGACTCGTGGCGGGGCGACGGCGTCGACGAGCGGCGGCACTGGCACTCCTCCTGCTGGCAGGCACGGACCCGACGCGGGCCGACGCGTCGATGACCGTCGACCCGGTCGACGGCGACCGCCCCGACGCGCGGCACGACGTGCGGCTCGTCGCCAGCGACCTCGACGGCACGCTCCTCGGCCCCGACGGCGCGGTGTCGCGTCGGACCGCGGCCGCGCTCGCGGACGCCGAGGCCGCCGGGCTCGACGTCGTGTTCCTGACCGCACGGCCGCACCGCTGGCTCGCCGAGCTCGCCGCGCACGTCGCCGGTCACGGCGTGGCGATCTGCGCCAACGGGGCGTCCGTCGTGGACGTCGCAGGGCTCCGGGTGCTCGAGGAGCACGGCATGGACCGGCGTCGCGTCACCGAGGTCGCCGAGCGGCTCCGCGCGGCGTGGGGGGCCGACGCGGTGCACCTGGCGGCCGAGAGCGCGGACGGCTTCGCGTCCGAGCACGGCTTCGTCTCCGAGCACGTCGTCCCGCCCGGCAGCGCGACCGCGGCGCGGATCGAGGACGTGCTGCCCGTGACCACGCTCAAGCTCCTGCTGCGCGCACCCGGTCGCGCGCAGGACGCCGACACGTTCGTCGCCGACGCGCAGGCCGTGCTCGGGGACCTCGCGCACGTCACGTCGTCCGCCGCCGGTGCGCTCGGCGAGATCGCCGCGCCGGGGGTCACGAAGGCCGCGACGCTCGCCGCGTGGGCCGCGGCACGGGGCATCGCGCCGGCACAGGTCTGGGCGGTCGGTGACGCCCCGAACGACCTGCCCATGCTCGGCTGGGCCGGCCGGGCGTTCGCCGTCGCCAACGCCCACCCCGCGGTCCGGGCCGCGGCGCACGACACGCTGCCGTCGAACGCCGACGACGGTGTCGCCGTGCTGCTCGAGCGCGCCGCGGCGCTCTCGCGCGCCCGGACCGCAGGAGTCGTCGCTAGGCTCCAGAGCGCACCTCCCGCGGGAGGACGCCACCGGGCGAGGCCCTGACTGCCACGCAGGAGCCGACGTCGACCGCACCCTGGAGGACGCATGACCACCACGCCGATCGTCCTGCTGCACGCCTTCCCGCTGGACCACCGCATGTGGGACGACGTCGCGGCCGATCTCGGGAGGACGCACCGGGTGCTCGCGCCCGACCTGCCGGTGCCGGTGGGCGAGCCGTTGCCCGACCCGTCGCTCGAGGACGCGGCCGACCATGTCGCCGCCGTCATCCGCGGCGCGGGGGACGGGCCGGCCGTGGTCGCCGGGCTCTCGATGGGCGGCTACGTGGCCCTTGCGCTGCTCGAGCGCCACCCCGAGCTCGTGGCCGGGCTCGCTCTCGTCGACACCAAGTCCACGGCCGACACCCCGGAGGCCGCGGCGAGGCGCCGCAGCGTCGCGGACGAGGTGCAGGCTGCCGGCACCGTCGACCCCGTGCGCGGCATGCCCGACGTGCTGCTGGGGGAGACGACGCGCAGCGCGCGTCCCGAGGTGGTCGAGCGCGTCACCGCGTGGATCGGGGAGCAGGACCCCGCGCGGGTGGCCTGGGCGCAGCGGGCGATGGCGGCCCGCCCCGACCGCACGGACGTGCTGGCGGACTTCCGCGGTCCGGTCGTGGTGGTCGTCGGGGACGAGGACGAGGTCACCGGTGCCGACTCCGCCGAGCACATGGCGGCCGCAGTCGACCAGGCGCTGCTCGTCGTGGTCCCGCGCGTCGGGCACCTGTCGGCGGTCGAGGACCCGGCGGCGGTGCGCACCGCGCTGGCCGAGCTGCTGCAGCGGGTCCACGAGCCTCGGGGCTGAGCCCCGTCGGCGCCGGGAGGTGCGTCAGACCTCGCCGGCGAGGACGCGCGCCAGCGCGTCGGGCATGTCGATGGACTCGCCGTCCTTGCCGCCCGCCCCGATGACGAGCGGCGGGTCCTGCGGCGCCGGCCGCACCCCCCGGAAGCGTGCGACGAGGCTCCGGGGAGTCGTCAGCACGTAGAACTCCCCGGACGTGTCGACGCCCACCGTCTCGTCCCGGCGCAGGTACCAGCCCTCGAGCGGTGTCCGGTACCGCGCGCGGCCGTCGTACGAGCGCACGTGCAGGGGCACGGGTGCGACACCTCGCACCCGTGCCTCGGCGAGGAACTCCCCGATCATCGCGCGTGCCCGCGCGGACTCGGCCCGCTGACGCGCGGCGAGCGCCTCGGCATGGGCTCCGGCCGCCTCCCGGCGCTGCGCGCGCCACCGGGCGGCGTCGTCCTCGCTCACGCCGGAGCCACCGCCGTCCGTCCGGCGTGCCGGACCGTCCGCCGGGTCGCCGGGTGCCGGCTGCTGGGGGGTCATCGTGTGCTCACGTGCCGGCGCTCAGCGCGCGCCCGGCGAGGCGTCCTGTGCGGCGTCGTCCTGCTCGTTGCGCACCGCGGGGGACGGCACCACCGGGACGGCGGCCGAGACGGGGGCCGGGCGCGACTTCGAGGTGCGCACGGGGCGCACCGGGCGCACCGGGGGGTTGGGCTGGTCGGTCGAGGGCCGTGCCGAGCTGTCGGTCGAGGTGGGGGCGTCAGGGGTGGGCGCGTCGGTGGACGCGTCGCCCTGCGCCTGGCCCTGCGGTGCGCTCGGCGCAGACGACGTCTCCTGCGCCGAGCTCTCCCGCGCGGGCTCCTTGCGCACCGGGCCCGCCTGCGGGCTGCCGCTCGCCGGCCCCCCGCGCTCGGCCGCGGTGTCGGTGTCCCGTGCCGGTCCGGTGGCCTGCGCCTGGGCGAACTGCGCCTCGATCTTGCCCGCCTTCTCGAGTGCGGCGGGGTCCGGGTTGGTGCCCAGGAGGTGCCGCAGCTCGTCGAGGTAGGACGTGATCGACTCGCGCTGCCGGTGCAGGTCCTCGACCTGGCGGGTGGCCGTGGTGCGCTCACGCTCGGCCTCGGTCAGCGCGTCCGAGATCTGCTTCTCCGCGTGCTCCCGAGCCTCGGCGACCGCCCGGTCGGCGTTGCGCCGCGCGTTCGCCAGCAGCTCGGCCGCCTGCTTCTCCGACTCGACCCGGACCTTCTCCGCGTGCGCGAGCGCCTTGGCCACACGCTCCTCCGCCTCCGACGCGTGCGCCTCGGCGTCGGCGACCAGCCGCTCGGTCTCCGCCCGGGCCGACTCGTGCCGCTCGGCGTCGTGCCGCTCGGCGGCCTCGTGCTGGGCGGCGATCGCGAGCTCGGCGTCCGCGAGCTGCTGCTCGGCGCGACGCACGAGCTCGTCGGCGCGCGTGCGAGCCTGCGTCGTCGCCTCGGAGATCGCGCGGCGGGCCTCCGTCTGGAGACGCTCGACCTCCAGGCGGGTCCGCTCGCGCAGCTCGGTCGTCTCCCGCTCGGCGGCGGCGCGCGCCTCGGCGGTCTCCCGGTCGGTGGTGGTCCGCAGCTCGTCGGTCTCACGCTGTGCGGTCTCGCGCAGGTGCGCGACCTCGTACGCCGTGCGCTCGCGCTGCTCGGTCGTCTCGCGGTCCGCCAGCGCCCGCAGCTGTGCGGCGTACTGCTCGGACTCCGTCCGCAGGGTCGCGACGGCGTCCTCGGCCTCGGCGCGTGCCCGGCCGATCTCGTCGCTCGTCGAGGCCCGCAGCTCGCCCACCTCGCGCTCCGCGGTCGCGCGGACGTAACCCGCGTACTGCTCCGCCTCGCTGCGCAGGGCGGCGACCTCTGCGGCCACCCGCTGCTGCAGCGCGGCAGCGTCACGGTCGGCCGTTCCGCGCGTCGCGTCCGCGTACTCGGCGGCCGCTGCCCGCAGAGCGGTCGTCTCCTCCGCCGCCGACTGCCGCCATGCCGCGACCTCGGCGTTCACGTCCGAGCGCAGGCGCGCGGCATAGCGCTCGGCGTCGGCGCGCAGCACCGCGACCTCGGCCTCGACGCGCTGGCGCAGCTCGGTGGTGTCCTGGTCCGCGCTCTGGCGCAGGTCCTGCGCGTAGCGCTCCGACTCCTCGCGCAGCAGGGCCATCTCGGACTCGGTGCGGGTCCGCAGCTCGGTCGCCGTCCGCTCGGTGGCGATGCGCAGCTGGGTCGCCTCGTGCTCGACCCTCGCGCGCAGCGTGCCCAGCTCACGCTCGAGGGACGTGCGCCGCTCGCTCTCCTCCGTGGCGATCGCGCTCTGGATCCGCGCCGCCTCCCGCTCGGCCGATCCGACGAGCTCCTCCGCGCGACGCTGTGCCGCGACGAGCGCGCTCTCGGTCTCCGCGGCCGCGGTCGTCCGGATCTCCTCGGCCTCCCGCCGGGCCGTCGCGAGCAGCTCCGCGACCTCGTTCTCGGCCCGGGCGCGCAGCTGGCCCGCCGCGAGCTTCGCGCGCGCCAACGCGTCGGCGGCCTGGGCGTTCGCCTGCGACATGACGTCGGAGGACTGCTCCTCGGCCGACCGCAGCAGCTGCTCGATCCGCGACCCGAGGCCCGCGTACGTGGGCCGCTCCGCCTCGCGCAGCTGGCGGTGCGCCTCGGAGAGCTCGCCGGCGACCTTCAGCTTCTCCGAGTCGAGCGCCTCGACCTGGGCGCGCGCGTCGGCCAGGGCCTGCTCGAGAGACGTGAGCGCCTCGTCGACCGCGTCACGGTCGTAACCGCGGAAGTTGACGACGGGAAACGGGTTCCGAGCTTCGGGCACGGGTGATCCTCCTGGGAGAGGGGCCCGGCGGGCGGCTGCGGCCGAGGTCCTCCTCGACGGGCCGGTGCCCCTCGCCCAGGATACGCGGCGGACCTGCCGTGACCAGGGCTGTTCGCCTCGTGGGCGCCGTCCGACGGCTCCCGGACGGGTGCGCGGGCGACCTTCCCGGGACCGTTCCCGTGGAGGCCGTCCGGTTCGTCCCGTAACGTCCCGCCGGGGCTCCGGCGCCCGTGACAGAGGCGTGGAGGAGCCGTGACGATCACGGCTGTCACCCGCCCCGGTTTCCTTCAGTCGGGCCCTGTCTGCCTATCCTGGGTCGTTCGTCAGCGGAGAGGACAGTGCGTGCTCAAGCGACTGGTCGTCGCGATCGTCGGGCTCCTGGGGGTCGTGGTCATCGCCCTCGGGGTCGCGTCAGCGACCCTGTGGCGTGCCGATGACGTGCTCGTGGCGCAGCTGCAGGCCGACGAGCCCCTGGTCGTCACCGACCCGGGCGTGCTCGAGCTGGCCGCATCCGAGGTGACCGTGCGCGCCGAGGCCGACGGGCCGGTGGTCCTGGCGATCGGCCGCGACACCGACGTCCTCGGATGGGTGGGGGAGGACCCGCACCAGCGCGTGACGGGCCTCTCCGGCTGGCACGACCTCGCAGCGGAGGACGTCGCGGCGCCGACCCCGACCGCGGAGACGTCGGCGACCCCGCAGGACGAGGCGCCCGTCGAGGGTGAGGCAGCCGTCGAGGACGAGGCAGCCGTCGAGGACGAGGCGCCCGCCGAGGACGAGGCGCCCGCGGTCCCCGACCCCGCAGGCTCCGACATGTGGACGGTCGAGGCGACCGGTGACGGCGAGGCCGAGATCACGTGGACCGCACAGCCGGGACGCTGGAGCGTGCTGGCGGCGAGCACCGACGGGAGCCCGCTGCGGCTCTCGCTCGCGTGGCCGCAGGTCGTCACCACGCCGTGGCTCTGGCCGTGCGTGGTCGTGGGGGCGCTGCTCGTGCTCGCGTCCGCAGCGCTCCTGCTGCGTGACGTCCGACGCGGCCGCCGCGGCGCGGACACGGACTGGACCCCGGTGCTCACCGGTCCGCTCCCCGTCGTCGGGGCGGACGGTGGACCTGTCCAGCTCACCCGGCGTCAGCTCCGTGAGCTCGCCGAGCACGGTGCCGTCGCCGCCACCGCCGTCCGTGCGCCGCGGGACGACGCTCCCCGGGACGACGCTCCCCGCGCCGACGTCCCCGCGCTGGAGCCGACGGCCGACGGCGGGACCAGGGCGCCCGCGTCGTCCCCCCAGGACGACGACGCGCCCGGGACTCCCGTCGACCAGGGTCGGCGTGCCGGCTCGCGCGGGGGGATGGCACCCGCGACACGGCGTGCGCTGCGCGCCGTCACGTCGCTCGGCTCGGCCGCACGCGAGCAGGAGAGCCAGGCGACCCCTGAACCCGCCGCGCCGTCCGCTCCTGCCGCGGCGCAGGCGGGCGTGCCGGACCGCGCCGACCGCCCCCTGTGGCGTCCGGCCGTCCCCCAGGGCGCACCGCACGGCTCACCGCGACCGGACGCGCCGCAGTCGCCGGGCTCGGTCCCGGCGGCGCCCTCGCAGGAGCGCCCCGGCGCACCCACGCCCGGCCCCGCTGCCCCCGGCGGGGCCCGGCCGGCGGGTGCCCCGCGATGGTCGGTGGACAGCGGCACATCGCCCTGGTCGGCGACGGGCCCGAGCGCCCCGGCAGTCCCCGACGCCGGTACGGCCGCCGGGCAGGACCGGCCGCACGGTCGGCCCGCATGGCTCGGCTCCACCGGGTCGTCCCCGGAGCCCGGACGGACCGTCGCCGGACGACTGCCGGCGCCCGGCGCGCCGGGGTCACCGGATGCGCCCCGCCCGGCCGGCGCCGCGACGCCCGGTCGCGCCGCCGCGCCCGCCCCGACCGGCTCCGCGCGCCCCGGAGCCGGCCACGAGCGGACCGGGTGGGCCGCCGTCCCGCCCGCGCCCGGACCCGTCGCCGGCCGCGTCTCCGGTCCCGACGCGCCCGGGCGGTCCTCCGCCCGCGGCCCCGGGGCACCAGCCGCGCCGGCGTCCCACGCTCGTGCGGCCTCGGACGAGGCCCGTCCCGCATGGCTGCGCGACACTCCCGTGCCGACGGGTCCCCGGGCGGGCTCGTCGCCCGAACCCCCGGGCGGCTCTCGCGCCGACGCCTGGCGGCGGGCGTGGGGGCTCCCCTCGACGGAAGACGACACGACCTCGGAGGAGGAACGATGAAGAGCGCGCGCTCTGCTCGCGTCGTGACCCTGCCGGTCGGTGGCGGCCCGGGCGGCCAGCCCGGGCGGCGACGTCACCGACGTCCCGGCGTGATGGCTGTCGCACTCCTGCCGCTGCTCGTCCTCACCGGTTGCAGCGCGCCGTTGCCGACGGCGGACCCGGAGCCGGTGCCGGCCGTGGCGCCCCCCGTGGTGTCCGTCGCGCAGGCACAGCGGGTCCTCGACTCGGTGGCCGAGGTCGTGGCCGCCGGCGATGCCGGCAATGACGCGACCGTGCTCGCCTCGCGTCTCGAGGGCCCGGCGCTCGCGATCCGGACGGCCGAGTACGTGCGCAACGTCGCCACCGCCGGGACGCGCCCGCCGACGGTCCTGCCGTTCGACGAGCAGGCGCTGCTCGTACCCGAGGCGGATACGTGGCCGCGCACGCAGCTGGTCGTGACCGAGCAGCCCGCGGACCTGCAGGCGCCCCGGGTGCTCGTGCTGCGGCAGGCGTCGCCCCGCGAGCAGTACAAGCTCTGGGGATGGGCCCGGCTCCTGCCGTCGGTCGAGACGCCGGCGACGGCGGCGCCGGAGGAGGGCAGCCCCACGCTGCCGCCGGACGCCGAGGGGCTGCTCATGACGCCGCTCGATGCCGTCGCCCAGTACACGGACGTGCTCGCGAACGGGGACGCCTCGCCGCACGTCGCAAGCTTCGCCCCCGACGCCTTCCGGTCCGCGATCGAGACCGAACGGTCCGGTGTCGTCACGCAGCTCGGTGATGCGGCGACCCTCACGCAGACCTACGCGCCGGTCTCCGAGCCGGTGGTCACGCTGGGGACGGTGGACGGCGGCGCCATCGTGGTGAGCGAGATCGCGACGACGTCGACGGTGACGTTGCCCGCGACGGGCGGCAGCATCACGGTCGAGCCGTTCTACTCCGCGCTCGCGGGTGGCGCGACGACGGCCGGCACGAGCCTGACGCGGACCTTCTCGGGCGTCGTCGTCATGTACCTGCCGCCTGCCGGCAGCGAGGCGCAGGTCCAGGTGATCGCCGGCGAGCAGTCGGTCACGGGGGCGTCCGCCCAGTGACCTGCGCGGGGAAGCCGACGCAAGCGGTCACGGGAGCCCCCGGGGCCGGGGCAGAATTCTCACGGACGTCACGCCGCGGGCGCAGGTGCGCCGCGGTGACGTCACGAACCGGACCGACCCCGACGAACCCGAGGAGCTCGTGATGTCGCAGCCGTCGCAGCAGCCCCGACCGCCCCTCGACGCGCGCGGCGCGGTCGACCTGTCGGCGCTCGTGCGCCCGGCGACGCCGCCCCCCGGCAGCCCTGGCGGGTTGGACGCAGCGGCCACCTACGTCCGCGACGTGGATCAGACGACCTTCGCCGACGTGGTGCAGTCCTCGGCCCAGCACCCCGTGGTCGTCGTGCTGTGGGCGCCCTGGAGCGAGGTCAGCCAGCAGGTGGCCGCCGATCTCGCGGCCCTGGCCGAGGAGGACGCGGGCCGGTGGCTCCTGGCGCGCATCGACGCGGAGGGCAATCCCCAGGTGGCCGCGGCCTTCCAGGCGCAGTCCGTGCCGACCGTCATCGCCCTGCTCGGCGGCCAGCCCGTCCCGCTCTTCCAGGGGGCGTACCCGCGCGAGCAGGTGCGGGCAGTGCTCGACCAGCTGCTCGCGGCGGCCGAGGCCAACGGCGTGACCGGCAGGGTGAGTGGTGGTGCGGCTCCCGCACCCGAGCCGGAGCCGGCTCTGCCGCCGCTGCACCAGGCGGCGTACGACGCGATCGAGCGCGACGACCTCCCCGCGGCACGCGCCGCCTACGAGCAGGCGCTGCGCGAGAACCCGCGGGACGCCATGGCGCGTGCAGGCCTGGCACAGGTCGGGCTGATGGAGCGCACGGCGCAGGCGGACCCGCGCGCCGTGCGTGAGGCGGCGGCAGCCCACCCGGACGACGTCGACGCCCAGCTCGCCGTGGCCGACCTCGACGTCTTCGGCGGCGCGGTCGAGGACGCCTTCGCCCGGCTGGTCGAGCTGGTCCAGCGGACGGCAGCCGAGGATCGCGAGCGGGTCCGGGTGCGTCTGGTGGACCTCTTCGAGGTGCTCGGGGCCGGCGACCCCCGCGTCGTCGCGGCCCGGCGGGCGCTCACGGCAGCGCTGTACTGACGCCGTGACGCAGGACGCTGACGGCCGACTTGCGCAGCCGCGAGACGCTGCGTAACGTACTCCCGGCCGCCCGGCAGGGAGGAACGGACACCGAGCACGACTCGGTGGTCGGTCCCCCGGGATGGCAACCCCCTGGCAGTTCTCGAACGGCGCTGAGCGCCGTCATCCGGAGTGTCGTGGGGGAGATCGATCGGATCGCGAGATCGGGTACGGTCCTCCAGTCGCCGAAGCCCTCCGGGGCAGGTGGTGCGGAGGTCGGACCGGGTCGGAAGATCGGGTACGGTCCTCCAGTCGCCGAAGCCCTCCGGGGCAGGTGGTGCGGAGG
>NZ_JADGMY010000027.1:16892-17202 GCF_015234515.1 Cellulomonas sp.
TCGGACCGGGTCGCGAGATCAGGTACGGTCATCCAGCCGGATCGGCTCCCAGGAGCTGGCCGGTGTGGTCTGACCAGGTCGAACGGTCAGGTATGGTCATCCAGCGGCACTCCCCTCCGGGGGCAGTGAAGCGGGTGAGCGACCAGATCGCGACCCAGGCGAGCGGGACACGGAGCCGAGAGGCGAAGTTGACCGGGAGCCGCGGATCGGCTAAGTTAGAACGGTTGCCTCCAGACAGGCCCGAGAGGGTCTAGCGGATGCGCGTCTGTTCCTTGAGAACTCAACAGTGTGCCAAGTAGTCGATGCCATA
>NZ_JADGMY010000028.1:0-260722 GCF_015234515.1 Cellulomonas sp.
GACTCGAGCTGGTCGAAGGCCGGGGGCTTGCGGTGGATGGGCCAGCGCTCGGTGATCTCGAGCGTCTCGCCCTCCTTGAGGTTCAGCACCTCACCGGTGACGTTGAAGACCTTGCCCTTGGTCACGTCGCCGACGGGCACCGAGATCGGCAGGCCGGTGTCGCGCACCTGCGCGCCACGGACGAGGCCGTCGGTCGGCTTGAGCGCGATCGCGCGCACCAGGGAGTCACCCAGGTGCTGCTCGACCTCGAGCGTCATGGTGAAGCCGCCGGAGGCCTCGCCCTCGCCCTGCGTCGAGAGGTCGATGTCGACCTCGAGGGCGTTGTAGATCTCGGGGATCCGGTCCGGCGGGAACTCGATGTCCACGACGGGCCCGATGACCCGCGCGACCCGGCCGACGCCGGGCGTGCCGGCGTTCGCGGCCGTCGCGTCGACGGTGGTGGCGGTCATGTCTGCCTCGCTTCGCTCGTCCGGGCCGCTCAGGCGCCCGGCAGGGGTCGGTGTCGTGCTGTCGTTCGTGGGTCAGGAAGAGGCGAGAGCGTCGGCACCCGACACGATCTCGCTGATCTCCTGCGTGATCTCGCCCTGACGCGCCTGGTTGGCCAGTCGCGTGTAGGTGCGGATGAGGTCCTCGGCGTTCTCGGTGGCCGTGTGCATGGCCCGCTGCCGTGCCGCGAGCTCGGAAGCCGCGGCCTGCAGGAGGTGGGCGTAGATGCGCGTGCGCACGTAGCGCGGCAGCAGCGCGTCCAGCACCTCCTCGGGGCTGGGTTCGAACTCGTAGAGCGGCAGGGCGTCGTGCTCCCCCGGGGGCTCGACACCCTCGACGACCTCGAGCGGCACCATGCGGATCACGCGCGGACGCTGCGTCACCATGTTGACGAACTGCGTGGACACGACGTGCACCTCGCTGACGCCGCCCTCGTCGGCCGGCGCCGTGAACGCCGACAGCAGCGCGTCCGCGATCTCGTCCGCGATCTCGGGGGTCGGCGCGTCCGAGAAGCCCGTCCAGCTGCCCGCGAGCTCGCGCTGCCGGAACGTGTAGTACGCGACGGCGCGGCGACCCGAGACGTAGAGGGCGACCTGCTTGCCCTCGCCCTCCAGCCGGTGCACGAGACGCTCGGTCTCGCGGATGACGCTCGCCGAGTAGGCGCCCGCCATGCCGCGGTCGGAGGCGATGAGCAGCACCGCGACGCGCTTGGTGTCGTCACGCTCGACCAGGAACGGGTGGGACGTGGTCGAGTGCGTCGCGACGGCGGACACCGCACGGGTGATCGCCCGCGAGTACGGGGTCGCCATGGCCACGCGGTCGCGGGCCTTGCCGATCCGCGACGCCGCGATGAGCTCCTGGGCGCGGAACATCTTCTTGAGCGACTGGGTGCTCTTGATCCGCGCCTTGTAGACGCGCTGCTGACCCGCCATGCTCAGGCCCGCTTCTGGCGGACGATCTGCTCCTGCTCGACCTCGACGTCGCCGTCCTCCTCCTGGCTGCCCACGAGCGGGCTGCCGTCGAACGTGAGGAAGCCCAGCCGGAACTCGTCGATCGCGTCACCGAGGGCCTTCTCCGTCGCGTCCTCGAGCTTGCCCGAGTCGGCGATGGTCGACAGGACGTCGGTGTTGCGGCGCAGGTGGTCCAGCAGCTCGGACTCGAAGCGACGGACGTCCTGGATCGGGACGTCGTCGAGCTTGCCCTTGGTGCCGGCCCAGATCGACGCGACCTGGTCCTCGACCGGGAACGGCGAGTACTGGCCCTGCTTGAGCAGCTCCATGAGGCGAGCACCACGCGTCAGCTGGGCGCGGGACGCCGCGTCGAGGTCGGAGGCGAACATCGCGAACGCCTCGAGCGAGCGGTACTGCGCCAGGTCCAGCTTCAGGGTGCCGGAGACCTGCTTCATCGCCTTGACCTGCGCGGCACCGCCGACGCGGGACACCGAGATACCGACGTCCACGGCGGGACGCTGGTCGGCGTTGAACAGGTCGGACTGGAGGAAGATCTGCCCGTCCGTGATGGAGATGACGTTGGTCGGGATGTACGCCGAGACGTCGTTGGCCTTCGTCTCGATCATCGGCAGACCGGTCATCGAGCCGGCACCCAGCTCGTCCGAGAGCTTGGCGCAGCGCTCGAGCAGACGGGAGTGCAGGTAGAAGACGTCGCCGGGGTACGCCTCGCGGCCCGGGGGCCGGCGGAGGAGCAGCGACACGGCACGGTAGGCCTCGGCCTGCTTCGACAGGTCGTCGAACACGATGAGGACGTGCTTGCCCTGGTACATCCAGTGCTGGCCGATGGCCGAGCCGGTGTACGGCGCGAGGTACTTGAAGCCGGCGCTGTCGGAGGCCGGGGACGCCACGATGGTGGTGTACTCCAGCGCACCGGCGGCCTCGAGCGCGCCACGCACGGAGGCGATGGTCGAGCCCTTCTGGCCGATGGCGACGTAGATGCAGCGGACCTGCTTGGTCGGGTCGCCCGTCTCCCAGTTGGCCTTCTGGTTGATGATCGTGTCGATCGCGATGGCCGTCTTGCCCGTCTGGCGGTCGCCGATGATGAGCTGACGCTGGCCGCGGCCGATCGGGATCATCGAGTCGATGGCCTTGAGGCCGGTCTGCAGCGGCTCGTGGACCGACTTGCGCGCCATGACGCCGGGCGCCTGCAGCTCGAGCGCACGACGACCGTCCGTCTCGACCTCGCCGAGGCCGTCGATCGGCTGGCCCAGCGGGTCCACGACGCGACCGAGGTAGCCGTCGCCCACGGCGACCGAGAGCACCTCGCCGGTCCGGCGGACCTCCTGGCCCTCCTCGATGCCGGTGAACTCACCCAGCACGACGACGCCGATCTCGCGGACGTCGAGGTTCAGCGCCAGACCGAGCGTGCCGTCCTCGAACTTCAGCAGCTCGTTGGCCATCGCACCGGGCAGGCCCTCGACCTGCGCGATGCCGTCGCCCGCGACCGCGACCCGTCCGACCTCCTCGGTCGCCGGGCCCTTGGGCTCGTAGGACTTCACGAAGCTGTCCAGCGCGGAGCGGATGTCCTCCGGCCGGATAGTCAGCTCAGCCATGGCGTTCTCCTCATCTGACGCACGCGCGTCGCGCGTGCGGTGTGTCGTGGGCCGGTGCTCCGGCGTTGTCAGCCGGCCAGCTGCCGGCGTGCATCGGCGAGTCGGGAGAGGACGGTCGAGTCGATGACGTCGGGGCCGGACTGCACGCGCAGCCCTCCCACCACGTCGGGGTCCACCACGACGTTGACCTGGACGGCCCGCCCGAGGGCACGGCCGAGCAGGTCCGCGAGACGATCCGTCTGCGTCGGGGTGAGCGGCGAGGCCGACACGACGGTGGCGACCTCCAGGCTGCGGAGCTCGGCGATCACGTCACCGACGTGCTGCAGCGTCGTGACGTACCGACGCCCGCGGGGCGCGACCGCTGCGCGCCGTGCCACCGCCTGGGTGATGGGGTCGCCCTGCTGGTCGAGCAGACGGTCGACCAGCTCGCCGCGCGCCTGCGCGGGGTACGCGTCGTCCAGGAGGAACCGACGCACCTCGCGCTGACCGGCCAGGGCGCGGGTGATGGCGAACAGCTCGCTCTCCACCTGCGCCAGCGTGCCGGCGCTCTGCGCCGACGACAGCAGCGCCACGAACGCCAGACGCTCGACGGCGTGCGCGAGGTCGGCGTCGGCCGACCACCGCGAACGCACGAGGGCCTGAGCGATCTCGACGGTGCGCGGGTCCGCACCGTCGAGCAGACGTGCGACCAGCCCGCTCTTGGCCTCGGGCTCGAGCGACGGGTCGGCCAGCGTGCGGCGCAGCGAGCCCGACGAGTCGAGCGCGTCGACGAGCGCGAACAGCTCGTCGCCGATCGTGCGTGCCGTGCCGCCGGCTGCGCGGACGACCGGCGCGAACCGGTTCTCCACCGCCTGCAGCGAGGCGCGACTGGTCCCGCGCATCAGTTCCCCTTGCCTGCGCTCGTGGTGGTGCTGGCCTCGAGGTCGTCGAGGAAGCGGTCGACGACGCGCGAGCGTCGCGCCTCGTCCTCGAGCGACTCGCCCACGATCTTCGAGGCGAGCTCCGTCGCGAGCGTGCCCACGTCGGCGCGCAGGGACACGGCCGCGGCCTGGCGCTCCGCGTCGATCTGGCGCTGGGCCGTCTCGGCGATGCGAGCGGCCTCCTCCTGGGCGCGGGCACGCGACTCGGCGAGGATCGCTCCACCCTCGGCCCGCGCGTCCTCACGGATGCGCGCCGCCTCGGCACGGGCGTCGGCGAGCAGCTGCTGGTACTCCTCCAGCTGCGCGGCCGCCTCGGCCTGGGCCGTCTCCGCCAGCGCGAGACCGCCCTCGATCTTCTCCGTGCGCTCGTCCAGCACCGCCTGGAACTTCGGCAGCACGTACTTGTAGAACGCCACCGCGATGACCACGAGCACGATCGTCGACCAGAGCAGGTCGTAGCTGGCCGGGAGGAGCAGCTGGATGCCCTCGACCTCTTCGCCCGCGGCCGTCACGACGGCCGCGGAGACCGCGGCGCCGCTCACGTGAAGAGGAACCCGGTGATGAGGCCGAGGAGGCCCAGGACCTCGACGAACCCGATACCGATGAACATCGTGGTGCGCAGCTGGCCGGCGACCTCGGGCTGGCGTGCGATGCCCTCGACGGTCTTGCCGATGAGGATGCCCAGACCGATACCCGGGCCGAGCACCGCGAGGCCGTAGCCGACGGTCGCGATGTTCCCGGAGACGGCGTCAGCGGCGGCGAGGATCATGCTGGTGTCTGCCACGGTGGCTCGTTCCTTCCGTTGGGTCCCCTGCCGGTCGGCCGGGGGCTCGTGCTCAGGTGCGGGGCCGAAGTCCCGCGGGGTGTGTGGTCAGTGCTCGTCGGAGATCGACTGGCTGATGTAGACGGCCGCGAGGACGACGAAGATGTAGGCCTGCAGGGCTGCGACGAACACCTCGAACAGGGTGATCGCGAACCCACCGAGGAGGCTCGGCACCGCGAAGACGGTCATGCCCGACATCGAGCGGACGAAGAAGTCCGTCGCGGCGAAGCAGAGCACGAGCATCAGGTGCCCGGCGACCATGTTGGCCATGAGTCGCACGGCGAGCGTCACGGGACGCAGGATGAAGACGGTGAGGAACTCGACCGGCGTCAGCAGCACGTAGAGGAACGGCGGCACTCCCGGCGGGAACAGGCTCGCCTTGAGGAAGCCACCCAGCCCGTGCGCGCGCACCCCGGCGCCGAGGTACATGACGTAGACCCACAGCGCGAGCATCACCGGCAGGCCGATGAGCGAGGACCCGGCGATGTTGAGGCCGGGGATGATGCCCGTGATGTTGAACGCGAGGATCGCGAAGAAGATCGTCGTGAGCAGCGCGACGTACTTGTGCGCCTTCTCCTTGCCGATGATGTCCTCGGCGACGTTGACGCGCACGAAGTCGAGCAGCAGCTCCACGACGTTCTGCCCGCGGCTCGGGACCAGCTTCGCCTTGCGGGCGGCGATCACCATGACCACCACGAGGGCGACGGTCGCGATCACCCGGACGAGCTGCATCCGGTTGAACTCGAGGATCGTGCCCTCGAAGAGGAACGGCGCCGGGAAGAAGTCGGCGATCGTGGGCGTGTGGAAGCCGCTGTCGTCCGCGGCGAGCGGCAGGATCGTCGCGATGCTGGACAGTGCGGTCTCCTGTGGTCGTGATGTCCGGTGCCGCCTCGTCGCGGGCACACCGGCAGCACCTAGCCGTCGTGGATGGGGGAAAGCCTAACCCATGGGTGACCTAGGTCCGGCCCACCAGGGCTTTCGATGTGGTGATGCAGATCACCGTCCGGTGGCACCGGGCTCGACGTACGGCACCCGGCCGTTGTTCACCGCCCGGAAGTCGAGCACGGCCGACCCGACGACCCCCAGCGCGAGCACCGCGGCGAGGACGCCTCGGGAGTAGAAGTCGAGGTCACGCAGCAGCGCGAGCACCACGACCACGACCAGGACCTTGGCGAGCCAGGTGCCCATGACGACCGCCGCCATCGTGTGCGGCGGCGAGTGCAGCGTGCGCAGCATCGCGACCACCGTGGTCCCGGAGAACACCAGCGCGAGGCCCACGCCGATGAGCGCGCCCCACACGCCCGGCACGCCGGCGACGAGGGCCCCGAGACCGATACCCAGCACCGCCAGGGCACCGAGGAGGACGGCGGTGTCGCGCAGTGCACGGCGGAACACCGCCGCGGTCGGGTCGGGCTCGGCGGCGCGGGCAGCAGGATCGGGAGCGGGGTCCGTCGTCATGGGGTGGCCTCCACGGGCTTGGGGGGGCGCCCGCGCAGCGGGCCGAGGGTCAGTGCGGTCGCGACGAGCAGGCCCACGCCGGTGGCGATGAGGACCGTCGTGGTGGACAGGACGGCGAGCGCCGCGACGCCGAACGCCAGGACCGCCGTCCACACGTACATGATGAGCACGGCACGGCGGTGGCTGTGACCGAGCGCCAGCAGCCGGTGGTGCAGGTGCAGCCGGTCCGCGTGGAAGGGGCTCTTGCCCGTCAGCAGCCGTCGCACGATCGCCATGCCCATGTCCAGCAGCGGGAGCACCAGGACGGCGACCGGCAGCAGGATCGGCACGTACGCCGGGAACCGCACGCGCTCGACGACGGCCAGGTAGTCGATCTGCCCCGTCACGACGATCGCCGCGGCCGCCATGACGAACCCGAGGAGCATCGAGCCCGAGTCGCCCATGAAGATGCGCGCCGGATAGAGGTTGTGCGGCAGGAACCCCACGCACGTCCCCACCAGCACGCCGACGACGAGGGTGGCCAGGTTGGAGTAGTCGTTGGCGCTCGTGTCGACCGTGAGCAGGTACGCGTACACGAAGAACGCGGCCCCCCCGATCGCGAGGACACCCGCGGCCAGCCCGTCGAGCCCGTCGACGAAGTTCACGGCGTTCATGGCCACGACGACGGACACCACCGTGACGAAGACGGCCGTGCGCGACGAGCCGCTGAGGACGCCGCCGATGGGCAGCTGGTACAGCAGCACGCCCTGCCACGCGAGGAAGCCCGCCGCGAGCACCTGCCCCATGAGCTTGGTGAGCCAGTCGAGGTCCCAGATGTCGTCGGCGACGCCGAGCGCGCACACCAGGGCGGCGCCCCCGACGATGCCGAAGATCGGCCGCGGGTTGGCGTACACCGGTGCGAGGAACGGCAGCTGGGACGCCATCAGGAGCGCCACGAGCAGACCGGCGAACATCGCCATGCCACCGAGGCGGGGCGTCGGGACCGCGTGGACGTCGCGGTCCCGCACCGCCGTGATGGCACCCCAGCGCAGCGCGCACCACCGCGCCAGCGGCGTCGTCAGGTAGGTGACGACCGCTGCGATGACGGCGACGAGAAGGTAGGTCCTCACGACGCAGGAGCCTCCGGCCGACCCTCGTCGGGGCCGGGCGCGGGCGGTGCCATGACCGGTGCCACGGCCGCGAGCGCCGCGAGGTCGATCGCACCCAGCCGCACGACGCGCAGCGCCGGCCCCGTGGCGTCGACGATGGTCGAGGCGACACCCCCGGGTGCCGCACCGGCGTCGAGGAGCACCGCGACGCGGTCGCCGAGCTGGTCGTACGCCTCGGTCGCCGTCGTCGCGGCGGGCCGGCCGGTGAGGTTGGCGCTCGACACCGCGAGGGGCCCGGTGCGCCGCAGCAGCGCGAGGGCGGCAGGGTGGTCCGGCATGCGCAGCGCGACGGTGCCGTGGGTCTCCCCCAGGTCCCACGCGAGCGACGGCTGCGCCCGCAGGATGACCGTCAGACCACCGGGCCAGAAGGCCTCGGCCAGCGCCCGCACGGTGTCGGGCACGTCCGTGGCGAGCCCGTCGAGCGTGCGGACGTCGGGGATGAGGACGGGCGGCGGCATCTGGCGGCCACGCCCCTTGGCGTCGAGGAGGCGCTGCACGGCACGCGGGTCGAACGCGTCGGCACCGATCCCGTACACGGTGTCCGTGGGCAGCACGACCAGCTCGCCGCGACCGACGGCGTTGACCGCCTCGTCGATCGCGGGGCCCCAGGTCGCGGGGTCGGTCGCGTCCTTGATCCGGATGAGGCTCACGCGGGCGAGTCTCCCACGACCGCCGGTGCGACCCGCCGTGCCACGAGGGTGCGGGGGCGGCCCGTCAGGTCCGGCACGGTACGCACGTCGACGAACGCCCCGGTCGCAGCGGCTGCGGCGCGTGCAGTGGCGCCCTGCACCTCCGCGTGCTCCATCACGAGCAGACCGCCGGGGGCGAGCAGGCGCGCGGCGGCGGCGACGACCGCGCGCGGCACGTCGAGGCCGTCGGCCCCGCCGCCGTACAGCGCGACGTCCGGGTCGTGGTCACGGACCTCGGGGTCGAGGGGCACGGCGTCCGGCGGGATGTAGGGCGGGTTCGACACCACGACGTCGACGGTGCCGTCGAGCTCCGCGAGGAGCGCGGGATCGCGGACGTCGCCCTGCACCACCCGCAGGTCGGGGCCGGCGACGGCCGCCGCGTTGGCGCGGGCCAGCCCGACCGCCGCGTCGGACAGGTCGACGGCCACGACGCGACTCGCGGGCACCTCGGTGTCCACGGAGGCCGCGATCGCCCCCGTGCCGGTGCACAGGTCGACGACCAGCGGCCGCCCACCGGAGGCGGCGAGGGCCGCGGCCTCGTCGATCGCCAGCTGCGCGACCGTCTCGGTCTCGGGACGCGGCACGAACACGCCGGGCTCCACGCGCAGGGTGAGGAACCGGAAGACCGTGTGCCCGACGATGTGCTGCAGCGGCTCGCGCCGCCGGCGCCGCTCGACCAGCCCGGCGTACGTGGCCGCGAAGCCCTCGGGCAGCGGCGGCGGCAGGACCAGCTCGACGCGGGCCAGCCCCAGCGCGTGCGCGGCGAGGGCGATCGCGTCGTGCCGCGGGGACGGCACGCCCGCCTCGGCCAGCACCGTCGCGGCCCCCTCGACGTACGCGCGCAGGCCCGGGCCCGCGTCACGCGCGGTCGCGGCGCCGCTCATGCGGGCCCCCCGCCGGCCGCGGCCAGCCGCGCCGCGTCGTCGGCCTCGACGGCGGACGCGATGACCGGCCCGAGGTCCCCGTCGAGCACCTGGTCGAGGTTGTACGCCTTGTACCCGGTGCGGTGGTCGGCGATCCGGTTCTCCGGGAAGTTGTACGTCCGGATCCGCTCGGAACGGTCCACCGTGCGCACCTGCGAGCGGCGTGCCTCGCTCGCGGCGGCGGCAGCCTCCTCCTGGCGGGCGGCGAGCAGCCGGGCCCGCAGCACGCGCATCGCCTGCTCACGGTTCTGCAGCTGCGACTTCTCGTTCTGCATCGACACCACGATGCCGGTCGGCACGTGCGTGATCCGCACCGCCGAGTCCGTCGTGTTGACGGACTGCCCGCCCGGCCCGGACGAGCGGTACACGTCGATGCGCAGGTCGTTCGGGTCGATGTCGACGTCACCGTCGTCGTCCGCCTCGGGGAACACCATGACGCCGGCCGCCGACGTGTGGATCCGGCCCTGCGACTCGGTGACGGGCACCCGCTGCACGCGGTGCACGCCGCCCTCGTACTTCAGGTGCGCCCAGACGCCGTCCTCCGGCGGGCCGGCGGTGCGGGCCTTGACCGCCACCTGCGCGTCCTTGACGCCGCCGAGGTCGGACGGCGTCGCGTCGAGGACCTGCACGCTCCACCCCTGCCGCTCGGCGTAGCGGGTGTACATGCGCAGCAGGTCGCCCGCGAACAGGGCGGACTCCTCGCCGCCCTCCCCCGCCTTGATCTCGAGGATCACGTCGCGGGCGTCGTCCGGGTCGCGCGGGACCAGCACGCGGTGCAGCCGCGCGGCGGCGGTGGCGGCGGCCTCCTGGAGCGCGGGCACCTCGACGGCGAAGGCCTCGTCCTCGGCAGCCAGCTCGGCGGCCGCCTGCGCGTCCTCCGCGGCCGCGCGCCACTGGCGGTAGGCCTGCACGACGCGCCCGAGCTCCGCGTAGCGCCTCCCCAGCCGACGTGCCCGCGCGGGGTCCGCGTGGACGGCCGGGTCGGAGAGGTCACGCTCGATCTCCGCGTGCTCCACGAGCATCGCCTCGACGGCGTCGAGATGCTCCACGTCCTGTCCTCCCACTGGTCAACGACCCGTGCGACCGACGGCCGCACACAGCGACAGCGCCGGTGCGCGGGCGGACACGACCATGGAGGGCCGTCGTCCGCCGGCTGCACCGGCGCTGTGGAGGAGCTAGTTCGCCGTCTTCTTGCCGTAGCGCGCCTCGAAGCGGGCCACACGGCCGCCGGTGTCGAGGATCTTCTGCTTGCCGGTGTAGAACGGGTGGCAGGCGCTGCAGACGTCGGCGTGGATCTTGCCGTCCGCCACCGTCGAGCGGGTGACGAACGTGCTGCCGCAGGTGCACGTGACCTCGGTGACCACGTACTCCGGGTGGATGCCAGACTTCACGGGAGTTCTCCTTGGGTTTCGTCTCCGGGTCCGGACGCGCGTACCGCGCCGGTGAACCGCAGACCGACAGACCATTGTGCCAGAACCGTGGCGGCCCGAAAAACCTTCCCGCCGCACTCAGCGGCCGTCGGACGCGAGGGCCCGCAGCGCCGCCGCCCGCTCCTCGATCGTGGCGCTCGGTCGCCCCCTGTCGGCGAGCCCCGGGGCCTCCCGCTCCAGACGGTCCAGCTCGTCCTTCACCGCCGGGTCGCGGCCGGCCGCGAGCGCCGTCGGGACCCACGCGAGGACGACCTCGAGCAGCGTCCTGAACCCCGCACCGCCCGCACGCAGCAGCGCGACCGCCTCGTCGTAGACCTCTTCCGCCTCGTGCTGGTCGGGCCCCAGGTGCACGCAGCGCGCAGCGCGTGCGAGCGCGAGGCCCGCGTCGACCAGCAGCCCGTCGTCCCGGGCGAGGTCCGCCGCCGAGTAGTACTCCGCCGCGGCACCGTCGAGGTCCCCCGCAGCCACGGCCGCGTCACCGCGCCGCGACGCGAGCACGTGCTCCGGCTCGCCGGCCTCGTCCCCCGCCGCAGCCGGCCGGGGCTCGGGCGCCGGGCCGGCCCAGGCCGGTTGCGACAGGTCGACCCGCCAGGCGACTGGCCTGATCGCGAGGCACCGGGCCAGGAAGCGCCGCTGGCCGTCGGTCCCGTCACGCGCGTCGAACCGGTCACCGAGCTCACGCGCGGCGGCGACGACCCAGTCGTCGAGCTCCGCGACGTCGCCGACCGGTGCGACGTCGAGCCGCACCGGCGTCGCCGGGTCACGCAGGCGCAGGTTCGCCGTGAGCGCCGCCGCGTACTGCAGATGGCCGAGCCGGACGCTGGGCCTGGTCGACACCAGCTGCTCCTGCGTCCGGACCAGCAGCGCCAGCCCGTCGTCGAGGTGGCCCGCGCGGGTGTAGAAGAGCAGGTGCCGGGGCGATCGCAGCTCGGTGCCGGCCGCCCGTGCAGCGGCGCGCGCACGGTGGTGCGCCCTGGCCGCGTCGTCGTACCTGCCCACGTCGAGGTAGGCCAGCTGCAGCGTCGCCAGGAGGTCGTCCGGCTGCCCGCGGCAGGTGAGCCGGTAGCCGACGACGGGCTCCGCCACAGCGATCGACTCGACCGGGCGGCCCGACTCCCACAGGTGCCGAGCACGCCTCCCCGCCTCGTAGCAACCGCAGTCGGCGAGATCGTCACGAGGGCTCGCCAGCCACCGCTCGTACGACTCCTCGGCGCCCGGACGACCCGCGTGCCAGTCCCACAGGTACTCGATCAGCCGCACCGACGTCGCAGGGCGACCCGACTCGGCGCACCGGCGCTCCATGTCACGCAGCACCTGCTCGATCTGCTCGCGCGGGGAGGACGGCAGGTCGATCAGGTCCGCAGCCATCCACTTGTGCATCCAGAGCAGCTCGCGCACGTCCTCGTCACGCAGGAGGTCCGGGTGGTCGTCCGCCCACCGAACAGCCCTCGTGAACTGCACGAACGCGAGCTCGAACGGATCACGCAGGGCGATCGACTCGACCACGCCGGCGTACGCGGACGCGAGGGCCTCGGCGGGGCCCTCCGCCTCGAGGCGGGCGACGACCTCCTCGAGCGCGGCGGTCTGCGCGACGCCGCGCCGCTGCCGGCGCAGCGCCGTGATCTCGGCCAGGGCCTGAGCCGCCCGTTCCGTCACGGCATGCCGCCCTGCGGCTGGGAGCCCGCTGCGAGACCCGCGCGGAGGAGCACCTCGAGCGTCGCCGTCATGAGCTCCGCGTCCCGCGCACGCAGCGGCTCCCCCGCCTGGAGCGTCGCCTGCACGTAGAGCGCCCGCAGCCCGGCGTCCCGCACCGGTCCCGGTGGCGCGTCCGCGAGCGCCCGCACGACGGCGTTGTCACCGTTGAGGACCAGCATCCGATCCGCTGGGGGCGCCACGTCGTCGAGACTCGCGAGGACCTCGGCCCAGACGTCCCGCCGCTCCTCCACGAGCCGGCGTCGCAGCCGCTCGAACCGCGCGTCGGCGCCGTCGAGGAGCAGCGCCGGCAGGGAGGCGGGCCCGAACGTCCGCAGCAGCGGCGCGCACTCCAGGGGCGCGAGCACGCGTTCGGCGTCCCGCTCGACGCCCGACCACCACACCAGCAGCTCGGGTGGCGGGGGCGACAGCACACCCTGCACGTCGTCCCGACCGAGCACCTGCACGTCCCACCCCGGTCGCGCCGCCAGCCGCGCCATGACGTCCGCGTCGTAGACGTACCCCGCGTTGACGACGGCGAGCCCCTCCGCGCGGGCCACGGCGGCGACCCGCCGGTACTCCTGGAGCGTGGGCGCGTACAGCACGCGGCCGTGCTCGGCACGCACCTCCTCGAGCGTGCGCGTGCCGTCCGTCGTCTCGTACGGCAGCACCTGCGCGACCAGCTCGAGCATCTCCTGGTCGCTGGTGGCCAGGGCGCGCAGCGCGAGGTCGTGGGCGGCGACGAAGTCGTCCGTCAGGGGCGACCACGACCGCAGGGTCTGCAGCGTCCAGTCCCGGACCGCCGCACCGAGCGCCTCGCGGGTGGCCATGAGGACCTCGTCCTCGTAGAGCGCCTCCCGCGAGGCCGTGGGCCGCAGCGCACGGGCGTCGACGACGCACCGCACGAAGACCGCCCAGTCGGGCAGCAACCCGTCGACGCGCGAGCCCAGCAGCATCCGCTTGAGGTAGACGCGGTGCCGGACGGAGGTGCCCTGCGCGACCGGCACCGGCATCACGAAGGCCACGCCCTCGACGCCGGCCAACGGCACCCGCAGGTCGATGTGCGCGAGAGGGCGCAGCCCGAAGACGCGTTCGCAGTAGTCCGCGAGCGCCCGGGTGCGGGACGCCTCGTCGCCGGACGTCCGCCACGGCAGGTGCCGCGCGCTCGTGCGCCGCCACGCCGTCGGGCGGTCGGCGGTCGTGCCGTCGGCCGACCGCGACCCCGGAGGTTCGAGCCGCACCTCCACGGCGACGTCGACGGGCAGCAGACCGCCGTACTCCTCGGCGAGCGCGACCACCGAGCCCTCCGTGAACCAGTGGTCCGCGTCCGCGCGGGGGCGCAGCCGCACGGTGGTCCCCGGTGCGACGTCGTCGTGGCACGGCGCGACGGAGAACCGCCCGTCGTCGGACCCGCGCCAGCGGACCGCCGGGGCCTTCGGGTCGACCGCCGACCGGGAGACGACGTCGATCTCCTCGGCCACCATGAAGGCTGCGAGCAGACCGATGCCGAACTGGCCGAGGAACTCGGGGCGCCCGGAGCCGAGGTGCTCGTCGCGCTTCGACGAGCGCCCGATCGTCGCCAGCAGGTCGCGCGCCTCGTCCACGGTGAGCCCGATGCCGGTGTCGACGACCTCGAGGCCGCCGTCCTCGAGCGGGCGCACACGCACCGTGGCGGGCGCTCCCGGGTCAACGGCACGCCGCGCGGTGATCGCGTCGACGGCGTTCTGCAGCAGCTCGCGCAGGTAGAGGTGCGGGCCCGAGTAGAGGTGCCGGGCCAGCAGGTCGACGACGCCGCGCAGGTCCACCTGGAAGGCGCGGTCGACCTCGGTCGCGCTCATGTCGTCGCCTCCGGAGGGCGGTGATGCCGTGCTGGGCACATGGCCGTGCGTCCCCTTCGCCCGAGATGTCCGGTCGGAGCATAGAGGCTCGGGTCCACGGCGGGCAGGGCCTTCCCCCTCCTGCGGGCGGAGGACGACCGGTCAGGGCAGGACGACCGGCTTGACGGTGCGGCCGTGGAGCATGTCGTCGAACGCCCGGTCGAGGTCCCTCAGCGCGTAGCGACGCACGAGCCGGTCGAGGGGCAGCGTGCCGTCCTCGACGAGGGCGACGATCTGCGGCAGCAGGCGACGGGGGTCGGCGTCACCCATCGTCACCCCCCGGAGCACCCTGCCCCCGAGCATCGGCTGGATGTCGACGGGGATCTCCGTGCCGGGCGGCGGGGCGCCGCACACGACCAGCTCGCCGCGCAGCGCCAGCGCGTCGAGCGCCGTGCGCGCGACGTTCGGGTCACCCGTGGTGTCGAACGCCCCGGTCAGGCCGCGCCCGCCGGTGATCTCGGCGAGCCGCTCACGGAGGTCGTCCGCGCCGCCGTGCAGCGCGTGCGTCGCCCCGAGCTCGAGAGCCAGGTCGAGGCGCTCGGGCACCAGGTCGACCGCGACGAGCACGTCCGGCTCGCGCGCCGCCGCCGCGACGACGGCCGACAGCCCGACCGCACCGGCGCCGAGGACCGCCAGCCGCGCACCCGGCTGCGGGTCCAGCACGTTCCACACCGACCCGAAGCCGGTCATCACGCCGCAGCCGAGCGGTGCCAGCAGCGTCAGGTCCACGCCCGGGCCGACGACCACGACATGACGCGCCGCCACGACGACGTGCCCGGCGAACGACGACTGCCCGAAGAAGTGGGCACCGAGCGGCACCCCGTCGGCGTGCAGCGGGCTCGTCCCGTCGGGGCGTGCGCCGCCCAGCACGTTGCGTGTGAGCCACGTCGCGCAGTAGGCGGGGTGGTCCTCGTGGCACGCGTCGCAGTCGCCGCACGACGAGAAGCTGATGAGAACCTGGTCGCCTGCGCTGACGTCGGTCACGCGGCTGCCCACGCTCTCCACGACGCCCGCCCCCTCGTGCCCGATCACCCCGGGGAGCGGGAACGGGACGCCGCCGCCCCACACCGCGACGTCGGTGTGGCAGACACCGGTCGCGACGACCCGCACGAGGATCTCGTCGTCGCGCGGCGCCGCGAGGTCGACCTCCCGGACCTCGAACGCCCCGCGAGGGCTCGTCAGGACCGCCGCGCGCGTGCGGACGGGTGCAGCGGATGCACGTTCCCCCGCCGCGCCGTGATCAGGTGTCGCCGTCGTCGTCATGGCAGTCCTCTCGCCGTGCCGACGGTCGCCGGCGGGCCGGAGCGGCGACGTCGGGGTCGCGCCGCGGACGGGCGTGGGGGTGCCTGCGATCGTAGGGAGGGCGACGCACGGCCGACAAGGGCACGGACGCCGACGGCCCCCCACCCTGGGCGGGTACGGGGCCGTCGAGGCGTCCGGTCGGCTCAGACGACCTTGCCGACACCCTCCTCGAGGGCGGGGCCGTTGTGGCCCGGCGTGGTCTTCTGCACCTGCAGCAGGAACTCCACGTTCGACTTGGTCTCGCGCAGCTTGCCCAGCAGCAGCTCGATGGCCTGCTGCTGGTCGAGCCCGCCGAGCACGCGCCGCAGCTTGTAGACGATCTTCAGCTCGTCGTTGCTCATGAGCACCTCCTCGCGGCGGGTGCCGGACGCGTTGACGTCCACCGCCGGGAAGATGCGCTTGTCCGCGAGCGAGCGCGACAGGCGCAGCTCCATGTTCCCGGTGCCCTTGAACTCCTCGAAGATGACCTCGTCCATCTTCGAGCCCGTCTCGACCAGGGCCGAGGCGAGGATCGTCAGGGAGCCGCCGTTCTCGATGTTGCGCGCGGCGCCGAAGAAGCGCTTGGGCGGGTAGAGCGCCGAGGCGTCCACACCACCGGACAGGATCCGGCCCGAGGCCGGCGCCGCCAGGTTGTAGGCGCGCGACAGCCGGGTCAGCGAGTCGAGCAGCACGACGACGTCCTGGCCGAGCTCGACCAGACGCTTGGCCCGCTCGATCGCGAGCTCCGCGACGATCGTGTGGTCGGACGCGGGACGGTCGAAGGTCGAGGCGATGACCTCGCCCTTCACGGTCCGCTCCATGTCGGTGACCTCTTCGGGCCGCTCGTCGACGAGCACGACCATGAGGTGGACCTCAGGGTTGTTCGTCGTGATCGCGTTGGCGATCTGCTGCATGATGATCGTCTTGCCCGCCTTGGGCGGCGCGACGATGAGGCCGCGCTGGCCCTTGCCGATGGGCGCGACGATGTCGATCACGCGCGGCGTGAGGCGACCGGGCTCGGTCTCGAGGCGCAGCCGGTCCTGCGGGTACAGCGGCGTCAGCTTGGCGAAGTCGGGACGCTCGCGCGCCTCGTCGGGCTGCAGACCGTTGACCGAGTCGAGCCGGACCAGCGCGTTGAACTTGTTGGGCCGGTTGCCGCTGGGCGGCTGCTCGCCCTCGCGGGGCTGGCGGACGGCGCCCGTGATCGCGTCGCCCCGACGCAGGCCGTTCTTCTTGACCTGGTTGAGCGACACGTAGACGTCGTTCGGCCCCGGCAGGTACCCGGTGGTCCGCACGAACGCGTACGAGTCGAGCACGTCGAGGATGCCGGCGACGGGGAGCAGGATGTCGTCCTCGGTCACCTCGACCTCGTCGAGGCCTGCCAGGTCGCCCTGGCCGGTGCGGGTGCGGCCGCGCTTGCGGTCCCGGTCCCGGTCGCGGAAGCGGTCGCGCGAGCGACGGCGACGACCGCCCCGCTCGTCGTCGTCCAGCCGGTCGTTGGCGCCCTGCGCGGGCTGCGCCGCCGGGCCGCCTGCTGCCTGGCCTGCCGGGCGGTGCTCACCCTGCTGACGCTCGCCGCCGCGCTCCGCCTGCTGGCGGTCGCCCTGCTGCCGGTCGCCCTGCTGGCGCCCACCCTGACGCGCGCTCTGCTGGCGGTCGTCGTCCTGACGCTCGCCGGGCTCGTCGACCGGCTGCGCGACCTCGGGCGCCGCGGGCGCCCCGGCACCACGGCCCGCACGGCGCGAGCGGCGCTCGCCCGTGACCGTGCCGACCGCCTCCGCGGCGCGCGCGGCGCGGTCGTCGCGCTGCTCGGGGGGCGCGAGGCGCGCGTCCAGCGCGGCCTCGAGGCCGGCGAGCGCGTCGCGGCCGCCCGAGCGCTGCCGGCTGCGCGCCGGACGCTCCGTCGGGGAGTCCTCGACCGACGCGGTCGTCGCGGGGTGCTCCTCCACCACGGCCTGCGCACGGCGCGTGGTCGCGCGCGCCTCGAGGGCCTGCGGGCGCTCACCGGAGCGCGCGGCGGAGATCGCCTGCACCAGGTCACCCTTGCGCATCTTGCTCGTGCCCTTCACGCCGAGCTGCGAGGCGAGTGCCTGCAGCTCGGGGAGCCGCATCGCGGAGATGCTGCCCGAGCCCGAGCCGCCCGTGGTGGCCGTGGCGGCGTCGATGGTGTCTGTCACGAAGGATCCTTCCCCCTCGTCGGGGCCCACCCGGTCCACCCGGGCGGGGGCCTGCGGCCGCTCGGCATGACCAGGCGGAGTGGTGCCACGCGCGTCGCGTACGACGACGTCTGCATGCGCTGGCGGGGTGTTCCCCTCGTCGTCGACTCGGCTGACCGTCCGGCAGGATCCAGGAGATGGTCGGGGAGCCGGGGACCGTGGTGGGGTCCACCGGCGGATCAACAGCCGGATCCGCAGGGGGCCGGAGGACGAGGTCCGGGGAACGCGGCCCAGCCTAGCATTGCGACATCCGGCGCCGCGGCGTCCTGCGGGGGTTCACCCGTCGGCCGTCGAGGAAGGGTCAGTCGAGCATCGCGGTGACCGACCCGCCCGCGGTGTCCACCTGCAGCGGCAGCACCCGCCAACCGGCCATGACGCCCCCGAACGCCTCGGCGATCGCCTCGTCCGCGTCGCTGCCACCACCGGGAAGCCGGCGCGCCAGCACGAGCACGGTCGGGCCGGCGCCCGAGACGACGGCTGCGACGCCACGGGCGCGCAGCGCCTCGACGAGCGCGAGCGAGGCCGGCATGACCTCGCGGCGGTACCCCTGGTGCAGCCGGTCACCCGTGGCGGCCAGGAGCAGGTCGGGTCGACGGCCGAGCGCCTCGACCAGCAGGGCGGCCCGCCCTGCCTGCCATGCCGCGTCGACGTGCGGCACCTGCTCGGGCAGCACGCCACGGGCTGCGCGCGTCGAGAGGTGACCCGGCGGGACGATCGCGATCGGCTGGACGTCGCCGTGCACGGCGAGCCTCGCGGCGCGCACCGCGCCGGGGTCCGACACTGCCCCCGGGGCGGTGCTCGGGTCCTCGGTCCACGCGACGGTCAGCCCGCCGAGCAGCGCCGGGGCGGCGTTGTCCGGGTGCCCCTCGAGCTGCGTCGCGAGCGCGAGCGCCACGCCGTCGTCGAGCGCCTCGGGCTCGGCGACCAGGCCACGGGCGGCCAGGATCCCCGCGACGACCGCGGCGGCCGACGACCCCAGACCTCGTCCGTGCGGCACCCGGTTGCGGCACACCAGGTGCAGCCCGGTCTGCGGTGCGCCGACGTGGTCGAGCGCGACGCGCAGCGCACGCACGACGAGGTGCGTCTCGTCGTCGGGGACGGTCCCGGCCCCCTCGCCCTCCACCTCGACGCGCACGTCGGCCGTGCCGAGCGCACGCACCTCGAGCTCGTCGTGCAGGCCCAGGGCCAGGCCGAGCGCGTCGAAGCCGGGGCCGAGGTTGGCGGACGTCGCCGGGACGCGGACCCGGACGTGCGCGGTGCGCAGACGCACGTCTCAGCCCAGGCCGAGCGCGTCGGCGATGGACACCACGTCGGTCGACAGGCGCTGCGGCTGCACCTCGCTGCCGTCCGCCGTGCGCAGCGCCCACTGCGGGTCCTTGAGGCCGTGGCCCGTCACCGTCACGACGATGCGTGCACCCGCAGGGACCAGGCCGCGCTCGGCCCGCGCCAGCAGCCCGGCGACGCCCGCGGCCGACGCGGGCTCGACGAAGACCCCGACCTCGGCGGACAGCACGCGGTGCGCGGCGAGGATCTGCTCGTCGGTCACCGACTCGATGACGCCGCCGGAGACGTCCCGCGCCTCCTCCGCCTGCTGCCAGGACGCGGGGTTGCCGATGCGGATGGCGGTCGCGATGGTCTCCGGGGAGTCCACCGGGTGGCCGAGCACGATGGGCGCGGCACCCGCGGCCTGGAAGCCCCACATCACCGGCGTGTGCGTGGCCAGGGCAGGCATGCCCTCGCCGGCGTCGAGTCCCGCGTACTCGCGGTAGCCCTTCCAGTACGCCGTGATGTTGCCCGCGTTGCCGACGGGCAGGCAGTGGATGTCCGGGGCGTCACCCAGCGCGTCGACGATCTCGAACGCCGCCGTCTTCTGACCCTCGATGCGGTCGGGGTTGACCGAGTTCACCAGCTCGACGGGGTACGCCTCGGCGAGCTTGCGCGCAGCGATCAGGCAGTCGTCGAAGTTGCCGTCGACCTGCAGCAGGCGCGCGCCGTGCGCGATCGCCTGGCTGAGCTTGCCCATCGCGATCTTGCCGTCCGGCACGAGCACCGCGCAGACCATGCCGGCGCGGGTGGCGTAGGCCGCCGCCGAGGCGGACGTGTTGCCCGTCGACGCGCACACCACGACCTTGGCGCCGCGCGCGGCGGCCGCGGAGATGGCCGTCGTCATCCCGCGGTCCTTGAAGGAGCCGGTCGGGTTCATGCCCTCGACCTTGACGTGCACGTCGGCGCCCGTGCGCTGCGACAGCACGGGGGCGTGCACGAGCGGCGTGCCGCCCTCCCCCAGCGTGACGACGCGCTCGGTGACGTGGGCGGGCAGACGGTCGGCGTACTCGGCGATGACGCCGCGCCACTGGTGGGCCATGGGGGTGAGGTTCCTCGCGTGGGTGGGGTGGGGTTCAGAGCACCGGCAGCACGGACACGACGCCGCGCACGACGTCGAGCGCGGCGACCGCGTCCACGGTCGCACGCACGGCACGCTCGGGAGCGGTGTGGGTGGTGATGACGAGGGTGGCCGACACGTCGTCGCCCGTGCCCTGCAGCGTCTGGCGCACGGACTCGATCGACACGTCCTGCGCGGCGAGCTCGGCCGCCACGCGTGCGAGCACGCCGGGACGGTCGTCGACCTCGAGGCGCACCTGGTAGCGCGAGCGCGCCTCGCCGCCGTCGAGGACGGGCAGGTCCGCGTGGGACGACTCGACCGGACCCTTGCCGCCCAGCACGCGGTGACGCGCCACCGAGACCAGGTCGCCGAGGACGGCCGACGCCGTCGGCGCCCCGCCCGCGCCGCGCCCGTAGAACATGAGCTCGCCCGCGGCCTCCGCCTCGACGAACACCGCGTTGAAGGCCCCACGCACCCCCGCGAGCGGGTGGTCGGACGGCACGAGCGTGGGCTGGACGCGCACGAGCACGCCCTCGGTGCCGTCGGCGGCGCGAGCGCGCTCCGCGACCGCGAGCAGCTTGAGCACGTGCCCGGTGCGCTCGGCCCACGTGACGTCGGCGGCGGTCAGCCCCGTGATGCCGACCCGGTCGACGTCGGCCAGCGCGACGCGCGTGTGGAACGCGAGCGACGCGAGGATCGCGGCCTTCGCCGCGGCGTCGTAGCCCTCGACGTCGGCCGTGGGGTCCGCCTCGGCGTAGCCGAGGACCTGGGCCTCCTTGACGGCCTGGTCGAGCCCGAGTCCCTCGGTGGTCATCGAGTCCAGCACGTAGTTGGTGGTGCCGTTGACGATGCCGAGCACGCGCTGCACGGTGTCGCCCGCGAGCGACTCGCGGACCGGCCGCACGATGGGGATCGCACCGGCGACGGCGGCCTCGAAGTAGAGGTCGGTGCCGGCGGCGTCGGCCGCGTCGTACAGCGCGGGGCCGTCCTGGGCCAGCAGCGCCTTGTTCGCCGTGACGACGGACGCGCCGTGCTCGATCGCCCGCAGCACCAGCGTGCGGGCGGGCTCGATGCCTCCCATGAGCTCGACGACCACGTCGGCGCGGGCGACGAGCGACTCGGCGTCCGTGGTGAGCAGGGCGCGGTCCACGACCGGGTCACGCTCGGCGTCCAGCGACCGGACGGCCACGCCGACCAGCTCGAGCCGTGCACCGACGCGCGCGGCGAGCTCGTCGCTCTCCGTCACCAGGCGGCGCACGACCTCCGTCCCGACGACGCCGCAGCCGAGGACGGCGACGCGCAGGGGCGGGTGGGTGCCGGGGGTGAGGGCCACGCAGGTGCCTTCCGAGCGGGGCGGTCGACGGGGCCGCCGGGTGGGTCGTCGGTCCGGGACGCCGCACAGGGCCGCGCCTCGGTCGCCGCCCAGGATAGAGGGGGTGACCGCGCGCCGTGGCGGCCGTCCGGGCTACGGGCGCGGACGTCCTGGACGAGCGGCCTTGTTAGGACAGGCTCACCTGATCTACGGTGGGGTCCTGACAGATCGTCAGCAACACTCGCCGCCGTCGCGCGCAGTACCCCGGGAGCCCCACGTCATGACCGCACCGACCCCCGACCTGGTCCTCGACCCGGCTCCCCCGCTGTCGGCCGCGCTGCGCGACGGCACGCGGGCGGACCACGAGGCGGCCGAGCGCTCCGACTTCGTCGAGCACCTCGTCGGCGGCACGCTGCCGCTCGCGGGCTACGTCGACCTCGCCGCGCAGCAGCACGCGGTGTACACCGCCCTCGAGGCCGCCGGTGACCGCCTCGGCGCGGCAGGCGCCGACGGCGGGCTGGTGTTCCCCGAGCTCGTGCGCGTCCCCGCGATCGAGGCGGACCTCGCCCACCTGCTCGGCGACGACTGGCGCACGCAGGTGCGGGTGCTTCCCGCGACCGCGGAGTACGTCGCACGGCTCGAGGCGGTCGGCGACGACCTGCCCCGCTACGCCGCCCACGCGTACACGCGGTACCTCGGCGACCTGTCGGGCGGGCAGATCCTCAAGCGCATGATCGAGCGCCACCACGGCCTGAGCGGCGCGGGCGTGTCGTTCTACGACTTCCCGCAGATCCACAAGCTCAAGCCGTTCAAGGACGTCTACCGCGAGCGCCTCGACGCACTCGACCTCACACCGGCGCAGCGGGACGAGGTGGTCGAGGAGGCGCGCGTCGCGTTCCGGCTCAACCGGGCGGTGTTCGTCGACCTCGCCGCGGCGCACGTCGCCTGACCCCGACGTCCGCAGGACCCCGGCGCGCTCGGTGCGCCGGGGTCCTCGCGTCCGCGGGGGTCGACGGACGGGGCGGCACCGAGCGGCGCCACCCCCGTCCGTCGTGCTGACGTCAGGCGGTGGTGGTCTCCCGGCGCCGTCGCGCGACACCGACCATGAGAGCCCCGAGCAGCACGAACGCCGCCGACGCACCGACGCCCGACAGCGCGTCGGATCCGGTCGTCGCGAGCCCCGTGCTCGCGTCGCACTCCACCTGCCCGCCGAGCGGCAACGTGAACGACACCGGGTCGAGCGCCTCGCCGGCCGTGTAGAAGCCCGCGAAGCCCGTCGCGCCGGCGGCCGTGAGCGTCGCCGGGACGCCGCTGTACGCCACCCGGCCGTCGCCCACGGTCCGCTGCCCCGCGGACAGCGCGAGCGTCGCGAGGGTCACGCGCGACGTGCCGTCACCGTTGGTGACCGTGGCGGTGAGCACGGCCGACGTGGCACTGGTGACCTGCACCCGCGGGTCGGCGATCGTCAGCGCCAGGGCGCCGTCGTGACCCGAGAACGCGACGCGTCCGGACCACGCGGCAGCGCCCGCCGGGCCGTCGGCGTTGAAGCGGCCGGTGCCGCCGGACCACGTCCACGGCCCGTTGCCGGACACGCCGGAGGGCGTGATGGAGCCGCGCGCCACCGGGCCGGCGACGTACGTGCGGAAGCTGTCCCGCACGCCCCACGTCAGGGTGGCCCCCCTGACCGAGCGCGCGACGCACCGGGGCTGCGCGGCCGTGACCGTGATCGACTGCCGCAGCGTCTGGTCCGCACCGACGAGCACGAGCGTGTGACGCCCGGCGGGGGTCGACGCAGGAACCGTGAGCTGGACGGTCACGACGCCGGAGGCGTCGGCGGTCAGGCCGCGCGCGAGCACGACAGGCGTGGAGTGCAGCTCCAGCCGGATGCCCGTCTCGCCCGGGCGGAAGCCGCCGGCCGTGAGGCTCAGCTGACCGCCCGCGGTGACGGCCCCGGACGTCAGCCCCTCGACGGTCAGCGGCGCGGGCGCAGCCGGAGCCGGAGCCGGCGCCGGCGGCGTGGCGGCCAGCTGCGGCACGCCGTCGAACGACAGCGGCGTGCTCGTGTCCAGCGACCGGTCGCCCGAGCCGTGCGCGGCCATCGTGACGACGTGGAACGGAGTGGTGGCGTGGTCGTACGTGACGCCGTCGCTGACGTAGGTCGGGCGGACGCCGGTGAACCGGACCGTGAAGGTGCCGTCCGCGGCGAGCGGTGCCATGTCGCCGACGGCGGTCGTCACGCGCGGGTTCACCCACGTCGCGGCCTGGAACGTCGAGGCGTCGAGGTACCACGCGTCGCCCAGCCGGGGGCCGACCGCGACGTACAGGCCGTTCGCCGCGACGCCCGCGCCGAAGCCCGTGCCGCGCACCGTCAGGTCGAGCGAGCCGTCGGTCCGCAGGACGCGGTCGACCGTCACCGCCGGGCCCACCGGCTGCTCCGGGGTGGGCGTCGGGGTGGGGGTGGGTGTCGGCGTCGGCGTGGGCGCCGGGGTCGGCTCGGGCGTCGGCTCGGGGGTCGGCTCGACGAACGTCAGCGGCGTGAACGTCTCGTACGCCGCCACCGCAGCACCCGAACCCGCGTACGTGTAGATCCCGTACCGCGCACCGGCCACCGGCGACTTCGCGTCCAGCTCCGCCTTGTCGACCCGCAGCGTCGCGGTGAACGACCCGTCCTCCCGCAGCTCGATCGCACCCGCGGACGGACCACCGATCGTGGCCATCGAGTCCGCCGGGACCGCCCAGCTCGTCGCCGCGGCCTTCCGCGCGCCCGACGACGCACCCACCGACGGCTGCCACACCTCGGGGAACGCACCGAACACCACGTACGCACCGGCCGCACGACCCGCCAGCGGCGGACGCGCACCGGTCGCCAGCGACGGCAGGAAGCCCGTGCCCTCGACCGTCACCGTCGTCACGCCCTCGACCGGCAGCTCCGTGCGCGACACCCGCACCGCAGGCGCCGGGGCCGGGGCCGGTGTGGGTTCGGGGGTCGGCGTCGCCGTGGGCGACGGGGTCGGCGTCGGCTCGGGGGTCGGCTCGACGAACGTCAGCGGCGTGAACGTCTCGTACGCCGCCACCGCAGCACCCGAACCCGCGTACGTGTAGATCCCGTACCGCGCACCGGCCACCGGCGACTTCGCGTCCAGCTCCGCCTTGTCGACCCGCAGCGTCGCGGTGAACGACCCGTCCTCCCGCAGCTCGATCGCACCCGCGGACGGACCACCGATCGTGGCCATCGAGTCCGCCGGGACCGCCCAGCTCGTCGCCGCGGCCTTCCGCGCGCCCGACGACGCACCCACCGACGGCTGCCACACCTCGGGGAACGCACCGAACACCACGTACGCACCGGCCGCACGACCCGCCAGCGGCGGACGCGCACCGGTCGCCAGCGACGGCAGGAAGCCCGTGCCCTCGACCGTCACCGTCGTCACGCCCTCGACCGGCAGCTCCGTGCGCGACACCTGCACCGCAGGCGCCGCCGCGGGCGCCGGCTCGGCCGACGCGGGCGCGGCGGCGGCGAGGCCTCCGGCGCCCAGGACGAGCGCGGTGAGCGCTCCGGTGACCGCGCGAGCGGCGCGGACGGTCCTTCGTGGGTACATCGTGTTCCTCTTCCGGGGACGGACGTGCGAGCGGGTGCCGGCGGCGCGAGGCCCGGCCGGCGTCAGGGAGGTCGCGGGGGTCACGCGGCGGAGCCGCGACGTCGCGCACGCCACCACACGGCACCGGCGGCCGCGGCGAGCACCGCGCCCCCGGCAGCGAGCGCCGGCGGCAGGGCGGAGCCGTCGGCGTCCGCGTCCACCACCGCGGCGGCGACCGTCGGTTCGGCGGTCGGGCTCGCCACGGGCTCGGCCGGCTCGGTCGCGGACGGTTCCGTCGTCGGCGTCGCGGGCGCGTCGTCGGTCGCGAAGGTCACGGGGGTGAACGTCTCGTTGGTGGCGTTCTCGACGCCGTGCGCGCCGATCGTCAGGACGCCGCACGTGACCTGCAGGCAGTCGATCTCGGTCGTGCCGCCCGCGGCGTCCAGTGCGGCGAACCGGGCACCCGGCACGGTGACGGTGGCGCTGAACGACCCGTCCTCGCCGAAGGTGCCGCCGTTCGCCTCGACCGCCGTCTGCGACCCGGGGAACGCGACGAAGACCTGGTAACCCGCGTTGTCGCGCGCCGCGTCGTCCACGGCGTAACGCAGGTCCGTGCCCGTCGCACCGCCCTGGCTGGGCCGCCACGTGCCGCCCGCCGGGTCGTCGACCCACCCGAACAGCACGTACAGGCCGCCGAAGCCGCCGGTCACGACCTGGAAGCCGGATCCCGTGACCTGCAGGGGCGTCGGCTCGCCGGCAGGCAGGCCGTCGACGCGGTCGACGGTCACGGACGCCGTCGAGGACGCGGCCGACGCGGGAGGGACCGTCGCGACGAGAGCGGCGGACGCCAGGACGGCGGCGGCCAGGGCCGGCCGACGCAGGACGGGGGTCATGGGGTCTCCTGGGTGAGGGCGGGGGGCGCGGCGTCGCGGTGCGCGCGCACGGGCAGGACGACGATCTCGGCGGGCGCGCCGGGCACGCCCGACGTCCGGTGCCACACGTCGACCGGGTGCTGGTAGACCGCCGAGAGCAGGTCCGACGTCAGGACGTCGGCCGGTGCGCCGTCCGCCCGGACGCGCCCGTCGGCGAGCACGACGACGCGGTCGGCCCACGCCGCGGCGAGCGTGAGGTCGTGCAGCACGACGACGACGGCGGCACCCTCCTGCGCCGCGTGCCGCACGCGCGCGAGCAGCGCCTCCTGGTGACGGACGTCCAGCGCGGCCGTGGGCTCGTCGAGCAGCAGCACGGGCGCCTGCTGGGCGAGGGTGCGGGCGAACGACGTGCGGGCCTTCTCGCCGCCGGACAGCGTGGGGAACGTGCGGGCCGCCAGGTGGACGACGTCCGCGTCCGACATGGCCGCCGCGACCACGGCGTCGTCGCCGTCCTCCTGCGGCGTGCCGCGCCACGGGTGCCGACCCATGTGCACGACCTCCTCGACCCGGAACGGGAAGGACAGCCGCGTCTCCTGCAGCATGACCGCACGCCGCCGGGCCAGCCGCCGCAGGTCCTGCGCCTGCAGCTCGACACCGTCGAGCAGGACGCGCCCCGCGTCGGGACGCGGGTCGCCGCCGAGCACCGACAGGAGCGTCGACTTGCCGGCCCCGTTCGGCCCGACCAGCGCGACGACCTCACCGGCGGCCACCTCGAGGTCGACGCCGTCGAGCACCGTGTGGGCGCCGTACGCGACGCGGACGCCCTCGGCGCGCAGGACGCTCACGCCCACCCCCCGGCCGAGCGGCGGGTCCGGCGGATCAGCCAGAAGAAGAACGGCCCGCCGACGAGCGCCGTCAGCATCCCGATGGGCAGGTCGGCGTAGGGGACGGCGGTGCGCGCGACGAGGTCCGCGCCGACGAGCAGCACCGCTCCCCCGAGGGCCGAGGCCGGCACGAGCACCGCGTGCGACGGCCCCACCAGCATGCGGACGAGGTGCGGGACGACGAGCCCGACGAACCCGATGACGCCGCAGAACGCCACCGCGGCGGCCGTGAGGACCGCGACCACGACCACGGCCCCGACGCGCAGCCGCTCGACGTCGACGCCGAGGTGCCGCGCCGGCCGCTCGCCGAGCGCGAGCAGGTCGAGGCGGTGGCTCATGAGGACGGCGGCGACCAGCCCGACGAGCACGAGGGGCGCGACGACGGCGACGTACACCCAGCGCGTGCCGTTGAGGCTCCCGAGCTGCCAGAAGACGATCTGCTCGCGCGCCTGCGTGTCGCCCAGGAAGGTCAGGAACGCGACCGCGGCACCGCCGACGGCATTGACGGCGACGCCCGTGAGGACGAGCGTGACGACCTCGGTGCGACCTCCGCCGCGCGCGGTCAGGTACACCAGCAGCGTGGCCGCCAGCCCGCCGACGAACGCGAGCAGCGCGATCGTCCACGGCCCGGCGAACGTCCAGCCGGTGACGATGACGAGGCACGCGCCGACGGCGGCACCGGAGGACACCCCGACGATGCCCGGGTCGGCGAGCGGGTTGCCGAAGACGCCCTGCAGCACGGCACCGCCGGTGGCCAGCGCCGCGCCCACCAGCATCGCCATGACGACGCGCGGGAAGCGGATCGTCCACAGCGCCTGCTCGCCGTGCTGGTGCGCGGGCAGGGGCCCGACGTCCAGGCCGAGGCGGTGCAGCACCGAGCCGAGCACCTCGGCCGGCGGCACGCGCAGCTGGCCCGTCCCCGCGGCGACGACCGCGAGGGCCACGAGCGCCACCGCGAGCCCGACGAACAGCGCGCTGCGGCGCCAGGCCGCCCCCCGCTGCGGCGCGGCGACGACGGCGGGCGCACTCACGGCCGGCCCGGCGCGTACAGCGCGACCGCGAGGGCGTCGAGCACGTCGGCCGTGGTCGGACCGAAGCTGAGGACCTGCGAACCCGCCATGTCGACGATCCGTCGACGCTCGCCCGCGGGCGTGCTGGCGATCGCGGGCAGGCGGTCGAGCAGGCCGTCGACGCCGCCGACGGAGGTCAGGCCGTCCGTCATCATGAGGATGACGTCGGGCGACGCCGCGACCAGCCCCTCGTCGTTGACGGGGCGCATGCCGCGCCAGCCGATCTCGTGCGCGACGTCGACGCCACCGAGTGCCTCGATGAGCGCACCGGAGCCCGAGCCCTCGCCGAACATGTAGTAGATCCCGGCCTGACCGCGCACGTAGAGGAAGACGATGCGCAACCGGTCGGCCGGGTCGGCGGGCGCGACCTGCGCGATCTGCGCGACCTTCGCCTCGACCTCGGCCTGCGTGCGCTGCGCGAGCTGCTCGCCCGCGTCGCTGACGCCGAGGCCGGCGGCGACCTGCCGCACGAGGTCGGGCGCACCGTTCACGTCGCGGTGCGAGTCGACGACAACCACCGGGATCCCGGCCTCGCGCACCTGCAGCACGACGTCCCACGGGCCGAGCGTGGTGTCGGTGACGATCACGGTCGGCGCGAGGTCGAGGATCGCCTCGGCCGACAGGTCGTGCCCACCCGCCGTGACGAGCGGGCGGTCGGCGACCTCCGCGAAGCCGGACGACACGTCGCGACCCACGACCCGGTCGCCGAGCCCGAGCTCGAACACGGTGCGGGCGAGGGTGCCGTAGACGTCGAGCGCGAGGATGCGCGAGACGTCGTCGACGGTGACCTCGGTGCCCTGCGCGTCGGTCACCGTCACGGGCAGCTGCGGGTCGGGGTCGTCGGTGACGGGCCGGACGGAGGCGTCGGCCACGACCGCGGTGGCGGGCCCGGTCGCGGTCCGCGGATCGTCGACCGGCGTGACGTCGGCGAGGCGTCGACCGCCGTCCGCCGCGGCGGCGACGGCGTCGCCGGGGCCGGAGCAGGCCGTCGTCAGCGCGACGAGCATCGCCAGCGTCGCGAGCAGGGTCGCACGCGCGCGCACGCCGTTCACCGCCTTCGTCACGGGGGACGCGGCGCGAGCGCGCCGCCAGGTGAACCTAACCTAGGTAAGGCTCACCTACCAAGGCGTACAGGGAGTGGAGTAGGACACATGTCCTGCTGCGTTCGCGCCCCTGACCTGGCCGAATCCCCGCAGACCGGGCGGCTCAGGAGGCGGAGACGTCCAGCGCCAGGAGGTCCTCCACGGTCTCGCGGCGCACGAGCACGCGCGACTCCCCCGCCGTCACGGCCACGACCGGCGGACGCGTCAGGAGGTTGTAGTTCGACGCCATCGAGCGTCCGTAGGCACCCGTGGCGGCCACCGCGAGGAGGTCGCCGGCGCGCACGTCGCCCGGCAGCTGCACCTCGTGGACCACGATGTCGCCGCTCTCGCAGTGCTTGCCGACGACCCGGGCCAGCACCGGCGCGACGTCCGACACGCGCGACACGATCTCGGCGTGGTACTGCGCGCCGTACAGCGCGGGACGGATGTTGTCGCTCATGCCGCCGTCGACCGACACGTAGGTGCGCACGCGGCCGTCGTCGAGCCGCACCGGCTTCACCGTCCCGACCGTGTACAGCGTCAGGCCCGCGGGCCCCACGATCGCGCGCCCCGGCTCGATCGACAGCCGCGGCAGCGGCGTCCCGAGCTCGCGCGCCGCGTCGGCCACGGCCTGCGCGACCTCTTTCGCGATGCGGTCGGGGTCGAGCGGGACCTCGTGCGGCAGGTACGCGATGCCGTAGCCGCCGCCGAGGTCCACCTCGTCGACCAGCACGCCCGTCCGGTCCCGCAGCGCCGCGCGCAGCGCGAGCACACGGTGCGCCGCGACCGCGAACCCCGACGGGTCGAGGATCTGCGAGCCGATGTGCGAGTGGATGCCCAGCAGGTGCAGCTCGGGGTGGTCCAGGACGCGCAGCAGCGCCGTCAGCGCCGGGCTGTCGCCGCCGTCGGGACCCGCGGCGAGCGACAGGCCGAACTTCTGGTCCTCGTGGGCCGTGGAGATGAACTCGTGCCCGCCGGCGTGCACGCCCGTCGTGACGCGCACCATGACCGGCGCCGGGTCCCCGGCGGGCCCGCGGTGCTCGCGGACGAGCGCGGCGAGACGGTCTACCTCGACGAGCGAGTCGACGATGATGCGCCCCACGCCCGCGTCGAGGGCCGCACGCAGCTCGTCGTCGGACTTGTTGTTGCCGTGCAGGCCGAGGTGCGCACCCGGGACGCCCGCCGCCAGTGCGACGGCCAGCTCGCCGCCGCTCGCCGTGTCGACCCGCAGCCCCTCGTCGTGCACCCACCGCGCGACCGCGCGCGTCAGCAGCGCCTTGCCCGCGTAGTAGACGTCCACACCCGTGCCGACCTGCGCGCACGCGGTCTCGAACGCCGTGCGGTAGGCACGCGCACGGGCGCGCAGGTCCGCCTCGTCCACCACGTACGCGGGCGTGCCGTGCGTGGCCGCGAGGTCCCGGACGTCGACGCCGGCGACCCGCACGGCACCGTCGGCGCCACGCACGACGCCGGACGACCACGGCACGCCGAGGGGCCCGGCGGTCACATCCGCTCCGGCGCGCTCACCCCGAGCAGGCCGAGCGCGTTCGCGAGCACCTGGCGGGTCGCGTCGTTGAGCCACAGGCGCGTGCGGTGCGCGTCGGTGATCTCCTCGTCGCCCCACGGCACGACGCGGCGCTTCTGGTCGTACCACTTGTGGTACGCCCCGGCGACCTCCTCGGCGTAGCGCGCGACGCGGTGCGGTTCGCGCAGGTCCGCGGCCTGCGCCACGACCCGCGGGAAGTCGGCCAGCAGCCCGAGGAGCTTGGCCTCGGACTCGTGGTCGAGCAGGGAGGCGTCGAAGCCGTCCTCCCGGCGCACGCCCGCCTCGGCGGCGTTCCGTGCGACGGCCGCCGTGCGGGCGTGCGCGTACTGCACGTAGAACACGGGGTTCTCGTTGGTGGCCTTGGTCAGCAGGTCGAGGTCGAGGTCGATCTGCTGGTCCGACGACGAACGCGACAGCGCGTAGCGCGCGGCGTCCACGCCGACCGCGTCGACGAGGTCGTCGATCGTCAGGACCGTGCCCGCACGCTTCGACATGCGCACGGGGGCGCCGTCCTTGACGAGGTTGACCATCTGCCCGATCAGCAGCTCGAGGTTGACGTGCGGCGTGTCGCCGAACGCCGCGCACACGGCCATCATGCGGCCGACGTACCCGTGGTGGTCGGAGCCCAGCATGATGAACACGCGGTCGAAGCCGCGCTCGCGCTTGTCGAGGTAGTAGGCGATGTCGCCCGCGATGTACGCGGCCTCGCCGTCGGACTTGATGATGACGCGGTCCTTGTCGTCACCGAAGTCGGTCGTGCGCAGCCACGTCGCACCGTCGGCCTCGAACACGTGCCCGGCGTCGCGCAGGCGCGTGATCGCGCGCTCGACCGCACCCGACTCGTGCAGCGAGTCCTCGTGGAAGTACACGTCGAAGTCGACGCCGAACTCGTGCAGCGACTGCTTGATCTCGGCGAACATCAGGTCGACACCGCGCGCGCGGAACGCCTCGCGCGCCTCGTCGTCCGGGAGCGTGCGCGGGTCGGGCTCGCCGGCCGCGAGCGCGTCCGCGACGACCTGGTCGGCGATCTCGGTGATGTACTGGCCGCCGTAGCCGTCCTCGGGCGCCTCGAGGCCCCGCGCACGGGCCACGAGGGAGCGCGCGAACTTGTCGATCTGCACGCCGTGGTCGTTGAAGTAGTACTCGCGCGCCACGTCGGCGCCCGACGCCTGCAGCACGCGCGCGAGCGCGTCACCGACCGCCGCCCAGCGCACGCCGCCGATGTGGATCGGGCCCGTCGGGTTCGCGGACACGAACTCGAGGTTGACCCGCACGCCCGCGAACGTGTCGTTGCTGCCGTACGCCGCGCCCTGCTCGACGATGCCGCGCGCGAGCTCACCGGCGGCGGCCGCGTCGAGGCGGACGTTGAGGAAGCCGGGCCCGGCGATCTCGACGGCCGCGATGCCGGGCACGTCGCGCAGGCGGCGCGCGAGCTCCTCGGCGAACCCGCGGGGGTTCATCCCCGCCTTCTTGGCGAGCTGCAGCGCGACGTTCGTCGACCAGTCACCGTGCTCGCGCTGGCGGGGTCGCTCGATGTGCACGCGGGCCGGGATCTCGGCCGGGTCGAGGGCGAACGTGCCGTCGTCGACGGCGTGCACGAGAGCGCCGCGCAGGGCGTCGGCGAGCTGGTCGGGAGTCACGGACCAAGGGTAGGCGACCGGCGCGGGGCAACCGCGACACGTTTCGGCCCGCCCACCGCCCCGGCACACTGGTGCGCGTGCTCGCCGACCTGCTGCCGCCCGGTGTCGTGGCCGTCGAGTCCTTCGGGCCCTGTGCGCCGGCGCCGCTGCTCGGCGACGAGGCGGCCGCCGTCGCGCGTGCCGTGCCCGCGCGGCGCGCCGAGTACGCCGCGGTCCGGGCGTGCGCACGCGACGCCCTCGAGCGGCTGGGCGTCGGTCGGCCGGCGGTGCCCAGCGCGCCCGACCGGTCGCCCGTGTGGCCGGGCGGGGTCGTCGGCGCCCTCACGCACTGCGACGGGTACCGCGCGGCCGCCGTGGCCCACGCCGGCACCTGGGCGGGTGTCGGTATCGACGCCGAGCCGCTCGCCCCCCTGCCCGACGGGGTCGCGGACCTCGTGACGTCCGACGACGAGCGCGGGGACCTCGCTGACGTCGATCCCGCGCACTTCCCCGACCGCGTCCTGTTCTCCGCCAAGGAGTCGGTCTACAAGGTCTGGTACCCGGTGGTCCGCACGTGGCTCGGGTTCGAGGACGTGCGCGTGCGCCTCGGGGACGGCACCTTCACCGCGCACCTCGCGGTGACGGGCCTGGGTGTCGACACGCTGCACGGCCGCTGGTCGACGGGTCGCGGCCTGGTCGTCACGGCAGTCACGCTGGCGCACCCACCCGGGCGACACGCCGGAGCGGGAGCGGACGGGGACTGGTCGTTCGGTCGTCGGACGTGTTGACTCGGGCCGGGGCACCGCGGCCGTCCGTCGTCGGCCCGCCCACCCGACGACGACGAGGAGGCCACCGCCCATGGTGCGACGCACCGGTCTGATCGACACCGCCGTCGACGCGCTGCGGTCGCGCATCAGCTCCGGGGAGTGGCCCGTCGGGTCACGCATCCCGCCCGAGCCGTCGCTCGTCGAGCTGCTGGGCGTCGGGCGCAACACCGTGCGCGAGGCCGTGCAGTCGCTCGTCCACGCCGGGCTGCTCGTGCGGCGTCAGGGGTCGGGCACGTACGTCGTGTCGTCCTCCGAGCTCGCCGTCACCATGGGACGGCAGATCGCGGACGCCCGGCAGCGCGACGTCGTCTCGGTGCGACGCGCACTCGAGATGGAGGCGGCGCGGCTCGCGGCTCGCCACCGCACCGCCACCGACGCGTCCGACCTGCTCGCCAAACGCGACGCCCGCGCCCGCGCCTACGACGGGGGCGACCTCGACGAGATGGTCGCGACCGACCTCGAGCTGCACCGGACGATCGTCCGGACGGCCGCGAACCCCGTGCTCCGGTCCCTGTACGACAACCTGCTCGAGGCCATCGGCGACAACATCCGCTTCAACTTCGTCACCGACGCGCACGCGCACGACGCGCACGACTCGCTGGTCGAGGCCATCGTCGCGGGCGACCCGGAGCGCGCCGCGTCCGAGACGAGCGCCTACCTGTCCGGCCTGCTCGAGGACGCGTGAGGCGCGCTTCCGGAAACCCGGCGGAGAGGCCCCGGGAGGGCTGGTAGTCTCGGGAATCGCCGCGCGCCCGTAGCTCAGCGGATAGAGCGTCTGCCTCCGGAGCAGAAGGTCGAAGGTTCGAATCCTTTCGGGCGCACCACGGATGCCTCAGGGCATCGAGAACGCCCGGACCCACGACACGTGGGTCCGGGCGTTTCGTCGTCCCGGGGTCCTCTCGACGCGATGGCCGGGCCAGGCGACCTCGAGGTCCAGCCGCAGCCCACCGGGGAGCACACCCCACCGTGCTGCGAGCCCCGCAGCGACTACCACCCTCGGTTGAGCCGAGCGAGCGGGCGGTGCGTCCCGACGATCACCACAGCAGCTCCCGCCACTCACGTGCCCGTTCCCGCCAGAGCCCAGATCGCCGCGCACGTGCCGATGACCGCCTGCCAGACCAGATCCCACCTGCCCGGCTCGACGATCCGGACCCGAAGGAGGAGGCCCTCGCGATGGCGGAGCAACCACGCGATCCCCATGCGCACGAGGGACGCGAGCATCCCGAGAGCAGCCGTCCATCCGAGCGACAGACCCACGACGTCCACCCACCGGCCGAGCACGGACTGAGTCGCCTCGGCCACGACGAACACCCCCGCGAACCAGAGTGCGGTTGCCAGACCGATGACCATGCGCGCCATCGCAGCCAGCGCCAGCAGCGGAACCAGCGCGTCGCGATAGCTCGCGCCCTGCCGCACCGCTGCAGGATGCGCCCGGGCCTCGACCATCGAGTCGGCGAGCGTCTCGTAGATGAGGAAGAGCGGACGCCAGAGCAGTCGGCGCATGAGCCAGGTCTCACCTACCTCGCTTCGAGGCATCTCAGGTCGAGTCGTCATCTGCGTGACCGGGCAGTCCGGTAAGCCTTGGGTGCGACATCCGCCCCCCCACAGGTAGTTGCCAGCCCGGTCCGCCTTTCGAGACTAGGACTTCACCGACCTGTTGTACTTCCGCAACACGCTGCGCACGGGTTTCTTACGAGACCCGTGGAACCTGATCGACAGGTTCCTGCCGAAGAACTTCGAACCGCCGGTAGCGGACCTGAGTGTTGCGACAGCACCCGAGCCACCACCGCGCCGGCACCATCCATCACGAGATCCGGGGTGTCACCACCCGCGGAGAACCCGTACCGCACGACCGACGTCTCCCCACCGACCACCTGGGTGCGCTGCACGATCCGGTCGGACGCGTCGCGCGCGAACGTCACCTTCACGCCCGAGCCGTCCGTGCTCGACACGTGACGGTCGGCCTGGTCGTAGCCGAACGCCTGCCCCGCCAACGCGGTGGTGTTGCCCCCGGCGTCGTACGAGATCGAGGCACCGCCCACGGTCCGCGACACCGGTGAGGCACCGGCGGGCAGGTCCGTCACCGTCGTCGACGTCAACCGGTCCACGTGGTCGAAGCACGAGGTGGTCGTCGTCACCGCGGCCCCGTCGAGCACGTCCCTCGACGACACCCGGTTTCCGTTCGCGCCCGCTCTCGTGTTCGCGCCGCACCCACCGGTGCCGGCGAACGAGTACGTCAGCTCGTGCCGCGGGATGACCGCGCGCACCAGACGCCCGCCGCCGTCGTACCAGTACGACGACGACCCTGGGCTCGCCCCGTCGCTCACCGTCGCGGTGAGCACCCGGCCCGACTGCGAGCGCACGACCCTGGATCTCCTCGGCCCTGCGAGGACTGCGCATGCGACTGAGTCATCCGCAGCACGTGCAGCACGCCCCTCGGCTACCGGCACGCCCGCGCCCCCGCGTCGGTGCGGCAACGATCGTGTCGCTGCGGCTACCGCAGAGCCTCGCCGGAGGAGGAAGCGGGGCAGTCGGACGGACCGTCGGCCTCGAGGAACTCACGCTCGCCCATGACCGCGCCGTCCACGAGGAACTCCCCTCCGAGCGCCCTCAGCGCAGGGATGTCCTCCTCATCCGCGACCCCTGCGTACAGCTCACCGGCCGTGACGACATCGACGCTGAAGGGTCGCGTCCAGTCCGGCACCGGCCCGCTCGAGCTCTCCCAGTAGGCGGGGTCGAGAACGATCCGAGGCGCACTCGCTCCGGACGTGCCGCCCGTGCTCGGGGTGATGTACCCGCTCGCGGTCCACCACCGGGACTCGTCGAGGGGGGACGCGCCGTCGTCCGGCGCGAAGATCACGGACTCGACCTGGACGTCGGCGCACGCCGGGAGGAGTACGACGACCGTGCCGCTCACCTGGGCGAGGCCGACGGACTGCCTCACCGGTTGGGACGGCAGCCCGCATGAGCAACACAGGAGCACCGCCACCGTCGCGAGTGTCACGCAGCGCCCGCGCGCCATCAGTACCCACCATCCTTCAGCCCAGCCTGGATCTCGAACGGGTTGCTTCTCGGACTGACGCCTCCGCCGAAGCAGGCCCCCGGCATGCTCGCGAGCCGGCGCCTGACGTCCTCGACCGCATCCGCCGGGCGCACGTAGGCGTCGATGCTCACCCACTGCGGCCGCAGTGACGTCACCACGGTGCGCACCAACGCCGAGACCTCGTGGGTACCGATCCGCTCGAGCGACGACACCAGCGGCTGTGTCCGCATGTGCCCTCATCCCCTTACCTCGCCGCGCGGCACGGTTCCGCCGCGTCTGCCCGCCACGATGGCTGCGAGCAACGTACCGGCCAGCCGCCTCCACGCCACGTGCCGTACGGATGCTCCCCGCCTCACCGGCCACACGGGAGACTCCGACCTCGGCTCCGCGTGCTCTTCCCGCAGACGAGGACCTTTCCCCGCTGCGGCGAGCCGGGCCGGGAGCCCGAAGCGACCTACCACAGAGCCGCGAGACACACCCCGAGCAGTACGGCCTCCCCCGGCCAGCCCAGCACTGCCCGCACCAAAGCACCAGGACTGTCGCTGGAACCCAGCAGGGCGAACGCCAGGTCCCGCAGGAAGACGAGAACCACCAGGGCGAGCAGCACGAGGGCAACCCGTGGCCGCGAGAGCTGCACCTCCAACGTTGACATTCCGGAGGTTGACGCCAACATCGACGGATGTCCAAACCGTGCTGACGACCGCACAGGGCGCGCAACCCATCATCGCACCGACGTTCAGCGCCAGCCGCGCGCCGCCGACAATGGTGGCACCACGGTCTCGCCAGAACTTCTTCAGGCTGAAGTGCCATCGAGGTCGAAGGCGTTGATGGGATCCGTCGGGTGGACGTACGCGTCGTCGACCCCTCCCTCGACCGGGTCGATAGACAGGAACCTCCCGAGCGCGGGCAGGTACACCCGCGCACCCATCTCGATCGCCGCTCGACGCGTCGACGCGGTACCTCGATCGACCGCACCAGACGCAGACGCGGAAGCCCCACCGCGCACGGTTCGCCCGGTCAGCGGTCGCCGACGGCTCGGCGGCGACGGGACCATGCACCGGTGACGATCTCGACGATGCGCGAGCTCGCGACCCGCTGGAGCGATCTCCTGCTGGCCGACGTCGGACCCGGCGACAGGCCGACGCGTGCGGTGCGGGACACCGGTTCGGTGCTGCGGCCGCCCGCGACCGAGGACCAGGTCGCGGCCACCGAGCGCAGGATCGGGCGGCGGCTGCCGCCGTCGTACCGCGAGTTCCTGCTGCTCAGCGACGGCGCGTACGCCGACCTGAACGGTGTCCGCCTGGTCTACCCGCACGGTGGGCCCGAGCAGCCACCCGCCGAGTCCGACGTGGTGGGTGTAGTGCTCCTGCCCGTCGCCGACCTGAGGTGGCTGCGGGACGTCGACCCGTTCATGGCGTCGCTGTGCGCGCAGGACGACGACGAGCCGGACCCCGTGGTGGTCGACGGTCAGGACGCGTGGCCGTGGACGCCGTTCGCGTCGGGTCTGGTCATCGCCGTCGACCACCGGCCCGGCACGACGTGCCTCGTGCCGGCCGACGGCGAGCAGGAGTGGCAGGTCTGGCACATCGCCAAGGAGACGTCGCAGGTCTTCGTGTCGTTCCGCTCGTTCCTCGCGCACGAGGTGGAGATCCGCGAGCCGGTCACGACCGTCGCCGAGACGCTCGCGGTGATCGAGCGCGCGAAGCGGGGTGAGCACCGGGCGGTGCGACGGCTCGCGCGTGTCACGGCGCCCGACGCCGTGGACGTCCTGGCCGGGCTGCTCGCCGAGCGGGCCGGGTGGGCCGCCCACGCCGTGCACGCGCTCGGTCGCATCGGGACCGACGAGGCCGTCGACGCGCTGGTCCGGGTACGGCCGCAGGGCGCCCCGCAGGCCCTCATGCGCGCGGGCAGCGACCGCGCACGCGACGTGCTGGCGGACTGGGGCTGCGTCACGCAGCTCGCGGCGCTGGGCGACCCGCGGGGCACGGCACTCGCGGTCGAGCGGCTGCGTCCCGGCGCCGCGACACGCGACGAGGTGGACGCCGCGATCCAGGTGCTCGCGGTCCACGGCGACGCCGGGCACGTCGACGTGCTCCTGCCGCACCTCGACGGCGAGCCGCTGACCGAGTTCCTCGCGGCCTACGCGCTCGCGGCCCTGGGCGCGGAAGCAGGGCGCCACCGCCTCGAGCAGATCGCGGCGGGAGGCGGGCCGATGCACGCGTCCGCCGAGGCGTGGGTGCAGATCCTCGCGCGCCGCGACGCGGCCGCCGAGACGGACCTGGGCTAGGCCACCACCGGTCTCGACGGGGTGCCCCGGGCGGGACCCAGGTCCCGTCGCACCCGTCCACCGAGCGTCGCGGCGAGACGCGGCTCACACCGCGGGGACTTTCATCCCATCTATCTGGGACCCCCCGAACCTACCGTCGGTACCAGCGACGGACCCTCCAAGGTCCGTCCCCCTCTCACCACTCACCGGGAGTCGAAGGTGTCCGAGACCACCAAGAAGAGCACCCGCGCGAAGGCCCCCGCCGCCGCGCCGGCCGAGGCACCCTCGGCCACCGCCGCAGCGCAGCCCGCCGGCTCGGCCCTCGGCGTCACCGAGGTCGACGTGGTCGCACAGGCCATCGACGAGCTCGTCGCGAACGCCACCAAGGCGCTCGCCGAGTTCGAGTCGATGACCCAGGAGGACGTCGACCGCTTCGTCAAGAAGGGCGCCGTCGCCGCGCTCGACCAGCACGGCCAGCTCGCCAAGCTCGCGGTCGAGGAGACCGGACGCGGCGTCTTCGAGGACAAGGCCGTCAAGAACATCTTCGCGTGCGAGCACGTCACCAACTCGATGGCGAACCTCAAGACGGTCGGCGTCATCAACGTCGACGAGCTCAACGGGATCACGGAGATCGCCGAGCCCGTCGGGGTCATCGCCGGCATCACCCCGGTGACCAACCCGACCTCGACCGCGATCTTCAAGTCGCTGATCTCGCTGAAGACCCGCAACCCGATCATCTTCGCGTTCCACCCGAACGCCCAGCGCTCCTCGGTCGCCGCCGCCCGGATCGTGCGCGACGCGGCCGTCGCCGCGGGTGCCCCCGAGCACTGCATCCAGTGGGTCGAGGCCCCGTCGCTCGCCGCGACCGGCGCCCTCATGAACCACCCGGGTGTCGCGACGATCCTCGCCACCGGTGGCAACGCGATGGTGAAGGCCGCGTACTCGTGCGGCAAGCCCGCCCTCGGCGTCGGCGCCGGCAACGTCCCGGCGTACGTCGAGAAGAGCGCCAAGCTGGCCCGGGCCATCAACGACATCGTCCTGAGCAAGGCCTTCGACAACGGCGTGATCTGCGCCTCGGAGCAGGCCGCGATCCTGGACGAGGAGATCTACGACGCCGCGATGGCCGAGTTCTCCCGCCTGCACGCCTACCGCGTCACCCCGGCGGAGAAGGCCAAGCTCGAGCAGTTCATCTTCGGCGTCGAGGCCGGCGGCGAGAACTGCGGCGGCGCCAAGCTCAACCCCGCCGTCGTCGGCAAGTCCCCGGTGTGGATCGCCGAGCAGGCGGGCTTCACCGTCCCGGGCGACACCTCGATCATCCTGGCCGAGGTCGCCGAGGTCGGCCCCGCCGAGCCCCTGACCCGCGAGAAGCTCTGCCCCGTGCTGGCGGTGCTGCGTGCCTCGTCCACCGAGGAGGGCATCGCGCTGGCCGAGAAGATGGTCGAGTTCGACGGCCTGGGCCACTCCGCCGCGATCCACACGCAGGACGACGCCCTCACGGTCGAGTTCGGCAAGCGCGTCAAGGCGATCCGCGTCATCTGCAACGCACCGTCGTCGCTCGGCGGCATCGGTGACATCTACAACGCCTTCATCCCGTCGCTGACCCTCGGCTGCGGCTCCTACGGCCACAACTCGGTGTCGAACAACGTGTCGGCGGTCAACCTGATCAACGTCAAGCGCGTGGGCCGGAGGAACAACAACTTGCAGTGGTTCAAGGTCCCCGCCAAGACGTACTTCGAGCCCAACGCGATCCGCTACCTCGCGGACATGGCGGGCATCGAGCGGGTCACGATCGTCACCGACACGACCATGACGAACCTCGGGTTCGTCGACAAGGTCCTCGACGTCCTGCGCCGACGCTCCAACAACGTCGCCGTGCAGATCATCGACGAGGTCGAGCCCGAGCCGTCCGTGCGCACCGTGCAGAAGGGCGCCGCGAACATGCGGCACTTCCGCCCCGACACGATCATCGCCCTGGGCGGCGGCTCGCCCATGGACGCCGCGAAGGTCATGTGGCTGCTCTACGAGCACCCCGAGATCGTCTTCTCGGACCTCAAGCAGAAGTTCTTCGACGTCCGCAAGCGCGCGTTCAAGTTCCCGGTCCTGGGCGACCTGGCCAAGCTCGTCTGCATCCCGACCACGTCGGGCACCGGCGCGGAGGTCACCCCGTTCGCCGTCATCAGCGACCCCGACTCGGGCAAGAAGTACCCGCTCGCGGACTACGCGCTGACGCCGACCGTCGCGATCATCGACCCGGTGCTGACCCACAAGATGCCGCGGTCGCTGGCGGCCGACTCCGGGTTCGACGCCCTGACGCACGCGACCGAGGCGTTCGTCGCGGTCTACGCGAACGACTTCACCGACGGCATGGCGCTCCAGGCGATCCGCCTCATCTTCGACAACCTCGCGCAGTCGGTGAACGGCGACCCGACCGACCCGCTCACGCAGGACGCGCGGGAGAAGATGCACAACGCGGGCACGATCGCCGGCATGGCGTTCGGCAACGCGTTCCTCGGGATCGTGCACGCCATGGCGCACGTGATCGGCTCGACGTACCACCTGGTGCACGGCCGCACGAACGCCACGCTGCTGCCCCACGTCATCCGCTACAACGGCACCGTCCCGACCAAGCTCACGAGCTGGCCGAAGTACGAGTCCTACGTGGCCCCGGAGCGGTTCCAGCAGATCGCGGCCATGCTCGGTCTGCCGGCGTCGACCCCCGAGGAGGGCGTCGAGTCCTACGCGCTGGCCGTCGAGGCGCTGCGCGCGAAGGTCGGCATCCCGCAGTCCTTCGCGGAGCAGGGCGTCGACGAGCAGGAGTTCATGAGCCGGCTCGACGAGGTCGCGATGGGCGCCTACGAGGACCAGTGCGCACCGGCGAACCCGCGCATGCCGATGATCGGCGACATGAAGGACATCATGACTGCGGCCTACTACGGCACGTCGCTGGAGGACGTCCGGAACCGCCGCGAGCGAGCGGGGGCCTGACCGCCTCCCCGACGGTCCGCCGCCTCGCCCCACGCTGGCGGCACCCCCGCGAACGCTCCGACGCCCCCGCCCCGGCTCTCCCCGGGCGGGGGCGTCGCCGTTCGCGTCCCGCACGACGACGGCTCCCCGACGCGCGCGACCGACCATGCCGGGGCAAACTGGGCGCCCCCGGCCACCCCCCGGCCGGGCACCCGAACCGAAGGAGGGTCCCCGTGGCCGCGCTCGGCTCCCCCACCCGCCGTCCCCTGTCCCGCACCACGCCGTCCGGCACCGTGACGTCGCGTCGCAGGCACCGTGCGGTCCACGCGCTCGCGGCGGGTGCGCTCGCGCTGGGCCTGACCGCGTGCACCGACGGTGACGTGCAGAACGCCGCGGACGGCCTGTCGAGCGCCGCGCAGGGGGCCGCGGACGAGCTCACCGCCGCCGGCGACAAGATCCAGCAGGCGCTCGGCGACGCGCAGACGCACGCGGACGAGGCACGCGCCGGTGTCGACGCGGCGCGCGCCGAGGTTGCCGGGCTGGGTGACCAGGCCCGGGGCGAGGCCGACGCCGCCGTGAGCTCCGCGCAGGCCGCGGTCGAGGAGGCGGAGCAGGCGGTGGCGCAGGCGAAGGCCGACGGGACCGAGGCGTCGGCGCAGGCCCTGGCCGACGCGCGGGCGAACGTCGACGCCGCGCGGGCCGAGCTCGACGCCGTCACGGCCGGCGCCGGGGCGGAGGCCGGGGGCGCGCTGCAGGACCTCGGGGCGAAGCTCGCCACGCTGGGCCAGGACCTGGAGGCCGCGACGCAGTGACGCCGTGGCGTCCGGTCCGCGCGCCACGACGAGCGTCGCGGACCATCTCGTGGGTGAAATACGCGACTCGGGCCGCAGATCGTTGTCCGAGGGCCGGCACGTGCCGATCTTGAAGACATGACAGTCCGCACGCACACCCGCGAGGTGCGCCGCCACCGCGTCGAGTGGTGGGTCGTGGCGGCGTGGACCTCGCTCGTCCTCCTGGTCGTCAGCGGCCTGCTCGCCGCAGCCGGCCTGCTCTGAGGACCCGCCCGGGAGCCGCCGCGCCGCCCGGCCCTATGCTCGCCGCGTGAGCAGCAGGTGGCAGCACGTGGCAGCGGCGGCGGGGCTCCTGGACCCCGACGGGACGCCGCGCGCGACGATCTTCGCGGAGATGTCGGCGCTGGCGGCCCGCACGGGCTCCCTCAACCTGGGACAGGGCTTCCCCGACGTCGACGGGCCCGAGTCGGTCGCGCGCGCGGCCGCCGACGCGATCCTCGCGGGCGCCAACCAGTACCCGCCCGGGCCCGGTACCGCACCCCTGCGGGCCGCGATCGCGGCTCATCAGCGCACGCGGTACGCGATGGACGTCGACCCGGACACCGAGGTGCTCGTGACGACGGGGGCGACCGAGGCGCTCGCCGCGGCAGTGCTCGCGCTCACCGGCCCGGGCGACGAGGTCCTGACGCTCGAGCCGTACTACGACTCGTACGCCGCGGTCGTCGCGATGGCGGGCGCGACGCACACCACCGCTCCCCTGCGCCCGACCGCGGAGGGCTTCCGGCTCGACGTGCCCGCGCTCGAGGCCGCGGTGACGCCGCGCACCCGCCTGCTGCTGCTGAACTCGCCGCACAACCCGACCGGCGCGGTGCTGCGCCGGGACGAGCTCGAGGCGGTCGCGCGCGTGGCCCGCGCGCACGACCTGCTCGTGGTCACCGACGAGGTCTACGAGCACCTGGTGTTCGGCGTCGAGCACGTGCCCGTCGCGACGCTGCCCGGCATGGCGGCGCGCACGCTGACGATCTCGTCGAGCGGCAAGACGTTCTCGTTCACCGGCTGGAAGATCGGGTGGGTCACCGGTCCGGCGGAGCTGGTCGCCGCCGTGCGGACGGTCAAGCAGTTCCTCACCTACGTGTCCGGGGCGCCGTTCCAGCCCGCCGTGGCACACGCGCTGACGGACCCCGGGGTCGCGGCCTGGGTCGACGGCCTGGTGGTGTCGCTCGCCGAGCGGCGCGACCTGCTGTCCGCGGGGCTGCGCGACGCCGGGTTCGACGTCGTCCGGCCCGACGGGACCTACTTCGTCCTGGCCGACGCGGCCCCGCTCGGCGCGGACGACGGAACGCAGTTCTGCCGCGAGCTGCCGACGCGGGCGGGTGTCGTCGGCGTGCCCGTGAGCGCGTTCACCCGCGCGGGCTCCCCCACGCACAGGGCGCTGCGCAGCTGGGTGCGCTTCACGTTCGTCAAGCGGCAGGACGTGCTGGAGGACGCCGTCGCGCGCCTGCGGAGCGCGTTCGGCTGATGGCGGGTCGTCGCCGGGTCAGGCGAGCTGCCACGCACCGCCGCGCCGGAACGCGGGGGTCGCCAGCGCCAGGACCGTCAGCCCCACCGTGGCCGCCGCCAGCATGACGACGGCCATCGCGACCGCTCCCCCGCCCAGCACGCCGGACAGGTTCGCGACGACTCCGCCCGTCCCGGCCTGCAGGGCACCGATGAACGCCGCCGCGGTCCCGGCGATGGCGCCGTGGCGGCCCAGGGCGATCGCGGTCGCGTTCGGTGGTGCGAAGTTGACGAGCGCGAGCACGAGCCACAGCACGACGAGCAGCCCCCACAGGCCGCCGAAGCCGGTCAGCGCGAGGACCAGCAGCACGCCCGTGAGCAGGACCGTCAGGACGACCGCGACGCGCAGGATGCGGATCGGCGCGACGCGCCGCACCAGCGCCGCGTTGACCTGGGCACCGAGGACCAGGCCGACGCCGTTGGCCGCGAACAGCAGCGCGAACTGGTGCTCGCTCAGCCCGTACCCGACGCGCAGCACGAACGGCGAGGCCACGACGTAGGTCATGAGCACCGCCATCGCCAGGCCCGGCAGCACCGCGAGCGCCACGAAGTGCCGGTCCCGCAGCAGGTGGCGGTAGCCCGACAGCGCCGTGCGCACCCCGCCGTCGCGACGGCGCTCCGGCGGCAGCGTCTCGGGCATGCGCAGCAGCACCACGAACCACAGCACGACGCCGAACGCCGCGAGCACGACGAACACCGCGCGCCACCCCCACTGCCCGGCGATGAGCCCGCCGAGCGACGGCGCGAACAGGGGCGCCACCCCGATGACGAGCATGAGCCGCGACATCAGGCGTGACGCGTCCGACCCCGTGAACCGGTCGCGGATCAGCGCCATCGCCACGACCGTGGCGGACGCGTTGAAGAACCCCTGTGCCACCCGGAGCGCGACGAGGGGGACGATCGCCGGCGCGATCGCGCACAGCAGCGACACCACGACGTGCAGCGCGACGCCGACGAGCACCGGCGTGCGACGCCCGAACCGGTCGGAGAGGGGGCCGATCACGAGCTGGCCGACGGCTCCGCCGATCAGCATGCCCGTCATCGTCAGCTGCACGGCCGCGGCCGACGTGCCGAGGTCGCGGGCGACGTCCGGCAGCGACGGCAGGTAGATGTCGGTCGATATCGCCGGCAGCGCGCACATCGTGCCGAGCAGCAGGACGTGGCGTGCGTCGGGACGGTGGACCGGCGCGTCGGTGGCTGACGGCGCGGCGCCGGGCGTCGACGTACCGGAGGGGGCGGGGGTGGCGGGGGCGGCGGACCGCGGGGAGGACTCGTCCATCGCCTCCCATCGTCGCACCGCGACCGACGGCTGACGAATCGATTCGACACCCGCGGGCGCGCGCTGCGCGTGTCGGTGCCCGGTGGCAGGCTGTCCGTCATGTGCGGCAGGTACGCGTCCTTCCGGGAGGACCAGGCGATCGCCGACGAGTTCGCCGTGGCGACCGTCGCCGACGACGTGCGGCTGCTGCCGCCGTCGTGGAACGTCGCACCGACCGACGGCGTGCGCATGGTCGTCGAGCGAGCGGACCGCGCCACGGGCGAGATCACGCGCCAGCTGCGGGTCGCCCGCTGGGGCCTCGTGCCGTCCTGGGCCAAGGACCCGTCGGTCGGCAGCCGCATCATCAACGCACGCGTCGAGACCGTCGCCGACAAGCCGGCGTTCGCCCGGCCGTTCGCGTCGCGCCGCGCACTCCTGCCCGCCGACGGGTACTACGAGTGGCAGGCGGGCCCCGAGCCGCCCGCCGGCTCGCCGCGCAGCCGTCGCACGCCCAAGCAGCCCTTCTGGATCCACCCGTCGGACGGCGACGTCGCCGCCCTCGCCGGGCTGTACGAGTTCTGGCGCGACCCGACGAAGGCCGACGACGACCCGGACCGCTGGCTCGTCTCGGTGGCCGTCGTCACGCGGCCGGCGACCGACGCGCTCGCGCCGATCCACGACCGGCAGCCGCTGATCCTGCCCGCCGATGCGTGGTCCGCGTGGCTCGACCCCGCGCTGGGCGCCGACGACGCCCGCGAGCTCCTCGACGTCCCGCCCCCGCCGCTCACCGCGACGCCGGTCTCGACCCGCGTCAACACGGTCGCGAACAACTCCCCCGACCTCGTCGAACCGACGGGCGACGACCTGCGCACCTGACGGGGCGGGGGGCCGTCAGCCGGGCGCGGACTCCAGGCGGAACGGGACGACCTCGCCCACGCCGGCCAGGTCGCGCACCGGCTGCTCGGTCAGCCGGAAGCGCGGGTCCCCGCCCAGGACCTGCGCGGTCGACGCGTCGACGAGCACCGTGCTCGGGTCGGCGACGTCGGTGAGCCGCGCGGCCAGGTTCACGCTCGGGCCGAAGACGTCACCGAACCGCGACAGCACGCGCCCCCACACCAGCCCGACGCGCACGGGCGTGACGCCCCGCGCGCCCTCCGCGAGACCGCCCGTGCCGCGCGCGGCCTCGACGTCGAGCGACGTCCCGAAGGCGTCCGCGAGCCCGATCGCCACCTGCGCACCGGCGCCCGGGGTGTCGGCGATGAACAGCACGGCGTCGCCGATGGTCTTCACGACCCGCCCGCCGGCACCGGCGACGACGTCCCGGGCGGCCGTCTCGAACCGCTGCACGAACAGCGACAGGTCGGTCGACCCCAGACCGGCGGTGCGCCGCGTGAACGACACCATGTCGGCGAACCCCACGGCGCGCGCGAGCGGCAGCAGGCTCCCGTCCACGGTGACGTCGCGCAGGTGCCCGAACTCCGCCGCGTAACGGTCGGCGACGGCCGCGAGGTGCCGCCGGTAGGAGTGCAGGAGCTGCTGCTCCAGCAGCGGCGCGAGGCCGCCCAACCGGTCGAGCACGAGCAGCCGGGCGGACGTGTCGTCCAGTGCGTACCGCGTCGCCATGTCCTCCACGAGCGCCTCGACCTGCCACAGCGCGAGCCGGTCCGACGTGTGGCCCAGCGCGCGCACCAGCGTGACGACCGTCCGGAGGTCCAGGCCGTGCTCCACCACGAGGGCGCGCGAGCGCGCGAGCGCCTGCGCGTCACGCTCGGTGAACATGACGTCGTCGTCGTCGTGGCTCGGCAGCCCCAGGGTCCGCCAGTACGTCCGGACGATCTCGAGGTCGACGCCGGAGAGCCGGGCCAGGTCACGCGCGCTCAGCGTGCGCGGACCTCCCAGCAGGAGCTCATCGAGCTCGTCGGTCGTGCCCCGCGGCGGCGCTGGCGGCGTGGGCCCGGCCGGCCCGGCCGGCCCGGCCGGCCCCGCCGGGGACGGCGTCAGCGGGTCGGCACCCACCGGCCCGCTGTCCTGCCCCTGACTTCCCGGCACGTCACGCAGCCTAGTTCACGGGCCTGTGGCGTCGGTGACGCGCACGTGCGTGACGTCACCCGCGAGCACGCGGTGCGTCGCGCCGTCCGCGCCGCTCACCACGAGCGCACCGTCCTCGGCGAGCCCGGTGGCCGTGCCCACGATCTCGGCGCCCCCCGGCAGCTCGACGCGCACGTGCTGCCCGACGGTCGAGCACACCGACGCGACCTCGTCGACGAGGCCCGCCGCGACGGCGTCGCCACCGTGGTCCGTCCAACGCCGCGCGACCTGGTCCAGGGCGCTGACGAGCGCGACGAGCACGCTCGCCCGGTCGGCGGACCGGGAGCCGGCCAGCGCGAGGGACGTGGCCCACGGCACCGGCAGCTCGTCGGTGCGCTGGTCGACGTTGACCCCGATGCCCACGGCGACCGCCGGCACGTCCGGCACCGCCTGGGCCAGGACCCCCGCGACCTTGCGCGCCGTGCCCCACCCGGGCACGTGCTCGACCCCGTCCCCGAGGTCGACGAGCACGTCGTTGGGCCACTTGAGGACCGCGGGCACGCCAGCGGTGGCGCGCAGCGCACGCACCGTGCCCAGGCCCGCGAGCAGCGGCAGCCACCCGTACGTCGCCGGACCGGACCGCGGCCACGCGACGAACGTGCACGCCAGGGCGGACCGCGCCGGCATGGTCCACGTGCGACCGGCGCGCCCGTGACCGGCCGTCTGGTGCTCGGCGACCAGGAGGCTGCCGTGCGGCCACGCGTCGGGGTCGGCGCGCAGCCCCGCGACCACGTCGTCGTTGGTCGACCCTGCCTCCGCGACCACGTCGAGCCGCGCGAGCGGCCCCGCGGGCGCGAGCAGCAGCTCACGCAACGTGTCGACGTCGAGGGGCTCGCGCACGGTCATCCGGCCATCATCGCGCAGCGCCCGCCACCGCCGCCGCACGAACGGCCGTCGGCGTTCTTGTCGGGTCTCCACAGCCGCCCCCCGGCAACACGGTCGGCGGGGTGCACGCGGCCGGCTTGCCCGCACAACTAGCCTCGTCGGGTGACCCAGGACGACCCCCTCGCGCGCAGCGTCGCCACGGACCCCGACCCGACGCCCGCGGACGCCGGACCGGCGCAGCCCGTCCGCACGACCGCCGGCCTGCTCGACGACCTGCGCGCACGGCGCGCCGCGGCCGTCGACGCCGCCGAGGAGAACGCGGTCGTCAAGCAGCACGCGCGCGGCAAGAAGACCGCCCGCGAACGCATCGAGGCCCTGCTCGACCCCGGCTCGTTCGTCGAGCTCGACGCCTTCGTGCGGCACCGGTCGACCAACTTCGGGCTCGAGAAGAGGCGCGTGGCGGGCGACGGCGTCGTCGTCGGCCACGGCACGGTCGACGGCCGTCCGGTGTGCGTGTACTCGCAGGACTTCACGGTCTTCGGCGGGTCCCTGGGCGAGGTGCACGGGCAGAAGATCACCAAGGTCATGGACCTCGCGCTGCGCACGGGCGTGCCGCTGGTGGGGATCAGCGACGGTGGCGGCGCACGCATCCAGGAGGGCGTCGCGGGGCTCACGCAGTTCGCCGAGATCTTCCGCCGCAACGTCGCCGCCTCGGGCGTGATCCCGCAGATCAGCCTCATCCTCGGACCGTCGGCGGGCGGTGCGGTGTACTCGCCCGCCCTCACGGACTTCATCGTGATGGCCGACGGCACGTCGAACATGTTCATCACCGGCCCCGACGTGATCCGCGCGGTCACCGGGGAGGACGTGGGCTTCGAGGAGCTGGGCGGGGCGACCACGCACAGCACGCGCTCGGGCGTCGCGCACTACATGGCGTCCGACGAGGACGACGCGATCGACTGGGTCCGCACCCTGCTGGCCTACCTGCCGACCAACAACCTCGCCGACCCGCCGTCGTACGCGCACGAGGCGGACCTGGAGCCGACGGACGACGACCGGGTGCTCGACACGCTCGTGCCGGACTCCGACAACCAGCCGTACGACATGCACACGGTGCTGGAGACGGTCCTGGACGACGGCAGCTTCCTCGAGGTGCAGGCCCTGTACGCGCAGAACGTCGTCGTGGGCTTCGGGCACGTCGAGGGGCACCCGGTCGGCATCGTGGCGAACCAGCCGATGCAGATGGCCGGGACGCTCGACATCAACGCCGCGGAGAAGGCAGCCCGGTTCGTGCGGACGTGCGACGCGTTCGGCATCCCGGTGCTGACGTTCGTCGACGTGCCGGGCTTCCTGCCGGGGACCGACCAGGAGTGGAACGGCATCATCCGGCGCGGCGCCAAGCTCATCTACGCGTACGCCGAGGCGACGGTCCCCCTGGTCACCGTCATCACGCGCAAGGCGTACGGCGGCGCGTACATCGTCATGGGGTCCAAGCAGCTGGGCGCCGACGTCAACCTCGCGTGGCCGACCGCGCAGATCGCCGTCATGGGCGCCGGCGGGGCGGTCAACATCCTGCAGCGCGGCGCGCTGAAGACCGTGGGCGAGGCCGGCGGGGACGTCGACGCCGAACGCCGCCGCCTGACGGCCGAGTACGAGGACGCGATCGTCAACCCGTGGGACGCGGCCGACCGGGGCTACGTCGACGACGTCATCGAACCGTCCGCGACCCGCGCGCAGGTCGTCCGGTCGCTGCGTCTGCTGCGCAGCAAGCGTGCGAGCCTGCCGCCCAAGAAGCACGGGAACATCCCGCTGTGAGGAGCCAGTCATGAGCGACGGCAGGCACGACGAGCACGGCCACCCGGACGAGCACGACCCCGCGTCCCACGGTCGCGAGCCGCTCACCGGCGTGGACGCGCGTGAGCTGCACGGGGCCGTCGACGAGCTGGCTGCGGCGCTGCACGCGTACGTCGAGACGGCCGTGGGAGTGCGCGCGGAGTTCGGTGCCCGGGAGGCCGACGAGGACCCGCGCGTGCTCGCCCTCGAGGGCCGCGTCGGCGCGCTGAACGCACGGCTCTACGACCTGCTCCACGGGCGCCTGGGCCTGCACGCGGACCTCACGGGCATGACCTGGGACGACGGCGACGCCGACGCCGACACGCCCGTCGAGCCGGGCGACCACGACACGTTCCACCTCGGCTTCGTCGTCGAGCTCCCGCCGACGGTCAGCGACCTGACGCTCGACGCGGTGATCGACCTCGTCGACGACGGCGGGGCGCAGATCGCCCACACCCTCACCGAGCGCGGGTACGTCGTCGGCGAGTGGGGCGCCGGCCGCGGCGCACCGGTGCTGCTCGACGACGACGAGGACGACGAGGACGACCTGTGAGCACGTGGCAGCCGGACGCCACGCGCTCCGACGCCGACGTGCACGTGGTCCGCGGCGCGCCCGACGACGACGAGCTCGCCGCTCTCGTCGCGGGCCTCGTCGCGGCGGCCGGCCGCCGCGACCCTCACGACGAGGACACGGACGCACCCGCCCGTGCGGCGCGGGCACGGTGGGTCGCACCGGGACGGCTGCGCGGGGCGCCCGCGCCGTCGCGCGGGCCGGACGCCTGGCGGTGGAGCCTGCGCCTCGACGCATAGGGTGGCGGACGTGACGTCTCCTGCCGCCCCCCGTCCGGTCAGTCCTGTCGACGCCGTCGCCGACGCCTACGTGGTCACGTCGGCGCGGCTGAACCCGGTGGACGCGACCTCCCTGGGGATCCCGGGGCACGAGCGGGAGCTGACGGACTTCTCCCCCGACGCCGCGGCCGAGCGCGCCGCAGCCGCACGCTCGACCCTGCTCGCGCTCGAGGCGCTCGCGTCGGCCGACGCGGTCGACGAGGTGACGGGCGCTGCGATGCGGTACGCCCTCGGCCTCGACGTCGAGCTCCACGACGCGGGCGAGCGGGCGCGCCTGCTCAACAACGTCGCGTCGCCGGCCCAGCAGGTCGTCGAGGTCTTCGACCTCATGGCCACCGACTCCGAGCAGGCGTGGGACGACGTCGCGGCGCGTCTCGCGGCCGTGCCGGCGTCGGTCGCGTCCTACGTCGCGTCGCTGCGCTCGGCCGCAGCGCGCGGTGACGTCGCCGCGGTCCGCCAGGTCGAGGCGGTGATCGTGCAGGCCCAGGAGGTCGCCGACCCGCAGCGGTCCGCGTTCACGCGGCTCGTGCACGGGTCGGACGCCCAGCGGGTCCTGGGGGACGACCACGCCCTGCGGGCCGACCTGGAGCGGGCCGCGGACGCCGCGCGCGGCGCGTACGCCGACCTCGCACGCGTCCTGGCCGACGAGCTGGCACCACTGGCACCCCAGGAGGACGGCGTCGGCCGGGACCGGTACACGCTGTGGTCCCGGCACCACGTGGGCGCCGCGCTCGACCTCGACGAGACGTACGCCTGGGGCCTCGAGGAGCTCGCGCGCGTGCAGGCCGAGCAGGCGGCGCTCGCGGCTCAGATCGCCGGACCGGGCGCGAGCGTCGCGGACGCCGTCGCGCTCCTCGACGCGGACCCCGCACGCCAGCTGCACGACACGGCGGCCCTGCAGGCGTGGATGCAGGCCACCTCCGACGCCGCGATCGAGGCGCTCGACGGCACCCACTTCGACATCCCCGTGCCCGTGCGGACGCTCGAGTGCCGCATCGCGCCGTCGCACACGGGAGTCATCTACTACACCGGTCCGAGCGACGACTTCAGCCGCCCGGGGCGCATGTGGTGGTCCGTGCCGCACGACGTCACGTCGTTCTCCACGTGGCGTGAGCGCACGACCGTCTACCACGAGGGCGTCCCCGGTCACCACCTCCAGATCGCGCAGGCGGTGTTCGAGCGCGCGACCCTCAACTCCTGGCGCCGGCTCGCCGCGTGGACGTCCGGTCACGGCGAGGGCTGGGCGCTGTACGCCGAGCGGCTGATGGCCGAGCTGGGCTTCCTCGACGACCCGGGCGACCGGCTCGGCATGCTCGACGGGCAGCGGCTGCGCGCCGCCCGCGTCGTCTTCGACCTGGGGATGCACCTGGGCCTGCCGGCACCGGCGGAGGTCGGCGATGCGTGGACGCCGGAGTCCGGCTGGGACTTCCTGCGCGCCAACGTGAACATGCCGGAGTCGATGCTGCGGTTCGAGTACACGCGTTACCTCGGTTGGCCGGGCCAGGCACCGTCCTACAAGGTCGGCCAGCGCCTCTGGGAGCAGGCGCGGGACACCGCACGCGAGTCCGCGGCCGCCCGCGGCCAGGTGTTCGACCTGCGCGCGTTCCACGCCCGCGCGCTCGCGCTCGGGTCCGTCCCGCTCGCGGTGCTGCCGGGCGCGCTCGTGGGCTGAGCGCGCGCCCCGCCGGGGACGCGGCGGCTCAGACGAACAGCGTCCAGCCGTACTTGGCGAAGACGACGGCCGCGAACAGCACCAGGACCGCGACGGTGACGAACCAGTCGTTGCCGGACGCGACGAAGCGGCGTCCCCACGGACCCCAGCGTCCGGGCAGGTTGAGGTGCCCGTCACGCACGTTGATCCGCGTGATGCCCGCCCACACCAGGGTGGTGGTCACGGTGATCAGCAGGCACCAGGGGCACAGCGCCTTGATGACGAAGAACGACTGCTGGAACAGCCACCAGGCGAACACCAGTCCCACCGTGTAGATCGCCTGCGCGCTGAGCATGAACCACCGCGGGAACAGCACGCCGCCGAGCATCGCGACGGCCACCGTGATGACGATCGCCTCGGCAGCGATCCCGAGGAACGCGTTGGGGAAGCCGAGCAGCTCCGCCTGCCAGGTCGCGCCGACCTTCCCGCACGAGATGACCGCGTTGAGGTCGCAGCTCAGCGCGGCGGTCGTGTCGGTCGCCTTGGCCACGGCGATCGGGATCGCCTCGTACGACAGGACGAACGACGTGTACAGGCCGATGAGGCCGGACACGATCATCTCGATGGCCGTGCGCCGCCGCCACGGCAGCGACGCGGGTCGGAGCAGGTCCGGGTCGTCGTCGAGGACGTCGGCGGGCTGTTCGTCGAGCACGTCGTCGTGCTCGTCGATGCCGCCGGCGACCCCGCCGCCGCGCACGTCCTGGGTGGTGTCCTTCACCGTGGCCTCCTCGCGCCTGCAGGTCCGACGCGCCATTGTGCCCTGCCGACCTGTGAGACGGGACAGTAGGACGTCCCGCCTCCCCGCCGTCACCCCCGCGTTCCCGTCACCGACCCGTGCTGCGGTTAGGGTCGGCCCGTGACCCGGCTCCTGCTCGCCTCCGCATCCCCCGCCCGCCGCACGACGCTCGCCGCCGCGGGGCTCGCGCCGCTGGTCGTCGTCTCGACCGTCGACGAGGACGCGGTCCTCGCCGCCGCCCGCGAGCGCTTCGGTGACCTGGAGCCCGCCGACGCGGTGCTCGTGCTCGCGCAGGCCAAGGCGGAGGACGTCGCGCGACGTCTCGACGACGTCGACGTCGACGGCTGGGACGACGACGAGGACGTCGTGGTCCTCGGCTGCGACTCGATGCTCGAGCTGGACGGCGAGGTCCTGGGCAAGCCCGCCGACGCCGACGACGCGGTCGCCCGCTGGCGCGCGATGCGCGGGCGGTCCGGTGTCCTGCACACCGGCCACTGGCTGGTCGACGAGCGCGACCCGGCGGACGGGGGCACGGGGGCGACGCTCGGCGCGACGGCGTCGACGGTCGTGCACTTCGCCGACCTCTCCGACGACGAGGTCGCCGCGTACGTGGCGACGCGCGAGCCCCTCGCCGTCGCGGGCGCGTTCACGCTCGACGGCCTGGGCGGCCCCTTCGTCGAGCGCATCGAGGGCGATCACCACAACGTGGTGGGCGTGAGCCTGCCCCTGCTGCGTCACCTGCTCGCGGACATCGACCTGACGGTGCCGGCCCTCTGGCGCGCCTGACCCGCCCTCCCGCCGCGCGCGTGGTGGGTTCCTACAAGACCCGCCCGGGGCCTGTTGAAGGGTTGCCGCAATCTTGCGGCGACGGCCCTGACGCGGCACGGACGTGCGGCGCTCGCGCGCTACGGTGAGCCGTGCCCCTCATGACCAAGGTCCTTGTCGCGAACCGCGGTGAGATCGCCGTCCGCATCGCCCGTGCCTGCCGTGACGCCGGTGTCGCGTCCGTCGCCGTGTACTCGGACACCGACCGGGACGCGCTGCACGTGCACGTCGCGGACGAGGCGTACGCGCTCGACGGCGCCCGCGCGTCGGAGACCTACCTCGACATCGCCAAGCTCCTCGACGTCGCCCGCCGCTCGGGCGCCGACGCGGTGCACCCCGGCTACGGGTTCCTCGCGGAGAACGCGCAGTTCGCGCAGGCGGTGATCGACGCCGGTCTGGTGTGGATCGGCCCGCCGCCGTCGGCGATCGAGTCGCTGGGCGACAAGGTGAGCGCCCGGCACATCGCGCAGCGCGCCGGCGCGCCGCTGGTGGCGGGCACCCCCGAGCCGGTCCAGGACGTGTCCGAGATCCACGCGTTCGCCGCCGAGCACGGCCTGCCGATCGCCATCAAGGCGGCGTTCGGTGGTGGCGGACGCGGCCTGAAGGTCGCCCGCGAGGCCGACGAGATCGACGAGATGTTCGAGTCCGCGGTCCGCGAGGCCGTCGCGGCGTTCGGGCGCGGCGAGTGCTTCGTCGAGCGCTACCTGGACCGGCCGCGCCACGTCGAGACGCAGTGCCTCGCCGACGCGTACGGCACCGTCGTCGTCGTCTCGACACGGGACTGCTCGCTGCAGCGACGCCACCAGAAGCTGGTCGAGGAGGCGCCCGCGCCGTACCTGAGCGACGAGCAGAACCGGGCGCTGGTCACCGCGTCGCAGGCCATCCTGCGCGAGGCCGGGTACGTGGGCGCCGGTACGTGCGAGTTCCTCGTGGGCAACGACGGGACGGTCTCGTTCCTGGAGGTCAACACCCGCCTGCAGGTGGAGCACCCGGTCAGCGAGGAGATCAGCGGCATCGACCTCGTGCGCGAGCAGCTGCGGATCGCCGCAGGCGAGCCTCTCGGGTACACCGAGGTCACCACGCGCGGGCACTCCATCGAGTTCCGCATCAACGGCGAGGACCCCGCCGCAGGCTTCCTGCCGGCGCCGGGACGCATCAGCCGGCTGCGGTTCCCGTCGGGGCCGGGCGTGCGTGTCGACTCGGGCGTCGTCGAGGGCGACACCGTGTCCGGCATGTTCGACTCCATGATCGCCAAGGTGATCGTCACGGGTGCCACGCGCCGGCAGGCCGTCGAGCGCGCGCGCCGCGCGCTCGCCGAGCTCGAGGTCGTCGGCATCCCGACGGTCACGCCGTTCCACCGGGCGGTGCTCGAGGCCGAGGCGTTCGTTCCCGCCGACGACGCGCGGCCGTTCACCGTGCACACCCGGTGGATCGAGACGGAGTTCGCCGAGACGGTCGCAGGCCTCGGAGGCGCGGCCGCACCGGCCCAGGACGAGGAACAGCTGCCCGACGGGCAGCTCGAGCGCGTCGTCGTCGAGGTGGGCGGCAAGCGGCTCGAGGTCGTGCTGCCCGCGGCGCTCGGCCTGGGACGCGGGTCGGGCTCCGGCGCCGGGCGGCTCGGCGGCGGCCGTCAGGGCACCGCGCCGCGCCGCACGACACGCGCCCGGGCCGCACGGACCGGCGGGTCCAACGGCACGGTGCTCTCCTCCCCCATGCAGGGCACGATCGTCAAGGTCGCCGTCGCCGAGGGCGCACAGGTCGCCGAGGGCGACCTCGTGGTGGTGCTCGAGGCCATGAAGATGGAGCAGCCGCTCGTCGCGCACCGCGCGGGCACCGTGCAGTCCCTGACGGCGGCCGTCGGGGCGAACGTCAGCGCGGGCGGCGCGATCTGCGACATCGTCGGCTGACGCGGGCGTGACCAGCCGCGGGCAGGGCCGTCCGGGCGACGGGTGGGTCATGTGCGGATGCGGCGCCCGGCACTGGGGCCTGTACGGGGCGGCGGGGCTGCTGCTCGCGCGGCGAGGGCCGGACGGGCGCGCGACGGACGTGGTGCTGCAGCACCGTGCGCTGTGGAGCGACCAGGGCGGCACCTGGGCGCTGCCGGGGGGTGCGCGCGAGCCGGACGAGACCGCCGTCCAGGCGGCGCTGCGTGAGGCGCACGAGGAGGCCGGCGTCGACGTCTCGACCGTGGCGGTGCGCGGCGAGCACGTCCTGACCCACCCCGACTGGTCGTACACGACCGTGCTCGCGGACGCCCTCGCACCCTTCACACCCGCCGCGACCGACGCCGAGAGCATCGAGGTCGCCTGGGTCGCGCTCGACGACGTCGCCGCCCGCCCCCTGCTCCCCGCGTTCGCGGACGCGTGGCCGCTGCTACGCACACGCCTCGACCCCTGACCGGCACTGGATCGCACTCTCACCCCCGGGGGTGTGGGGCTGTGGGCGTGTGGGGGTGAGAGTGCAATCCAGTCCCACGCCCGGGCAGGTGGGGGTGTAGGGGTAGGGGTGAGAGAGCAATCCAGTCCCACGCCCGGGCAGGTGGGGGTGGGGGGTGGGGGTGAGAGTGCAATCCAGTCCCACGCCCGGGCGTGTGGGGTGACCGGATCGCACTCTCACGCCCGGGGGTGTGGGGGGGGTGGGGGTGGGGTGAGAGGGGAAGCCGGTCGGTCTCGGTGGGTCAGTCCTCGCTGCGCTGGTGGAGCATGCGCGCGACCTCGCCGATCGTGCCGGACATCGACGGGTACACCGTGGACGCCTCGGCGACCTCGTCGGCCGTCAGGCCGTGGGTGACGGCCAGGGTGAGCGGGAAGATCGACTCGCTGGCGCGCGGTCCGACGACCACCGCACCCAGCACGGTGCCCGTGCCGGAGTGCGCGAAGATCTTGATGAACCCGTCCCGCACGCCCAGCATCTTGGCGCGCGGGTTCCGCGACAGCGGCAGCATGCTCGTGCGGTAGTGCGTGCCCATCTGCTGCAGCCGCGTCTCGGACAGCCCGACGGTCGCGATCTCGGGCGCCGTGAAGATGTTCGCGGAGATCCCCCGCAGGGACAGCGGCCGCACGGCGTCGCCCAGGGCGTGGGACATGGCGATGCGTCCCTGCGTCGCGGCGACCGACGCCAGCGGCAGGACCCCGGTGCAGTCCCCCGCGGCGTACACGCCACGCACGTTGGTGCGCGAGACCTTGTCGACCTCGACGTGCCCGGACGCCGCCAGCCGCACGCCCGCGTCCTCCAGGCCCAGGTCACGCGTCGTCGGCACCGACCCCACGGCGAACAGCACGTGCGACCCCTCGACCGTGCTGCCGTCCTCCAGGGTCACGACGACCCCGTCGGCCGTGCGGCGAGCCGACGACGCACGGCAGCGCGACATGACCGTCATGCCGCGCTGCCGGAAGATGCGCTCGATGAGCTCGGCCGCGTCGGCGTCCTCGCCGGGCAGCACCCGGTCGCGGCTCGACACCAGGACGACGTCGGCGCCGAGCGACGTGTACGCGCCGGCGAACTCCGCACCGGTGACGCCCGACCCGACGACGATCAGCCGCTGCGGCAGCTCGGTGAGGTTGTACATCTGCGTCCAGGTGAGGATCCGCTCCCCGTCGGGACGCGCGTCGGGCAGCACGCGCGGCGTCGCACCGGTCGCGAGCAGGACGACGTCGGCGTCCAGCACGTGCTCACGTCCGTCGGCCTCGGTGACGGCCACGTGCTCCGGGTCGACGAGCCGCCCGGTGCCGGTGACGACGTCGACGCCCTCGCGCTCCAGGCGTCCGCGGATGTCCGCCGACTGCGCGGCCGCGAGCGCCTTGACACGCGCGTTCACCGCGGGCACGTCGATGCGGTGACGCAGCACCGCGACGGCCGGGGCCGTCCCCGCAGCGACCTCCTCACCGTCCGCGAGCCCGTCGAGTCGGATCCCGAGCTCCGGAGCGCGGTCGGCGATGGTCATCCACTCGGCGGTCGCGATCAGCGTCTTGGACGGCACGACGTCCGTGAGGACCGCGGAGCCGCCCAGTCCCGAGCGCTCGACCACCGTGACGCGCGCACCGAGGCGGCGAGCGACCAGCGCGGCCTCGTAGCCACCGGGGCCGCCGCCGACGACCACGACCCTGGCGGCGGTGAGGTCGTGGGGCGCGTCACGGACGGTGGAGGCGGCGGCGGTGGCCGCCACGTGGGACTGGTCGGCGGTCGCGGCGGTCTGCTGGCTGCTCACGGGGACATCCTGCCTGGCACCGGCGTGGTTAGCCTGTTCCCATGAGCGACATGTCCCCCGCCCGTGACCTGACCGGCGGCGCCGTCCCCAGCCTCGACCACCCCACGACCGACCCGTTCGACGTCGCCAGGATCGCCGCCGAGGTGATCGCGCGCCGCACCGGTGTCGACAAGCACGACGTCGCGCTCGTGCTCGGGTCCGGGTGGGGCGGGGCCGCGGACCTGCTGGGCGAGACGGTCGCCGAGCTGCCGAGCCACGAGGTGCCGGGCTTCTCGCGCGCGGCCGTCGCCGGTCACGTCGGAACGCTGCGCTCGGTCCGGATCGCGGGGGACGGCGACTGGCCGGAGCGGTACGCGCTGGTCCTCGGCTCGCGCACGCACCTGTACGAGGCGCGCGGCGTGCGGCGGGTCGTCCACGGCGTGCGCACCGCTGCGGCCGCCGGGGCGTCCACGGTGGTGCTGACCAACGGCTGCGGAGGGCTGAACCTCGGCTGGGCGCCGGGCACGCCCGTCCTCATCCGCGACCACATCAACCTCACCGCGACGTCCCCCCTCGAGGGGGCGACGTTCGTCGACCTCACCGACCTCTACTCGCCGCGGCTGCGTGCCGTGGCGCGCGAGGTCGACCCCTCGCTCGACGAGGGCGTGTACGTGCAGTTCCCCGGGCCGCACTACGAGACGCCTGCGGAGGTCGCCATGGCGGGGCGTCTCGGCGGCGACCTGGTCGGCATGTCCACGACGCTCGAGGCGATCGCCGCACGGCACGCAGGGCTGGAGGTGCTGGGCATCTCGCTCGTCACGAACATGGCGGCCGGCATCAGCCCCCAGCCGCTCGACCACGAGGAGGTCCTCGCGGCCGGACGCGCCGCGGGACCGCGTATCAGCGCCCTGCTCGCCGACGTCGTCCGGCAGTTGTGAGGGGCACTCGTGGCCGTGCCACGCGGGTGACCCGCCGCTAGGTTGGGTCCGTGAGCACCAGCGACCACGACGACGTGCTCCGCGGGGACGCCCCGCCGGCACCCCTGACGAGCGAGCAGACGGGCACCGACGGCGACGGGTGGGGGCACCTGGTCGCGCAGGTCGAGGCCTGGGTCGCCGACGACCCCGACCCGGTCACCGCCGACGAGCTGACGACCCTGCTGCGGGTGGCGCGCGAGACTCCCGAGGAGGGCGCGAGCGAGCCTGTCGCCGAGCTGGTCCACCGGGACGCCGCCGCGGCACGCGCCGAGCTGGAGGACCGGTTCTCCGGCCTCCTCCAGTTCGGCACGGCAGGCCTGCGCGGTGCGCTCGGCGGGGGTCCGCACCGCATGAACCGCGCGGTCGTCATCCGCGCCGCGGCGGGGCTCGCGGACTTCCTGCTGGGCGAGCTCGAGGGCGCCACGCCGGCGCCGCGGGTCGTCGTCGGGTACGACGCCCGCCACAACTCGCACCCGTTCGCGCTCGACACCGCCGCAGTCATGACGGCCGTCGGCATCGACGTGCTGCTGCTGCCGCGCCCGCTGCCCACGCCCGTCCTCGCACGCGCCGTGCGGCGCTTCGACGCCGACGCGGGCGTCATGGTCACCGCGTCCCACAACCCGCCGCAGGACAACGGCTACAAGGTCTACCTCGGCGGGCGGGTCGTGACGGACGCCGGGCAGGGAGCGCAGATCGTGCCGCCCGCGGACACGGCGATCGCCGCCGCGATCGCCCGCGTGCCGTCGGTCGCGTCGGTGCCCCGCGCGTCGACCGGCTGGACGGTGCTCGGCGAGGACGTCGTCGACGAGTACGCGCGCACCGCTGCGGCCGTGGCCCCGGGCGGCGACGCCGGCGCCCGCGCCCGGCTCAAGGTGGTCCTCACCCCCCTGCACGGCGTCGGTGGGGCGCTGACGAAGGACGTGCTGGCCCGCGCGGGCTTCGGGGACGTCACGCTCGTCGCCGAGCAGGCCGAGCCCGACCCCGACTTCCCCACGGTCGCGTTCCCGAACCCGGAGGAGCCGGGAGCCACGGACCTCGCGCTCGCGCTCGCGTCGGCGTTGCGCGCGGACCTGGTCGTGGCGGTCGACCCCGACGCGGACCGGTGCGCGGTCGCCGTCCTCGACCCGCGCGCGCACATCCCCGCCCGCGGACCCGAGACGCCGCAGGCGGACGGCTGGCGCATGCTGACCGGCGACGAGGTCGGTGCGCTGCTGGGCGCGGACGCCGCGGAGCGGGTGCGCGAGGCGGCGTTCCCGGCGGGCACCACGCCCACGCTCGCGTGCTCCATCGTGTCGTCGCGCCTGCTCGCCGCCGTCGCCGCCGACGCGGGCCTGCGCTTCGCGTCGACGCTGACGGGCTTCAAGTGGATCTCCCGCGTCGACGGCCTGGTGTTCGGCTACGAGGAGGCCCTCGGCTACTGCGTCGACCCCGCGCACGTGCGCGACAAGGACGGCATGACCGCGGCGGTGCGGGTGTGCGACCTCGCGGCGCGGCTCGCCGCACAGGGCCGCACCCTCGTCGACGCGCTCGACGACCTGGCGAGGGCGCACGGGCTGCACGCGACCGGCCAGGTCAGCGCCCGGTTCGCCGACCTGAGCCGGATCGGCGCCACCATGACGGCGCTGCGCGAGGCGCCGCCGGAGGCCCTCGCCGGGTCACCGGTCGTCGCGGTCGTCGATCTGGCCGCGGGCACGGACGACGACCGCGGAGGGCTGCCGACCACCGACGGGCTCCGGCTCCTGACCGCCGACGGCACGCGCGTCGTCGTCCGGCCGTCGGGGACCGAGCCCAAGGTGAAGGCCTACCTCGAGGTCCTCGTGCCCGTCGCGGCGGACGCGCACCGCGCCGAGGTGGACGCCGCCCACCGGACCGCGCGCCACCGTCTGGACGACCTCGCGCGCGACGTGCGCAGGGCGCTCGGCCTCGACGGGTCCTGAGGCGTCAGCCGCGGCGCTCGCAGCGCACCGGCGGGGCGGCCAGGGCGGCGTCGCTCTCGGCGGTGGCGTTGAACCCGAACGCGACGCTGCCCCCGTTCGCGATCGAGCCGTTCCACGACAGGTTCTCGGCCGTGACGTTGCTGCCGCTGCGAGCGAACTCGGCACCCCACCAGTCGACCATCTCCAGCCCGGGAGGCTGGGTCCACGTCAGCAGCCAGCCGTGCACGTCGGGCGTCGTCGCCGTGACCGTGACCTGGATCTGCATCCCGCCCGGCCAGGAGTTCACGACCTGGTAGGTGGCCGTGCAGGCTCCCGCGGGCACGGCCGCCGGCGGCGGCGCCACGCCCGGTGAGGGCGGCGGCGGGGGCGCGGCGGCCGGGCTCGTCGGTGCGGAGCTCGGACCCACCGGCGTCGTGGACCCCGCGTCGGGGCCCGGCGTCGCGCTCGGCACCGGCTCGGTCGTCGGGGAGGAGACCTCACCGGCGCTGTCGCTCAGCGCCGTCTCCCCCGGCGCGAACGGTGTGACGACGGGGTTGACGTCCGTGTCGACCGCCGTGGGGTCGCACGTGGCACCCGCGCGGTACGACGTGTAGGTGCCGGCGTCGCACGTGAACCCGACGACCGCGTCACCGCCGACGAGCACCGTGCCGGACAACCGCGCCGAGCCGCGCACGAGCGCGACGTCCCGCACGACCACGTCGCCCGTCAGCCGCGCGCCCGGCTCCACCCACGCACGCCCCTCGATGCGGACGCCCGGGCCGACCGTGGCGTCGCCGCGCACGACCGCTCCCGCGGCGACGTGGGCCGCCGGGTCGACCCTCGCGGTGTCGTCCACCCAGCCGCCGCCGTTCGGGTGCCGGTGACCGCCCTCGACGCCGACCTCGCCGCCGGGGTCGACGGACGCGCCCGCCACACGGAACTCGTACGGGTAGCGCGTCACCTGGGCGAAGCGGTCCGACCCCGTCGCGACGATCTCGCCGGGTGTGGCCGTGACGACCAGGAACACCTCCGTCTCGCCGGGACGCAGCGCGAGGCGCAGCTCACCGTCCACCCCCTCGGTCACGGGGCTGTACCGCGGGCCCGTCGGCCCGACGGCGACGAGGCCGAAGCTCCAGCCCGGGTGGGCGCCCGCGAGCTCCTCCGCGTGACCACGGACCCGCACCCGCACGTCGGTGCCCGAGCCGTCCGGCACCAGCCGCACCAGGGTGTAGCCGTAGGCCGCGGGGGCGAGCGCGCCCGTCACGCGGTAGTGCCCGGGGTCGTCCGGCGCGGGCTCGACGGGCGTGGTGCGGTGGGCGACGAGCACGGGGTCGAGCCCTGCGACCAGCTCACCGAGCCCACCGGTGCCCGTGACGTCGCCGACGGCGGCCCGCATCGCGTACTGCGCGACGCGGCGGTTGAGCGCCGAGGCGTTCGACTGCGTCAGACGCGCGTAGGCACCCAGGACGTGCTCGGTGTCGAGGGACCCGGTCCACAGGTCGCGGACGAGCATCGGTGAGGAGCGGTCGGCCAGGTGCTGCAGGAGCAGCCACCCGGCGGCTCCGTGACGCGGGCTGCCCCACGCGAGCTGGGACGACAGCAGGTGGTCCGCGACATCGGCGTGCTCCCCGGGGACGGCGAGCGTCGCGAGGTACGCCGACGCGGCCGGGCGCAGGGTGTCTGCCGCCTCGGCGGTCAGGCCGTGGCCGGGGTGGGTGGCCTCGGTCACCCGCTGGAGCGTCTCGGCCACCCCGCGCGCCAGCTCCCACGGGGTGCCGGCGGGCACGCGGGCACGGGCGACCTGCGCCGGGTCGGGTGGGGCGGTCTCGACCGGGCTGGTCACGGCCGGTGAGGTCACGGGCGCCGGGGACGTGGTCGGCTCGTCACCCGGAGGCGTCGTGCGTCCGTCGGCCGGCGGCGCGCCCGTCGTCACGGACGACGCGATGACCTCGGGCCGGACCTGCAGCAGCGCGACGCCGTCGACGACGCCGCCGCGGGTGAGCGGCGCCGCACCGTCCGTGGCCGACAGCCCGCCGTCCACCGCGGGGACGACTGCGGGGTCGCCCGACGCCCCCGGGCCGCTCGACCACGTGCCGTCGACCACGACGACGACCTTGCGCGTGGCAAGCGGTCCGTCGGACGGCCCGAGGCCGAGCACGTCGGCGTCGAGGGCGTACAGGGCCTGCAGCTGCGCGACGACGACGGCGGGGTCGAACCGCAGACCCTGCGGTGCCGTCGTCGGGTCGGAGCCGGCGCGGTCACCCCACGCGAGAGCGACGTCGTCGCCCTCGACCACGTGCGCGTCGTCCCACGTGCTGCGCCAGCCCCCGGGCACGACGAGGTCCTTGGGTCCCGCCTCGCTGTCCCCGAACGCGGTCGCGAGCGCGGCGCCCAGGAGGAACGCGACGACGAGCGCCACGACGAGCGTGCCGCGCCTGATCCGGCCCATACCGCGTGCGTCTCCTCCCCGCGGGTGCGCACGCCGTCAGGTCGTCGGACCGGTGGCACCAGCTCGTGGTCGTGGTCGTCGGCCACGAGCGAGTCGAACCCGGACGACCGTCCACCATCGTCCGCCCTCGGGCGTCAAGTCAATGCCCGCTTCGTCCGGGTCGGCGCGCATTCACCCGCCGGGACGCCGAATTCTCACGCCGCTCTCATCGCCGCGGGGTGATTCGTGGCACCCGACGTCAGTAGTCGTCGTCCGCCGTGACACCGGCGAGCACCGCTGCGGTCCCCGACAGGCCGAGCCGCGTCGCACCCGCACGGACCATCGCGAGCGCGTCGGCGGCCGTGCGCACGCCGCCCGACGCCTTGACGCCGAGCCGACCGCCCACGGTGCGCGCCATGAGCTCGACCGCGTGGACGCTCGCCCCGCCGGCGGGGTGGAAACCCGTCGACGTCTTGACGAAGTCCGCGCCCGCAGCCTCTGCGGCCTGGCACACGCGCACGATCTCGTCGTCGGTGAGTGCCGCCGACTCGATGATGACCTTCAGCACGGTGGGCGCCGGCGCGGCTGCACGGACGGTCGCGATGTCGTGCTGCACGTCCGCGAACCGGCCCTCCTTCGCGGCGCCCACGTCGATCACCATGTCGACCTCGTCGGCACCGTCACGCACCGCGCGGGCGGCCTCGGCGGCCTTGACGTCGCTGTGGTGCTTGCCCGACGGGAACCCGCAGACCGTCGCGACGAGCAGGTCCGGCGCGCCGTCGAGCCCGACGGGGATCTCCAGCGGCAGGAACGACGGCGAGACGCACACGGAGTACACGCCCAGCCGCACCCCCTCGGCGACGAGCGCCTCGACGTCCGCGCGCGTCGCCTCGGGCTTGAGCAGCGTGTGGTCGACGAGCCGCGCGAGCCCGACCGCGTCGAGCGGGCCGGCCGTGGTGGGTGTGTCGTCGGTGGTCATGCTCGGTGCCTCCCGGGGCGTTCGGTGCCCGGAGCGACCCCCGGGCGGACGATGCGGTCGACGAGCGCGCGGCGCTCGTCGTCGTGCAGGAACGTGTGCCGGGCCGCGGTGAGCGTCACGTCGACGACGTCGTCGAGCGTCCACCCGGCGTCGCGGACGAGCAGGCCGAGCTCGCGCGACAGCGACGTCCCGGACTGCAGCCGGTTGTCCGTGCTGACGGTGACCTCGAAACCCGCCCGGCGCAGCAGCGAGACGGGGTGCTCGGCGACGGACGCCGCACCCCCGGTCTGCACGTTCGACGAGGGGCACACCTCGAGCGGGATCCGGCGGTCCCGGACCCAGTGCGCGAGCACGCCCAGGCGCCACGCGCCGTCCGGCCCCTCGTGCACGTCGTCCGCGAGGCGCACGCCGTGGCCCAGACGCACCGCGCCGGCCACGTGCAGGGCCTCCGCGATCGAGTCCAGGCCGTCGGCCTCCCCCGCGTGGACGGTGGCGGGGAAGCTCGCGTCGCGCAGCAGGCGGAAGGCTGCGGCGTGCAGCGACGGCGGGTAGCCCTCCTCGGGCCCGGCGATGTCGAACCCGACGACACCGGCGTCCCGGTTCGCGAGGGCGAGGGCCGCCACCTCGGCCGACCGGTCCGCCTGGCGCATCGCCGACAGCACCTGGACGACGCGGATCCGGAGCCCGTCGGCCGCGGCGAGCTCCGTGCCCTCGGCGAGGCCGTCGCGCACCGCGTCGACGACCTGCTGCAGCGTCAGGCCGGTGCGCTGGTGCTGCTCGGGCGCGTAGCGCTCCTCGGCGTACACGACGCCGTCCGCGGCGAGGTCGAGCACCGCCTCACGGGCGACGCGCCGCAGCCCGTCCGCGGTCTGCATCACGGCGAGCGTGTGCACGAACGTCTCGAGGTACCGCGGCAGCGACCCCGAGCCGGCGGCGTCGACGAACCACCGGCCCAGCTCCTGCGGGTCGGTCGTCGGCAGGTCGTGGCCGGTCGCGGCAGCCAGCTCGACGACCGTCGCGGGCCGCAGCCCGCCGTCGAGGTGGTCGTGCAGCAGGACCTTCGGCAGCGCACGCAGCGCCTCGTCCAGGTCCTCGGGAGGATCCGCCGGCGTCACGCGTCGGTGTCCCCGTCCTCGAGCGGGACCTCGACGGCCTGCTCGACGACGTCGGCCTCCGTGGCGCGGCCCTCGCGGTCGGCCCGCGGGAAGTGCGGCGTGTACTCCTCGGCCTCGCCGGCGTCCGGGACGTCGGACTCGTCGACGTCCGTCAGGCGCAGCGGCACCTCGACGTCGGTGGGCGCCAGCCCGGCGTCACGCCAGGACTCGTGTCCGGGGACGGTGCTCATGGCTCCTCCTGAGGTGGTCGGTCGTCGGTAGGACGTTCCTCATCGTCGCCCGGGCACGCTGGCCCCGCGACCGCGAGGGTGCGACGTCAGTGGGCGGCGACGCGGTCGAGCACCAGGGCACGCTGCTGCCCCGGCGCGCCGTCGGCGTCGACGACGACACCGCCCGCGAGGGCCTCCCGTGCCCGCGCGAACCGCTCGGGGGTGTCCGTGTGGAGCGTCAGCACCGGCTGTCCCGCACGCACCCGGTCGCCCGGTCGAGCGTGGATCTCCACGCCGGCGCCCGCCTGCACGGGGTCCTCCTTGCGCGCGCGCCCGGCCCCCAGGCGCCAGGCCGCGACCCCGACCGCGTACGCGTCGAGGGTCGTCAGGACCCCGTCGCGCTCGGCCAGGACCTGCTCGTGCTCGCGCGCGACCGGGAGGTCCGCGTCGGGGTCACCGCCCTGCGCGGAGATCATCCGGCGCCACACGTCCATCGCGCGGCCGTCGGCGAGCGCCGCGGCCGGGTCGGCGTCGGGCCGTCCCGCCGCGTCGAGCATCTCGCGCGCCAGCGCGACGGTCAGCTCGACGACGTCCTGCGGCCCACCGCCGGCGAGGACCTCGACCGACTCCCTGACCTCGAGCGCGTTGCCGGCCGTCAGGCCCAGCGGCGTCGACATGTCCGTGAGCAGCGCGACCGTCCGCACCCCCGCGTCGGTCCCGAGCTCGACCATCGTGCGGGCCAGCTCGCCCGCGCGCTCGGCGTCCTTCATGAACGCCCCCGACCCGACCTTGACGTCGAGCACCAGGGAGCCCGTCCCCTCCGCGATCTTCTTGCTCATGATGGAGCTGGCGATCAGCGGGATCGCCTCGACGGTGCCGGTGACGTCACGCAGCGCGTACAGCTTGCGGTCGGCCGGCGCCAGGCCGGAGCCCGCGGCGCAGATGACGGCACCCACGTCCTCGAGCTGGCGCATCATCTCGTCGTTGCTCAGCGCCGCGCGCCAGCCGGGGATCGACTCGAGCTTGTCGAGCGTGCCGCCGGTGTGCCCGAGCCCGCGGCCGGACAGCTGCGGCACCGCGACGCCGAAGACCGCGACCAGCGGCGCGAGCGGCAGCGTGATCTTGTCCCCCACGCCGCCCGTCGAGTGCTTGTCGGCCGTCGGGCGCGACAGTCCCGAGAAGTCCAGGCGCTCGCCGCTGGCGATCATCGCGCCCGTCCAGCGCGCGATCTCGGAGCGGTCCATGCCGTTGAGCAGGATCGCCATCGCGAGCGCCGACATCTGCTCGTCGGCCACCACGCCGCGCGTGTACGCGTCCAGCACCCAGTCGATCTGCGCGTCCGTCAGACGTCGACCGTCGCGCTTCGCGACGATGACGTCGACCGCGTCGAACTGCTCGGTCATGCCTGCTCCTCAGCCTGTGCGACCCCACGCTCCGTGAGGTCGTGCGGCCCGAACGCGTCGGGCAGCACCTGCGTCATGGGACGGATCCCGCTGACGGTCTCGACCAGCAGGTCCGGCCCGCCGTGCTCGTACAACAGCTGGCGGCAGCGCCCGCACGGCATCAGGACGTCGCCGTTCCCGTCGACGCAGGTGAACGCCACGAGCCGACCGCCGCCCGTCACGTGCAGCATGGAGACGAGCGCACACTCCGCGCACAGGCCCACGCCGTAGGACGCGTTCTCGACGTTGCACCCGACGACGACGCGACCGTCGTCGACGAGCGCCGCCGCGCCCACGGGGAACGACGAGTACGGCGCGTACGCGCGTGCCATGACGGCGCGCGCGGCGTCGCGCAGGGCGTCCCAGTCGACCGGGGAGGTGGTGGTCGGGCTGCTCACGCGTGCCTCACTTGACGTAGGGGACGCCCTCGGCCGCGGGCGCGCGCACGCGCCCGGCGAACCCGGCGACCGCGAGGATCGTGACGATGTACGGGGTCATGAGCAGGAGCTGCGGCGGGACCGAGCTGCCGATCGTGCCCAGCACGGTCCGCAGGTTGTCGGCGAAGCCGAACAGCAGCGCGGCCGCGACCGCGCCCTTCGGGCTCCACCGGCCCAGGATCATCGCGGCCAGCGCGATGAAGCCTCGGCCACCGGTCATCTCCTTGCCGAACGCCAGGCCCGACGCCACGGTGAAGAACGCCCCACCGAGACCCGCGACCGCCGACCCGAGGATCGCGTTGCGCACGCGCGTGCGGTTGACGTCGATGCCGACGGTGTCGGCCGCCTTGGGGTGCTCCCCCACCGCGCGCACGCGCAGGCCCCAGCGGCTGCGGAACAGGTACACCTGCAGCGCGGCGACGATGACGTACATGAGGTAGACCAGCAGCGTCTGGCGGAACAGGATCGGGCCGATCACCGGGATCTGCGACAGCACCGGGATCGGGAGCACCGGCAGCGACTGCCGGGCGTTCCACGTCGACGGGTCCTCGGACAGCACGGTCGAGAACAGGAAGCTGGTCAGACCGACGACGAGCACGTTGAGCACGACGCCGACGATGATCTGGTTGACCTGGTAGCGCACCGCGAAGAACACCAGGAGGCTGCCGACGAGCGCCCCGGCGATCGGCGCCGCGACCAGACCCATGTACGCGCTGGCCGTCAGCGAGCCGACGACCGCGGCGAGGAACGCGCCCGCGAGCAGCTGGCCCTCGATCGCGATGTTGACGATGCCGACGCGCTCGCAGACCACGCCGGACAGGGCCCCGAAGATCAGCGGCGTGGCCAGGAACAGCGTGCCGGTCGCGATCGACGTGAGCGGGATGACCGTGGCCCGCCCGGCACCCGCGAACGTGAGGAACGCGAGGAGCAGGGCGACACCGAACACCACGGGCAACCACATGCCGGTGCGGCGGCCCGCGCGGGTCGCCCACACGGAGAATGCGGCCAGACCCACGGCGACGAGCACGAGCACCCACACGGCCGCGGCCGCGGGCACCTCGAACGTCGGGATCGCGAAGAAGTCGGTGCTCGTGGACAGCCGGAAGCGGGTGACGCCCCCCGGCGTGCGCAGCGGCATCCACACGAGCGCGATCAGGGCGACCGCCGCGTAGGCGATGGACGCGCGGTACCGCGGGCGGGCCGCGACGGCGGCGTCCGGCGCGGGAGCCGGCGGGCTGGAGACGGGAGCTGCCAGGCTCATGCGACGGCCTCCGAGGTCGACCGGCGGCTCCCCGGGGCGGGGAGCCGGAACACGGCGCGCACGAGCGGTGGCGCCGCGATGAACAGGACGATGAGGGACTGCAGCACCAGGACGATGTCGATGGGGGTCCCGGTGCGGGTCTGCATGAGGCGTCCGCCGGCGGCGAACGCGCCGAACAGGATGCCTGCCAGGACCGTGCCGAGCGGCTTGGACCGGCCCAGCAGCGCCACGGTGATGGCGTCGAACCCGATGCTGCCCGCGATCGCGGCCGTGAGCGTGCGCTCGGTACCGAGCAGCTGCATGCCGCCCGCGAGCCCTGCGAGGGCACCCGAGACGACCATGACCGACACGGTGACCCACGGCACGGAGATGCCGGCGGTGCGTGCGGCGTGGGCGTTAGAGCCCACGGCCCGGAACCGGAACCCCAGCGTCGAGCGCTCCATGAGCCACCACACACCGACCGCCGCGAGCAGCGCCAGCGGGAACCCGAGGTGCAGCCGGAACGGCGCGCCCAGCAGCTGCGGGAGCATCGCGGTGTCCGCGACCGCGCGCGCGACCTGCGGCGTGGCCGACCGGAACGTCGCCGTCGTCAGCAGGTACAGGACCCCGAAGATGGCGATGTTGTTGAGCATGATCGTGACGATCACCTCGTGCGCGCCCGTGCGTGCCTTCAGCACGCCCGCGATCGCGGCCCACACGGCACCGCCGACGATCCCCCCGACGAGCGCGACCACGAGGTGCGCACCGGCGGGCAGGTCGAGCGTGAACCCGATCCAGGACGCGACGACCGCCCCCAGCGTGATCTGGCCCTGCGCACCGATGTTGAACAGGCCGGCGCGGAAGCCGATGCCCACTCCGAGTCCGGCGAGGATCAGCGGCACGGAGATGGTCAGCGTCTCGGTGATCGGGCGCAGCGCGCGCTGCGGCGTGGCCGCCGTCCAGTCGAACACCGCCCCCTGGAACAGGGCGACGTAGGCGGAGGACACGCTCTGCCACACGGCGACGAAGAAGTCCGACGGCCGCGCGAACAGGTAGCCCGCCGCGCGCTGGACGTCAGGGTCCGCGCCGGCGATGAGCACCCCGCCGAGCACGAGCGCCAGGACGATCGCGCACACGGTCAAGAGCCACGACCCGGACAGCACGTCCCGCAGGAGGTCGGCGCCCGCGGGACGGCGGGCCTCCTCCGGCGCGGGTACGGCCGCGGGGGGCGTCCCGGTCTCACTCATCGGGTCTCCTCCTCGGAGGTGGTGGCGTCGGCGACCGCGGCGTCTGCCGGGGCGTCTGCCGGGGCATCGACCGGACCGCGGGCGACCGAGGCGTCCAGGTCCGCGCTGCCGAGCAGCGTGTGGTGCTGCGACGCCTGCTGGGTCGCCTCCTCGAGCGGGACGCCCGCCATCATCAGGCCGAGCACGTCCCGGTCGGTGTCGCCGGGGACCACCCCGACCACGCGGCCGCGGTACATCACCGCGACGCGGTCGGCGAGCGCCGCCACCTCGTCGAGCTCGGTCGAGACGATCACGACGGCCGTGCCCCGGTCCCGCTCGGCCACGATCCGCTGGTGGACGAACTCGATCGAGCCGACGTCGAGCCCGCGGGTCGGCTGCGAGGCCACCAGCAGGCGCAGGGGGCGCGACATCTCGCGCGCCAGGACGACCTTCTGCTGGTTGCCACCGGACAGCGTGCTGGCCGTCGCGTCGACCGATCCGGTGCGCACGTCGAACTCGGCGACCCGCTGCTCGGCGTTCGAGCGCAGGACCTGCCGGTCGATCGCGCCGGCCCGCGAGTACGGGGCCTGGTCGACGACGTCCAGGACGAGGTTCTCCTGGATCGAGAAGTCGGCGATGACGCCGTCGGTGCTGCGGTCCTCCGGGACGAACCCGAGCCCGGCGCGCAGCCGGTCGCGCACCGACGTGCCGGTGAGGTCCGTGCCGTCGAGGAGCACGGAACCGGCCGTGGGGTGGACGAGTCCCAGCACGGCGTGCGCGAGCTCGGTCTGCCCGTTGCCCTGCACCCCTGCCACCGCGACGATCTCGCCGGCCGCGACCTCGAGGTGGACGCGGTCGACGACGGGAGTCCCGGCGGCGTCCAGGACCGTGAGCCCGTCGACCCGCAGGACGACGTCGCCCGGCGTGGCGGGCGCCTTCTCGACACCGAGCGACACCGCGCGCCCGACCATGAGCGACGCGAGCTCGGACTCGGGGGCCGACGGGTCGGCGCTGCCGACGACGCGGCCGCGGCGGATGACCGTGATGCGGTCGGCGACGGCGCGGACCTCACGGAGCTTGTGGGTGATGAAGAGGATCGAGGTACCGGCCGCCCGCAGCTGCCGCATGATCTCGATCAGCTCGTCGGTCTCCTGCGGCGTGAGCACGGCGGTGGGCTCGTCGAGGATCAGGATGCGGGCGTCGCGCGAGAGCGCCTTGATGATCTCCACCCGCTGCTGGACGCCGACGGGCAGGTCCTCGACCATCGCGTCCGGGTCGACGTGGAAGCCGAAACGCGCCGCCACGTCGCTGACCTGCGCGCGAGCGCGTCCGAGGTCGATCAGGCCGGCACGGGCGGTCGGCTCGTGACCGAGGGCGACGTTCTCCGCCACCGTGAAGACGGGCACCAGCATGAAGTGCTGGTGGACCATGCCGATGCCGGCGGCCATGGCGTCACCCGGTCCTGCGAAGGTCACCGGCTCACCGTCGAGCAGGATCTGTCCCTCGTCCGGCCGGTACAGGCCGTAGAGCACGTTCATCAGCGTGCTCTTGCCGGCGCCGTTCTCCCCCAGCAGCGCGTGGATCTGACCGGGTTCCACCACCAGGTCGATCGAGTCGTTCGCGGTGAACGACCCGAACCTCTTGGTGATGCCCCGCAGCTCGAGCCTCATGCGACCCGCTCCCCGTTCGTCGTTGCCCGCCCGGTGCCGTCGGGCACCGGGCGACTGCGGCCGGTGCCTCCGTCGCGACCGTACACGCGACGTGGACCGGCGACGGCCCGGGCGGGGTCTCCCACCCGGGCCGTCGTCATTCAGATGCCGTCAGTCCTGGTCGCCGTCAGGGGGCGTTCGGGGACTCGACGACGAGCTCGCCCGAGATGATCTGCTCGCGCAGCTCGTCGATGCGGGTCTGCACGTCCGCGGGGACCGCGTCCTCGAAGTCGTGGAACGGTGCGAGGCCGACGCCCTCGTTCTCCAGCGTGCCGACGTACGGCTCGTTGGAGAACTCGCCGTCAGCGGCCTGGCCGATCGAGTCGAACACGGCCTGGCCGATCTCCTTCATGACGGAGGTCAGGATGATCGAGCCGTACTCGGTGGACTCGTAGCCGTCCGAGTCGACCCAGATGAGCTTGGCCGTGCCGCCGGCCGCCTCGACCGCCGCGGCAGCGCCCAGGCCGACCGGACCGGCGACGGGCATGATGACGTCCGCGCCCTGGTCGAGGAAGCCCTGCGTGATGCTCTGGCCGTTGGCCTGGGTCTCGAAGTCGCCGGAGAACTGCCCCTCCTGCGCGGCCTTGTCCCAGCCGAGCAGCTGGACGGACTCGCCCGAGTCCTCGTTCCACTGCGCGATGCCGTCCGCGAAGCCGTCCATGAAGATCTGGACCGACGGGATCGGCAGGCCGCCGAACGTCGCGACGGTGCCGGACTCGGTCGTCGCACCGGCGACGTAGCCCGCGAGGAACGCGGCCTCGGCCGTGTTGAACAGCAGCGGCTTGGCGTTGTCCAGCTCGATGGTGTTGAACTCGTCGTCCGAGAACGCCGAGTCGATAAGGCCGAACTGGATGTCCGGGTTGGCCTCGGCGGCCGCCTGGATCGCCGGCTCGAGCAGGAAGCCGACGCCGATGATGTAGTTGCAGCCGTCCTGCACGAGCGAGTCGATGTTGGGGCCGTAGTCGGCGTCCGCCGTGGACTCCACGGCGTTGGTGTCGACGCCCAGCTCGTCACCGGCGCGCTCGAGACCCTCGAACCCGGACTGGTTGAAGGACTTGTCGTCCCAACCGCCCTGGTCGGACACCATGCACGCCCGGAAGTCGGAGGCCGCGGGGGCGGCGGACCCGGAGGCGTCCGGGGTCTCGTCGGGGGCACTGCCACATGCGGCGAGCGTCAGGGCGACCGCCCCGCCCAGCGCGGCCATTCGGATGGTCTTCTTCACGACAGTCTCCTGCGTCTCGTCGTCGCCCGCTCCGGATGTCCGTACGTACGGCGGCGCGACCTCGCGCCCCGGACGTCGTCGGCACCGTTCGGCCTGAACACCGTCGACCCTAGGCACCCGGCGGTGACGGCGGTGTTACCGATGGGTATCCACGCAGGTTCCGTGATGAATTCGCAACCTGTCGCGGCGCTTCGTCGTGCTGGCTGCGACACGGCACGTGCCCTCAGGAGCGGGACCGTCGGCCGGCCAGGTACGCGGTCCGGGCGAGCAGCAGGGCACCGGCCTCGATCGCGCGCTCGTCGACGCGCAGGTCACCCTGGTGGATGTCGTAGGTGTGACCCCCGGGCGTGCGCGTGCCCAGACGCGCCATGGCACCCGGCACCTTCGTCAGGTACCACGCGAAGTCCTCGCCACCGAGCGACTGCTCGGTGAGCCGCACGGCGTCCGGACCCAGGACGTCGCGCGCGGCGTCCTCCAGGACGCCCGTGCTGTCCGCCCCGTTCTCCACCGGGGGCACGCCCCGCTGGTGCTTCACCTCGACCTCGACACCCAGCGGGTGCACGACGTCGGTGACGGCCTGCTCGACCACGGCCGACGCCCGCTCCCACGCCCGCACGTCCAGGCACCGCAGCGTGCCCATCACGGTGCCCGTCACCGGGATCGCGTTGTGGACGCTGCCGGCGTGCACCGCGCCCCACGTGAGGTTCACGCCGGACCGCGGGTCGAGCCGACGCCCCAGGATCGCGGGCACCTGCGTGATGACCTGGCCGAGCGCGTACACCACATCACCCGTCAGGTGCGGGCGGGAGGTGTGACCGCCGCCGCCCGTGACGCTCACCGTGACCTCGTCCGAGGCGGACGTGATCGGGCCGATGCGCGTGCCGACCAGGCCGACGTCGAGCTTGGGGTCGCAGTGCACGGAGAAGATCTCACCGACGCCGTCCAGCCCGCCCTCGTTGATGACGTCGATGGACCCGCCGGGCTGCACCTCCTCGGCCGGCTGGAAGATCAGCCGCACGCCCACCTCCAGCAGGCCCTCGGCGGCCAGCCGGGCGAGCGCGAGACCAGCGCCGAGCACGGCGGTCGTGTGCACGTCGTGACCGCAGGCGTGCACGACGCCGCGGTGCGTCGACCCCCAGGGGAGCCCGCACGTGTCGGGGAGCGGCAGGCCGTCGAGGTCCGCCCGCAGCGCGATGCGACGCACGCCCGACGAGGCGACCGTCGGGCCGATGTCGCACCACAGGCCGGAGCCGGTCAGCAGGTGCGGCGTCAGGCCCGCCGCGCGCAGTCGCTCGGCGACCACCCGGGTGGTGCGCTCCTCGGTGCGCGCCAGCTCGGGGTGCGCGTGCAGGTCGCGGCGGACGCTCACCAGCTCGGCGCGCAGCTCCTCGAGCGTCGCGGCGAGCGCCCGGGCCACGGGGTTGGCGGGCTCCGGTGCGAGCGTGCGCAGCGGGAGCACGTCGTGCGCGCTCACGGGCACGGACAGCTGGTCGGAGACGGGGGCAGACATCCCCCGAGCGTATCGGCCGTTGCGGACGGACGTCCGAGGACGTCCACGAGGTCACCGGGCACGCGGGCCCGGGCGCCTCACAGGAGGTCGTCGCGCCCGCGCTCGCGCCAGGCGTCGACCGCCTGCTTGACCTGCTGCGCGTGCGCGCGGGTCGTGACGAGCAGCGCGTCGGGCGTGTCGACGACGACCGCGTCGGGGACGCCGACGACGCTGACCGTACGGCCCCCCGTCGTCACGAGGGCGCCGTCGGAGTCGATGCGCAGGACGAGGTCCGTCTCCCCCAGCGTCGCGACGCCGCCCTGCCCGGCGCCGAGCAGCGTGCCGAGGGACGCGAAGTCACCGATGTCGTCCCAGCCGAACGTGCCGGGCACGACCGCGACGCCGCCCGCTGCGGCGACGGGCTCGGCGATCGCGTGGTCGATCGCGATCTTCGTCAGCCCCGGCCACGTGTCCGCCAGGCGCGCGTCCCGGTCCGCCGTGTCCCACGCCGCCGCGATGCGCCGCAGGCCGTCGTGCAGCGCCGGCAGCTGTGCCGCCAGGTGGTCGAGGAGGACGCCCGCACGCACGACGAACATGCCGGCGTTCCAGCTGTACTCGCCCGTGGCGAGGTACTGCGCGGCGGTCGGCGCGTCCGGCTTCTCGGTGAAGCCGACGGCCCGCAGCGCGTGCGGGGCACCGGGCGCGCCGAGCGGCGCGCCACCACGCACGTAGCCGAAGGCCGTCGAGGGCTCCGTCGCGCGGATGCCGATGGTGACGACCGCACCCGTGCGCGCCGCGGCGACCGCCTCGCGGATCGTCGCACCGAACGCGTCGAGGTCCGTGATGACGTGGTCGGCCGCGAACGAGCCGAGGACGACGTCGGGGCCGTGCCGCTCGACGAGCACCGCCGCCGCGAGACCGATCGCGGCCATCGAGTCGCGCGGGCTCGGCTCGGCCAGCACGTTCGCGGCACCGAGCCCGGGCAGCTGCTGCGCGACCGCGTCCGCGTGCCGTGCGCCGGTGACCACGAGCACGTTCCCGGGCCCCGTGAGCGGCAGCAGCCGGTCGACCGTGCCCTGCAGCAGGGTGCGCCCCGTGCCGGTGAGGTCCAGGAGGAACTTGGGGTACCCGGATCGCGACAGCGGCCACAGTCGGGTCCCGGCGCCCCCAGCAGGGACGACGGCATGGAAGTCGGCGATCGGCGCGTCCGGCATGCGCCCACCGTACCGGCCGCCCGAGGACGCCCGGTCCCCTGTCCGCAGCGGCCGACGAGAGGCCCCCGCCCACCACGGACCGAGGTCCCAGGACCCCCCTGCGGCCTGTGGGGTTGGTCACAAACGCGCCTTCCCGGGCCCTTGGTCCCCCTGCGTGCGGCGGCCGGGCGGACCGGGTCATTACAGTGAGGGGGACGTCCAGGACATCGCCGTCCGCACGCGAACTCGCCTCAGGAGGCCCCCACCGTGTCCTCAGCGCCCACCGCGCCATCGCGGCCGGCCGGAACGCTCTACCGCGGGCGCGAAGGCATGTGGTCCTGGGTCGCGCACCGCATCACCGGTTTCGCGATCTTCTTCTTCCTGCTCGTGCACGTCCTGGACACCGCGCTGGTGCGCGTGTCGCCCGAGGCCTACAACGACGTCATCGGGACGTACAAGAACCCGATCATGGGGCTGGGCGAGGCGGGCCTCGTCCTGGCGATCGTGTTCCACGCGTTCAACGGCATCCGGCTGATCCTGGTCGACTTCTGGTCCCAGGGCCCGCGCTACCAGCGGGTGATGCTGTGGATCGTCGTCGGCCTGGTCGTCCTGACGATGGCGGGCTTCCTGCCGCGTCACCTCATGAACGTCTTCGGGGGCCACTGATGAGCACCATCGCCGATCCCAAGGCCCCGCGCGCGTCGCGGCCCGGCCCGTCGCGCCGCACCACCCGCGGCAACTTCGAGCTGTACGGCTGGGTGTTCATGCGCGCGTCGGGCGTCGTCCTGGTCGTGCTGGTCTTCGGCCACCTGTTCGTCAACCTCATGGTCGGCGAGGGCATCAGCGCCATCGACTTCGGCTTCGTCGCCGGCAAGTGGGCCTCGCCGTTCTGGCAGGTGTGGGACCTGCTCATGCTGTGGCTCGCGATGCTGCACGGCACGAACGGCGTCCGCACGATCATCAACGACTACGCGGAGAAGGACGGCACCCGCATGGTGCTGAAGCTCGCCCTGTACGTCGCCACCGTCGTCGTCATCGTGCTGGGCACCCTGGTGATCTTCACGTTCGACCCGTGCCCCCCCAACAGCCCGGCCGATCTGCTGCCGTCGTTCTGCGCGCGCTGATCCCCCGGACGTCCCCAGCAAGGAAGGCCTAGCAGCCGATGCAGACCCACCAGTACGACGTCGTCATCGTCGGCGCGGGCGGCGCCGGGATGCGTGCCGCGCTCGAGTCCTCGACGCGCGTGCGCACCGCTGTCATCTCCAAGCTCTTCCCGACGCGCTCCCACACCGGCGCGGCGCAGGGCGGCATGTGCGCCGCGCTGGCCAACGTCGAGGAGGACAACTGGGAGTGGCACACCTTCGACACCGTCAAGGGCGGTGACTACCTGGTCGACCAGGACGCCGCCGAGGTCATGGCCAAGGAGGCCATCGACGCGGTGCTCGACCTGGAGAAGATGGGCCTGCCGTTCAACCGCACGCCCGAGGGCCGCATCGACCAGCGCCGGTTCGGCGGGCACACGCGCAACCACGGCGAGGCGGCCGTGCGACGGTCCTGCTACGCCGCGGACCGCACCGGCCACATGATCCTGCAGACGCTCTACCAGCAGTGCGTCAAGAACGACGTCGAGTTCTTCAACGAGTTCTACGTCCTCGACCTGCTGGTCGACCACGACCTGGCCACGGGCGACGTGCCCGAGGGCGAGGAGGTCAACGTCTCGGGCGTCGTGGCCTACGAGCTGGCCACGGGCGAGATCCACGTCTTCCAGGCCAAGGCGGTCGTCTTCGCCACCGGTGGCGCGGGCAAGATCTACAAGACCACGTCGAACGCGCACACCCTCACGGGCGACGGCATGGCGCTGGCGTACCGCCGGGGCATCCCGCTGGAGGACATGGAGTTCTTCCAGTTCCACCCGACGGGCCTGGCGGGCCTGGGCATCCTGCTCTCGGAGGCTGCCCGCGGCGAGGGCGGGATCCTGCGCAACGCCGACGGCGAGCGCTTCATGGAGCGCTACGCCCCCACCATCAAGGACCTCGCGCCGCGCGACATCGTGGCCCGCTCGATGGCCAACGAGGTGCGCGAGGGCCGCGGGGCGGGACCCAACAAGGACTACGTCCTGCTCGACCTCACGCACCTCGAGCCCGCGCACATCGACGCCAAGCTGCCCGACATCACGGAGTTCGCGCGGACGTACCTCGGCATCGAGCCGTACACCGAGCCGGTGCCCGTGTACCCGACGGCGCACTACGCGATGGGGGGCATCCCCACGAACATCGAGGGTGAGGTGCTGCGCAACGCGACGGACGTCATCAAGGGCCTGTACGCGGCCGGTGAGGTCGCCTGCGTCTCCGTGCACGGCTCGAACCGCCTGGGCACGAACTCGCTGCTCGACATCAACGTCTTCGGCAAGCGCGCCGGGCGTGCTGCCGCGGCCTACGCCGCGGTGGCGCCGTTCGTCGAGCTGCCCCCCTCGCCCGCGACGAGCGTCGAGGCCGGGCTCGAGGCGATCCGCACGCGTCCGAACGGCGAGCGGGTCGCCGACATCCGCCGTGACCTGCAGGAGACGATGGACGCGAACGCCCAGGTCTTCCGCACGTCCGACTCGCTCACGCAGGCGCTGTCCGACATCAAGGCCCTGCGCAAGCGGTACGAGGCGGTCTCGGTGCAGGACAAGACCCGCACCTTCAACACCGACCTGCTCGAGGCGGTCGAGCTCGGCTTCCTGCTCGACATCGCCGAGACGGTGGTCGTCGGGGCCCTCAACCGCGAGGAGTCCCGCGGCGGGCACTTCCGCGAGGACTTCCCGGACCGCGACGACGCACGGTTCATGCAGCACACGATGGCGTACCGCCGTCCGGTCGCCGAGGGCGCTGCCGGTGCCCTGTCCGGTGACGGCGCCTTCGCCCGGGCCGAGACGTTCGACGGCTACCAGGTGGTCCTCGGAGCCAAGCCCGTCACCGTCACCCGCTACCAGCCGATGGAGCGCAAGTACTGATGACCACCACCGTGGACGCACCCGCAAGCGAGGTCGGCGCCGTGCCGTCCTTCCAGGTCACGCTGAAGATCCGGCGGTTCCTGCCGGCGGACGAGGACATGCCGGCGTTCGGCGAGCCCTTCGTCGCGGAACCGCGCTGGGACGAGTTCACGGTCGAGGTCCACGGCACCGACCGCGTGCTCGACGCGCTGCACAAGATCAAGTGGGAGCACGACGGCTCGCTGACGTTCCGCCGCTCGTGCGCGCACGGCATCTGCGGGTCCGACGCCATGCGCATCAACGGCCGCAACCGGCTCGCGTGCAAGACGCTGCTCAAGGACCTCGACCCGTCCAAGCCGATCACGGTCGAGCCCATCAAGGGCCTGCCCGTGGTCAAGGACCTGGTCGTCGACATGGAGCCGTTCTTCGCCTCCTACCGCGAGATCATGCCGTTCCTCATCACCACGGGCACGGAGCCGTCGAAGGAGCGCCTGCAGTCCCCGCAGCAGCGCGAGCGGTTCGACGACACCACCAAGTGCATCCTGTGCGCCGCGTGCACGTCGTCGTGCCCGGTGTTCTGGACCGACGGCCAGTACTTCGGGCCCGCGGCGATCGTCAACGCGCACCGCTTCATCTTCGACTCCCGCGACGAGGGCGGCACGCAGCGCCTCGAGATCCTCAACGACAAGGAGGGCGTGTGGCGCTGCCGCACGACCTTCAACTGCACCGAGGCCTGCCCACGCGGCATCGAGGTGACGAAGGCGATCCAGGAGGTCAAGCGCGCGATGATCACGCGCGCCTTCTGAGCCGCAATCCCGGTGACGTCCCGCGCGCGGTGCACCATCATGGCGCGGTGCCCGTCGACGACCTGACCTCGCTGCTCGCCGCGCTCCCCCGCTACGTCGAGCCGGAGCCGCCCGCACCCGAGGTGCGGCTGCCGGGCGGCAACGTGGGCGGCGCGGTGCGGGCCGGGGGCACCGTGCGCCGTCCGGCGGGCCCGTGGACGCCGGCCGTGCACGCGCTGCTCGCCCACCTGCGTGCACGCGGCCTCGACGGCGTGCCCGCGCCGCTGGGCATCGACACGCGGGGGCGCGAGGTGCTCGAGCACCTGCCCGGCGAGGTGGTCGACCTCGCCGAGGTCACCGACGCACGGCTGGCGTCCGGTGCGGCGTGGCTCGCCCGGTACCACGCGGCGGTCGCCGACCTGCGACCCGGCCGCGTGCGGTGGCGCTTCGAGGAGCGCGACCTGGCACCCGGGGAGATCGTGTGCCACCACGACGCCACGATGTACAACATGCTGGTCGCCGGGCCGGGCGCGGACCAGATCGTCGGTGTCGTCGACTGGGACGTCGCCGGCCCGGGCGTGCCGCTCGACGACCTCGCGATGCTCGCCTGGAGCGGCGTCCCCTTCTACGACGACCCCGGCCCCGCGCACGGCGCGCACCGCCTGCGCGTGCTCGCCGACGCCTACGGGCGCGAGGCGGCAGCGTCGGGCGCGGCGGCACCGTCCGCGGTGGACGTCGCGCACCACGTCGTGATTCGCATGGCCGCCTCGACGGACCGGATCGCCGCGGGTCAGGAGGCCGGCGACGAGGGCATGCTCAACCTGCTGAAGGTGGGCGAGCCCGACCGCACGCGTGGGCAGCTGCGCGACTACGTCGACCGGCTGCCCGCCCTGCTCGTGGCCCTGACGCGCACGGGCTGACCCTCAGGACACGTCGCCAGGGCCCTCCTGCGCTGGCTCGGGCGCCGGCGGGTCGGCGGTCCAGGCCGCGGCGAGCAGGACGACGCGCGCGATGAGGTTGATCCACAGCAGCAGGACGACGATCACCGCGAAGGACGCGAGCACCGGGTTGCGCTGCACGGACCCGGCGACGACGGACGTCCCCAGCAGCCGGACGACACCCAGCCCTGTCGCGGCGATCACCGCGCCGCCCAGCAGGTCCCTGCGTGGGGGCGCCTGGCCGGCGAGGACCCGCACGATCATCACGAAGACGGCGGCGTCGACGACGAACGCGACGGCGATGCCGACGACCCGGAGGACCACCCCGGACCCGTCCGGCCAGCCCAGGGCCCCCAGGAGCCAGTCGGCCGCGGTCGTCGCCGCGATGCCGAGCACGGCCGACAGGAGCACCGCGAGCGCGATGCCGACGAACCCCCCGAGCTCGCGCAGCTTGCCGGCGACGAGCGTGACCGCGTCGTGCGCACCGAACATGGCGCGCACCGCGGTGCGCAGCGCGGCGGTCGCGGAGATCGCGCTGAAGGCCAGGACACCCACGGCCACGATGCTCGCGATGCTCAGGCCGGGACTCAGGACGAGGTCGTCCGGCTTGAGCACGCCGGTGCCGTCCCCCGTGTCGACCAGCCCGGGCAGCGACGCCCCGACCGTGCGCAGGACCGTCTCGCGCAGCTCGGCGTTGCCGCCGAGCACCGCCATGAACGCGGTGTAGCCGATGGTGAGGCCTGCGAACACCGAGAACAGCGTGGTGTACGCGAGGCCACCGGTGAGCAGGCCGCCGCCCGCCTGCCCGAAGCGCGCGTTGGCCCGCGCCACGCGGGTCCGCTGCCACCAGGCCAGGAGTGCCTGCACGCGCTCGACGAGGCCGGGGACGCCGGGCTTCCACCGGGGTCCGGACTCCGGGTCCGGCGCACGCTCGGTCGCGCGCGCGTGGGCTGCGCCCGCGCCGGCGGGGGGCGCCACGACGGTTCTCTCGTGCCGGGTCGTGCGACGCTCCATGCGAGCGAACCTACGGGTGGTCCTCCCCGACGGCATCCGCGAGGGCCCCGACGGCGCCGAGCACGAACCGCTGCGCGGGACGCCACGCCGTGCCGTCGTGCACGAACCGGTGGACGTGCGTGACGTCGAACCCCGCCTCGTACGTCGCCATGTCGGCCTGCGCGGCGTCGAGCGCCGCGTCGTCGACGTCGTGCGCGACCGTGACGTGCGGGTGGTACGGGAAGTGCGCCTCGACCTGCAGGGGACCCGAGCGCACCGACGCCTCCAGCGCGGCGCACTGCTCCGCACCCTCCTCGAGCGCCACGAACACGACGGGCGAGACGGGGCGGAACGTGTGCGTGCCGCGCAGCCGCACGTGGAAGGGGCGGTGACCGGCGACCGTGCGCGCGATGTGCGCGTCGAGCTCCTCGAGCCTGTCCTGCGCGACCGGCGTCGGACCGATGAGGGTCACGTGCGGCACGATGTTGCGCGCCTCGGGGTCCCCGAGGCGCACCCGTGCGTCGTGCAGCTGGCCGCAGAACGGCTCAGGGACCGCGATCGCGACCCCGACGACGATCTCCCCCGCCCCCGCCCGCGGAAGCCTCACGCCCGGACCCGGCGCGCGGGGAGCAGACCGGACCGGTCGTAGACCCGCTCCAGCGTGGGGGTCGCCAGCTCACGGGCCCGCGCCGCACCGTCGGCGAGGACGTCGTCGAGCGCCGTCGGGTCGGCGAGGTAGTGCCGCACCCGCTCCTGGAACGGGGTGAGGAAGTCGACGACCACGTCCGCGAGGTCCTTCTTGAGGTCCCCGTACCCCTTGCCCTCGTAGTCGGCCTCGAGCGACGGGACGGTCCGCCCCGACAGCGCCGAGAAGATCGTCAGCAGGTTCGACACGCCGGGCTTCGCGGTGGGGTCGAAGCGGATCTCCCGCTCGGCGTCGGTCACGGCCGACCGGATGCGCTTGGCGACGACCTTCGGGTCGTCGAGCAGCTCGATGAGGCCGTTCGGGCTCTCGGCCGACTTGCTCATCTTGGAGGTGGGGTCCTGCAGGTCGTAGATCTTGGCCGTCGCGGAGACGATGTACGGCTCGGGGACGACGACGGTGCCCCGGCCGAAGCGCGCGTTCATGCGCTGCGCGAGGTCGCGCGTCAGCTCCAGGTGCTGGCGCTGGTCCTCCCCGACGGGCACGAGCGCCGTGTCGTACAGCAGGATGTCGGCCGCCATCAGCACGGGGTACGTGAACAGGCCGACGGTCGTGCCCTCGGAGCCCTGCTTCGCCGACTTGTCCTTGAACTGCGTCATGCGGCCGGCCTCACCGAAGCCGGTGTGGCAGGACAGGATCCAGGCCAGCTCGGCGTGCTCCGGCACGTGCGACTGGACGAACAGGATCGACCGCCGGGGGTCGACCCCCGCCGCGAGGTACTGCGCGGCCGTGCGGCGCGTGCGCTCCCGCAGCACCTGGGGGTCGGGTCCGACGGTGAGCGCGTGCAGGTCGACGACGCAGTAGATCGCGTCGTGCGTGTCCTGGAGCGCGACCCACTGGGTCAGCGCACCCAGGTAGTTGCCGAGCTGGAGCGAGTCCGACGTCGGCTGCATGCCCGAGAAGATGCGCCCGCCCGCGGTCGACGGCGTGGCGGGCTGCGTCGTGGACAGCACCTGGGTCATGCGCGGGCCTCCTGAGGTGATCGGCCGTCGGCCGGATGTCATGCGTGAGGGTACGGCGGGACGGGCTGCGCGTCAGGTCGCCTCGTCGTCGAACGGTGCGGGCGCGTCCGGCCCCGCGGGCACCGGTCCGGCGGCGAACGCGACGGCCGGTGCGGCCGCTGCCGCGGACCTGGCACCCGGGGGCGCCGGGCGCGACGAGGTGTGCGGCTTCCCGTCGTCCAGCAGAGCGTCGCGCACGATGCGGCGCGGGTCGTACCGGCGCGGGTCGAGAGCCGCCCAGTCGACGTCGGCGTCACCGAGCTCGGCGTCGACACGTTCCTTGGTGTCACGGGCGAGGTCGCGCAGCCGCCGCACCCATCCCGCGAGCTGCTCGGCGTACGCGGGCAGCCGCTCCGGGCCGACGACGACGGCGGCGACCAGCAGCAGGATGAGCAGCTCGCCGCCGTTGATCCCGAACACCCGCTCAGGTTACCGCGACGGCGGCCGACGACGGTCGGTCAGTCCGGCGCCGCCTGGAGCCGCACGCGGACGTCCCGCTCGTCGTCGCCCGTGCGCACGCGCAGCACCACGGTGTCCCCGACCTCGCGCGCGCGGATGGTGACGATCAGCTCCTCCGACGCCGTCACCGGGCGGCCGTCGATGGCCAGGATGACGTCACCGCGCCGGATCCCCGCCAGGTCGGCCGGGCCGTTGCGGGTGACGGCCGCGGTGCCCGGGCCGTCCTGCACCGCGACCTGCACGCCCTCGCCGGAGTACCCCGGCTCGAGGGCGACGCCGATGACGGGGTACGTCGCCGTACCGGTCTCGATGAGCTGCTCGGCCGTGCGGCGCGCCTGGTTCGACGGGATCGCGAAGCCGAGCCCGATGCTGCCGACGCCCGTGAGCCGCCCGGGCAGCTGGGCGATGGCGGAGTTGATGCCGACGACCTCACCCTGCGCGTTGACCAGGGGTCCACCCGAGTTGCCGGGGTTGATCGCCGCGTCGGTCTGGATCGCGTTGATGAACGCGGCGTCGCCGCCGTCCCCGGCCACGACGGGTCGGTTGAGCGCGCTGACGATGCCGCTCGTGACGGTGCCGACGAGTCCCAGCGGCGCACCGATCGCGACGACCGGGTCGCCGACGACGACCGTGTCCGAGTCACCCAGGGCCGCGGGTGTCAGGCCCGTCGCCTCGACCTTGACCACCGCCAGGTCGTAGTCCCCCGTGGCACCGACGACCGTGCCGGGCAGCTCCGTGCCGTCGGCGAACTGCACGACGATCGACCCGCCGTCGGCCCCCTCGACGACGTGGTTGTTCGTCAGCACGTACCCGTCCTGCCGCAGGACGAAGCCCGAGCCCGAGCCTGCCCCGTCCGCGGTCGTCACCTCGAGCGACACCACGCTCGGCAGGACGCCGGCGGCGATGCCGGCCACGGAGTCGGGCGCCCGGTCCACGTGCGCGGCCGGGGCCGGGGCCACCGGGAGGCCCGCGTCGGAGCGGCGCCCGTCGTCCGGCAGCACCCGGTCCCCGAGCAGTCCTCCGAGGAAGCCTGCGGCGACCGACAGGGCGACGAGCGGCGCGACCCAGGCTGCCGACAGCGTGCGCCGTCGGCGGCGGCGCGTCGGACGGCCGGGAGCGGCCGCCACGGACGTCCCGTCGGCGGCTCCCCCGTCCGGGCCGGCGGACGGTGCGTCCGGTCCGGCGGTCGGGTGCGGACCGCCCGGGCGGGCGAAGGCCGCGGTGGGCGCGTGCGCGGGTGCCGCCCCCCGGGGCGCCTCCGCGGGTCCGACGTCCGGGGCGTCCGCGGTGCGGCGGTACGACGAGGGCGCGGCGAACAGCGGGACCGGCGCGGGCTGCGGGGTGCCCGGGTGCGGTGGCGGTGGCGCGTCGGCGGGTCGTGGCTCGGGCGCGGGGTGCGGCTCCGGACCGGCCACGGCGCCTGACCCGCCGTCGCTCACGGGCGTCCCCACACGGCGGACACGGTCTGCCAGCCGCGACCGATGCGCCCGGTGACGGTGTCGTCGTACCCGTCGGAGGGGAACGCCTCGACCAGCGCGTCGATCGCGCCCTCGTCCTGCGCGGCGACGATCTGCACGACCGTCGAACCCGACTGCCAGGCGACCTGCCACGGCTCGACGGACAGCACGTGCACCTGCCTGCCGCCCACCTCCCGGACGGGCGCGCCGGCGAGCGCCTGGGTGTCCAGGCGCCCCTGCTGCTCGGTCACGACGTAGGAGCCCACGGGCCCCGTGACGTCCACCTCCAGCACCTGCGGGTCGTCCGAGGACCAGCCGATCGAGCGGACGTGCCACCCGGCGGGCAGGTCGGCGGGGAACGTCCACCCCTTCCCGCGCAGCCACGCGACCGTGGCGTCGTCCGCCGGCACGTCGCCCGCGTCGGCGGGCGCCGACGTGTGGGCGAGCAGACCGAGCGCGGCCGCCGGGTGGCTCGAGGGCGTCACCACGGGCCGCTCACCGAGCATGAACAGGCCGGCCGCCATGGCGCCCATACCTGCCACGGACCCGACCACGAGCCGCACGGGCGAGCGGCCGCTGACCACGTCGCCGCGCAGCGCCCGTGTCGCGGCGACCGGCAGTGCCGCGCCGGCACCGACGGCGAAGGGGTCGCGCGTCCCGGGCGCCGGCGGCACGGGCGGGCCGCCCTGCGACGAGAGCGACAGCAGACGCGCCGTGAGGTCCTCGGTGGGGTGGACGGGCTCCGCCCCGGCGAGCGCCCGCCGGGCGGCACGTGCTGCGGCGAGCTCGCGCGCGCACGACGCGCACGTCGCGACGTGCGCGAGTGCGCGCTCGGTCGCGGCCGGGTCGAGCTGTCCGTCGACCAGGGCGCTGATCCGGGAGCCGAGGTGCATCATCCGGCCACCTCGGCGGCGTCGGGCACGCGCGGGTCGGCGGTCGACGTGTCGGCTGCCGAGGTGTCGAGCGGACGCCGGTGCTCGAGCGCGACCCGCAGCCGGGCCCGGGCGCGGTGGATCCGCGAGCGCACGGTGCCGAGCTTGATGCCGAGGGTCACGGCGATCTCCTCGTACGACAGCCCTTCGATGTCACACAGCACGACGGCGGCGCGGTACTCGGGCGGCAGCGCGTCGAGCGCGCGCTGGACGTCGTGGTCGAGGTTCGCGGCCTCGAACGCGCGCTCGGGCGTCGCGAGCAGGTCCGGCGAGGACCACCGGTCCGTGTCGTCACCGATCGGCTCGATCCGCACGCGCTGCTTGCGGCGCGCCATGTCGAGGAAGAGGTTCGTGGTGATCCGGTGCAGCCAGCCCTCGAAGGTGCCGGGGCTGTACGTGTGGAGCGAGCGGAACACGCGGACGAAGGTCTCCTGCGTGAGGTCCTCGGCGTCGTGGCGGTTCCCGGTCAGCCGGTAGGCCAGCCGGTACACCCGGGCGGAGTGCTCCCGGACGATCTCCTCCCACGACGGGGCCTGCCAGTCGGCGGGCTGGTCGCTCATCTGCGGGGCTCTCCTCGATGCTTCTCTCGGGACGTCAGTCTCCCAGGTCGGGCTCCCATGCTCGACCCTTGTTCGTCCTGAGCGGAAACGGCGGCCCGCGCGCGGTGCGGCGACGCGGCGCGCAGAACCCCGGCTCGCACGTCCGTCGGACGCCCGCGGCGCGGGACTACGCTGACGGCCAGGCGCGCCCGCACGGGGCGAGCGACGAGGAGGCCGTCATCTCCACCGACAAGGCGCAGAGCTGGGTCTACTGCGAGGAGTTCCTCGACGAGGACGACGTCGTGCTGCGGGCCCGCGAGCGCGCGTCGCACCTGGGGTGCACGCCCGTGCTCCCCGGCACGGGAGCGGCGTTGCGCGTGCTCGCCGCGGCGGCGCAGGCGCGTGCGGTGGTCGAGGTCGGCACGGGCGCCGGCGTGGGCTCGCTGTACCTGCTGCGGGGCATGCCGGCGGACGGCGTGCTGACGACGATCGACCTGGAGCTCGAGCACCAGCGCGCCGCGAAGGACGCGTTCGCCGAGGAGGGCGTGCGCAGCACCCGGACGCGCGCCATCTCCGGGCGCGCGCTGGACGTCCTGCCGCGCCTCACCGACGGCGGGTACGACATGGTCGTGATCGACGCGGACGTGGAGAACTACCCCGGGTACGTCGAGCAGGCGGTCCGCCTGCTGCGTCCGGGAGGCGTGCTGGCGGTCGACGACGCGCTCTGGCACGACCGGGTCGCGGACCCCGCGCGGCGCGACGAGGCGACGACGACCGTCCGGGACGTCGGGCGGCACGTCCGCGCGGACGACCGGCTGGTGCCGGCGCTCCTGCCGGTGGGCGAGGGCCTGCTCGTCGCCGTGCGTCGCTGAGGGACCGATCGACGTCGGCGGACGTCACCTCACCAGGTCGCGCAGCGCGCCGGAGCAATGCCGCAGCAGCTCGGCGGCGTCGGCGCGGGGGTCGCTGAGCACGAGCTCGCTCCAGCGGCCCCACGACACCTTCCACACGGCGTCCGACCTGCGCACGACGATGCCGCCGACCCCCGGGGGGTCGGCGGCATCGCTGTGCACGTCAGTCCAGCGTCGTCAGGTACTCCAGGAGCAGGCGCGCACCGTAGCCCGTGGCACCCTCGGTGACCTCGTGCTTGTCCGACGTCGAACGCGCGGGGCCCGCGATGTCGAGGTGCGCCCAGGTCCGCTGCCCGACGAACCGGCGCAGGAACAGGGCGGCCGTGATCGAGCCGCCGCCGATGCGGCGGTCCTCGGGGACGTGACGCAGGTCGGCGACCGACGAGCGCACCGCCTCCTCGTAGTCCTCGACGAGCGGCATGGGCCACACCAGCTCGCCCGTGCGATCACCTGCGGCCGACAGCGCCGCGACGAGGGCCTCGTCCGTCCCGTAGAGCGCGGCGTGCTGCCGGCCGAGACCGAGGCTCGCCGCGCCGGTCAGCGTGGCGACGTCCACGAGCACGTCGGGTTCGAGGGTCGCGTCCGCCCAGGCGAGGGCGTCGGCCAGGACGAGCCGGCCCTCGGCGTCGGTGTTCGCGATCTCGACCGTGGTGCCGCCGTGGATCGTGACGACGTCACCCGGCCGGTAGGACGACCCACCGAAGTGGTTCTCCGCCAGCGGCAGGACCGCCGTGACCTTGTGCGGCACGTGCGCCTGGGCGGCACCCAGCACCGTGGCCAGTGCCACCGCGGCGCCGGCCATGTCGGTCTTCATCGGCACCATGGCCTCGCGGGGCTTGATGGACAGCCCGCCCGTGTCGTACGTGATGCCCTTGCCGACGACCACGACGTGGCGGCCGTCGCCCGCCGCCGGGGTGTACGTGAGGCGAACCAGCCGCGGCGTGGAGGCCGAGCCGGCACCGACGGCCAGCAGACCGCCGAACCCGCCAGCGGCGAGCTCCCGCGGACCCAGGACCTCGACGTCGAGCCCGGCCTTGGTCCCGAGCCGTCGGGCCCGGTCCGCCAGCCACGCCGGGTCCTTGACGTTGGACGGGGTGTTGGCCAGGTCCCGGACCAGCCACGTGGCGGCCGCACCTGCACGAGCGGCGGCCACCGCGGCGGAGACCTCCGCGCCGTCGCGGCCGAGCAGCACCAGCTCGGCCGGCGCCTTCCCCTCCGGCTTCGACGTCACGCGCGGCGGCGTGTACGCCGCGAGCAGGTAGCCCTCGGCGACGGCACGGGCCGCCTGTGCCGCGGCCGACTCGTCGTGGTGCGTCTGCGCGCCGACGGTCGCGGCGACGCGGCGCAGCCCACGCGTGGCCCGGGCGAGCGCCGCACCCGCGCGACGCAGCGCGGTCGGGCTCTCGTCACCGACTCCCACGAGCACGATGCGCGGCGGCAGCCCGGCCCACGGGAGCTCGACGGCCGAACCCACCGGGAGTGGCAGGTGGACGGTGAACGCCTCGCCCGCAGCGCCCGTCAGGCCGGCACGCTCCGCCAGCTCGGACAGGTCGATGCCGTAGCGGGCCGCCGCCTGCGGCGTGCCCGACCGCGGCTGCAGCGCGTCGTCCCCGTCGCGGGGCGGCGCGACCTGGACCGCGACCGCGTCGACCGACCCGTCCGTCAGGAGCGGGGAGTCGACGACGCTCGCGCCGTGCAACGAGACCGTGGGGGGCGTACGCGGCGCGGCGGCGGCCGCGCCGGAGGTGCGGGGGCTCATCCGCCGGTCGTCAGCCGACGACGGACGTCAGAGCCTCGCCCAGCTCGGACGCCTCGGTCGCGTTGAGCTCCACCACCAGCCGTCCGCCACCCTCGAGCGGGACGCGCATGACGATGCCGCGTCCCTCCTTCGTCACCTCGAGCGGTCCGTCGCCGGTCCTCGGCTTCATCGCGGCCATCCGGGCCTCTCCTTCGCTCGTACGTTGCCGGCCGACAGCCGTCGGGCGGGCCCGACAACCTCCAGGTCAGCCGGTTGTCCAGCGACCATCCTAGTTCACCGGGCGTGACCCCCGCCCGGCTCCGCGGAGCACGAACGGGTCACGGCGGCCAGTCGCCCTGGGGGTTGAACTGCCACATCTGCCGCACCCAGAGCACCTGCAGCCCCAGCATGAGGACCAGGACGGCCCCGAACCACAGTCGGCGCGCCCACGCGGGCCGCGGCACCACCCCCGCTGTCACGGCACCGAGGGGGAACGCCAGGAGCAGGAACCGCGCGAGGCTGGACCCCGGCTCGATCACGGCGAGGATGTAGACGACGTAGGCGGCCGACCAGGTGTGCAGCTCCGGCCCGAGCCGCCAGGCGGCGGGCACGAGCAGCACGGCGGCGGTCAGCGCGAAGCCCGCGACCATGACGGGCGTCCCCCACTCGCCGAACCAGAACTGCGGCACGTACGTCCACCCCGAGAACGGCACCACCTCCCGCACGCCCCGCCACGCCTCCTGCGTCTGCAGGTAGCCGTCGGGGACGCCGGTCACCCAGCCGCAGATCGCCGGCCACGCGACGCCCGAGATCCCCGCCGCGACGGCCAGGCCGACGAGCCCCGCGGCGTCACGCCGGCCGAAGGTGTCCTCACCACGCCGCGAGCGCCACCACCGCACCCCCGCGTGCACGACGACGACCGCCGCCATCGGCAGCGCGACCGCGCGCGTGAACCCGAGCGCGACGACGACGAGGGCCGCCCACCCGTAGCGGCGTCGCACGAGCAGCAGCAGGGAGGCCGCGACCAGCAGGAGCGCGGCGGACTCGGTGTACGCGACCTGCAGGACCGCGGCCGTGGGGAACGCGCAGACCAGGGCGACCGTCGCCAGCGGCAGGCCGGGCCGGGCGGCGACCGCCCGGGGCGCGCCGTGGCGCACGGCCTCGTGCACGACGAGCACCGCGGCGGCGCTCAGCAGCAGCGCCACGGTCGGCGCGAGGACCACCCACGTCCCGCCCGTGAGCGTCATGAGCGCCCGCACGAGCATCGGGAACAGGGGGAAGAACGCCCACGGGTTCTGCTGGACCAGCCCCTGCTCGTCGCGCGGCAGCTCGGCCGGGTACCCGCTCTCCGCGACCTGCCGGTACCAGCCGGCGTCGTAGAACAGCCCGACGAACTCCTGGTAGGACGGGTTCGCGCCGGTCCAGACGTTCGCCTCCTGCACCGTCGCCGTCCAGACGAAGGCGCCGGCGACGAACAGCCGCGAGGCGGCCCACACGAGCAGGACGTGCACCCACCACGGCCAGCCGCGGACCCGGTCCCACCACCCGGCACGCGGCTCCGTCGTGGGCGCCGGCTCCGACGGCTCCGTCGGTCCGGCGGTGGCGGCGTCGACCGCCACGTCGGCGTCGGACCGGGGGGCGTCGGCGCTCACAGCATGCCCCGCACGGCACGCACCGGTGCCCGCTCCGCGCGGAGCGCCGCCACCATGTCGAGCGTGCGTCGCGTCGCTGCGACGTCGTGCACGCGGAAGACGCGGGCACCCAGCCAGGCCGCGACGGCCGTGGCCGCCAACGTGCCCTCCAGCCGCTCCTCCGGTGGCAGGTCCAGGGTCTCCCCGACGAGGTCCTTGCGCGAGATCGCCATGAGCACAGGGTGCCCGATCTGCACGATCTTCGGGGTGTTTCTCAGCAGGTGCAGCGAGTGCCACGTGGTCTTGCCGAAGTCCAGGGTCGCGTCGACGAGCACCGACGCCGGGTCGACGCCCAGCGCGACCGCCCGCGCGGCCGCGGCGGTCAGGGTCGCGACGACGTCGATCAGCACGCCGTCGAGCGGGTCGACGCCCTCGGGCGCCGGGTAGGCGACGCGGAACGGGTCGCTGCGCGGGGCGGCACCCCCCGTGTGGGAGCACACGACGCCCAGCCCGCGCTCCGCCGCCACCTCGACGAGCGCGGGGTCGTGCCCGGCCCACGTGTCGTTGAGCAGGTCGGCACCGGCGTCCGCGACGGCCCGGGCGACGCCCGCCCGCCAGGTGTCGACGCTGACCAGCAGGTCCGGGTGCCGTGCCCGGACGCGCCGGACGACGGGCAGGACGCGGGCGATCTCCTCGGCCTCCTCGACGACGGGTCCGCGACCGGCGCGCACACCGCCGACGTCCAGCACGTCGGCACCCTCCTCGACGGCCCGGTCGACCGCCGCGTCGACCGTGGACTCGTCGTACCTCGCCGCCGCGTAGAACGAGTCGGGCGTGCGGTTGACGACCGCCATGACGACCGGGTGGTCGTCGCCGAACGTGCGTCCGCGCAGGCGCAGCGGTGCGGCACCGGCGGGGACGCCGGGCAGCGGTCCGCTCGTCACCACCCGCCGTCCGTGAGCGCGCCGTCCTCACCCGAGGCACCCGCGTCACGGGTCCGGCGGCCGTTGCGTGCCCGCGCCTCACCGGCGGCGGCGGCAGCCCGCTGGTCCCGCGCCGCGGCACGCACCGCCGCCTCCTCCTCGGCCCGCAGCTCGGCACCGCGTCGCACGACGATCTCGACGGCCTCCTGCGCGTCCGCCGCGACCTGCAGCAGGTCGATGTCGGCAGCGGCGATCATGCCCTGCGGGTGCACCGTGTCGCGCAGCCACGCGAGCAGCCCGGACCAGTAGTCGGCGCCGAGCAGCACGATCGGGAACCCGGTGACCTTGTGCGTCTGCACCAGGGTCAGCGCCTCGAAGAGCTCGTCGAAGGTGCCGAACCCACCGGGCAGGACGACGAAACCCTCGGAGTACTTGACGAACATGGTCTTGCGGGCGAAGAAGTAGCGGAAGTTGACGCCCAGGTCGACCCACTCGTTCATGCCCTGCTCGAACGGCAGCTCGATGCCCAGACCGACCGACAGCCCGTCCGCCTCGGTGGCGCCCTTGTTGGCCGCCTCCATGATGCCGGGGCCACCGCCGGTGATCACGGCGTACCCGGCCTCCACGAGCCCGCGCGCGACCTCCTGCCCCAGCTCGTAGTACGGGTCGTCGGGCTTGATGCGCGCCGAGCCGAAGACACTGACCGCGGGCCCGACCTCGGACAGCGCACCGAACCCCTCGACGAACTCGCTCTGGATCCGCATGACCCGCCAGGGGTCGGAGTGCAGCCAGCCGGCGCCCTCGGCGCGCGCCAGCAGGCGCTGGTCGGAGGTCGTGGCGGGGATCTGGTCGCGGCGCAGCAGCACGGGACCGCGGCGGTACTCCGGCGCCGGTGCCGACGTGTCGTCAGGAGTCATCCCCCGAGCCTATGCGCGCGCCGCGAGCCGCCGCGTCGCGCGGACGGCGGACGTCAGGCGATGCCCAGCGGCAGGTCCTCGGGCTGCGCGCCCGTCAGCCACGCCCGCAGCGCGCGGTGGCACAGCTCGATCTGCGCGACGGGCACCCGCTCGTCGTCCTTGTGCGCCAGCAGCGGGTCGCCGGGGCCGAAGTTGACCGCGGGCACGCCCAGGGCGCTGAACCGGGCGACGTCCGTCCAGCCGTACTTCGGCGCGGGGCGACCGCCCGTGACCGCGAGCACGGCGGCGGCGAACTCCTGCGCGGCGGGTGCGTCCAGACCGGGGCGGGCACCGGGCGCGGAGTCGGTGACCACCACGTCGTACCCGTCGAACACGTCGCGCACGTGCGCCACGGCCTCGGCGACGTCCCGCGACGGCGCGAACCGGTAGTTGACCGTGACGACGCACGAGTCGGGGATGACGTTGGTCGCGACCCCACCCGAGACGAGCACGGCGTTGAGCCCCTCGCGGTACGCCAGGCCCTCGACCTCGACCGTGGCCGGCTCGTAGGCCTCGAGCCGACGCAGCACCTCACCGGCGGCGTGCACCGCGTTGACGCCCACCCACGCGCGCGCCGAGTGCGCCGCGACGCCCGTGAGCCGCACCTCGGCGCGGAGCGTGCCGTTGCAGCCGCCCTCGAGCCCACCGTCGCTCGGCTCGCCGAGCACCGCGAAGTCGGCCTCGAGCCAGTCCGGGTGGTGCGCCGCGACGCGGCCCAGCCCGCTGAGGTCGGCGGCGACCTCCTCGTGGTCGTAGAAGACCCACGTCACGTCGTGCACGGGCTCGGTGAGCGCGGCCGCGAGGTGCAGCGCGACCGCGACACCGCCCTTCATGTCGACGGTGCCGCGCCCCCACAGCACGTCGTCCTCGAGCCGGGTCGGCAGGTTGCCGGCGACCGGCACGGTGTCGAGGTGCCCCGCGACGACGACGCGCCGTGCGCGCCCCAGGTGCGTCCGCGCGACGACCGCGTCACCGTCGCGGAGGACCTCGAGGTGCGGGTGCTCGCGCAGCGCCGCCTCGACCGCGTCCGCCAGCCGCGTCTCGTCGCCGCTGACGGACGGGACGTCGCACAGCTGACGCGTCAGCGTCACCACGTCGGCGGACAGGTCGATCAGGTCGTCGGCAGCCACGACCCGACCCTACGCGCGGCGACGGCTTACCGGTCGGCGGCGTCCGCGACGTAGGCTTGCACGCCATGACCGACCGCACGGCCTGGGGCCTCGGCCTGGCCACCGTCACCGACGCGGGGACCACCCTCGACGTCTGGTACCCCGCGCCCGTCCTCGGGGCCCCGCCCACCACGCTCGACGTCGACGACGACGACTCCGTCCGGCTGCACGCGCCCGTCGACCTCGCCGCGTGCGAGCGCGCGGACCCCGCGCGCGGCGTCCGCGTGACGCTCGTCGCGACCGTCGTGGACCTCGACACCCCGCCCGCCGGCACCGCCGACGCCTACCTGCGCCTGCACCTGCTGTCGCACCGGCTCGTCCGGCCCCACGGGCAGAACCTCGACGGCCTCTTCGCGGTCCTCCCGAACGTCGTGTGGACCGACCGCGGACCGTGCGCCGTCGAGGACTTCGAGGCCACCCGCCTGCGGCTGCGCGCGGCCACGGGGACCCCGGTGACGGTGTACGGGGTCGACAAGTTCCCGCGCATGGTCGACTACGTGCTGCCGTCGGGCGTGCGGGTCGCCGACGCCGACCGCGTGCGCCTCGGCGCCCACCTGGCACCGGGCACGACCGTGATGCACGAGGGCTTCGTCAACTTCAACGCGGGCACGCTCGGGACGTCGATGGTCGAGGGCCGCATCTCGGCCGGGGTCGTCGTGGGCGACGGCTCCGACGTGGGCGGGGGCGCCTCGATCATGGGCACGCTGTCCGGCGGTGGCCGCGAGGTCGTGGCTGTCGGGCAGCGCTCGCTGCTGGGTGCGAACTCGGGGCTGGGCATCCCCCTGGGCGACGACTGCGTGGTCGAGGCGGGCCTGTACGTCACCGCGGGCACCAAGGTGCGGCTCGTCGGCTTCGACGTCGAGGGGGCGGTGGACGACGACGGGGCACGCGTCGTCAAGGCCCGCGTGCTCGCCGGTGCGGACGGTGTGCTGTTCCGGCGCAACTCGCGCACGGGAGAGGTCGAGGCGGTCGCACGCTCGGGCGCCGGTGTGCAGCTGAACTCCGCGCTGCACACCAACTGACGCCGTGGCTCGAGGGCGACGACGCGCCGGGTGCCTGCCGGCCCTGGTGACCGCGGGCCTCGCCGTCGTGCTGCTCGCCGTCGCAGTCGGCGCGGTCGTCGCCGTGCTGCGCAGCGCGCGGCCGGACACGCCCGCGGCCGAGCGCTGCGTCGCCCACCTGGACGGCACGGACTGGAGCCTGAGCCCCGACCAGGCGCAGAACGCCGCGCTGGCGGCTGCGGTCGCCACCCGCCGCGGCATGCCGGCCCGGGCGGTGACGATCGGCATCGCGACAGCGCTGCAGGAGTCGCGGCTCGTCAACATCGACTACGGCGACCGCGACTCGGTGGGCCTGTACCAGCAGCGCCCCTCGCAGGGCTGGGGCACGGTCGAGCAGATCATGGACCCGGTCTACTCCACCAACAAGTTCTTCGACGGGCTCGAGAAGGTCCCGGGCTACCAGGACATGGCCGTCACCGAGGCCGCGCAGGCCGTCCAGCGCAGCGGGTTCCCCGACGCGTACGCCCAGCACGAGGTGCGGGCGCGCGCATGGGCGTCGGCGCTCACCGGGCACTCACCGGCGGCGCTGAGCTGCACCCTGCGGCCGGTCGAGCAGCCGGGCGGGACCGGGCCCGTCCTCGCGCGCGTCACGCGTGACCTGGGCGACCTGCCGGTGACGGTGACCCTCCCCGACGACGCGGGGACGCCCGCCACGGTCGACGTCGTCGCGACGCCGCTGCCCATCGACGATCCCGCCCGCGCCGGGTGGTCCGTCGCGCAGTGGTCCGTCGCGGTCGCGTGGGAGCTGGGCGTGGACGCCGTGACCGTCGGCGACACGACGTGGTCGCGCACCGAGCCCACGTGGCAGGTCACCGGCCAGGCGCCACTGCCCCCCGGGCAGGTCCGCCTGACGGTCTCCGGCTGAGCGTCAGCGGCGCTCGGCCGAGACGTACGGCCGCTCCGTCGCGCCGGTGTACACCTGACGCGGACGGCCGATCTTCGTCTGCGGGTCGTTCATCATCTCGCGCCACTGCGCGATCCACCCGGGCATGCGGCCGAGGGCGAACAGCGGCGTGAACATCCGGTCCGAGAACCCCATCGCCTTGTAGATCAGGCCCGTGTAGAAGTCGACGTTCGGGTACAGCTTGCGGGAGACGAAGTAGTCGTCCGACAGCGCGATCTCCTCGAGGCCCATCGCGATGTCGAGCAGCTCGTCGGACCCGCCGAGCGCCGCGAGCACCTCGTGCGTGCTCTGCTTGACGATCGCGGCGCGCGGGTCGTAGTTCTTGTAGACCCGGTGGCCGAAGCCCATGAGGCGGACGCCGTCCTCCTTGTTCTTCACGCGGCGCATGAAGTCGGTGGCGTCCCCGCCGTTGGCCTTGATCTGGTCCAGCATCTTCAGCACGGCCTCGTTGGCGCCGCCGTGCAGCGGCCCGGACAGCGCGTTGATGCCCGCCGCGACCGACGCGTAGATGTTCGCGTGGCTCGAGCCGACGACCCGCACGGTCGACGTCGAGCAGTTCTGCTCGTGGTCCGCGTGCAGGATGAGCAGCTTGTCGAGCGCGTTGACGACGACCGGGTCCGGGTCCCACTGCTGGTAGGGCACCGCGAAGGTCATCCGCAGGAAGTCCTCGACGTAGCCGCGCGAGTAGTCCGGGTACAGCAGCGGCTCGCCCTTGGAGGCGCGGTGGACGTACGAGGTGATCGTGCGCGTCTTCGCGAGGATCAACACGGTCGCGAGCTCGACCGTCTCGTCGTCGAACGGGTCGAGGGACTCGGGGTAGAACGTCGACAGCGCGTTGAGCGCCGACGCCATGACCGCCATCGGGTGCGCGTTGCGCGGGAACGTCCCCATGAACGTGCGGAAGTCCTCGTGCACCAGCGTGTGGCGGTTGACCCGCTCCTCGAACGCCGCCAGCGCCTGGGGCGACGGCAGCTCGCCGTTGATGAGCAGGTAGGCGACCTCGAGGAACGTCGAGTGCTCCGCCAGCTGCTCGATCGGGTAGCCGCGGTACCGCAGGATCCCCGCGTCGCCGTCGATGTAGGTGATCTGCGACTCGCACGACGCGGTGTTCATGAACCCCGGGTCGACCGTCACCATGCCGGTGTCCCGCAGGAGGGACGACACGACGATGCCGTCGTTCCCGTCGGTGGCGGGCACCACGGGCAGGTCGCGCGCCTGCCCGTCGACCACGAGCTGGACGGGGGCCTGCACCGGTGCGGTGACGACGTCCGACATGGGTGTTCCTTCCTGCGCCGACGAGCGGGTCCAGCCGGCCCGGGCGGGTTGCCGTGCGGGCCGATGGGGTGGCCGACGCGCGGTGATGACCCTCGTCGGCCCACGTGACGGTACCTGCGACGACGGCGTCTTGACCAACGTACGACAGGCCCTTGGTGTAGATGTGAGGTTCCTCACAGGGGTAACCGCCAATGTACGTCGTCGGCCGCCGACGGGCCACGCCGTCCACGGACCGGCCCGCTCAGGCCCCGGACAACCGCGCCGCCGCCTCCGCGACCTGCTCGTCCGTCGCGGTCAGCGCGACCCGGACGTGCCCGGCCGCGGTCGCGCCGTAGAACGACCCGGGGGCCACGAGCAGACCGAGACCGGCCAGGTCGCGCAGGGTCGTCCACGCGTCCTGGGGCGGGCCGTCGGGGCGCGCCCAGAGGTACAGACCGGCGTGGGAGCGGTCGACCACGTACCCCGCCGACTCGAGACCCGCGCGCAGCGCGACCCGCCGGCGCCGGTAGCGCTCACGCTGCTCGGCCACGTGCGCGTCGTCCCGCAGCGCGACCGTCATCGCCGCCTGCACCGGCGCGGGCACGATCATGCCGGCGTGCTTGCGCGTCTCCAGCAGGCCGGCGACCAGCCCCGCGTCACCGGCGACGAACGCGGCGCGATATCCCGCCAGGTTCGACTGCTTGGACAGGGAGTACACGGCGAGCAGGTCCGTGCGGTCGCCTCCCGTCACGCGGGGGTCCAGCACGCTCGGGACGCCGTCCGACGCCCAGGGCTCGTCCCACGCCAGCTCCGCGTAGCACTCGTCCGACGCGACGACCACCCGGCTCCCCGTCCGCGCCGACGCCGCGCGCGCGGCCGCGACGACGTCCCGCAGCTGGTCGACGCCCAGCACCGACCCGTCGGGGTTGCCGGGCGAGTTCAGCCACACCAGGCGCACGTCGTCACGCTGCGCGAGCAGCTGCGCAGGGGAGTCGGTCGGGACCGGGGTCGCCCCTGCCAGCCGTGCGCCCACGTCGTAGGTCGGGTAGGCGATCGCCGGGTGCAGCACCGCGTCGCCCGCGCCGAGACCCAGGAGCGACGGCAGGAAGGCGACGAGCTCCTTGGAGCCCAGCGTCGGCAGCACGGCGTCCGGGTCGAGGTCCGGCACGCCCCGACGCCGCGCGAACCACGCCGCCACCGCCTCGCGCAGCGCGGCCGTCCCGTGGGTCGTCGGGTACCCCGGTGCGTCCGACGCGGCGGCGAGCGCGTCACGCACGACCTGCGGGGTCGGGTCGACGGGTGTGCCCACCGACAGGTCGACCAGACCGCCAGGGTGCTCGCGTGCGAGCCGGGCGACGGGTCCGAGCGAGTCCCAGGGGAAGTCCGGCAGGCTCCCGGTCAGCAGGCCCACGTGTCCCCCGCACCGACGAGCACCGCGGTCACTCGCCGTGCACGCGCAGCGGCAGCGTGGCGATGATCGGGTGGTCGTGCGCGATCTCGCCCATCTTCGCGGCACCACCGGGCGAGCCGACCTCGTCGAAGAAGTGCACGTTCGCCTCGTAGTACTGGGACCACTGCTCGGGGACGTCGTCCTCGTAGTAGATGGCCTCCACGGGGCACACGGGCTCGCAGGCGCCGCAGTCGACGCACTCGTCCGGGTGGATGTACAAGGAGCGCTTGCCCTCGTAGATGCAGTCGACCGGACACTCCTCGATGCACGCCTTGTCCTTGACGTCCACGCAGGGCTCGGCGATCACATACGTCACGGGTGTCCTCCACGGGTGCAGCGGTCGCCCTAGTATCCCCCACGTGCACCCAGCCCCGCCTCGCAGTCCACTCACCGACACGGGAGCGTCGCGGTGAGCCCGGACACATGGCGGACCTGGCCGACGGGTACGCGGGTCGTGGTGCGCCGCCGGCGCGACGACCTGCCGCCCGGTGCGGTGACGGGCGCCCTGCACGGCGGGGAGCCCCCGTTCACCGACGTGCTCGGTGAGGTCGTGGCGGTGGACGACGACGGGCTGACCGTGCGGACCCGGCGCGGCGACGTGCGCGTGCCGGCGCAGGACGTCGTGCGCGCCAAGGTCGTGCCGCCGCCCCCGGCGAGGCGTCACCGCCGGGGCGACGGCACGGCCTGACGTCAAGGCGTCGGCGTCGCCCCCGGGACCGGCGCGGCGCCGCAGATGACCTTGTTCTGCGGCTTGTACCGCCAGGTGTGCGACTCGCTGTCGACCTCCTGGCCGTTCAGGAGCACCCGCCGCGTGTTCGTCACCGTGAAGCCGGGGTTGCCCGCGCTCTGCGGCTCGCACGTCGGTGACTGCGAGTAGACCGTCGTCGGGCTGACCACGCCGGAGCGCCCGCTCTTCGTGGTCTCGACCGTGAAGTGCTTGGTGCTCCAGATCCGCACGTGTGCCCGACCGTCCGCGACGAAGCCCTGCACGAGAGCGCCGTAGGGCGTGTTGTTCTTCCACTTCAGGTCGAGGACACCCGTGAAGATCGTGGCCTCGCGACCCTCGGGGTAGCGCTGGAACCACTCGCTGTGCGGCGTGTGCTCGACGTCCTCGAAGCCGGCGAAGTACGCGGCGTTGTACGTCGTGGTGGACACCTGCGACAGGCCGCCGCCCCACGCGTCCTTGTGCTCGCCGTTGACGATGGCACCCGCCTGCACGTACCCGTGGGCCGCGTCGACCGGGCCCAGCGCCTCCGTGAGGCTGAACGTCTCACCGGGGCGCACGAGCGTGCCGGTGATGTTCTTCAGGCCGTTCGCGATGTTCCCCGTACGGCGAGGCTCGCTGGTCAGGGGCGTCGAGAACTCCGAGACGACCTCCTTGACGCCGAGCGCCTCGAGCGCCTCCTGCGTCTGCGCGGGGTCGGACTGGACGAGGTCGACGGGTGCGACGCGCCCGGTGCCCGTCGTGGCCGCCTGCACGACGGACGTCGCGAGAGCCGTCGGGTCGAGCGTCGTCCCGGGCGTACCCGGGATGATGACCGGTGCGCCGTCCTGGAACTCGAACCGCGCGTCGGCCGCGGTCGTCAGCAGGTCGGGCAGCTGCGCCAGGACCGCCTCGGACAGTGCCGCGCCGTCGAGCTGCAGCTCCAGGATCCCGTCCTGCGGGACGACCGCCGCGTGCGCGGTGAGCGTCGCGACGTCCAGCACGGCCTGCCGGTCGGCGATCTGCACCGTCACGGGCGCGGCCGTCAGCGGCTGGGCCAGCTGCGCCAGGGCGCGGTCCGTCTCCGCCTGCGACACCGCCGGCGCCACGACGCTCGTCGGGAGCACGACGGGACGCGCGGCCGTGAGCCAGCCCTCCTCGAGCTCGGTCGCCGCTCCCCCGGCGTCCAGCTCCCAGCCGTCGACGGCCTCGGTCGCGTGAGCGGCGCCGTCGGCGAACACGACCGTCCCGTCGACGGGCGCCAGCATCAGGGAGCCGGACAGCTGCGTGAGCTCCGCGTCGAGCGCGTCCTCGTCGACCACGGTCACCGGCGGCTGCTCACCGACGCCCACCAGGTGGTGCCACAGCCGGACGGGCTGCGTGAGGTCGACGCCCGTCAGTCGCGCCACCGTGGCACCCGCGTCGAGCTCCAGGCCCGCGGCGACCGGGTCCAGCTCGGCCTGCACCTCCTGCGCGACCACCGGCACGGGGGACGTCACCCGGTCCGCGAGCTCGTCGGTGAGGTGCTGCTCGGCCTCGGCCGAGGACATCGATCCGATCTCGACCCCGGCCACGGTCGCGCCGCGAGGCACCCGGTCGGCCAGCGCGTACGACGACCCGACGTACAGCGCAGCGACGAGCGCCAGGGCACCGCCCGCGACAGCGAGCGGCCGGGACCAGCGGCGGTCCGCACGCTCGGGCTCGAACCCGTCCAGCAGAGGCGGCTCGGGTGCGTCCGGCGGTGCTGCGGCGGACGGCGCCGGCACCACCGCGGTCTCATCGACGCGTGAGACGACCGCGGTCTCGTCGACGCGTGAGACGACAGCGGTCTCGTCGACGCGTGAGACGACAGCGGTCTCCTCGACGCGTGACGCGGCCGGCGGCCGCGGCTCGGTCGGGGCCGAGGCAGCGGCGACGGCCGAAGCGTCGCGGTCCTCGGCGGCCGGCGTCTCGGTGCCGGCGGCGGGCGTCGCGCGGTCCCCAGCGGGACCAGCAGGCTCCTCGCCGGACGCGGCGGGCCCTGCCTCGGACGCCGCAGCACCGGGAGTCCGGCCGGACCGGTCGTCCTGCCCGTCGTCGCGGCGCGGCAGCGGGCTCTGGGGCAGCGCGTGCGCCGGGACACCGACGGAGGCCGCGTTCAGCGCGGTGAACGCGAGGGTGGACAGGCCACCGAGGCTGAGCGGCGGCAGAGCGGCCGGCGCGGCCTCGTCGCTGCCGGGTGCGTGGTCGACCGACGCGGCTGCGTCCACGCCGTCGGACGCAGGGCCGGTGGCCGGGCCGGCGGATGCCGCGCCGGGCGAGGCACCGTCGTCGGTCGTGCCGACGGCGTCGGGCTGTGTCGGAGCCGTCACGGCGACGTCGTCCCACGAGGGCCACGCGGCGAGCGGCTCGTCCGTCACCGGCGCGAGCGGGCGGGACGCCGCGGGGGGCGTGGCGGGCTCGGCTGCCGTGGCGGGCGTGGCGGGCTCGGCGGGCGCGGCTGCCGCAGCGGGCTCGGATGCCGCGGCGGGCTCGGCTGCCGCGGCGGGCGTGGCGGGCTCGGCTGCTGCGGCGGGCTCGGATGCCGCCGGGGCGGCGGTCGGCTCGTGCACCGCGTCGGCGGGCTCGGGCTCGACCGGGTCAGGGTCCTCGGCCTCGTCGGTGGGCACCGGCTCGACCGCGGCGGGCTCCTCCGCATCGGGCGCAGGCGCCTCGGACACGGAGGGCGAGGACGCAGGCTCCTCGGACACGGAGGGCGAGGACACGGCCACCTCGGGCGCACGGCCGTCCGGCGCACCCTGCTCCTCTACCGGTTCGTCCGGCAGGGTCGCCGTGCCCGAGCCGTCGCTCGCCGTGCTCGAGCCGTCGGTCGCCGTGCTCGAGCCGTCAATCGCCGGGGGGACGGCGTGCGAGAGGTCGTCGCGGGCGTCGTGCTGCTGGGGCACGCCGTCGGGGACGACCCCGGCCGCCGTCTCGTCGGGCACGTCGGCGGCGTCGCGGTCGGCGGCGCCACCGGTCGGCGTGTCGCGGTCGGTCCCGTGCGTCATCGATCCCCCGTGATGGTCCTGCGAGCGCATGACGCGCGCGCGTCGTGCGCCCCGCATTCTACGGTGACGGCCTGTCGGTGACGGTCAGTTCGCGGACCGCGACCCGATCCTCACCCGCTCGAGCCGCGCCGGGCTGCCGGCGCAGGACGCAGCCCGCTACCGCACGCCCCGCACGCGTCCGCGCAGGTGCACGAGGGCACCGCCGTCGGCAGCGCCCTCGGACGCCACCAGCACCCGCCCGACCACCACGTCGTGGTCCCCCGCCGCGTGCACGGCCTCGGTGCGGCAGTCGAACCACGCTGCGGCGCCGTCGAGCCACGGGGCACCCGACACGGGCCCGGCGTGGTGCCCGACGCGGTCGAGCTGGCCCACCGCGGGTCGTCCGGGCGACGCGAGCCACTCCGCGACCCCGCCCTGGGCGTCGGAGAGCACCGACACGGCCCACGTGTCGACGTCGTCGAGCACGTCCCTCAGGCGCGCGTCGACGTGCACGCAGAAGAGGAGCAGCGGCGGCTCGAGCGAGACGGAGACGGCCGAGCTGACCGTCGCCGCGTGGGCGACACCTCGGCGCACGGCCGTCACCACGACGACGCCGCCCGCGAGCCGGGTGGCCACCGCCCGGAACGCGTCGGGCGTCACCTCCTCGGGGCTCACGGCGTCGGAGGACTCTCGTCCTCGACCCACCGCCGGGGCACGAACGCGACCACCGACACCGCCGCGAGCGCGCCGAGCACCCAGGCCCAGCCCCACGCGTCGTCCGCCGGGACGAGCACGTCGCCCCCCGGCCCACCGCTGGCGAGGACCTGGACGGCCACGAACGTCCCGCCCACGCTCGCGACGTAGCCGAACCACCCAGCCCACGCCCGTGCCGTCAGCACGATCACGAGGACCAGCGCGAGGCACACCAGCAGGCCCCAGGGCCGGACCGCGCGGTGCATCACGGTGCCGAGCGTGCCGGCGACGAGCCCCAGACCGAGAGCGGCGAGGGCGCGCCAGAGGGTCGCTGCGGAGGGTGGCTGCACGGCGCTCACGCTACCGGTCGAACACCGGCGGGCCACGTGACGCCCCCGTCCTCGGCGCTCGGGGTGCCCGCGGCGCGCCGGTAGCCCTCGACGGGCAGGAGCGGCGCGAGCACCGCGTTGCTGAGCGCGTAGCACCCGAGCAGCGCGTCCTCGCCGTCGACGGGCGCCACGGCCTGGACCTGCGTCGCGTGCGCCCGCAGGGCGGCCAGCACCCGGTCACGGACGGGCGCGACGTCGACCAGCAGGTCCACCTCGTCGTCGGGCACCGCCACGCTCGGGGGCTCGGCGGTCGGGTCCGGCAGGGCCAGCCCCCGGGCCGCCCGCCCCAGCGCCGCACGCACCGCACTCACCGCGAGCGCGCGCTGCGCCCGACGCAGCGCCTGGACCCCGGCGACCGACCACAGCACGACCGGCACGGCGTACGCGGGCGCGTGCGCGTCGTCCTGGCGCGCGGCGAGCTCGAGCGCCAGCATCGTGACCTCGTGCGTGCGCACGTGGTCGGGGTGCCCGTAGCCGCCGCCCGGCTCGTAGGTGACCACCACGTGCGGGCGGCGCAGCCGCAGCAGCCCTGCCAACGCGTCGGCGGCCTCCTCGAGGGGCGCGAAGGCGAAGGCGTCCGGCGGCGCGTCGGCGGCGGCTCCGGCGTGGCCCGGTGCGAGCCACGCCATGCCGGAGTCCTCGTACCGCACGTCCGCCGTGACGGCCTCGTCGAGGAAGCCGCTGTCGTGCACCCCGAGGGCGCGCAGCGCGCTGCCGAGCTCGTCCTCGCGGTGCTCCGCCAGCGCAGGGCCGTCGCCCTCGAGGTGGGCCCACCGGCGGCCGATGACCTCACCGCGCTCACCGCGGGTCGCGGTCACGACCGTGACGGGCCGCCCGGACGCCGCCCACGTCGCGAGGAGCGCGCCGGTCGCGAGCGTCTCGTCGTCCGGGTGCGCGTGGACCGCCAGCAGACCCTCGGTCATCCCTCGTCCTCCGGTGGGTGCGTCGGTCGCGCCGTGCGCACGTGGCCGTCACGCCACGTGCGCACCCGGCGGTCAGGCGCGCTTGTTGCGCGCAGTCTGACGTGCCCGCTCGGTCTGGTCGAGCACGACCTTGCGGATCCGCACGACCTCCGGCGTGACCTCGACGCACTCGTCCTCGCGCGCGAACTCGAGCGACTCCTCGAGCGTCAGCTTGCGCGGCGGCACCACGTTCTCGAAGGACTCCGACGTCGAGGAGCGGATGTTGTTGAGCTTCTTCTCCTTGGTGATGTTGACGTCCATGTCCTCGTTGCGCGCGTTCTCGCCGACGACCATGCCCTCGTACACCTCCGAGGTGGCCTCGACGAAGAACGTGCCGCGGTCCTGCAGGTTGAGCATGGCGAACGGGGTCGCGACGCCTGCGCGGTCCGCGACGAGCGAGCCGTTGACGCGCGTCTCGATCGGGCCCGCCCACGGCTCGAAGCCCTCGGCGATGGACGACGCGATGCCGGTGCCGCGCGTGTCCGTCAGGAACCGCGTGCGGAACCCGATGAGCCCGCGCGCCGGGACGATGAACTCCATGCGCACCCAGCCGGTGCCGTGGTTGCTCATCGTCTGCATGCGGCCCTTGCGCTGCGCGAGCAGCTGCGTGACCGAGCCCAGGTACTCCTCGGGCACGTCGATCGTCATACGCTCGGTCGGCTCGTGGACCTTGCCGTCGATCATCTTGGTGACGACCTGCGGCTTGCCGACCGTGAGCTCGAAGCCCTCGCGGCGCATCTGCTCGACGAGGATCGCCAGGGCCAGCTCACCGCGGCCCTGCACCTCCCACGCGTCGGGACGCTCGGTGGGCAGCACGCGCAGCGACACGTTGCCGATGAGCTCGCGGTCCAGGCGGTCCTTGACCTGGCGGGCCGTGACCTTGTGGCCCTTGCCGCCCTTGCCGGCGAGGGGCGAGGTGTTGATGCCGATGGTCATCGAGATCGCCGGGTCGTCGACCGTGATGAGCGGCAGCGGCCGGGGGTCGTCGGGGTCCGTCAGCGTCTCGCCGATCGTGATGTCCTCGATGCCGGCGACCGCGACGATGTCGCCGGGCCGCGCCTCGTCGGTCGGCACGCGGTCGAGGGCCTTGGTCTCGAGCAGCTCGGTGATGCGGACGTTCTGCATCGTCCCGTCGTGGCGCGCCCACGCGACGGTCTGCCCCTTGCGCAGCGTGCCGTTGTACATGCGCAGCAGCGCGAGACGGCCGAGGAACGGGGAGGCGTCGAGGTTGGTCACGTGCGCCTGCAGCGGCGCGGTGGGGTCGTACGACGGCGCCGGGATCTTCTCGAGGATCGTCGCGAACAGCGGCTCGAGGTCGGGGCTGTCCGGCTCGCCGCCGTCGGCGGGACGCGTCAGCGACGCCTTGCGGAGCTTGGCGGCCGCGTAGACGACGGGCACGTCGAGGATCGCGTCGAGGTCCAGGTCCGGGACGTCCTCGTGCAGGTCCGACGCCAGGCCCAGGAGCAGGTCCGTCGCCTCGGCCACGACCTCCTCGATGCGGGCGTCGGGCCGGTCCACCTTGTTGACCACGAGGATCACGGGCAGCTTCGCCTCGAGCGCCTTGCGCAGCACGAACCGGGTCTGGGGCAGCGGCCCCTCGGACGCGTCGACGAGCAGCACGACGCCGTCGACCATCGACAGGCCGCGCTCCACCTCGCCGCCGAAGTCGGCGTGGCCGGGGGTGTCGATGACGTTGATCGTGATGCCGCCGGGCTCGCCGACCTTCGCGGCCGCGGGGCCCGAGTACCGGATCGCGGTGTTCTTCGCGAGGATCGTGATGCCCTTCTCACGCTCCAGGTCACCCGAGTCCATCGCCCGTTCGTCCACGTGGTCGTGCGCGCCGAACGCGCCCGACTGCCAGAGCATCGCGTCGACGAGGGTCGTCTTGCCGTGGTCGACGTGCGCGACGATGGCGACGTTGCGCAGGTCGGAACGCACGGCGGCGCCGGTGGCCTGGTCGGTTGCGGGCATGCGGGTACTCATCTCAGCAGGTGGGGGGCGCACCGGGCGCGGCGCAGCGTCCCATGCTACCGCCGTGTCCAGCCCCACCACCATGTGAGGTCCGCCGCAGCCGGCGTGAGCACCGGCACGGAGGCCACCACGGGCAGCCCGTCGTCGCTCTCGGCGTCCCGCGCAGCAGCCACCGTCAGGACCGGCGTGCGGACGACCGGCAGGACCGCGCCCCAGGCCAGCAGGGCGTCCGACGCGGTCGCCAGGCCCTCCGCCGCAGCCTTCGGGTCCGGCCCGGCGACGAGCCCGTCGAGGACCGCGTCCAGCGCCGGGTCGGCGTGCCCCGTGACGTTCGTCGCACCGCCGCTGCGCCAGCGCGCCACGAACGCCGCGACCGGCAGGTCCTCCTGGGCCACGGGCACGAGCGCCGCGTCCCAGTCCTCGGGGCGCGTGCGCAGGGTCTGCGCACGATCGGGCGCGTCGACCGGCATCACCTCGAGCCCCGCGTCCGCTGCGGCCGCGGCCACCTGCTCCAGCGCGGCTGCCCGCACCGGGTCGGCGGTGCTCGTCAGGACCCGCACGGTCAGCGGCCCGTCGTCCGCGGCCACCGGACCCGGCTGGAGCTCCGCCCGCGCTGCGGCCGCCGCTGCCGGCCCCACCTGGGCGGCGACCAGGTCCGACACCTGCGCCCGCGCCCACAGCGGGCGCACGGCGTCCGCGACCACCTCCTCGCGTGGCACGCCGGCGAGGAACGCCGTGCGCAGCGCGGCGGCCGCTGCCGCGGGGTCCGGTGCGGAGGCGTACGACGCCGGGTCGAAGACGCCACCGCCCGCCTCCTGGAGGACGAGCTGGAGCACCGCGTCACCGCCGGTCGCCAGCGTGACGTCCTCGAGCTTCTCGGCGGCCGCCAGCACGTCCGCGGTGCTCAGCGGCGCAGCCACGTCGAGCTCGTCGGCGGCGAGCGCGTCGATCTGGGCGAGCGGGTCGAGGTCGGAGCGCACCCGGACGCGGTCGTACGCGGCCGCGGACCCACCCTCGTAGTGCGCGTTGCGGACGACCTCGACACCTGCGGCGTCCACGCGCGCCAGGACGTAGGGGCCCGTCGTCGTGGTCAGGGTCGGGTCCGCCGCCGCGTCGCCCGCGCGCCCGGCCGCGCGCCACACCTGCGAGATCCGGGTGAGCGCGGCACGGTCCTGCTGCTGCACCGCGGTGACGACGGCCTGCGCCCACGCCTCGGCCTGCGCCGCGGTGTCCTCGTCGGTCGCGGCGCCCTCCGCGTCGTCAGCGGTGGGCCCGCTCGTCGCGGGACCGGTCGTCGCGGGCCCGGTCGTCGCGGGCCCGGTCGTCGCGGTTCCGCTGGTCGTGAGCTCCGTCGTCACGGGACCGGTCGTCGTGTCGTCATCGGGCTGCGACGTGGCCGCCGGCGTCGGCAGGGCGGGCGCGTCGGGATCGAGCGCCAGCCTGCCCACGACGTGCGCCGGCAGGTTGACGTCGAGCGCGACCTGCCAGTCCGCGACGGGCGTGTCGTAGACCAGCGTCACGGTCGTGCCGTCGACCGTCGGGACCTGCGACGCCCGTGCCAGCGCGGCCGACGCGGCCCCGAACACCACGACGTCCTCGGGCGTCGTGGCCACCACGCCGTCGGCGTCGAGCTCGGGCACGACCTCGTCGAGCTGACCGCTGCGCGCCGCCCACTCCAGCAGCAGGTCGGCGGGGGTCACGGGCGCCCCGTCCGACCACCGGGCCGTCGGGGCGATCGTGTACCGCACGGTCAGGGGGTCGTCCGCGACCTTCTCCACCGTGCCGAACGACTCGTCGACGGTGACCGTGCCGTCCGGCGCGAGCGAGGTGAAGCCGGACTGCACCAGGCCGCGCACCAGCACGCTGCCCGGCGCTCGGCCGGCTGCCGTGCCGCCGTTGAGCGAGGCGAACGGCAGGTCGACCGAGACCACGACGGTCCCCGCCCGCGACGGGTCCACGGGGTCGGACGTGCAGGCCGCGAGCGTGCCGAGTGCGAGCGGGACGGCGAGCACCCCCGCCGCGACGCGCACCACCCCGCGCCGACCCCCTCCACGACGACCCGGACGTCCCGCCAGGTGCGGCTGCGCCCCACCCCGGTCTGCCGACCCCGTGCCCGTCCCCTGCGCGTTCGTCCCCGTCACCGGTCCGCCTCCCGCATCGCGTCCACGGCGCGCACGGCCGCCGTTCTCGTCGGGACCTTGCCACGCCCACCCGTGCATCGGCGCGCGGACGCGCGGACTTAACCCCACGAGAGCGGCGAACAGGCACGATCGCACCCGCACCACCGCGTCCCGGCACACACCGGTCACCACCGGTGCGCACCGTACGGATCCGTCGTGGCACGACGACGCCCGGCCACCGGGGTCGGTGGCCGGGCGTCGTCGGCGGACGTCCGTACGTCAGACGCCGGTGCCGGGCGTCCGCTCGTTGTCGATCTCGCCGATCGCCACGCTGTCGTGCCGCGCGGCCTCCGCGGCCTGCCGCGCCTCGTCAGCCTCGAGCTCTGCGGCCTGCGCCTCGAGGAGCGCGTCCCGCGCGACACGGCGGTCGCGCTGCGCCTCGGGGTCCGGCACCGGGACGGCGGCGATCAGCCGCTGCGTGTACGGGTCCTGCGGGTCGTGGACGACCTGCGCGGCCTCGCCCACCTCGACCAGCCGACCGTTGCGCATGACCGCGATGCGGTCGGACAGGATCTCGACGACGGCCAGGTCGTGGCTGATGAACAGGCACGCGAAGCCGTGCTCCCGCTGCAGCTCCTGGAACAGGTCGAGGACCGCGGCCTGGACCGACACGTCCAGCGCGGACGTCGGCTCGTCGGCGACGAGCAGGCGCGGCTCGAGCGCGAGCGACCGCGCGATGCCGACACGCTGACGCTGACCGCCCGACAGCTCGTGCGGGTACCGGTTGCGCATCGCGCGGGGCAGACGCACCTGGTCGAGCAGGCGCTCGATCTCGCGCTGCGCGGCCTGGCCCTTGACGCCGCGGTGCAGCAGCAGCGGCTCGGCGATGGACTCCCCGATCGGCAGTCGCGGGTTGAGCGACGAGCCGGGGTCCTGGAAGACGATGCCGACCTTCGTGCGCAGCGGCTTGAGGTCCTTCATCGTCGCGCCGACCATGTCCTGGCCGACGATCTTCAGCGACCCGCTCGTGACGGGCAGCAGCCCGACGACGGCACGGCCGATCGTCGTCTTGCCCGAGCCGGACTCCCCGACCAGGCCCACGACCTCACCCTGGCGGATCTGCAGCGAGACGCCGTCGACGGCACGGAACGTGGGGGTGCGGCGCCGGCCGGGGTACTCGATGACGATGTCCTGCGCGTCGAGCGCGAGGGGCTCGTCGCCGTCGGCCGGCGCGACCGGGGCGTCGACCGGTGCCGTGGTCGTCGCGGGACGCGCCGCGTACGCGGCCGCGCCCTTGCCGAGGTGCGGGACGGCCTCGAGCAGCTTGACCGTGTACGGGTGCTGGGGGTTGCGGAAGACGTCGAGGGCCGGCCCCTGGTCGACGATCCGACCGTCCTTCATGACGATGATCTTGTCGGCCATGTCGGCCACGACGCCCATGTCGTGCGTGATGAGCACGATGCCCGCGTCGATCCGCTCGCGCAGGTCACGCATGAGCTTGAGGATCTCGGCCTGGACCGTGACGTCGAGGGCCGTGGTCGGCTCGTCGGCGATCAGCAGCTTGGGGTCGCACGCCAGGGCCTGCGCGATCATCGCGCGCTGCCGCTGCCCGCCGGACAGCTGGTGCGGGTAGGAGTCGACCCGCTTCTCGGGGTTCGGCAGGTCGACCAGCCGCAGCAGCTCGACGGCACGCTCACGCGCCTCGGCCGGGCCGATCTCGAAGTGCGCGCGCAGCGTCTCGACGATCTGGAAGCCGATCGTGAAGACCGGGTTCAGCGCAGTCATCGGCTCCTGGAAGATGACCGCGATCTCCTTGCCGCGGATGCGGCGCAGCCGGCTCGTGGGCATCCCCACGAGCTCGCGGTCGTCCAGCTTCGCGGACCCGCGGGCGCGCCCGTTCGGGGGCAGCAGACCGAGCAGCGCCATGGAGGACTGCGTCTTGCCCGAGCCGGACTCGCCGACGATCGCGAGCACCTCACCGGGGTGCACGTCGTAGCTGACGTCGGCCGCAGCCGGGTACCACGTGCCGTCGACGTAGAAGTCGACGCCGAGGTCCCGTACGGACAGCACGGGCTCGTCGGTACGGGTGGGCACGGGGGGCGTGTCGAGGGCCACCGGTTCAGCGTCCTTCCTGCACACGCGCCGTGGGCCCGATGGGGGCGGCGGCGTGCCGGTCTGCGAGCATGGTCACGTGGGTGCCACGCAGGAGTTCACGTCGGGTTACGGTCGCGTCCTGACGGCCGCAGCAGCGGCGATCGGTCTGGTCGCGGTCGTGTCGGTCATGGTGCAGGACGGTGCCGCCGAGGCGCTGCGCGCCCTGCCGCTCGCGGCCCTGCTCGTCGTCGTGGTGGGCGCCCTGTTCTGGCGCCCGGGCGTCGAGGTGTCCGACGGCGAGGTCGTCGTGCGCAACGTGCTGAGCACCGTGCACGTCCCGTGGCCCACGTACCGCGAGGTCGAGTACGGCTGGACGCTCGTCGTGCGGACGACCGACGGCGACGTGACCGTGTTCGCCGCACCGCGTGCCAGCGCGACGGCCCGCAGGCTGCGCCGCGGTGACGGGAGCCGTCCGGCCCCCGTCGTGCCGCCGCCCGGCCGCCCCGTGCGCTCGCTGCAGTCGACCGCCGAGAGCGTGGGAGCCGCGATCGAGGCCCGGCACGACGCGCTCGTCGCAGCGGGCCACCTCGACGGCGCCGAGCGCGTACGCGTCGAGCAGCGGCTGACGACCAGGCGCCGCCTGCACGTCGCGACGATCGGCGTGGTGGTCGTGCTCACGGCGCTCAGCGCGGCCGTGCTCGTCACGACGTAGGGCACGCAGCACGCCGGTCACGACCCCGCACCGGGGTTGTGCGTGTCCGACGGCCGCACGGTCGTGGTGACGGCGCGCGCCGCCGAGCCGTCGGCCTCCATCGCCTTGGCCATCTTGCGCTCCGAGGGGATGCGCTTCTGGCGCGGGTCGAACGCGTCGCGCAGGCCGTCGCCGATGAAGTTGATGCTCAGCGCGATCAGCACGATGAACAGGCCCGGCCACCAGAACAGCCAGGGCCGCGTGGCGAACGCCTGCTGGTACTGGTTGATGAGCTGGCCGAGGGAGATCTCGGGCGACTGCACGCCGAAGCCGAGGAACGACAGTGCCGTCTCGAGCAGGATCGCCGAGCTCATGAGCAGCGTGACCGACACGATGACCGTGCCGATGGCGTTCGGCAGGATGTGCTTGAAGATGATCCGCATGTTGCTCGCGCCGGCGACCCGGGCCGCGTCGACGAACTCGCGCTCGCGCAGCGACAGGAACTCGCCGCGCACGAGGCGGGCGAGGGTCGTCCACAGGATCAGGCCCATCGCGATGGCGAAGACCAGGCCGCTGACCCCGCCGGCGATCTTGCCGACGACCGCGCCGATGACGATCGTCGGGACCGTGATCACCAGGTCCGTCAGTCGCATGAGCACGGTGTCCGAGCGGCCGCGCAGGAAGCCGGACGCAGCACCCACCGTGATGCCGATGACGGCGGAGACGGTGCCGATCACGACCATCACCATGAGCGACGTCTGCACGCCCGCCATCACGCGCGCGAAGATGTCGCGCCCGATCTCGTCCTGACCGAACGGGTGCTCGCCGATCGCGAAGCCGGACCCGCCGAGCCACGTCGGCAGGGACATCGACGGGCGACCCGCGTTGACGACGGACGGCGTCTCGTAAGGGGTCCACTGCCACCAGCCGGGGAGCGGTCCGACGCCCACGGACGTCAGCGCCAGCAGGGTCGTGAGGCCGAGCATGATCAGGCCCAGGATCGCGCCCTTGTGCCGGAAGAACCGGCGCCGGACGATCTGGCCCTGGGAGAGGCCCTCGACCTCCTTGAGCTCGATCTCGTTCTCGACGTGCTCGTCGAGCGGCGAGCCGGAGGGGGGTGTCATCGGGGTGCTCATGCGTCCAACCGGATCCGGGGGTCGATCGTCGCGTACACGATGTCCGCGATGATGTTGGCGAGGATGGCGAGGGTCGCGGTCACGAGCAGGTAGGCCATGACCGGCTCGATCTCGGCCTGCTCGAGGGACCTGACGAACAGCTGGCCCATGCCGGGCCGCGCGAAGACCGCCTCGGTGATGATCGCGCCGCCGATCAGGGTGATGACGTCGATCGGGACCACGGTCGCGAGCGGGATCAGCGCGTTGCGGAAGCCGTGGCGCACGATGACCAGCCGCTCCGGCAGGCCCTTGGCGCGCGCCGTACGGATGTAGTCCTGGTTCATCACCTCGAGCATGCTCGAGCGCGAGTACCGGGTGTACGACGCGAACGCGATGAGGACGAGCGTCGCGGTCGGCAGCGCGAGGTGCGTGAACGAGTCGAGCACCTGCACCCAGTAGTTGCCGCCGAGGTTGGGGGTCCGGTCACCGAAGGTCGGGATGGGACGGCCGCTCAGCGCCTTGAAGTACGGGCCCCACACCTGCATGACCTGGTCGACGAAGACCAGGGCGCCCATCACCACGGCCACCGCGGCACCGACGTGCGCCGACAGGCGCCAGTCCGCGCCGCCGTACAACCGTCCGACGACGTAGCCGCTGGCCGCCGCGACCACACCGAGGCCGAGGATCACCCAGTGCGACTCCGTGATCGAGTCGAACACGATCTGCATCGGGAAGTAGAGGACGACGCCCAGCACGACCACCGTCAGCGCCGTCCACAGGGCACGGCGGTTGTGCAGACCGGCGAAGACCCCGACGACCGCGAAGGCCGTGCCGGCGCCGAGCACGAGCAGCAGGACCGGCCCGATGTGCGGCCGCTCCCACCAGCCGGAGAGCTGGACGTAGGCCAGGAGCGTGACGTTCGCGGCGGCGGCGATGGCGAAGACCTGCAGCCGCCGGACGGCGCTGCCGCCGATCGCGAGCGACCACAGCAGGCCGACGAGCAGCGACGCCCCGATGATCACGGGCCACGCCACCACCGGGTCACGCAGGAAGTCGTTGAAGCCGATGGCGGCCCACTGCTTGAGCAGGACGGCGACCCAGAACGACGGCAGCGAGAACAGCAGGAACGACAGGAAGATGATGATGTAGTCGAACGCGCTGTACTGGCGCAGCGCCGAGACGATGCCCACGGTGACGCCGAGGATCACGGCGAGGAGCGTCGCGGTGGACACGAGCTCGAGAGTGGAGCCGATCGCGTGCGTCAGCAGGCTGTTCACGTCGCGGCCGGACCGCCAGGCGACGCCCAGGTCGCCCTGGAGCAGGTTGCCGAACCACTGGAAGAACCGGACGACCACGTTGACGTCGAGGTCCAGGTCGGCGATGCGCTGGTCGATGAGCTGCTGCTTGTTGGGCGCAGTGCTCTCGATGAGGTCCTGCAGGGGGTCGATCGCGCGATCGACGAGCAGGTACATGAGGAAGAGCGCCACGAAGAGCGTGGCGATCCCGGCCGCGATGCGGCGGAAGAGGAAGTTCAGCACGGAGGGCTACCTCGGGTGGGACGGGAAGCCGGTCGTCCGGGATCGTATCCCGCGGACGCCCGGTGGGTGTGGGACGCGGTCTGGGACGCACCTTGGTGCGGACGCACGGCGAGGGCGCCGGGGGTCGCAACCCTCGGCGCCCTCGTCGTGCGGTGAACCGCTCGGGCCCCGGCGCGGGTGCGCCGGGGCCCGACGGGTCACTCGGTAGCGCCCTCGGTGGCCGCCTCGCCGGCGGACCACTCCCAGAAGCCGTAGAAGATCGTCGGGGCGATCGTCAGCTTCGACACGTTGCCGATCTTGGCCGGGTTCCAGGCGGTGACGCCCGGGTGCTGGAAGATCGTCACGCCGAAGGCGTCGTCGACGAGGTGCTTCTCGACCTCACCGAGGATCCGCTCCTGCTCGGCAGGGTCGGTCTCGACCTGGAGCTCGTCGAAGAGCGCGTCCACCTCGGGGTTGGAGTACCCGAAGTAGTTGTTCGTCGCCGCCGTGCGGTAGTTCGCGTCCGACTCGGTGACGGCGGTCGCGGTCGACTGCCAGCCGAACAGGGCCGCGTCGTAGAAGGACGTGGCGTTCGACAGGTCGGTGCCCCAGTCCGTCTGGACCGTGTAGGCCACGACGTCGAAGCCGGCCTCGGCGGCCGAGCCCTTGATGAGCTCGAACTGGTTCACGCGGCGCGTGTTGTTCGGGTCGAAGAGCATGCGGACCTGCACGCTCGGCACGCCGGCCTCGGCGAGCAGCGCCTTGGCGCCGTCGATGTCGACCTCGCCGTACGCCTCGCCCTGGCCGTTGGCCTCGACGATGCCGTCGTACATCGGCGACCCGGGGACCTGGGTGAAGGAGTTGCGCACCTCGGCGTCCGGGTTCAGCGGGACGATGAGGTCCTGGACGATCTTCTCGCGCGGGATCGTCTTGAGGAACGCCTGGCGGACCTTCTTGGCCTTCTCCGCGTCGCCACCGTAGGTCGCGGCGTCGAACGGACCGCCGTTGCCCTGCTGGAGGTCGACGTGCTCGTACGTGCCCTCGATGCTGGTCTCGACCTCGAGCGAGTCGATCGCCTCGAGCGCCGTGAGGACGTCCGCGGTCGACTGCGGGCTGATGAGGTCGACCTCACCGTTCTGCAGCGCCTGGACCTGGCCCATCGGGTCGCCGTTGTAGCGGACCGTGACCTTCTCGAAGACGGCGGTCTTGTCACCCTCGTAGTCGGGGTTGGCCGTCAGCGTGAGGTACTGCTCCTCGACGAACTCCGTGATCGTGTACGGGCCCGACGTGACGAGCAGCTGCGGGTCGTCCGGCAGGGACGCGAAGTTCCAGTCGTCGCTCCAGACCGCAGCGATCTTCGACAGGTCCTCGACGTTCTCGTCCTGGATCGCGGCGACGAGCGCGTCGGTCGCCTCCTGCGCGTCCTCGATGCCGAGGGCACGCTGCGCGACGATGTGCGCGGGGAGGTTGTTGTCGATCGCCGTCTCCCAGTCCGCGAACGGCTTGGAGTAGACGAGCGTGATCGAGTCGCCGTCGATCTCCGGCGTCTCCTCGATCAGCGCGACGGAGGGGCTGGCGGCGTCGAAGTAGACACCGGCGTCCAGCGCCTCCTGGTTGGTGACGTTGCCCTCGTCGTCGTACTCGGGCTCGACGTTGTTGAACTTGCCGCTCTGCGCGGCCCACTCCAGCAGGAGGTCCGCAGGACCGGCCGAGACGCCGTCCGACCACTTCGCGGTGTCCGCGTAGGTGTAGGTGATCGTCAGCGGGTCGTCGGAGACCTTCTCGTAGGTGCCCCAGGACTCGTCCTGGACCAGCTCGAGCTCGTGGTTGTAGTCGTTGAACCGCGAGTTGGCCATGTACGTGATGACGTTGTTGGCCGTCGCGTTGCCCGTGATGCTCTCGCCGTTGAAGGACGAGAAGGGCTGGTTCCAGGCGATGTTGATCGCGGTGTCGGTGTTGATACCCGCGTTGTCGTCGTCGCCGGCACCCTCGTCGGCTGCGCCCGTGCAGGCCGCGAGCGCGAGCACGCTGACCGAAGCGACCGACGCGAGGACAGCCTTGCGTGTGATCCTCAATGTTCCTCCTGAGACGTGGTGGACGTGGCCGCGCGACCCCGCGAGTCGACGGGGGGCCCGGGCGCACTCGCCCGCATGAATCGGGGCCACGGTAGTCCTGGGCCCAAGGACATAGGAGACATGGACGCGCGCCCATGTCGATCGTTACCTGATTGATACTGGTCAGTACCGTCCAGCATACGAGACGCGACAGGGGGAAACCGCCCCGAAACGGCCTCGACACGTCCCACGTTCGGGTGGTGCGGCACGCCCGCACGTCCGCTCCGGCCGCGCGGCTGCTACGGCGGCCGCGCGTGACCTCGCCGGGCGCTCATCCGCCGGCCAGCCGGTCCAGCCACGTGCACAGGCACGAGCGGTTGCCGTCCGCGTCCGCCAGCACCCAGAAGCTGGGCGCCTGCGAGTCGTCGACGACCTGTCCGCCCGCGGCCACGGCGGCGTCGATGCGCCCTGGCACCTGGCCGGGGTCGACCCACACGTCCAGGTGCCACCGCTGGCGCGGCTCCTCCGACCCCGACGCCTGGAACCACACCGGCGGGTGCGCGCCGGCCGGGTCGCGGACCTCGTCGTCCGCACCCGCGCGCCGCTCGTAACCGAGGAGCGCCCCCCAGAACGGCAGGACCACGCCGGCGTCCGGCGCGTCCAGCGCGAGCTCGACGCTCTGCAGACCGGACCCGTCAGGGACCAGGCCGGCCTCCCCCGCCAGCCGCGACACGGTGCGGGCGAGATCGACGTCGCGCTGCGTCACCCCGTCCGCGTCGTGGCTCCACAGCCGGACGTCGACATGCCCCCAGCGCAGGTCGAGGTCCGGGTGGTGGTCCGCCTCCTCGGCGGCGGCACCGATCGCGTCGACCAGGGCGAGGCCGACCGCGAACCCTCCGGTCGCGACCCGGGTCCGCAGCCCGTCGCTCAGGTACACCCAGCCGGCCAGGCCGGCGTCCGCGATCTGCTGACCCGTGAGCGTCGTCGCCATACGGGCATGGTGGCGCAGTCGGCGCCGTCGTGCCTGTCGAACGGTCACGGCCCTGGACCGGCACGGTGCCCGACGCGTCAGCCGTCGCCCCCACGGCAGACTGGGGCCGTGGACGACCTGCACGTCTCCCCGGGGCCCGGCGCCCCCGCGGGCCTCACCGTGCCCGCGGCCGAGCTGCTCGAGCAGTTCTCCCGCGCGTCGGGGCCCGGCGGTCAGGGCGTCAACACCACCGACTCCCGCGTGCAGCTCAGCCTCGACCTCGGCACGACGACCGCCCTGGACGACGCCCAGCGCGCGCTCGTCCTCGACCGGCTCGCGCCTCGGCTGTCGGGCACCGTCCTGACGATCAGCGCCGCCGAGCACCGGTCCCAGCGGCAGAACCGCGCCGCGGCGAGGGAGCGCCTGGCCGAGCTCCTCCGGGAGGCCGTCGCCCTGCCGACCCCACGCCGGCCCACCCGCCGCACGCGGGGGTCACAGCGCCGTCGCCTCCAGGACAAGCGCGAGCGCTCGGCCCTCAAGCAGGACCGTCGCGCCCCCCGTCCCGACTGAGCACCGGACCGCCGCGGCCAGAACGACGGACGCCAGGCGGTCACACGTTGAAGCGGAACTCCACCACGTCGCCGTCGTGCATGACGTAGTCCTTGCCCTCGATGCGCGCCTTGCCCGCGGCGCGGGCGGCGGCGACCGAACCGGCCTCGACGAGGTCGTCGAACGAGATGACCTCCGCCTTGATGAAGCCCTTCTGGAAGTCCGTGTGGATGACGCCCGCGGCCTGCGGGGCCGTCCAGCCCTGGCGGATCGTCCAGGCGCGCGACTCCTTGGGGCCGGCCGTGAGGTAGGTCTGCAGGCCGAGGGTGTGGAAGCCGACGCGGGCGAGCTGGTCGAGGCCCGCCTCCTCCTGACCGTTGGCCTCGAGCATCTCGCGCGCCTCGTCCTCGTCGAGCTCGACCAGCTCGGACTCGAACTTGGCGTCGAGGAAGATCGCGTCGGCCGGCGCGACGAGCGCCCGCAGCCGCTCCTGCATCGCGGTGTCCGCCAGGCCCTCGTCGTCGGTGTTGAAGACGTAGATGAACGGCTTGGACGTCATGAGCTGCAGGGCCCGCACGTGCTCGTCGTCCGCCAGGCCGGCGGCGAACAGCGTCTGCCCCGTCTCCAGGACGGCGAACGCGCGCTTCGCGGCGTCGAGCACCTCGGGGTCCGTCTTCTTGCCGCGGACCTCCTTCTCGAGGCGCGGGATCGCGTTCTCGAGGGTCTGCAGGTCCGCGAGGACGAGCTCGGTCGCGATGATCTCGATGTCGCCCTCGGGGTCGACCTTGCCGCTGACGTGCACGACGTCCGGGTCCGCGAAGGCGCGCGTGACCTGGCAGATCGCGTCCGCCTCACGGATGTTGGCGAGGAACTTGTTGCCCAGGCCCTCACCCTCGCTCGCGCCCTTGACGATGCCCGCGATGTCCACGAACGACACCGTCGCGGGCAGGATCCGCTCGGAGCCGAAGATCTCGGCGAGCTTCTCCAGGCGTGGGTCCGGCAGCGGCACCACGCCCACGTTCGGCTCGATCGTCGCGAACGGGTAGTTCGCCGCGAGGACCTGCGCGCGGGTCAGCGCGTTGAAGAGGGTGGACTTGCCGACGTTGGGCAGTCCGACGATGCCGATGGTGAGAGCCACGGGCGTCGAGTCTACGCAGCGCCACGCGTACCGCGGTCCGCGGACCGGAGCACGACCGTCCGGGGCGCACCGCGCGTGACCGTCACGACCGGCGACGCCCCGGACCTCGCATCAGGCGAAGGCGCGCATCTTCTGCAGCAGGTCAGGGCCGCGGCGGTCGAGCACGGAGCCGCCCAGGCGGACTCCCCCGACCAGGACCAGTGCCCCCAGCAGGACGCCGACGCCGAGCGCCGCCCACCCCAGCGCGGCGGACCCCTGGACGACGGCGAACAGCGCGAGCAGCGCCGTCGGCGTGCCGAGCGCACCGATCGCCATGAACCCGACCATCTGCGACGTGAACGCGGCGGTGCCCGCCCCCTGCTTCGTGCCGAACGGGTTCTCCCCCGGCTGCTGGACCGGGTAGACGACGGCGGCCGAGACGACGCTCGCGCCGCCGAGCGACGTCAGCAGCAGTCCGACGCTCGCTCCCACCAGCGCGACCAGCGCGTCCCACCTGTCCGCGTACCAGACCGTGCCGAGCACCACGACGAGCGACATGACCAGACCCAGCGAGCCCGCGACGACGACGCGGCCCCACCGGTCGGCGACGCCCCGCAGCGGGGACGCGAGGTGCGTGCAGTACGCGGTGCCGTCGTACGCGACGTCGGCGGAGATGCTCCAGCCGACCGTGAAGGCCGCGACCGGGCCGGCGATGAGCACGAGCGCGCCCTCGGGCGCGGAGATGGCCAGCAGCAGCGGGACCACCGGGACGATCGCGACCGCGATCGCGTAGCGCGGGTCGCGGAGCCAGTACGTGGCGGCCCGCGCGGCCACCGCGCCGGTCGGCGTCGCCGGCAGGCGACCGAACCAGCCGAGGCCGCGCGCGCGGGAGTCGCCGCCCGCGCTGACGGGCTCGGTGAGCGTGCGGTCCAGCGCCCACGACCACGCGCGCACGGCGACGACGAGCGTGGCGAGGGCGATCAGGAGGCGCAGACCGGCGCCCGCCCAGTCGCCACGCGCCACAGCAGGCGCGAGCGCCCAGGGCGCACCCAGCGGCGTCCAGGACAGGACGCGTGCCACCGCCCCCAGCCCGCCCAGACCGGACGCGCCCGCGGCGACGCCGTTCAGGATGGGTCCCAGGAAGATGAACGGCAGGATCGCGAGCGTGGCGACGACCTCCCGGACGCGCCGCCTGCCGATGACGGGCGCGAGGACGGTCGTCGTCGCCCGGGAACCCAGGGTGCACGCCAGGACGGCGAGCACCGCGCCGACGAGCGCCGCGACCGCCGCGAGCGGCTCGCGCCACCACGACAGCGGCGTGGCGAGGGCGCTCAGCGTGGTCACGACGCCCGGGATGCCGATCAGACCGGCGAGCGTCAGGCCGACGAGCAGGTCGCGGCGCGGCACGCCGAACGTGACGAACCGCCGCGGGTCGAGCGTCGAGTCGACGCCGAAGGCCACGAGCGGCACGACCCACCAGCCGAGCACCACCAGCGACCCGACGACGACCAGGAGGTCCGCACGCAGCTCGGCCTCCACCCACCCGAGGGCGATCGCACCCGCGACCGCACCCACCAGCACGGACAGCCCGTACAGCGCGCCGAGGACGAGGCCGAGGACCTGCCAGACGCTGCGGCGCAGGCCGTTGCGCAGCAGCGTGAGCTTCAGTCGGACGAGGTGCGCAACCACGCCAGGCCCTCCCCCGTGATCCGACCGCCGACCAGCTCGACGAAACGCTCCTCGAGCGACCGGCCGGCGCGCACCTCGTCGACCGTGCCGGCCGCCAGGACGTGCCCCTCGGCGATCACGGCGACGTGGTCGCACATGCGCTGGACCAGGTCCATGACGTGCGAGGACACCACCACGGTGCCGCCGCCGGCGACGTACTGGTGCAGGATCTCGCGGATGTTCGCCGCGGACACCGGGTCGACGGCCTCGAACGGCTCGTCGAGCACCAGGACGCGGGGCGCGTGCACGAGCGCGCACGCCAGCGCCACCTTCTTGGTCATGCCGGCGGAGTAGTCGACCACGAGCTTCTCGGCGTCCTGCTCCAGGCCCACCGCGGCGAGCAGGTCGGCCGTGCGCGATGCCACCGTCGCGCGGTCCAGGCCCTGCAGCAGGCCCGCGTACGTCACGAGCTGGACGCCGGTGAGGCGGTCGAACAGGCGGACGCCGTCGGGCAGCACGCCGATGGTGCGCTTGACCTCGTTCGGGTGCGCCCACAGGTCGACTCCGTGCACGAGCACGGTCCCGGCATCGGGCCGCAGCAGACCCGTCGCCATCGACAGCGTGGTCGTCTTGCCCGCGCCGTTGGGACCCACGAGGCCGTAGAACGAGCCGGCCGGGATCGCCAGGTCGACGCCCGCGACGGCCACCTTGTCGCCGAACCGGCGCCACAGGCCGTGCAGGGCGATCGCGGGCGCGTCCGGCACGGGCGCGGTGCCGGTCGGCGGGATTCCCGGCGCAGCGCCGGGGCCTGGCTGCGGGAGGTGGGCTGGCGTCGTCACCGTCACGAGGATAGGGGTCGGCACCGACGGTCCATATCGGTCGCGGGGCGGATCCTCGGCTCCGTCCGCAGACGGGTCCCGGCGGCCGACGCACCGCCGCGCGGCGCGGCCTCGCGTCGCGTGTCGGTGGGCCCTGGCACGCTGCGGACCATGGACCCCGACACCGCACTCGGTACCGTGCCGCTCCTCCTCGGCGCCCTGCTGCTGGGCGCGGTGCTCGGCGCCGTGGTCGCGTGGGTGCTCGCGTCGTCGCGCGCCGCGCGCGCGGCGGACGAGCGGGTGCGCGCCGCGGAGGTCGACGCCGCCCGCGCGCGGGCGCACCTGGAGTCGGAGCGGGCCGGGGCCGGCGACCGCTTCCGGGCGCTCGCGGACGAGGCCCTGGCGGCGACGAGCGAGCAGTTCCTCGCGCTCGCCCACCAGCGGCTCGCCGCGGAGCACCAGACGCAGGTCGGCGAGCTGGTGCAGCGCGAGCAGGCGGTCCGCGCGATGGTCGAGCCGCTGTCCCGCACGCTCGACCACGTCCGCACCGAGCTCGTCGAGGCCGAGCGGGCGCGCGTCGAGGGCAACGCGGCGCTCGGCGAGCAGGTCCGCGCGATGCGGGCCGCGTCGGAGCAGCTGCGGGGCGAGACGTCGCAGCTGGTGACGGCGCTGCGCTCGTCGCAGGTGCGCGGGCGGTGGGGCGAGGTGCAGCTGCGCAGGGTGGTCGAGGCCGCCGGCATGCTCGCGCACGTCGACTTCGTCGAGCAGGAGCAGGTCCGCACCGACGACGGGCTGCAGCGCCCCGACATGGTCGTCAAGCTCGCCGGTGGGAAGAGCGTCGTCGTCGACGCCAAGGTCGCGTTCCTCGGGTTCCTCGACGCCGCGCAGACCGACGACGAGCAGGTCCGCGCGCAGCGGCTCGCCGCGCACGCCCGGCACGTGCGCAAGCACGTCGACGACCTGGCCTCGAAGCGCTACTGGGACCAGTTCGCCCCCGCGCCGGAGTTCGTCGTGATGTTCGTGCCCGCCGAGTCCTTCCTGCACGCGGCAGCCGAGCAGGACCCGTCACTCATCGAGTACGCCTTCGAGCAGAACGTCGTCATCGCGACACCGGTCACGCTGCTGACCCTGCTGCGGACCGTCGCGTACTCCTGGCGGCAGGACGCGCTCGCCGCGAACGCGCAGCAGGTGCTCACGCTCGGCAAGGAGCTGCACGGGCGGCTCGCGACCATGGGCAGCCACCTGGCGAGGCTCGGCCGGTCGATCGACGCCGCGGCCGGTGCCTACAACCAGGCCGTCGGCTCGCTGGAGTCCCGCGTCCTGGTCAGCGCACGACGCTTCGCGGACCTCCACGTCGTCGACGGCGAGCTGCCGACGCCCGACCCCGCGAACCCGCGTCTGACCGCGCTCAGCGCACCGGAGCTCGTCGCGTCGGCCGCGGACCAGGTGGTCGCGCTCGACGACCTCGTGCTGGGAGACCGGGCCGCCTCACGCGACGCCCGCGCACTGGCGGAGGAGGCGGCTGCCGCACGCTCGCGCGGCGAGGACGCCTCGACCGGCTGAGAGACGGGCCGTCAGACCGGCGGCTACGACCGGCGGCAACGACCGGGGGCGTCAGACCGGCTGGACGTCCAGGCGACGACGACCGTCGGGGCGCGGGCGACCCGTCGGCTCCCCCGCCGCCTTGAGGTCGGCGCGCAGCTCGCGCGGCAGCGAGAACATCAGGTCCTCGGTCGCGGTGCGCACCTCCTCCACGTCGGCGAAGCCGTGCTCGGCGAGGAACGCCAGGACGTCGGAGACGAGGATCTCGGGCACGGAGGCGCCCGAGGTGACGCCCACGGTCGTCGCACCCTCGAGCCAGGCCGGGTCGATCTCGGAGGCCTTGTCGACGCGGTACGACGAGCGCGCCCCGGCGTCGAGCGCGACCTCGACCAGCCGCACCGAGTTCGACGAGTTGGCCGACCCCACGGTGAGCACGACGTCGCACGCCGGCGCCAGCTTCTTGACCGCCACCTGGCGGTTCTGCGTCGCGTAGCAGATGTCGTCGCTCGGCGGGTCCTGCAGGTGCGGGAACCGCACGCGCAGCCGACGGACCGTCTCCATCGTCTCGTCGACCGAGAGCGTCGTCTGCGAGATCCACATGACCCGCTCCGGGTCGCGGACCTCGACGTGGTCCGCGTCGGCCGGTGTGTTGACGACCTGGATGTGCTCGGGCGCGTGACCCTGCGTGCCCTCGACCTCCTCGTGGCCCTCGTGGCCGATGAGCAGGATGTCGAAGTCCTCGGCGGCGAACCGCACGGCCTCCTTGTGCACCTTCGTCACCAGGGGGCACGTCGCGTCGATCGTCTGCAGGTTGCGTGCCGCGGCGGACGCCTTGACCGCAGGCGAGACCCCGTGCGCCGAGAAGACGACGCGCGCGCCCTCGGGGACCTGGTCGGTCTCGTCGACGAAGACGGCGCCGCGGGCGGCCAGCGTGTCGACGACGTGCCGGTTGTGCACGATCTCCTTGCGGACGTACACGGGGGCGCCGTAGTGCTCGAGCGCCTTCTCCACGGCGATCACCGCACGGTCGACGCCGGCGCAGTAACCCCGGGGGGCCGCGAGCAGGACACGCTTGCGCGCCGTGCGGAGGTCGTCCGCGCGCACGTCGACAGGGTCGGGGGCAGCCTGGGTCACCCCGCCAGTCTAGGCCGGGGGCCGCTCGGACCCCGGGGTGACCCCGGGCACCGTCACCCGACCTCCACGACACCCCCGCCGGCTGCCGACCGGGTGGCGTGCACGGTCGCGGCCCGGACCGCCCGGGTGCGACCGTGTCAGTCGCGTGAGGCAGGCTGTGTGCGTGCAGGACGAGACGAGCGCAGCCACCGCGGCACCGGCCGCACCCACGACCGCACCCCTGCCGCTGCCGCTGAAAGCCGCCGACACGACGCCCGAGCGGCCGTGGCCCGTGCGGCACCTCGCACCCAAGGTCGCCGACTACGTCGCCCGCATGCCGCCGGTCTGGGTCGAGGGCCAGGTGCTCAACGTGCGGCGGTGGAACTCCCTGCTGTTCCTCACGCTGCGCGACACGGACCTCGACATGTCGCTGTCGGTGACCCTGCCCGCCGTGGCGGCCATGAGCCTGGGCGACCGGTTCGCCGACGGGGCGCACGTCGTCGTCCACGCCCGCCCGCAGTACCAGGTGAAGAAGGGCTCGCTGGGGTTCGCCGCGGACCGCGTGCGGCTCGTCGGACTGGGCGAGCTGCTGGCGCGCATCGAGCACCTGAAGGGCGTCCTGGCGGCCGAGGGCCTGTTCGACGAGTCCCGCAAGCGCCCGCTGCCCTTCCTGCCGTCGGTCGTCGGCGTCGTCTGCGCGCAGCAGGGCGACGCCGAGCACGACGTCGTCTCGAACGCCCGTGGGCGCTGGCCCGCCGTGCAGTTCGAGATCCGCCGTGTCACCGTGCAGGGCCCCAGCGCCGTGCCGGAGGTGAGCGCCGCCATCGCCGAGCTCGACGCGGACCCGCGCGTCGAGGTGATCGTCGTCGCGCGCGGTGGCGGGTCGTTCGAGGACCTGCTGCCGTTCAGCAACGAGACGCTCGTGCGCGCGGCGGCGGCGTGCCGGACGCCGCTGGTCAGCGCGATCGGCCACCACATGGACTCCCCGCTGCTCGACCTCGTCGCGGACCTGCGCGCGTCGACGCCCACGGACGCCGCCAAGCGGGTCGTGCCGGACGTCACCGAGGAGCGTGCGCGGATCGTGCAGGCCCGCACGCGGACGCGCGCGGCGGTCGCGCAGCGGATCGCCCGCGAGGAGTCGACGCTCGGGCACCTGCGCACGCGTCCCGTCATGGCACGGCCCGAGACGCTCGTCGACCCGCACGAGGACGCACTGCACCGCCAGACGGCGCGCGGCCGCACGCTGCTCGACGCGGCGCTGGCGCAGGCGTCCACCGCGACCGCGCGGCTCGCGGGTCAGGTGCGCGCGCTCTCCCCCGCGGCGACGCTGGAGCGCGGCTACGCGGTCGTGCAGCGCGCGGACGGCGCGGTCGTCCGCAGCCCTGACGACGTCTCCCCGGGTGACCACCTGCGGGTGCGCGTCGCCGCGGGCGAGCTCTCGGCCGACGTCACGCCCTGACCGGTCCGGCCCTGCACCCCGCCCCCTCCGGACACCCGCGCCGGGCCTGCTCCAGGCCCTGTGCCGCCGCATTTCCGGCCCTCGCGACGGCGCGACGCGCGCGCGTGCGACGGTGCGACGGCGGCCGGCCGGCTGGTTGACTGTGCACGTGACACGACGTGAGACGCCCGCACCTGAAGCCTCAGGGAGCTCGCCGACGAGCTCTCTGCCCGACCCCGCGACGCTCGGCTACGAGCAGGCGCGCGACGAGCTGGTGTCCATCGTGGCGCGGCTCGAGTCCGGCGCCGGGACCCTCGAGGAGTCGCTGGCGCTGTGGGAGCGGGGCGAGGCGCTCGCGGCGCGGTGCCAGCAGTGGCTCGACGGGGCACGTGCCCGACTGACCGCCGCCCGGGGTCGCCCCGAGGACGGCAGCACGCCCGCAGACGGCGCCGTCGCCGAGGGTGACGTCGCGGCGGACGCCGGCGAGAGGGATGGGCTGTGAGCCGCGGCACGGACGGCCGCGCCCTGGTCGTCGGGGAGGCGCTCGTCGACGTCGTGGCGCGTCCGGACGGCTCGCGCGACGAGCACCCCGGTGGCAGCCCCGCCAACGTCGCGCTCACGCTCGGCCGCCTCGGCCGGCGCGCGGACCTGCTGACGTGGCTCGCCCATGACGCGGAGGGCGACCTGGTGCGCCGGCACCTGGAGGCGTCCGGGGTCCGGGTGATGCGCGGGGACCGCACTCCCCCGACGACGCCCGTCGCGACGGCCCACCTCGACACCGACGGTGTCGCGACCTACGAGTTCGACCTGCAGTGGGATCTCCCCTCGACGTGGGACGAGGACGACGACGACGCGCTCGTCGTGCACACCGGGTCCATCGCCGCCGTGCTGCGGCCCGGCGCCTCGAAGGTCGCCGAGCTGCTCGAGCGCCGTCTGGCCACCTCGACCGTCACCTACGACCCCAACCTGCGCCCCGCCCTCATGGGCGACCCGGCCGACGTCCTGCCCGTCGTCGAGGGGCTCGTGCGCCTCGCCGACGTCGTGAAGGTGAGCGACGAGGACCTGGCGTGGCTGCAGCCGGGTGTCGCACCGGCCGAGATCGCGGAGACGTGGAGCCGGTCCGGTCCGGCGATCGTCGTGGTGACGCACGGCGGCGAGGGCGCGTTCGCGGTCACGTCGGCGGGCGCGCGCCTGTCGGTCGCTGCCCCGCGCGTGACGGTGGCCGACACGGTCGGTGCCGGCGACTCCTTCATGGGCGGGCTGATCGACGGCCTGTGGACGGCCGGTCTGCTCGGTGCGGCACGGCGCGCCGCGCTGCACGACGCGGACGCGACGACCGTCCAGGACGTGCTGGAACGCTGCGCCCGGATCGCCGCGATCACGGTGTCCCGAGCGGGCGCGAACCCGCCGCGGCGCGACGAGCTCGACAGCGCGCCGGTCACCAGCGACACGAAGGGGGCCGGCGTATGACCGCCGCCACGACTGCTCCGACGACACCCGCAGCCGCCTGGGCGGAGCTGTGCGCCGGCAACCTGCGGTTCGTCGAGGACCGCATGGTGCACCCGTCGCAGGGCATCGACCGGCGTGCCGAGCTCAGCGCGCAGCAGCACCCGTTCGCCGTCGTGTTCGGGTGCTCCGACAGCCGCGTCGCGGCCGAGATCATCTTCGACCAGGGCCTGGGTGACCTGTTCGTCGTCCGCACCGCCGGCCACGTGCTGGACACGACCGTCATCGGGTCGATCGAGTACGGGGTCACGGTGCTCGGTGCACCGCTCGTCGTGGTCCTCGCGCACGACTCCTGCGGTGCGGTCGCGGCCACCGTCGACGCCATGACGAACGGCAACGTGCCCCCGGGGTTCGTGCAGGCCGTGGTCGACCGCGTGATCCCGTCGATCGTGGGGCTGACCGCCTCGGGCCGCCCGCTCGACTCGTTCGACGCCGCGACGCTCGGCCACGAGCACGTGCTGCACACCGCACGGCAGCTGCACGGCTACTCGGTGTCGCTCGCGGACGAGATCGCCGCCGGGCGCTGCGCGATCGTGGCGCTCGAGTACACCCTCGCCGACGGCCGCGCCCGCCTCGCCCGCGTGATCGGCGACATCGGCGCAGGCATGGGCGTCGTCCCACCCTCGACTGACTGACCGTCCACCCTTCGGGACACCACTCGACCGACCTCGCAGTTCGGCGGCGATCGGACCTCCAGAAGCCGCCGAACGTCGAGTTCGGCGGCTGGGGTGGGTGTTGGGGTGTTGGGGTGGGTTGGGGTTAGGCGGCTGGGGTGGGGGTGGTCTCGGTGCGCTCGGGGGTGCGGTCTACGCGCTTGCGCGCCCGCTCGGTCGCGCGCCGACGCTCCTCGACGCTGTCCTCGTCGGCCTTCTTCGCCGCGTCCGCGTCGTAGGTGAGGTTGTCGCCCGTCTCGGGGTCGAAGATCATCAGCCGCGCCGGGTCGAACCACAGCTCGGCGGCGTCACCGTCACGCACGTGCGACTCGGCGCCGAGCGCCGCGATGAACTGCGTGCGCATGCCTTCGCCGTCGAGGTCCCGGTCGAGCTCGGTCAGCGTCTCAGCGACCTCGCCGCGTGTCTCGAACGGGATGTACGCGTAGAGCTCGGGGCCGAGCCACTCGACCACGTCGACGTCCGCCTCGAACGTCACGCCCTTGGCACGCGTGTCGTCGTCGAGGGTGTCGGAGTCCTCGATGTGCTCGGGCCGCAGGCCGACGATGACGAGGTCGCGGCTCCCGATCCGCGTGCGCAGGTCGTCCGTCAGCGGGACCTCCGCGAGCGGGAGGCGCAGCACGTCGCCGTCGACCTCCCCGGGCAGGAAGTTCATGGGCGGCGAGCCGATGAAGCCGGCGACGAACAGGTTGACGGGCTGGTCGTACAGCGCCCGCGGGCTGGCGGCCTGCTGCAGCACACCCTTCTTGAGGACGGCGACACGGTCGCCCAGCGTCATCGCCTCAGTCTGGTCGTGCGTCACGTAGATCGTCGTGGTGCCGAGCCGGCGCTGCATGCGGGCGATCTCGGTGCGCATCTGGCCGCGGAGCTTGGCGTCGAGGTTCGACAGCGGCTCGTCGAACAGGAACGCGCGCGCTTCGCGGACGATGGCGCGCCCCATGGCGACGCGCTGGCGCTGGCCGCCGGACAGGTTCGCGGGCTTGCGGTCGAGGTGCTCGCGCAGCTCGAGCGTGTCGGCGGCCTTCTCGACACGTGTGCGGACCTCGTCCTCGGAGAACTTGCCCTTGTCCAGGCGCAGCGGGAACGCGATGTTCTCGAACACGGTGAGGTGCGGGTACAGCGCGTAGTTCTGGAACACCATCGCGAGCTTGCGGTCACGCGGCGCCTTGTCGTTGACCACGTCGCCGTCGATCACGATCTCGCCGTCGCTGATGTCCTCCAGCCCGACGACCATCCGCAGCAGCGTGGACTTCCCGCAGCCGGACGGCCCGACGAGGATGACGAACTCGCCGTCGTCGATGTCGAGGCTCACGTCGTTCACGGCCGGGTACCCGTCGCCGTACTTCTTCACGACGTTCTTCAGCGTGATCGATGCCATGACGGTCCTCCTTCGGACGTCGGACGGGTCAGCCCTTGACGGCGCCCTGGGTGAGTCCGGCGACGATCTGACGCTGGAACAGCAGCACCAGCACGACGACGGGGATGGTGACGATGACGGCGGCGGCCGAGATGGCCCCCGTGGGCTCCTCGAACTGCGAGGCACCGGTGAAGAACGCGAGCGCAGCCGGCACGGGCCGGGCGCGCTCGGTGGACGTCAGCGAGATCCCGTAGACGAAGTCGTTCCACGCGAGGAAGAACGCGATGATCGCGGTGGTCGCCACACCCGGGCCTGCGAGCGGCACGATGACCTTGCGGAACGCCTGGGCGGTCGTCGCGCCGTCGACCTGTGCGGCCTGCTCCATCTCCCAGGGGATCTCCCGGAAGAACGCGGTCAGGGTCCAGATCGACAGCGGCAGCGTGATCGACAGGTACGGGATGATCAGGCCGGGCCACGTGTCGAACAACCCGATCGCACGCCAGATGTTGAACAGCGGCGTGACGATCGAGATGACGGGGAACATCGACACCCCGAGCGCGAGGCCGAGCACCAGCGCCTTGCCGGGGAAGTCGAGGCGGGCGACCGCGTACGCGCACAGCGCCGCCAGCACGACCGCGATCCCGGTGGCGATGAGGCAGATGCCCACAGAGTTGCGCAGCGCCGGCAGGAACAGCTCGGACGCGTCACCGGTGAGGATGAGCTGGTAGTTCTGCCACGACACCGCCGTGGGCAGGAACGACCCGTCGTCGAGGTCGGCCGGCGCCTTGAGCGACAGCGACACGATCCACGCCACCGGGAACAGGCAGTACAGGACGATCAGGATCCCGCCGACCCACCACCACGCCTTCGTCCGCCCGCTCATCGTCCCGCCCTCGTCGACGCCGCCAGGTTGACCTTGAAGCCTTTGACGAACACCAGCGCGATGAGCGCGACGCAGATGGTCAGCAGCACGGACACCGCCGAGCCGATGCCGATCTCCAGGCGCTGGATGGTCTGCCGGTAGGCCAGGAACGACACCGACTCGGTGCCCGCCGCGCCGTTCGTCATGATGAAGATGTTGTCGAAGATGCGGAACGCGTCGAGGGCCCGGAACAGCAGCGCGACCATGATCGCGGCCTTCATGTTCGGGATCGTCACGCGACGCATCCGCTGCCACCAGGTGGCGCCGTCGACCTTCGCCGCCTCCTGCAGCTCGCCCGGGACCTGCGCGAGCCCCGACAGCAGCAGCAGCGAGATGAACGGCGTCGTCTTCCAGATCTCCGAGATGCAGATGACCGTGATCGCGGTGCCGAACGACGCGAACCAGTCCAGGTCGTCGGGCACGAACGGCAGCCAGCTGTTCATGAACCCGCTGGTCAGGTCGAACATGAACCGGAACGCGAACGCCGAGACGACCGTGATGATCGCGTACGGGATGAGGATCGCCGTGCGCAGCGTGGGACGCATGGTGCTCAGCGCGTTGTTCATCACCAGCGCCAGGGCGAACCCGAGGACGAGCTCGACCACCACGGTGACGACCGTGATGAGCACGGTCACCCACAGCGCCTGCCACCAGATCGAGTCGGACAGGATCAGCGCGTAGTTCTCCAGGCCGACGAACCGCCGGGCGTCGGGGTTGGTGAGCTTGTAGCTGTACAGCGAGTCCCACACGGCCTGCAGGATCGGGTAGCCCACGACGGCGACGAGGACGAGGATCGCGGGCGCGCACAGCAGCAGCCCGAGCCGGGCCTCCTGGCGCGCCCGGTCCGACCGGCGCGGCTTGCGGGGCCGGTCGGTGGCCGCGTCAGCCGCGGCGGGGACGGTGGTGGTCGCGGCGCTCACAGCAGTGCCCTCCCCTGCAGGACGTCGGTGATGAGCGTGTCGCCGGAGGCCGGGGTGGAGTCCGGGGAGACGCTGCGGGGCGAGTGCCACGTGCGCTGCACGCTCGTCGACACCTCGTTGTAGAACGGCGTCTGCGGCCGTGGTGCGGCATTCTGCAGCGACTCGCGGATGAGGTCGGCCATCGGGAAGGCCTCCTGCACCTCGGGGTCGTCGAACGCCACGAGCGACCCGGGCGGGTTGCCGTCCGACAGGTAGTACGCCGCCTGCTTCTCGGGCTGGACGATGCACTGCGCGGCCTCGAACGCCAGGTCGGGGTTCTCGCTGAACGCGCTGACGCCGAGCGTGACGCCCCCGATCGGCGGGCGGGACTGCTCACCCTCGACCGCCTGCGGGTACTGCGCCCAGCCGTAGTCGTCGACGACCGACTGGTCGAGGCTGCCGGACTCGACGCCCGCGTTGGCGCGCTGCCAGACGAACGGCCAGTTGACCATGAAGCCCGCGGAGTCGCCCTCGAACATCGAGGCGTTGATGTCCTCGTCGGCGTTGGAGAGCTGCGGCCCCCCGACACCCGAGGCGGCGAGGTCCGACATGATCTGCGCAGCGGTGCGGCCGGCGTCGCTGTCGAGGCTCGGCGTGACGGCCTGCGGGTCCTCCTCGTCGGGGTTCTCGAGGATGTGCCCGCCGGCGGACTCGACCAGCGCGTTGACCCACACGGTGAGCGACTCGGCGCGCGTGCCCTGGACCGCGACCGTGACGTCCTGCTGCTCGGCCGCGTCGATGATCTGGTCCCACGTGACCGGCTGCGACATGTCCAGGCCTGCGGCCTCGGCCACGGACTTGCGGTACCAGAGCAGCTGCGTGTTGGCCCAGAACGGCACGACGACGAGCTCGTCGCCGTACGTGGCCGCCGCGACGGCCCCCTCGGCCACGTCCTGCGTGACGGTCTGCGCCACGTCGTCCGGGATCTCGGCCAGGAAGCCCGCGTTGGAGAACTCCGGGACGAACGGCGGGTCGATGCTCATGAGGTCGATCGACGTGTCGTTGGCCGCGAGCCGCCGGACCAGCTGCTCGCGCTGGCCCGGAGCGTCGCGCGGCAGGAGTGCGACGTCGAGGCGGTACGCGCCGTCGGACTCCTCGCTGCACTCGGCCGCGATGCGTGCCTGCCCGCCGGAGTCGGGGTTGATGTACCACGTGAGCGTGGGCGGCCCGGCCTCGGCCGACGCGCAGGCGGCCAACGGGGCCACCAACGCCAGGGCGAGGAGGGCTGTGCGTCGTTGCACCGGGGTACCTGACCTCTCGCGTCGTCGGAAGGGTCTTTCGGTGCTTCACATATGACTACGACCTGCAGCGTTCCGCCACCGGAAGCCTGCGCGCCCCGACGCGACGGCGGTGGAAGGATGGGCGCATGACTGACACGAACGGTCCCGACGTCGCGGCCGAGGCCCAGCCCGCGTACCGCATCGAGCACGACACGATGGGCGAGGTGCGCGTCCCCGCCCACGCGCTGTACCGCGCGCAGACCCAGCGCGCGGTCGAGAACTTCCCGATCTCGGGCAGCACGCTCGAGCGCGGCCACATCGAGGCGCTCGCCCGCGTGAAGAAGGCGGCCGCGCGCGCGAACGCCGAGCTGGGCGTGCTGCCGCAGGACGTGGCCGACGCGATCGCCTCGGCCGCGGACGAGGTCGCCTCGGGCGTCCACGACGCCCACTTCCCGGTCGACGTGTACCAGACGGGCTCGGGCACCAGCTCGAACATGAACACCAACGAGGTCCTGGCGACGCTGGCGACCCGCCTGCTGGGGCGCGCCGTGCACCCGAACGACCACGTCAACGCGTCGCAGTCGTCGAACGACGTCTTCCCGACGTCGGTGCACGTGGCCGCCACCGCCGGCGTCGTCCGCGACCTCGTCCCGGCGCTCGAGCACCTCGCGGGCGCGCTCGAGGAGAAGGCGACCGCGTGGGCGCAGGTCGTGAAGTCCGGTCGCACCCACCTCATGGACGCGACCCCGGTGACCCTCGGCCAGGAGTTCGGTGGGTACGCCGCCGCGATGCGCTACGGCGTCGAGCGCCTGCAGGCGGCGCTGCCGCGCGCCGCCGAGGTGCCCCTGGGCGGCACGGCCGTCGGCACGGGCATCAACACCCCCGCCGGGTTCCCGCAGCGGGTCATCGCGCTGCTCGTCGAGGACACGGGGCTGCCGCTGACCGAGGCGCGCGACCACTTCGAGGCGCAGTCGTCGCGCGACGGCCTCGTCGAGCTGTCGGGCGCGCTGCGCACGATCGCCGTGAGCCTGACGAAGATCTGCAACGACCTGCGCTGGATGGGGTCCGGCCCCAACACGGGGCTCGGCGAGATCGCACTGCCCGACCTGCAGCCCGGCTCGTCGATCATGCCCGGCAAGGTCAACCCGGTCGTCCCGGAGGCCGTGCTCATGGTCTGCTCGCGCGTCGTGGGCAACGACGCGACGGTCGCGTGGGCCGGTGCGTCGGGCTCGTTCGAGCTCAACGTGCAGATCCCCGTCATCGCGTCGGCCGTGCTCGAGTCGATCCGCCTGCTGGCCAACGCGTCGCGCGTGCTGGCCGACCGCACCGTCGCAGGCACGACGCCCAACGTCGAGCGCGCCCGCGCGCTCGCCGAGTCCTCGCCGTCGATCGTCACGCCGCTCAACCGGACGATCGGCTACGAGAACGCCGCGAAGATCGCCAAGCACGCCGTCCGGGCGGGAGTCACCATCCGCCAGGCGACGATCGACCTCGGCTTCGTCGAGCGGGGCGAGCTGACGATCGAGCAGCTCGACACGGCGCTCGACGTGCTCGCGATGACGCGGCCGCCGCAGGCGTGAGCGCCCGGGGTGCCCGGGTCGCGCCGTCGACCGGGGCACCCCGGACGGATCCACCCCGCTGCGGACCCAACCTCCGGTGTCACCCGAACGGGTTCTCCCGCAGCCCTCACGTGCGGATTCGTCGCCCCTAGCATCGCCGTCAGTCGTCCGGGCACGGACGCGACACGGGAGGTGCACGCATGGGCTGGCGCTCGCAGGTGCTCCTCGGGCGCCTGCGTGACCAGACCGCCGTCCTCGCGACCGCCGCCGTCGTGGCGTTCGCCGCCACCACGCTGCTGGGCACCTTCGCGTTCCTCGTCGACGTGACCGGCCAGGACGCGGTCGACGCCGCACTGTCCCGCGCCCCGGCCGCCGACCTGGACCTCGAGGCCGTCGTGGACGTCGGCGACCGTGACGTGCGGGCCACGCTCGAGGCCGCGGAGGACACGCTGCGCTCGACCCTGGGCGACATCCCGTACGACCGCGGCGTCTGGCTGACCGGCCACCTGTGGCGCGTCGCACCGGCCGACGGCACCGGGGCCCAGCGCCCCCTCGCCTACCCCCTGAGCACGCCGCAGGTGCCGGAGCACGCGAACCTCCTGTCCGGTGGGTGGCCCGTTGCGCCCCGCGACGACGCCGGCCGCCTCCAGGTCAACGTGCCGGCCGTCGCCGCGGAGCGCTACGGCTGGCGGGTGGGTTCCGAGGTGCCGGTCAGCACCATCGGCAACGCGCGGACCGACAGCTGGATGGTCGTCGGGACGCACGAGCTCACGGGGCCCGCGGTGACGTGGTCACGGGACCTGCTCGACGGGGCGGGGCACGCGCGCGACTTCCCCGTGCCGGGGTCGCGCGGCTACAGCACCACCGACGCGTGGGGACCCGTGGTCGTCGCCGCGGACGCGCTGCTCGAACCCGGTGCCGCGCAGCGGATCCACCTCGTCGCCACACCCGACCTGTCCGCCGCGCCGCGCGGCGAGCTCGCTCAGGCGCGGGACCGGCTCGCCGCGGCACAACCGCTGCTGTCGGCCGCGCTGCAGCCGGTGCGGGCGGTCGGGACCGTGCAGACCCGGCTCGGCGACACGGTGGACGGCGCCGTCCGGCAGCTCGCCGTCACGCGCGTGAGCGTGACCGTCGCCGGGCTCCTGCTGGCCGTCCTGGCGACGACCGTGATGCTGCTGGCCGCACGTGCGGTCGCGGAGCGTCGGCGCGGTGACGGCGCGCTGCTGGTCGCGCGCGGAGCGACCCCTGCGCAGCTGCGCTCGCCGGCAGTGGTCGAGGCGTGCGTCCTCGCCGCGGCCGTCACGGCGACGGCACCGTGGGCGGCGCGGGTCGCGTTCACGCAGCTGCTCGAGAGCTCCGCCCTGGGCGCGGCGGGGGTGCGCGTCCCGCCGGGAGTGCCCGTCCCGGTGTGGCTCGCGTGCGGCGCCGCTGCGCTGGTGCTGGCCGTCGTGCTGGTGGTGCCGGCGTGGCACACGCGCGGCTCGTCGAGCGCCTCCCCGCACACCCGCCTCGTCGCGGCGGGCACCGACGTGGGCCTGGTCGTGCTCGGGGCCGTCACGCTGCAGCAGCTGCTCGCGCACGGCGGACCGCTGACGCACGGCCCGTCGGCGGCACGCCTGGACCCCGTGCTCGTCGCCGGACCCGCCGTCGTCACGCTCGCGGTCGCGGTCCTCTCGCTGCGCCTGGTGGGTCCCGTGGCGCGCGGGGTCGACGCGCTCGCGAGCCGGAGCACGTCCCTGCTCGCACCGCTCACCGCCTGGCAGGTGTCCCGCCGGACCGTCACCGCGACCGCCACGACCCTCGTCGTGGTCCTCGCGGTGGCGACGGCCACCTTCGCGCAGGCGTTCGCCGCGACGTGGCGCGTCTCGCAGCTCGAGCAGGTCGACCTCGCCGTCGGCACCGACATCCGGTTCGCGGCCTCGCGCACCGAGCCGCTGACGGTCTCGGCGGACGTGCGCACCGCCCTCGCGCAGGCACCGGACGGCACCCGGCCGCAGGCCGTCACCGACAGGGGTGGCACGGTCGGGGGCTCCAGGTCGAGCGCGATCCCGACGTACGGGCTGGACACGCACCTGACCGGCGTCGACACCCGGCACCCCGAGGCGCTGCGCGGGCGCGTCGACCCGTCCTGGGCCACGCTGCTGGACGGGCTGGCCGGCGAGCGGTCGGACGCGGCGGCGTCCGGTGCCACAGGCGTCCCGCTCCCGGGCGACCCGCAGTGGCTCACGGCCCGGGTGGTGCCCCTGGCGGGCCCGGACCTGGAGGGCACGGCCCTCGTGATGCTGGCGGTCGAGGACGACGCCGGCGTGCAGGCGTGGCTCACCGCGTCGGTCACGGACCTGACGGACCCCTCGACGGTGGCCGTGGAGGTCCCCCGGGCGCACGGGCCGCTGCGCGTCGTCGCGCTGCGGGCGGTCCTCGCCTCCGGCCCCGCACCCCCGCGCGCCGCGAACGTGGCGAACGCCCCACCCCCGCTCGGTGACCTCGGGGTGGCGGTGGGCGACGTGCGGGTCGTGGACCGCACGGCGCGCCTGACCACGCTGGGCGCCGCCCTGGACGCGCGTGACCGCGGCGTGCGCGTGGACCTGCGGGACACGAGCTGGCGGGCCGGCGCGGGCACCGGTGCGACGGGCTCCGGGCTCAGGACGGACCGTGACGGCCTCGACGCCGCGGCAGCGGTCCCGCCCGACGCGCTGGTGCTGCGCGGCACGTTCGACCTGGAGGTCGCCGCCCGGGACGGCGCGCTCCTGGCGGCGCACAGCTGGCCGTCGGTCGGCCCGGTACCCGTCGTCATGACGCGCGACCTCGCCGAGCGCGGCGAGATCACGGTCGGGGCCGAGTTCCGGCTGGGGACGGGCGACGGGGTCGTGCGCGCCCGGGCGACCGCGCTCGTGCCGTACGTGCCCGGGACCCCGCGGGGGCCCGCCGTGCTCGCCGACCGGACGGCACTCGCGCGGGCCACGGTCGAGGCCGGCGGCACCGACCCGCTCGTCGACGCCTGGTGGCTGACGGCGCCCGACGTCACCGCGGCCCGCACGGCGGCACAGCTCGCCGACGCGCTCGGCGCGAGCCCCACGGTGCGCGTCACGGCAGGGGACGAGGCGGTGACCGGCGCCCTGAGCAGCAGCGTGCCGGCCTCGCTCGGGCTGGTCACGGTGGCCACGGCGCTGCTCGCACTGGTCGGGCTCGGTGCGAGCGCCGCCGCGTCGGTCCGCTCACGCCGCCTGGAGCTGGCCCGCCTGCAGGCGCTCGGAGCGGCGCGGCCCACGCTCGTGACCGGCCTCGTGGGTGAGCACGCGCTGCTCGTCGCGCTCGGGTCGAGCACGGGCCTCGTGATCGGGTACCTGCTGACGCGCGTGGTCGCCCCGCTCCTGACGGTCTCCCCCGACGGCGCGGCGCCGGTGCCGCAGCCGGTCCCGGCGTGGCACGCGGGTCCCGTGCTGCTCCTCACCGCCGGCCTGGCGCTGGGGGCGTGCGCGGTCGTCGGCGCGCTCGCCGCGCTGCTGGTGCGGCGGGCGTCGGGTGCCCTGCTGCGGATGGGGGACGACCGGTGAGCGCCCGCACCCGCCTGCGCGCGGCCACGGCCGGCGCCTGGCTCGTCACCCGGCGGCGCGCCGTCCAGGACGTCGGCCTGCTCGCGGGATCGGCGGTGCTGCTCCTGTGCGCGCTCGTGCTGACGCTCGCCGTGCCACGCCTGGTCGAGCGCGCGGCCGACGCCGCCCTGCGGGAGACGATCACCGTGGCGGGCTTCGACGCCGACCTCGTGGCGGCCGTCGCCCCCGAGCAGTTGCAGGGCGAGGACCTCGCCGACGTCGGCCACGACGCCGCCGCGTGGCTGGCTTCGGCGTTCGGGGACCGCATCCACGACCCGGTCGTGACGCTGCGCACCGGGCACCTGACGGTCCCGACCCCTGCGGGGGACGTCGCCGCGACCCTCGTCCACGTCGCCGTCCCGGGTCAGGACGCCGCACCGGTGCGGTGGGTCGCCGGCACGGAGCCCACCGCGGTCGCCCCGGCGGCGCAGGGTGTGTTCGACCCGGTCGACGGCCGGCAGACGCGGACCGTCCAGGTCGGGCTGAGCGCGGTCGCGGCCGAGGACCTGGGACTGGCGCTCGACGACGGACTGGTCGTGCTCCGCCGGGAACAGGCCGGGCAGCGCCTCGACCTCGTGGTGACGGGGCTGTACGAACCGGCGGACCCGGCGGCGTCGCTGTGGCTCGACTCGCCGGGCCTGCTCGCGGTGCGCGCGGCACCTCCGGGCGCCAGGACGACGATGCAGGTGTCGGCGTACGTCCCTGCGGGGTCCGTCGGTGACCTGGTGACGGCGGTGGGGCGCCGGGACGTGTCCGTGGCCGCGCGTGCCGCCGTCCGCACCGACGGCATGACGGTGGCCGACGCGCACACCCTCGTCGAGGCGGTCGAGTCGCTCTCGGCCCGGTCGGGCGGGGTGACGACCCGCCTCCCCGGCGTCGTCGCGGCGTTCGACGCACGGATGTCCGCCGCGCGCGCCCAGGCGTCCCTGGTGCTCGCCGGTGTGGCCACGGCCGCCGCGCTGTGCCTCGTGCTCAGCGCGTCGCTCCTCGCCGGCCGGCGGCGCGACCTCGTGGCCGCCGAGCGGGCCCGGGGCGCGTCCCTCGTCTCCGTCGCCCTGCGGTCGCTGCTCGAGACCGTGCCGGTCGTGGTCCTCGTCGGTGTGCTGGCGGCCGCTGCCGTCGAGTGGTGGCTGCCCGAGCAGGAGGCGTCGGTGACGCTCGCCCTCGCCGTCGCGGGCGTCGCCGCCGGTGCCCCCGCCGTCCTCGCGACGCTCCAGGCCGCGACCGCGTGGAACGGGCGGCGCGTCCCGGCCGACCGTGAGGAGCGCGCAGCGGAGCGGGCCCGCGGCCACGCCCGCCGTCGCGTCGCCGAGGCGGTCGTGGTCGTCCTGGCCGTCGCCGCCGTGGTCTCGGTGCGCGGGCGCGGCGTCGTGCCGCTGGCGTCGGGCGGGATCGACCCGCTGCTGGCGGCGGCACCGGCGCTCGTCGCCGGTGCGGCCGCGCTCGTCGTGGTGCGGCTCTCCCCCACGGTCGTCCGGGTGGCCGGCCGGTGGGCCGTCCGGTCCCGTGGGCTGTCGGCACCGCTCGCGGCGGCGCGCGCGCACGCCGCCGCGACGGCCGTCGTCCCGCTGCTGGCCACGACCGTGGCGGTGGCGCTCCTCGTGCTGTCCGGGACGCTCGTGCAGACCGTGCGGACGGGGCAGCAGCTCGCAGCGGACGAGCTCGTCGGCGCCCCCGTCCGCATCGACGGGCCGATGGGGACACCGGCGGGCCAGACGCTGCTGGAGACCCTGGGCGACGAGCCCGGTGTCACCGCCGTGGCCGCGGGCGCCCAGCTGAGCCGGCGGACGTTCGGCGAGCGCACCGGGCTCACGGCCACGCTGCTGGTCGTCGACGCGGCCGAGCTCGCCACGGTGCGCCGCGAGCTCGGCCTGCGCGAGGTCCCGGGCCTGGCCACGCTCGGGGAGCCCGGGCAGGGCGGGGCCGTCCCCGCGCTCGCCAGCCCCGCGCTGCTCGAGGTGGCCGCGCTGACGGGCACCGAGATCGCCATGACGGGCGTCACCGGCACGATCCGCCTGGACCTGCGCGGGGCGACGGACCTGCCACCGGACCGGGGCGCGCCGCCGCTGGACGCACGTGCCTCCCTGCCGGTCCGCTCGGCCGACGACGGGATCGTCGTCGTCGACCGCGACCGGCTGGCCGCCGAGCCCGAGCAGGAGGTCCGCGTCGACCGGGCGTGGGTCGCCGGTCCGGGGGCGGTCGAGGCGGTCGCCACCGCCGCCGTCGGTCCGGTCGCGACCTCCGGGCTGACCGTCACCACCCGCGACGGCTGGTTCCAGGCGTGGTCGCACTCCCCCGTCCCGGCCGCCATGACGTCCCTGCTGCTCGCCGCCGCCGGCGTCCTCGCCGTCCTCGCGGTGCTCGCGGTCGTCCTGGTGGTCGTCGCGACGTCCCGCGAGCGCGGCCGCACGGTGTCCGCGCTGCGCACGCTCGGCATGGACCTGCGGACCGCGCGCCGGGCGACGCTCGGGGAGCTCGCCCCCCTCGTCGTCGGCGGTCTCGTCGGCGGGTGCGCGATCGGGCTCGGCCTGCCTGCCCTGATCGGGGGGTCGCTCGGCCTGCGCCGTCTGACGGGCGAGCCGCAGGGGACCACGGTGGACCTGACGTGGTGGCCCGTGGTGGCAGCGGTCGCCGTGCTGGTGCTGGCCGTGCTCGTGGCCGTCGTGGTGGAGCAGGGGGCGCGACGCCGCGACAGCCTGGGGCAGGTCCTGCGGGTCGGCGGTCCGTGACGGGTCGCTCGCGCGGGAGGCGCGACGACGCACCCGAGAGGGTGAATCCACCCCCGTTGCTCCCCAACCTTTTGTGTCACTCGAACGGGTGTTGAAGCAGCATCCACCTGCGGCTTCGTGTCGCCTAGCATCGCCGTCAGCCGAGCCGCACCGGGCGGTCAGCGATGCTGCGGGAGGTGGGCCGGATGGGGTGGCGGTCGCGGATCCTCCTCGGACGGCTGCGCGACCAGGCCGCGGTCGTCGCGACGGTCGCCCTGGTCACGTTCGTCGCCACCACCCTGCTCGGCACCTTCGCGTTCCTCCTCGACGTCACGAGCAACGACGCGCTCGACGCGGCGATCGCGCGGGCGCCCGACTCGGCGGTGACGCTCGAGGCCAACATCCGGGTGCGCAACAAGGACTCCGCGGCTGCGCTCACCGCGGCCGAGCGGGCCCTGACCGGGGTGCTGGGCGACCTGCCCGCCGAGAGCGAGGCGTGGCTGCACGGCCGCCTGTGGTCGCTGCCCCGCCCCGACGGGACGCCCGCGGACCCGCTCGCGTACGCCGCCAGCACCCCGCTGGTACCCGAGCAGGCGGACCTGCTGTCCGGGACCTGGCCCGACCGCGCGCGGGACGACGCCGGTCTGCTGCTGGTCAACGTCCCGCAGGTGGCCGCGCAGCGGTACGGGTGGAGCGTCGGCAGCCAGGTACCGGTGCACGTGACCGGCGCGGAGACGACGGACACGTGGCTCGTCGTCGGCACGCACCGGATCACCGGCACGGCGACGGAGTGGAAGCGGGACCGGCTGGGCGGCACCTCGCACGACGGGGCGTTCCCCGTGCCCGGCACGATGGGCAAGATCCTCACCGACCTGTGGGGACCCATGATCGTCGCGCCCGAGGCGCTGCTCGGCGAGGGCCTGGTCGACACGGCGCAGCTGTACGTCACCCCGCAGGTCGCCGACGCCCCCCGCGGCGCGGTCCCGGCGACGCGGGAGGCGCTCGACTCGGCGCAGGTGCTCCTGGCCAAGGCGCTCGGCGAGGCCGACGTCAGCGGCGCGGTGCGCACCACGCTCGACGAGACCATCGACGCGGCGTGGCGTGAGCTCGCGGTGACGCGCGTCGGCGTGATCGTGGTCGGGCTGCTCCTCGTCGTGCTGGCGACGACCGTCATGCTGCTCGCCGCCCGCATGCTCGGGGAGCGGCGTGCCTCCGAAGGCGAGCTCGTCGCCGCGCGCGGCGCCTCGCCGAGCCAGCTCAGGTCGCTCGCCGTCCTCGAGGCGGTGGTCCTGGCCGCCGTCGCGGCCGGCGTCGCCCCGTGGCTCGCGCGCGGCGCCTTCTCGTGGCTCGCCGCGTACGGCGGGCTCGACACCGCCGGGCTCCACACGCCGCCCGGTGTGCCGCCGTCGGTGTGGCTCGCGTGCGCCGCCGTCGCGACCGTCCTGGCCGTGGCCCTCGTCGTGCCCTCGTGGCACGTCAGCGGCTCGTCGAGCTCGTCCGCGCACGTCGGGCTCGTCCGCACGGGTGCGGACCTCGCCCTCGTGGCACTCGCCGGGGTCACGCTGTGGCAGCTGCTCGACTACGGCGCCCCGCTGACGGCGTCGACGTCGGCGTCGGGTGTGCGCCTCGATCCCGTCCTCGTGGCCGGGCCGGCCCTGGTCGCGCTCGGGGCCGCGGTGCTCGCGCTGCGCCTCGTCACGCCCGTCGCTCGCGTCGCCGACGCGCTCGCCGACCGCAGCCGCTCGCTGGTCGCCCCGCTCGCCGCCTGGCAGGTGGCACGCCGTCCCGCCGCCGCGGCCGGCACGACGCTCGTCGTCGTCCTCGCCGTGGCCGCCGCCACGTTCTCGCACGCGTTCCAGACGACCTGGCGCACGTCACAGCTCGAGCAGGTCGACGCCGCGGTGGGCACCGACGCCCGTGTCGACGTCCAGCGCGGTGAACCGCTGACGACGTCGGCGGACGTCCGCGCGGCCGTCGCGGACGCCCCTGCGGGCACCCGTGTGCAACCCGTCGGCCAGCGGCCCGTGGTCGTCGGGCAGTCGCTCGGCACCGACCGCGGCAGCGCCCTGGTCGACACGCAGCTCCTCGCCGTCGACACCGACCACCCGGAGGCGCTGCGGGGCCGCTCGCAGCCGGGCTGGCCCAACGTCGTCGGTGGTCTCTCGGTCACGAGCCACGGCAAGCCCGTCGAGAAGAGCCCCGGCACGCCGCTCCCCGGGGACCCCCACTGGCTCGTCGCCACCGTGACGTCCGCCTCCGCGCCGGCCGCGGTGGGCACCGCCAACCTCAGGCTGGCCGTCGAGGACGACACAGGCCTGCGGTCCTGGGTGACCGTGCCCAAGCAGACCCTGGGTGTGCCGCAGGAGGTCGTGGTGCCCCTGCCGCGGGCTCTGGGCACGGTGCGCCTCGTCGCCGCCACCGCCTCGATCACCCTCCTCGAGCCGCCGCGCGCCGCCACCGACGCGACGGGGCCCGGCGAGCGGCTCGGCCACGTCGGCCTGGCGCTGCACGACGCGCGCGTCGTCGACCGTGCCGCCGGGGCGACCGAGGAGCAGGCGGCCCTGTCGAGCGCCGGCACGCCGGTCGACCTCAGCGGCGCCACCTGGCAGGGCTACACGACCAGCAAGGGCACGACCCGCTCGTTGGTCTCGGGCACGGCGGCGACGGCGCCCGACCCGGCAGGTCGGCCCACGAACGCGCTGGTGCTCGACGGTGAGTTCGACATGACGGGGATGACGAGCACCAACGGCGGTCTCGTCGCGCACGCCTGGGAACCGCAGGGGGTCGTGCGGGCCGTGATCACCGAGGAGCTCGCCGAGAGCGCGGTCCTCGGCGGACCGGTCGACGTCTTCTGGATGCGGGTCGGCGACGCCGCGGTGAAGCTGCAGGTCGACGGCATCGTCCCGTACCTGCCGGGGAGCCCGCGCGGGCCTGCCATGCTCGTGGACCGGACCGCGCTGGGCCGGGCGATCGTCGAGGCCGGCGGCACCGACACCCTCGCCGACGCGTGGTGGCTGACGGCGTCCGACGACGCCGCGCCGGCACTCGCGGCGGCCGTGGCGGCGGCCGCGGGCGGGGACGCGACCGTGCGGGTGAGCGAGCGCGCATCCGCCGTGACGGGCCCGCTGCGGGCTGCCGTGCCTGCGGCGTTGTCCCTCGTCACCGCTGCGACCGGTGTGCTGGTCCTCGTGGGGCTCGGCACGAGCGCCACGGCCGCCGTGCGCTCGCGTCGCCTGGAGCTGGCGCGCCTGCAGGCGCTCGGTGCGGCGCGGCCGTCGCTCGTCGCCGGGCTCGTGGGCGAGCACGCGCTGCTGGTGACGCTCGGTGCCGGCGCGGGCCTCGGGATCGGCTACGGCCTGGCCCGGGTCGTCGCGCCCGTCCTGACGGTGTCCGCCGACGGCCGGACACCGGTGCCCGCACCCCTACCGAGCTGGGACGACGTCGCCGCGCTCACGATCACGGGCGGCCTGACGCTCGCCGCGTGCGCCGTCGTCGCGGTCCTCGCCGCGGCGCTGGTCCGACGCGCCTCGGGCACGCTGCTGCGGCTGGGGGACGACCGGTGACCCCCCTCGCGACGCGCGTGCGCGCCACCGGCGCCGACGCCCTGCTCGTCACGAAGCGGCGCGCGAGGCAGGACACCGGTCTGCTCGTCGGCACCGCGCTGCTGCTGCTGGTGACGCTCGTCCTGACGCTCGGGGTGCCGCGCCTGCTCGAGCGGACCGCGGACGAGGCCGTCCGCCAGACCATCCGTGCGGCCGGCACCGACGCCGACCTCATCGCCGTCCCACCGCCGGTGATCGACCTCTCGGAGGGTCCCGTCGACGACGCGTACACCGCGGCGCAGTGGCTGGAGTCGCAGTTCGGTGACGCCACCGAGGAGACGGTCGTGACGGTGAGGTCGGGACACGTCGTCGCCGACTCGCCTGCCGGCCTGTTCGCCCTCGAGCTCGTGCACGTCGCGACGCCGGGCAGCCCGTCGCCGGTCCGCTGGGTCGCAGGCACCGCGCCCAGCCCTGCGCTCCCCGACGCGGACGAGGCGGCGGACGCGGAGGGTGAGGCGGCGGACGCGCAGGGCGAGGCGGCCGGCGAGGACGACGGTGCAGCACCGGACGTTCCGACGCCCGCCACGGTCGAGGTCGGTCTGAGCACCGCCACGGCCGCCGCGCTGGACATCACGCTCGCGGACGGGCCGTACACGATCGACCGGCGGACGGACAGCCGGTTCGACCACGTCGTCATCACCGGCCTGTACGAGCCCGTCGACGCGCAGGACCAGGTCTGGGTCGGACAGCCCGGGCTGCTCGGGCCGATCACCTCCCCGTCCACGACCAAGACGGCCCTCCACACGGCGGCGTACGTCCCCGTCGAGTCCGTCGACGACATGGTGGAGGTCGCCGGCAGGGGGAAGGTCGGCGGGACGGCGCGCGCCGCCGTGCGGACCGAGGGGATGTCACTCGGCGACGCGCACGCCCTGACGTCCGAGGTCATGTCCTTCGCGGCCAGGACCGGGCAGCTCTCCAGCGGGCTCCCGCAGGTGGTTGCGGCGTTCGACGCCCGCATGTCCGCCGCACGCGCCCAGGCCTCGCTGGTCGTCGCGGGAGTCGCGAGCACGGCGGCGCTGTGCCTCGTGCTCGCCGCGTCCCTCCTGGTCGCGCGACGCCGTCCCTTCCTCGTGGCCGAGCGGGCGCGCGGGGCGTCGATCGCCTCGATCCTGACGCGCGCACTGCTGGAGTCCGTGCCGGTCGTGGTCGGCGTCGGCGTGATCGCGACGGGCGCCGTGCTCGCGTTGCTGTACGACCAGCCGGGGTCCGCGCTGCTGGCCGTGTCCGTCGGGGTCGTCGCCGCGCTCGCCCCGGCCGTGCTCGCGGCGCGCGAGGCCGCGCAGGCGTGGACGGGCCGCCGCGTGCCCGCCGACCGACGCGTCCGTGCGGCGCAGCGCGCACGCCGGGGGGTGCGGCGCCTCGTCGCCGAGGCGCTCGTGGTGCTGCTCGCCGTCGCCGCGGTCGTCTCCGTCCGCGGTCGCGGGCTCATCCCGCTCGGCTCGGGCGAGGTGGACCCGCTGCTCGCGGCCGCGCCCGTGCTGCTGGCCTCCGCCGCCGCCCTGGTCGTCGTGCGGGTCTCCCCCGCGGTGGTCCGTGCCGCCGGCCGGTGGGTGACGCGCTCGCGCGGGCTCGCCGCGCCGCTGGCCGTCGCCCGCGCCCACGGCGCCACGACGGCGGTCGTGCCGCTGCTCACCGTCACGGTCGCCGTCGCGCTCGTCGTGATGTCCGGGACCCTGGTCCACACGATCCGGTCCGGTCAGCACCTGGCCGCCGACCAGCTCGTCGGCGCACCGGTGCGCCTCGACGGCCTGCTCGACACGGAGGTGGGCGGCGACCTGCTCGGGCGGCTCGCGGCCGACCCGGGCGTGACCGTCGTCGCGACGGGCACCCAGCTGACCCGCCGTGCGTTCGGCGAGTTCACCGGGGTCACGGCCACGCTGCTCGTCGTGGACGCCGCCGAGCTCGCCGAGGCGCGACGGTCCATGGGGCTGCCGGTCGACGACGGGCTCGCGACGCTCGGCGAACCCGGACCCGACGGCTCCGTGCCCGCGCTCGTGAGCGCCGCGCTGCTCGAGCGGGCCGCGATCGAGGGCACCGAGGTCCTCATGTCCGGCTTCAGCGGGACGATGACGGTCGACGTGCGCGGCACCACGGACCTGACGCCCGACAAGGGCGAACCGGTCGACGCGAACGTCGGCGCGCGGGACCAGGACGACGGGCTCGTGGTCGTCGACCGTGACCTGCTCGCGGACGTGACCGAGCAGGCGCCGCGGGTGGACCGTGCGTGGGTGTCCGGCCCGGGTGCGGTGGCCGCGGTCGAGGCCCCCGACGTCGCCCCGACCGCCGCGTCGGGCATCGTCGTGACGACGCGCGACGGCTGGTGGACCGCGTGGTCGCAGGGCCCGCTGACGTCGGCGCTGACCACCATGCTCGTCGCCTCGGTCGGTGTCCTCGCGGCCCTGTCGGTCCTGGCCCTGGTGCTCGTCGTCGTCGCCACGGCACGCGAGCGCGGGCGGACCCTGTCGGCGCTGCGCACGCTCGGGCTCGACGCCCGCACCGCGCGCTGGGCCACGCTGGGCGAGCTCGCCCCGCTGGTGCTGGGCGGGCTGGTCGGTGGGGTCGTGATCGGGCTGGGCGTGCCGGCGCTGATCGGCGACGCCCTGGGGCTGACGCTGCTCACGGCCGAGCCGGAGGGCGCCACGGTCGACCTCACGTGGTGGCCGGTGGCGGCGGCGGTGGTCGTCCTGCTCCTCGCGCTGGTCGTCGCCGTCGCGGCGGAGCAGGCCGTGCGGCGGCGGGACCGGCTGGGAGAAGTACTGCGGGTGGGTGAACGGTGACCAGGATGGAGCAAGCCATGGACCACAGGTCGACGGTGCAGGACGCGCCCCCGACGAGCCTCGCCGTGCTGGAGGAACGTGCCCGGGCACGTCCCGAGGCGTTCGGGCGGACGTCGCTGATCGTGTGCGAGTCCCTCGTGCGCATCTACCAGTCCGAGGGCATCGAGGTGCAGGCCCTGCAGGGCCTGGACCTGCTCGTCGAGGAGGGCGAGCTCGTCGCCGTCGTCGGCGCGTCCGGCTCCGGCAAGTCGACGCTGCTGTCGGTGCTGTCCGGGCTCGACGTCCCCACCGCCGGCAACGTCCGGGTCGCCGAGTGGGACCTCATGACGATGACGGCCCGCGAGCGCGTCGAGTACCGCCGCTCCACCGTCGGGTTCGTGTGGCAGCAGACGGCGCGCAACCTCGTGCCGTACCTGACGTCCCAGGAGAACGTCGAGCTGCCCATGTCGCTCGCCGGTCGCCCCCGGCAGCAGCGGCGCACCGAGGCAGCGGCCCTGCTCGACGTGCTGGGCGTCGCGTACTGCGCGGACCGGCGGCCCGGCCAGATGTCCGGCGGCGAGCAGCAGCGCGTCGCGATCGCGGTCGGCCTGGCCAACTCCCCGCGCGTCCTGTTCGCCGACGAACCCACGGGCGAGCTCGACACCGCGACGTCGAACGACGTCCTCGAGGCGATGCGCTCGGTCAACCGCGAGCTGGGCACGACCGTCGTCGTCGTCACGCACGACCCGAGCGTGAGCGACCACGTGCAGCGCACCGTCGAGATCCGGGACGGCCGCACCAGCTCGGAGGTGCTGCGCCGCACCGCGACGCGCGACGACGGGACCGAGCACGAGGTCGCCGAGGAGTTCGCCGTCCTCGACCGCGCAGGACGCATCCAGCTGCCCCAGGAGTACCGCGAGACCCTCGACCTGGTCGGGCGCGTGCGCCTCACGCTCGAGCAGTCGCACGTCGCGGTCCGTCGGGGCCAGGACGGCGCGGACGACGCCTCGTCCGACGCGCACCGCACCGGACACGGACGGAGAGCCCGATGACCGCCACCACGACCGACCCGCGCAGCGCGGACCGCACGGGCGACGGGCCCCTCGTGCTCGTGGAGCACGTGGACCGCACCTTCGGCTCGGGCCACGCCGCGGTGCACGCGCTGCAGGACATCTCGCTCGAGGTGGCCCCGGGCGAGCTCGTCGCCCTCGTCGGACGCTCCGGGTCCGGCAAGACGACGCTGCTCAACACGATCGGCGGGCTCGACCGGCCCGACGCCGGGCGCATCGTCGTGGCCGGACGCGAGGTGTCGTCGCTGGACGAGCGGGGTCTGGTGTCGCTGCGCCGCGACGTCGTCGCGTTCGTGTTCCAGACGTTCGGTCTCGTCCCCGTGCTGACGGCCGCCGAGAACGTGGGCGTGCCGCTGCGGATGCGGCGCACGCCCGTCGCCGAGCGCGAGGCGCGCGTCGAGCTGCTGCTCGACCTCGTGGGTCTGGGGCCGCACGCCAAGCAGCGACCGGGGCAGCTGTCGGGAGGTCAGCAGCAGCGCGTCGCCATCGCCCGTGCCCTGGCGAACTCCCCGCGGCTGCTCATCGCCGACGAGCCGACCGGCCAGCTCGACTCCGAGACCGGCCGCGCCGTCATGGCGCTCATCCGCGCGGTCGTCGAGGCCGAGGGCATGACCGCGATCGTGTCGACCCACGACCCGGTGATGGTGGCGCTGGCGGACCGGGTCGTGCGCCTCGCCGACGGTCGTCTCGTCGACCGCTGATGCGCTGGCGTCCACGGCTCTTCCGCGGCCGGCTGCGGGACCAGGCAGCCGTCGTCCTCGTCGTGGCGGTCGTGGCCGTCGCTGCGACGACGCTCGTCGGCGTGCTCGCCGGGCTGCTGAACGTCGCGGAGACCCGCGCGGTGCCGGAGGCGCTCGACCGGCTCGACCCCGCGCAGGTGCGCATCGAGTCGACCCTGTGGGTCGGTGGCGAGGACGTGGGGCCGGTGCTCGAGGACGCGCGGGCCGGGATCGCCGAGATCACCGGTGACGTGCCCACCACCGACGAGACGTGGCTGATCGGCTCGATCCACGCGCTGCCGAAGGCCCCCGACGCGACGCAGCCGGAGCTGACCTACCTCGCATCGCTCCCGCACGACGCCGCGACCCTCCTCACGGGCCGGTGGCCGGACCGAGCCGTCGACGACGACGGCCGGGTCGAGGTCAACGTGCCCGCCGTCGCGGCCGAGGCACGCGGGTGGGAGGTCGGCGCGACCATCGACGCCCGCGACTGGGACACCACCGAGTACCGCACGTGGGTGGTCGTCGGGACGCACGAGGCGGCCCGCCCGCTCGGCGCGTGGTCCCGGGACAGGTTGTGGGGCCGCGGGATCCAGCCGGGGTTCAACGTCCCGGGCGGTGCCGGCATGTTCACCACCACCGCATGGGGTCCGCTGGTCGTGGACCCCGCGGCGCTCGCCGGCCCCGAGAAGGTCGACACGGCGTACCTGCTGACCTACCCGCAGCTCGCCGACGCCTCGGACGCGGCTATCGCCGAGCTGCGGGCCGAGATGCGCGACGGCAGCGAGACGCTCGCCGCGGCGCTCGGGGACGTCGGGGGACGGCTCGTCACGGACGTCGACGACACGATCGACGCCACCTGGCGCGAGCTCGTCGTCACACGCGCGGCGGTCATCACCATCGGGCTGCTGCTGGCGACCCTCGCCGCCGCCGTCATGCTCCTGACGGCCCGGCTCCTGGCCGAGCGACGGGCCGTCGAGAGCGAGCTGCTCGCCGCACGCGGCGCCTCGCCACGACAGCTCCGGTCCCTGGTGGTGCTCGAGGCGCTCGCGCTCGCAGGGGTCACCTGGCTGGTCTCGCCGTGGCTCGCCGGCCTCGTGCTCGATCTCGCGAGCCGCTCGGGCCTGCTGGCCGACGCGGGCTACGCGATGGACCCGGGGGTGCCCGACGGCGCGCTGCTCGCCTGCGCCGCCATGGCCGGCGTGCTGGCCGTGACGCTGTGCGTCCCCGCGTGGCACACCGCGGGGTCGACGACCGGGACCGCGCACGCCGGGATCCTGCGCGTGGGTGGCGACGTCGCTCTGCTGGCGCTGGGCGGGCTCGCGATGTGGCAGCTCGTCGTGTACGGCTCGCCCCTGACGGGCGGCGTGGACGGACCCCGCATCGACCCGGTGCTCGTGGCGGGCCCCGCGCTCGTCACGCTGGCGGCGGCGACGGTCGCGCTGCGCGCCGTCGCGCCCGTCGCACGCGTCGGTGAGCGGCTGGCGGGACGCGCACGGTCGTTCGTCGTCCCGCTCGCGGCGTGGCAGGTCGCACGGCGCTCCTCGGTCACCACCGGTACCGTCCTCGTCGTCACGATCGCGGTGACGGCGGGCACCTTCGCCACCGGGTTCGCGGCGACCTGGCGCACGTCGCAGGTCGAGCAGGTGAACCTCGCACTGGGCACCGACCTGCGGGCGGACGAGATCACCGACCCCGCGCTCACGGCCTCGGCGATGTTCGCCGAGGCGACGGCCGCCCACGACGACGCGCACGGTCAACCTGTCGTGAACCGTCCCATCTCCCTCGGTCCCCGTGGTAACTCCGCCGGGGTGTCCGCACGGCTCGTCGCGGTCGACGCGTCGCGGCCGCAGGACCTGCGCGGTCACGGTGCGGTGCCGTGGGGCGCGGTGGTCGATGAGCTCGCGGAGTCGCAGCCCGCGCTCGACGCCGGCACCCCGCTGCCGCCCGACTCGCAGTGGCTGGTGGTCGAAGGCACGGTCGGCACGCTCGAGGGGACCACGGGCAAGGCGCTCGTCGGTGTGACGGTCGAGGACGAGCGCGGTGTCCTCACCCAGCTCGGGCCGCGCTCGACCTTGCTCGGGGCGTCGGAACCCCTCGTCTACGAGATCCCGCCCGCCGGCAGGGGCACCCTGCGCGTCGTCGCCGTGGACGCGCTCGTGACGGTCGAGGAGCTTGCGCCCGACCTCGTGTTCGCGCTGGAGCGCAGCGGCGGCACCGGTGTGATGCTCGCCCCGGTCGAGCTGTCGATCACCGGCGTGCGCACCGTCGCCCGCTCCGAAGGCATCAGGTTCGCGTCAGAGGTCCCGGACGCGCCGAGCACCGCCGTCGCCGTCGACGTCGGCGGCTGGTCCGCCGGCCTGCACCAGGAGGACAGGATCTTCCTGGCGGAGGTCGAGAGCACGATGTCCACGCCAGCGGGCTCCCTGGACCTGCAGTCGAACATGGAGGTGAACCCCTGGTCGAGCGCGCCCGCCCGGCTGGTGGCACGGGCGTGGCCGGCGCAAGGCTCCGTCCCCGTCGTCGCGAGCCACGCGCTGCACGACCGCCTGGACGGCACGGCGCGCGCCCTGACGATGAGCATCAACGGGGTCAACGTCCACGCCCGGGTCGTGCGCTACGTCGACCACGTCCCGGGGGCGCCCCGCGGGATCGCGATCCTCGCGGACCACACGACGCTCACGCGCGCGGTGCTCGAGAGCGGCGGCCCGCCCGGCATGGTCGACGCGTGGTGGGTCGCCGCACCCGCGGCGACGAGTGCCACCGTCGCCGCCGGGCTGACCGACGTCGACGCCGTCGTGCGCACCCGTGCGGGCGAGCAGGACAAGGCGCTGACCGGACCGATCAGTGTCGCGGTGCCCGTCGCCCTGTCGCTCGTGGGCTTCTCGGCAGCGCTCCTCGTCCTGATCGGCGCGGGCTCGGTCGCGGCGGCGTCGGTGCGCGCCCGCCGGCTCGAGCTGGCGCGCCTGCAGGCCATCGGTGCCTCCCGCCCCGGGCTGGTCGGCGGCCTGCTCGCCGAGAGCACGGTCCTGGTCGTCGTCGGCGCGCTCTCCGGGATGCTGGCGGGCTACGGCCTGGCCGCGGTCGTCGCACCCCTGCTCACGATGTCGCCCGACGGGCGCACCCCCGCCCCGGATCCCTGGCTCGTGTGGGTGTGGGGGGACCAGGCCCTGCAGACGTTCGCCGTCGCCGCAGGCGCGTCGGCGGTCGTCGCGGCGGTCGTCGTCGCCGGGGTGCGCCGCACCTCCGGGGCGGCCCTGCGGATGGGAGACGACCGATGACGACGCTGGCGACGCGCGCACGCGCGACCACGGGTGACGCGCTGCTCGTGACGCGCCGCCGCACACGGCAGGACGCGGGCCTGCTGCTGGGCACCGCGGTGCTGCTGATCGCGACCCTGCTGGCGCTGCTGGCCGTCCCCCGGCTGCTGGACCGGACGGCCGTCACGGCGCTGCGGACGGCCGTCGTCAACGCCGGGCTCGACGGGGCGGTCACGGTCCGCGCCGTGCCACAGGGCCTCGGCGGCCTCCCGTTCGCTGCACCGCTCGAGGCGGCGGGATGGGTCGACACCGTGACCCAGGGGCTGCGCCCGGCGATCGCGCTCGTGAAGTCCGTCCCGTACACCGCGACCATCGGCGGCACGGACCTCTCCGCGCGGCTGTTCCTGATGGACGCGCCCGGCCGGCGTTCGGAACCCGTGACGTGGCCGGTGGGCCGGGCCCCGGAGCTCATCGTCCTCCCCGATCCGAAGGACCCCGACCCGCCGCCGGTCCCTGACCTCGAGGTGGGTCTGAGCCTCCCCGTCGCCCGGGTGCTCGGCGTGGACCCCGCTGCGGGGCCGGTGAGCGTGGAGCTGAGGAACCGCAGCTCGGTGCAGGAGGTCTGGGTCACCGGCCTGTACGAGCCGGTCGACCCCGCCGACGATCGTTGGGCGATCGCGCCCGACCTGCTGCAGGTCGTGCCGGCAGACCCCGCGGACGAGGTGGCCGGGTCGTTCTCCCTGTACGTGCCTCCTGCGGCCGCCTCCGACCTGGCCCGCTTCATCGGGAGCAAGCAGCTGACCGGTGAGGCCATCGCGTTCGCCGACTCCGAGCGGCTCCGCACCGAGGACGTCCCCGCGCTGCGCCGCGCCGTCGTGACCCTCATGGCGCAGGACCCCGACGTCACGAGCACGCTCCCGGACGTGCTCGACGCCTACGAGGCGCACGCCCGCGCGACGACCGCACAGGCCTCGCTCGTCCTGGCGGGCATCGGTGCGACGGCCGCGTGCTGCCTCGTCCTGGCCGCGGCACTGCTCGTCGAGCGCCGGCGCAGCCACCTCGCGGGCGAACGCGCCCGTGGTGCCTCGCTGGCGTCCGTCGCGCTGCGCGGCGCGGTCGAGTCCGTGCCCGTCGCCTGCGTGGCCGCCCTCCTCGCGGGTGTGGCGATCACGGTGTGGCTGCCCGGTCAGCGGGGGTCGACCTGGTTGCCGGCAGCTCTCGTCGTCGTGGCCGCGTCCGCGCCCGCGATCCTCGCGGCGCGGGCCGCCGCAGCGGCGTGGACCGGTCGTCGCGTCCCCGCGGACCGCAGGGAGCGCGCGCGGCTCGCCGGGCTACGGGGGGCACGTCGCCTCGTCGCGGAGATCGTCACCGTCGCCGTGGCGGTGCTGGCCCTCGTGTCGCTGCGCGGCCGCGGTCTGGTACCCGACGACGGTGCGGAGCCGGACCCGCTGCTCGTGGCCACACCCTTCCTGCTGGCCGTCGCCGCGTCCCTCCTGGTGGTCCGCATCGCGCCCGCCGTGGTCCGCGCCGCGGGCAGGTGGGCGGCCCGGTCGCGCGGTCTGGCCGCCCCCCTGGCGGCGACACGCGCGCAACGGGGTGCGACGGCCCTGCTGCCGCTCGTCAGCGTGACGGTCGCTGTCGCGCTCATGGTCCTCAGCGGCATCGTCGTGCACAACGTGCAGGAGGGGCAGCAGGTCGCCGCCGACCGTCTCGTCGGCGCCGACGTCCGCATCGACGGCGCCGACGGCATCCTCTCCTCGCAGAGCGCGGTCGCGGCGCTGGAGCAGATCGCGTCGGCGGACGGGGTGACGGCCGTCGCCACCGCCGCACAGATCGAGGAGCGCATCTTCGGGAGCGGTGGTGGTCTCACCGCCGCCGTGCTCGTGGTCGACGCCGCGGAGCTCGCACGGGTCCGTGATGCGATGGGCCTGCCGGTCGACCCGGGTCTGGCTGCCCTGGCCGAGCCGTCCGGCGCGCAGGTCCCCGCCCTCGTCGACGCGGAGCTCCTCGCGCGCGTCGACGCCGAGGACGGTGTCCCGCTCCAGGTCATCAAGGGACGCGTGGACCTCGACGTGCGCGGCACCACGTCGCTGTCGATCGACGCGGGCGCACCACCGGCGGATGCCCGCGCGACGCACGCCTCCCGCACGGAGGACGACGGCGTGGTCGTCGTCGACGCCGGTGCCCTCGCCGCCCGGACGGACAAGCCGCCGTCGACGACGCGCGCCTGGGTCACCGGCCCCAGGGCGCAGCAGGCCGTCGCCGACTCCGGGATCGCGCGCCTGCCGAAGGTGACGGTGACGACGCGCGACGACTGGTACGAGACGTGGTCGCACGCGCCGCTGCCCCGCGCGCTGGCCGTCCTGCTGGTCGCCGCGGTCGGTGCGCTGGGCGTGCTCGCCGTGATCGGGCTGGCACTGGTGGTCGTCGCGACCTCGGGCGAGCGCGGGCGCACGCTGTCCACGCTGCGCACACTGGGGCTCGACGCACGCACGGCGCGGTGGGCGACCCTCGGCGAGCTGGCACCGCTCGTGGTCGGCGGCCTGGTCGGTGGCAGCGCCATCGGCCTCGCGCTGCCCGTGCTCGTGGGGGACGCCCTCGGGCTGTCCTGGGTGACGGCCGCCCCCGGGCACGTGCCGATCGAGCTCACGTGGTGGCCCGTGCTGGTCGCCGCCGGGGCGCTCGCCGTCGCGCTGCTGGTGGCGGTCCTCGTCGAGCAGGCCGTCCGGCGCCGGGAACGGCTCGGGGAGGTCCTGCGCGTGGGCGCGCGCTGACGCGCGCGCCCTGGTCCGTCAGCGCTGGTCCGTCAGCGCTGGTCCGTCAGCGCTGGTCCGTCAGCCTGCGGGCGGGCCAGCGACCCCGACCACAGGCGTGGCCTGCCCCGACGCCCCCGGCAGCTCGTGCCCGGGCCGGCCGCCCCGCATCGCGAAGGCGCACACGGCGCCGACGAGGAGCACGGCGACGGTCACCGCGAGCGTCTGCGCTGCGGCTGCGGCGAACCCGGCCTCGACGGCGGCCTGCGCGGCCGCACGCACCTGGTCGGCGACGTCGGGGGGCACGTCGGCGGGCAGGTCGACGCCCCCGCCCGCGGCACCCAGCCCGGCGGCCGCAGCCTGACGGAAGCCCTCGACGAACGGCTCACGCACCGCGTCGGGCAGGGACCGTGCCGCGTCCTGCGCCGCCGCCGGCATCGTGGCGGCGAGGCGCGACGTCAGCGCGGCGACCACGACGGCGGACCCGATGACCCCGCCGATCTGCCGGTTCGTGTTGAAGGCGCCCGCGCCGGCACCGGCGTTGCGCTGGTCGAGACCCGTGGTCGCGAGGTTGCCGAGCGGCGAGAACACCAGCCCGGTCCCCACACCGAAGCCCAGCATCGGCACGACGAGACGCCAGACCGCGACGTCGGGCTGGACCTGCGTCGCCAGGACGCCGATCGACACGGCCAGCACGACGAACCCGGTGAAGACCACCCACTTGCCGGCCACGCGGTCGGAGAGCCGGCCCGCGAACGGCGCGACGACCCCCGAGATCAGCGAGCCGGGCAGGCCGACGAGCGCCGCGTGCAGCGGCGAGAGGCCGAGGACCTGCTGCAGGTACAGCGTGAACGGGAAGAAGATGCCCGTCATCGCGAAGGACACGGCCGCGCCGGCGAGGTTGGCGAGCGCGAAGTTGCGGTGCACGAACAGCCGCAGCGGCAGCAGCGCGTCCTCGCCCCGGTGGCGCTGCCAGATCAGGAACACGCCGGAGACGACGGCACCCGCACCGATGACGAGCGGCACCGTGACCGGCCCGACGATGGTGCCCCAGTCGTAGGCCGCACCCTCCTGCAGGCCGAACACGAGCAGGCTCATCCCGACGACGGAGAGCACGACACCCGGCACGTCGAACGTCCGCGCGTGCGTCGGCAGCGCGGGCAGGCGCGTCAGCGCGAGCCACAGGGCGACGCCGCCCACCGGGATGTTGACGTAGAAGATCCACTCCCAGCCGACGCTCTCGACGAGCACCCCGCCCAGCACCGGGCCGGTGATGGTCGCGACGCCCGCGACCGATCCCCAGATGCCCAGGGCGGCACCGCGCTTCTGCGCGGGGAACACGCGCGTGATCATCGCCATGGTCTGCGGCGTCATGAGCGCGCCGCCGATCCCCTGCACCGCGCGCGCGGCGATGAGCACGCCGACCGACCCCGCGAGGCCGCAGGCCAGGGACGCGACCGTGAACACGACGAGCCCGGCGACGAACACGGGCCGCGGCCCGAAGCGGTCGCCCATCCGGCCGGTGACCAGCAGCAGCACCGCGAAGGTGAGCAGGTAGGCGCTGTTGACCCAGCCGACGGTCACCAGGCTCGCGTCGAACGCGGCCTGGAGGGTCGGCACGGCGATGTTCACGATGGTCGTGTCGACCATGATCATGAAGAAGCCGAGGCACAGCGGGGGCAGGATGCTCCACGGGCTCCGGCCGCCCAGGTCGACGCCGGGGGCGGGTGCGGTCATGACGTGCTCCGGTCTACGGGGCGCCGGTACGGCGCGGTGGTCCGCGGGCGCGGGACCCTCGTCCCCGCCCGGCGCGCCACACTACGCCCGCGTGCAGCGTCCGGCGCGGCGGTCGGCCGTGCGCACGGCAGCGCACGGCCGACGCGCCGACTTCTCAGACCTCGATGCCCTCGAAGAGCTCGGTGACGAGCGCGGCGACGGGCGAACGCTCCGAGCGGGTCAGCGTGACGTGCGCGAACAGGGGGTGCCCCTTGAGCGCCTCGATGACGGCAGCGACCCCGTCGTGCCGGCCGACGCGCAGGTTGTCGCGCTGCGCGACGTCGTGCGTGAGGACCACGCGGGACGACTGCCCGATGCGCGACAGCACGGTGAGCAGGACGTTGCGCTCGAGGGACTGCGCCTCGTCGACGATCACGAAGGCGTCGTGCAGCGACCGGCCGCGGATGTGGGTCAGCGGCAGCACCTCGAGGATGTCGCGGTCCAGGATCTCCTCGACGACCTCCTTGCTGACCAGCGCCCCGAGGGTGTCGAAGACGGCCTGCGCCCACGGGCTCATCTTCTCCGCCGAGTCGCCGGGCAGGTAGCCCAGGTCCTGGCCCCCCACCGCGTACAGGGGCCGGAAGACCATCACCTTGCGGTGCTGGCGCCGCTCGAGCACGGCCTCCAGACCCGCGCACAGCGCGAGCGCCGACTTGCCGGTGCCGGCACGCCCTCCCAGCGAGACGATGCCGATCTCCTCGTCGAGGAGCAGGTCGATCGCGACGCGCTGCTCCGCCGAGCGACCGTGCACGCCGAAGACGTCCTGGTCGCCGCGCACGAGCTGCACGTGCTTGTCGGCCGTGACGCGCCCCAGCGCCGACCCGCGCGGGCTGTGCAGCACCAGCCCCGTGTGGCACGGCAGGTCGCTCGCGCCGCCGAGGAGGGCCGAGGGGCCCACGACGACGTCCGCGAGCGCGACCGACTCGTGCTCCCACAGGTCGGCCATCTGCTGCTCGGACAGGTCGAGGGCGTCCATGCCCGTCCACCCGGAGTCGACCGCGAGCTCGGCGCGGTACTCCTCCGCTGCCAGGCCGACGGCCGAGGCCTTGACCCGCATGGGCAGGTCCTTGGACACCACCACGACGTGCTGCCCCTCGGCCGCGAGGTTGGCGGCGACCGCGAGGATGCGCGTGTCGTTGTCGCCGAGCCGGAACCCGGCGGGCAGCACGGCGAGGTCCACGTGGTTGAGCTCGACCCGCAGCGTGCCACCCTCGTCGGTGACCGGCATTGGGGCGTCCAGCCGGCCGTGCTTGATGCGCAGGTCGTCCAGCAGGCGCAGCGCGCTGCGGGCGTAGTAGCCGAGCTCCGCGTGGTGCCGCTTGGCCTCGAGCTCCGTGATCACGACGACGGGGATCACGACGTCCTGCTCGGCGAACCGCAGGATCGCGCGCGGGTCGGACAGCAGGACGGACGTGTCGAGCACGTAGGTCAGGCGGGGGCCCGGTGCGGAGCCGTCGGTCTCGGACGCTGCGGTGGCGCTCGTCGCGGTCGTGGTTGCCGGGTCGTGCTTCGAGGTCTGGTCCACGGCAGGCTCCCCTCGGCGCCTCAGCGCCGGTCTGGACGCTTCCCGACGGTCCCTGGCGCCGCAGCGCAGACGGACCGGCGTTCGACGGCGGGACGGGGTCGGCCGGCCGAGGGCCGGGTCCGGCCCTCCTCCCGGAGCGCATGCTCCATGGGCTGACCTCCCGGGACGACGGGTGTCGTCCGTTGTGTCCGAAGGTAACCCGCACCACCGACACGACGCCCGCGATCCGGCGCCGACACGCGAGAAGTCACACGGCGTTCACCTGGCGGGAGGACGTCAGCGCCCCAGGCGCCGCTCGCGCTGGCTGTACGCGCGCACGGCACGCAGGAAGTCGACGCGCCGGAAGTCCGGCCAGTACGCCTCGCAGAAGTAGAACTCGGAGTGGGTGCTCTGCCACAGCAGGAACCCGCCCAGGCGCTGCTCGCCCGACGTGCGGATGACGAGCTCCGGGTCGGGCTGGCCCTTCGTGTACAGGTGCTGGGCGATGTGCTCGACGTCGAACGCCTCCGCCAGCTCGTCGAGGCTCGAGCCGGCGTCGGCGTGCATGCGCAGGAAGGAGCGCACCGCGTCAGCGATCTCGCGCCGCCCGCCGTAGCCCACGGCCGCGTTGACGTGCAGCCCCTGCACGTCGACCGTCGCGTCCTGCGCCGCCTTGAGCGCGGCGGCCGTGCAGTCCGGGAGCATGTCGAGCGCGCCCACCGCCTGGATGCGCCAGCGGCGCTCCGCGGCGAGCTCCCCCACGACGTCCTCGATGACCCGCAGGAGGTCACCCAGCTCCGCAGGGTCGCGCGCGAGGTTGTCGGTCGACAGCAGCCAGAGCGTCACGACCTCGACACCGATGTCCTCGCTCCACTGCAGGAGGTCGCTGATCTTGTCGGCGCCCCGCCGGTGCCCGGTCGCGGACGACAGGCCGCTGTCGCGGGCCCAGCGGCGGTTGCCGTCGAGGATGACGCCGACGTGGCGCGGCACCTGGTCCGGCTGCAGCGACGCGGCCAGGCGGCGCTCGTACAGGCCGTAGAGCGGGTGCGGCAGGCGCACGCGTAGCCTCCCAGGGGCGGGTCGTCGGACGTCCAACACGGTACTCGCCGCGACGGGGTGCCGGGGGCAGGTCGGGCTCCGGGGCACGTTGCAGAGGTCCCATGACACGTCACCTACGGCGACGTAACCTACGTTCACGTAGGTCAGGCAGGCGACGCACGAGCAGAGAGCGGTCACACCCTTCGATGAGCACCTCCCCCGCGCACGGACAGCAGCCCGCAGCACGCTCCGACGACCACACCGGCGCCGGTTCGTTCGCTCGCGCCGCCGCCGACGTCGGTGACGCCGTCGAGGCCGCCGTCGAGAACATCAAGCCGCGCCTGCGTGGCTGGGTCCACGCCGGTGTGGCGCCGTTCGTCCTGATCGCGGCGATCGTGCTCGTCGCCATGTCGCCGACACCGGCGGCACGCTGGTCGAACCTCGTCTTCGGGGTCTCGGCGGTCCTGCTCTTCGGCACCAGCGCCGTCTACCACCGTGGCACCTGGTCGCCGCGCGTCGCGGGCGTCCTGCGGCGCCTCGACCACACCAACATCTTCCTCATCATCGCCGGCACCTACACGCCGCTCGCGGTCCTGCTGCTGCCGGTGGCGACGGCGCGCACGCTGCTCGTCATCGTCTGGTCCGGGGCGATCCTCGGGCTCCTGGCCCGCATCTTCTGGCTGAACGCGCCCCGCTGGGTCTACGTCCCGATCTACCTGGCGCTGGGCTGGGTGGCCGTCGGGTTCTTCCCGCAGTTCTGGGAGACCGGCGGCCCCACGATCGTCTACCTCATCGCGGTCGGCGGCCTGGCGTACACGGTCGGCGCCATCGTGTACGCCCTCAAGAAGCCCAACCCGAGCCCGCGCTGGTTCGGGTTCCACGAGATCTTCCACGTGCTGACGGTGATCGGGTGCGGCACCCACATGGTTGCCGTGGCGATCGCCACGTCACGCCTGGGCTGACTCGCCCGGGCTGACGCGGCCCGCCCACGTCGAAACCGCCACCTCGGAGCCGGGCCACCTCGGACGCGGGCGACTCAGCCCCGCGGCACCACGGCGTAGCGGCGGTGCGCGAGCGACGGGTTGCGCTCGCGCACGGACCGCAGCTCGTCGGCGTCGAGGTCGACCGTGCGGACCTGCGGCTCCTCGTCCAGCTCGAGGCCGACGACGCCGTCCGGCCCGACGACCAGCGAGCGTCCCACGACACCTCGGCCCGCCTGCCCCACGGCGACCACCGCGGCGGTGTTCTCGATCGCGCGGGCGACCGCGAGCGTGCGCCAGTGCATCGCCTTGAGGTCGCCCGACGCCCACGCGGCGGGCACCACGAGCACGTCGGCACCCGCGTCGACGAGCCGGCGCGCCGACTCCGGGAAGCGCAGGTCGTAGCACGTCAGCACGCCGAAGCGCAGCCCGGCCACGTCGAGCACCAGCGGCGGCGCGTCGGCCGGACCCGGCGCTAGCCGCTGCGACTCCCGTTGCCCGAACGCGTCGTAGAGGTGGACCTTGCGGTACACGCCCGCGAGCCGGCCACCGGCGTCGACGGCCACCACGACGTTGTGGGCGCGCGGCTGCCCGTCGGCGCCCGGCTCCCCACCCGGCACCGTCGTGCCGGCGACGACCGCCAGGCCGTGCGCGGCCGCGTCCTCGCGGAGCGCCGAGACGAAAGGGCCGTCGAGCGGCTCGGCCAGCTCGACGCCCACGCCCCGCGGGTCGAACGCGGACGCGTACTCCGGCAGCACCACCAGGTCGGCGCGGGCGCGTGCCGCGGTGCGCAGCGCGTCGCGGGCCGCCAGCAGGTTCGCGTGGCGGTCCGGCCCCACCTCGAGCTGCGCGACCGTGACGCGCACGGCCGGGCGCTGCGGCGGCTGGGGACGTGCGCTCACCGCGGCCCCGCGTCAGGGCGGGAGCCGTCCGGGGTGGCGTCGTCCGTCGGGTCGTCCGGTGCGCTCTCCGGCGCGTCCTGCGTGCCGCCGTCCGACGCGCCGTCGCCCCCGAGGGCCCCGGTGAACGTGACGCTCGTCGCCTCGGCCCGCAGCCGGTCGCGGTGGGCCGCGCGGCGCATGCGTCGCGTGAAGGACACCGCGAGCGCGATGACCGCGAGCGCGAGCAGGAAGGTCGCGACGAACCCGGCGAAGCCCGGCGAGCCCTCCGTGGGGCTCTCGTACGTCGGTCCCGGCAGCCGCCCGGACGAGACTGCGGACGCGACGACAGCCGTCGTCACCAGAGCGTTCATCGTGCGTGCTCCGTCCCGCGGACACCCGCGAACAGGTCGGTCTCCGGCAGCGTCGTCTCCACGCGGGACTCCGCGAGCTCGTACTCCTCGTCGGGCCAGGTCGCGATCTCGACCTCGCGCGGGACGGCGAAGAACCAGCCCTCGGGGTCGATCTGCGTGGCGTGCGCGCGCAGCGCGGCGTCGCGCTGCGCGAAGTGGTCCGCGCACGCGATGCGGGTCGTCACCTCGCGCTCGGGGACCTCCCGTGCCTGGCGCGAGTCGATCCAGTCGCTGAACGGCGACTCGCCACCGGCGGCCACGATCGCGTCGTGCACGGCCCGCATCCGCGCGAGCGAGAAGCCGTGGTTGTAGTAGAGCTTGAGCGGCGTCCACGGCTCGCCCTGCCCGCGGTAGCGCTCGGGGTCGCCTGCCGTCGCGAACGCCTCGACGGACACCCGGTGGCACATGATGTGGTCGGGGTGCGGGTACCCGCCCGACGGGTCGTACGTCGTGATCACGTGGGGCCGGAACTCCCGGACCGCCGCGACGAGCGGGGCGCTCGCCTCCTCGAGCGGCAGGGTCGCGAACGAGCCCTCGGGCAGCGGCGGCAGCGGGTCGCCCTCGGGCAGCCCCGAGTCGACGAACCCGAGCCAGCGCTGCTGGACACCCAGCGCGGCGGCCGCGGCGGCCATCTCCTCACGACGCACGGCGCGCATCGCCTCGAGCCCCTCGGGGGCCGCGCCGTAGTGCGGGTTGAGGACGTCGCCGCGCTCACCGCCCGTGCACGTCACGACCAGGACCTCGACGCCCTCCGCGGCGTACCGCGCGGTGGTCGCGGCACCCTTGCTGGACTCGTCGTCCGGGTGCGCGTGCACCGCCATCAGCCGTAGCCGCTCCGAGCTCACCGTGGATCCTTCCGTGGCAGGTCGTGGGACGAGAGACAATGATCCCTCACCGCACCGACACCGGTCGCACGACACCCAGGAGGCCCCATCGTGGTCGCACCGGCCCCCCGCCCGCCCGCCGGGCGCTACGGACCGGAACCCACCGACGGCACCCGCCGCCTGCAGCGCCTCGCGCTGGCCGCGGCCGTCGTGGTCGCCATGGTGCTCCTCGCCTGGATCGGCACGGGCGTCATGCGGGACCCGGTGATCTGGCAGGACGTCGGCTACCGCGTGGACGGGCCGACGTCGACCGAGGTGACGTTCGACGTCACCACACCGCCGGGCGGGGCGGCGACGTGCCGCGTCCAGGCCCTGTCGGCGTCGTACGCGCAGGTCGGCGTGCTGGACGTGCCGGTTCCCCCTGCCGGGACGCGGACCCGTCGGGTCACGGTCACCGTGCCGACCGTCGAGCTCGCCGTGACGGGCGTCGTGCAGGGGTGCGAGCCCGTCGACTGAGGCCTCACGGACGTCCAGCCCCCGGTCCGGGACGAGCTCGAGCCCGGGGTTGCTAGGCTGTGCGTTTACGCCGCCCCCGGTCCGGCGTCGTACGACAGGTCGACGCGACCGCGGTGGCAGGCCCACCCGCCCCCGTGCCGCACCTTCGTCCGTGCCGCCGGGGGTTCACGCGCCGTCGGACCGACGGCCCCCCAGGCAAGGTAAGGAAGGAGCGATCGTGACCGAGACGACTGCGCCCACATGGCTGACGCAGGAGGCCTACGACCGCCTCACGGAGGAGCTCACGCACCTCCAGACGGACGGCCGCAAGGAGATCACGGACCGCATCGCCGCGGCCCGCGACGAGGGCGACCTCAAGGAGAACGGTGGCTACCACGCCGCCCGCGAGGAGCAGGCCAAGCAGGAGGCCCGCATCCGCGAGCTCCAGGCCAAGCTCCGCAACGTGCAGATCGGCACGCCGCCCGACGACGGCGTCGTCGAGCCGGGCATGGTCGTGACGGCCGTGGTCGCGGGTGACGAGATGACGTTCCTGCTCGGCTCCCGCGAGATCGCGGGCAGCGCCGACATCGACGTCTTCTCCCCCACGTCGCCCCTGGGCGCCGCGATCCACCGCCACAAGGTCGGCGACTCGACGTCGTACGAGGCGCCGAACGGTCGCCAGATCCCGGTCGAGATCAAGGCGGCCAGCCCCTTCCAGGGCTGACGCGCCCCGCCGAGTGCGGGGGAGGCGACCTGACTGCGGGACATCCCGCACCCTGGGCCGGCTCCCCCGCACTCGGCGTCTGACGCCCGACGTCAGGCGCTGCTGAGGCGGTAGCCGGCCGCACGCAGGCCCGTCAGCAGCGCGCCGCAGTGCTCGGGGCCCTTGGTCTCGATCTGCAGGTCGACCGCGACGTCGCTGAACCCCAGGTCGCCGCCCGTGCGCAGGTGGCTGACGTGCATGACGTTGCCGCCCATGGCGGCGACGTCCCGCAGCAGGTCGGCCAACGCACCCGGCGTGTCCTCGACGACCACGTGCAGCTGGAGGTACCGCCCGGCGGACGCCAGGCCGTGGCGCACGACGCGCAGCAGCACCAGGGGGTCGATGTTGCCGCCCGACAGGACGCACACGACCGGCCGGCCGTCCCCCGCCGAGATGCCGCGCGGGTCCGCCATGACGGCGGCGACGGCCGCAGCGCCCGACGGCTCGACCACGAGCTTCGCGCGCTCGGCCACGAGCAGCAGCGCGCGTGACAGGTCCTCCTCCGAGACGGTGCGCACCTGGACCCGGTGGCTCGCCAGCACCTCGAACGGGACGTCCCCCGGCGTCCCCACGGCGATGCCGTCGGCCATGGTCCGCAGCTCGGGCGCCGGCGTGGGCCGTCCTGCCGCGAGCGACGCAGGGTAGGCGGCCGCGCGCGCGGCCTGCACCCCCACGACGCGGACGTCCGGCCGGTCGGCCAGCGCGGCGGCGATCCCGGCGGCGAGCCCGCCGCCGCCGACGGGCACGACGATGGTCCCCACGTCCGGCACCTGCTCGAGGACCTCGAGCGCGATCGTCCCCTGCCCGGCGTCGACGTCCGCGTGGTCGAACGGGTGGATGAGCACCGCGCCCGTGCGTGCCGCGTGCTCGTGCGCCGCCACGAGGGCCTCGTCCACGGACGTGCCGACGAGCTCGACGCGCGCGCCGTAGGACCGCGTCGCCGCGATCTTCGGCAGCGCGGCGTCGACCGGCATGAAGATGACGGCGTCGATCCCGAGGATGCCTGCCGCCAGGGCGACGCCCTGCGCGTGGTTGCCCGCGCTGGCCGCGACGACTCCCCTGGCCTTCTCCGCGTCCGTGAGACGCGCCATGCGCGTGTAGGCGCCGCGGATCTTGAACGAGCCGGCCCGCTGCAGGTTCTCGCACTTCAGCCAGACGTCGGCGCCGATCATCCGCGAGAGCGCGCGGCTGCGCTGCACCGGCGTGCGCTCGGCGACCCCCTCGATCAGCGCGGCCGCGTCGCGGACGTCCTGCGGTCCGATCACGGCGCCACGGGCGGGTCGCCCGCCGTCGTGCCGCGCGCGTCGTCGTCGTCCTCGCGTGCGGCACGCGCCTCGGACTCCGCCTCCGCCGCCGCGGCGACCGCCCGGTCGAGGACCGGGTGCCCCTTGGCGCGTATGGACACGTGGTCGTCCGACCCGAGCTGGGGGAACTTGTCGTGCCCGTGCAGGTACAGCACCACGGTGTTGATCAGGGCCGCGAGCGGCACCGCGAACAGGGCGCCGACGATGCCCGCCACGAGCGACCCGGTCGTGACGACCAGCAGCACGGCGACGGGGTGCAGCGAGACGGCGTGCCCCATGAGGAACGGCTGCAGCACGTGCCCCTCGAGCTGCTGGACCAGCAGCACGACGCCCAGCATGATCAGCGCCGAGCCCCAGCCCTGCGTGACGAGTGCGACGAGCACCGCGATGGAGCCGGTGACGATCGCCCCGACGAACGGGATGAACGACCCGAAGAACACCAGCACCGCGAGCGGCATGACCAGCGGCAGCTGCAGGAACGCGGCACCGATGCCGATGCCGACGGCGTCGACGGCCGCGACGAGGATCTGCGTGCGGGTGTAGGCCCCGAGCGTGACCCAGCCGCGCCGCCCCGCCTGGTGGAACCGCTCGCGCGACCCACGGGGCATGAGCCCGACGACCCACGCCCAGATCCCCCGCCCGTCGATGAGGAAGAACAGCGAGCAGAACAGCGCGATCAGCGTGCCGGCGGCGACGTGCCCGACGGTGACACCCACCGACAGCGCGCCCGAGGCGATCTGCTGACCGCTCGACGCGGCCGCGTCCTGGAGCTGCTCGACGTACGTGTCGAGGTCGCCCTGACCGAGCTGCAGGGGCCCGTCGGACAGCCAGCGGACCAGCTCGTCGACGCCCTCGCGGGCCTGCTCCCACAGCGCGGCGATGCCGTTGACGATCGACCGTCCGGCGAGCGTCAGGAGCCCTGCGACGAGCGCGAGCAGCAGGACCAGCGCGAGGCCGGCCGCGGCGGCGCGCGGCAGCCGCAGGTGCCGCTGCATGGCGGCGACGACGGGCGAGAGCAGGACCGTGATCAGCAGCGCGATCGCGACGGGCACCACGATGACCTTGAGGGCTGCCAGCAGCCACAGCCCGGCGGCGAGCCCGGCAAGGATCACCAGCACGCGCCACGACCAGTCCGACCACGCGCGCACGGCGGCCGGCACCGGCTCGGGACGCGGGGTCAGCGCGGAACCCGCGAGCGGTGCCGGGCCCTGGTCGCGCACGCCCGGTGCGGTCACCGCCCGAGCCCCGCCACGGCGAGGGCCTGCGCCAGGTCGGTCAGCAGGTCCTCGACGTCCTCGATGCCCACGGACAGGCGGACGAGGTCGTCGGGCACCTCGAGCGCCGTGCCGGCCACGGACCCGTGGGTCATCCGGCCGGGGTGCTCGACGAGCGACTCGACACCGCCGAGGGACTCGGCGAGCGTGAAGACCCGGGTCGCCGCGCACACCGCGACGGCGGACTCCGCCGAGCCGGTGCGGAACGCGACCATCCCGCCGAAGCCGCGCATCTGCCGGGCGGCGACCTCGTGACCGGGGTGCTCGGGCAGCCCGGGCCACAGCACCTCGCGCACGCCGGGGTGCTCGACGAGGAACCGGGCGACCGCCTCGGCGTTGCTGTTGTGCCGGTCCATGCGGACCGCGAGCGTCTTCAGGCCGCGCAGCGTGAGCCACGCGTCGAACGGCCCGGCGACCGCGCCGGACGCGTTCTGCAGGAACCCGACCGCGTCGCGCAGGGCCGTGGTGCCGGTGGGGCCCACCATCCCGGCGGGCAGCTGGGCGCCGTCGGCCACGACGACCGCACCGCCGACGACGTCGGAGTGCCCCCCGATGTACTTGGTCGTCGAGTGCACGACCGCGTCCGCACCCAGCGCGAGGGGCTGCTGCAGGTACGGCGAGGCGAACGTGTTGTCGACGACGAGCACGGCGCCGGCCGACTGCGCGTGCGTCGCGATCGCGGCGATGTCGGCGATGCCGAGCAGCGGGTTGGTCGGGGTCTCGACCCAGACGACCTTGGTGCGGCCCGGCTGGATCGCGGCGAGGACGGCGTCGGGGTCGGACAGGTCGACCGGTGTGTGGTCGATACCCCACGGGCCCAGGACCCGCGCGATCAGACGGTAGGTGCCGCCGTAGGCGTCGTCCGGGACGACGACGTGGTCGCCCGGCCGCAGGACGGACCGCAGCAGCGCGTCCTCCGCGGCGAGCCCGGACGAGAACGCGAACGCCGCCGCACCGCCCTCGACGGCGGCGAGCGCCTCCTGCAGCGCGTCGCGCGTCGGGTTGCCGGAACGGGAGTACTCGTACCCACCGCGCAGGCCGCCGACGCCGTCCTGCTTGTACGTCGAGACCTGGTGGATGGGGGTCACCACCGCGCCGGTGCGCGGGTCGGGGTCCTGACCTGCGTGGATGGCTCGGGTCGAGAATCCGGAGTCGGTCCAGTCGGGGTGCTGCGCGAGCGGGTCGTGAGTCACGCCCCCAGGCTAGGCGGTGGACCGGGCGGCGGCGCAGGACGGCGCGCGCCGGCCGCCGGAACAGGCCCAGGGCGGCGCCTGTTGCACGACGTGGACCCGACAGTAAGGAGACGGTCATGGCCTCGTTGTTCGAGACGCTGCTCGGCTCGTCGCTGCGCACCACCATGGTGGACGCGGAGCACGCGCTCAAGGGGCGGGACGGGTACGCGTACCCGGTGCCCGAGAAGCACGTCGTGCTGGGGACGCCGCTGCAGGGACCCTGGCCCGAGGGCACGCGCGTGCTGTACCTCGCGTCCGGGTGCTTCTGGGGCGCGGAGAAGGAGGCGTGGCAGCTGCCAGGGGTCGTCACGACGGCCGTCGGGTACATGGGCGGCTTCACGCCGTACCCGACGTACGAGGAGACGTGCACCGGGCGGACGGGCCACACGGAGACGGTGATGGTCGCGTACGACCCGACCGTGCTGTCCGACGTCGACCTCCTGCGGCACTTCTGGGAGGAGCACGACCCGACCCAGGGCTTCCGCCAGGGCAACGACGTGGGCACGCAGTACCGCTCGGCGGTGTTCTTCACGACGCCCGAGCAGGAGGCGGCCGCGCGGCAGACGCGCGACGCGTACGCGCCGCTGCTCAAGGCGCGCGGGTACGGCGACGTGACGACCGAGATCCGGTCCGTCGAGGACGCCGGCACCTTCTACTACGCCGAGGGCCCCCACCAGCAGTACCTGCAGAAGAACCCGGGCGGCTACTGCCCGGTCAACTCCACGGGCGTCGCCTGCCCGCTCCCCCCGGCCTGACGAACTGGATTGCTCTCTCACCCCCTGGTGAGAGAGCAATCCAGCCACCCCCGGGGGGAGGGCGCGAGAGAGCAATCCAGCCACCCCCGGGGGGGAGGGCGCGAGAGAGCAATCCAGCCCCCCCCTTCCCCCCGGGGGGAGGGCGTGAGAGCGCAATCCAGCCACCCCCATGCGGGCGTGAGAGCGCAATCCAGCCACCCCCATGGGGGCGTGAGAGCGCAATCCAGCCACCCCCATGGGGGCGTGAGAGTGCAATCCAGTCCGGTCATCCGGGCGGGTGCGTGAGAACTCCGGGGGCGGGTGTCGGTGGGCCGGGTCAGGATGGGCGCATGTTGTTCGACGACGTCGCCGACGCGTCCGGGCAGCTCGTGGCGACCCGCTCACGGCTGGCCAAACGGGCGGTGCTGGTCGACGTGCTGCGGCGCGCGTCTGCGGGCGGTCCCGAGGACGTGGCGATCGTGTCGCGGTACCTGGGCGGTGAGCTGCGGCAGCGGCGCACGGGCCTGGGGTGGCGGTCGCTGGCCGGCCTGCCCGCTCCCGCCGTCGCGCCCTCGCTGACGGTGCAGGACGTCGACGCGGCGTTCGAGCACATGGCCGGCCTCGCGGGTCCGGGCTCGTCGAGGGCACGGCTCGAGGCGGCGCGTGCGCTCTTCGCCGCGGCGACCGAGCGCGAGCAGCGGCTGCTCGGTGGGCTCGTCAGCGGGGAGCTACGGCAGGGGGCGCTCGACGCGCTGCTGCTCGACGCGGTCGCCGAGGCCTCGGGCGTCGGGGCCGACGTGGTCCGGCGCGCCGCGATGCTGGCCGGGGAGACGGAGGCCGTCGCGGTCGCCGCCCTCGGTGCCGACTCCCCCGAGGACGCACGCACGGCGCTCGATGCGTTCACGCTGACCGTCGGCCGTCCCGTGCGTCCGATGCTCGCGCAGTCGGCACCCGACGTCGCGACGGCCGTCGCCGAGCTCACCGCACGTGCCGGCACGTCGGACGGGCCGCCCGGCGCGGTCGTCGTCGACACCAAGCTCGACGGGATCCGCATCCAGGTGCACCGCGACGGCGACGACGTGAGGGTCTACACCCGCAGCCTCGACGACGTCACCGCGCGCGTCCCCGAGATCGTCGCGGCCGTGCGGGCGCTGCCGGCCCGCACGCTCGTCCTCGACGGCGAGGCCCTGGCGCTCGACGCCCAGGGACGCCCGCGCCCGTTCCAGGAGACCGCGTCCCGCAGCGCGACCCGGGACGCGGACCTCGCTGCGTCCGCGACGCTCACGCCCTACTTCTTCGACGTGCTGCACGTCGACGGCCGGGACTTGCTCGACGCGCCCCTGCGCGAGCGGCTCGCCGTGCTGGACCAGGTGGCCGCGCCGCACGTCGTCGAGCGCGTGGTCACGTCCGACCCCGCCGTCGCGGGCGAGCACTTCCGCTCCGTCGTCACCGCCGGGCAGGAGGGCGTGGTCGTCAAGGCGACCGACGCGCCGTACGAGGCGGGCCGCCGCGGTGCCGCCTGGATCAAGGTCAAGCCGCGGCACACCCTCGACCTCGTCGTCCTGGCCGTCGAGCGCGGGTCGGGCCGGCGCTCCGGGATGCTGTCGAACATCCACCTCGGGGCGCGGGACCCCGGCGGCGGGTTCGTCATGCTCGGCAAGACGTTCAAGGGGATGACGGACGAGATGCTCGCGTGGCAGACGCGGCGGTTCCGCGAGCTCGAGGTCGCCGACGACGGGTGGACGGTGACGCTGCGCCCCGAGCAGGTCGTCGAGATCGCGTTCGACGGGCTGCAGCGCTCGACCCGCTACCCCGGCGGGCTGGCCCTGCGCTTCGCGCGGGTGCTGCGGTACCGCTCCGACAAGCCGGCGGCCGAGGCCGACACGATCGACACCGTGCGAGCGCTGCTGCCGTAGCCCGCAAGAGACCCCGAGACGGCCGTCGCGCCGAACCGGGCGGCCGGCCCTACGGTGGAGACACGGATCGGCTGTCGGGGGGACGCCATGAACCGCACCATCAGCATCCTGTTCCGCGCGATCCCGTTGGCGATGGGGGTGGTGTGCCTCGCGTTCGGCCTGTACGTCCTGTCGGGCGGCGACGACGCCGCGCACTTCGTCGCAGGGCACGTCAACGTCGCACTGACCGCGATCTGCATCGCCCTGTTCACCACGGCGGCGACGATCATCCGGCAGCTCGTCCACCGCTACGGCGAGGTCTGGGAGATCCTGCTGCCGTCGCTCGGGTACGCGGTCGCGGCGGCCACCGTCATCTGGGGCATCATCGTCGTGCTGGAGGGCGACGAGGCGCAGCACGTCGTGGCCGGGCACGTCATGGTCGGCATCGGCTTCATCGCCGCGTGCGTGAGCACCGTGGCGGCGGCGTCGACGAAGTTCGTGCTCATCGCGGCCAACGGCGCACGCAGCCCGGACAGCGGCCCGCCCGACGGTGCGTACTCGCGCCGGGTCGGCACCCTGTTCATCGCGATCCCTGTCGTACTCGCCGTGATGGGGCTCGTGATCGCCGCGACGCTCTATGCGGGCGGGACGACGCCCGAGCTCGTCGCGGCCCACGTCCTGACGGGCCTGTCACTGATCTGCTCGGCGCTCATCGCGCTGGTCGCCAGCATCGTGCGGCAGGTCCGCAACGAGTTCGGCGACACCGAGCGGTTCCGCTGGACGTGGTGGGTCGTGGCCATGGGGACGATCAACGTCCTCGTCGGCATCGGGGTCCTGCTGGCCTCGGACGACCCGGCCCGGCTGGCGCCCGGCACCGTGCTGATCGGGCTGGGACTGATCTGCTTCAGCATCCTGTCGAAGGTCGTGCTGCTCGCCCTCGTGTGGCGCCGGAAGTTCGCGCTGGCCAACCGCATCCCGATCATCCCGATCGGCACCGCGCTGGCCTGCCTGTTCTTCGCGGCGTTCCTGTTCGAGGCGACGACGCGGCAGCCCGGGTTCTTCGTCGGGGCCCACGTCATGGTGGGGCTCGGGGCCGTGTGCTTCACGCTGTTCTCGATCGTGTCGATCCTCGAGGCCGGCACGTCGGAGTCCTAGGGTCGCCCGCCGCGGCGCGCCGTGGGCCGCTGCGCTGCGCGGCCGCGCCCCGTGAGGCAGGGTGTCCGCGTGGACGAGACAGCCGGGACCGTGCCGACGCAGGTGGACGACGCCCCACCCCACCCCGTGGCCGTCACGGTGTGGCGGTACCTGGCCGCCGCCCTCGTCTGCGGGTCCGCGATCCTCATGTTCGCGGTGCACGTGCGCCCGCTCGCGTACGTGCCCCTGGTCGCGGGCGTCGCGATCGGGTGGGCCGTCGACCGGGTGCTGGGACGGGACCTGCTCGTCATCGCCGCGGGCATGGGCATCGTCAGCACCATCCCGCTGGCCGCGGACCTGTCCGACCTGGGCATGGTGCAGTTCACGATCGCCCTCTCGCTGGCGGTGGTCGTCCCGTACGTGCTCTCGCGGCACGTGAACGGTGACCGCGTCATCCGCTTCCCGTGGCGCACCGGCAAGCGGTGGACGCGCACGCAGTGGGCGTACCTGCTGTTCGTCGTCGGCGCCGGGTACCTGGTGCTGCCGTTCTACTTCCTGTCGTCCGGCGCATACCTCAACTGGCCGACGGTCGTCGAGGGGCAGGAGATCGCGCGCCTGTTCGTCGGCGTCAACGCCGTCGGCACGTGGGACGAGCTGTTCTTCATCTGCACGGTGTTCGCGCTGCTGCGCCGGCACTTCGGCCTGTGGACGGCCAACCTGCTGCAGGCGATGGTCTTCGTCTCGTTCCTCTGGGAGCTCGGGTACCGCGAGTGGGGTCCGCTGCTGACCATCCCGTTCGCGCTCATCCAGGGGTTCACGTTCAACCTGACGAAGTCGCTGACCTACGTGCTGGTCGTGCACCTGCTGTTCGACGCCGTCGTCTTCATGGTGCTGGTGCACGCGCACACGCCCGAGCTGTTCGACGTCTTCGTCACCGCGCCCGCGCGCTGACGCCCGCACCCCGAGGAGGACCCCGATGACCGACGCCCTGACCACCTGGGCCGGCAGCCACACGTTCCGCGGCGGGCCCGTCGTGCACCCGGAGACGGTCGACGAGGTCGCGGACCTCGTCGCCGGGGCCCGGCACGTGCGAGCGCTCGGGTCGCGGCACTCCTTCCACGACCTCGCGGACGGACCCGGGACGCTCGTCGTCCTGGACCGGCTCGACATCCCCACCGTGATCGACCCCGACGCGGCCACGGTCACGGTCGGCGCCGGGGTGCGGTACGGCGAGCTCGCGCGTGACCTGCACGCCGCCGGGTGGGCGCTGCACACGATGGCCTCGCTGCCGCACATCGCCGTCGCGGGCACGGTCGCGACGGCCACGCACGGGTCGGGCGACACCGCAACGAACCTGTCCGCCGCGGTGCGCGGTCTCGAGGTCGTCGGCGCGGGCGGCGAGGTCCGCACGCTCGGCCCCGACGACCCGGAGCTGGCCGGATCGGTCGTCGCGCTCGGCGGGCTGGGCGTCGTGACGCGCGTGACGCTCGGGATCCACCCGACGTACGACGTCGCCCAGGAGGTGTGGCTCGACCTGCCGTGGACCACCGCGCTGGACCGGTTCGACGCGCTCATGTCGTCCGCCTACTCGGTGAGCCTGTTCACCGACTGGCGTGGCGAGACGGTGGGGCAGGTGTGGCGCAAGCACCGCGTCGAGACCGACGCCTGGACCCTGCCCGGCCCGGGCGACGTGCTCGCGGGGTCTCGTCCCGCGCCCGGACCCGTGCATCCGGTGCCGGGCCCGGACCCCGAGGCCTGCACGCAGCAGGGCGCCGTGCCCGGGCCGTGGCACGAGCGGCTCCCCCACTTCCGGCTCGACTTCACGCCCTCGGCGGGCGCCGAGCTGCAGTCCGAGTGGCTCGTCCCCCGTGAGCACGCCGTCGCCGCGATCGAGGCGCTGCGCGGCATCGGCCACCTGACGTCGCCCCTGCTGCTCGTCAGCGAGATCCGGTCCATCGCGGGCGACGACCTGTGGCTGTCCACCGCGCACGGCGGGGACCGCGTCGGTCTGCACTTCACGTGGAAGCCGCTGCGCGCCGAGGTCGACGCGGTGCTGCCGGTGATCGAGCGCACGCTGGCGCCGTTCGCGGCACGCCCGCACTGGGGCAAGCTCTTCGCAGACGAGCAGCGCACGCTGCGCGACCTGTACCCGCGGTGGGACGACCAGCTCGCGCTCCTCGACCGCCGGGACCCTGAGGGCGTCTTCGCCAACGACTTCCTGCTGCGCCACGGCCTGCGCAGCTGACGCCCGGTCGGCGCACGGGAACGCCGCACCGGTCGTCAGACGGCGGGCAGCCGGTCGGGCTCCTGTCGGGCCGCCGCCACCGCCTCGGCGACGAGACGGTCCGTGGCCTCGGCCCGGTGACGCGCGCGTCGCCGGGAGACCCACACCGCTGCGGCGACCAGGACGACCAGGACCAGCAGGGTCCAGGGCAGGGCGGCCGTCGACGCCGTGGCGGTGACCGGTGCGAGCGTCGAGCCGTCCGCGGCGATCTCCGGGACCAGCCGCACGGTCGCGGTCAGGCGCAGGAGCGGACGCACGTCCTCGACGCGGACCGCGACGGTCGTCCGCTCCCCCGGCAGCAGCTCGGGGACGTCGACCTGCACGACCTGTTCGCCCCACCCGAACGGTCCGGCGACGGTCACGGTCGCCGGACCACCGACCCGCGCGTTCCCCGTGTTCGCGACCTCGACCCCGACGTCGACCGAGCCCGCAGCCGTGGGGTCGAGGGTGCCGTGGTGGACCGCACGCGCGTCCTCGAGGCTCACGCCGGGTCCCAGTGGTCCCGCGACGCGCAGGTGCAGCCGCGCACCCAGCCGCCGGTCGACGCTCACGCCGTCCGCGCGGGAGCTGACGAGCGACGTCACGACTCCCCCGGCGTGGTCACCGGGCTCCGCGTCCTCCGGGACGGTCAGGACGAACGGCACGACCACGCTCTCGCCCGGCGGGACCGCGACCTCGGGCGTCGCGATCGCCACCCACGCACCGACCCCGTGCGACGTCTGGTCCGCGCGCCGCAGGTCCAGCACGCCGCGCGTGGTCGTGAACGCGTCCGCCGCGTAGACCTGCAGCGTCGTGGTCGCGTTGCCGTGGTTGGTCACGACGAGGGCGTCCTCGATCGTCTCGCCCGGCGCCGCCGTGTAGGCAAAGTTGGCGCGGTCGGCGGCGTGCGGCTCGGCGTCGGCAGGTCGGACGCCCCAGGTGACGGTGGCGTCCGCGCTCGGGTCGGCGCTCGGGTCGGCGCTCGGGTCGACGGCGACGGCCGACGCGGACCGGGCGACGACGACGGGAAGGACGGCGCCCGTCAGCGCGGCGAGCAGGCCGGTGATCAGGGCGACGACCAGCGCGGGCGCCCGGTGACCTGGGACGAGCGGCGGCGACGTGCGGGCGCGGGTCATACGAGCACTCCTCGGCTGTGGTCCGGATGGGGTCGTGACGCGGAAGGGGCCGTGGACACGTCGGCCGGCCCCGTCGGTGAGGCCGACGGAGCCGACCGACGTCCGTCAGCTCAGCGCCGTGAGGGTGAGCGTCGCGGAGTACCGGCCCTCGGTGACCGAGACCGGCAGGCGCAGGTCGAGCTCGGCACCCAGCAGCACGCTGCCCAGCGCGTGCCCCACGGCGGCCGAGCCCAGGACCGCCGGCTCCGCGAGGCCGTCGCCCGACACGAAGCCCGAGGCGACGGCCGCACCCGGCGTCGCACCGCCGTCGTTCTCGGTCACCGTGGGTGACCATCCCAGGTGCTTGGCGTCGACGGCCCGGTCACCCGCCACGAAGTCGCTGACCTGGCCCGACAGCGACCACGCGGGCGTGTCACGACGCGTGTCCGTGACCCGGACCGGGTTGAGCGCGCCCGTCGCGCGCAGGTGGTCGCCTGCCTGCTCGGCCACGCCGAGGTCGACGAGGTCGTTGCTGCCGTCGATCGCCCACACGAGCTCACCGGGCTCGCCGTCCTGCTCGGGCACGGTCACGGCCAGCCGCTGCGCGTCGTCGGCCGGGACCTCGACGCCGTCCTCGACCACGCGCTTGCCACGCGCGTCCTTGGTGATCGTGAAGGCGTCGTACAGGTCGCCGACCTTCTCGGGCGCATCACCGTTGACGGCTGCGACGTACGACTCGTAGCGCAGGGTGCCGCCGTCGACGGAGACGACCTGGTACGACGAGACGTTCGCGCCGCGCTTGACCTGCGTCGCACCGTTGCGTGTCCACACGTTGTCGCCCTCCGCGGCGAGCGTGTAGTACTTGCCGCCCGAGTTCGACACGGCGTACACCGGCCCGCTCGTGATGCCGGGCGTGCCCGTCGCGGTCGTGTCCTTGTAGCCCCGGGCGTACGTGTGGTCGTGGCCCTGCAGCACGAGGTCGATGTCGTGCTTCTCGAACACGGGCACCCACGCGGCGCGCAGCAGGGGCTCGTCGCGCCCGCTGGAGACGCTGTAGACCGGCTGGTGGAACGTCGCGACGGCCCACGTGTTCGGGTTGGAGCCCAGGACGTGGTCGAGCCAGGCGGCCTGGAAGTCGACCCACAGCTGCCCGGCGTCGGGGCAGCCCTCGGTGCAGGCCGGCAGGTCGGGCGGGGTGAGGAAGCCGGAGTTCCGTGTCGCGTTCAGGGTGATGAACCGAACGTCCTGGTAGTCGACGAAGTAGACCGTCTCGCCGGCGAACGTCTCGAAGTGGTCGAGGTACGCCGCGGTCTGGCGCGCGGCCGGCGTGTCGCCCTCGGCGAGCTTCGCCAGGTCACCGATCGTCGCGCGCGTCGGGGAGTTCAGCGCGTACGTGAAGTTCGCCTTCCAGTTCCGCATCGTCTGGTCGCCGCTGTACTCGTGGTTGCCCGGCGCGGCCAGGACCTGCGTGGTCATCGCGGACTCGCCCATCCCGGAGAACCAGTTGGTCCACTGCGTCTGGTTGCTCGCGGTGTCGATGAGGTCGCCCGCGTGGACGCTGCCCACGGCGTCGGGCGCCTTGGCGTGCGCGGCCTGCACGACGGCGGGCCACGTGGTGTCGAGGCTGATCTGCGCGTCGCCGTAGTAGAGGAACGAGAAGGGCTCGGCGGCGTCGGACGCCGTGCGGAACGTGCGCCAGGGCGTCCAGTCGTCACCCTGCCCGACGCGGTACTCGTACCGCGTCCCCGCCGCCAGTCCGGTGAGGGTGGCCGAGAGGTGCGTGTGCTCGCCGATGGTGTCGGTGACGGTCGCGGCGACCGTCGCACCGGTGCCGCCGGTGCGTCGGTACTCGACGGCCGCCGGCGCGCTCGACGTGCTGCGCCACGTGACGAACTGCGAGGTGGTCGCCTGGTCGGTCGGGGTGAGGATCAGCCGGTCCGTCGCCGTGCCGGTGTCGGCCGCGACGGGGGTGGCGGTGGCCAGGAAGCCACCGGCGACGACGGCACCGCAGGCCAGGGCAGCGGTGAGCCGGTGCCGCAGGGGCCCGGCTGCACGAGGGCGGGACGGGAGTGGCGTTCGCATCGAGCGTCTCCTTGCGTCGGAAGATGACGCCCCGAACGGTGTCGGGTCGAGGCGACGCGCGGTCGTACGGACGGTGTACGGCTCGGCACGGGTGGGAACACTCTGGGGTCCTGCTGCCGGGCCCCCGGGACGTGGGAGGGTGGACCGATGCGCACCCTCGGACTGATCGGCGGCATGAGCTGGTACTCCACGCTGGAGTACTACCGGGTCATCAACACGGCGGTGCACGAGGCGCTCGGCGGGCACCACAGTGCGCACCTGCTGCTGGAGTCGGTGGACTTCGCGCAGGTGCGCGAGCTGCAGCTGGCCGAGGACTGGGCGGGCGCGGGCGACCTCCTCGCCGCCGCGGGCCGTCGGCTGCAGGGAGCGGGCGCCGACGCCGTCCTCATCGCGACGAACCTCATGCACAAGGTGGCGCCCGCCGTGGAGGCCGCACTCGACGTCCCGCTCCTGCACATCGCCGACGCGGTCGCCGACGTCGCGACGGGTGCGGGCTGGGGAACCGTGGGTGTCGTCGGCACGCGCTGGGTGATGGCCGAGCCGTTCTACGCCGACCGGCTCGCGACCCACGGCATCGCCACGCTGGTGCCGGACGCCGCCACGCAGGACGAGATCGACCGGATCATCTTCGACGAGCTCGCGCACGGCCGCGTCCTGGACACCTCACGCGCCCGGCTCACCGCGGCTGCCGCGCAGCTGCAGGCGCAGGGCGCCGACGCGGTGGTGCTGGCCTGCACCGAGCTCGAGCTGGCGCTGACCGGGCCCGGCCCGGTGCCGCTCATCGAGTCCGCCCGCGTCCACGCGCTGGCCGCCGCCCGGTTCGCGCTCGGCGGCGCGACGCCGCCGCTGACGGCCGCGGTCTGACCGCGGCCGCCGTCAGACGTCCCAGGACGTCACGCGCGTCGTGAGGTCCGTCCAGCCGTCGCGGCCCAGGGGCGAGAGCGTCCGGATGCGTCGCCCCGGGTGCAGCCGCGGGTCTGCGGCGTAGCGACGACCCAGCTCGGTCTCGGCGCCGGTGTCACCGGCGTCCGCCCGGACCAGCAGGTCGGCGACCTCGTCCGCGAGCACGGCGACGTCCTCGGGTGCCTCGTGCAGCTCCGCGCCCCACACGTCCCACAGCAGCAGCTCGTCGCGGCGACGGTGCGCGACCTCCAGCAGCACGTTCCCCCGCACGAAGTCCGGTCCGCACAGCTCCGGCAGCTCGCGCGCGACCCCGTACGCACCGAGGTCCAGCCCGTCGCGCCGGTGCGCGAGCCACAGCTCCGCGGCGGTCGCGAACGGTGCGTCGAGGCCCGTCGGCAGGTCGAACGGGTCGAACGGCTCCCCGGCCGGGGGCGCGGCACCGAACGCCGCGTCGATCTCGGGGTCCGCGCGCACCCAGCGCCGTCCGTCCCAGCGCTCGACGACGACGTGGTCGTGCGCGAAGCCCGGGGTGAAGTACCGCGCGAACCCGACGCGGGACCGTGCGGGGATGCCGTGCTCGCGCAGCAGCCCCACACCGAGCAGCGTGTGGTCCCGGCAGCACCCCGCGAGACGGGCAGTGGCCGGACGGCCCGCGAGCGGGGCGGGTGACAGCGCGAAGCCGGCCGTGAGGATCGCGTCCAGCCACCGCAGGTCGACCGTCGGCAGCCGGTCGGCGTCGAGGGTGTCCGCCTCGGCCCGGTAGTGCGCGATCAGTCCCGTCGCCGCGGCGTGCACGTCTGCCGGGCCGGTGCCCAGCGCGGCGAGCACCGCGGCGTGCCGGCCGGGGTCGCTGTAGGGCGAGTGCCGCGCCCACTGCCCAGGGTCGCCCGTCGCGTCCTGCACGCCGTCCGGCATCGCCGCCTCCGTCCCGGGGTCCTGCGTCGGACTCCCGTGCGGAGTAGACACCCCGTGGGTGCCGGACTCATCGGGGCGGGCGGGACCGGACGGCTCCCGACGTGCGAGCGCCGCCGGTGCCCTCGTCGGGGCGACCGGCGGCGCTCGGTGGGACGTCGTCAGCTCACGCCGACGATGTCCACCACGAACACGAGGGTGTCCCCGCCCTTGATGCCGGCCTGCGGCACGCCGCGATCGCCGTAGGCGAGGTGCGACGGGATCGACAGCAGCACGCGCGAGCCGACCTGCTGGCCCACGAGGCCCTCGTCCCAGCCCGCGATGACGGCGCCGACACCGATCGGGAAGCTGATCGACGAGCCGCGGTCGAAGGAGTTGTCGAAGACGCCCCCCTGCCACGCCTGCCCCAGGTAGTGCACCTCGATGTCCTGCCCCGCCTCGACGAGCGCGCCGTCGCCGCGGTCGAGCACGACGACCTCGAGCTGCTCCGAGGGGGAGGCGTCCGGGAACGTGAGCGTGGGCTTGGTGCCGGGTGCGCCCGAGACCTCGGGCAGCGCTGCGGCCATGGCGGTTCTCCTTCGGTGGATGACAGTGCCCGACCATCCTGCCCTGCCCGCCAGGGCCCCGCCGCACGGGCCCCGACGCTCAGCGCCCGAGGACCCCCGCGAGCCACCGCAGCTGCGCGTCGAGCTGGAAGCCACCGCCGCCCTCGTGCTCGTTGAACTCGTACACCTCGATGGCCCGCTCCGGGCGCGAGCCCGCGAGCGTGCCGTAGTGGTTGTACGCCGCGAACACGGTGGACGGCGGGCAGATCGGGTCGCGCAGCGCGACCGAGAACAGCGTGGGCGCCGTGGCGCGGCGCGCGAGGTGCACACCGTCGAGGTACGACAGCGTCCGCAGCGCGGCGGCCTTGTGGTCGCGGTGCACCGACAGGTACGTGACGAGCTCGTGGTACGGGTCCGCGTCGGTGACCGCGATGGCCCGCTGGACGTGGCACAGGAACGGCACGTCCGGCATGGCCGCCGCGAGGCCGTCGGCCAGCCCTGCCACCGCGAGCGTCATGCCGCCGCCCTGGCTGCCGCCGGTCACGGTGACGCGCGCCGGGTCGACGCCGGGCAGGGACCGCACGGCCTCGACCGCGCGGACCCCGTCGGTGTAGACCCGCCGGTAGTAGTGCTCGGCGGGGTCGAGGATCCCGCGCGTCAGGAAGCCCGGCGTCTGCGGCCCCGACCCGACGGGGTCCGGCGTGTCGCCGCCGCTGCCCCACCGCGAGCCCTGGCCGCGGGTGTCCATCAGCAGGTGCACGTACCCGGCCGCCGCCCAGGCGAGGCGCTCGTGCGGGCGCCCCCGGCCACCGCCGTAGCCGATGAACTCCACGACGGCGGGCAGCGACGACCCGTCCGTGGCCGACCCCGCGGGCCGCGTGACCCACGCCTTGATCGGGTGCCCGCCGAACCCGGCGAACGTCACGTCCTCGACGTCGACGAGCGTCAGGCCCGCGTCGTACGGCTCGCGACGCACGTCGAGGTCGAACGCGCGCGTCTCCGCGAGCGTCGCCGCCCAGAACTCGTCGAGGTCCGCCGGTTCGTCGAGCTCCGGCAGGTAGCGCTCGAGCTCGGGCAGGGGCAGGTCGAACAGCGCCATCGCGGGTGGTCCTTTGCAGGTGCGGCCCAGGGGTCGGCCGATGCTAACCCGCGCGGCGACGCCTCCCGCAGGACCGGCACGGCCCGCGCATCAGCGCGTCAGGAACCCCAGCAGGTCGTGGCGCGTCAGGACGCCCACGGGCCGCCCGTCGTCGACGACCATGAGCGCGTCCGCCTTCTCGAGCGCGGCGCGGGCCGAGTCGACGGCCTCCCCCGAGCCGATGAGGGGCAGGGGCGCGGACATGTGCGCGTCGACCCGGTCCGCGAGCGACGCGGCGCCGGAGAACACCGCGTCGAGCAGCTCGCGCTCGCTCACGGCGCCGGCGACCTCGCCGATCATGACGGGCGGCTCGGCACCGACGACCGGCATCTGCGAGACGCCGTACTCGCGCAGGATCTCGATGGCGTCGCGGACCGTCTCGGTGGGGTGCGTGTGCACCAGGGCGGGCAGGTCGCCGCCCTTGGTCCGCAGCACGTCGGCGACCGTCGCGCCCTGGCCCCCGGCGAGGAACCCGTACGAGCGCATCCAGGAGTCGTTGAAGATCTTCGACAGGTAGCCGCGTCCGCCGTCGGGCAGGATCACGACGTAGACCGCACGTGCCGCCGCCTCGGGGTCCGTCTCCTGCAGGGCGCGCGCGTGGCGCAGCGTCGCCTCGACCGCCATGCCGCACGAGCCGCCGACCAGCAGGCCCTCCTCGCGCGCCAGGCGTCGGGTCATCGCGAACGAGTCCGCGTCGGAGACCGCGATGATCGCGTCCGGCACCGTCGGGTCGTACGCGGTCGGCCAGAAGTCCTCACCGACGCCCTCGACGAGGTACGGGCGCCCGTCGCCGCCCGAGTACACCGAGCCCGCCGGGTCGGCCCCGACGACGACCACGCGTCCGCCGTCCGCGGCCGGGCGGTCCGCCGACGCGTCGTGCAGGTAGCGCCCCGTGCCCGTGATGGTGCCGCCCGTGCCCACGCCCGTGACGAGGTGCGTGATGCGCCCGTCGGTGTCCGCCCAGATCTCCGGCCCCGTGCTCGCGTAGTGGCTGGCCGGGCCGTTGACGTTGGCGTACTGGTTGGGCTTCCACGCGCCGGGGGTCTCGCGCGTGATGCGGTCCGAGACCGAGTAGTAGGAGTCCGGGTGGTCGGGCGGCACGGCGGTCGGGGTGACGACGACCTCGGCACCGTACGCGCGCAGCACGTCCCGCTTGTCCTGGCTCACCTTGTCCGGGCACACGAAGATGCAGCGGTACCCCTTGCGCTGCGCGACCAGCGCGAGCCCCACGCCGGTGTTGCCGGACGTCGGCTCGACGATCGTGCCGCCGGGCTGCAGCTCGCCCGACGCCTCGGCGGCCTCGATCATCCGCAGGGCGATGCGGTCCTTCACGGACCCGCCGGGGTTGAGGTACTCCACCTTCGCCAGGATCGTGGCGGTCAGGCCGGCGGTGACGGACGTGAGCCGGACGAGCGGGGTGCCGCCGACGAGCTCGGAGATGTGCTGGGCGTACTTCACGCCCCGATCCTCTCATCCGTCCGCGGCCCGGCCCCGGACGCGCGAGAGCCCCGCCGACCCGGGGGTCGACGGGGCTCTCGTCAGACTGCGGTGCTGGTCAGTCGCCGCGCAGGATGGCGAGCAGCCGCAGCAGCTCGAGGTACAGCCAGACCAGCGTGACGATGAGGCCGAAGGCCGCCGCCCACGCGAACTTGGCGGGCACGCCCTGGTCGACGCCGCGCTTGATGGAGTCGAAGTCCATGATGAGGCTCGCCGCGGCGAGCCCCACGGCCACGAGGCCGATCACGATGCCCAGGAAGCCACCACGCAGCGGGCCGTAGCCCCCGCCGCCGACGCCGAACAGCATGAGGCCGAGGTTGACGAGCGAGTACACGAGGTACCCGGCCATGCCGATGAGGACCGCACGCTGGAACTTGGGCGTGACCCGGACCTTGCCCGAGCGGAACAGCACCAGCGAGACGGCGAACACCGACAGCGTGGCGAGCACGGCCTGCCCGACGATGCCGTCGAAGGCCGACTCGTAGAACGCGCTGATGCCGCCGAGGAACACGCCCTGGGCCACCGTGTACAGCGTGATGAGCAGGGGGCTGGGGTTCTTCTTGAACGCGTTGACGAGGCCCAGCACGAGGCCGACGATCGCGCCGACGATCCACAGGCCGGGCGCGACCACCCACGTGGCCGCGGCCACGACGACGAGCAGCGCGAGCAGCCCACCGGTCTTGACGATGACGTCGTCGTAGGTGAGGCGTCCGGTCTCGCGCGTCGTCGCGGGGGGCGCGTCGTACATCTGCTCGAGCGTCGCGGCGTCCGCGACCTGCGCGCCCGGCGTGCCCCACGCGGGGCCCTGGGTGGCGGTCTGCTGACCGCCGCGGCGCTGCTGGCGCGGGTCACCGAAGACGGGACTGTTGTTGAAGACGGGGTTGGTCATGCGGCACCTCTGGGTCGTGGCCGGCCGGGAGATCATGTCGACGTCCTGCACAACGTAGTGGGTGCCCCGGACGTTCCCCACCTTGGGGCCCCCCGTCCGGGCCTGCCCATTGCCTCGTTCTTCCGGATGATCCCGTCCGCGCAGGATCGGTCGCGGGACGGTGCCGCGCGACCTCACGGAGGAATAGCGTCGTCGGCGTGAGCACAGCGACGCGAACCACGACGCGAACCCAGGGGACCTGATGATCGAGGCGCACGGACTGACCAAGAGGTACGGCAGCAAGACCGCGGTCGACGGCATCGACTTCACGGTACGGCCGGGACGCGTGACCGGCTTCCTCGGGCCCAACGGCGCGGGCAAGTCGACGACCATGCGCATGATCGTCGGCCTCGACCACCCGACCGCCGGCACCGTCACGGTGCAGGGCCAGCCCTACGCGAAGCTGCGCTCCCCGCTGACGGAGGTGGGCGCGCTCCTCGAGGCGAAGGCGGTCCACCCCGGACGCTCGGCGCGTCAGCACCTGCGGGCGCTGGCCGCGACGCACGGCATCGGCGACAAGCGCGTCGACCAGGTGATCGAGCTCGCCGGCCTCGGCGCGGTGGCGAAGAAGCGCGTCCAGGGCTTCTCGCTCGGCATGGGTCAGCGCCTGGGCATCGCCGCGGCGCTGCTCGGTGACCCCCACACGCTAATCCTGGACGAGCCCGTCAACGGCCTCGACCCCGAGGGCGTCGCGTGGGTGCGCGGCCTGGCCAAGCACCTCGCGTCCGAGGGGCGCACGATCTTCCTGTCCTCGCACCTGATGACCGAGGTCGCGGTGACGGCCGACGACCTGCTGGTCATCGGCCGCGGCAAGATCGTCGCCCAGGGCCCGGTGGACGAGGTCGTGTCGCGCGCGACCACGACGACGGTGCGCGTCCGCAGCCCGCACGCGAGCGAGCTCGCGGCGGCCCTGTCCGGCCCGCGCGCCACGATCGACGCGCTCGAGCCCGGGCTGCTGGAGGTCCACGGCCCCACCGCGGAGGAGATCGGTGAGCTCGCCGCCGCCTCGAGGTTCGTGCTGCACGAGCTCACGCCGGTCAGCGGCTCCCTCGAGCAGGCGTACATGTCCCTGACGGCCGACTCCGTCGAGTACCACTCCGGCGTCCCGGACGACACCACGTCGAGCCCCACCGCCGCCGCCGGGACGACCGGCCCGACCAGCACGGAGGCGCACCGATGAGCACCGCGACCACACCCCGCACCGCACCGGCACCGGCAGCCGCGCCCAGTACCGCCCGCGTCACCCCGTGGCACCTGCTGCGGTCCGAGTGGATCAAGCTCTGGAGCCTGCGTTCGACGTACTGGACCCTGGCACTGACGATCGCGGTGCTCGTCCTCCTCGCGTGGGCGATGGCGGCGTCGTACGACCTCGCACCCGAGGCCTTCCGCGGCGCGGACGGCGGCGCCGTGCTGATCTACAACCTGCTCGGCCCCGGGCAGGTCTTCGGGCCGCTCGTCCTCATCGTCCTCGCCGCACTCACCGTGACGGGCGAGTACAGCACGGGCCAGGTGCGCTCGACGTTCGCGGCTGCGCCTACCCGGTTGCCCGTGCTGTGGGCGAAGGGGATCGTCGTCGCCCTCGTGACGTTCGCGACCGCCGCCGTCGGCACGGCGCTGTCCCTCCTGCTCGGTGGAGCGGTGGAGCCCGCGCTGCAGGCGAACTGGGCCGACCCGGAGATGCTGCGCGTCGTCCTCGGCACACCCCTCTACATCGCCACGGTCTCCCTGCTCGGCTACGCACTCGGTGCTCTGCTGCGCAACACTGCTGCCGCGATCGCCACCGCGATCGGGCTGGTCCTCGTCCTGCAGATCGTGCTCGGCTTCATCAGCTGGAAGCCGCTCGAGTACGTGCGCCCGTTCCTGCCGGCGAACGCAGGCTCCCTCGTGACGGTGCCGGAGGAGCTCCTGAGCGCGGAAGGGATGGGAGCGTCCGCCGTGGACCTGTCCCCGTGGGGCGGCTACGCGGTGCTCGTCGCGTGGGTCGCCGTCATCCTCGTCGCAGCCGCGGTGCGGCTGCGCACGCGCGACGTCTGAGAGGTCCGCGCGAACCGACGCGGCGCACCACCGTCCTGGAGGGGGACGGCGGTGCGCCGCGTTCGTCGTCCGCGGGTGCCGTCAGGCGGCGACGTGGGGTGACGCCTTCGCGTCCCGACGCGCCTGGCGTCGCGCTGCTCCCCGCTCCCGGCGCCGCTCGACCAGCGTGTAGAGCACCGGCACGAGCACCAGGGTCAGCAGCGTCGAGGTGAACAGGCCGCCGATGACGACGATCGCCAGCGGCTGCGAGATGAACACCCCACCGCCGGTGAGCCCGAACGCCATGGGTACGAGCGCGAAGATCGTCGCCGCGGCCGTCATGAGGATGGGCCGCAGCCGCTTGCGCGACCCCTCGGTGACGGCGTCGTCGATCCCGCGTCCGCGCTCGCGGTACTGGTTGACCAGGTCGACCAGCACGATCGCGTTCGTCACGACGACCCCGATGAGCATCAGCACGCCGATCAGTGCGGGCACGCCCAGCGGCGTCCCGGTGAGCAGCAGGCCGAGCAGGGCGCCGGTCGCCGCGAACGGCACCGACACCATGAGGATCAGCGGCTGCAGCAGCGACCGGAACGTCGCGACCATCACGACGTAGACGATCGCGAGCGCGACGAGCAGCGCGAGCCCGAGGTCCGCGAACGCGTCCTCCTGGTCCGCCGCGACGCCGCCGATCTCGACGCTCGCACCGGCCGGCACGTCGACGTCCTCCAACGCGGTCCGCATCCGCTCCGTGAGCCCACCGAGGTCCTGGTCGGCCGGCGTGGCCGAGATCGTCGCCGCGCGCTTGCCGTCGATGCGGGTCGTCGAGACCGGCACCTCGACCTCCTCGACGCTGGCGACGGACGTCAGCGGGACGATGCCGGTGGCCGTGGGCAGCACGAGCTGCTCGACCTCGGCCACGCTCGCCGGTGCGGGGACCGTCACGACGGTGACGTCCACAGGCCCGGCACCGAGGTCCACCGTGCCGATCGGCTGCGGGCTCATGAGACCGGCGACCGTACCCACGACCGCGGTCTCGGTCAGCCCGGCGGCTGCCGCGGCCTCGCGATCGACCGTGACGCGCACGGTCGGCTGGTCCGCGGACAGGTCGTTGGTGACGTCCGTGGTGCCCTCGACGTCGGCGACGACGTCGCGCACCTGCGCGGCGAGCCGCTCCAGCTCGTCGGGGTCGTCGGCCTGCACCACGACGTCGACGGTCGACGACCCGAACGCGGCGTCGGCGCCCGCCACGACGACGTCGCCGTGCCCGTCGCTGCCCGACAGGTCGGCGACCGCCTCGCGCACGTCGTCGGCGACCGCGGTGTTGTCGGAGTCGTCCGTGAGGGTCAGCGCGAAGGACGCACGCGGTGCGCCCCCGCCGCCGAACACCGCCTCGATGCCGCCGGCAGAGCCGACCGTGGTCTGCACGGTCTGCACACCCTCGACGCCCAGCAGGACCTCCTCGATCTCCTGCGCCGCGGCATCCTGCGCCTCGAGCGAGGTGGCCGGCGGGAACGTCTCGGTGACGGTGAGGGTGTTCTGACCGGCGTCACCCAGGAAGTTGGTCTCCAGGCGCGTGGCCAGGCCGAGCGTCCCGGCGAAGACGACGACGGCCGCGAGCAGCGTGACGACGGGGTGCGCGATCGCGCCGCGCAGCGTGGCCAGGTACGACCGCTGCATCCAGGAACGACGCTCCTTGGCCTCCGCGGCGGCACGCACCTCCTCCGCACCGGCCCCCTCGACCACGTCCGCCTTGACGAACCAGTACGCCAGGACGGGCACGATCGTCAGCGAGACGAGCAGCGAGGCGACCAGCGCGATCGCGGTGGTGAAGGCGAACGGCCGGAACAGCTCGCCGACCATCCCCCCGACCAGGCCGATGGGCACGAACACCGCAGCGGTCGCGATGGTCGAGGCGGTGATCGCGCCCGCCACCTCGCGCACCGCGGTGACGATCGCGTCGCGCTTGCCCTCGCCGTACGACAGGTGCCGCTTGATGTTCTCGATGACGACGATCGAGTCGTCGACGACTCGGCCGATCGCGATGGTCATCGCGCCGAGCGTGAGGATGTTGAGCGAGTACCCGGCGACCTGCAGGCCGATGAACGTCACCAGCAGCGACAGCGGGATCGAGATCGCCGAGACCAGGGTCGAGCGGATCGAGCCCAGGAACAGCAGGATGACGACGACCGCGAACAGCAGGCCGAGGCCGCCCTCGGTGGCCAGGCCCTCGATGGACTCCTCGATGAACGGGGCCTGGTCGAACACCACGGCGATGTCGACGTCGCCACCGAGCTGGTCGCGCAGCTCGTCGACCGCGTCCTGCGCGCCGTGCGACACGTCGACCGTGTTGCCGGCGGGCGTCTTGGTGAGGGAGACGGCCAGGGCCGGCTCGCCGTCCAGCCGCGACAGGCTCGCCGCGGGCACGGGGGCGACGACCACCTCCGCGACGTCACCGAGGGTGACGGCCTGGCCGGTCGCGGAGCCGAGCAGCGGGAGCGCACGCAGGTCGTCCACCGAGGTGATCGGCGAGCCCGCCTGGACGGACAGGGTGAGGTCGCCCTCGTCGACCGTGCCGGTGGGCAGCACGACCCCGTTGTCCTGCAGGATCGTCTGCACCGCCGCCGGCGACAGGCCCGCCGCTGTGAGGGCGGGCAGGTCGAGCGTGATCGTGACTGCCTGCTCGGCCACGCCCGTGACGGCGACGTCGCGCACACCGTCGACCTGCTCCAGGCGCGGCACCACGACGTCCTCGACGACCCGGGCCAGCGCGGCCTGCGGGTCCTCGCCCTCGCGCACGTCGTCGGGGGTCCCGGCGACCGCGAGCTGCACGACGGGCAGGTCGTCGATCGACCCGGTGACGACCATCGGGTCGACGCCCTCGGGCAGCGCCGAGCGGATGCGGTCGACGGCCTGCTGGATGTCCTGGGCCCGCGCGTCGACGTCGACGCCGTAGGTCAGCTCGACCGTCGTCGTCGAGACCGACGTGGAGGACGTGGAGGTCACGGACTCGACGTCCGCGACGGCGGAGACCGCCTGCTCGATGGGTTCGGTGAGCTGCTGCTCGACGAGCTCCGGCGAGGAACCCGGGTCGACCGCGACGACGACCGCCGTGGGGATCTGCAGCGACGGGATGAGCTCCTGCTTGAGGGAACCGAGGCTGAACCAGCCGAAGACCGCGATCGCGACCGTCACGAGCGCGACGACCGAGCGGTTGGCCAGCGAGAGCCGGGCGAGGCGGGACACGGGTTCCTCCGAGGGGCAGGGCGGCGGTCGTGACGGGGCGGGACGGGTCCGCGTCGTCGCGGCGTAGGGCGACAGTACGTGCGGGTCCGGGGCCGGGGCACCCGCCAACCCAACGGATGCCGGGTTCACGGGGGTTCCCGGCCCCGACGTGGGGCTTGTCACTCCCGCGGCCCGGGACGAGGGCCAAGGTTAGGCTCACCTGATGAGCATCACCGGCCGGACCGCCCTGCCCCTCGTGGCCCCGCGACGCCCCGCACCGGTGCTGGGTGAGGTGGTGCGGACGCAGCGCCTCACGCCGCACCTCACGCGCGTCGTCCTCGGCGGCCCGGGACTGCGACCGCTGGCCGACCCGGTCTGCGCCGACTCGTACGTCAAGCTCGGCCTCCTCCCCGACGGCGCGCTCGACGGCTGCCCGCTGACGGACGACGGCCGCGTCGACCTCGCGGCACTGCGCGCCGGTCTCCCCGAGGGCGTCCAGGTGCGCCAGCGCGCGTACACGATCCGCGCGTGGGACCCGGCGACCCGCGAGATGACCCTCGACTTCGTCGTGCACGGCGACGAGGGCCTCGCCGGGCCGTGGGCTGTGGCGGCGTCGCCCGGCGACCGCGTGCTGGTCCACGGGCCCGGCGGCGCGTGGGACCCGAGCCCGGACGTCGACGTGCACCTGCTCGTCGGTGATGCCAGCGCCGTTCCCGCGGTCGCGGTCGGTCTGGAGCGCCTGCCCCGTGACGCCGTCGGCGCCGCGTTCGTCGAGGTTCACGGCCCCGACGACGAGATCGCGCTCGACGCACCCGCCGGCGTCACGGTCACCTGGCTGCACCACGGCGACGCACCCGCCGGGTCGACGCTCCCCGAGGCGGTCCGCGCCTGGCCGTCCCCCGGGGGGCGCATCGGCGCGTTCGTCCACGGCGAGGCCGGTGCGGTCAAGGAGCTGCGGGCGCACCTGCGCACCCACGGGGTCGCGCGCGCCGACCTGTCCATCTCCGGGTACTGGCGCCTCGGCGCCGACGACGAGAGCTGGCGCGCGAGCAAGAGGGCCTGGAACGCGCAGATCGAGGCCGCGGAGGCGGCCGCGGGGCTGGACTGAGAGAGTCACCGGGGAACGTCGAGAAGCTGGTCGCCCACCCGTCATCCAGGTACGGGCGCCACCCGGGCGCCCCGAGGACGGAGACCGCCATGCCCCGCTACCTGCTGATCGTCGACTTCAGGTCCGGCCCGGACCCCACACCCATGGAGGAGTGGGACGAGGCGGACGTGCAGGCGCACCTCGACCACTACGCCCGGCTGAACGACGAGCTGCTGGCGAGCGGCGAGCTCGTCGGTGGCATCGCCCTCGAGGGCCCCGACGTCGCACGGGTGGTCCGATCCGACGGGCGATCGGGCACCACCGTGACCGAAGGCCCGTTCACCGAGTTCTCGGAGTGGCTCGCCGGGTTCCAGGTGGTCGACGTCGTCGACGAGGCACGCGCGGTCGAGATCGCTGCCCGCGTGTCCGCCGTCCCGGGCCGTGGTGGGGTGCCCTGCGAGCAGCCGGTGCAGGTCAGGCGGGTCGTCGACGGCGCGATCGCGGACGCGGCCACGATGCGTGACTGGCTCGGCACGGCCGACGGGCGCTGAACCGGCCGCCCGGGCGGCGCACACCCCAACGGGTGAGTCCCGACGAAAACGGCACGAGGCTCCTCGCCCGCCCGCTAGCGTTCCGGTGCCCACGACGCGAGGGGGACCTGATGCTGCGCTTCCTGCCGGTGATCGTCGAGATCGCCCTGCTGGTGTTCTGCCTGATCGACTGCATCCAGTCCGACTCGGACCGCGTACGCAACCTGTCGAAGGGCTGGTGGCTCGTCCTCATCGTCGTCCTGCCGCTGGTCGGCGGCATCGCGTGGCTCGTCGCAGGACGTCCGCAGACGCCGCGTACGCAGGTCGCGTGGCGCGCGACCGAGACGGCGGGCTTCCCCGAGTACGAGCGCCCGCGCCGCTACGGCGACGACGCTGATGCCGCCGAACGCCGCCGCGCCGAGGAGCGCCGCTCCGACGAGCTCCACGAGCAGATGCTCCGCGAGTGGGAGGCGCAGGTCCGGGCCCGCGAGCAGGCGACGGAGCGCGACCGCCCGGACGCCTGACGTCGGTGCCCCCGCCGGGGTTCGAACCCGGACTGGACCGGGTTTAAGCCGGTTGCCTCTGCCGGTTGGGCTACGGGGGCGCGCCGCCATCCTGCCAGCGCGCACGCAACTGGATCGCACTCTCACGCCCACGGGGGTGACTGGATCGCACTCTCACGCCCACGGGGGGACTGGATTGCACTCTCGCGCCCCAGGGGGAGGGCGGGGGGGGCGGGGGCGGGCGGGGTCCCGCCCGACCTTGCTCGTGAGAGGGCAATCCAGTCACGGCGTGCGACGGCCCCGCGACCCGGGTGGGGGCGCGGGGCCGTCGGCGGGCGGGTCAGGCCTTGTGGGCGTCGCTCGTCGCGGCCGGGGAGTCCTTCTCGGCCTTCTGCGGCGGGAGCGTCGGGGCGGCGGTGGCACCGTCCGTCGGTGCCGTGGCCTGCGTCGTCTGCTCGACCTTGGGCTTGGGCGGCACCGACGCGGCGCGGAACTCGGCGCGCGGGTCGTGCAGGGAGCCGAGGGCGACGACCTCGCGGCGCAGCAGCACCGACCCGGTCCACCCCGCGGCGATGCGCAGCTTGCGGTTGAAGGTCGGCATCGCGAACACGTGGTACGTCCGGTGCAGCACCCACGCGAGGAACCCGCGGACCTTGACGCGACCGAACATCTGCGCCACGCCCTTGTACATGCCGAGCGACGCGACGGCACCGACGTTGCGGTGCTTGTAGATCGTCGGCTCCGCGGAGCGCAGGACGAGCGCGAGGTTGTCGCCGATGTGGTTGCCCTCGCGCAGCGCGTGCTGGGCGTTCGGCGGGCAGGTCGCGCCGGGGTTGTACAGGTCCGGCACGGCGGCGCAGTCGCCCGCGGCCCAGGCGTCGGCGACGACGGTGCCGTCCGCCGCGGTGACCTGCAGGTACTCGTTGCAGATGACGCGGCCCATCTTGTCCAGGGGCAGGTCCGAGTCCTGCAGGACCGGGTTGGCCTTGACCCCTGCCGTCCACACGACCGTCTCGGCGTCGAACTCCGTGCCGTCCGACAGGACGATGTGCCCGTCGACGCACGAGCTCAGGAACGTGGACAGGTAGATCTCGATGTCCCGCTTGCGCAGCTGCTCGAGCGTGTAGCCGCCGAGCTCCTCGCTCACCTCGGGCAGGATGCGGCGGCTGCCCTCGACGAGGACGAACCGCATCTCGTCCGCCTCGATCTGCCCGTACTTGCGCACCGCGTACCGGGCCATGTCCTCGACCTCACCGAGCGCCTCGACACCGGCGAACCCGCCGCCGACGAAGACGAAGGTCAGCATCTTGCGGCGCAGCTCGGGGTCCCACGTGGACGCCGCGACGTCGATGCGGCCCAGCACGTGGTTGCGCAACGCGATGGCCTCCTCGACGTTCTTGAAGCCGATGCCGACGTCGGCGAGGCCGGGGATCGGCAGCGTGCGCGCGACGGATCCCAGGCCGACGACGAGGTGGTCGTACGTCACCCAGTACGCGTCGCCCTCGATGGGGGTGATCTGCACGCGGCGCTGCGCGTGCTCGATCTGCGTCACGTGGCCCTGCAGGACGTCGACGCCCTTGAGCGCGCGGCGGTGCGGCGCGACGACGTTGCGCGGGTCGATCGACCCGGCCGCGGCCTCGGGCAGGAACGGCGCGTAGGTCATGTAGGGGCGCGGGTCGACGACGACGATCGCGGCGTCACGCCTGCCGAGCCGGCGGCGCAGCCGCCGTGCCGAGTACAGGCCGACGGTGCCGCCGCCGAGGACGACGACGCGCGGCACCTTGCGCGGCTTGCCTGCCGGGGCGGGCATGAGCACGCCCGACGGGCGGGCAGCGTCGACGGGGGCGGACGACTGAGGCATACCTCCTACGGTAGACGCGGACACCCTCCGCGACCCCGTCGGGGAGCGGTGATACCGCGCACACCGGGCGCTCCGGAACCGTGAGGTGAAGCGCTCAGGAACCGGCGGACGCGGCCTCGTCGTGGGTGGTCTCGCGCTCGGAGCCCTCCTGCTCGGTGGCCTCCTGCTCGACACGCACCGCCGTGATCCGTCGGCCCTCGACCACCCGCACCCGCAGCCGCGTCACCGCCGGGGCGTCCGCGCCGTCGGGCGTCTCGACGTCGACGTCGACGACGTCGCCGGGCCGTGCCATGCGCCCCAGCCGCGCCAGGACGTAGCCCGCGACCGTCTCGTACGGCCCGTCGGCCAGCACGACGCCGGTGCGGTCCGCGAAGTCCTCGAGCGTGAGTCCGGCGTCGACGTCCGCGTCACCGACGGCCCGGACGGGGACGTGGTCGTACTCGTCGACGATGTCGCCGACCAGCTCCTCCAGCAGGTCCTCGAGCGTGACGATGCCGTCGGTCCCGCCGTACTCGTCGACGACGACGGCGATGTGCGCGCCCGTGCGTCGCATGGTCGACAGCGTCGGCAGCACCGCGTTGGTACCGGGCAGCTGCACGACCGGGCGCACCACGTCGCCGACGGTCGTCGCCGAGACCTCGATGATCGCCTCCACCACGCCCTCGCGGCCGTGGGTGTCCGGGTCGACGTCCGCCTCCCGGACCGCGCGCGCGACGGGCGCCAGCAGGTCCCGCACGTGGACGAACCCCACGATGTCGTCGAAGTCCTCCCCCGTCACCGGGTACCGCGAGTAGGGCAGGGTGCCGACGAGCTGGGCGGCCCGCGCGATCGGCTCGCTCGCCGCCAGGAACGTGACGTCGGTGCGCGGGCGCATGACCTCGACGAGCGAGCGGTCGCCGGCGTCGAAGATGTCGTCGATGAGTCGGCGCTCGTCCTCCGGGAGGTCGGGGTGCGAGCGGACCAGGTCGCGCAGCTCCTCGTCGCTCATCTGGTCGCTCGTCGCGGCGGGGTCGAAGCCCAGCAGCCGCACGACGCCGTTGGTCGACTTCGACAGCAGCCACACGACCGGCGTCATGAGGGCGGCGAACCGGTCGAGGGGCGGGCCGACCCACAGCGACACGCGTGCCGCCTGCTGCATGGCGATGCGCTTGGGCACGAGCTCGCCCAGCACGAGCGACAGGTACGCGATGAGCAGCGTGAGGGTGACGAGCGCGACGCCCTCGGCGGCGCCCTGGGTCATGCCCAGCGAGACGAACACGGGCGCGAGCGCCGACGCGAGCGCCGATGCACCGAAGGCAGCCGAGAAGAACCCGGCGACGGTGACGCCGATCTGCACGGCCGCGAGGAAGCGGTTGGGGTTGCGCGCCACGGCGGCGACGCGCGCACCGCGCGGCCCCTGCTTCTCGAGCTGGCCGAGCTGCGACTCACGCAGCGAGACCAGTGCGAGCTCGGTGCCCGAGAACACGCCACCGACCAGGACGAAGAGCAGGACGAGGCCGATGTCGGCCCAGATGTCGACGGTCACGGGTCCTTCCAGGGTGGTCGAGCGAGGGCTCCCACCCTAGGCGCCGACCTCGTCCACCCGCCCACCGTCCGGGCCGCCCACCGCCAACGCGGGGGAAACCGCTCGAGCGCGGGTGAAACGAGTAGCGCGCTCGAGCGGTGTCCCCCGCCCTCGGCGCTCGTCAGGGAGCGGCCGGTGCGGGTTCGGCGACGGACGGCGCGTCCGCTGGCGGTGTGCCGTCGGACGGGGGCGCTGTGCCGTCGGCCGGGGCCGGTGCGCCGTCGGGGGCCGGTGCGCCGTCGGACGGGGCCGGTGTCTCGGCGGCGGGGGCCGTGGCCGACGGGGTCGGTGCCGGCTTCGCGTCGTCCGCCGCCTTCTGCCAGGGCAGCACGGGAGCAGCCGCCGCGAACGGCCAGGTGGGGGCGCTCAGCCGCTCCCGCAGGTCCGTGTCGGTCAGGTCGAGCGGACCGCCGTCCGGGAACTCGCCGCGGCTGAGGCTGTGCAGCGGGAAGACGTTCCACCGCGTCTCCCGGTTGGGGCCGGGGACCCCCACGTGCAGGAGCGGCTCGTCGGCACCGTCGGGCCAGTACTCCTGCTGGAGCCAGGGGCTGCCGCCGTCGGGCTCGGTGGTCACGGGACGGCCGAGCTGGTCGAAGACCTGCGCCCCTTCGACGGGGTTGCCGTCGGCGTCGTAGACGAACAGGTTGAAGGCCCGCTCACCGTCGACGATCACGCCGTCCTCGGCCGACGTGTCGACCCACACCTGCGACATCGCCAGCTCGTTGCGGTGCGCTCCGGGCAGCGTCAGGACGAGGATCACGGCCGCGAGCGCGAGCACACGGCTGAGCACCTCCAGCACGCGGTCCCAGCGCGGCCCGGCGCGCCACTCGCCGCGCCCCCACTGCGCGCTCGCCACGATCGCCAGGATCATCAGGACCCAGCCGCCGGAGCTCGACGGCACCCAGAACGGGTACGGCTCGGCGCCGATCGTGTTGAGCACCAGGTGCGCGAGCACCCAGCCGCGCAGCACCCACCACGCCGGACGCAGCGCGACGAGCAGGTCCTCGACGCCGGGGAACCAGCGGGTCCCGCGCAGGCGTGCGAGCGTGGTCCGGGCCGCGTCGCGGGTCGCGCGCCACGGCGCCAGCAACGCGGTGCGGAACGCGTTCTCGGCGCGCCCCTGCTGACCGGCCGGGGCCAGCCCCGCGGCAGAGCGCAGCTCGGCTGCGTACGCCTCGGGCGTGCCGAACTCGTCGACGAGCGAGCCGCGGTGGGCGCGTCCGTCGTCGGCCAGCGCGTCGGCCAGGTTGGCCTCGAGCCCGTCGGTGAGGTCGTCCACCTGCTCCTGCCCGAGGTCCGCGAGCGCCGCCCGCACCTGCGCGGCGTACGTCCGGACGTCCTGCGCGATCGTGTCGTCGACGATGCTCATGCCCCACCCTCCGTCCCGAGCAGGCGCTGCATCGTGCCCGCGAACTCGAACCAGTCCTTGCGCTGCGCGCCGAGCATCGCTCGCCCCTGCGCGTTGATGCCGTAGTACTTGCGGTGCGGTCCCTCGTCGCTGGGCACGACGTACGACGTCAGCGCGCCAGACGAGTACAGCCGGCGCAGCGTGCCGTACACGGACGCGTCGCCGACCTCCTCGATGCCGGCGGCGCGCAGGCGTCGCACGACGTCGTAGCCGTAGCCGTCCTCGTCCGCGACGACGGACAGCACGGCCAGGTCCAGCACCCCCTTGAGCAGCTGCGTGGTGTCCATGCGACCTCCCGCGTCGTCGTCGCCCGTCGCACCGCCGGTCCCGGGCTGAGTGGGACCGGCGGGCGCACGTGGCGCGGGGACCCCTCCAGGGCCCGCACGTCGCACAGTACTGTGCAGTCCGCACTACTGTCCACGACACGCCACAGCGCGTGTCCGGCAGCACCGGACCGGGGGGCCCGGGTCCGCAGCACCGGGCCCGACCGGGCCCGCGAGCTCAGCGCTCGGCGATGCTCCAGGCGATGCCGTCGAGGATGTCGTGCTCGGAGGTGACCACGTGGGTCAGCTCACCCCCGGCCGCCGCCACCTCGTCGCGCACCCGCCGGACCACGTCGCGCCACACGAGTGCTCCCGCGCCGATGACGTCGACCCGGCCGGGGTGCAGGTAGGGCAGCGCCGCGCGCTGCTCGCGCGTGCGGGCCAGCATGTCCTCGCACGACGCGAGCACGTCGTCGACACCGAGCACCGCGCCGTCGATGCGCGTGCGGTCGTAGTGGTCCAGGCCGAGAGCGTGAGCGGTGAGCGTCGTCACCGACCCGGCGAGGCCCACGAGCGTCACGGTCCGGCCCAGCGGCACGACGGCCGCCGCGGCGTCCAGCGCGGCGCGCACGTCGGCTTCGGCCGCGGCGACCTGCGCGGGCGTCGGGGGGTCGTCGTGCAGGTGCCGCTCGGTCAGCCGCACCGAGCCGACGTCCATCGAGACGGCCGCCTCCGGCGCGTCGGTGCCCAGGACCAGCTCGGTCGAGCCGCCGCCCAGGTCGACGACGAGGAACGGCCCGTCGAACCGGCTCGCGAGCACTCCCGTCGCGCCGCGGAACGACAGCCGCGCCTCCTCGTCCCCCGCCACGACCTCGGGCTCCACGCCCAGCGCGTCGCGCACGCCGGCCACGAAGTCCTCGCGGTTGCGCGCGTCACGCGTCGCGGACGTCGCGACGAACCGCACCGCCTCGACGCCCAGCCGCTCGCACACCTCGTGGTACCCGCGCGCCGCCGCGAGCGTGCGCGCGAGCGCCTCGGGTGCCAGCAGCCCGGTGCGGTCGACCCCCTGGCCGAGCCGCACCACCTCGTTGCTCCGCTCGAGGTCGACGAGCGTGCCCGCCGCCGGGTCGACGTCCGCGACGAGCAGACGGATGGAGTTGGTCCCGCAGTCGATGGCTGCCACGCGTGTCACCGGCACATCGTGCCACCGCCGACCGACACGGCAGGGCCGCGGCTCACGGCCGGGGTCCGACCCGCGCCGGCCCGGCGGTCAGCAGGTGCAGCGGTCGGGGCGCCACCGGTCGGCGATCATCGCCAGCGCCTCGTCGCCCACGGGGTTCACACCCGGCCCGGCGGCGAGCGCGTGCGCGACCAGCACGTGCAGGCACTTGACGCGCTGCGGCATGCCGCCGGCGGAGATCCCGGCGATCTCCGGCACGTGACCGAGCGCCTCACGGTCGGCGAGGTACGCCTCGTGGGCCCGCCGGTGCCCCGCGGCGAGCTCCTCGTCCTCCGCGAGCCGCGCCGTCAGCTCCTTCATCACACCCGTCGCCTCGATCGCGCTCACGGCCGCGACGGCCTGCGGCGAGGTCAGGTAGTACGTCGTCGGGAACGGCGTGCCGTCGTCGAGCCGCGGCGCGGTCCGCACGACCAGCGGGCGTCCGCACACGCAGCGCGCCGCGACGCCGACGACGCCGCGCGGCGGCCTGCCGAGCTGCTCGGTCAGCACCTCGACGTCCCGCTCGCTCACGGCGTCCGTCACCGCCCGGGCGTCGGGGACGTCGGGCAGTGCCGACGGGCCGGGCACGTCGCGGTGCGTGGTGGGGTCAGGTCGTGCGGGCACGTCGGTCCGTTCGTTCGTCCGGTCGGGCCGTCCATTGTCCCCCACGGGCCTGTCAGCCGGCGGGCTCCGTGCCGGGCGCCGGGGCCGCTGGGCCGTCGGGCGGCGTCGGCCCGTCCGTGGGCTGCCCGTCCAGGTCGAGGCTGCCCGCCATCTCCACCGACTCCCACACGGTCGCGTACCAGGGGCGCGTCGCACCGTCGGCCGTCTCGGGGACGGGGCCGCCCACGTCCGCCGCCGTGTCGGGCACGGTCTCGGGGTCGACGACGCGGAACGCCGTCTCCCCCGGCATGACGAACGACAGCCGCTCACGCGCCTGCGCGACGATGTACGCCTCGTCGTCCCACCGCTTCAGGTCGGCCTCGAGGTCGGCGTTCTCCGCGAGCGCCGCGTCGCGCGCCGCGCGGAGCTGCTCGACCTCGGCGCGCGCCGACAGGTACGAGCCGAGCGTCGGGTAGACCAGGACGAACGCGACCAGGACGACCAGCGAGAACACCATCGCGCGGACGGTGAACATGCGCGGCACGGGCAGACGCGCGCCCCCCGCGGGCGGCGTCCCGCGCGGCGGCGTCCCCGCGCGGCCCGGGCCCGGACGCCCGCCGGCACGGCCCGATCCCGGGCGGGAGGCACCCACCTTCGGCACCGCCCCCGAGCGCGGCGCGGCGCTGCGCACGCCGCGCGGCGACGTCGACGTGCTCGACCTGCCCGCTGCCGCCCGTCCCGCGCGCGGGACGGCGCCCGACGGCGTCTCGTCGCGCCCCGCTCGCCGGCCGGAGCCGGGCGCGGCAGGACGACGGGGGACGGACATGGCGTCGATTCTGCCTGGCGCTCGGCGGATCCGCCGGACGTCGGCGGGTGCGCCGCGTCGGGGATGGACGGGCTGCTCGTCGCCCCGGTCCTCGTGGGTCCCGGCTCCGTGCACCCCGTCGCGATGCTGGCCGGGCTCGCGGCCGTCGTCGACGACCGACACGCCCACGCACGACGACGCCCGGCCCACCGTGACGGTGGACCGGGCGTCGTCGTTCAGGCGGTGGTCAGCCCTGGAAGCGCGGGAAGGCGCTCGCACCGGCGTAGATGCCGGCGTCGTCGAGCTCCTCCTCGATGCGCAGGAGCTGGTTGTACTTGTTGATGCGCTCGCCACGGGCGGGCGCACCGGTCTTGATCTGGCCCGCGTTCGTCGCGACCGACAGGTCGGCGATCGTCGTGTCCTCGGTCTCGCCGGAGCGGTGCGAGGTCATCGTCGTGAAGCCGGACCGCTGCGCCAGCGCGACCGCGTCGAGCGTCTCGGTGAGCGAGCCGATCTGGTTCAGCTTGACCAGCAGGGAGTTCGCGGCCTTGAGCTTGATGCCCTTGGCGAGGCGCTCCGGGTTGGTGACGAACAGGTCGTCACCGACGATCTGGACCTTGTCGCCGATGCGCGACATGAGCGCGACCCAGGCCTCCCAGTCGTCCTCGGCCAGCGGGTCCTCGATGGACACCAGCGGGTAGTCCGCGACGAGGCTCTCGTAGTACTCGATCATCGCGGCGGCCTGCAACTGCTGGCCCTCGAATCCGTACTTGTCGTCGGCGAAGAACTCCGTCGCCGCGACGTCGAGCGCGAGCGCGACGTCCTTGCCGGGCACGAAGCCGGCCTTCTCGATCGCGGTGATGATCAGGTCGAGCGCGGCGCGGTTGCTCGGCAGGTTCGGGGCGAAGCCGCCCTCGTCGCCGAGGCCCGTCGACAGGCCGTTGCTCTTCAGCACGGACTTCAGCGAGTGGTAGACCTCGGTGCCGGTGCGCAGCGCCTCACGGAACGTGGGGGCGCCGATGGGGGCGACCATGAACTCCTGGATGTCGACGTTGGAGTCGGCGTGCGACCCACCGTTGAGGATGTTCATCATCGGCACGGGCAGGACGTGCGCGTTGGGGCCGCCGACGTAGCGGAACAGCGGCAGGTCGGCCGAGTCGGCCGCGGCCTTGGCGACCGCGAGCGAGACGCCGAGGATCGCGTTGGCGCCGAGCTTGCCCTTGTTGGGCGTGCCGTCGAGCTCGATGAGCGCGGCGTCGACGAGACGCTGCTCGCTGGCCTCGAAGCCGATGAGCTCCGGAGCGATGTCGTCGATCACGGCGTTGACGGCGCCCTGGACGCCCTTGCCGAGGTAGCGGGGGTCATCGGCGTCACGGCGCTCGACGGCCTCGAACGCGCCGGTGGACGCCCCCGAGGGGACGGCGGCACGGGCGATGGTGCCGTCGTCGAGGGCAACCTCGACCTCGACAGTGGGGTTGCCGCGCGAGTCCAGGATCTCGCGGGCGCCAACGGCCTCGATGCTGGCCATGGGTGCTCCTTCGACAGACGGGTGGGTTTGCCCACCCAGCCTAGTGCCGCTGGTCAGATGGGGCCTCGGGACCTTCGGCAGGTGGACGACGACGCCCTGACCAGCGGTGATGCTGGCAGGCACATCCCGACGTGCGAGCATGCGACGTGACGTCCGCCGATCCGCCCGCCGCGCTCGTCGCGCGGTTGCGCGCTGCCGGCTGCGTCTTCGCGGAGGACGAGGCGGCTCTGCTGGTCGCGGCGGCCGGGGAGGGGCCTCCCGCAAGCGGCGCCGCGGGCGCGGGCGGTCGGGTCGACGCGCTGGAGGCCCTCGTCGCCCGCCGGGTCGCCGGCGAGCCGCTGGAGACCGTCCTCGGGTGGGTCGAGTTCGCCGGGCTCCGGCTCGGCGTGGGGCCCGGGGTGTTCGTCCCCCGACGCCGGACCGAGCTCCTCGCGCGGACGGCCGTGCGCCTGGCGCGGTCGGCCGGGCCCTCCCCCGTGGTCGTGGAGGCGTGCTGCGGCGTCGCGCCCGTCGCGACCCTCGTCACGCGGGACGTGCCGGGCGCGCAGGTGCACGCGGCGGACCTCGACCCCGTCGCCGTGGGGTGGGCACGGCACAACCTCGGCGGCGCGGGGCACGCGTGGGCCGGGGACCTGCTGGACCCCGTGCCGTCCGCACTGCGCGGGCGGGTCGACGTGCTCGTCGCCAACGCGCCCTACGTGCCGCACGACGCGATCGCCACCATGCCGCCCGAGGCGCGGGACCACGAGCCCCACGCCGCCCTCGACGGCGGTGCGGACGGGGTCGACGTCCAGCGTCGGCTGCTCGCGCTCGCACCGGTGTGGGTGCGCGCCGGCGGTCACGTCCTGGTCGAGACGAGCGTCGGGCAGACAGCGCTGACCGCGGCCGCCTGCCCGCCGGGCTGGCCGGTCGAGGTCCTGCACGACGACGACGTCGACGGCACGGTCGTCGTCGCGCACCGCCATGCCTGAACGCGCGAGACCGGGCGCGGATCGCTCACCACCAGGGATGAGCGATCCAGGCCCGGTCTCGCGCCGCGGCATTCTCAGCAGGCGGGACGGAGGGTCAGCCCACCGTGCACGGCGTGCCGTTGAGCGCGAACGCCGTCGGGCGCGGGTTGCTGCCGGTGTGCGAGCCGTTGAACCCGATGTCGACGGTGCCGCCCGCGGCGAGCGTGCCGTTCCACGGCGCGTTCGCCGCCGTGACCGTCGTGCCGGACTGCGACCACGTCGCCGACCAGCCCTGGGTGACCTTCTGGCCGCCCGCGAACGCGAACGTCAGGGTCCAGCCGGTCAGCGCCGACGAGCCGGCGTTGGTGACCCGCACGCCGGCCGTGAAGCCGGTGTTCCAGTCGTTCGTCGTGTACGCGACGCGGCAGGTGGCGCCGGTGGTCGGCGTCGGGGTGGGCGTGACGGTCGGCGTGGCGGTCGCCGTCGGCGTGGGCGTGGCGGTCGGGGTGGCGGTCGCCGTCGGGGTGGCGGTCGGGGTCGTCGTCGGCGTGGGCGTCGCCGTCGTCCCGATGCGGGACGGGTCGACGATCCCCCAGTACGCCGGCTTGACCTGGAGCTCACCGTCGAAGAGGAGCGGTGCCGCACCCGAGCGCAGCCACGTCCGGGAGTCCTCGAGGCCCCAGATCGTGATCGACTCGAACGACGACGCGTGCCGCTCGAGCATCGTGAACATGTCGCGGTAGTAGTACCCCTGCTCGATCAGGCGGGCCGCCGGCGGCGCCGTCCACTGCTCACCGGAGTCGCGGTACGCCGACACGTCGAGCTCGGTGACGGCCTGCCGCACGTCGAGCGCCTCGAAGGCCTCGATCGTGTCCTCGATCATCGAGATCGAGCGGCCCACCTCGACGTGCAGCTGGTGCCCGACGCCGTCGACCGGCACACCCTGCGCGAGCAGGTCCGTGACCAGGCGCAGGTAGGGCGCGCGCTTGTTCGGGTACTCGGAGTTGTAGTCGTTGATGAACAGCTGCACCTCGGGACCGAACGCGGCGCGCGCGTACCGGAAGGCGTCGGCGATGTACGACGGGCCGAGGACGCGGTACCACTCGCTGCGCCGCAGGCCGTCGGACTCGTTCTCGTCGATGACCTCGTTGACGACGTCGAACGCGAAGATCGGGTTGCCGGGCGTGCCGTACTCGCCGTACGTCTCGCGGTAGTGGTCGGCGATCGCCTCGATGTGGGTGCGCAGGCGCTCGCGCAGCAACGCCTGGTCGGCGGCCGACGTGGTCAGGGCGGCCCCGTCGCGCTGGAAGAACCAGGCGGGCGTCTGCTGGTGCCACAGCAGCGTGTGGCCGTAGACGCGCATGTCGTGCTCGATCGCCCAGTCGACGAGGCCGTCGGCCGCACCGAACGTGAACGTGCCCTCGGTGGGCTGGATCGACTCGGGCTTCATCTGGTTGCCGGGCGTGATCTGCTCCGCGTGGTGCGCGAGCAGGTCGCCGCGGCCGCCGAGGACGTCCTGCGGCTCGACGGCGATGCCGAACGGCACGGACACGGCGTCGGAGACGGGCGTCACCGCGAGGTCGGGGGTGTACTCGATGCCCGTCACGAGGACGTCGTCGATCATGAGGTCGACCGGTGCGGACACCGACTCGACGTAGAACGAGGCCGTGTCGAAGGGCCCGGGCGTGTAGATGCCGGTGACCTGGCGCCACTGGCTCGTCACGCCCTCGATCGTCGCGATCGTCTCGTACGTCGGCTCGCCGCCGAGGTCGCGCTGCGCGGAGAGCCGCAGGTCGGCCGTGCCGGCGCCGTCGGGCAGCCGCACCCACAGGCTGATCGTGTACGTCGTGCCGGGCTCGAACAGCTCGGTGGCGGGGACGAGCGCACCGTCCCACGGGTCCACACGGTCCTGCACGAGGAGGCTGCCGGCGCCGCGGGCACCGGTGGCGGTCGTGCTCACGCTCGCCACGCCGCGCGCCTCCCAGCCGTCCAGCCCCGACTCGAAGTCCGCCGTGTGCACGACCACGGGGGACGCCGCGCGGGCCGGTGCGACGAGCGGCGAGCCGAGCGCGCCGGCGAGGGCCAGGGTGGCTGCCACCAGGGCCGCGGCGACCGTGACGGCCGTCCGCGGGCTCGTGGTGGCGGGACGGGCGGACGGCATGGAGGTCTCCTCGCGACGGTGGTGGATCGTCACAGCACGACCCGTCGCGAGGCTAGGTCCGCGGGGGGCGCGGGAGCAGCCCCCGAATCATTTCAGTGCCTGCTCCCGCGCCCGCGTCCGCGCGTCCCTGCGCTGGTCAGCCCACTGCCAGCGGCGCGACGATCTGCTCGACCTGGTCCTTCGCGTCACCGAACAGCATGGCCGTGTTCTCCCGGAAGAACAGCGGGTTCTGCACACCGGCGTAGCCCGTGGCCATGGACCGCTTGAACACGATGACCTGCTTGGCCTTCCACACCTCGAGCACCGGCATGCCGGCGATGGGCGACGACGGGTCGTCGAGCGCCGAGGGGTTCACGGTGTCGTTCGCGCCGATGACGAGGACGACGTCCGTGTCCGCGAAGTCGTCGTTGATCTCGTCCATCTCGAAGACGATGTCGTACGGCACCTTCGCCTCGGCGAGCAGCACGTTCATGTGCCCGGGCAGCCGCCCCGCGACGGGGTGCACGGCGAACCGCACGTCGACGCCCTGCCCGCGCAGCTTGGAGACCAGGTCCGCGACCGGGTACTGCGCCTTGGCGACGGCCATGCCGTAGCCCGGGGCGATGACGACGCGGCTCGCGTCGCGCAGCAGGTCGGCGACCTCGACCGCGCTGATCTCGCGGTGCTCGCCGTAGTCGTGGTCGCCGGCCGTGACCTTGCCACCCTCGGCCCCGAACCCGCCGAGGATCACCGACACGAACGACCGGTTCATGGCCTTGCACATGATGAACGACAGGATCGCGCCGGAGGACCCGACGAGCGCGCCGACGATGATGAGCAGGTCGTTGCTCAGCATGAAGCCGGCCGCGGCCGCCGCCCAGCCCGAGTACGAGTTCAGCATCGACACGACGACCGGCATGTCGCCGCCGCCGATCGACGCGACCAGGTGCCAGCCGAGCGCGAGCGCGACGACCGTCATCAGCGCGAGCGGCAGCAGCGCGTGGCTGTCGATGAACCACGCCATGAGCCCGGCCGAGGCGACGAGCGCCCCGAGGTTCAGCCAGTTGCGGCCCGGCAGCATGAGCGGCGCGCTCTTGATGCGCGCCGACAGCTTGAGGAACGCGACGATCGAGCCGGTGAACGTCACCGCACCGATGAGCACGCCGAGGAAGACCTCGACCAGGTGCAGGGCGTCCGGCTCCTCGGTGAGGAAGGAGTTGAACCCGACGAGCACCGCGGCGAGCCCGACGAACGAGTGCAGGATCGCGATCATCTCGGGCATCTGCGTCATCTCGACGCTGCGTGCCCGCCAGATGCCGATGCCGGCCCCCAGGGCGAGCGCCATCGCGATGAGCAGCAGCGTCACGACGACGGGCCGCTCGGAGACGTCGGCCGCGAGCGCGACCGTGGCGAGCAGCGCGAGGACCATGCCCGCGATGCCGTAGAGGTTGCCGCGGCGTGCGGTCTCCTGCTTGCTCAGCCCCGCGAGGGAGAGCACGAAGAGGATCGCCGCGATCAGGTAGACGGCCTGGGCCAGTGACGTGAGCACGCCCGTCACGCCTCCTTCCGGAACATGTGGATCATGCGGAACGCGACGAGGAACCCGCCGAAGATGTTGATCGCCGCGACCGTCGCGGCGATGAACGCCAGGGTGCTGACCACCCAGCTCGCGTTGCCGATCTGCAGCAGCGCGCCGACCAGGATGATCCCGCTGATGGCGTTGGTGGTCGCCATGAGCGGGGTGTGCAGCGAGTGGCTGACGTTGGAGATGACGTAGTACCCGACCACCACGGCGAGCGCGAAGACCGTCGCGTGCAGCAGGAACGACGCGGGAGCAGCCGTCAGCGCCAGGACCGTGAGCACGGCCCCGAGCACCGCGAGGACCGCGTTGCGGCGGGACCTGCGCGCGGCCGCCTCGGCGGCGGCGGCCTTCTTGGCGGCCAGCTCCTCCGGGGTCTCGACGGGCGCCGTCGCGACGGGCGCGGCCGCGGACACCGCGACCGGCGGCGGCGGCCACGTGACGTCGCCGCCCGTGGTGACGGTCATCCCCCGCTGGACCGGGTCCTCCAGGTCGAGCACGACCTGGCCGTCCTTGCCCGGGGTGAGCAGCGCGAGCAGGTGCACGATGTTGGTGCCGAACAGCTGCGACGTGTGCTGCGGCATGCGGCTCGGAAGGTCCGTGTACCCGAGGATGACGACGCCGTTGTCGGACACGACGCGCTCGCCCGGGACCGTGAGCTCGCAGTTGCCGCCGCCGGACGCGGCGAGGTCGACGATCACCGAGCCGGGGCTCATGGCCGCGACCATGTCCTTGGTGATGGTCCGCGGCGCCTGCCCCCGCACGAGGGCGGTGGTGACGACGACGTTCGCCCAGGCGGTCTGCTCGGCGTACATCGCGGCCGTCAGCCGCTCCTGCTCCGCCGTGAGCTCACGCGCGTAGCCGTCGGTCGAGACCTCCTGGTTGGCGCCCTCCGCCTGGACGAAGGTCGCACCCATGGACTCGATCTGCTCGCCGACCTCGGGCCGGACGTCGAACGCCCGCACCTGGGCGCCCAGGCTGCTCGCCGTGCCGAGCGCTGCGAGCCCGGCGACGCCCGCGCCGATGACGAAGACGTTGGCGGGCGGCGTCTTGCCGGCGGCGGTCACCTGACCGGTGAACATCCCGCCGAACTCCTCGGCAGCCTCGATCACCGCGCGGTAGCCCGCGACGTTCGACAGGGTCGACAGGACGTCGAGCGCCTGCGCGCGCGAGATGCGCGGGACCGCGTCGAGGGCGAGCGCCGTGATCCCGTGACCGGCCAGGCGTGCCGCCAGGTCGGGGTCGGCGAAGGGCGCCATGGTGGCGACGAGCGTCGCGCCGGGGCGCATCGCGTCGACGTCGGACGGCAGGTGCACCGCGGTGACGACGTCGCAGGCCAGCACGTCCGCCCGCTCGGCGACCGTGGCCCCGGCGGCGGCGTAGGCCTCGTCGGTGAACGTCGCGGCGGCGCCGGCGTCGCGTTCGACGAGGACCTCGTACCCCAGGGCACGGAGCTTGGCGACGGTCTTGGGCGTCGCGGCGACGAGCCGCTCTCCCGGGCGCTGCTCGCGCGGGACGCCGATCCTCATGCGTGCTCTCCTTCGACGGGACGGTGAGCGGGACATCGGTCCTGCTCGCGGGGTCAATCCTCACCGGACGCGACCGCGGGTGGGTCGGACCTTCGACCCGGACAGACGCATTCTCCCGGCACGCACGGGCAGGTGAGCGCCCGGTCCGGGTCCGCGCGTACCACCATTCGAGACGGACCGGCGCCCGGAGGGCCGGGTGGAGCGGTCTCAGTCCTCGGCCCGGCGGGCCGCGGACTCCCAGGTGGCGGTCGCACGGCGCAGCGCGGCCTCGGCGTCGACGCCCGCGCGGTGGGCCGCCGCGACGAGTCCCAGCAGCGCATCGCCCAGGCCCTGGTCGGTCGCGGCGGCGCCGACCGCGGCGGTCGGGGGCGGGACGGTCGGGGGCGGCGCCGCGGCGAGCAGCCCCGCCTGGTCGGCCCTCGCGAGCAGCTTCTGCGCGCGCGCGAGCGCGCCCATCGTCGCGGGCACACCGTCGAGCGCCGACGTCCGCGTCGGCTTCTCCGCCCGCTTGAGCACCTCCCAGCGCTCCAGCACGGCGGCCACGTCGATCTCGGCGTCACCGTCGGCCGCGAAGACGTGCGGGTTGCGACGCACCAGCTTGGCGACGAGGGCGTCGGCCACGTCGGCGACGTCGAACGGGTCGGCCTCGTCCTCCGCGGCCACCCGCGCGTGGAACAGGACCTGGAGCAGGACGTCGCCGAGCTCCTCGCGCAGCCCGGCGCGGTCGCCGGCCTCGACCGCCTCGACGAGCTCGTGCGCCTCCTCGACCGCGTACGGCAGGAGCGACGCGTGGGTCTGGACCGCGTACCAGGGACAGCCGCCGGGCGACCGCAGCCGGTCCATGACCGCGACGGCCCGCGCGAGCGCGGCCGCCTGCCGCGCGGTGAGCGGGACCTCGCCCGGGTCGCGCGTCGTCACGTCCGTCAGCGTGTCACCGCGGTGTGGGCGTCGGCGCGGGCGTCGCACCGTCGACCGGAGCGCCACGACCGCCCTCGGGAACCACCCAGGAAGGCGTCGTCGGCGGCGCGACGACGAGGCCCTCGGTGAACTCACCGAACCGCGGGTTCACCTCGATGTCGGCGGCAGCCACGCGCTCCTGGTACCGGTCGGCGGCGGCCTGCGCGCCGGGGAGGTCCTGGAGCGCGGCGGTCGCGAGCGAGTACCGCGCCACGGCGAGCGAGCCCGGTCCGAACTCGCGCGCGGAGCCCTCCTCCTCGCCCAGCGCCTGCACCGAGACCGTGCGCAGCAGCTCGCGGGCCTCCTCGTCGTTGACCCCGACGCCCTCGTCGGCCGCCACCTCGAGGGCGAACGGCTCGGTGATCAGGACGCCCAGGACGTCCTGCGCGCGGGCTCCGGCGAAGATCGGCGCGAGCTCCTCCTGCGTCGCCGCCAGCTCGGCCGTCGTGATCGTGCGTCCGTCGACGACCGCCGCCGCCCCCGGCTGCCCGGAGCACCCCGCGAGCAGACCGCCCGCCGCGACCACCGCCGCCACCACCCGTCCGCGTCCTCGCGTCCGTCGCACCGTCACCAGGGCCTCCCGCTCACGTTCCGTTGGACTCGGCCGCCATCGTAGGCCCTGGTCCGGCGCTCCCCGGCACACCGCCCCACCCCGTGCGACGAGGACGTCACCGGGCCGCCGTGCCCGCCGCGGCCGCTGCCGAGACGTCGCCGCGCACGATCGCGTCGATGAACTGGCGCGCCCACGTCATCACCTCGCGCCCGTGCAGCGGCTTGCCGCCGATGCGGGCCGTCGTCGGGAACGGCACGAGCACCGTGCGGACCGCCGGCTTGAGGACCGAGCCCGGGTACAGCCGCTTCAGCCGCAGCTGCGCCGACTCGGGCAGCGACACCGGCGCGAAGCGCACGAACCGGCCCTGCGCCGTCACGTCCGCCAGGCCGGCGGACCGGGCGTGCAGGCGGAACTGCGCGACCTCGAAGAGGTTGTCGACCGCAGCCGGCACGGGTCCGTAGCGGTCCACGAGCTCGGCGTGGACCTCGCGCAGCATCGTGTCGTCCGTGGCCGCCGCGATCTTGCGGTACGCCTCGAGACGCAGGCGCTCGTGCGCGATGTAGTCGTGCGGGACGTGCGCGTCGACCGGCAGCTCGATCGTGACGTCGGGCTGCTCCTCGGGCGCCTCGCCCTTGAACGACGCGACGGCCTCCCCGACCATGCGCACGTAGAGGTCGAACCCGACGCCCTCGATGTGCCCCGACTGCTCGCCGCCCAGCAGGTTGCCGGCGCCGCGGATCTCGAGGTCCTTCATGGCCACGGCCATGCCCGCGCCCAGGTCGGTGTGGGCGGCGATCGTCTGCAGGCGGTCGTGCGCGGTCTCCGTGAGCGGCACCTCCGGCGGGTACAGGAAGTACGCGTACGCCCGCTCGCGCCCGCGTCCGACGCGCCCGCGCAGCTGGTGCAGCTGCGACAGCCCGAGCCGGTCGGCACGCTCGAGGATCAGGGTGTTCGCGTTCGAGATGTCCAGGCCCGTCTCGACGATCGTCGTGCAGACCAGGACGTCGAACTTCTTCTCCCAGAAGTCGACGATGACCTGCTCCAGGCGGTGCTCGCCCATCTTGCCGTGGGCCACGGCGATGCGGGCCTCGGGGACGAGCTCGTTCAGCCGCGACGCCGTGCGCTCGATCGAGTCGACCTTGTTGTGGACGAAGAACACCTGCCCCTCGCGCAGGAGCTCGCGGCGGATCGCCGCCGAGATCTGCTTCTCGTCGTACGGGCCGACGAACGTCAGGACGGGGTGCCGCTCCTCCGGCGGGGTCGCGAGCGTCGACATCTCCCGGATCCCGGTCACCGCCATCTCGAGCGTCCGCGGGATGGGCGTCGCGCTCATCGCCAGCACGTCGACGTTGGTGCGCAGCGCCTTGAGCGTCTCCTTGTGCTCGACGCCGAAGCGCTGCTCCTCGTCGATGATGACCAGGCCCAGGTCCTTGAACCGGATGCTGCCGGTGATGAGGCGGTGGGTGCCGATGACCACGTCGACCGACCCGTCGGCGAGCCCCTCGACCACCTCCGTCGACTCCTTCGCCGTCTGGAAGCGCGACAGGGCCTTCACGTTCACCGGGTAGGGCGCGTAGCGCTCCGCGAACGTGTCGAGGTGCTGCTGCACCAGCAGCGTCGTCGGCACGAGCACCGCCACCTGCTTGCCGTCCTGCACCGCCTTGAACGCCGCGCGCACCGCGATCTCGGTCTTGCCGTAGCCGACGTCGCCGCAGACCAGCCGGTCCATGGGGACCGTCTTCTCCATGTCGGCCTTGACCTCGTCGATCGTCGCGAGCTGGTCGGGCGTCTCGACGTAGGCGAACGCGTCCTCGAGCTCGCGCTGCCACGGGGTGTCCGGGCCGAACGCGTGGCCGGGGGTCGCCATGCGCGCCGAGTACAGCCGGATCAGCTCGGCGGCGATCTCCTTGACCGCCTTGCGGGCGCGGCCCTTGGTCTTCTGCCAGTCCGAGCCGCCCATGCGGTTGAGCGTGGGAGCCTCGCCGCCGACGTACTTGGTGACCTGGTCGAGCTGGTCGGTCGGCACGTACAGCCGGTCGCCGGGCTGGCCCTTCTTCGAGCTCGCGTACTCGACCACCAGGTACTCACGCGTGGCGGCCGACGCCCCGGAGCCGATCGTGCGCTGCACGAGCTCGACGAACCGCCCGACACCGTGCTGCTCGTGCACGACGAAGTCGCCGGGCCGCAGCTGCAGCGGGTCGACGACGTTGCGCCGCCGGCTGGGCATGCGCCGCATGTCGCGCGTGCTCGACCCCGGGCGGCCCGTGAGGTCGGCCTCGCTGAAGACGGCGAGGTGCAGGGACTCGTGGACGAAGCCGGGCCCGACGGGCGCCGGGGTGACGAGCACGACGCCACCCTCGGGCTCGTCGTCGACGATCGCGACCAGGCGTGCGGGCACGTCGGCCGCGCGCAGCTGCTCGACCATCCGCTGGGCGGGACCGTGCCCCTCGGTCGCGAGCAGGAGCCGCCAGCCCTGCTGCTGCAGCCGGTGCACGTCCTCGACCGCACGCGCCACCTCCCCGCGGTACCGCTCGACCTCGCGCGCGCCGACGACCAGCGTGCGTACGTCCGACGCGGCGGCCGGGCCGTCGCCCGTCGGCGCCTGCTCGCCCGTCACGGCGTCGGCGTCGAGCGTGAAGCCCGACAACGTCCACCAACCGAGGGACCGGACGGCCGCCAGCGCACGGACCTCCGCGAAGGAGGCGAACGACGCGGCGGACAGGTCGAGCGGGACGGCGGCACCGGCCGCGGCCGACGTCCACGCCGCCTCGAGGAACTCGTGGGTCGTCGCGACCAGGTCGTGCGCGCGGCGGCGCACGCGCTCGGGGTCGACGACCACGAGCAGGGACTCGTCGGGCACGAGGTCGAGCACCGGCACCATGCGCTCGACCAGCACGGGCGCGAGGGACTCCATGCCCTCGACGGCGATGCCCTCGGCCAGCCGGTCCAGCATGTCCAACGCCCCGGGCAGCTGCTCGCGCAGCGACGCGGCACGCGCGCGGACCGCGTCCGTCAGAAGGATCTCCCGGCACGGCGGCGCCCACAGGCCGTGGTCCGCGACCTCCAGGCTGCGCTGGTCGGCGACGGAGAACCAGCGGATCTCCTCGACGTCCTCGCCCCACAGCTCGATGCGCAGCGGGTGGTCCTCGATCGGCGGGAAGACGTCGAGGATGCCGCCGCGCACCGCGAACTCCCCGCGGCGCTCCACCATGTCGACGCGCGTGTAGGCCGCGTCGACCAGCCGCTGGGAGAGGTCCTCGAGGTCCACCGTGTCACCGGTGTGCACCTCGACGGGGGCGAGCTCGCCCAGCCCGTCGACGACCGGCTGGAGCAGCGCGCGCACGGGCATGACGAGGACCCGCACCGGGCCGGCGACACCACCGGCCGGGTCGGGGTGGGCGAGCCTGCGGAAGACGGCGAGGCGGCGCGCGACCGTGTCCGAGCGCGGGCTGAGCCGCTCGTGCGGCAGGGTCTCCCAGCTCGGCAGCACGGCGACGTCGTCGTCCGGCAGGTAGCAGCGCAGCGCGGACGCGAGCTCGTCGGCGTCGCGGCCCGTGGCGGTGACCACGACGAGCGGGCGGCCGGTCGCGGTCGCGCCGTCATGCCCCGTCGGGTGCGCGCCGGCGAGCGCCGCCAGGAGCGGGGGGCGGACGCCGGCAGGACCGACGACGTCGAGCTCGCCCCGCGCGCGCACGGACGCGACCGCCTCCGCGGCGGCGGGGTCGGCGAGGAGGGCGGGCAGGAGGCCGGTGAGGTCCATGGGGTCCTTTGGGCAGCATGATCGCCACCCTCCCGAGGGGTCGGGAGGGTGATTTCGGCAGCGCACCCATTCTACGGAGCCGCGGGATGTCGACCGAGGCGGGTTTCACCCGTCGCGGGTGTGGGCGCAACGGGCGCCCGCTGCCAGTGTGGGTCGACCGGGTTGCCCCGGTTTCGTCCTGACCGGGGGGTGGGCGATGCGGGTCTCCGTCGCGCAGTGCCGCGCCGGCACGTCGCTGCCCCCGTCGTCCACGACGGGGGCACGATGTTCACGCAGCTGCTGAGACGGGCGCGCCTGCTGACGGCGGGTGGAGCACCCACCGACGGCCCACCCGAGGGCGGCACCCTCGTCCGTGCGCCCGCGGCACCCCGCGACGACGCCCCGCCCGCACGCCGCGAGCACCTGCGCAGCAGCACGGCCCTCCTCGTCGCGTACCTGGTGTCGCGGGTCGTGGTGCTCGGCGCGGTCGCGGTCGCGCGCCGGCAGCAGGGCCTCGACTGGTCCCGCGCGTTCGCACCCTGGGACGGGCCGTTCTACGTCGCGATCGTCGAGCACGGCTACCCGGGATTCATCCCCGAGCCAGGTCAGGGCCACCTGGCCACGGCTGCCTTCTTCCCGCTGTTCCCGATGCTGGTCCGGGGGCTCTCCGAGGTCACGGGCGCCCCGGTGGTCGCCACCGGCGTCGTCCTCAACACGCTGCTCGGTGTGGCGGCCGTCCTCGCGGTCCACGCCGCCGGCCGCACCGTCCTCCCGGCACGCGCCGCGTTCCTCGCCGCGCTCGTGGTCGTGGCCATGCCCGGGTCGGCGACGTTCTCCTTGTTCATGTCCGACCCGCTGCTCGTCGTGCTCGCCGCGTCCTGCCTGCTGCTGCTGGCGCGCCACCGCTGGGCGGCCGCCGGGCTCGTCGCCATGGCCGCCACGGCGACCCGTCCCAACGCGCTCGGCCTGGTCGCCGCCGCGGCGGTCGCGTCGTTCCTCGCACTGCGCCGCGACCGCGACCTGCGGAGCCTGGTGGCGCCCGCCCTCGCCCCGCTCGGCGTCCTGGGGTACTGGGCGTTCCTGTGGTGGCGCACCGGGCAGCCGGACGCGTGGTTCGTCGTCCAGGAGCGCTTCTGGCACCAGGAGCTCGACTTCGGGATCGAGTTCGCCTACATCGTCACGGGGTTCTCCGAGCTGGTGCACGACCACACCTACCTCGTGATCTGGGCCGGGTTCCTCTGGCTGGCGCTGGCGGCCTGGGCGGTGTGGCGCGGCGCCCGCATCCCCGCGGTCCCGGCGACGTACACGCTCGTGCTGCTCGGGCAGATGCTCGCGTACAGCGGGGTCGGCCCACGCCCCCGGTTCCTGCTGGCGGCGTTCCCGCTCGTCTGGTTGGTGGTCCAAGCACTCCGGGAACGCGCCGTGGTCGCGCTTTGCGGGGTGCTGCTGGTGGCGCAGGCGCTGGTCGCGTGGGCGTACGCCTCGCAGTACGTGATCCCGTGAGGTGGCGGGGCACCCGCGCCCGCCCCGACGGGCGGGCCAGGAGCACTGCTGTGGACGGGCCGACGCGCGGACCGGGGCGCGATCTTCACCCGGACGAGTGATCCCGGTTGCCCTAGATCGTGCCGTCTGTCCAGACGTGACATAGGTCACGTTCAGGCGTCCAGCATGTGGGATGCTGACATGTGCCACGTTTCGTCTCCGCGTCAACCTGGACAGACGCACAGAACTCGGGCACCGGGGCGCCGGGCGGCGGCTCCCGCCAGTGACCGGTCGTCACAGGCCCCCTGGTGACCTGCGCAATCACCTGTGACGCGGACCACCCGCCCGGGTGAGAGCGGGCACGACCCCAGGCCGCACGCGGGCGTACGACGACGTCCGTGGCGGCTGTCCTGGACGACCCTCTCGCACTCCCCGGATCCCCGTCCACGGGCGCGATGGGGCCTTGTGGAGCGCCTTGAGTCCTGTGGAACACTCACCGACCAGTAGGCCAAGAGGCTCAACGCGTCGTTCACCCGATCGGCTCCCTGGACAGTCTCTTCTTCCCCCGGAGGCCCCCTATGGCCGCACACTCGCTGCCCACCGGGCGTCGCGCCCGACGTCCGGCCCGCGCACAGAGCCGTACGGAGAGGTCCGGCCCCCGCCGCGCCACGGCGCGCCGCGGCCGCCTCCGGCAGACCGTCGCGCTGAGCGTCACGGCGGCCTTCGGCCTCGCCACTCTCGTCGCCTCGGGTCAGGGCGCCTCGGCAGCGGCGAGCTACGAGCTCGGGCAGACGGTCGTGCAGGACAGCTTCTCGCGTACCGTCGGGGCCGGCTGGGGAACAGCCACGAGCGGCCAGAAGTACGCGGCGGACAGCTCGGTCGGCGCGTCCGTCACGTCCGGTCGCGGCCAGATGTGGCTCGCCCCCGGCCGTACCGGCCAGGTCGTCGCCTCCGACACCTCGGTCGCTGACGCCCGCGCGGCCGTCACCGTCTCGGTCGACAAGCTGCCGACCGCCGGCAACGGTGCGTCCGCCACGCTGCAGCTGCGCGGCTCGGGCTCGACCGGGTACCGGGGGACGCTCCGGTTCGGCAAGGACAACAAGGTCAGCCTCAAGCTCGAGCGCGCCAACGGGGGGGATGCCGTGCTCGTCGCCGACCGGCTCCTGCCGCAGCGCGCCACGTCGGCCGCGACGGCGTTCCGGTTCGAGCTGCAGGTGACCGGCAGCTCACCGGTGTCGGTCGCCGCACGCGCGTGGCCCGTCGGCACGACCGCTCCCAGCTGGCAGGTGCGCGCCGAGGACTCGAGCTCCCGGCGGATCTCGAAGGCCGGCACGGTGTCGGTGCGCGGCGGTCTGTCCGGCGGGACGGCTGCGATGGGCCTGCGCCTCGACGACCTGCTCACCCGCGCCATGGTGCCGGTGACCGCGACGCCGTCGGCCACCCCCACCCCGTCGGCCAGCGCCACGCCGAAGGCGACCACCACACCCCGGCCGACCGCCACCGCGAGCCCCACTGCGAAGCCCACGGCGGCTCCCACGCCGTCAGCCACCCCGAAGCCGACCACCACGGCGGCCCCCGCCCCGACGCAGGCCCCGGCCACCGCCCACGGCTCCGCAGCCGTCGGCACGACCTCCTACCCGGTCCCGGCCAACGCGGTGCACGTCGAGCCGCGCGGCGACGCCAAGGGCGACGGGTCTGCCGGCTCCCCCTACGGCAGCGCGGCGACCGCACTGGCCAAGGCGCCCAACGGCGCGACCGTCGTCCTCCATGCGGGCACGTACCACGAGAGCGTCCAGGTGCCCTTCTACAGAGCGCTGACCATCCAGTCCGCGCCCCGCGAGGCCGTGTGGTTCGACGGCTCGCGCGTCGTGTCCGGCTGGCAGAAGTCCGGCAGCACCTGGTCCGTCGGGGGCTGGGACGTCAAGCTCGACACCCGTGTCTCCCTCAGCGCGGGTGAGGACGAGTCCAGCCGCTACGTCGATCCCGCGTACCCCATGGCGGGCCATCCGGACCAGGTCTGGGTCGGCGGCACCGAGCTGACCCAGGTCGGCTCCGCGGGCGCTGTCACCGCAGGGACGTTCTACGTCGACCGGAGCGCCAACCGGCTCGTCATCGGCACGGACCCCAGCAACAAGGAGGTGCGCGCGAGCGTCCTGAAGAAGGCCATCCAGATCCAGGGTGCGGGCTCGACCGTGCGCGGCATCGGCGTGCAGCGCTACGGCGACCACGCCGCCGTGCTCGGCGTCGTCAGCGCCGAGGTCCCCGACGTCACGCTCGAGAACCTCGTCGTCCGCGACAACGCGAGCATCGGGATCTACGTCTGGGCCAAGGGCAGCTCGTTCTCGCGCCTCACCGTCGAGGACAACGGCCTCCTCGGGCTCGTCGCCAGCAAGGCCGATGACCTCACGATCTCGGAGTCGGTGTTCGCACGGAACAACTCCGAGCGCTTCAAGGCCGAGCCCGCCTCCGGCGGCGCGAAGCTGCACAACTCGACGAACGTCACCGTCGAGCGCTCGGTCTTCGACTCGAACGTCACCCGGGGCCTGTGGTTCGACGTCGACATGCGCAACTCCCGGGTCGTGCACAACACCGTCGTCGGGAACGGGGTCGACGGCATCGAGATCGAGCTGAGCGAGAACATCGTCGTGGCCGGCAACTACCTGGCCGACAACGGGGAGTCGGGCCTGAAGATCTTCGACTCCGGGACGATCGACGTCTCCAACAACATGATCACCGGGAACCGCGGCTATGCGATCCGGATGCTGCAGGACGAGCGCCGGGGCAGCACCGCCGGGGTGCCGTGGCTGCTGCGGACGATCGACGTGCGGAACAACGTCCTCGCGGCCGCCAACGGCTCGACCGCAGCCGTCCAGGTGCACGACTTCACCAAGAAGAGCTATGCCAAGGACCTCGGGATCAACCTCGCCGGGAACCTCTATCACCGTTCGTCCGCAGCCAACCCGCCGCGTCTCGTGCAGTGGGCAGCGGGGCCGCAGCTCGTGTCGTACGCGACGCTCGGCGACTTCCAGTCCGCCACCGGCAACGATGACTCGTCGAAGCTCGTCGAGGGCTCGGCGGTCGTCGGCTCCGACCGTGCGCTGAACTCCACCGGACGTTCCGGCGCGCAGGGCGTCCCGGTCGGCGTGACCGACGACGTCGCGGCCGCCCTCGGCGTCTCGTCCGGATGGAAGGGGCTCGGCCCGATCGAAGCTGCACGCGGCTGAGCGCCGCGGTGACCCGAGGTGCTGACGGTCGTCTGCCAGCGACCGTCAGCACCTCCCGTCACGCCCCTGGTCGGCCGCACCCGCTCGGCTGCTTCGTCCGATATCACCCCGGACACAACCACCCGTTTGGTCCCATACCGACCGTCGGTCCGTGTGGCACGTGAGACGATCGGATCTCGGTCTTGCGTGAGGAGCGTCACCGCATGGAGCTCGACGAGTACCTGCTGGCCTTGCGAAAGCGATGGTTCGTCATCGCCGTGCTCGCGGTCGTCGGCGGAGCACTCGCCTGGGCTTACGCCCAGTCGATCACGCCCGCCTACCGCGCCTCGGCTAGCGTCTTCGCCTCGGTCACCGAGGCCGAGTCCGCCGGAGAGCTCGTCCAGGGCTCGACGTTCGTCCAGAACTCGGTGACGTCGTTCGCCCGGCTCGCGAGCATGCCGGCCGTCCTCGACCCCGTGATCGACGAGCTCGACCTCGACACGACGGCGAAGGACCTCAGCAAGCGCGTCACCGCCGACAACCCGCTGAACACGGTCGTCCTGGAGATCTCGACGACCGACCCCGACCCGCAGGTCGCGGCGACGATCTCGAACGCCGTCGCGCGCCAGCTGGCGGTCACCGTCCAGAGCCTCTCACCGCGGACCCAGGCCGGCGAGAGCGCGATCCAGCTCACCATGGTCGCCCCGGCGGTAGCGCCCGCCGTGCCCTTCCAGCCGAACACGCGGTTCCTCACGGCGTCGGGTGCTGCCGCCGGTGCGGTGCTGGGTGTCGCGCTCGCTCTCCTGCTCACCGTCCTCGACACCCGTCTACGCACGCGCAGCGACGTCGAGAAGGTCAGTGGTCTGCCCGTCCTCGGGACGATCGTGCGCACCCGGTCGGCCCGCGCCGCGTACACCACGGTCCGGACCGAGCCCGGGACGCCTCGGGCCGAGGCGTTCCGACGCCTGCAGGTGAACCTGCAGTACCTCGAGACGGGTCGACGCCTGCGCACCATTGTCGTCACCTCGGCGATGGCGCGTGAGGGCAAGACGTCGACGTCGGTGAACCTCGCGTCGGCCGTGGCCGAGAAGGGCGCGCGGGTGCTCCTCGTCGACGGCGATCTTCGGATGCCCGCCATCGCGGAGGCCCTGGGCCTCGAGGGAGGTGCCGGCCTCACGACGGTCCTCATCGGGCGCGCCCGTCTCGACGACGTCGTCCAGACGTGGGGGCTGCCGAACCTCCATGTCCTGACGGCCGGCGACCGGCCCCCGAACCCCAGCCAGCTGCTCGACTCCCCCGCGATGCACACGCTGCTCGAGGAAGCCGCACGGGATTACGACCTCGTCGTCATCGACGCGGCCCCGGTCCTCCCTGTCGTCGACGCGACCTTGCTCGGGCGCCGCAGCGACGGCGTCCTGCTCGTCACGCGCCTCCGGTCGACCCGCCGCCAGCACTTGCGCGGAGCGCTGGCCGCGCTCGAGCGCGTGGGGGCGACGTGCCTCGGGCTGGTCGCGACCAACTGGACGGACGACGGCACGGGCGCGACGTATGGCAACGCGTTCCCGGGCACACCGGTGCACCGCCGTGGCACGCGGCGCGGCTCCGCGGTCCGCCGCCGCGCCACGGCGCAGCCGGCCCCCCGTACCGCCGACGACGATCAGGTGCTCGCCGCGCCGACGGCCGGTCGCGCGGCCCGGGGTCCGGTCAGCACTACCACGGACGAGGCAGACGACGAGCGGGCGACCGATGCCGTGTCGCAGCCGCCCGGCCCCGCCGGGGAGGTCATGACGCGGCGGGCGTCCGAGACGCCGGCGTCCGACGCGGCGTCCGGGCCGCACGCCGCAGCCCTCCACGACGAGGCCCCCCACGACGAGGCGCCGGTCGACCGTTCCGCGGCGATCCCGGAGCACGACTCCCGTGCCTCCGACAGTCCTGAGCACCCGCCCGCCGGTGCGACCGAGGGGCTACACGGGCCCCACGGCTCGGACGTGCGTCCCGCGGCGACCGACGCGGCCACGGACGCAGTGCGGGCGAGCGGCGCACGGTGACGGTCGCCGCGCCGGTGCACTCCCAGGCGCCCCTGCGCGCCCACGTCCAGCTCTACGAGCAGGCCCGGACCGCGCACCTCGAGCGGCAGGCCGCGGACCCGCGACTCACCCTGCTCTACGCAGCTCCGCGCTACGACTTCGACGTCGAGCTCGCCCAGCGGCTCGACGCCCGGCGCGCGAGCACCCTCGATGCCGCGCGCCTCCTCTGGCGCTCGGACGTCGCGGTTCTCGAGATCACCGAGCCGGCTTTCCTGGCCGGCATCGTCCGCGCAGCGACGTGCCTGGCCGCCCTCCGGCTGCGGCGCGTCGTCCGACGCCGGCCGGTCCCGCGCGTCGTCTCGTACGCCATCGGCAACAACGACCCGCGCGTCGAGTACCAGCCGCGCTCGGTCCGCGAGCAGGTGACCTTCCACGCCAAGTGGTGGATGTCGTCCCGGGTCGTGCGTACGGTCGACCGCCTCGTCTTCGGCACGCCGCAGGCGGAGGCGACGTATCGCGCGCTCTACGGGCGGCCGTCCCGCCACCAGGAGACACGCACCATCCCTGCCCTGCCGACGCCGTGCTCGTGCCCGGCCGCCGCGCCGGACCCGGGAAGGCTCCTGTTCCTCGGCGCGTTCGTCGAGCGCAAGGGGCTTGCGGTGCTGCTCGAAGCGTGGCCGGCACTCGCGGAGCGTCCCGGGACGACGCTCACTTTCGTCGGCAAGGGCCCGCTCGAGGGCGAGGTGCGCGCGCTCGCTGCGCGGGACGACCGGGTACAGGTCGTCGTCGACCCACCGCGCGAGCAGATCCACGCCGAGCTCCGGGCGGCATCGGTCCTCGTCCTGCCGTCGCAGGAGTCACCGACGTGGCGCGAGCAGGTCGGGCTGCCGATCGTCGAGGCGCTCGAGCACGGGTGCACCGTCGTGACGACCGACCAGACGGGCCTCGCACCGTGGCTCGCCGAGCAGGGGCACCGGGTCCTCCCGTCGAGCGCAGCAGCCGCCGACCTCGGCCACGCGCTCCTCGACGCGCTCCTCGCGCCCGTGCCCCGCGCGGAGGTTCTCGCGTCCCTGCCCACGCAGGACGGCCGCGAAGCGGCTCACGCGTGGATGTTCGCCCCTTCCGGCCGCGGCTGAACACGCCGCCGCTCGTCGTCGCCGGCCCACCAGGCCCCGAGCCCGAGACCGAGGAGCAGGACGAGGTTCATCGTCGACGAGACGAACGGGCTGAACAGCAGGTCCCAGAAGAAGCGGAGTGCGAGGGCGAGGGCGAGGGCCACACTCGTCGACGCGCCGATCCCACGTGCGGTGTGCACAGCGACCACCATCGCGAGCACCGCGGCGAGGAGCACGCCCGCCGCCCCCGACCACGCCCAGAGGTCCCCGACCCCGGAGTGCAACTCGATCTGGCCGCCGAACATGTAGTTCTCGACGTAGCCGTTGTTCGGCTCGTACCCGACAGAGGCCATGCCCTCCTTCGCGACGAGGATGTCCTCGCTCGTCAGCAGCGTGCCGCTGCCGAACCCCATGGGGCGGTGGGCGATCAGGTACCGAAAGGCACCGATCTCGGGACGGCCACCCACGAGCACGGAGCCGGACTGGTCGATCTGCGCCTGGGTGCGTACCTGGGTCGCCTCGCCGAACGCACCTTCGAGGATCAGCGCCTGGACGAGCCAGTAAGCCCCGGCGCCGAGGCCGGCGACGAACGCACCCGCTCGCAGGCCGGACGCTCGGCGCGTCGAGGTCGTCGGTCGCCCCTCCCACAGCATGACCACGGCGACGATGAAGAGGATGGCGAACGCCGACCTCGCGTCGTTGAGCGCGTGCACCGCACTGATGACGAGCGCGACCCCCACCTGGACCCACCGTCGCCCTGACCACCACGCGAGCCCGAGGAGCACGATCGTCATGGGCGTCGCGAACCCGAACTTCCACGGGTTGCTCGCGAACGCGCCGCCCGTCGGCACGGTGACGAGCATGGCGAGGCCGAAGCACACGGTGAGCAGCGGCGGCGCCACCTGACGGCATGCCCAGACGAGGAAGCCGACGAGCACGGGCAGGCCGATGACCAGGAGGCTGTTGCGCACGGCGATCGTCGTGTTCGTGGTGTGGTCGCTCGCGGCGTGGACGCTCAGCCAGAACCCGGCGACGACCGCGAGGACCGAGGCGACGACGAGCCACCGGTAGCCGACCGCCGACCAGGCTGCGCGCCACCACACCGGCGCGAGCGCGAGGCAGAGCACCAGCCCGAGCGTCGCACCCTGGGCGAGGTCGAGGCGGGCACCGACGAGAACCGTGCCGAGGACCGCGAGGGCGCGGTAGGCCGGGCCGCGCCAGGCCGGCGCGTCCTCATCCCTGAGCTCCATCCGCTCTCGTCCCCCTCCCCGCCACGCCGACGGGCGCGCGCACCACTCTTGCATCGTCCGCCCGCAGGCGGGGCGCCTTCCTCGATCGGCTCAGGGGACGTGCCGGAACGCCGGGCGTCGCCGGGACGCCAGGCGCTCCGCCGCACCTCAGGCGGCCTCGGTGACCGTCAACCCGTGCACCCGGATCGCGACGGGCGCGTTCGTCGACGTGCCGCTCAGCAGCCCGTCCACGCCGACCCCGCCGGCGTCCTGGAGCTCAGGTGTCGCGTCCGTGGCCGTCACCTGCCACGTCGTGGGCTCGGCTGTGCCGTCCTTCCACGTCCGCAGGCGCAGCGTCGTCGGGTCGGAACCGACGACCTGGAAGCGGACGTTGAGCCGCTCGCCGGCCGCGAGGGTCACGCCTGCGACGTTCACCTGCGCGAGGATCGTCTCGCGCGGGGCGAGGCGGGTCAGGACCAGGTTGAGGGCGCCGCTCGACTTCACCCAGACCTGCCCGCGGTACATGCTCGACCAGCTGCCCGACCGTGCCGTGAGTGCGACGAACGCGCCTCCGCCGTCTCCGATCTTGTCGAGCGAGATCTGCCCGAGCACGTCGACGTCCCGCACAGCGAGGTCCGCCCACCGCACCCGCGGCGTGGCACCGGGCACGAGCGCCTGGAGCGTCCCCACGCCGGGGGCGACGGAGTACTGCGCCGCGGACCCGAAGTGCGACCACGCACCACCCGGCGTCGACGTCCCCCAGCCCGTGGCGACCGTGCGGTCGAAGACGTCCTGGGCGAGGGGACCGTCACCGGGCGGCTCCTCCACCGGCGGCTCGTCCACCGGGACCGCCGCGACCGTGACCTCTCGGGTGAGCGTGTCCGTCGCTCCGTCGGGGCCGGTGACGGTGAGCGTGACTGCGTACGTGCCCGCTGCGGCGTACGTGTGCTGCGCCTGCGCGCCGTCGCCCTGCTCCCCGTCGCCGAAGTCCCACGCCCAGGCGACGACAGGAGCGTCTCCCGCGGACGACGCGGACCCGTCGACGCTCACGGTGAGCCCGAGCGGCGATGCCTCGAAGGCGGCGACCGGCGCGGCCATCGGGTCGTCTGCGGGCGACGAGACCGTCACCTGCTGGGTCACCGACGCGGTGGCGCCACGGTTGTCGGTCACCGTGAGGGTCACCGGGTAGGTGCCGTCGGTGGCGTAGTCGTGCGTGGCCTGGGAGCCCGTCACGGCAGGCGAGCCGTCCCCGAAGTCCCACGACCGGACGGTCACCGTTCCGTCAGGGTCGACGGAGGTGCTGCCGTCGACAGCGACGGAGAGGTCGGTCGCCGTCGCGGTGAACGCCGGCACCGGTGCCTGGTTCGGCACCGCCGAGCCGGGCTGACCGGCGAAGAACTCGTCGATCGTCACCCGCACCGGAGCGTTCGTGACCCCACCGTCGAGGCCGGTGTCGATGCCGACCGCGCCCGCGTCCTGCAGCTCCGCTGTGGCGTCGGTCGTCTGCACCTGCCACGCGGCAGGCTCGGTCGTCCCGGTCCACGCCTTGAGGCGCAGCGCCGTCGGGCTCGAGCCCTCCGTGCGGAACCGCACGTTGAGCGGCGTCCCGGCGGTGAGCGTGAGCCCAGGCACGTTGACCGCGGCGAGGGTCGACTCCGAGCCCGCGATCCGTGTGACGAGCAGGGACACGGTGCCGTTGGCACGCACCCAGACCCGTCCCCGGTAGAGGCTCGACCAGCTCCCCCCGCGGCTCGTGAGCGCGACGGTCGCACCGCCGCCGACGGGGATCTTGTCGAGGGAGAGCTGGACCGTCTGGTCAGAGTCCGTCGCGGCGACCGAGCGCAGCTGGAGGCGCGGCGTCGACGCGGTGGTGCCGATCGACACGCGGCCGGTGCCGTCGGCGACCGAGTACTGGGCCGCGCTGCCGAAGTGCGTCCACGCGCCCCCTGTGTCCGAGGACCCCCACCCCGTGGCGGCCGACCGCGAGAAGCTGTCCTGCGCCCACATGGTCGGGGCCGTGGCCTCGACGTCGTGGCTCACCGTCGTCACCGCGCCCTGGTTGTCCCGCACGGTGAGCGTCACGGTGTACGTGCCGGGCGAGGCGTAGGTGTGCTCGGCCGTGACCCCGGCGGCCTGCGCCCCGTCCCCGAAGTCCCACGCGTAGGCGACGACCGACCCGTCCGGGTCGGACGACGCGGACGCGTCGACCGCGACGCGCAGGAGCGCCGCCGTCGGGGTGAAGGCGGCGACGGGAGCGGCGTTGGCGGTGACGACGACGCGCGAGCTGGTCGTGCCGGTCGCGCCGAGGTCGTCGGTGACGGTCAGCCGCACCGTGTACGTCCCGGGCGCGGCGTACGTGTGCGTCGGCGCCTCCTGCGTCGATGTCGTGTCGTCGCCGAAGTCCCACAGGTACGACGCCACGGTGCCGTCGGGGTCGGAGGTGCCGACCGGCGCGAACGCCACCGTGAGCGCGGACGGCTGGGCGACGAAGCCGGCGACGGGTGCCTGGTTGGGCGCGACGGTGACGTCGTGCGTGGTGGTGGTCGTCGCGCCGTCGTGGTCCGAGACGGTGAGCGTCACCGTGTAGGTGCCGGCGCTCCCGTACGTGTGCGAGGCCGTCGCACCGGTCGCCGTGGCACCGTCCCCGAACCGCCACGAGTACCCGACGACCGTGCCGTCGGGATCCGTGGAGGCCGAGGCGTCGACGGCGACATCGAGGTAGCTCGCCGCGACCGTGAACGTCGCCACCGGCGGTGCGTTGGTGACGGTGACGGACTGCTGCCGGGCGCTCGTGGCGCCCTTGTCGTCGGTCACCGTGAGCGTCACGGTGTACGTGCCGGCCAGGTCGTACGTGTGCGCCGGCGGCGTCACCCCCTCCGCCGTCGTGCCGTCGCCGAGGTCCCACGCCCACGACGTGACGGCACCGTCCGCGTCCGCGGAGGCCGACCCGTCGAGGGTGAGCGCGCGTCCCGCGAGGGTGGCGTCGAACGCCGCCTGCGGCGGCAGGTTCGGCGTGGTGCCCGTCCGGCCGAGACCGGCGTGCAGAGCTGCGTCGCTCCCGCTCAGGGGCCGCGAGTACACCGCGACCTCGTCGATCCGGCCGTCGAGCGCGGCGGACGTCGACCCCCAGGTCGCCCCGTTCGCCACCCGCCAGTAGCCGGTGTACGACTGCGAGCCGACCTGCGGGTTCGTGCCGACGGGCTCACCGTCGACGTACAGCACCATGCCGTCCGGGCCCTGCGTCGCCAGGACGTGGTGCCACTGCCCGTCGTTGTACGGCTCGGCGGACGTGACGGTGTTCGCCGTGCCGGTCCACGCACCGAACACGAGCCTGCCGTCGTCCTGCAGGTAGACGTGCCGGTCCTGGTCGCCGGCCGTGCCGGTCTGCCGGCTGGCGAAGCCGATGATCTTCCCGCCGCGCACGCTGGTGGTGGAGAACCACGCTTCCAGCGAGTACGCCCGCGGGTTGTCGAACGTGGCGGTCGTGGCGGCACCCGCCGACCCCTCGACGAACCGCACGGACCGGTTCCCCTCGTGGGCGGCGAGAGCGCCGGCGTCCTGACGGGTCCACCCGGTGCCGGTGAGCGTGCCCGTGTTGCCGCCCGCCCCCGAGTCGGTGAGCGCCGAGCCGGTCGCCTCGTCGAACCGCCAGAAGAGCTCGGGGTCCGCGGCATAGACGGCGGCGCCGTACACGTCGGAGGGCGCAGGCGGGACGTTTGCCGCGTACCCGGCCGCAGTCACGTGGGACCGGATCTCCTGCGGGGTGAGGACCCGCGGGTAGACCGCGACCTCGTCGATCGTCCCGGCGAAGTAGTCGGTCGACGGGCGGTTCAGCCAGCTGGACAGGACGTCACCGCCGACCCGCCAGTACCCGTTGTACGCCTGGCCCATCGTCGTGTCGGTGCGCTGGCCGACACGCTTGCCGTCGACGTACAGCTGCATGCCGCCCGACCCGAGGGTCGCGACGACGTGGTGCCACGCCCCGTCGTTGAAGGACGCGGTCGACGTGACGACACGCGCGGTGCCGGGGTAGACGCCGAAGGCAAGACGGCCGTTGCTCGTCATGTACACGTGCCGGTCGTACGAGCCCGAGCTGCCCGTCGCCCGGTTGCCGTAGCCGATGATCTTGCCGCCGGTCCTGGACGTCGTGCGGAACCACGCCTCGACCGAGAAGACGTTGGGCGCGGCCACGGCCGTCCGGGTGGCGGCCGTCCCCGCCGTCGTCCCGGGGAACGTCGCCGCCGTGTTCGGGTCGCCCACCGGCGCGCCGGCGGCACCGCGGGTGACGCCCGCCGTGGTCGCGAGGTCGTTCGTCCCCATCCAGTCGTACACCGCCGTACCGGTGGGCTCACCGAACCGCCAGTAGGAGCTCGGCTCGTCGCCGAGCACCTCACGTGCGTAGTCGCTCACCGGGGCGTCGCTCACCGTCACCGTGAACCAGTCGGACATCGACGCGTTGCCCCACGGGTCCGTCGCGATGACGCGGTAGCGCTGCGACGAACCTGGGGTGAGCCCCTTGTCGACGAAGGACATCGTCGGTTGCGCCCAGAACACCGCGGTGACGCTCTCCGTGTGGATGGGCGGCGTCGAGGTCGACTGCCGGTAGAGGTCGTAGCGCACCGTCGCGTCGTCCCGGTCGGCGTTGCCCGGCCAGGTGAGCCGCACCTCGCCGCTCGCGTAGGACAGCCCGCCGAGCGCGAACGCGCTGCCCTTGGCCGTCGGCCCCACCTTGTTCGGCGCGGACGAGCGGTCGAGGAACCGGACGATGCCCTGCTGACCCGTGCCGTTGACCCGCAGGAACTCACCGCCGAACAGGACGTAGCTGCCGGCTGCCGTCACGGTCCACGGCCCCTGCCCCTGCCCGGTGTACGTTCCGGGCACGAAGGTCGGGTACCACTCGAGGAACTCGGGGCGCGGCGTGCCGGGGTGGTCGGGGTAGTTGTAGATGTCCGGGGTGTTGACGCCACGGACGTCGTTCGTCACGGCAGTGCCGTGGTAGAACGACCACGGATCAGTCTGCGGGAAACCGCCGCTGTTGCCGCAGTAGTGCTTGTGGCTCGCGATGTAGACGACGTCCCCGGCGGGGGCGGCCGAGTACGTGTCGCCGTGGCAGTCCTCCAGCCACACGAGCTCGCCGGTGTCCCACGACGCCTTGAACGTGCCCTCGATGGTGCCCGTGGAGGCGATGTGCCAACCCGTGCCGTAGAAGCCTGAAGCGTCGCTGGTGAGCGAGGCGATCGCCGACCGTGCTCCGGCGTTGCGGACGGTAGAGGCCACCGGCAGCGGCAGCAGCGCCCCCGTCGCGGCGTCCAGCCGTGCGAGGCCGTAGCTCTGCGTCGACTCGCCGCCGATGCTGGTGAAGTTGCCACCGATGACTGCCGTCTGCCCGTCGGGCGACACCTGGATCGCGTTCACCTGGTAGTCGTCGACGGGCGCGGTGAACGACTGGAGGGCGGCCGTCGTCGGGTGGAAGGCCGCGACCTTGGGGCGCGCGGTGTTGCCGACGTGCGAGAAGTTCCCCGCGACGTACACGGTCCCGTTGGGAGCGACCGTGACGCCCTTCGCGTAGCCGTTGAGGTTGGGCGCCCACGGCTTGAGGGTCCCGCTCGGGATGTCGAAAGCGGCGGCGCGGTTGCGCGACTGCCCGTTCACGGTGGTGAAGGCACCCACGGCATAGAGGGTGCGACCGTCCGCCGAGGCGACGAGATCGTTGACCTGACCGTTGAACGTGGGCGCGAAGGACGCGCTCAGGGCGCCGCTCACCAGGTCGTAAGCCATCATGTGCGCCCGCGGCACGGTGCCGGACCCGCCGAGGGCGACCCCCGGTGGGCGTGCGGCCGAGAAGCTCCCCCCGACGTAGACCGTGCTGCCGACGGCCACCTGCTTCCACACGACGCCGTCGATCTGGGCCGTGGGCAGGGCGTCCGCGCTCACGGACCGAGGCAGCGGCGGTGGGTCGTCGGCCAGGGCCCGCGGGGCGGCCGCGGTCGCGAGCCCCCCGAGAAGGAGGGTCGCGCTCATGGCGGTAGCGACGCGTCGGGATAGGACGCTCGTGGAGATGCGCATGGCAGGCCTCGATCATGCGGAGCGGGGAACTCGGGGCGGGGGCGCCACGGGTCGCTGAGATGATCCGGACATTACGGGATCAACCGCGCGCGACGACACGGGCCACACGGGTGAACCTGGACCCGGATGCGGGTGAAACTGGTCAGGCGTCCGTGTCAGCGCTGCGCGTCACCCGCGAACAGGACCACAGGCCCCACCGCGCGCACGTCGAGCTCGACCCGCAGGTCGTCGCGCGCATCGGCCGGGACCGCGAAGACGAAGGCACCGGTCGCCGTCGCACCGGCCTCGAGACCGTGCGGCAGCGGCGAACCGCCGGGTTCCGTCAACGTCGTCGCAGGGGTCTGCTGGGGCCCGTGGTAGAGGTTGACGACGGCACCTCGCAGGTCGAGAGGCGCGGCCGAGCCGTTGACGAGCTCGACCTTCACGCGCAGCGCAGGGCCGCCGACCTCCCCCGGCTGCACGGCCTCACCGTCGACCGCGTCGACAGCGCTCAGCCTCGCGGTGACAGCCTCCGCGAGCTCCGCCACGGCGTCGATCGGGACCGTCACCGTCGGCACCGCTGCGCCGTCCGCAGGCGCCCCCTCGGCAGGCGGGTCCGCTGAGGGTGCGGTGTCGTCGACGGAGCCCGCGCCGGACGGGTCGTCCGCCAGCGCGGTCGCACCCGCGACGGCCCGGGTGGGTGTCGCGCTCGGCGTGGGGGCGGCGACAGCGCCACCCTCCCGACCCGCCCCGCGGGAGCCCGCGAGCGCGAGCGTGAGCCCGACGGCCACGACGACGAGCGCCACCACGGCGACGACCCACCAGCGGGCCCGTGACAGCACCGGCCCGGCAGCCGAGACACCCTCGCTCATGCGCTTCCCTCCGACCGCGCCGCCACGCGACGGCGCCGCACGACCCTGGGCAGACTATGCCGAACCGGGCACCGGGCGCGGCGGCGGGACGGGTGAACATGCGTCGTTTCGCCCGTTTCGCGCACCCGTTCCGCCTAACGTGTAGCGACGCCACGGTCCGGGGCGTCGACCGCGGGGACGGAGGAGTTCGTGAGTGTCGATGGTGAAGTCGGGCCGGCGGTCCGACAGCGTGTTCTGGTGAGCGCGTACGCGTGCGGGCCGGGCGACGAGCCCGAGGCGAACGCGGGCTGGGCGTTCGCCGTCGCGGCAGCGGCGCACCACGACGTCCACGTCGTCACCCGGGAGCGGTTCCGGCCCGCGGTCGAGCGCGCGCTCGCCGCCGACCCTGCGCTGGCCCGGCACCTGTCGGTCGAGCACCTCGAGCTGTCACCGCGAGTCGTCGCGCGCAAGCGCGGGGCCGCCGGCGTGTACTGGTACTACGTGGCCTGGCAGCGCGCCTTTCTCCGGCGCGCGCGCGAGCTGCACGCGCGCGCCCCGTTCGAGGTCGTCCACCACGTGACGTTCGCGAACGACTGGCTGCCGTGCGGTGCCGCCGGGCTCGACGGCCCGGCGCTGGTCTGGGGACCCGTGGGCGGCGCGTCGTCGCTGCCCCTGCGTCGTCTCGCGCGCTGGCTCGGGGTCCGGGGCACGCTCGTCGAGGCGGTGCGCGTCGTCGCGACCGGCGTGCCACGCGCGTTGTGGGGCGACCACGCGGCGCGGCGCGCGGCCGTCGTCGTCGCGCAGAACGACGACGTCGCGCAGCGCTTCTCCAGGGCCGCGCACGTGGTCGTCGAGCCCAACGCAGCGTTCCCGCGACTGCCCGTCCCCGACGGAGCCGCACCACGTGGCCAGCGGGTCGCCGTCCTCGCGTCACGGCTGCTCGCCTGGAAGGGCGGGCGGCTCGCGATCGCGGCGATGGCCCGACCAGCGCTCGCCGGCTGGCGCCTCGACGTCTACGGCACGGGGTACGAGGAGCTGGCGCTGCGACGCCTGGCCCGTCGGCTCGGTGTTGCCGACCGCGTGCGCTTCCTGGGTCATCGGCGGCGCGAGGAGGTCCTGCGTGCGTTCGCCTCGGCGGACGCCCTGCTGTTCCCGTCGATGCACGACCAGGCCGGGTGGGTCGCCGCCGAGGCGAGCGCGCTCGGGACTCCTGTCGTCTGCCTGCCCCTGGGCGGCCCTCCCCTGCTCGCCGCCGACAACGCCCGCGTGGTGCCGCTCGCGGGCGACCTGCCGGCGGGACTCGCGGCAGCCGTCCGGGACACGCTCGACAAGCCCGGGGTCCCGCACGACCGGTGGCGGGCGGACCGGCTCGTCGAGCTCGTGGACGAGTGGTACGCCCGCGCGGCCCGGTCAGTCGGTGGCCGCGAGGGCCCGGCGCCGACGCGCGAGGTCCCGGCGCACGTACCAGGCGTTGGGCACGACCTGGCACACGAGCACGGACACCGCTGACCCGAGGACCGGCCCGGCCGCGCCGAGCGGCTCGATGAGCAGCCACGACAGCCCGAGGTTGATCGGGACCATGGCGACGACCGGCACCACCTGGAACCGGAGTCCCGCGGCGTCGGTCATGTACATCCCGAGCGGGTACTTCGCCGCCTGCACCACGACGAAGAGGACGAACGACGCCGCGAACGTCGCCGTCAGCTCGATCTTCCCCTTCGTGATGACCTGCGTGACGAGCGGCAGCGCCAGCCACAGGAGCAGACCCAGCGTCGCGGCCAGACCCGTGAAGACGGCGGTGGCGCGAGCCGGGCTCTCGATCCTCCCCGCCGCGCGTGCGCGCGCGTAGAGCGGCCACAGGGCGACGCCGGCCGCCGCGACGACCTGGTTGATGAGTCCGAACGTCTGAGCACCGAGGTTGTACTGCGCGAGCTCCGACGTGCCCGCGAGATGGCTGAGCAGGAGCCGGTCCGTCTGCATGGCGATCGGCAGCGCGATCATCTGGACGAGCATCGGCCAGGCCACGTCGACGACCTTGGCCCCGCGCACGCTACGCAGCCGCGGCACGTCGCGCGCCGCCGCCACCACCTGCGGCGAGAGCAGACGCGCCGCGAGGACGAGGCTCAGGAGCGCCACCGTCGCGTTCGCGACGTAGGAAAGGACCGCTACGTACGGGCCGAAGGCCCACGCCAGCGCGACGGACGCCGCGACGCCGCAGAGGACGAGCGGGGAGGCGATGCCGCCGAGCGCCGTCTGCTGGGCCGTCCGCCCCAGGGCGACCAGCACCCGCTGACCGACACCGAGCGGGAGTGCCAGTGCGAAGACCACGAGGCACACGGTCGCCGCGCGTGCACCGTCGTTCCCCATGAGGCCGTCGCCGAGCAGCGCCGGCCACCAGCCGAGGGCACCGATCGTGACCGCGACGGTGGCGATGACGGTCGCGGAGACGAGCAGGATGCGGAAGGCGCTGGTGATCGTGCGCCGCACCTCACGGTCCGTCCGCGGCTGCGCTGCCGACGCGACGGCGTTGACCAGGACCGCGGCGATCCCGAGGTCAGCGAACGGCATGAGACCCGTGAGCCCCGTGAGGAGGCCGTACTGGGCGAACGCGTCGACGCCGTAGTGCTCGATGATGAGCCGGCTCGTCACGATGCCGGCGAGGCCCGCGACCCCCATCACTCCGACCTTGACGGCCGCCGTCCCGCCGACCTGCCGGACGGCCGACCGCTCGCCCTTGACGTGCGTCGTCACGCGCCCCGCTCCCCGGTCGACGACTCGATGGCGACGCGCCGGCGCCCCGGCGACGGCCGCCGGTACTCCTGGTAGCGCACACCCAGGACGGCGGCCGCTGCACCCAGGCCGCGTGCACCTGTCGCCACGCCCCGGGCCTGCACGCCGGGCCGGCGCGTCACCGTCCCGGCGGCTGCGGCGAGCGCCCCCACCGCGATCCTGCCGAGCGCGGGCGCGCCGTACCGCACGCGCGTCCTGAGTCCAGAGACGGGCCCCGGCGCCAGCGCGACGGACGCGCCCACGCTGACGTTCGCCTGGGCGAACCGCCGCCGCACGACCGACGCGCGCGTCATGCGGTCACGCGGCACACGGTCGACGACCCGCGCCTGCGCGCACCACACGATCTCCTCGCCCGCCGCCACGAGCGACCGCGTGAAGCGGGTGTCCTCGCCACCCGCCAAACCGATGGACTCGTCGAAGGAGATGGCGTGCCGAGCGACCGCGGCGAGGTCGAGCAGGAGGTTGTTCGTGGCGGCGGCGGGGACACGGTCGCCGGTCTCCAGGCCACGGGTGTGCGCGCGCGCGAAGAAGCCACCCGCGGCCACCCAGGGGTCGAGCGCGCCGTCGAACACCGAGTCGACCGGGCCCGTGACGCCGGCGGCGCCCGTGTCCCGCCACGTCGCGACGAGCTGCGCGAGCCAGCCCTCACCCGGGATCTCGTCGTCGTCGACGAAGACGAGCGCGGCGGAGCTGCCCGCCTCGGCGAGGGCCCTGTTGCGCGCCACGGCGATCCCGGGCCGCGGCTCGGCCACGTACCGCACGGCGGCGTCACCGAGCGCCGTGACGACGTCCGCCGCGCCCCCGTCGGGGTCGTTGTCGACGACGAGCACCGTCGCCGTCGTCCCGGCGGCGGTGAGCGCGCGGGTCTGCTGCAGGAGCTGCGGCAGCAGCGTGGCGAGCAGCTCGTTACGACGGAACGTGAGGACCGCGACGGTGAGCACGGACAAGGGGTGCGCCTTCCTGACCAGGTGATGAGTGGGCGAGGACCGGTGTGGAAGGCGGCCCCCGCGGCGCGGACCGCCAGGGTAGCGTCAGCGCGACCGCCGACCGACGTCCCGAGGAGGGTCCGTGCCCGCGACCGCCGCTCGACCGATTCGCGTGCTCCAGCCGTTCGCCCGGATCCGTGCGACGACCAACCCGTACATCGCGATGCTGCACGCGGCGCTCGAGCGGACGCCCGACGTCGAGCCGGTGCTCTTCTCCTACGGCCGGGCGCTGGTGGGCCGGTACGACGTCGTCCACGTGCACTGGCCCGAGACGCGGCTCGGCGGGCGCACGCCGGTGCGGCGCGCGCTGCGCCTGCTGCTCGCCTACGCGTTCTGGGCACGCGTGCGGCTCACGCGCACGCCGGTCGTCCGCACCGTCCACAACCTCGAGCTGCCGTCGGGGCTCGGCCGGCTCGACTACGCGTGGCTGCGCCTGCTGGACGACGCGACGACGCTGCACGTGGTGCTCAACGAGACCACGCCGCCGACGGGACGCCCGTCGGCAACCGTCCTGCACGGGCACTACCGGGACTGGTTCGCCGACGTCGAGCGAGCGGACGCCGTCCCCGGTCAGGTGACGTACGCCGGCCTGGTGCGGCGGTACAAGAACGTGGTCGGGCTCATCGGCGCCTTCCGTGACGCGCACGCCGAGGACCCGGCGCTCAGCCTGCTCGTCGCGGGCAACCCGTCCGGGCCGGACCTCGAGGGCGACGTGCGTACGGCCGCCGACGGCGACGACGCGATCCGTCTCGATCTGCGGTTCCTCGACGACGCGGACCTGGTGCGCGCGGTGACCTCGGGCGAGCTCGTGGTCCTGCCGTACCTGCACATGCACAACTCCGGGACGGTGCTCCTCGCGCTCTCGCTCGACCGCCCGGTGCTCGTGCCGGACAACGCGGCCAACCGGGCGCTCGCGCAGGAGGTCGGGCCGGGCTGGGTGCTCACCTTCGAGGGCGAGCTCGACGGCGCGGCCATCCGACGGGCGCTGCTGGCTGCCCGCGGACCGCGGGCGCAGCAGCCCGACCTGTCGCGGCGGGAGTGGGACGACGCAGGGGTGGCGCATCGGGAGGCCTACCGCGAGGCGCTGCGGCTACGCCGCGGCACGGCGACGCTCTGACGCCGGGCGGGACGCCGGCCCGGCACCGGCCGCCCGCAGCGCGCGGTGCCCGTCGCGCACGCCGCGGAGCGCCGCCCGCCACGGCGCGAGCGACGTCAGGAGCTGTCGACGGCCCCCCTGCAGGACGATCGAGCGCACGGCCCACGGCGTCGTGCGCCACCAGCGGCGACGGTCGACCGCGTCGAGCGTGCGCGCCGCGTGCAGGAGCCGGTTGCGGATGTTGAAGTAGTAGTACGTCTCGGACTTGGCACGGCCCGTGCGCTGCTGCGTGCCGCCCTCGTCGTGCACGGCGGTCACCTCGGTGGCGACGACGAGCCGGGCACCGAGCTGCTGGGCGCGGACGGACAGGTCGACGTCCTCCCAGTAGAGGAAGTACTCCTCGGCGAAGCCGCCGATCCGCTGCCAGAGCCCCACGTCGCACGCGAGGCACGCACCGGAGAGCCACTCGACGTACGGGCGCCCGTCGGGCGGCTCGGGACGACGGGTGCTCGACCGCATCGTCCCGTCGTCCAGGAGCAGGTCCGTGGTCGACGCGGCGAACGGCAGGCCCGACGGCGCGAGGATGCGCGGCGCGACGAGCGCGTCCGGGTCCTCGACGGTCCGGGCGACGAGGCGGGCGACGTCCTCGGGCTCCAGGGCCAGATCGGGGTTGAGCAGCACGACGTGCGTGGCGCCCGCCTGCACCGCCCGCGCCACACCCAGGTTGGCGCCGGCGCCGAAGCCCGTGTTGCGGTCCGGCTCGACGAGGTCCCACCCGTGGCGGGTGGCGACCGCCCTGACGTCGGCGCGTTCGGCGGACGTCGAGAAGCTGTCGACGACGACGACGGACGTGCCCGGCGCGGCGGCGGTCCGTGCCAGGTTCTGCTCGAGGAGCGCCGACGACCCGTAGTTCACGACGACGAGTGCGGTGCGCGGGACTCCGGCGACGTCAGGCGACACGTCGACGCCCGTGGTGGAGTGCCGCGACCGTGTCCCGGAGCGCCGCCGCTGCGTCGTCCCACGCGAGCGGCTGCACCGGCGTGCGCCGGCCGCGCGCCAGCTCCTGCCGGATGGCGGCAGCGGCAGCGTCGACGTCGAGCGGGTCGACGAGCCGCGCGTGGGCCCCGATCGTCTCGCGGAACACGCCGATGTCGCTCGCGACGACCGGGGTGCCGAAGGAGAGCGCCTCGACCGGCGGCAGGCCGAAGCCCTCGTCGAGCGAGAGGAAGACGAACAGCGCGGCGTTCCGGTACAGCCAGGCCAGCTCGGCATCCGCGACGTGCCCCGTGAGGACGACCGCACCGTCCTCGATCGCCTGCAGGGCCGCCGGCCCGAACCCTGGGCCACGGCCGTCGGGGCCGCCGACGACCACGAGCGGACGGGCGGGGCCGATCTCACCTGTCCGGACGGCGGCGGCGATGGCGGTCCCGAGGTTCTTGCGCACGTTGAGCCGCCCGACGGTGAGGACGAAGTCGTCCACCCCCGCGAGCACCTGCGGCCGGACCGGCGCCAGGGTCGCGAGGCGCGGGTCGGGGGCGATGCCGATCGACCGCACCGGACCGACCCGCCGGTTGCGCCGCTCGATGCGCCGCGCCTCGTGCCCGGAGGACGTGACGACCGCACCGGCACGCGGCAGCAGGGCGGTGACCGGCGCGAGGTAGAGGCGTTCTGCCGGGGTGAACCACCTCGGCTGGTCCTGGAAGAGCACGTCGTGGAGGAAGACGACGCTCGGGACGCCCCACGGGACGAAGTTGTGCGTCACGGCGACGTCGGCACCGACGCGCCGCAGCACCGACGGGTACTCGGACATGACGGACACGCCGTGCGGTCGTCGACGCACCCCGACGAGCTCGGCACCCGCGGGCACGTGCTCGCGGACCGCCTCGAGGTGAGCCGCCGGCACGGCGATGACGAGCTCGTCCTCGGGGTGCGTCCGAGCCCAGCCGCGCACGAGCTCGCGCTGGACCATGGCGTTCGACGGCGGCCCCTCGTGCCACCAGAACCCGTCGAGGAGCACCCGCATCCGGCCGGCTGCCATCACGTCCCCACCCGCTCGCGCACGCGACGGGCGAGGCGCGTCGGCGCCTCCCGTGCGCGCTTGACCCACACGTGCCGGGCGTAGAACCGCCGGTAGTCGTCGACGAAGGCGCGTGCCGCCGCCACGTCCGGGAACAACCCTGCCCGCGACCAGAACCCGCACAGGGCGTCGGTCGCGGCGCCGTCCATCCGCACGAGCGCCGTGCGGTGGACGGAGAGCACCGGCAGGCCGGCCCCGGCGAGCCGCACCGCCTCCTCCACCGCCTCGAGCGAGGGGCGGCCGGGCCACACCGTCGGGCACCCGGGCTGGTCCTCGGCGTAGACGGCGGAGCGGTCGCCGTGGCGCCGGGTGAGCCATGCCGCGTACAGCCCGAACTCGGTGACGTCGAGCCGGACGAAGGCCGCCTCGAAGCTTCTCTGCTCGCGCCCCTCGACGTCGTCCAGCAGGTCGAGCACCTCGGCCGTCTGCATGACGTAGGGCGTCACCGTCACCGGGAAGCTCTCGAGGTGGTCCCGCGGGTCGAGGTCGAAGTACGCGAGCGCGCGCTCCACCGAGGACCGCAGGGGGTGGTGCGTGTACGGGTGCGCGCCGACGCGGGGACGCCCGTCGGGCGCGCGCAGGTACCCGGGGTCCAGACGGTTGACGACGACGTTCTTCGCGTCGAGCGTGACGTACCGCTCGGTGCGCACCTGACGCGCCACGGCGAGCTTGAGCACCTGCTGGCTCGTCCAGCCGAGCGACGTCACGGGTGGTGCGACGTCGCGCGCGGCAACGATCTCGACGCGCGGCGCGTGGAGGCCGTACGCCGCGACGAGCGCCTCACGCCTGCGGGCGGGGATGCCGTGCCGGGTGTTGTCGAGGACGAGCACGCGCTCGACCAGCTCGGGGGCGACGTTGCGGGCGAACGAGCGGGCCTGCAGCTCGAGGAAGGGCAGCTCGAGCTCGAACACGACGGGGACGAACGTGTCCCCGCTCATGCGCCGGCCCCCTGTGCCAGTGCGCGGACGTCGCGGAACCACTTCGGCAGCGCGAGGACCAGAAAGCCGGCAGAGCCGAGGGTGAGGAGGCCGAGGAGCGGGACGAAGACGTGCGGCAGCCCGTAGAGGAGGAACGCGAGGCACAGCACGCCGTAGTCGGTCGGCAGGACCAGGACCGAGCGGAGCCACGGCAGGCGCCCTGCGGTCGTGGCGCGCGAGACGACACCCTGCGCGCGGCGCAGCTGTTCCGTGAGCATCATCCCGAAGAACAGCACCGAGCCGACGACGGCGTTCGCGAGCGGGACCAGCAGCCAGGCGTCGTCGAGGTCCGTGAACCGGTGGATGCCGACGGCCAGCGCGAGCGGCAGGGCGACGACCTTCGTGGCGTCGACCATGTGGTCGAGCCACTCCCCCGCGACGCTCCCCGTCCCGGTCAGCCGCGCCACCTGGCCGTCCGCCGAGTCGAACGCGTAGCCGAGGACGAGCAGCACGCTGACGGCGACGCCGAGCAGGATGCTCGGGGGCACCAGTGCGAGCATCGCGATCGCGGAGAAGGTGCACAGGGCGCTGATCCCGGTCACCGCGTTGGGCGACAGCCCGCGACGGTACGCCCACGCGGCGAGCACGCGACCGAGCCGCCGGTTGACGAAGCGCGAGTACGCCGGTGCGCTGCGCGCGGCACCCTTCTGCGCGGAGGAGAGACGGCCGAGCGTCTGGCGGAACGTCTCGTCCGCCGGGCGGGCGTGCGGGTGGGTGGACGTCTGGGTCATCGGACGACCTCCGTCTCTCGGGCGGGCACCGCGTCGGCGCCTCGGCGCGACGCTCGGCGGTACGGGCCCGGGGCCCGCCGCTCGGCGAGCGCGACGGCGAGCTGCTCGTACCCGGCGGCGACCTCGTCCCAGTCGTACGCCCGTGCGCGCTCGCCGAGGCGCGCCCCGCGGGCCTGCGTCGCGAGCTCGTCGGCCTCCGCGTCCTCCAGTGCCCGCGCGACCTCACCGGGTTCGCGCACGTAGACGCCCTCGTCCCCCGCCACCTCGCGGTTGAACGAGACGTCGTAGGCCACCGTCGCCGCACCGGCCCCGATCGCGCGCAGCAGCGAGGGGTTCGTGCCGCCGACCGAGTGCCCGTGCAGGTAGGTGAGGCTGTGTGCGTACAGCTGGTCGAGCAGGCGCTGGTCCCACACGCCGCCGAGGAACCGCACCCGCGGGTCCCCCTGCGCCGCGGCGTGCACGCGTGCGGTGTACGCGTCGGCGTACGGCGCTGACCCGACGACCACGAGCGGCCGGCGCGCCCCGCTGCGGACGTACCCCTCGACCCACAGGTCGACGTGGTTCTCCGGCTCGAAGCGGGCGACCACCAGGTGGTACCCGCCGGGCTCGAGGCCGACCGCGGCGAGGGCGTCGTGCCCGGGCGCGGCGAGGACCGGCGCCCCGTACGTCAGCAGCGTCGTGGGCACGTCGTACTCCGACCGGTAGTAGTCGGCGATCCCGACCGCGTCCGCGATGAGCGCGTCGGACCAGCGCACCGCCGCGGTCTCCGCCGCGCGGTAGTACCGGCGCCCCGCGCCGCCCCACTTGGCCCGCTGCCACTCGAGCCCGTCGACGTGCGTCGCGACGGGGATCCGCGCCATCCGCAGCAGCGGGAGGTACGGCGCGTTGGCGGCGTTGAAGACGAACGCCACGTCGGTCCTGCGACCCAGCAGGTGGCCCACGGACACGCCGGTGTGGCTCAGCGTCTCCAGCGAGCGCTGGCGCAGCGCGGGCAGGGTGACGAGTTCCATCCCCGCGTACGACGTCAGCCCGGAGTTGCCCGAGCGGCAGTAGACGCGCACCCGGTGGCCCGCGTCGGCGAGCCGGCGTCCGACCTCCTCGACGGCCGTCTCGAAACCGCCGTACCGTGCCGGGACCCCGCGCGTGCCGACCATCGCGATCGAGAGGCGGGGACCCGCTGCGGCGCCGGTCACGCGGCACCCTCACGGGCCGCACCGGCGACGAGGAACTGCCGCAGCATGGTCGACGACGTGGACGGGGTGTACGGCAGGTACACGACCCGCGCCCCGACCTCCGCCATCTCGCGCTCCAGCCGCGACCCCTTCTCGGTCCCCGCCCAGTCGTCGCCCTTGAACAGGACGTCGAACCGGTTCTCGAGCCAGGCGACGCGCTTGTCCTGAGCGTGGTCGGGCACGACCTCGTCGACGAAGCGCAGGCTCGCGACGAGCTCCATGCGCTCGGCGTGCGGGATCACCGGCGGGCGGCCCTTCATCGCCACGAGCGACTCGTCGACGGCGACGCCGACCACGAGACGGTCACAGCGCTCGCGCGCCGCCCGCAGGATGTTCAGGTGCCCGATGTGCAGCATGTCGAAACCACCGGGGACGTACCCGACGACGGTCAGGTTGTTCATCAGTTGCTCCTCGCACTAGCGCTCACGGGGGGAGCGGCCCGCCCTCGCGCCGCACTGCAGGTCGTGCACGTTCAGTACGCCCCGGCGCCGCCGAACACCGCACGGCCCGTCTTCCAGAGGATCAGCAGGTCCATCGACACCGACCAGTTGTCGACGTACCGCAGGTCGAGCCGCACCGACTCCTCCCAGTCCAGGTCGGACCGCCCGCTGACCTGCCACAGGCCCGTCAGCCCGGGCCGCACGTGCAGCCGCCGGTGCACGGAGTCGTGGTACGCCTCGACCTCCTCGAGCAGCGGCGGCCGCGGCCCGACGAGCGCCATGTCGCCCTTGATGATGTTGACGAGCTGCGGCAGCTCGTCGATCGAGAAGCGACGCAGGACCCGGCCGATCGGCGTGACCCGCGGGTCGTCCGCCATCTTGAACAGGACGCCGTCGTGGCCTCCCGACGCCAGGAGCGCGGCGCGACGCTCGTCCGCGTCGCGGTACATCGTGCGGAGCTTGTACATCACGAACTGCGTGCCGTCCTGGCCCACCCGCACCTGGCGGTAGATCGCACCACCCGGGGAGGTCACCGCGACCACCAGCGCCGCGAGGCTGAGCAACGGCCACAGCAGCAGCAGCGCGAGCCCGGCCACGGTGACGTCGAGGACCTGCTTCATCACGAGGCGCGGACGGGGCGAGGCGACCTGCACCTCGAGCAGCGAGAGACCGGCGGTGGGGCGGACCGTCAGGCGCGGCGCCCCGACCTCCACGATGTCCGGGACCACCACGAGCTGCGCGCCCGCCCGCGACAGCGCCCAGGACAGCCGGCGCAGGGCGTCCCCGCTCAGGCAGGTCCCGGTCACCAGCACGACGTCGGCACCGCGGTCGACGGTCACCTGCACCACGTCGGCCACCGCGCCGAGCACGGGGACGCCCGCGACGGAGGTCGCCCGGCCGATCGAGGGGACGCACACCCCGTCGATCCGGTAGCCGTGGTGCGGTGCCGCGGAGATGTTGCGCACGACGCCGGCGGCCGACACCTCGTCGCCGACCACGACGGTGCGCATGACCCCCTCGCCCTGCATCCGCAGCCGGTGGAGGTGGCGGCGCTCCAGGTAGCGGGCGACCCAGGCGATGACCAGCGTGAGCGGGACGCCGACGAGCACGTAGCTGCGCGGCACGGGCACGCGCAGCACGTAGCCGAGAGTCATGAGGATCAGGACCATGGCGACGGCGGCGCGCAACGGGGCCTGGAACTCCGCCGGACCGTCCCCCGCCACGCTCCTGCGGTAGCCGCCCGAGAGCAGGACGAGGGTGATGAACAGCGCGGCGCCGCCGCACGCGAGCCGTCCCGCGGTCAGCAGACCGTGCGCCGGCGCCAGGACGGCGGCCGCCACGAGGAGGGCGATGAGCATGTCGAGCACGACGGCGACGAGCCCGTACCGGCGGCTGACCGCCGCCCACGCGACGGCACGCGCCGCCGGGTCCGAGTTCTCGGGCGTCAGGCGCGGGACGAACGGCTCCGACGACGCCCACGAGCGGCGCGGCTGGAGCGCACGACCGCGCCGTTCCCCGACCCCGTCGACAGGACCTGCTGCCTGATCCGTGGTCAGTGTCATGTCTCCCCCGTCGCCGCATGCGCCTCGTGCTCTTGGGAGGCTATACGGCGATTTCGGGAGGTTGGGACCTTTGTGCCCTATTTCACCCGTTCTGTGAAACAGTTCGGAGGACCAGGGGTGACGGGGCGCCGTCGTTCGGGTGAACGTCCGGCGTCGGTGTCAGGCCTTCGTGTGGAACCTCAGCTGGGCGGCCTCGAGGCCCTCGAGCACGACGGCCTCGACGGCGTCCGCCGCTCGGTCCACCAGCCACGGCAGGTCCTTGCGCTCCGGACCGGAGAAGTCCTTGAGGACGAAGTCCGCGGGGTCCTGCCGGCCGGGCGGCCGTCCGACACCGACCCGCACGCGCACGTAGTCCTTGGTGCCGAGCGCCTTCGTCGTGTCCCGCAGGCCGTTGTGCCCACCCTCGCCGCCGCCGCGCTTGAGCCGCACGTCGGCGAACGGGATGTCGAGCTCGTCGTGCACGACGACGACGCGCTCCGCCGGCACGTCGTGGTACCGCGCGAGCGCCGCGACGGGACCGCCCGACACGTTCATGTAGGTGGTTGGCTTCGCGAGGACCACCCGGGGGCCCGGCGCGCCGCCGGGCAGGGTGCCGAGCCTCGCCTCGGCGGTCGCGGCCTGCGGCCGACGACCGAGGAGGCCCCCGCCGCGCGCCGCGAACGTCACGCCGGTGCGCCGTGCGAGCTCGTCGAGCACCATCTGACCGACGTTGTGCCGGTTGCCGGCGTACTGCGCGCCGGGGTTGCCGAGGCCGACGAGGAGCCAGGGTCCGTCGCTCACGGGGTGGTCCTCCAGGAGTGGGCAGGTCGCCGGCGACCGGCGGGGCAGGACGGGGGCACGACGACGCCCGGCACCGTGGACGGTACCGGGCGTCGTGGGGTGCTGCGGAGGATCAGGCCTTCTCGGCGGCTGCGGCCGACGCGGCCGACTGGGTCGCGGCGAGGTCGCTCGCGGCCTCGTCGGCGGCGACGTCCGCGGCGGACGCCTGCGGGGTGCTGATGGTCACGACCGTCACCTCGGGGTCGCCCATGAGCGTGGCACCCTCCGGCAGGACGACGTCACCGGCGGTGATGACGGCACCGTCGAGCAGGCCCTCGATCGAGACCTCGACCGACTGCGGCAGGTTCGTCGCCTCGGCCTCGAGGAACAGGTTCTGCGTCTCGACGACGTGGATCGTGCCGGGGGCGGACTCACCGACGATGTGCACCTGCACGTCGACGGAGACCTTCTCGCCCTTGCGGACGATGAGCAGGTCGACGTGCTCGATGATCTGACGCACGACGTCACGCTGGACGTCCTTGACGATCGCGAGCGTCGACGTGCCGTCGAGGTCGATCGAGTACAGCGCGTTGGAGTGCTTGAGCGCGAGCATCGTCTCGTGGCCCGGGAGCGCGACGTGCAGCGGCTCGGTGCCGTGCCCGTACAGGACGGCGGGGATCTGGTTCGCGCGGCGCAGACGGCGCGCGGCGCCCTTGCCGAACTCGGTGCGGGCGGCGGCGGCGAGCTTGATCTCGGACACTGGTGCTCCTCAGGCGTGGCGTGGCTCCGCGGTGGTGCGCGGGCGCTGGTCTGGCGTGCTGCCCCGGGGGCGATGGCTCCTCGGGTGGTGCGGGCACGTGGCCCGGTGGCCTCGACGCGGGACGCAGGACGGGCACGCGGAGGCGACCACCCAGTCGATCACGGAGCCGGGGGCCTCACCGGAGATGGTGCATCCGGTCCGACCGTCCGTCGTCCCTCGCCGAGGCAACCTGACGATCCTACCGGACCGTGGGGCCGTCCTCGACCTCCGGCCCGGCCGTCCCGGCCGATCCTGCCTCCGGCGCCCAGGCCCAGCGCACGGTCACCGCGGCCTGCACGGTCTGCTCACCCGGCTCGACCGGCACCGCGAACGCCTCGGCGCGGGCCGCGCGCGCGAAGAGCGGCGCCGCCCCGCCGGGCTCGTCCTCGTGCACCCACAGCACCGCCCCGGTCGCACGACCCGCCAGCTGCGCGAGGTGCGCGGCCTTCGCCGCGGCGTCCTGCCACGCGGCCTCCCGCGCACGCGCCTGCGCCGCGGTCGGGTCGCTCACGACGAGGCGCAGCCCGCCGAGCCGCACGGGCGACCCCCCGGCCGCGACCGCCCTGCCGATCACGTCACCCGCGGTGCCGACGTCGTGCAGCGTCACGACCATGCCGAGGCGGGCCACGACGCGCAGCGACTGCCCGTCGGGGCCGGTCTGCTCGGTCCAGGTCGACGTCGCACCGGTGCGCACGGCGCGGTCGTCGACCCCGGCGTCACGCAGCGCCGCCCGCACGTCCGCCAACGCGTCGGTGGCCTCGCGGAGCGCCGCGGCGACGTCGTCCGCACGGACCTCGGTCGCCAGGTCCGCCACCACGACGTCCGGCACGGCGTCGGCCGCGCCGGTGCCGCGCACGGTCACGCCCCCGCGGGGGCGGTCGTCGTGCCGGCCGACGTCGTGGGCGTCTCTCATGTCAGGCGTTGCCGTCGAACAGCGACGTCACCGAGCCGTCGTCGAACACCTCACGGATCGCCCTCGCCAGCAGCGGCGCGATCGACAGGACGGTGAGCTGCGGGAAGCGGCTCTCCTCGGCGATCGGCAGCGTGTCGGTGACGATGACCTCGCGCGCGCCGCACTCCTGCAGCCGCTCGACCGCGGGGTCCGACAGCACGCCGTGCGTCGCGGCGACGATGACGTCCTTCGCCCCGGCCTCGAGGACGACGCGCACGGCACCGGTGATCGTGCCGGCGGTGTCGATGAGGTCGTCGACGATCACGCAGCTCTTGCCCTCGACGTCGCCGACCACGCGGTTGGCGACGGCCTTGTTGGGGCTGCGGATGTCGCGGGTCTTGTGCACGAAGGCCAGGGGGCCACCGCCCAGCTTGGCGGCCCACTGCTCCGCGACCCGGATGCGCCCGGCGTCCGGGGAGACGACGGTGACGTTCGACGTGTCGACGCGGGTGCGCACGTACTCGACGAGGATCGGCTGCGCCCACAGGTGGTCGACCGGCCCGTTGAAGAACCCCTGCGTCTGCGCGGCGTGCAGGTCGACGCTCATGATGCGGTCGGCGCCGGCCGTGCGGAACAGGTCCGCCATGAGCCGGGCCGAGATCGGCTCGCGTCCTCGGTGCTTCTTGTCCTGACGCGCGTACGGGTAGAACGGCGCGACCACGGTGATCGTCTTGGCGGACGCGCGCTTGAGCGCGTCGACCATGAGGAGCTGCTCCATCATCCACTGGTTGATGGGCGAGCAGTGCGACTGCAGGACGAACGCGTCGGCGCCGCGCACCGACTCCCCGAACCGCACGTAGATCTCGCCGTTGGCGAAGTCGTACGCCGTCGTCGGCAGCAGCTCGATCCCCAGGGCGTCGGCGACGTCCTGCGCCAGCTCGGGGTGGGCCCGGCCCGATGCCAGGACCAGGCGCTTCTCCCCGTCGTGGCTGATGATGCCGGTCATCGCTGCTGCCCACCCTCTGTCGTCGTGCCGCCCGCGGGGATGTCCGTCGGGTCGTCGAGCTCTGCCGGCTGTCCCGGCAGCCGCGGGGGTGGCGTCACGGGGATCGCCGCGGTCGCCGCGCGCTCCAGCTCCGCGCGTGCCTGCGGCGACAGACCGGCCACGTCCCGCGTGCCCCGCGCCCGCGCGGCCGCCTCCGCGGCGGGGGTCCCCGCGCGCGAGCGGGCGACCCAGCCCTCGATGTTGCGCTGCGAGCCCGCGCTGACGGCCAGCGCGCCCGGTGGCACGTCGCGCCGCACGACGGTGCCCGCGCCCGTGTACGCGCCGTCGCCCACGACGACGGGCGCGACGAACATGTTGTCCGAGCCCGTCCGGGCGTGGGACCCGATGACGGTGCGGTGCTTGTTGACGCCGTCGAAGTTCACGGTCACCGACGCGGCACCGATGTTCGAGTGCTCGCCGATCGTCGCGTCGCCGACGTACGACAGGTGCGGGATCTTCGACCCGGTCCCGATCTGCGCGTTCTTCGTCTCGACGAACGTGCCGATCTTGCCGTCCGCGCCCAGGTCCGTGCCGGGGCGCAGGTACGCGAACGGGCCGACGGTCGCGCCCGCGCCGATCACCGACAGCGAGCCGTGGGTGCGCACGACGGTCGCGCGCGGGCCGACCTCGACGTCCGTGAGCGTCGTGTCCGGCCCGACCGTCGCACCCTCGCCGACCACCGTCGCGCCGTGCAGCTGCGTGCCCGGCAGGAGGGTGACGTCCCGCGCGAGCTCGACGTCGACGTCGACCCACGTGCTGGCGGGGTCGACGACCGTGACACCCTCGCGCATCCAGTCGTCGAGCAGGCGGCGGTTCAGCTCCGCGCGCAGGACCGCCAGCTGGACGCGGTCGTTGACGCCCTCGACGCTCAGCCGGTCGTCGGTGCGCAGCGCGCGCACGTGCCCGCCGTCGGCCCGTGCGATCGCGAGCACGTCCGTCAGGTACACCTCGCCCTGCGCGTTGTCACGGCCCAGGCGCGCGAGCCCGGCGCGCAGCACGGCGGCGTCGAAGACGTACACCGAGGTGTTGATCTCGGTGACCGCGCGCTCCTCGGGGCTCGCGTCCTTCTCCTCGACGATCCCCAGCACATCGCCCGTGCCGGGCTCGCGCAGGATCCGGCCGTACCCCGTGGGCTCGGGGACCTCCGTGGTGAGCACCGTCACGGCGTTCCCGTCGGCGGCGTGCGCCGCCAGCAGCTCGCGCAGCGTGCCGGCGTCGAGCAGCGGGACGTCACCGGCCATGACGACGACGGCACCGGTGAGGACCGAGTCGGCGGCGGAACCGCCCACGTCGTGCCCCCGCGCGGCGGCGTCGGCCGTGGCCGCCTGCGCCGCGGCGTCGAGCGCGGACATCGCGACCTGCACGGCGCGCCCGGTGCCGGGGATGTCGTCCTGGTCCACGAGCAGCACGTCCGGGTCGACCTGCAGGACGTGCGCGGCGACGAGCTCGCGCTCGTGGCGGACCACCACGGCGATGCGGTCGGGCTCGAGCGCACGGGCCGCGGCCAGCGCGTGGCCGACCATGCTGCGCCCACCGAGGTGATGCAGGACCTTGGGGACGGCGGAGCGCATGCGGGTGCCCTCACCCGCTGCGAGGACGACGACGGCGGCTGGGCGGACGGTCACCAGTGGTGCTCCTCGCGGATCTGCCCGGGACGGGCGATGGTTCTGCCGTGATGTGACTCTACCGCTGACGCACGGGCCCCCTGCGCGGACCTCGGCCCTCGCGACGCGTGTCACATCCGCGTGCCGCCGGACGCGACGTCGCGGGTCACCCCATGCCGCACGCCCACCAGTCACCGTCGAGGTGCACCGGGTCCGCACAGGTCCAGCCGCGCATGTCCAGCCCCGCCGGGGACCCGGACCGCATGTGGAAGAAGCCCCCGGCGTCGTCGGGGATGCCCGTCCACTGCGGGAAGAAGACGTGGTCGTCCCCGACGTCGACGGTGCCGCAGCGACGGCGAGCACCAGCGCGACGGAACCGACACCGGCGCACACCGCGCTTCGCGCCCCGCGCCGCCAGGTGACGACGATCGCCGCGACGACCGTCAGCGGGATCGCCACGAGCGCCCCGAGCCCGTAGACCACGGGGACGAGGCCGCGTCGGCTGCATCCGCCGCACGGTAGGGGAAACGGCACGCCCGGGTCGTCATACCCTCGGCGGACGTCCGGGAACCGCGCGACCCGGTCGCGCGTTCAGCCCTCGCCGACCCGACCAGGGCCGGCCCCCACCCCGCAAGGAGCACTGTGACGTCGTCGACCCCCGCGACCGTCGAGCCCGTCGAGCCCGGCCAGGCCGTCGAGCCCGGCCAGCCCGTCGAGCCCCTCGACCCGAGCCGCTCCTACGGACGCTCCGTCTCCTCGCTCATCTTCTTCTCGCGGTGGCTGCAGCTGCCGCTGTACCTCGGGCTCATCGCCGCGCAGGTCGTCTACGTGTGGCAGTTCCTCAAGGAGCTGTGGCACCTCGTGCAGTTCTCCGTGACGGGGCACGAGGTGCACGGCATGGAGGGCTTCGGCACCGAGGCGACGACGATGCTCGTCGTCCTGGGCCTCGTCGACGTCGTGATGATCTCGAACCTGCTCATCATGGTGATCATCGGCGGCTACGAGACGTTCGTGTCCCGCATGCGGCTCGACGGGCACCCCGACCAGCCCGAGTGGCTGAGCCACGTCAACGCCAACGTGCTGAAGACGAAGCTCGCGATGTCGATCATCGGCATCTCGTCGATCCACCTGCTGCGCACGTTCATCGAGTCGTCCGTGGGCGACGTCAGCGCCGAGACGATGATGTGGCAGACGATCATCCACGTCGCGTTCGTCGCCTCCGCGCTCGCGCTCGCGTGGATCGACAAGATGTCCCAGGGGTCCGGTCCCCGCAACGCCCACTGACGCGGCCGGTGGGGCCGTGCGACAGTGACCGCGCCCGCCGCCCCCGCGCCACCGAGGACCCCGTGCCCACGCTGACCTACGTCGCCACCCGCCGCTCCGCCCACGCGGGCTACGTGGTCCAGGCGATCGTCAACAACCTCGCACCGCTGCTGTTCGTCGTCTTCCACACGTCGCTGGACGTGCCGGTCGCGCAGCTCGGCGTGCTCGCGTCGCTGAACTTCGGGGTGCAGCTGCTCACGGACCTGGTGGCCGTGCGCGTCGTCGACCGCGTGGGGTACCGCCGGCCCCTGGTCCTCGCGCACGCGCTCGCCGCGCTCGGGCTCGTGCTGCTGGCGGTGCTGCCCCTGGTGCTCGGCTCACCGTTCGTCGGGCTGTGCCTGGCGGTCGTCGTGTACGGCGTGGGCGGGGGCCTGCTCGAGGTGCTCGTGTCGCCCGTCGTCGAGCACCTGCCCAGCCCGTCGGAGACGAAGGCCACCGGCATGGCGCTCGCGCACTCCTTCTACTGCTGGGGGCAGCTCGCGGTCGTCGTCCTGACCACGGCGCTGCTGGCGCTGCTCGGCACGGACCTGTGGCCGCTGCTGCCGGTGCTGTGGGCGGTGGTGCCGCTGGTGAACCTCGCCTTCCTGCTGCGCGTCCCCATGCCGCCGACCGTCCCCGACGAGCACCGCACCCCGCTGCGCAGCCTCTTCGGCACGCCGCTGTTCCTCGCGGCGCTCGTCCTCATGGCCACCGGCGGTGCGGCCGAGCTGACGATGGCGCAGTGGTCCTCGTTCTTCGCCGAGCAGGGCACCGGCGTCCCCAAGGAGGTCGGTGACCTGCTCGGGCCCGGCCTGTTCGCCCTGCTCATGGGCCTGGGGCGCGCCGCGTACGGGCTGTGGGGCCACGGCGTGCCCCTGCGGCCGCTGCTCGCGGCGTCCGGCGCGGCGGCCGCCGTCTGCTACGTCGTCGCCGCGACCGCGTCCGTGCCCGCCGTCAGCCTGGTGGCGTGCGCGCTGTGCGGGCTCGCCGTGGCGCTGCTGTGGCCGGGGACGTTCTCGCTGACGGCCGCGCGGTTCCCCCTGGGAGGCGCCGCGATGTTCGCGGTGCTGGCGCTCGCGGGCGACGCGGGCGGCACGTTCGGCCCGCTCGGGGCCGGGCTGCTCGCGGACCTGGCCGGCGGCCCGCTGGCCGGGCTCGCGACGGCCCTGCCGCCGGACACCGGCACCGGCCTGCGCGTCGGGATGCTGCTGAGCGCGCTCGTCCCGGTGGTCTTCGCCGTCACGGTCCTGACGACGGGCAGCCGCGACACCGACCGCTGACGCCGGCCACCGACGCCGGCGCCGGGCTGCACGCACGGCGCCGGGCGCACTGGCTCCGCCCCCAGGATTCGAACCTGGACCGCACGGCTCCAAAGGCCGGCGTGCTGCCGTTACACCAGGGCGGATCGGCGCCCCAGTCTGCCAGGTGCGCCACCGGAGACGCCCCGCCGCCCCCGGTGTCCTCCGGGAGGACGATCCTGCACGTCACGCCGCACGGCACAATGGACCGATGGTCTCCGACTCCAAGCGATCCCGCGCGCGCATGACTGGTACCCAGCGTCGGGCACAGCTGCTGGACGTGTCCCGCAAGCTGTTCGCGGAGAAAGGCTTCGACAACACCTCCGTCGAGGAGATCGCGGCCCGCGCCGAGGTGTCCAAGCCCGTGGTGTACGAGCACTTCGGCGGCAAGGAGGGCGTGTACGCCGTCGTCATCGACCGCGAGATCCAGGCCCTGACGGACGCGCTCACCACGGCCCTCGAGCTCGGCGGGCACCCCAAGGTCATGGTCGAGCGGACCGCGCTGGCCCTCCTGACGTACATCGAGGAGTCCGAGGACGGCTTCCGGATCCTCGTGCGCGACTCGCCGGTCGCCCAGGCCACCGGCACGTTCTCCTCGCTCATCGGCGACGTCGCGTCCCAGGTCGAGCACCTGCTGGGCGCACAGTTCAAGAAGCAGGGGCTCGACCCGCGTGCGGCCCCGATGTACGCGCAGATGCTCGTCGGCATGGTCGCCCTGACGGGTCAGTGGTGGCTCGACGCGCGCAGCCCGCGCAAGACCGACGTCGCGGCGCACCTGGTGAACCTCGCGTGGAACGGGCTCGAAGGGCTGGAGCGGCGCCCTGAGCTGACCAAGCAGCCCACGACGTAGGGCGCCGCCCCACCGTGCGTCAGGGCGCGCGGACCTTGCGGCTGTTCGCACCCTGCATCCGCGCGCTGCGCAGACCCGTGCGGGCTCCCGTGCGGACGTCCTGCGCCTGCACGTCGAGCATGTCGGACCGGGTCTCGGACTCGTGGTGGTGCCGCTTGTCGGTGTTGCGGTAGCGCAGGTGCACCCAGCCGGCGTAGAGCGGCCCGGCGAGCAGCAGCAGGAGCAGCATGACCTTGCCGCTGCCCTCGTCGCTGCTCCCGACGCTCGCCGTCACGTCCGCGGCCGCCGCGAGCACCTGCACGCCGGTCAGCACGGCCCCGGTCACGTGAGCACCCACAGGACCGCCGCCGCTGCGGCGCCGAGCACCTCGACGACGCTCGCGACGAGCGCGAGGCGCGGCACGTTGAGCGGCACGCTGCCCATCGTCTCCCCCGTCCGGCCGTTCACGGCCACGTAGTGCAGCAGCGTCGAGCCGTCCTTCCTGGTCTGCAGGTAGCTGTACAGCCACACCGGCAGGTAGGCGCTGACCCAGCGCTCACCGCGCACGTCGACGTCCGTGGTGTCCCAGCGCACGCCGCGGTCGTAGAACGCGATGGTCTCGTCGACCCGCCAGCGTGCGATGTCGCTCACCTGCCCGAGCACCGCCGGCCGCAGCGCCTGGAGGTCGACGTCGCGCCGCTCCGAGGTGAAACCCTGCAGGTACCGCGGGTCGTAGGTCACGCCGTTCTCCACGTCGAACGGCAGGATCGTGTTGATCACGTTGTTCGACGTGCGCGCCGTGTCGCGGTCCAGACGCAGGGCCGAGGACTCGACGGTCAGGTCGTCGACGTGCAGGTCGAAGCTGCGGCGCACGTCGTAGACGTCGGCGTCGTAGCGCCGCTCGCTGCGCGTCTTGCCCTCGGAGTCGCGGACCTGGACGGTGTACGACCGGGTCTGGTGCTCGCCCTCGCCCGCGACGCTCGCGTGCGCGTTGACGTCCACCACCATGTACGGCAGGTACACGCCCATGACGTTCTCGGGTGTGAACTCCGCCCGGAACCGCGGGTGGGCGTAGAACGTCCGCTTGCGGACGAACTCCGCCACGTGCTCGACCGCCTCGTCCTTCGACACGCTGAACGGCAGCAGCATGTCCGGCACCGCGCCGTTGGGCACCTGCTCGGTGAGCGACAGCGTGTTGCGGCACCAGTGGCAGCGCGCGTGCACGGCCGTGGTCGTGTCCACGACGACGTCCGCGCCGCACGCCGTGCAGCGCAGCGTCACCGCCGGGTCGGCGGTGACGTCCGCGGTGCCCGAGCCGACGACGACGCCGGTCAGGTCACCGATCGCGCCGTCGAGGTCGAACGCCTGCAGGGCGTTCTGCGTCGACCACTCGAACCGGCAGAAGGTGCAGCGCAGCATGCCGGTCGCCACGTTCAGCGTGGCCTCGCTCGCACCGCACCGCTCGCAGCGGACGATGCCGTCGGTGCCCTCGCCACCCGTCCGGACGACGCGCTCGCCGTCCGGAGCGGGCCGTGGGGCCTGCAGGTCGCTCATGGCTACAGACCGAGCGCCTTGGCCTTGGCGGCGTCGTAGTCGCCCTGCGTGATGAGCCCCTGGTCGAGCAGCTGCTTGAGCTGCGTGAGCCGGGCCACCGTGTCGTCGGCCGCCGGAGCCGACGCCGCCGGGGCCGCCTGGGGTGCGGGCACCGGGGCGGTGGGCTGCTGCAGCGCACCGGCCGCGCCGCCCGCCGCGTTCAGGCCCAGACCCAGCACCGCCATGTTCGCGGCACCGCCGCCGCCCTCGCCCGCGGCCTGCATGCCACGCGCGACCGACTGCTGGAGGAACGAGTTGCCGCGGGCCCCGCCCAGGGCGTCGGCCTTCTTGACGTCGCTGAGCAGCGCGCGGGTGTCCTCGTCGTACTCGATCGCGGCGATCGCGACCTTGACGATCGTCAGGCCACGCTCGGAGGTCCAGTGGTAGCCCTCCTCGACGGCCCCCGCGAGCGCCACGCCCAGGCCGACGGTGTCGCTCTGGATGCGGGTGATCCGGTTGCCCTGCGACGGGTCGTTCGTGTAGCGGGAGAACGCCCCCGCCAGGGATCCGACGACCTCGGTGAACAGCTGGCTCGCGGCCGGGTTGTCCAGGTCGGAGAAGTCGAAGACGGGGCCGCCGGGCGTCAGGTACGTCAGCGGGACGAAGCCCTTGACGAGCAGGACCGGGTCGACGATCTTCAGCGTGTACGTGCCGCGCGTGACCGCACCGACCTGCGCGTTGAGGTACGCGTCGTCCCAGTAGATCTCCGACTGCGTGCCGAAGCGGTTGTTCGGGATCTCCTTGAGGTTCACGTAGAACGCGAGCTGCTGGGAGCCCGGCTGCCCGCCGAACTTGAACCGCTCCCAGGACGTGAGGACCGTCGAGGCCAGGATGCCGTCACCGGCGAACACGGACCGCGAGTTCGGGTCCTGCGAGCGGAACTCGTACCCGCCGGGCTCGGCGACCAGGCCGGTGAGCTGACCGTCCTGGAAGGTCAGGAGCGCCACGCCCTCGGGCACCACGATGCGGCTGCCGTTGGTGATGATGTTGTCGGACGCCTTGGTGTTCGACCCGCGGCCGGCGTTCTGTCCCCGCGGCACCGCGGGGAAGATCGCGGCGGTCGGCGGCAGACCGTCCGGCGGAGTGAGGAAGTCCTTCCACTGGTCGGCGAACGTGCCACCCAGCGCTCCGGCGAATGCCTTGATGAAACCCACGATGTCCCTCCGGCTGACGGTCCTGCCACTCCCGACCCGGAAGACGCCCCGGGCCGGACAGCCCGAACGGTATCGCCGCGACCGGCTCGCGGGGCGCGGCACGACGAGAACTCACCCCCGTGTCGCTGACCAGGGCGTCCGTGACGTCGGGGTCGTCCCGATGTCACGCGAGCCGTTGGGCCCGCCGCAGGTCTCTCGACGTCGACTAACGTTGTGACCATGGCCGAGACCGACACCGGCCGCCCGCCCCGCGACGAGGTCGACCGCATCGTCCTCGCGTGGCAGCGCGAGCGGCCGGACCTGGACGTGCGGCCCCTCACCGTGCTCTCGCGCGTCAGCAGGCTCGCGCGTCACCTCGACCTCGCGCGCCGCCGGGCCTTCGCCCGCCACAGGCTCGAGACGTGGGAGTTCGACGTGCTCGCCGCGCTGCGCCGCGCGGGGGAGCCCTACCGGCTGTCCCCCGGTGCCCTGCTCACGCAGACGCTCGTGACCAGCGGCACCATGACGAACCGCATCGACCGGCTCGCCGAGCAGGGGCTCGTCGAGCGCCAGCCGTCGCCGGACGACCGGCGCGGCGTCCTGGTGCAGCTGACACCCGCGGGGCTGCAGCGGGTCGACGCGGCGTTCGCCGACCTCCTCGACGTCGAGCGCGGGCTCATCGGCGAGCTGCCGGAGGCGGACCGCGAGCGCCTGGCCGAGCTGCTGCGCGACGTGCTGACCCTGTTCGACGCGTCGTGAGGCGCCTGACTCCTCCCGAGGCATGACCCGCGCAGCCGCCGGTGGCGGTGCCCTGCTCGCGGCCGTCCTGCTGGTCGCGCTCAACCTGCGCGGACCGATCACGGCGCTCGCCCCCGTGGTCGACGACGTCGGGGCCGACCTCGGGTTGACGCCCGCCGCGGCAGGGCTGCTCACCGGCCTGCCCATCTTCTGCTTCGCAGCGCTCACCCCGCTCGCGGCCGTCGCCCTGGCCCGGCTGGGGACGACGCGCATGCTGGCGGGCGCGCTCGTGACGATCCTGCTGGGGACGCTGCTGCGGTCGTTCGGGGACGTGCCGGGCGCGTTCGCCGGGACGCTCGTCATCGGTGCGGCGGTCACGGTCGGCAACGTGGGCGTGCCGATCGTCGTCGCACGCGACTTCCCCCTGCGCGTGCCGCGCACCATGGGGCTGTTCTCCGCGGTGATGAACGGCGGCGCGGCCCTCACGACGTTCGGCACGGCCCCGCTCGCCGCCGTGCTCGGGTGGCGGTGGGCGCTGGCCGTGTGGGGCGTGCTCGCGGTGCTCGCCCTGGTGGTGTGGACGCACGTGCACCGGGCCGCGGGCCCCGGGCGTGACGCGGCGGGGCCCGACGCGGCCGTCACCGCACCGCCACCCCCGGACCCCGGCGGCGCTCGCGGCGCGCCGGCCGACCGCCCGGAGGTGCCCGTGCTGCGCCGTCCCGTCACGTGGCTGCTGTGCGCGGCGCTCGTCGGGCAGTCGGCCGCGTACGTGGGCGTCGTCGCCTGGCTGCCTTCCCTGCTGCACGACGAGGTCGGGCTCAGCCGCACCAGCGCCGGCGCCGCCGCCTCGCTGTTCACGCTGCTCGGGGTGGCCGGCAGCGTGCTCGCACCCGTCGCGCTGGCCCGGCGCGTGCCGCCGCGGACCGTCGTCCTGGTCATCGCCGCGTGCTGGCTCGCGCTGCCCCTCGGCCTGCTGGTCGCGCCCGGGGGCTGGGCGGTGTGGACGGTGCTCGCCGGCCTCGCCCAGGCCGCGAACTTCGTCGTGCTGTTCTCCGTGGTCGCCGCCGTGTCCCGCACGCCCGCGGAGGTGCGCCGGTTGTCCGCGACGGTCCAGACCGCGGGCTACACCGTCGCCGCGGCCACCCCGAGCGTGCTCGGTGAGCTGCACAGCGCGACCGGCGGCTGGGCGGCGCCGCTGGTGGCGATCGGTGCGCTGCTCGTCCTGATGGCCGTGACGCACACCGTCGCCGCGGGCGGCCTGGCGCGCCGGGCGTGAGAGCGGGCGCTCGCGTCAGACCCGGCCGAGGTGGCCGCCCAGCCGGTCGAGGGCACGCTCGGCCGGCAGGCGGTGGCGGTCCAACCAGGCCCGTGCGGTGGCCGTGCCGTCAGGGGTGAGGCGGTAGGTCCGGACGCGGCCGGTCTTCTCCGAGACGACGACGCCTGCGCGCTCGAGCACACCGAGGTGCTGCACCACCGTGGGCAGCGACATGGCGAACGGCTCCGCGAGGGTGCTCACCGACGCCGGGCCACGCGCGAGCCGCTCGACGACCGCGCGGCGCGTCGCGTCGGCCAGCGCGTGGAAGACGAGGTCCAGGCCCTCGCTCGCGCCCGGCGCGCCCCCGCTCACGGCTCAGCCCGCTGTCTCTGCGGCCTCGAGCCAGGCCAGCTCGAGCTCCTCGCGCTCGGCTGCGAGCGCGCGCAGCTCGGTGTCGAGCGCGGTCACGGCCTGGTGGTCGGTCGCCTGGGCGGCCATGCGGGTGTGCAGATCGGCCTCCAGTGCGCTGATGCGCTGCAGGCGGCGCTCGATCCGCTGCACGTCCTTGCGCGCGGCGCGCACCTCGGCCGCCGAGGGGCCCGGGGCGCTCGCCCCGCCCGCCTCACCCGTCGCGGCTGCGGACGCCGCCGCGGCCGCGGCCGACCCGACGGCCGACGTGCTGCCCGCGCCGCTCGCCGCGAGCGCCGCCCCGCGCAGCTGCAGGTACTCCTCGACCCCGCCCGGCAGGTCCCGCAGCCGGCCGTCCCCGAGCAGCGCGACCTGCCGGTCGCACACACGCTCGAGGAGGTACCGGTCGTGCGAGACGACGATCAGCGTGCCCGGCCAGCCGTCGAGCAGGTCCTCGACCGCCGCGAGCGTGTCGGTGTCCAGGTCGTTGGTGGGCTCGTCGAGGAGCAGCACGTTCGGCTCACCGACGAGCAGGCGCAGCAGCTGCAGGCGGCGACGCTCGCCCCCGGACAGCTCGCGCACGAGGGTGCGGGCGCGCTCACGGGTGAACCCGAGCCGCTCGACCAGCTGGGCGGCGGTCAGCTCCTTGCCGGCGACGACGATGGTCCGCTTCTCGCGCTCGACGGCCTCGACGACCGTGAGGCCGGCGAGCTCGTCGAGGTCCTCGACGTCCTGGCGCAGCTCCGCGACCCGCACGGTCTTGCCGCGGCGCACGCGCCCCGACGTGGGCACGGCGCTGCCGGTGAGCAGCCGCAGCAGCGTCGTCTTGCCGGCGCCGTTGACGCCGACGACGCCGTACCGGTCACCCGGACCGAGGCGCCACGTGATGTCGTCGAAGAGCACACGGCCGTCGGGCAGCGTGTACGTGACGTCCTCGATGTCGAGGACGTCCTTGCCGAGCCGCGCGGTCGCCGTGCGGGCCAGCGCGAGGGAGTCGCGCGGCGGCGGCTCGTCGGCGATGAGGGCGCTCGCGGCGTCGATCCGGAACTTCGGCTTGGACGTGCGTGCGGGCGCGCCGCGCCGCAGCCACGCGAGCTCCTTGCGCAGCAGGTTCTGCCGCTTGCTCTCGACGGTCGCCGCCTGCTGCGCCCGCTCGGCGCGCGCCAGGACGTACGCGGCGTAGCCACCCTCGTACTGGTCGACGACGCCGTCGTGGACCTCCCAGGTCCGGGTGCACACGGCGTCGAGGAACCACCGGTCGTGCGTGACGACGACGAGCGCGCCCCCGCCGCGCGCGTACCGGTCGACGAGGTAGGACGCGAGCCAGGCGACGCCCTCGACGTCGAGGTGGTTCGTCGGCTCGTCGAGCACGAGGACCTCGTCGTCGCGCACGAGCAGCGCGGCGAGCGCGACGCGTCGGCGCTGCCCGCCGGACAGCTCGGACAGGCGCGCGTCGAGCGCCACATCGGCCAGCAGACCGGCGTGCACCGCACGCACCCGGGCGTCGGAGGCCCACTCGTGCGCGTCGGCGTCGCCGTGCACCGCCTCGAGCACGGTGCCCGCCATGAGCTCGTCACGCTGGTCGAGCAGCGCGACGCGCGTGCCCCCGACACGGGTGACCCGCCCGGCGTCGGGCTCCTGCCGGCCGGACAGGACCCGCAGCAACGTGGACTTTCCCGCGCCGTTGGGACCGACGACGCCGATGCGTTGGCCGTCGTCGACGCCGAGGCTGACCCCGTCGAGGAGGGCGCGGGTACCGAGGGTGAGGTGGACGCTGTCGGCGCCGAGCAGGTGGGACATCAGGGGTCAGCCTGCCAGGTACGCCGCCAGTACGTCGAAGATGCCCCGCGTGCCCTCCTCGCGCCCGGCGGGGCTGTCGATGCCGTCGAGGTGCACGCCCTGCTCGGTGTAGCGCAGCGCGGTGCGCGCGTCGCCGTCGGGCGTGAGCTCGTACGTGCTGAGCGACGTCGAGACGTGCGTGCCGTCGAGCCACATGTCGTAGGTGAGCACGATCCGCTGCTCCTCGACGATGTCGGTGTAGGTGGCGACGTAGCGGCTGACCGGACCGCCGTGGAACTCCCCCTCGCTGACGGCGGTGCCCCCGACGCGGAAGTCGTCGGTGTCCTCGACCGTCGTCCAGTCGTCGCTCGTGCCGAACCACTCGTGCTTCTGGGCGGAGTCGGCGAACGCCTGCCACACGCGGGCGAGGGGCGCGTCGAACGTGCGCTCGATGAGGAAGTCCGCGTGGACGACGGAGCGGGGCGCGGTGGTGGTGCTCATGGTGACCTCCGGGGTGACGAGCCGACCAACACTTAGGTGTTTACCTAAGTGTTGCGCCCGTCGGGCACGCCGTCAACACCCTGGTCCCCTCGCCGCACGTCGTACGTCAGGTGGGTCGCCGTGGACGTCGCCGTGACGTCCTGCCGGACGAGGTCCAGGAGCGGTCCACCGGTCCACAACGGCGTGCCCCCTCCCAGGACGACGGGCGCGAGGTGCAGCGTCAGCACGTCGACCAGCCCGGCGGCGAGCGCCGAGCCGACCGTCGCGCCGCCACCCATGACGACCACGTCCAGCGGGCAGCCCGACCGGGACGACGCCGCCTGCGCGCGCCCCCGAGCGGCTGCGACCGCGTCCCGCAGACCCGTCGCCACGAACGTCCAGTCCAGGCCCGTCAGCCGCACGGACGCCGGCGGCGCGCTCGTGACCACGACGAACGCTGGCGTGGCGACCTCGCCCGCGCCGTAGCCGGTCGCGTCGTCCCACCCACCCGGCCCGTCGACCACGTCGAAGAGCCGTCGACCCATGACGACGGCACCCGAGCGGGCGGTCGCCTCGCGGAGCACGCGGCGGTCGTCCGCGTCGTCCGAGAACGCCCACGTGTGCAGGGCCTCGCCGCCGGTGCCCAGACCGTTCTCGGGGCCGGGGTCGGGGCCCGTCACGTAGCCGTCGAGCGACACGGAGATGTCCGCCACGATGCGCGTCATACCCGTGCAGACCGCGAGCGCCGCCCGGGCTCATCGGCCCGGGCGGCGCTCGGTGGTCAGGATCGCTCGGTGCTCCCGAGCGCTCCGTGCGTCAGGAGGCGAGGTTGCGCGCCGCGCGCGCACCCAGGGCGATGCCGACGGCCACCGACACGTTGAGCGACTCGGCGGCCGAGCGCATCGGGATCGACACGGTCCGCGCGCCCGCGGTCAGCTCGGCCGACGCACCGCGCTTCTCGCTGCCGAACACCAGCAGCAGCCGCTCCGCGAGACCTGCCAGGTCCGCCGTCACGAGGTCGCCGCTCGCGTCGAACGCCACGCTCGGCAGGTCCAGCTCGCGCAGACCCGCGACCGCCTCCTCGCGGGAGGCCAGCACGACCGGCAGCGAGAACACGTAGCCGCGGCTCGCGCGGACCATGCGCCGGTCCAGCGGGTTGGCGAGGTCGCTGTCGACCAGGACCACGCCCGCCGCGCCCAGCGCGTAGGCGGTCCGCACGGCAGCGCCGATGTTGCCGACGATCCGCACGCCGTCGAGCACGACGACGTCGCCGGTGCGCTCCGCGAGGTCGGCGAGCTTGGCCGGTCGCGGCGTCTTCGCGACGCCCACGACGTCGGGCTTACGGTCACCGCGGAACAGCTCGTTCCACAGCGCGGTGGCGATCTCCTGGACCGTCACGCCGCGCGTCCGGGCGGCCGCACCGAGCTCGGGGCCCACGTCGGCGCCCTCGACCGCGTAGATCCCGAGCACCTCCACACCGGCGGTCAGTGCGTGGGCGAGCGGCTCGGGGTCCTCCACGAGGAGGGTGCGCGTGGCCGCGCGGGGGCGGCGCACGAGGTCGTCGATCCGCTGGACCTGCGGGTCCGAGCGGGACGAGATCACGTCGGTCATCGGTACATCTCCTGATCGCTGGTGCGCGGGCTGTGGCCCGCGACGTCACGACACTGCCACACGTCGGCCGGGTACCCGCGCAGCCGGCCGCCCCCTGACACGCCGGGGAGCCGGCCGCACGGCCCGCGGGCTCAGTCGACGCCGCTGCCGCGCAGCACCTCGCCCACCTTCACGCGCGACCCCATCCGCAGCACGGACCGCTCGTAGATCCGCGCCGCCACCGCGATGACCAGGGCGCACGACGCCGCCAGCACCGCCAGCGACAGCAGCGGCTCCCACCAGGCCGCCTCGCCCAGGAACAGCCGGACGGGCATCCCCACGGGCGCCGAGAACGGCACGTAGGACATGGCCGTCAGGACGGGCGCGTTGTCGTTGAAGAACACGACGAGGAAGTACGGGATCATCGTCAGCCACATCGCGGGCTGCAGGACCACACCGGTGTCCTCGATGCGCGACACGAGCGACGCGCTGGCGGCGAAGACCGCGGCCAGCAGGACGAACCCGAGCGCGAAGAAGACGACGAACCACACGACGGGCATGCCGACCATCGTCAGCAGGTCGTCCTGACCGGTCACCACCAGCGCCAGGACCGACACCGCCGCGATGGCCGCCGTCTGCCCCAGGGCCAGGGCCGAGTTGCCGAGGATCTTGCCCGCCAGGAGCGCGCGGGCCGGGACCGCGGACAGCAGGATCTCGACGATCCGGGTCTGCTTCTCCGTCACCGTGTTCTGCGCGATCGTCGCGCCGAACCCGATGGCCGACATCATGAAGACCAGCCCGAACGCGAAGGTCACCACGTACCGGACAGCACCGTCGGCGGCGGCCGGGTCGAGCAGCACGACCTCGGGCCTCTCCGTGAGCGCGTCCAGCAGCGCCTGCGGCGCCGCGTCCATCGCGAGGAGCTCGACACCGAGCGGACCGTCACCCGGCACGACGGCCGCGTCGACGTCACCCTCACGCACGGCCTGCTCGGCGGCGTCCCGGTCCGGCACGTCGCTCACCGCGAGGCCGTCGGTGGTGGGGACCTGTGCCGCGACGGACCGGACGACCGCGACCGGCACGTCGTCACCCTCGCGACCCGACAGGAACGAGCTCAGCACGATGGCGGCCAGGACCCCGACCAGCAGGATCGCGGTCGAGATGATGAACGACTTCGTGCGCACCTGCGACGTGATCTCGCGCTCGGCGACGAGCAGCGCCGCGCGCCCCAGCGACGGGGGTGTCGGTGCCGGGGGTCGGGCGTTCATCGGGCCACCTCTTCCATCTGGGGCTCGTCGGCGACGACGTCGCGGAAGATCTCCGCGAGCGTCGGGCGCAGCGGGGTGAAAGCGAGGACCGGACCCCGCGCGAGCGCGGAGGTCAGGACGTGCTGGGCGACGTCGTCGGCGGCCTCGAACACCGCCGACCCGCCCGCCAGCTCGTCGACGCGGACGCCGGGCACGTCGCGCAGCCAGCCCATGTCGCCGTGGGCGACGATCTCGTGGCGCGCCTGCCCGTACCGGTGCCGTAGCTCCTCACGCGTCCCGGCAGCCCGCACCTTGCCGCCGGCGATGATGACCAGGTCGTCGCACAGCCGCTCCACGACGTCGAGCTGGTGCGAGGAGAACAGGACGGGCGCACCCTGCGCGGCACGTTCGGCGAGCACGCCCTGCACGACCTCGACGGCCATCGGGTCGAGGCCGGAGAACGGCTCGTCGAGGACCAGGATCTCGGGGTCGTGCACGAGCGCCGCCGCGACCTGCGCGCGCTGCTGGTTGCCCAGCGAGAGGTTCTCGACGGGGTCCTTCGCCCGTGGCGCCAGGCCGAGGCGCTCGACGAGGGCCTCGGCGCGCTGCGTCGCACCCTCCTTGTCGAAGCCGTGCAGCCGCGCGAGGTAGGTCAGGTGCTCGACGAGCTGCATCTTGGGGTACAGCCCTCGCTCCTCGGGCATGTACCCGAAGCGGGCGCGCTGCACCCCGAGCACCGGGGCGCCGTCGACCGTGACCGTCCCGCCGTGCGGCGCCAGCACCCCGAGGATGATCCGCATCGCCGTGGTCTTGCCGGCCCCGTTCCCGCCGACGAACCCCGTGAGCCGCCCTCGCCCGACCGTGAAGCTCACGTCGTCGAGCACGAGCCGGTCGCCGAACGACCGGCTGATCCCGTGCAGCTCGAGCATCGTGCCTCCCCTGCCACGTCACCGCCCGGCGCTCCCGGACGTCCTGACCACGACGCTAGAGGGCGCAGCGGCGCGGGGCCTCGGGCCCCCGGCCGATCCTGCGTCTCCGCCCCGGGACGGAGACGGCGGGTCCCGTGGGCGCTCCTCAGCCCACCAGGCCGTGCTCGTGCGCGTACACGACGGCCTGCACGCGGTCCCGCAGGCCGAGCTTCGCCAGCAGGTTCGACACGTGCGTCTTGACCGTCGCGCGGCTCACCACGAGCTCGGCGGCGATCTCGTCGTTGTTGAGCCCGCGCGCGACCAGCGTGAGCACCTCCTGCTCCCGCTCGGTCAGCGGGACGACGGGCCGGGGCGCGGGGCGCGTCGGCCGTCGCTCGGCCACGGCGCGCGCGATGACGGCCCGCGTGACCTCCGGTGCCAGCAGCCCCTCGCCCGCCGCCGCGCTGAGCACCGCCTCGGTGAGCTGCTCGGGGCGCGAGGTCTTCAGCAGGTAGCCCACGGCCCCGGCGTGCAACGCCTCGACGAGGTAGTCCTCGCGGTTGAACGTCGTCAGGACGACCACGGCGGCGAGCAGCTCGGGGTCCGCGACGATGCGACGCGTCGCCTCCAGCCCGTCCATGTCGGGCATCTGGACGTCCATGCACACCACATCCGGGCGCGTCGCACGCACGACCTCGAGGGCCTGGACCCCGGTGCCGGCCTCGCCGACGACCTCGATCCCGGGGTGGGCGGACAGGATCGTCCCGATGCCCGCCCGCAGCAGCGCCTGGTCGTCCACGAGCACGACCCGTACGGCCGTCGTCATCCCTGCTCCTCCGTCTGCCGGGGCCCGGTCGGTACCGGCCCTCCTGAGCCCTCCGCACGCCCCTGGGGCGCCAGCGGGAGCCGCGCGCGCACGACGAAGCCGCCGGACCTGCGCCGCGACGCCTCGAACGTGCCGCCGTCGGAAGCCACCCGCTCCCGCATCCCGACGATCCCCAGTCCGGTGGACGGGACCGCGCCCCGGCTGCGCGCGGTACCACCGTCGTCGGACACCTCGAGCTCGACCTCCTCGGCGAGCCAGCGCAGCCGCACGTCGGTGCGCGCACCCGGCCCGGCGTGCTTCCGGGTGTTCGTCAGCGCCTCCTGGGCGATGCGGTACAGGTTGAGGGACGCGAGCGGACGCAGCCGCTGCGGGTCGCCGACCTCCTCGTAGGTCACCCGCAGGCCGGCAGCGCGCGCACGCTCGACGAGGTGCGGCAGGGCGTCGAGGTCGAGCGACGCGAGCGCCTCCCCGGACGGCGTGCCGCCGCGCTGGCCCACGGGGTCGCCGGTGAGCTCGCCGCTGTCGCGGAGCATCCCGAGGATCCCGTGCAGCTCACGCACGGCCTCGCGCGCGGAGTCCTCCACGTGTCCCAGCGCGTCGGCGGCCCGCTGCGGGTCCGACGCGAGCACGGTGCGAGCGGCCGCGGCCTGGACCCCCATGAGCGAGACGTGGTGGGCGACGGCGTCGTGCAGCTCGCGTGCGAGCCGCAGCCGCTCGAGCGCGACGGCCTGCTCCTCGGCGCGCCGACGCTCGAGCACCAGCAGGTGCGTGCGCCACGCGGTCCGCGCGCGCTCCCGAGCCGAGCGCCACGCGTGCTCACCGAAGAACCACGCCCCCGCGAAGTACAGGACGTTCGTCAGGAGCTGCAGCAGCGTGTACGCCACGATCGGCGACAGGGCGCCGACCTGGTCGCCCCACTCCTCCATGAGCTCCGGGTCGGTGGCGGCGTGGAACAGCGCCACGAACAGCCACACGATCATCCCGACGACGACGATCCCGCGCACCACCGTCGCCCGCCGCCGGTCGGTCTCCCACGCCCCGACCGTGTACATCGCGCAGAACAGCGCGATGTTGGACACGAGCGTCTCGGGGACCTGCAGCACCTGCAGCACGACGAACGCGACCGCGACGACCAGGAGCACGCCGCTCGGCCACCGGCGACGCACGGCGAGCGGCACGGTGACGGCGGCCAGCAGCAGCACGGACACCCAGCCGGCAGCCGGGTCCTCGTACAGCATGCCGGACAGGTGCGCGAGCGCCATCGACAGCAGGCCGCCCAGGAACAGGGCTCCGGCCCCCAGCGCGTCCCAACGGAACTCGTCGGGCCCGGGCGCGGGCCGCACCCAGCCCGGCTCGTCGGGGTCGGCCACGGCGTGCGGCACGACGTCGCGCCGCACGAGCTCGCCGCGGTCGGGCCCGCCGGGGCGGCCCACAGGTCGAGGGCCGTCAGGGCGTGGGTCCACGGGAGGGGCGTCCTGGGTCTGCTGGTCCCCGGTGCGGTCGAGCGGCACGTTCACTCCCCTGCGACCACCCGTGCGCCGGCGACGGGGCCGGTCGCGGTCAGCACGCGGTCGGCGACGCCCGCGGCGGTGAACGCCGCGGCGACCGCGAGCGCGTGCTTCCTGCTGCGGGCCAGAGCCGCGACCGTCGGGCCGGACCCGGAGACCACGACGCCGAGCGCACCGGCGTCGGTCGCGACCGCGAGCGGCTCCGCCAGGCCGGGGTCGAGCTCGAGCGCGGCCGTCTCGAGGTCGTTGTACAGCGCGGCACCGAGCGCGGCCGGGTCCCCCGCGAGCAGCGCCTGCATGAGCGGCACGTCCTGCTCGTCGTCGAGCGGTGCGACGTCGGGGTGACGCAGCTCGTCGTACGCGCCGTAGACGGCGGCCGTCGACAGCCCCCGGTCCTGCACGGCGAACGCCCAGTGGAACTCGCCGCGGCTCAACGCCGGCGTCAGCAGGTGGCCGCGTCCCTGACCGACGGCGGTGTGCCCGACCAGCGAGAACGGCACGTCGGACCCGAGCTCGGCCGCCAGCTCCAGCAGGTCGTCCCGCGACAGGCCGGTACCCCACAGCGCGTCGCACGCGACGAGCGCGGCCGCGGCGTCGGCGGAGCCCCCGGCCATGCCCCCGGCGACGGGCACCCCCTTGACGAGGTGCAGGTGCACGCCGTCGTCGACCCCGGCGCGCTCCGCGACCGCCCGCGCGGCGCGCAGCGCGAGGTTGCTCTCGTCCGTGGGGACCGCCTCGGACTGCGGGCCGCTCGCGCTCACACCGAAGACGTCGGCGGGCGTCGCGACGACCTCCTCGTAGACCGAGACCGCCTGGAACACGGTCGACACGGGGTGGTATCCGTCGCCCGCCCGTCGGCCGACGCGCAGCGAGAGGTTGACCTTGCCGGGCGCGCGCACGCGCACGGCCCGCTCGGGCAGGTCGTCCAGGGGGGTCAGCGTCACGGTGCCACTGTGCCAGGTCCGGGCGTCGCGGGCCGTGCGGCGTGCAGCGCCTCGGCGATCCGCGTGAAGCCCACGACGTCGACCTGCTCGCCCCGCACCTGCGGGTCCAGACCGGCGGCCCGCACGGCGGTCTCGGCGGCCGCGGACGACCCGGCGACGCCCGCGAGGGCGGAGCGCAGCATCTTGCGGCGCTGCGCGAAGGCGGCGTCGACGACCGCGAACACCTCCTGCCGCGAGACCGTGGCGGCGGGTGGCTCGCGACGGTCGAGGCGCACGAGTGCGGAGTCGACGTGCGGCGCCGGCCAGAACACCGCGCGTCCGACCGTGGCCGTGCGCCGGGCCGCCGCGTACCAGGCGACCTTCGCCGACGGCACGCCGTACGTGCGGCTGCCGGGCGGCGCCGCCAGCCGGTCGGCGACCTCGGCCTGCACCATCACCAGGCCGCGCTCGAGCGAGTCGAAGCGCTCGAGGAAGGTCAGCAGGACGGGGACCGACACGTTGTACGGGAGGTTGGCGACGAGGGCCGTGGGCGCCGGCCCCGGGAGCGCCGTCACCGTCAGCGCGTCCTGCGTCACGATGGTCAGGCGGGCACGGCCGTCGTCGTCGCGCAGCACCACGGTCGGGACCTCGGCGGTGGCGGCCGACGCGTCGAGGGTGAGACCGGGGACGTGGGCCTGGACGGTGCCCGGCAGGAGGCGCGCCAGCACCGGGTCGATCTCGACCGCGACGACGTCTGCGTCGGCCTCGAGCAGCCCGAGCGTCAGCGAGCCGAGCCCGGGACCGATCTCGACGACCCGCTCCCCCGCCTCGACACCGGCCTGGCGCACGATCTTGCGGACCGTGCCGCCGTCGAGGACGAAGTTCTGACCGAGGGTCTTGGTGGGCCGGATCCCGGCGCGCTGCGCGAGCGCACGGATCTCCGCGGGCCCGAGCAGGGTGATCGCCGACATGGCCCCCGAGCCTACGGCCCGCACACCCCCACCCTCACCACCAGGCGCGAGAGCGCAATCCAGTCACCCCCACCCCCCATGCGCGAGAGCGCAATCCAGTCCCCCCGCCCACCCCCATGCGCGAGAGAGCAATCCAGTCACCGCCCGACGCACGGGG